>CAWBNI010000037.1:0-442098 GCA_963790105.1 uncultured Bacteroidales bacterium | reverse complement strand
CATCCCTTGTGGTAAACACTGCGCCAGCCATTACTACCCAGCCCGTAAGCCTGGTACAATGTGCAGGAACCAACGCCACATTCACTGTTGCAGCTACCGGAACAGGCCTCACCTACCAATGGCAGAAGAATACGGTAAACATTGCAGGCGCCACGAATGCAAGCTATACAATCAATAACATTACAGCTGCCGATGCAGCCAGTTACCGGGTTGTCATTACAGGCACCTGCGGAAATCTTACATCAGGAGCAGCCACTCTTACGGTAAATACACCTCCGGCCATCACCGGTCAACCGGCCAGCCTGGTGCTCTGCTCAGGCACAAATGCCACATTTACTGTTACCGCTACGGGAACCGGATTGACCTACCAGTGGAGGAAAAATAGTGTGAATATTGCCGGTGCAACCAATGCCAGTCTTACACTGAACAACATCACCGCGACCGATGCAGCCAATTATGATGTGGTTATAACCGGAACGTGCGGAACCAGTACCTCGAATATTGCTTCCCTCACTGTCAATACAGCCCCTGTCATTACTGCACAGCCTGTAAGTCTGACCCAGTGTGCAGGGACCAATGCCACCTTCACCGTCACCGCGACCGGAACAGGCTTAACTTACCAGTGGCGCAAAGGAGGAGTGAATATTGCCGGTGCAACCAATGCAAGCTATACAATTAACAACATTGCACCTGCCGATGCAGCAAGCTATACAGTTGTCATCACAGGGACATGCGGTAATCTTACTTCCGCTGCAGCCCTGTTAACGGTAAATACACCCCCGGTCATCACCGGTCAACCTGCGAACCTCATTCTTTGCAGTGGCACAAACGCTACTTTCACCGTAACGGCTACCGGTTCAGGACTTACATACCAGTGGCGGAAGGACGGTACCATTATTGCCGGAGCCACCAATGCAAGTTATACGATCAACAACATTTCGGCAGCAGATGCCGCAAGTTATGACGTGCTGATCACCGGAACCTGCGCAGCGGCCATTTCCAATGCGGCCACACTCACAGTCAATGTCTCTCCTTCTATCACAACACAGCCGGTAAGTCTAACGCAATGTGAAGGCACAAATGCAACATTTTCAGTTGCCGCTACCGGGGCAGGCCTTACCTACCAGTGGCGTAAAGGAAGCGTGAATATAGCCGGTGCAACCAATGCAAGCTATACGATCAACAATATTACACCTGCCGATGCAGCAAGCTATACGGTGGTCATTACGGGTACCTGCGGTAATCTTACCTCCAATGCAGCAACCCTTACCGTAGACAGGGCCCCGGCTATCACAGCCCAGCCTGCTGCTTTGACCTCATGCGAAGGCACAACAGCTAACTTCTCTGTAACGGCCACCGGTGCAGGGATAAGTTATCAATGGAGAAAGAACGGAATTAATATCGCCGGAGCCGTCGGCCAGACGCTTTCGCTTACGGGAATTACCTTGTCCAGCGCCGGCAATTACGACGTGGTTATAACGGGAAGCTGCGGTTCGGTAACAAGCAATACGGCACTGCTGACAGTGGCTGAATTACCGCAAATTACTCTGCAACCCGCTGACCAGGAAATCTGTGAAGGTTCGGATGTGTCATTCAGCATTACCGCAACGGGAACAAACCTTACATACCAGTGGAGAAGGAACGGAACAATCCTGCCCGGAAAAACTACACCGATACTTTCATTGACCGCTGTTACTGCTTCACAATCAGGTGATTATGATGTGCTGGTATATGGTCAATGCGACACATTGACAAGCAATAAAGCGGTCCTTCTGGTGGATCCTGCCACGGCTGTGACTTTCTCGGATGATGACACGCTTGTGTGCGAAGGAAGCACAGTGGATTTCAACATAATTGCCAACGGCTTCGGAGCCAAAACATACCAGTGGCAATGGCTTTATACCGGCAACTGGATCGACCTCACCGATGGAGGTGATATTTCAGGTGTAACCACTCCGAACCTGAGGATACAAAATGCAGAAGCAGCTGATTCAGGATATTACAGGTGCTTTGTTACTTCAGGATGCGGAACGGCTTATTCCGATTCCATGAATCTCGATATCAACCTCATCGTGGCAACCATTGGAACCCCCGCCCCATTCCTGATCGATTCCACAACCACCGAAATCCGTGTGGGAGTTATCGTAACCAACCGTTTCCTGAACTGGGACCTTGGATTTGCCCTGGTAGCCCCGGATGGTACCGAGGTGATGCTGAAAGCACCCATGCCTTTCTGGTGCATCCTGAATCCGTTCAACAATGGAGTGGATGGTACATTTACAAATACGATCGATAAGTCATCGGGAGATACCCTCGATTATTGCGTGAATACCAAACCGCTGACCGGAACCTTTGCAGCCACAGGCAACTGGAATGTACTGCATGGAAAAGATCCGGCAAACGGAGCCTGGCAGATACGCGTTTATGATGCTGATAAGTCGGTTCCGGACCCCGATGGTTTCATTAAACTGGCAAGTCTTTCATTCACCGACCTTGATTTGAACGGGGATACCACCACGATAAATTACAATTCAGGCGATATAAATGAAAAGATACTCAACCCGATAAGCGGCGAATTACGCCCGACTTCCTTTGTTGTGCCCATTCGCCTGATGACCTCATGCTTCAATTCAGAAGATGCACGTGCCGTGGTAACCGTGAAGGGCGGTATTCCTCCCTACACGTACCAGTGGACCGGTCCGACGACCGAGCCGAATTCAGCCCAGGTTGACCTTGGTGCAGGTACATATTCGGTACTGGTCACCGACGCCATGGGTTGTTCCTCTATCGCTACCGTTGAAGTTTCGGCACCGCCGGCCATTGTATTTGACACGGTGATGATTTCGGATACCCTGGCCTGTTTCGGTTCCACCGACGGGTTTATAAGGGCCAAAGCAAGCGGTGGTTCAGGACAGATGACCTATCATCTGCTACCCGGCAACCTCACTTCTTCTGTGGCTGACTCAGGTGTATTTTTGAACCTGGCCGCCGGAATTTATACCCTCAGGGCTACCGATCCCAACGGATGCTCCCTGGATTCCGTCATTACGCTGCAGCAGAGGACACAATTAGTGGTTCAGATAGATATTGTTCCTGTTGTGGGAACCACGCCCGGCAGCATGACGCTGACCGCCTCAGGAGGCACTGCTCCTTACAGGTATTCCATCGACAATGGAGTCACTTTCCAGTCATCCGGAGTTTTCGACAGTCTGGATATAGGTATCTACCATGTATTCGTCCTGGATACAAATGGCTGCGTATTTGCCAAGGATACCAGTCTGGCCGTAAATCAACTTCATGTTGATGTGTCCAAACAGGATATCTCCTGCTACGGTGTGGCAGACGGAAGCTTCCTGATCACCACCGTGGATGGTGTTGCTCCTTATACACTTACCGGAAGCTGGCTTACCGATCCCTATATTTCGGCTGACGGGCTGATCTCCTTTACAGGACAGACCGCAGGAAGTTATGATTTATGGATCACTGACAGTGAGGGAAGATTATATATTGATACTGTGAAGCTTATTGAACCTGCACAAATTGTGGCCACTGCCCTCATCACCAATGCAAGCTGCTCTGCACTTACCAAAGACGGGGGCATTGATCTGACGGTAACAGGCGGCACAGGTACGCTGAAATACAACTGGAGCACCGGAGATACAACACAGGATATCATCAATATAGAAGCCGGCAATTACAGTGTAACTATAGCTGATTCCAATCAGTGCAGCGCCCTGTTTGATTTTGCCGTACCCGGTGAACATGTGGCCACTGCAAATGCCGGAATGGATGATACAATCTGTCCGGGTGCTGAATACCAGCTTATCGGAAGCGTGGGCGATACCATGCGCTGGGAACCCGCAAGTCTCGTTGACAACCCGGATATCTACAACCCGACTGTAAGTATTATGAGTACAACTCAGTTTATATACACGGTATACCAGGATGGCTGTATGGACCGCGATACGGTAGTACTCAGCTGCCTACGAGCGCATCGGGATGGATATTTATGATCCGTCAGGACAGGTAAATATTGACACAGCCCTCTTCCTGCTTGAAGGTGAAACATACACCATGGCGGCTACTCCGGGATTCGAGAGCTATCTGTGGCAGCCCGCAGATGGTCTCAGTGATCCGACAGCCGAAGCGGTTGTTATTACACCTGCGGAAAGCAATTACTATACTGTATTTGGCACAACCCGGGATGGATGTATTGAATCCGACCGCGTTCATGTGGTGATTGCAAAGGCAATCAAGATATATACCGGGTTTAGTCCGAACGGCGACGGTACGAATGACACCTGGGTTATAACGCATGCTGTTGAATATGGCGACCGGATACATGTACGCGTATTTAACCGCTGGGGTGAAACTGTTTTTGAGTCTACCGGTTACGGTGGTTCGCAGGAATGGGACGGCACCCGGAACAGCAGGCCTATGCCAGTTGGCGCATATTATTATATAATTGATGTTGACGACGGTAAATCAGAACCCTATACCGGCACAGTAACCATATTAAGATAAGAAGATGAAACGAACTTGTTTCCTGATACTGTTTGGCCTCATGGGAGGGATAGCAGCTTTGGCCCAGCAGGACCCATTATCCACCCTGTTCATGACCAACCCCTTCGTCCTGAATCCTGCCCTTGCAGGGACGAACAATTACTTCCAGGTAATATCATCCAACCGTTTTCAATGGGTGGGATTCTCTGATGCCCCCATCACGAATTCGTTGAGTGTATATGGCCCGCTTGTAAAACAGCCGATGGGCTGGGGCGGCACGATCAGCTACGATGTGGCCGGTCCGATCAGCATGGGTTCCGTTCATGGTTCCTACGCCTATCATTATAACATTAATGAGGACATGAAAATTTCGGGCGGACTGAACCTTGGAATGATCCAGTACAAAATTGATTTTGCAAAGATCGAAATGCCTGTGGACGGAGATCAGGTAATGAATGCGAAGGAAAGCTACTATCTCCCCGATGCGAATGTGGGATTTTATCTTTGGACATCTACCTATCATGCAGGGGTTGTTTTCAGGCATGTGCTAAACAGCAAGATTAAGATCGGAGATGATCCCTCAGGAGAAAGCCGGTTGAAAACCCATTTCTACCTTACGGGAGGCTACAAATATTATATCAACCGGGAATGGGCGCTGGAACCAAGCATAGTAATAAAGAAAGTATGGCCGGCACCTGTCCAGGTAGATTTCAATGCCCGCGTATGGTACCGGAATATGATATGGGGTGGAATATCGTATCGTTCCCAGGAAGCAATCTCCATCCTGCTGGGGTATACGTGGGAAAGAAAAATTTATATCGGATATGCTTATGAAGTTGTGTTAAATCCATTAGGAGCGCATAACTTTGGATCCCATGAAATAATGCTGGGATACCGGTTTAACGATATAAAAGATTAATGATTCAGAAAATACAGGTTCGAAGCGGATACTGCCTGTTGCTGCTCATGGCCATTCTGGCTGTGTCATGCGGGCACAGGCGATACGGCGAGGTCATTCCCCCTAAAAAGTTCATCAATGTACTGGTGGACATTCACCTGGCAGATGGCATTGCAGTGGAAAACATGAGCCGTGCCAAAGGAGCGCTGTTGGACTCGGCCACACTGTATGGCTCTGTATTTGAGTAAATATGGGGTTACGCGGACCATGTTTGATTCAACCATGTCGTATTATTCCGAACACCCGGATGACTTTCAAAAAGTCTACAATAAAGTTACTGCAAAGCTAAAGCGGATGGAGGATGAGCTGAATGCCAGGCAGGAAGAGGAAGATAAGAAGTCACAGGAAATTATCGATACGATTTTGAAGAAGTAAGTTCTTCCGATTACCGTTTACTTCATTTTCCAGGGACTCACACTTACCGTATCCCCGATTGAAAAAGTCATTAAATCTTCTCCCATAATCAACGGACCCGAATAATTTGTTTTTGTACTTTTCATAATATCCTCTTCTTTTAGTCCATACAGTTTTGAAATATGCGAAAACGCCGCGAGTTTAGGTTTTACCGCACTAAAAACCATGCCTGCCTGTGCCGCTGAGGTATGATGAGCATATATATGATATTTTGGATCTGATTTACTCAAAGTATCCGGGGCAATGATGACCTCATGTATCAGAAGATCTGTTCCTTTTGCAAACCTGATCAGGTTTTCCGAATAGCGTGTATCCCCTGATAATACAACAGAGTGGCCCTTGTATTCTATGCGATATCCAAAGGCAGGTTTAATTGGAAAATGATCCACATCAAATGCAATCACTTTCACCCCATTTTTGTCATAAATAGTCCCCTGTTGTATTTCAGTCACCAGTAATTTACTGCCCTCCTCCATAACCTTATCATCATCCGCTCTTATTTTGAGATCATAAGCGTATGCAAGCCGCAAATATTTAATCATATCCGCTGTTCCGACAGGACCATAAATATTCAGGGGAACACTCCGTTGGGATACCAGCCATCCTGTAAGCCACAGGTCGGGCAAACCCACAATATGATCTGAATGGAGGTGCGTAATAAAAACTGCATCCAATTTATCATACAAAATATTCAGTTGCTTTAATCTTTGCAAACAACCGCGTCCTGCGTCAAAAAGCAAGATCTCGCTGCCGGCCTGGACAAGTATGGAGGGGCCAAACCGGTCCATTAAAGGTTGAGGTGTGCCTGTTCCCAGAAGAGTAACATTTATATCGGAGGAATTACCCTGAGTTTTGTTCTGAATTGCCCCGGTCTGACCAAAGGAAACTAAAGCAAACAATGTAAAAATGGCAGTACATGATAGTTTTATCATTATGTATCTGTTTTTGCGTTAACAAAAGAAGAGGAGAGAATCACGGATAATTTGGTGCTAACTATTTTATTTTCAGAAACAATTCAACTTCAAAAGAGTTTAAAAGAAGTGAATTATCGCCGGGCTTTTGCCTGGCCAGTTACCATTATTCTTCCCTATAATTTTGCGAGTCCGATCATTTTAAATACTTTTGCTGCGACCACCGTAGCTTTAGCGAAGGTGGTTAGCGATCCCCGTAGCTTTAGCGAAGGCGATTCGACCGAAGCCTTAGCGAAGGCAGCGAAGATTAAAAGAGGGCCCTATAGTTCAATGGATAGAACGGAGGTTTCCTAAACCTTAAATCCAGGTTCGATTCCTGGTGGGGCTACATTAAGGTAAAAGCGGATAATTATCTTTTTAACTGTTAAAAAGCCAATTAAGGCTATAACAGCAGCCCCCGGAAATAACTTCCGGGGGCTGCTTATTTCCTGTAAACAAAATTCCTGGTTTGTGCGGTGAACAAGTCAGATAATAAGGCAACATTATTCCCCTGACATATAGAAACTACGGTGTTTATTGAAGAACTGCCAGCACGTCAAAGTACTTGCATACACTCTGCACTTTATTCGGGTCTGAATTGCGGTCGATCACCAGTTGAAACTGGTCTCCTCGATATACATAATATTTGCAGCAGGTAGTCAATACGATCATTCTATCTTCCTTCTCATAAATGCTTTTCTCATACCTGTAAAGATTGCAGTCTCCATGGCTTTTTACGAGTTCCATAAAAACCATCCTGTTGGTTGGTTTGCCGTCCTTATACATTGGAACCTTATTATATACCTTGCCTTCTATGGAATACGAGTTTATCTCATCAATGGGCAAGGCAAATTTTTCACCGTTCTGCAATTCAATCCTTGCCTTATCTATCCCAAAGGTAATTCTATGGCATTGTATTTTACCAGAACTGGTTAAATACCATGCTCCGGTTGGTTCCGTTGTCATGCCTGACAGGCTAATTCCAGCTGCCAGGAAGAGAAGTAAAAGCTTTCTCATAGTTGATCCTCCATTCTTTTAGTTTAATACAGTCTTGATTTCATGCAGACAGCATTGGCATCATAATCTTTCATACAAATGCAAGCACCAAAGGTGCAATAACAAAATGGAATCACTTGATATCAGATTTCACCTTGTAAAATTGGCACAAAGCTTGTGTCAATGCATAGCAAAACAGTTGCTGGTTATTTCAATTATTAAGCGGAGATTATACCAGGGTTGCAGGAAGTTATAAAAACCTGCGGTGTAGTATGGAAATCACCTGTCGCTTGCCTCGCTTGGGTTTTCAAAGTATACTGACAATCCCATTGTTTTCATGATTTCCCGGCACCTGGGGTCAGTTTTGATATTTCTGAATTCGGGTTCAATGTATATATTGCCCATAACTCTTTCTTCACAAGCCATTTCAAGGCATTCCAGTGCACTTTCCTTTTCATTCAGCATGGCATAAGATAAAGCCTTGGTATAGTAAGATCCTGGAATCGTTTGTTTAATGCTCATATTATATTTAATCATGCCGGTCATTCCTGATTTGTGGTATGCATCCTTCACTTCTTCAGCACATTTTATCGTTTTCGGGCTCAAAGTGTAGATTTTTTGAACAGCTTCCAGTGCTTTTCTTCCTTCCCCTTTTCCAATGTATATTCTATATGCTAACCATAAAATTGAAACAAAGGTTGTATCAATTTCCCTAATAGTCTCGATCTCTTTAAGGGCTTTCTCAACTTTTCCCTCAAAGTAATACTGATAACCGCTCACCTGACGGTTGATCAGGGACAGAGGATCCAATTCCAGAGCAAGACTTAACTGCCTCCGTGCTTCTTCTTTTTCTCCAAGCACACAAAGCAACTCTGCAAAGTATTGATGGATCATAGGATTGCCTGGATTGCATTCTACAGCAATAATAAATTCCTTTCGGGCCTGTTCCCATTTCCAATTTTTAAAACTCAATTCTGCTATTATTACAAGGGCTTCAGCTAGTCTGTTGTCTAATTCGAGGGCCTTTGATGCATATAATCTGGCACTGTCATATCCTTCGGGCCTGGGGCACCATCCCCAGGATGATTGAATAAAATAGGCATCCGCCAGTCCGGCATAAGCCAGGGCAAAATCAGGGTCAGCTATGATCGACTTTTCAAAATAGCCGATACTTCTCTCGAGCCCTTCTTCTGTCCTCTTGTTCCAAAAGTAGCGACCCATCAGGTACAGGTCGTATGCCTCCGAGCTAAGTGTTGGCACTTCCTTGATTTGCCGGATTTCTTTATCCCTAAAAATGTTTTCCAATTCACGGGCAATGTTCTTGGCGATATCGGTCTGCACGGAAAAGATATCGGTGAGTTCTCTGTCATATTTCTCAGACCAGATATTCTGATCATGCCGGGCGTCGATCAACTGGACATAGATCCTGGCCTTGTTCTCATATTTCAGAACGCTTCCTTCAAGCAAGTAACCAACATGCAACTCTTTCGCGATTTGCGGCGAGGTGAGTCGGCTTCCCCGGAAATGCTCTGCGGTGGTACGGGAGATCACACGGATATCCCGGATCAGGTTCAGATTATTGAGAATCTCCTCCATGACTCCGTCGGCAAAATACTGATAATCCAGGTCTTCGCTGAAGTTCATAAAGGGGAGAACGGCAATAGACTGATTGGGAACTTTAATCCGTTGAGCACCGTTGGTGATGAGATTTCTAAAATAAGAATAGTCAGAAAAAAATAACAATAATAAAAGGACCAGTGTACCAAAGAATGAAACAGAAAGGACCGTAAAAAGCTTACCCTTGCTGCTGTTCTGTCTTAATGCTTCCGCTCCTGGCACAATCTGGATATTATCAGATTCATACTTTTCCAGTTTCCTGACTTCTCCTGGCGGATATCCGTAGTATTCGTGAAAACATTTGTTAAAGTAAGCCGGACTGCTGAAACCTACCCTGAATGCTATCTCTGCAGCAGTAGCCTCATGGTGCCGGAGCATTTCCATGGCTTTCTGAAGACGATACTCCCGGATATGCTGGGTTACTGATTTTTTGGTAATGGTTCTTAGCTTGCGGTGGATGCCTGAGCGGCTCAGGCCCATTTCACGCGATATCTCTGCCACACCGAACTGTTCATTCTGGAGGTTGGCTTCGACTATTTCATTTAACTTTTCGAGAAATACCTGCTCCATTGACTGGGTTTGGTTCATGGCAGAATATTTCAATCCAGTAAAGATACAACATTTCAAGGGAGAATGCAAGGTTTGGCGGATAACCCTATCAAGTTAAAAAGACTGAATACCAGGTACTTTTTACTTAATATCATGAAGAATACCTTGTACCTTTATTCCAGGAAACAAACATGATCAGTTAGTTGTTGCTGTATAATATGAGTAATCCAATTCAATTCCATTCAATACTTACCTGCCCGTCCTGCGGATTCAGCAAGGATGAAATAATGCCGACGGATTCCTGCCAGTTTTTTTATGAGTGCACAAATTGCGGACAAATACTAAAACCCAGGGCAGGTGATTGTTGCGTATACTGTTCCTATGGAAGTGTTAAGTGCCCGCCGGTACAGGAGACCGGGAAATGCAATTGCTGAAAGGATGTTTAGCGTAGTTACAAACTACGCTTAGCTTTAAATAGCAATCAGGGCTTGATCTTTTGATAGATTCCGTTCAGGCTGGTCTCATAAAACTCTTTTATTGCGTTTTCATGGGGCGCCATGGGTTTTACAGGCACCAGGTTGACCACATCCTCATATTTCAATCCGGAATGAAACAGGGTGTCCGCTGTACCCATAAGCATCACAGAAATGGTTTCCTTCGCTTCCTTTTCTGATAATCCGAATGACTGGGCAAGCTCTTTCAATTGCTGCAGCTGAAACCAGAAATAGGTGTGTCCCATGGCACTGATCACGGCATAGGCTTCCATCTGATCTTCCCTCACAATCGGGATCTTACCTAATTTTTCAAATACTCCTGTGAAATCCCTTATAATGGTTTTATTTGCCGTTTGGGCAAAGCATACCGGATTCAATCCCCGGTTAACATAGGTTCCTGCATTGGGATTCATCCGCGCCAGGTTCTGAACTTCAGGCAAGATAGCCTGCAGTTTTTCAATAGTGATTTTGGGAGCCAGTGAAATTACTAATGCCTCCTTTTTGATGAAGTCTTTCAATGATTGCATTGTTTCAACCAATACCGGCGGGTGAAGGGCTATGAAAACCCAGTCGGAGGAGGCTGCTATGGATGCATCCGTGCCTGACGCATCGATTTGCGGGTAATCCGCTTTTAAAGCATTTAAAACCATTTCATTTGTTTCAAAAACAGAAATCTTTTCAAATGAAATGTTTGCATTTTTAAAGCCATGTAAAAGGATCCTGGTAATGCGTCCACCACCAATAAAACCAATTGTTTTCATGATTTTTTCAGTTTTAGAAATGAGATAAATTGTTTAAAAAATAAAATTGAACAAATAACCCACCAGCATGATTCCGATGCCAACAATACCAATAAATGCCATGATCAAGGGGAGTTTTAAAACCTTCTTGAGGATAATCATTTCGGGCAGGGATAAACCAATGACCGCCATCATAAAAGCAAGAGAAGTCCCGAGCGAGGCCCCTTTTTCAATCAGAACCGAAACAATGGGAATAATACCGGCTGCATTAGAATACAAGGGAATTCCGATAAGTACTGACAAAGGCACACTAAACCAGGCGGATTTACCCATGAGAGAAGCCATATAATCCTGTGGCACATATCCATGCGCACCAGCTCCCACAGCAATACCTACAGCGACATAAATCCAGACCTTGCTCACAATTTCCTTCACAGCCATCATACCCATATCGGATACGCTCCGAAAATTTTTGCTTTTCTTCGGCTTCATCCTCACTGCCCAATTTGGTTTGGTATACCCAATCCTGCACCCAGTGTTCCAGTTTCAGTTTCCCGATAACGTACCCTGCCGAGATGGCTATAACCAATCCTGTGACGACGTAGATAAGGGCAGTCTTCCAACCGAATAACCCGAACAGTAGGATAATGGCAACCTCATTGATCATCGGGGAAGCAATGAGGAACGAAAAGGTAACGCCCAGGGGAACGCCTGATTCTACAAATCCAAGGAACAAGGGAATTGCTGAACAGGAACAAAACGGGGTAACAACACCCAGGAAGGATGCCATTACATTTCCTGTAAAAAGTGACTTGCCTTCCAGCGCCTTACGGGTTCTTTCAGGCGAAAAATAAGAACGGATTATGCCTACAAAAAAGATAATGAGGGTAAGCAGGAGCAATACCTTTGGCAATTCGAAAACAAAGAAACGAAGGGCTTCCGTGAGGCGTGCCCCTTTTGTCAATCCCAAAACGTCATCAATAAGCCAATCCGTGACAGGCTGGAGGCTATGATAAACCATGTACCAGACCGGCAATAGCAATAGCGGTAAAAGTAATTTCCGGTTTAATTTCATCGATAGGATTATTTTATTTCGAGTAAAGACGAAATGCATTTTCAAATTTTTTACATGAACAATAGAATAGAATAATACAAACCCGTAACTATGAATAATACGGCAATGACCCGCCTGAACCAAAGTTCAAAAGACTTTATGTTACTATAAACTTTCCCGACATTGCTTATGGCGTATGCAATTAACCACGCAAACAGGATGACGGGTAACCCGGTGGCCACGGCAAACACAACCGGAAGATACAATCCGCCGGCACTTGCAATTGTAATTGGCATCAGCATGGCAAAAAAGAGCACCCCACTGTAAGGGCAAAAGGCCATGGCAAATACCATCCCCAGTAAAAGGGTACTCCAGTAGCTGCCGCTCCCCTTTTTTTCAATTTTATCAGTTAACCGTGAAAAACCCGGAAACTTAATTTTCATAATGCCGAGCATAAACAACCCGATAAGAATGAGTAAGGGTGCCAGAATCTTTTCTCCCCAACCCTGAAATAGCCTTGAAACATGCATCTGGCTGGCACCAAAAAAAAGGATCAGGGCCAGGGCGGAATAACTTATCGCGCGTCCCAGGGTGTATACCAGTCCATTAATAAATACCCGTTTTCTGTTGTCAATATCCCGGCTGATAAATCCAATGGCGGTAATATTGGTCGCCAGGGGGCACGGACTTATCGCAGTCATCAGTCCCAGGATAAATGCAGTAGCAAAAGAATATTGTGAATTCTCAAGTATATCCCTTAGAAATTCCATGGAAATCACCCTTTTAAAGCAAGTTCAACAGCTTTTTTAATTTCTTCTTTCATCTTTTCAAAATCGTGCGCATTCATAAAGCCCTTGTCGGTAATATCAATTTTTTTATCGCCACAAACCACGAGCAACGTTTGTCCTCCTATACCCAGTTTTTCAGCGATGGGCTTGCTGCTTTCATCATCAAGATTGACTCCCTTAAAAGAGTATTCGCCTTTTTTTACCTTATCCGCATACAGAGTTTCAACGGCCTTTTTGGCGTTTTCCTCCACCGAAAGGCAGGTAGCACAGCGCCGGGTAAAGTGAAAATAATAGACTTCAACTTTTGCTGAAACCGTGCTGGATTTGGCTTCTGCGTTTTTATTGGCTTGTGCATTACAGGACCCATTGCCCAGCATCAGAAGCAATGCAAAACTGAATAATGTAAATTTGTTTCATTGTATAATGAGATTTAGAAAACTAATATTTGGATAACACCTGTTTAATTTCATCAGCAGACGGTATACGTCCTTTGATTTCGACCTTTTCATTTACCACCAGGGCGGGTGTAGCCATAATGTGGTACTTCATAATTTCGGTGATATCTTCCACCTTGGTAACAGTAGCATCAATTCCGTTTTTTGCTACGACCTCCCGGGTAAGTTTTTCGAGGGTCTTGCACTTTGGACATCCGGTTCCTAAAATTTTTATTTCCATGAGAATTTGATTTTAAGTATTTCGGGTAAACCCGAAACACATTGTTAAATTTTTTTACTTTTTAAAAAACCGGGCAAACATCCCTTTCGCTTCGGCCCAGTTTTCCTGGTTTATACAATACTTTATATAGGGTGGATTTATTTCCCCCTGGATCAATCCGGCATTCTTTAATTCCTTCAAATGCTCCGACAAGGTTGAACGGGCTATAGGCAGGTTTTCAACCATATCTCCACTGTAACAGCACCTGTCCAGGTTTTTCGACAGGTAATCCAGAATGAAAACACGAATCGGATTTGACAGTGCTTTTCCATATCGCGCCAGCTTCTCCTGGTCGTCAGTAAAATATTTTTTCTTCTCTGCCATATCCGTTTTCATTTCGGGTTTTCCCGAAATAAAAGTACTGCTATTTTTGAAATACGAGGCCTAAAAAGGAAAATATTTTCACCCCAACCCTCTCTATACTATCCACAATGTCTTTTAATAAGCATCTTTATTTTAATTTCTTAAAGTCGATTTCAGATATGAAGTGTTAACCCTACTATAATACTATCTGAAATAGTGCTAAATTTGAAGGTAGAGAATAGTTGACATACGACTGCATCGATGAAAATCTATATACAGAACATGGTTTGCCAGCGATGTAAGATGGTGGTTAAATCCGAGCTTGAAAAACTGGGGTTACATCATACCCGTGTGGAACTGGGAGAGGTTGAAGTCATGGAGGATCTTTCAGACGAACAACGGAACCGGCTGAACCGGGGTCTGAAAATGGCCGGACTTGAATTGATGGAAGATAAAAGAAGCATGCTGGTTGAGAGAATAAAAATTCATATAATTGAACTGCTCGATAACCAGGAAGAACAAATCAAGACCAATCTTTCAGATTATCTGAGCGAAAAACTCAATCACAATTATACCTACCTGGCCAACCTTTTCTCCGAGGTAAAAGGCACAACAATTGAACAGTTTTACCTGAATCATAAAATTGAAAAAGTAAAGGAACTGCTGGTTTATGATGAACTGAATCTTACTGAAATTGCTGATAAATTGCACTACAGCAGTGTATCCCACCTTTCGAACCAGTTTAAAAAAATGACCGGGCTTACCCCTTCCCACTTCAAAGACCTTAAGCAAAAGCGACACAGCATCCTGGGCAAGGTATGAATGATGTAACTTATTCATACAATAGTGTAATGCTTCCGGAGTGATAGCATCTCATCTTTGTTATCACATTTCGTCAGCTATTTTCTCCACTATTAATCTACACTATCATGGGAAATTTACTTTATGTCGTCGCCGTCATTCTTTTTATTTTATGGGCAATCGGATACTTTGCCTATAGCGCAGGAAGCATGATTCACATTCTTCTTGTCATCGCTATTATTGCCGTTATTTTCAATGTGATCCAGGGCAGAAGAATCTCTTTAATAGCACCGGTGACTGAAACTCAATAATATTAGAACCTGTGTGGAAGACTCCCGCTATATATCAAGCCGGTTTTTCTCATCCTGGGACTGATCGGCCTGGTGCTTATCCTGTATATCGCACAGGGCATTCTTATCCCGTTGGTTTTTGCAATCCTTATTTCAATACTTCTTCATCCCGTTGTTAACTTTTTTGTGCGGTTAAAGATCAACCGGGTAATCGCAATTATCATTACGCTGGCGTTAACCTTTTTGATCATTGGTGCATTTGGGGCCTTGTTATTTTCGCAGGCAAGCCGGTTTCAGCGAATCCTGGCCCCTGCTGGTTGATAAATTCACACAGATGCTCAACGAATGCCATTTCATGGGCTTCCGGATATTTTGATATCAATCCGCATAAGCTTCATGACTGGATCACTAAAACCAAGGGTGAGCTGATCAATGGCAGCGGTGCAGCCATCGGTCAGACCATTCTTACCGTGGGAAGCAGCATTGTTGTGCTTTTCCTGATTCCCGTGTATGTTTTTATGATCCTGTTTTATCACCCCCTGTTGATTGATTTTATCCGCAAATCGTTTGCTGAAAACAACCAGTCCCAGGTGCGTGAAATAGTTACTCAAACAAAATCCGTGATTCAGCGATACCTCGTCGGACTTGTCATTGAAGCAGTTCTGGTGGCGATACTTAATTCAACCGCACTGTTAATCCTGGGCATTCAATATGCCATTCTGCTTGGAATTACCGGTGCCCTGCTGAATGTTATTCCCTACGTTGGCGGACTGGTTGCCGTTGCCATGCCGATGATGGTCGCCCTGGTTACCAAATCGTCCGGATGGTATGCAATATATGTACTTGCAGCTTATTATTTCATTCAATTGATCGACAATAACTATATAAGTCCCAAGATTGTAGCCTCTAAGGTAAAAATCAATGCACTTTTTTCCATCCTCGCCGTAATTGTTGGAAATGCATTATGGGGTATACCCGGTATGTTTCTTTCCATACCCATCCTGGCGATCATAAAACTCATTTTCGACCATGTCGGAACCCTTAAAAAACTGGGGCTTTTTATTGGGTGACACCATGCCTCCCCTGATCATCATCAAACCGATTTTTAAGAAAATACTGAAAAAATCCATATAACCAGGGATTACCTGGAACTTATTGGCAAATGATAACTTATCGATATAAAGATGAAAAATTTAACTGCTTCAAAAGATTTACCCGAGATACTGATCGTCAGTTCTTTTCCTCCCAGGGTTTGCGGAATCGCAACCTATACCCAGGATCTGACCCGTGCGCTGCAAAATAAATTCAGCTCTTCCCTGTCGGTAAAAATATGTGCCCTGGAATCGGATGAAACCAACCTGCTTTATTCACCCGATGTAAAATACATTCTCAAAACATCATCTGCTGACGAATATGAAAAAACTGCATCTGCCATAAATTTGGACCCCAATATCAAAATTGTCTTGATACAACACGAGTTTGGCCTTTTCAAAGAACAGGAACAAGCATTTCTTGAATTCATATATGAGCTCACAAAGCCTGTCATTGTTGTATTTCATACTGTTCTGCCGTATCCGGATGAACTTCTTAAATTAAACGTACAGCATATTGCCGCTGCCTGCAAGTCAATTGTGGTAATGACAAAAACTTCCAGCGCAGATCTTACAGGAAACCTATGAAATACCCCTGGAAAAAATAAGTGTCATTCCTCATGGAACACACCTGGTTCCTCATTTAAACAAAGATTTATTAAAGAAGAAATATGGTCTGAAAGGGCGTAAGATCCTTATCCACTTTTGGACTGCTGAGTTCCGGCAAAAATATTGAAACTACCCTTGAAGCCTTACCGTCAATTGTTGCGCAAAGCCCGGATGTATTGTTTCTTGTCATTGGGAAAACCCATCCGGGAGTAGTAAAAACAGAAGGGGAACAATACAGGAATAAACTGAAGTCCATGGTGAAAAATCTAAAATTATCCGGCCATGTTGAATTTATTGACAGCTATCTGGCCCTGCCTGATTTGCTCGAATACCTTCAGCTTACCGATATTTACCTGTTTACCACGCATGATCCCAACCAGGCTGTCAGTGGTACTTTTGCCTATGCCATGAGTTGCGCCTGCCCCATTATTTCAACTCCTATACCGCATGCAAAGGAAGTATTGACTGAAGAAACAGGGATTATCATTGATTTTCACAGCTCAAAACAATTATCAGAAGGAGTGATCCGGTTATTGCATAATGAACCCATGAGAAAGAATCTAAGCATGAATACGCTGCAGAAAATAGTTTCCACTGCCTGGGAAAATTCTGCTGTTGCCCATGCCATGCTGTTTCAACATATTGGAGAAGATAAGATAACATTACAATATGATTTACCGGAAATTAACCTCAGTCATTTAAAGCATATGACCACGCAAACCGGCATGCTGCAGTTTTCAAAAATCAATCAGCCTGATCCGGGATTCGGGATATACCCTGGACGATAACGCCCGTGCCCTCATCGCCATGTGCATGCATTATAAATTAACAGAAGATGATTCTGATCTGTATTATATTGAAAGGTATCTCCACTTCATTAAACTCTGCCTGCAACCAGATGGCACCTATCTGAATTACCTGGATAAAGACAACAGGTTTACCCGGCAAAACACCCTGGTCAATCTGGATGATGCCACCGGAAGAGCAATCTGGGCACTGGGCTATCTTGTCTCTTTAATGGGCCTTGCACCCTGGGAAATAATATCAGAAGCCATTACCATTTTTGGAAAATCACTGGTTCAGATCCGTGAAGTGCATTCTGCACGGGCCATGGCTTTCATAATTAAAGGACTGTATTTTTATCGTCAGGCTGTAAACTCCCCCAAAAATCTTGACCTCATCCAGGTATTCGCCGACAGGATGGTACAAATGTACAAGCAGGAATCATCAGAACAACTGGAATTGGTTTGAGGGCAGTCTTACCTATGCAAACAGTATATTGCCTGAAGCTATGTTATATGCGTGGCTGTTAACAAGCGATAAAGAATATAAAGACATTGCCATTTCATCCTTCGGTTTTTTGTTGTCCCGTACATTCAATGAAAAGGGAATAAAGGTAATCTCCAACAAAAAATGGCTGATGAAAGGCCGGGAAGCAGGACCAGCCATCTGCCGGAGGCGAACAGCCGATTGACGTGGCCTATACGATTATGACATTAAGTAAATTCTACAGGGTTTTTGGTGACGATGACTACGATGTAAAAATGGATATGGCGTTTAATTGGTTCCTCGGGAATAACCGGCTTGAATAATATAGTATATAACCCCTGCACCGGAGGATGTTACGACGGGCTGGAAGAATTCCATGTGAATCTCAACCAGGGCGCAGAGTCTACTTTAAGTTACCTCATGGCAAGATTGACAATCGAAAGCACCCGGAATAAGGAAAATCCGGTAAAAACAAATGTGCATATGTCCAGTCTGGTCTTAAAGAGTTAAAAGGTATGAATGATGTAACTTTTATTCACAATTGTATAATTTCTTTAGCTGACAATTAGCCTACCTTCCCCGTCAGAATTATTCAGTCCATTGGCAGTTACCGATGCATGAATGGTATTCACATTGTGGAAGGCAAATAATATAAATCCATGGATAACATAAAGACAAAAGAATCGCAATATGCGAGAAGTCTGATTGAAGCAAGTCTTGACCCGTTGTTCACAATCAGTCCGGAAGGTAAAATCACGGATATCAATAATGCTTCCATCAACATAACGGAAATAACCCGCGAAAAACTGATCGGAACAGACTTTTTTGAATATTTTACAGAACCGGACAAAGCCAGGGAAATCTACAAGCAGGTATTTGCCGAAGGTTTTGTCGCTGATTTTCCGCTGACTATACGGGATGGAAAACTCACCGATGTATTGTTTAATGGTTCGGTATATAAGGACGAACATGGATTGGTTATCGGGGTAGTTGTTGTCGCCAGGGATATTACCGATCATAAGCGGATTGAAAACGAATTGCTCATTGCCAAGGAACATGCCGAGCTGGCCACCAAGATTGCCGAAGAAGCCCAGAGCAAAGCGGAGGAAGCCACCCTGATTGCCGAAAATGCAGTCATTTCCAAGCAGCAGTTTTTGTCAAATATGAGTCATGAGATCCGGACACCGATGAATTCAATTATCGGATTTACCAAGGTGATGCTGAAAACTGAACTAACCGAAAAACAACGGGAATATGTAACTGCCATTAAAATGAGCGGCGATGTATTGACTGTTTTAATTGACGATATTCTTGACCTGGCGAAAGTAGATGCAGGAAAAATGGTTTTTGAACAGCAAACCCTTTAAAATTACTACGTCCATATCTGCCATGATCCAGCTATTTGAACCGAAAATACAGGAGAAGAACTTAAAACTGATAAAAATCTATGATGACAACATCCCGCAGGTCCTGTTAGGTGACCCGGTTCGTTTGCATCAGATCCTCATTAACCTGGTAAGCAATGCAGTGAAGTTCACACTGAACGGATCCATTACAATTGATGTGGAAATGCTGCACCAGGGTGAAAACGAAGTAATAGTTGAGTTCAGAATTACCGATACCGGTATTGGCATAGCAGAGGATAAAATCGGGCATATTTTTGAGAATTTTCAACAGGCAACGACCGATACTTCCAGGTTATATGGAGGAACGGGGCTTGGACTGGCTATTGCCAAACAACTCACCGAGCAACAGGGCGGATCCATAACGGTTAAAAGTGTACTTGACAAAGGAACTACCTGCAGTGTTATCATGCCCTTTCAAAAATCAAGACTTGAATTGGAACCGGAAACAGAAATAATCGAAATGGATCCGGAAATGAAGGGGATTAAGGTACTTGTGGTTGAGGATATTGCTTTGAATCAGCTTTTAATGAAAACCCTGCTGGACGATTATGGATTTGAGTGTGATTTCGCCGGCAATGGAAAAGTGGCCATCGACAAACTTCAGAACAATACATACGATATTATACTCATGGACCTGCAAATGCCCGAAATGAACGGGTTTGAAGCGGCACAGTATATCCGTTACCATATGGATTCCAAAATTCCAATCATCGCCTTAACCGCGGATGTTACAACAGCCGATCTTAGAAAATGCAAGGCGGCAGGGATGAATTCATACGTATCCAAGCCGGTAGATGAAAAGTTGCTTTATGCCAGGATTGTTGACCTTCTGAAAAAAGGAAGTCCTGCAAAGGAACCTGTCAGGGTAAAGTGTATTGATTTGACTTATTTAAGCAATCGTACCAAGGCGAATTCTGAATTAATGAAGGAAATGATCAAACTCTACCTGAATCAAACCCCTGAATTAATAGACATCATGAAACGAAGTCTGGCAAAAAAGGACTGGGATTCAATTCAAGGAGCGGCTCATAAAATGATTCCTTCTTTTTCAATTATGGGCATTCACCAGGAATTTGAGAATCTGGCAAAAATGGTTCAGGAATATTCCAGTACTCAAAAACATCTCCATGAATTGCCGGAGTTAATTCTGAAGCTTGAAAAAATCAGTGATCAGGCCTGCCGGGAACTGACAGAAGAATATAATATGCTTAATAATTCTAAAGGATGACAAACGAAAAAAAAATACTTTT
This sequence comes from uncultured Bacteroidales bacterium, assembly GCA_963790105.1. GTDB lineage: Bacteria > Bacteroidota > Bacteroidia > Bacteroidales > UBA10428 > UBA5072. Next base: position 421,302 of record CAWBNI010000037.1, on the reverse strand, counting down.
ATTCCTGGTGGATGATGATGCTTTATTCCTGAAGTCGCTGGAAATCGACTTCATGGCTAACACCTCCTGTGAAATAAAAACCTTCGCGACCGGAGAAGCCTGTCTTAAAAATCTGACATCCAATCCGGATGTTATTGTTTTGGATTACCACCTTAATGGGGTAAACAAGCATGCTATCAATGGTCTTACCGTTCTTGACAGAATAAAAGCAGCCAATCCGCAAATCCCTGTTATTATGCTATCCTCGCAGGATAAAATTGATGTGGCTGTAAATTGTATGAAACACCAGGCATTTGATTATATCGTTAAGAGCGAAACTGCATTTTTAAGGCTGCAAAAAGCCATTACGATCATTTTTCATTACCAGCAAATGGAAAAAGCGTTGAGCTGGTATATGGAAAAGATGTGATACTGATTGAAAATATCTCAAAACAAATAAATTTAAATAAAATGATAAGCGAAACTGAATTGACAGGAGACTGGAATGAGCAGAAGGGCAAACTAAAACAGAAGTTTGCAGTGCTGACGGATAATGATTTGTTATTTGAAACCGGAAAAAAGGATGAAATGCTTGGAAACCTTCAGATAAGGTTAGGCAAAACCAAGGAGCAGCTGCGTTTGCTGATTGCATCACTTTGAAAATTCCTGTTGCTAAAAAACTGCCACAATTGTGGGATACAGCAAAGAAGCGTACGATCAGGCTGAGTGAAAATACCTATGCCAAATCTGAAAAAGCAAATAAATTCTTATCAGATCTGGGTGATTTTTTCCTGTTTGTTTCGCGCATTTCAAAAGAAGCCTTTTCCCGCAATTTTGAATTCAGGGAATTCCTGCGTCAGTGTTATCTTATTGGATATAAAACGCTGCCCCTGGTTTCTGTAACTGGCATTATCATGGGCCTTGTACTGACTATTCAATCGCGGCCTGTGCTTGTAAATTTTGGCGCAGTTTCAATGCTTCCGGGGATGGTGGTTATTTCACTCATCCGGGAAATGGGACCTGTAATTACAGCCCTGATCTGTGCCGGCAAAATCGGTTCAGGCATGGGAGCTGAATTGGGTTCCATGAAAGTAACCGAACAGATCGATGCCATGGAGGTTTCCTCCACCAATCCGATCCGTTTTCTTGTGGTTACCAGAGTGCTGGCCGCAACGCTGATGATTCCCCTGCTTATAATCTATGCTGATACCCTGGGCATCCTGGGCAGCTGGGCAGGAGCCAATATCAAGGGGAGCCTGACTTTTATCCTGTTTTTTTCACAGGCCTTCAGCCATGTGGATTTTATCGATTTTTTACCGGCTATTGCAAAGTCGTTCTTCTTTGGAGCAGCCATAGGATTAGTCGGGTGCTATAAAGGATATACTGCCGGCCGCGGCACCGAGAGTGTGGGTATTGCAGCCAATTCAGCCGTGGTGCTTTCTTCGTTGCTGGTTATTATTTTGGACCTGGTTGCTGTTCAGATTACTGATATTTTTATGTCATGACGACACCCCATGCAGAAACTGCTGCTTCAGTTAAAACGCGAACCGCTAAAAGGGTTATTGAAATTCATAACCTGAAGATAGGTTTTGACAACCAGGAAGTACTGAAAAATGTATCCTTGCATCTTTTAAATGGAGAAAATCTCGTGGTACTGGGCAAATCAGGAACGGGAAAATCGGTCCTTATAAAGTGTATTGTAAAACTTTTGCGTGCTGAAGAGGGTTCCATTGAGGTGCTGGGCGAAAATGTAAGCGAGTTATCCGGCAAGGGTCTGGACGATCTGAGAACTAAAATCGGATTTCTCTTTCAAAGTGGTGCCCTGTACGATTCAATGACGGTGAGGGAAAATCTTGAGTTTCCGCTGAGAAGAATTAAACGGAACCTGACCCGGAAAGAAATAACGGAAAAGATAGAAGAAGCACTCGAAAATGTAGGTTTATCCGATACTGTGGATAAAATGCCCTCCCAGCTGTCAGGCGGGATGCGCAAGCGGATCAGCCTGGCCCGGACCATTGTGGTGGACCCGGAGATCATGCTGTATGATGAGCCTACAACAGGACTTGATCCCGCCACTTCCGATGAAATAAGTTTACTCATCAATGATGTTCAAAAAAAATATAAAACCTCTTCCATGATTATCACTCATGACATTGAATGTGCCCGTGCAACTGCGAACCGTGTTATTATGCTTAATGAGGGTGAAGTATACCTTGAAGGTACACTGAAAGAATTTGAAAGCTCAACCGACACCCTGATCAAATCATTTTTCAAATAAAATTCTTTAAAAAATAATATTCCAACATATGGAAACACATACCCCAAAATTTAAGGTGCGCCTCGGACTCTTCATAGCCGGAGGGATCGTGCTGTTTCTAATTGCCATTTTCATCATCGGAAGGCAGAAAAACCTCTTTAATCCGGTCTTCAGGCTATATACAACCTTTTACAATGTGAGCGGATTAGAAGTTGGCAGCAATATTCGCTTTTCCGGTATCAATGTGGGTACCGTGGATCAAATTAAAATTATAAATGATTCCACCGTACGCGTGGATATGATCCTCTCCAAAAGCGTGAAGCCTTTTATAAAGAAAGATTGTGAAGCAGGTATAGGTTCTGCCGGCATAATCGGGGATCGCATTTTAATTATTTCCCAGGGAAGCGATGATGCCGGGCTGGCTAAAGAAGGGCAGCACATCGGGTCAAAAGAGCCGACTGAAACGGACGCCATCATGGCAAGTCTGGAAGTAACTGCAGGCAATGCGGAGATTATTTCGCACCAGCTGGCACAGATCATGTTCAACATAAACAATGGAAACGGAACACTGGGCCGGCTCATTATGGATTCAACCATGGCGCATAACGTAGATAAGACGATGGAGAATCTCGAAAAAAGTTCCAAGGGACTGAATGAAAACATGAATGCAGCCAAGGACAATTTCTTGTTAAGAGGATATTATAAAAAGAAAACAAAAGCGGCAGAAAAAGCAAAAGCAGAAGCAACAGATAAGGCAGAGGAAAAAGCAAAGGATGCCGAAAAGCAAAAATCTATTAATGATGATGCAGGAACAAAGGGGGATGAACAAAAAGCCAAAGATGAGAAGAAGTAAGATATCTATCTGACCTTCAATTTCTTCTGAAATGAGCACAAACTTCCATCCGGCCCAATACCCTGGATATTGATCACATAATCCCCTGCATTGTCGGAACTCCAGAACTCCACCTTCCGCGTACCGGTTGCATCTGCGCCTATCGAAGGATTCCAGTAAAGCGTATTCCGGTAATCGGCGATACGGCTTTTTTTCATTTCCGGCGTGGAATAATCCGGTGAAACGAAAGAGGCGACCGGATCAGCTGCGCGGTAAGGAATCCGTACCATATAATCCGGAAGTGCTACCGCGGTGAAATCTCCGGCTTTTGTAATGACGTTTACGATCCCGGTAAAAGCATATCCTCCCACCATATATTTTTCCAGAATCACATCTATTTTTTCAACCACATCAGGATCCAGGTTGATTATAAGCGAGGGTTCCCTGATTATAACCCCGTCAATCATTATCGTGGGCCTGGCAACGTAAGGCTGGTTGTCAACCCGGTCGGTTATTATTATCTCAAATCCGGTATCCTTCTTTTTCAATGAAACATGCGGCAGAATTTCAAAAAATACTTCTTCCATAACCGGAAGGTTTATATAATCCGCCATAACTAATTCAAAATCCGGCTTTCCATAAAATCGTTGTTTTTTCAAAGGAGTCAGCATCATTTTGACCGGACTGCCCATTCCTGATGTTCCATACAGTGTATTCACCTGGTAATTTATACTCAGTCTTGAAATAAATGGTGGAACCGGTTTACTTACTGAATCAATCATTGCCGCATCAGGATAAACATCGGAGAAAGATGACCCCGGAATTACCTTGTAACTTGAATTCAAATTGCCGGGCATAAGAATGAGATCCTTTTGCACATTATCAAGAGGTATATTGAAACTAAAATTGCCTTTAGCATCCGTGAGGGTATACTGAAATCCTGCCACCTTGCCGGGAATGCATAGCAGGACAATCTCACCCGCACTGCCCGGCTTTGACCCGTTTGTATAAAGTCTTCCGGACAGAAACTGACCTTCCTTTTCGTGTGAAAAGGCAAGATGCGGCATTTTGTCCGACAGTATAGCTTTCCAGTTCGTCCAGTTGCTGCCGGCATTCAATAATATACTATCCATTCCGGATTGACTTAAGTTTCCGGTCTTATTCATCTCATTTGCATTCAAGCCGAATTCCGAGCCCAGAACCATATACTGGTCGATACCCGGAACTTTATTGTTATCCTGGGCAGGACCAACAGAGATACTGAAATTTCCATATAAATGCTTTAATGTTGAAGAACTTACATCCACTGATTCAAGTATGACTTTATCCCTCAGCCCACAGCTGTCGGTCATCTTCACCCCCGGAATTTCCTTTGTCCTTTGAGGAGTGTAGATATACCGTTCCGCAACCGGCTGGCCCTTCGAATCAAACAGGGTTACCTGGTTAATTCCCGGCATAAGGAGGGTTTTGGAAATAATGATCCGGGCCGAATCGGCCACTATTTTTTCTGTACTTACCTGGTTTATATTTCCGTGTGTCTGAATAAAAACATAAACGGTATTGTTATTTACCACTCTGAAACCCCGTGTTGATTTTACAAGCAGTTCAATATTCCCGGGCTGTGTATTGTCCACATCCAGCGAAACCGAGTTGTTAAAAATCCTGTTCTGTGCGATAAATCCAGTCTCTTTTGAGCGAACTGATTTCTCTTTGAAAGCCCCGGTATTCAGTGCATTGTAAACTGTGATATCTTTCATAAAACAGTTCTCCGGGAGGAAATTTTTCATCCAGTTCGTGTAGGCCCGGATTGTATATTTCCCGTTTCGCAATGTATCGGGTAAGGTAATTACGCCGGGACCGAAACCATTCTCCATCAGGATTTTCTTTTGAATTACGGGCCGGTTTTCGGGGTTCAGCAATTCAAAATAGGCTATCCGGCTATTATCCGAAAGGTTGAAGCTTTGCCTGTCGACCAGGTAAACCGAAAACCACACATTCTCGCCGGCTATATAGGTTTCCCTGTCGGAGTGCACGAATATTTCCTCACGGGGGACAGCATTTATATACTGCTGGAATTTCAGCCTTAGATTCTCCGGCACATTTTGAGAAAATATAAAATGCAACGGCAAAATACCCAGGAGAAAAAGAAGTGCTGAACGCCGGTTTCCGTATAGTGCGATAAGCTTCATTACAGGTTAAAAATCAAAATTAAAAGTCACTGTAGGAATGGCCCTGCCGAATATCGACAATTTATATCCCATGATCTGATCGCCATCTTGTTTGAAATAAATTGAATACACATTTTCCCTGCCCAGTACATTATACACTGAGAAAGTCCAGTTGGGATGTGCAATTTTGTGTGACCGGAGGTTCCCGCTTACTTTAACAGAAAGGTCAAGGCGTGAATAATAGGGAATCCGGTATTTATTCCTGTCGGAATAATGTACCAGGTGATTTTCATACATTACATACGTAGCCACAGGAAAGGTGATCGGGCGGCCTGTACTGTATACATAGTCGGATGAGAAACTGAACCGGCGTGAAAGCAGATAATAGAATGTGACCGCCAGGTCATGCGGTTTATCGAAGTTGGCAGGAAACCAGGTCCCTGAATTGATATTATCCTCGGGAAAATGGCCCTCACTTTTAACAAATGTCCGGGAGAAAGTATATCCCAGGCTGTACCTTATCTTGCCTTCCGTCTTTTTTAGCTGAAGTTCGAGACCGTAGGCCTTTCCTTTCATATTGACTATATCCTTTTCAATATTATCCTCCATGATAAGGTTTGTACCTCCCTTAAAATCGATCATGTTGCGGATACCCTTGTAATAGATTTCGGCGGATGCCTCAAACCGGTTGTTGCGCAGCATTTTATACAGACCTGCCGCAATCTGGTCGCCTACCTGGGGTTTCAGATAATAATCACACAACTTCCAGGTATCTGTTGGTGAAATGGAGGTGGAATTGGAAAGCAGATGCAGGTATTGTCTTGTCCGGTTGTAGTTTAGCTTAAAGGAACTTTTATCCGATAATTTGAAATTCAAGGATACCCTGAACTCAGGACCTCCATATTTACTTGTCACCTGCCCGGAACTGAAATGCAGCGTATCGGTAATGGAAGACTCGCTTTTAGGGAAGGCCGGGTTATATTCCATTACCGTCTGGGGTCCGAAGGAACAAAAGGCAGACAGGCGCATGCCCGCACTCAGCGACAAAAAATCTGTCAGCATCAGCTTGTCTTCGATATACAAGGCGCCTTCCCAGGCTGTTTCCTTTTCAATGGTGGTGGGAATAACATTGGATGAATCCCCGTAGGGCAGATAGGTTCCGGGATTAACACTATAACGGGTCAGGTCGAGCCCGAAATTGACCTCATTTTTCCCCGGGAACCAGTTAAAATCAGCCTTGAAGCCCGTGCTGTTCACCTTGTGTGACAGTGTAAAGGCCTCCCGCTCCACCGCTTCGCTGGATATTTCGTAATTATAGGTGCTGTTATTGACCGACAGCGCCGTAAAAAACGTACTGCTGAAAAAATGCCTCCATTTAAGGGCATAAATACTGTTGTTATATTTATATACTGTATCCGTATTGAATTTAAAAGCGTCATGACTTGTATAGGCTGAAAAATCAATCCGGTTGTTCTTGTTCAGATCATAGGTCAACCGGCCGTTTATGTCATAAAAAAAGGCCTTGCTGTTATGGACAGCGGGATCCTGGATAAACCCGAAAATCCAGTTCGAATAAGTAGTGCGCGCGGTAAGCAGGTATGAGAGGGTATCTTTGATTATCGGGCCTTCCACCATTACGTGGGTTGTAATCGGACTGATCCCCGCACTGCCATGGAATTCATTCCGGTTTCCATCTTTCGATCCGATGTCAAGCACGGAAGATATCCTCCCCCCATAACGGCTGGGAATCCCTCCCTTGTATAAGGTGACGTCTTTGATCAGGTCGGAATTGACCGCTGAAAAGAATCCGAAGAAATGCGAAGAATTATACACCGGGGCACCATAAAGCAGGATCAGGTTCTGATCGGCTGACCCGCCCCTTACGTTAAAGCCTGCGGAGGCCTCTCCAACCGATTGCACGCCCGGTATCATAAGCACACTTTTTATGATATCCGCCTCTCCCATGGATGTAGGTAATAATTTTAAGGAAGAAATATTCAGCTTTTCGGCGCCTACCTCGAACCGTTGCAGCGTCACACTTTTCTCGGCAGAAACCACCACTTCCTTTAACGGGGTGATGACGGTCTTCATTTCCATGTTCATCTCACCCGTCCCGTTCAAATTGACGCTGATCATTTTTTCCTTAAACCCGATGGATGAAAAATGAATCAGATGATTTCCCCTGGGAAGGGTAAGCCTGTAGTATCCATATTCGTTTGAAATTGTGCCCACGGCAAGCTTTTCAATATATACAGTAACCCCGGGAAGCGGTTCTTTTGTATCCCTGTCGGTAACATACCCGGAAAGGATCACATTCCCATGGCGGAATTTCTCCGCCGGGTTTCCTATCTCCACGGAGGTTGTTCCGGCCAGTTGTCCTTTTTCCCCTGAATTGCCGAACTCCCCGGCAGCCAGGTAATTCCTGTCTTCCCCTGAAGGTTCGATATCGACCTTTACAGCATAATTATTTGTAATAACAATATTGCCGGATGCTTCAACCAGGTAATATAAAGGGGTACGCTCAAAGGCATGGTTGAGAAGACACGACAGCGTATAGCATTCTTCACTCACATGAACTTTCACACCTTTAACCCATTCGTCCTTATAAAAAAAATGTATGGGATATAATGTCTCGGCCATGGAAACAAATTCAGGAAAGGTATAGTCTTTTTCAACCGCCGGGAAGGTATACTTGTCCTGTGCTCCCGCATTGAATGCAAGGGATACTATCAGAATCAGGATATGGAACTTCTTCTTCACAGGAATCGTCAGTTAATAGTATCCATATACCTGAAAACCGGGACAAAGCTTGCGGGATCTTTTTTTGACACATGCAATTTATTTTTCCTCATGAAATCTTTCACCCGGGCTTTCTTATCTTTTGAAAGATTGAACAGATCGCTTTTACCGGTAATTAAATACGACCGTTTGTTCTGTACACAGTAAATCCGGGTTATCTGATAATATTTATCGGGTCTGCTTTCAAAATCAGAGCGTTTGATTTTTTTGACGTACTTGATATACAGATCCATTTTACCGCGGTATAAAACCTGGACGTATCCCTTCAATCCTTCCACGCTGTCCCCGGGAATAGCGGCAAACCGGTAAATTCTGCTGTCAAACAACAAGGAAAAACTGTCCACCATTTCCTTGTTAACCTGAATTATATCTCCTGAAGGAGCAGGTATATGGATTTCATCATCAAACAAATTATACTTCATGCGGAGCGGCGAGAATGTTTTACCGCTGATTGTAAGAGAACCCGTGAGAAATGCATTTGATAAAAGATAGGGATCGCCCAGAACCAGGTAATTCAGGTTCCTCCAGATTCTTCCGTTATACAATATCTGTGCGTTCAGAAGAGAATCAGGCTGTGAGATTTCAGGTGTCGGAACTTTCTCCCCTGCCCTAAGCGAAATCGCTGTTGAAGAAGAAATATAGAAAAAACTGAAAACCAGTATAAGAAATGCGGATTTGTTCATCAGATCATGATCACTGAATACAAATCTATCTATTTTAATTTAGTTGTGTAGTACCAAATTATCATTGGTTGTCGATTATTTCGCCCCACTCCTCTATTCCATAGTAATTGTTAAGTCCCGTTTTGAAAAACAACACTAACTTTGCCAGTTCTAAATTTAAATCAAAATGCTAAACAAATATTTCCCTTTTGCTGGGATATTGGTCATTCTGCTTAATTCCTGTGCTGCAAAAACCGACAACAACAAGTCCGCTGCTAATAAAAGCAACACGGTTGGTTTTATTGAAGGAGTGGTGGCTAAGCCCTCCCTGCTTGAACAAAGCATAATAGTTTCGGGAACACTGAAGCCCTTTGAAGAAACCGTGCTGATGCCCGATGTAGGAGGCCGGGTAGTTTCGATCAATTTCCAGGAAGGAATGCATGTAACAAAGGGGACCCTGCTTGTGCAGCTTTTCAATGATGACCTGAAAGCACAGCTCCATAAATTGCAGGCGCAAAAAGACCTTGCCGAACAAACTGAAAAACGGCAAAGTGAACTCATAAAAATAAACGGGATCAGCCAGCTCGATTATGATCAGTCGGTTTTGCAGGTTAATTCATTCAACGCCGACATAGAAGTGATCATGGCCCAATTGCGAAAGACCGAGATCCTGGCACCGTTTGACGGGGTTATCGGGTTGCGGAATGTAAGTGTCGGAGCCGTTGTTTCCCCGGCAACTGCCCTGGCTACTATCCGTCAGATGAGTCCGATGAAACTGGAATTCAGTTTCCCGGGTAAATATATCAGTTCTGTAAAAAAAGGAACCCGGCTGAAGTTTACGGTACAGGGAACTGACCATTCCTATGATGCCACAGTGATGGCAACCGAAGAAGGTATTGATGCAAGTACAAGGAATCTGCAGGCCAAGGCGCTTGTTTCAGGGAAGACTGACGGACTGATCCCGGGCATGTTTGCCAATGTGTCCCTCATCCTGAAAGAAAATCCAGGGGCATTGATGATCCCTACCCAGGCCATTATTCCGGATGCGCAGAACAAAAAGGTTATAGTTTCCAAAGCTGGTAAAGCATCTTTTGTAGTTGTCACCACCGGCGTACGGCAGGCCACTGATATTGAAATAGTGAGCGGTATCCAGGCCGGAGACACGATTGTAACAACAGGTGTGCAATTCATTAAACCCGGTTCCGCATTGAAATTTGCTAAAGTTAATTGATATGACCTTATCTGATATTGCCCTTAAGCGTCCTGTTGGTTCAGTTGTATTAAGCCTTATAATCCTGCTTTTTGGAATTGTCGGGTATAACTTCCTCGGTGTTCGCCTTTACCCCGCCATTGACCCGCCGATCATAAACGTACGAACCAATTATGTCGGGGCGAACGCTGAAATCATCGAATCGCAGATCACCGAACCCCTGGAAATGGCCATTAACGGGATTGAAGGGGTAAAGTCCATTTCATCTTCCTCCTCCACCGGGAACAGCAATATCACCGTAGAGTTCAATGTCGGTGCCGATCTTGAAAAGGCAGCCAACGACGTACGTGATAAAACATCACAGGCCATGCGAAGCCTTCCGCTTGATATTGATGCACCTCCCGTTGTTTCCAAGGCGGATGCCAATAGTGATCCCATCATCATCATGTCCGTGCAGAGCACAAGCATGAATGCGCTTGAACTGGGTGATTATGCCGAACGCGTACTGCAGGAAAAGCTGCAAACCATACCCGGAATAAGTTCGGTAGCTTTGTTCGGTCAAAAAAGGATCTCAATGCGCCTCTGGCTGAATCCGGCTAAAATGGCTGCCTACAATGTCACTGCCCAGGATGTCAATTCCGCGTTAATCAGGGAAAACGTGGAATTACCCGGCGGAAAGCTCATTGGACGATCCACTGAGGTTATTGTAAAAGTGTTCGGAAGACTGGTAACTGAAGAGGATTTCAATAACCTCATCATCCGGCAGACCAATGACCAGATGATCCGGTTCAGCGACATCGGAGAGGCCATGCTCGGGCCTGAAAACGAGGAGGTCAGTGTTAAACTGAATGGCACGGACGGTATTTCCCTTGCCCTTATTCCCCTTCCGGGTGCCAATCATATTGAAATAGCCGATGAATTCTATAAACGGTTTGAAGACATTAAAAAGAACCTGCCCCCCGGATTAAATATTTATATAGGGTATGACCGCACTGTGTTTGTAAGGCAATCGGTCCATGATGTGATCGAAACCCTTCTCATTGCCCTTGGACTGGTAATGATCATTGTATTTTTATTTTTCCGCGACTGGAAAATTGCCCTGCGTCCATTGATTGATATCCCGGTTTCCCTGATCGGGGCATTTTTTATAATGTATATTTCCGGTTTTTCAGTAAACGTGCTCAGTTTGCTGGCCATTGTGCTGGCGACCGGTCTTGTTGTTGACGATGGCATCGTAGTTACTGAAAACATCTACAAAAAGATAGAACAGGGAATGGACAGGTGGAGTGCCGCTTTTGCCGGAACGCGCGAGATCTTCTTTGCCGTTATCTCCACCTCACTTACCCTGGCCATAGTTTTTATTCCGGTAATTTTCCTGCAGGGATTTACCGGAAGGTTGTTCCGTGAGTTCGGGATCGTGGTGGCAGGTGCCGTGCTTATTTCTGCGCTGGTATCCCTTACTCTCACGCCGGTGCTCAATGTTTTCCTCACAAGCAAAGTCACAAAGCATTCCCGTTTTTACCGTGCAACAGAACCGTTCTTTGTGGGGATGGAACAAAAATATCGTTCCTGGCTCTCTTCCTTTATGAAGCGCAAATGGTATGCCTATCTGATAGTGATTATCTGTCTTTTTTCGATATTCGTCATCGGGAAAAACCTGAAAACTGAATTGGCCCCGCTGGAGGATCACAGCGTAATCCGAACCCAATCACAGCACCGGAAGGATCGAGTTTTGATTTTACCTCAAATCTGCTTGACAGTATTTCAGCCATGTTGATGGATTCCGTGCCTGAGTCGCGCCTTACATTCGCAAGGGCCGGCGGTTTTGGAGCAAGCGGTTCAAACTCCGGATTCATGAATAGTTTTCTCCTTGAACCTACACAAAGAAAGGCAACACAGCAGGAAATCTATGACCGGATGGTACGCCTTTACCGAAGATATCCCGCAGGCACGCATCTTCCCCAACCAGGAACAGACCATTTCCACCTCCCTGCAATCGGGTTCCCAGTTGCCGGTTCAGTTTGTGCTTCAGAACCTGGATTTCAGCAAACTGGAGGACGTTCTTCCAAAATTCCTGGATGAAGCCCGTAAAGATTCGGTTTTTGGTAATGTGGATGCGAACCTCAAATTCAACAAACCCGAATTAAACATTACAATTGACAGGCTAAAATCGACCAACCTGGGGGTGAATGTAATTGATGTTTCCAGCACACTTGATTTTGCTTTAAGCGGCCGCCGGTATGATTACTTTATTAACCAGGGAAAACAATATTCCGTGATTGGACAGGTAGAACGTCCTGAGCGAAGCCAGACCGGCGATATCAGTTCGCTTTATGTTCGCAGCAATAACGGCAGCCTCATTCAGCTGGATAACCTGGTAAAAATTGAGGAAAACAGCAATCCTCCGACATTGTTTCATTTTAACAGGTACAAATCGGCTACCATTTCAGCCTCCCTGGCTCCCGGGTTTACCCTTGGCGAAGGAATAGCAGAAATGCAGAAAATTGCCGCCAAATTGCTGGATAATACCTTTCAGACTTCCCTGCTGGGTCCTTCGCGCGACTTTGCCGAGAGCAGTTCAAATACATCCTTTGCCCTTGTGTTTGCCCTGGTATTGATTTACCTGATCCTGGCTGCCCAGTTTGAAAGCTTCCGTGATCCATTCATTATAATGATGACTGTTCCCCTGGCTATCGCCGGGGCAGTGCTAAGTTTATGGATCTTTAAGGAAACGCTGAATATCTTTTCAGAAATTGGCATGATCATGCTTATCGGCATTGTAACGAAAAACGGAATCCTGATCGTAGAATTTGCAAATCAAAAGCGGAAAACCGGATTGAGCAAGGCTGAAGCTGCATTTGAGGCATCTGCCGCACGTCTGCGGCCAATTTTGATGACATCGCTGGCAACTATCTTCGGAGCATTGCCCATTGCCCTGGCCCTGGGAGCCGGTGCAACCAGCCGTGTACCCATGGGTATTGTCATTGTGGGAGGCCTGATGTTTTCTCTTATCCTGTCTCTTTTTGTTATTCCGGTCATGTACATCCTGCTGGCAGGCAACAAGCAGTCGCAGGCTTCACAGGTTGAGATTCCCAAATAATTAATGTTCCCGATGAAAATAACCCTTCAACAGATAAAATCAACTTCCATGGGCTGCAGGATTTTCCTTTTATTTACGGCTTTGCTTTTTTGTATGGGCCCTGCTTCTTCACAGGCCCTGCTCACCCCTGAAGAGGCCATCGATATAGCCCTGAATAACAGCTTTGGTGTGCTGGTGGCCCGCAACAATGCCGACATTGCCAGGATCAACAATACGATCGGCGCAGCAGGCATGCTGCCCAACATCAACGGCAACGCCAATGCCAATTTTTCGCAGAGCAATGTTGAACTTGAACTTTCGAATAACAGCATCATTCAATCCTCCCAGGGTCAGACAAAAGTCAAGGGGAGCCAACGTGGCCCTCAGCTGGGTTCTTTTTGACGGGGGAAGGATGTTCATTACCAAAAATAAGCTGAACCAGATAGAAGCCCTTGGCGAAATCCATTTTAAGGATACCCTGCAACAAACCATCTACAATGTAATTGCATCTTATTACAACATTGTAGGCCAGAAACAACAGCTGGCTTCAATAAATGAAGCCATTAACTATAACAAGGAACAGGTAACCATTCTGCAGGCCAGCTTTGATGCCGGCCTTGGGGCCAAGACCAGCCTGTTGCAGGCCAAAATTGACCTGAATGTTTACCAGGAAGCCGCCATTAACCAGCAGTATCAGATTGTAGTGGCAAAACGCTCCCTTAACCAGCTGCTTGTGCGCAGTCCCGAAACTGAATTTGAGGTGGTGGATTCCATTGTCAACGATTATGTCACCCAACAAGGATTCATTGTTCCAAAAACTTTATACATCCAATATCAATATTCTGGCTGCACAGCGGCAGCTTGAAATTGCCCGTCTTTCAATGCGTGAATTTAAGGCTACACGGTATCCCAGGATAAATCTTACTTCGGGTTATAACCTTAACCTGGTGGACAATACGGCAAGCAATGTATTATACAATCATTCCTATGGACCGGCCATCGGCGCTACGCTTACAGTACCCATCTTCCAGGCAGGAACCATTAACCGGCAGGTATCCACGTCAAAAATTCAGATGCTTACGGCAGGATATAATTTTGACAATATAAAATTAAGGGTAAACACACAGCTGCAAAATGCACTTACCCAGTTTGAAAATCAACAACAGCTGCTGAAAATTGAAAAGGAAAATGAAATGCTGGCGAAGGAAAATATTGAAATTGCGATTCAAAGACTGCGCCTGGGACAGGCAAATTCGCTGGAGGTAAGGCAGGCCCAGGAAAGCTATGTTTTTTCCTATACCCGCCGCATTACCTTTGAATATAATCTAAAAATAGCGGAAACCAGACTGAAACAGCTGGTTTCCGGATTATGATGTATTGGCTATGTGATTAATTAATTATTGGCCGTTCTTCTTGCGCCACCCCGGTTATCCTGGGATTTTGTTGTACCCGATTCCTTTTTTTCTGCCGGTTTTCTTGAAGTTCCGGAGGTAGTGGCATCAGAAGTTCTCCTTTCGCTGCCTCCCGAACGGCTGGTTTCCGTGCGATGCTGCTGATTTCCGCGGGTACCCGACTGATCCGAACTGTACGTTCCGGCTGAACGGGCACCGGTAGATTTTTCCGTTGTCCTGGGCTGGCTCTGAGTGCGGGTTTGAGTCTGAGTCTGTGCCCTTGCGAACGATTTCCCATGGTTCTTGGCTTCTGATTCGTAGTGCTTACCCTTGTATCAGTCGACGTTCCCGTTGACCTGGTTTGGGTATTGTTCTGTACATTTCCCGTTGACCTGGTTTGGGTATTGTTCTGTACATTTCCGGATGTCCTGGTTCTGGAATTGTTCTGTACATTTCCGGATGTCCTGGTTCTGGAATTATTCTGCATAGTTTCAGATGTCCTGGTCCTGGTATTTGACTTTATGGTTCCGTTAACCTGATCACTGCTTCGGCTTTCCCCGAGGGTTCTGCGCCCTGCGGTGGTGGTTGTACTCCGCTGTTCCGTGCTTTTGCGGGCAACCGGGTCTTCAATAGTCTGGGAAGAACGCCTTGCAATTTGTTCAGGGTGTTTTTTGTAGTACATATCATATCCTGCTCTTCTGGCTTCGGGATGTGAGTATGTCTTCCGGTAACTGCCCGACTCAACACGATTAACAACTGCATGTGAGTATGAACGTCTCTGGCTGTAATATGAATCATGCCAGTAAGGATCGCGGTGGTAACTATATACCCTGTAATGTCCATAGTAATAGGGATCCCAGTTGTAGTGATATCCGTAATAATAGTGCCAGTAATAAGGACGCCACGGATGCCAGTAAGAAGGGTAGTAATTATAGTACCAGGGCGATTGCCATACTACATAGGTAGGCAGGAACATAAACCTTATCAGGGGCCACGAGGCGACCTCAATGGTGGTGGTCGTGTGAACCACAACAGTTTCTCCATTAACAGTATTGTAATAGGCATATCCCGGATTGGGAGTTTCATTATACTCCAGGTCGGCATAATTGGGTTCTATAATATAATCCCTGCCATATAAGGCCTCATCGCCTGTAAGCTGTATGGAAACGTGTCCGTGCCGGTCACGGTCAACCGTAAATACGGCAACATCCTGAATATCCCTGGGGCTAAGGGCATCCTGCAGCACAATGGTATGATAATTACCATCTGCATGATCAACAACCCGGATATAATCTATCCGACCATCCTGATCCAGGTCGAGGTTATTGATGTGCATATCCTCATTATTCAAATTTCTTTCAAAGATCTCCAGTGTCTGTGATTCCTGGAAAAGTTTCATTACAGCAAACAAATTGAGATTGTCACCGGGAAGTCCAAGATAATCGGGGGTCTGACCTTGTAACCGCGTGCTTGCGCCGGTAGCAGCTACGATCAGGAATATGGTAAAAATATATTTTTTCATGACTGATGTTTTTAACCGTTTATATTCAAAATAACGTCCGTTGTTCCCGTGAGGGATGTGTGCACGATTACTGAGATGCAACAATCATGCCACATCTGACGAATAACTATAATTTATTGATTTTGTGTGATTTATGAAAGATGATAGCCGGCCAGGGGATTATCAGGCATTCTGGTAACACCGTATCCAATCCACCTCAACTTCTGCCGGAAGCACCGATCCGTTCACATCCTGGTAGAGTGCAGAGCTGATATTTATGTACATGGGAACCTGGGGCACTCCCCGGGTAGTTGAATAAATGGTTACTCCGTTGATTTTCCATATAAGTTTATCGCTGGTCCATTCAAGGGAGAAGATCTGGTAATCCTTTCCGTATTTATCCCTGCTAAGGGAAGCCGCTTTCTTATCTACCCCGCCTTTTACATTCGGGTTCCCGAAATAACTTCCCACCCGGATCTTATCGGATGCCCTTGCAATATCAAGCTGAGGAAGCATGAGGTCTGCGATCATCCAGCATGCGTGGCTGACCGGGTTGTTCAGATTAAACCGCACCTTTATTTCAAAAAGTCCGTATTGCTGCCTGAACCTTGCGCCGGAATTAATAATGGCAGATGTATATTCAAAATCGCGGGGATAAAAACCGATGGCAGGATTCCATACCTTTCCACTGATCTTTTGCCGGCGTGTAACAATTTTTAATGTACTGCCGGACAGTTCAATGTTTTTGTCTTCAGGGTAGAACTGAACTTCCCCCTCATTTACATAGCTG
This sequence comes from uncultured Bacteroidales bacterium, assembly GCA_963790105.1. Classification (GTDB taxonomy): domain Bacteria; phylum Bacteroidota; class Bacteroidia; order Bacteroidales; family UBA10428; genus UBA5072. Next base: position 404,634 of record CAWBNI010000037.1, on the reverse strand, counting down.
TCGTGCAGGATGGTCTCGCCCCAGTAATGCCTTGTCATCCACTTATCCCGGTCAAGGTTATGACTGTCAAATTCATCGGAGAAAGTCATTCTCCACCGTTTTATTTCATCAAATTTTTTGGAATTGCGTGTCTTGAAATACCATTTGAATTTTTCTGAGTTTTTCCATTCGTTAAATTGCTTCTCCATGCGGTATTCTTCCGACATTTCCAGTTTTTTCTTTGCCGGCAGAAGCATGTAATCCTTTACTTTCAGGAATTCCTCCGTTTTCAGGTATTTTTCAAGGTGTTCAAAGGAGTCGATTTTTTGGGAACCAATGAGCATGATTGAAATTGATATATTTTTTGAGATGACTTGAATGAAAAATAGTCCCTGATCCGCTGTGATTTCTGCAATGATTTAAACTCTATGAGTTTTTGGTATTCGGGGGAATTTTTGAATTTCTTTTTACCCAATTCCCTTTTTACCCGGGCAAATTCTTCTGACTGAAGAAATGTTTCCAGCGTGTGGTAGTGCTTAAGATCATAGGAATTGTCGAATTCCAGGAAATCTTTCAGCTGCACGGAATCCTTGATCTCGTAATATTGCCTGAGGTCTTTTTGCTTTTTCAAAGAAAGATATTCTTTCTCCTTGCGGTATTCCGGTGTATCAGAATATTTTCGGCCCAAAATTTCTTTTTTCCGCCGGATAAAATCCGAAGAAAGAACTGTCTTTTCAAGTTCGGTATAATCAGCCAGTTCCTTTGACTGTGAAAACGATATCAGGTCGCTGTATTCCTTCCGTAAAGCGGTTTGCCCGGCTTCATAATCAGCGGATGCCGGAATCCAGCCGAAAAGTATTCTAAGATTTATCATTGCTATTAATTTGATACAGTATCTTAAAAAGTAAACTGAAAATGCACGTTAAGATTGTTTAACAAGGGTCACTTTTTGATAAATATACGAAAAAGAAATTTCCATGTTTGGAGTATACGCATTTTTTACGCTGGGGTTGCCTGTCCCTTCGCTTTGCCTATCCTTTCCCTGAGTCCACGAAAATAATCAAACCAGTTTTTTGAAAAACATCATCAGGGCAAACCAGTATTCATCCCTTGTAATATCCTTGCCAGCCAGGGCTGCGGCGCCGTGCACGCCTTTCCCCTTTTCGGGTTGAAAAAGTGTTAGTTCATCCCCTGGCCGTTTTTCAACCATTTTTTGCAGATAACTGAATTCCGCCCGGGTGCCGCAAATAAAAACAGGCTGCTTAATTTTTTCCACCACATCGGACATGCTGATTTTCGGCTGGAAATATTCGCCGGGACTTAAAGCGACGATGGCTTCTATCTGAGGATTGGCCGCTGATTCCAGGAGGCAAACAGATGCTGACCAGGAGCTCCCGAATAAAATGACAGGCAGGCTGTTGAACTTCCGGACATAGGCAATGGCCGCACGAAGACGGGATTGGGCGCCGGTAAGTGAATAATTATGAGATCCGCCGGTTCCCATGTCAACTGCCAGGCAATTATAATTGAGGTTAAGCAACCGGGGGGCGATATCGTAAAATTCACTCCGGTCAGCGCTTTCGCCATGACAAAGGATTATAAAGGGAAGGCTGACGTCACGCACGTAAAGATCTCCCCTGATCTTTGTACTATCGGCAGAATAAAAACAGACAACCTCCTGTCCCTTCATCCTGCCCGGGGTGCAGAAAATGAAGAAAAGGAAGATATATATTCTCATAGAACGGGAGGGCAATATTATTTCACGATCCGCTTGTAATTGCCAGGATGCTGATGCTGTTGGCCTTCACTTCCACAATGCCGGAATCGATATCGATAAATTCCTTCTGATCGGTTTCAGTGATCACCTTGATCGTCCCCTTTGTGAGCGTGGAAATGATGGGAGCATGGTTATTCAGAATCTCGAAAGATCCGGAGGCACCAGGCACCTTAACAAGCTTTACTTTGCCGTCAAAAAGCCTTTTTTCAGGGGTAATAATTTCGAGTTTCACGATTCTGCCCGGTTAAGATTTGCTGGCCTGTGCGATCAGTTTTTCTCCCTTGGCAATGGCCTCTTCAATGGTACCTACCATATGAAAGGCAGCCTCCGGGTATTGATCAACATCACCATTCATGATCATGTTGAAGCCCTTGATCGTATCTTCGATGGACACCCATACACCAGGTGTTCCGGTGAACTGTTCCGCTACATGGAAAGGTTGTGAAAGGAAGCGCTGAACACGGCGGGCACGGTGCACGACGAGTTTGTCTTTCTCTGACAATTCATCCATACCGAGGATGGCAATAATATCCTGTAATTCTTTATAGCGCTGGAGTAATTCCTTTAATTTCTTGGCTGTGTCATAATGTTCGTTCCCGATCACCTCAGGGGAGAGAATCCGGGAGGTTGAATCGAGCGGGTCAACTGCCGGATAGATACCGAGCTCGGAAATTTTACGACTTAACACCGTGGTGGCATCCAGGTGGGAAAATGTGGTTGCCGGTGCAGGGTCAGTAAGGTCATCAGCAGGAACATAAATAGCCTGAACGGAAGTAATGGAACCCCTCTTTGTAGAGGTGATCCGTTCCTGCATAATTCCCATTTCAGTAGCCAGTGTTGGCTGGTATCCTACGGCCGAAGGCATACGGCCCAGCAAGGCTGATACTTCAGAACCTGCCTGGGTAAAACGGAATATGTTATCAACGAAAAACAGGATATCGCGTCCGCCGGATTCCTCATCCCCGTCACGGAAGGATTCTGCAACTGTTAGTCCTGACAAAGCCACGGTAGCACGTGCTCCGGGAGGTTCATTCATCTGGCCGAATACCAGTGTTGCCTGGGAAAGTTTAAGGGCTTCGGGATCCACAAGGGACAGGTCCCATCCGCCTTCTTCCATGCTCTTTTTGAAAGCATCGCCATACTTAATAACGCCTGATTCGATCATTTCACGAAGAAGGTCATTTCCTTCACGTGTTCTTTCGCCGACACCGGCAAACACAGAAAGACCCGAATATTTCTTTGCAATGTTGTTGATGAGTTCCATGATGATAACCGTCTTTCCAACACCGGCGCCGCCGAAGAGACCAATTTTTCCTCCTTTGGGATAGGGTTCGAGCAAATCGATTACCTTAATACCTGTATACAATACTTCGGTTTCCGTAGACAGCTGGTCATATTTGGGCGGATCGGCATGGATCTCATAGCCTCCTTTTTTATCCACGCTGCTGAGACCGTCAATGGCATCCCCGATTACATTCAGTAACCGGCCCCGGATCTGTTCGCCGATTGGCATGCGGATGGCGCCACCCAGAACAGTAGCCTTCATGCCGCGGTGCAGTCCGTCAGTTGAATCCATGGCAATGCTGCGAATGGAATTTTCGCCAATATGCTGCTGGCATTCCACGATGATAACCTGACCGTCCTCTTTTTTAATTTCCAGCGCATCATGAATATCAGGCATCTTGTTTCCTGCCCGCTCAAAGCTGATATCAACAACAGGACCAATGATTTGAATTACTTCGCCCACCAACTGTGTCATTGTAAATACATTTAAGATTAATGGTCACAAATATATTATTAAAATAATTACTATATAATTTTTAACCGGAATATTCCATGAGGATATGCCAAAATCTGTTATTCAGGTGGGTACATACATCCTCGCCCGGCAAGGCACATTTAACTCCCTAGTGTTCGTGAAATAAGTTGTAACCAGGCCATCCGGGAATGACCTGAGCCGATCAATTCCCACTAAAAACCGGCTCTCCACCCCCATAAACGAGTCAATCATCAAAAAAAAGTTACAAAGGACGCACTGATACCAACCTTTTTCTAACTTTGTATACCCGTTATAAACTAAATTTAACTTCCTATGAAAAAAACACCAAAAATGATTTTGTTAAGCCTCGTACTGGCTGTAATGATTCCTTTTTTCTCATTGAATGCACAAACTGAAACTTTCAAGCAGGGCGATTTAGTGTTTAGTGCCGGATTAGGACTTGGCGCTACCTATGGTAATTATTGGGGCTCTTATTACAAGACCACCGTTCCGCCTATTTTTATTTCCGGGGATTATTGCTTACGTGAAGATCTCGGTCCCGGTAATTTAGGCGTGGGTGGAATTCTTGCCTATTCTGCCTATAAGTATGAACCATCTCCTGACTGGGGATACAAGTATAGCACATTGTTTGTGGGAGTAAGAGGTACCTATCATTTCACCGATCTTGTTCCCAAAATGGATCTTTACGGCGGTATAAGCCTTGGGCGGTGAAATCGTAAACGACAAGGGCTACGGTGATTACAGCGGATATGAATACAGCGTAAACAGCAGTTCCGCACTTGTTGAAATATTTGCCGGTGCCCGTTACTATTTCTCCGATAATTTCGGGGTAATGAGTGAACTCGGATACGGGATTTCCTGGCTGAAGCTGGGAGTCGCCCTGAAGTTCTGATTTGCATTCCTGCCCGACAAAAGGGTTTTTCCACAGGGTATTTTATCCTTTCGGAACAACCCTTTTGTTATTGTTTAATCTTACATTGTGCCTGCTTTGACAAATTTATTCAAAAGTTGATCATTTTTTTGTCACAACTTTACATGCTTGCCGTATACACACCTAAACATTCAAAATCTCTCATACCGATTTCATGAAGAACAAACTTATTTTTTTTGTAGATGATGACAAGATGATGCTGAATTTGATGGAATATACTTTCAAATGCAGAGAGGGTTTTGATGTTCAATCTTTCTTTTCGGGAGAATCCTGCCTTGATCATCTGAATGAAAAACCATCTTTGATTGTTCTTGACTATTATCTGGGGGAGGGAGAATCAACTGCCATGTCGGGCCTTGATACCCTGAAAAAAATTAATGAATCGGACAGCAATATTCCGGTAGTGATCCTCAGCCGGGAAAAGGATAAAACGCTGATCCAGGAATTTCTTCATTACGGAGCCATCCGCTACGTCATCAAGGATGACTTTTTCATCAACACGCTGATTGAGACGGTGGAGGATTATTTCATGGAAAAACTTGATTAGGGACGAGGGACTAGAGACAAGGGACAAGTAAAACAAGTTTTGCAGTTCTGCGGTTCTGCAGTTCTGCAGTTTAATGATAAGATTTCTGGAATTATCGTTTAAGAGAAAAAAATAAAAAAGTCATGCAGTCTGCAGTCATGCAGTTTATGGAAATTTCCGAATTATCGTTAAGAATAAAATTAAAAGTAACTCAGCTATAGATTTTTACATTTTTACAATATCAAATATATTTTCCAGGTTTCAACTCAGAACTGCATGACTGCAAGACTGCATGACTGCAAGACTATTTGCCGCTCCTTCTGCAATACCGTATGCGCTCTGCACAACTGATTATTACTAAATTTCCCTTGTATTTCTAAATTAAATTCCTACTTTTGCACCACTTTTTTTTATTCGGCTGATTTGAAAATTGAGAATCAATATACTATTCAATTCAAAGGGCTGAAAGAGGGTGTTCATGAATTTGAATTCATTCTTGGCAAACCGTTCTTTGAGGAATTTGAACGCCTGGAAGTGCAGGATGGAAAGGTAGCAGCCGGGATTACGCTTGAGCGAAAGACCAGCCTGCTTGATCTTGAAATCCGTTTGAAAGGGGATATCCTGGTAATATGCGACCGTTGTCTGGAAAATTTCTGGATGGAGGTGGATTATTCCGGACACCTGGTGGTTCAATTCAGTGAAAGAGAGCAGGAAGGAAATGATGAGATCATCTATTTGCATCCTGAAGAATACCAGCTCGACCTGAAACATTTTTTATATGAATGTATCAGTGTGAGCATTCCTTACCGGAAGGTTCATCCTGATCTCCCCAGTGGAGAATCCGGCTGTGATCCGGAAATGCTTGGTAAATTAGAGTCTTTAATAATTAATACTTAATAAATAACACAATGCCCAATCCGAAACGTAAGCATTCGAAGCAGCGGAGAGATAAGAGAAGAACGCACGACAAAGCTCTGGTACCCACACTGGGAACCTGCCAAAATTGCGGAGCAGCTATTATATACCACCGGGTTTGTCCCGAATGTGGTTATTACAAAGGAAAGCCTGCTGTTAAAAAAGAAGCTGCTGCATAATGCCGGCAACAGAAGCAAAGTTCCTCATTGAACATGAAAATCGGAATTGATATTCTGGGCGGAGACTTTGCCCCGGAGGCAACCGTGCTTGGTTCTATCCTGGCGGTAAAAAGTCTTCCGGCTGGTTTTTCACTTGTATTGATCGGGGATGAATACATCATCCGTTCAATCTGCCAGCGTGAGAACTGTGACCCTTCGGTATTTGAAATAGTTCATACCACCGAAAGAATTGATATGGGAGAGCACCCGGCAAAGGCATTTGTGCAGAAACCGGGTTCAAGCGTGGTTATGGGTTTCAAATTGCTGGCCCAGGGTAAGATCGATGGTTTTTGCAGTGCCGGTAATACGGGTGCCATGATGGTAGGTGCCATGCAGGTGATCCGTTCAATTCCCGGTGTAATCCGGCCCTGTATAGCAGCTACGGTACCCCGCCAGGGCGATAAACCCCAGCTTTTGCTGGATGTAGGCTTAAATCCGGACTGCAGTCAGGAAGAACTGAAACAGTATGCTATTTTGGGCAGTATTTATGCCCGGCAGGTACTGAATATCCCTTCCCCGCGAGTCGGCCTGATGAATATCGGTGAAGAAGAAGGCAAAGGAAACCTTGTTTCCAAGGCAGCCCATCAGCTGATGAAGGGATCCCCTGAATTTGATTTTATTGGTAACGTGGAAGGGAATGACCTGTTTGGAGACAAAGCCGATATCCTGGTTTGTGATGGGTTTGTCGGAAACATCATGCTTAAGCAGGCAGAAGCATTTTATGCCATTATCCGCAAACGCAAAATTAAAGATGAATTCTTCGAAAAATTCAATTTTGTGAATTACGGTGGAACGCCTGTACTGGGAATTAATGCCCCCGTGCTGATCGCCCATGGTATTTCTAATGAAATAGCCATTAAAAACCTTTTACTGCAGGCTGCAGGGGTTATTAACGGCAAATTGTGTGAAAAAATAAAAGAAGCATTTACGGAATGACCAAAATAAGAGCAGCAATCAAGGGTATTGGCGGATATGTTCCCGAATATGTTCTGGATAACCATGAATTGAGCAGGATGGTGGATACAAGCGATGAGTGGATCATGCAACGCATCGGTATCCGGGAAAGAAGGATCATGAAGGAAAAAGGCAAGGCGACCGCTTACATGGGGTCAAAGGCCGTGAAGGAATTGCTGAAAAAAACAGGTACCGACCCGCTGGATATCCAGCTGTTGATCTGTGCAACCGTTACAGCGGATATGCATTTCCCGGCCACGGGAAACCTGATTTCAGATAAGGTAGGACTGGTAAATGCGTTCAGTTTTGATCTTTCAGCGGCCTGTTCAGGTTTTATTTTTGCCCTCGAAACCGGCCGGCGCTATATTGAATCAGGGGCATACAAAAAAGTAATCGTGGTAGGAGCGGATATGATGTCGGCTATTACAGATTACTCCGACCGTACCACCTGTCCCCTGTTTGGCGACGGGTCTGCCGCCGTTCTTCTTGAGCCGGCGACTGACGATAATGTTATAATTGATTCGATCATGGGTGTTGATGGCTCGGGTATGAAACACCTGCATATGGTTGCAGGAGGTTCACTTCATCCCCCCACACATGAAACGGTAGATGCCAAGCAACATTTTATGTTCCAGGAAGGCCAGGCCGTATTTAAAGTGGCCGTTTCAAAAATGTCGGATGTTTCCGTCGAGATCATGCAACGCAACAACCTCAGTCATGAGGATATTAAATATCTTGTTCCCCACCAGGCGAATATGCGGATCATTGATGCCACTGCCCGCCGGATGGAAATAAGCAGGGACCAGGTAATGATCAATATTGAAAAATACGGCAATACCACAGCTGCCACAATTCCGCTCTGTCTTTGGGACTATGAAAAACAGCTCAAAAAAGGAGATAACCTTATCCTTACTTCATTTGGGGCAGGATTTACCTGGGGCGCTATTTACCTTAAGTGGGCGTACGACCCCAAGTAAGAACCATTTCTCGCAGAAGATACTAAACCTGACAGGCTAAAAAGTCCGTCAGGTTTTTTTTGTGGCTGATCTCGCTATCTCGCAGATTAATTTTATCTCGCTGATTTCGCGGGGCTTTTCTCTCGCTGATCTCGCAGATCTCGCAGATTAACAAATTTAAATTGCTTGTTAACAATTCGGATAATGGATTTGGCAAGATCAGGCGATATTTGCCAATTTATATATTAAGCCTAATTTGAGACCAGATAAGTTTTAGGTAAGTTAACAATTGCTTATGATGCAAATCAGATAGACTTATTCAACGGATTTTACCTCTATTATTACCAGATTATTTATTTGTAAATCAATCCGGAATCTTAATCGGAGATGAGTTTACCCATCATAAGTAACTCAGGCAAGGGTACCTGAAGATTAACATCGAAATCCTCTGATTGTCGCAATTCATAGGCGAGTGCATATTCATATACGGATTCCAGCAAATCCTGGTCCCAGAGCATTATAAACTTTAAAGGATGCTCCCCTTATACGTCATAAGAAATATCATTTTCACGATAACATAAAATTTTGCTTAATTACGTTTATATTCAATCAAATATAGATCAAATCTTCAAAGTATTTAAACCCCGAATAACATATTAAATACTTAATATTAAAATTCCTGTTAATCTGCGAGATCCGCGAGATCTGCGAGAGTGCATTTTTTTTCATTCATAATTCATAATTTATCTTATATCTTTGTCCATACACGTTTTATTTCAAAAAAATAGGCACAATGGCAAAAATAACAGAAACAGAAAATAACGTGATCAATCAGATCGGCGTTGGGACGGAAATTACGGGTGATGTTACAACCAACGGTGATATCCGGTTCGATGGTCTGTTAACTGGAAATCTGAAAACCAAGGGCAAAGTGGTGATCGGTGAGACAGGGGCAGTTAAGGGTGAGATCAATTGTAAAAACTCGGTTGTAGAAGGCAAGGTAGAAGGCAAGATTTCAGTGGGAGAATTACTGACCCTGAAAGCCACCTCCTCTTTAACAGGGGATATCATTACCCGCCGGCTTGCAATTGAGCCTGGCGCAAAATTCAGCGGCAATTGCAGCATGACATCAGAAAGCGCATCAGCCAATGGAACAAAAGAAACCGATAAACCCGGAGAAAGCAGCAAAAAATCTTAAGGAATATGCCCGGTATTCCAACCTCGGCGTTCAGATGATTGTAGTCATCCTGCTGGGTGTATTCGGAGGCAAACAACTTGATAAATGGCTGCATCCTGCGTTTCCTGTTTTTACTGTGGTGTTGTCCTTTTTGGGTGTTATACTGGGTATTTATATTGGCCTGAAGGATTTCATCCGTACCAAAAAAAAGTAATTCATGGCACCCGGACTTAAAAAAACACTGATCGGTCTCGTTCTTCTTTCCGTGCTGCTCGGCATGGGTGGCTTTTTGCTCTTTCAGGCGTATCTTTCAAACTACTATTTTTCTTTCTTCCCCTTTCTTATCCTGATTTTTCTGGTGGTGAATTCGGTGGTCTTTTTTATTTTCTACCACTCACTCAATAAATCCAGCAACCAGTTTATCCGGGGCTTCATGCTGTCGACCCTGATTAAACTGATGACTTATCTTATCCTGGTTCTTGTGTATGTGCTGTCCTTCCCGAAATCAGCAATTCCCTTCGCAATTACTCTTTCTGTTCTCTATATTTTGTATACTGCATATGACTTATACATCATGATTTCCCTGTTGAAAAGAAAGAAAGAAAAAGCTGTTTTCCCTGATCAGATATCAAATTAGTTTTTATATTTATGCCCTCATTTTTACGATATGCCATGTAAGATTTGTAAAGGTCTGTTTATTGCGATGATGCTGTTCCTTTTGAGCAGTGAATTGAATATGGCCTGGTCGCAGGAACACCCCGCTCCGGAAACCGCAAAGCCGGCTGAATCGCATGAAAACAGCCCTGAACCGGCAGAAGCGTTTAAACCCGGGTGATTTTATATTCGATCACATCAATGACGCACATGAATGGCATGTTTCCGAAAACACTCATTATATCCGTTACCTGTAATTGTGTACAGCAAGAACAACGGTCTGAATGTATTTATGTCCCGGAAATTCAAACACGGACATGCTGAATACAAAGGTTTCAAGCTCGAAACCAGCGGACCAAAAAAAGGCAAGATCGTGGACACTGCCGGAGGTTATGTTCTCGATCTGTCCATAACAAAAAATATTGCTGCCCTGTTCTTTGGCTTTGGAGTGATTTTGCTTATCTTTTTGACAATTGGCAAGGCATACCGCAAAAATCCGGTCAGTGCACCCAGCGGACTGCAGTCATGGGTTGAACCCGTTATTATCTTTTTACGTGACGACGTTATTAAAGCCATCCGTTGGTCCGAAATATGAGCGCTATACGCCCTACCTGCTTACCCTGTTTTTCTTTATCTGGATCAACAATATGCTGGGGCTTATTCCAATTCCCCCGGCCGGTGCCAACCTCACAGGGAATATTGCCGTCACGATGGTCCTGGCAATTTTTACCTTCGTAATTACGAATGTTAGTGCAAACAAGAATTACTGGAAACACACTTTCAATACCCCGGGTGTACCGCTGTGGCTAAAGCTGCCCATCCCCATTATGCCCCTTGTTGAGATGCTGGGTGTGTTTACCAAGCCGCTGGTACTGATGATCCGACTTTTTGCCAATATTACGGCCGGCCATATTGTGGTGATGGGCTTTATCACGCTTATCTATATTTTTGCCCAGATGTCGGCCGGCCTGGCATATGGCGTATCTCTGATTATCCATAGCCTTTAACGTATTTATCACATTTCTTGAATTGCTGGTGGCATTTATCCAGGCATTCATTTTTACCTTCCTTTCCTCGATTTACATTGGCCTTGCAATTGCTGAAGACCATCATGAGGAAAAGAAGGAGCATGCATAAGTTTGTTGTTTAATTAAATATATCTACTATGTTATCAATTATTTTACAAGCTGCTACCGTAGCCGGTGTTGCTAAACTGGGTGGTGCGATTGGCGCTGGTATTGCTGCATTGGGTGCAGGTATCGGTATTGGTCGTATCGGGGGCAGTGCAATGGAAGCAATTGCCCGCCAGCCTGAAGCAGCTGGTGACATTCGTGCCAATATGATCATTATTGCCGCGCTCGTGGAAAGCGTAGCGCTTTTTGCAGTAATCGTCTGTTTGCTGGCCGTACTGGCATAATCTTTTTACCCGGAACCACACGATTGGTGTGGTTCCGGGTTTTAACCGAATTAAATAAATAAAAATATGGATCTGCTTATTCCCGAAGTCGGAACAATTTTTTGGACCATTTTGATATTTTCCATTGCAGTTTTTATTCTTGCAAAATTTGCATGGAAACCTGTATTAAAAGGACTAAAGGAGCGTGACAACTCCATTGCCCAGGCTTTGCAGGCTGCTGAAATTGCCAAAAAGCAGGTATCAGAATTGCATTCCGAAAGTGAAAAATTAATGGCTGAGGCCAGGATTGAACGTGACAAGATCATCCAGGAAGCCCGTGAATTCAAGGAAATCCTGATGGCTGATGCCCGTGAGCAGGCCAAAAAAGAAGGCCATAAAATGATTGACGAAGCCAGGGATGCCATCAAAAACGAGCGGAATGCTGCCATTTTTGAAATCAAGAAACAGGTTGCCGAACTTTCTGTAGCCATTTCTGAAAAAATTCTTGTGCAGGAACTTTCTGATCCTGGCAAACAACAGGAACTGATTGAAAAATCGCTGAGTCGATGTTAAATTTAACTGATCCTATCTGACCTGAACCGATGAATGAAAGCAAAATAACAGTCCGTTATGCAAAGGCCCTCTTTGGCCTGGTAAAGGAGGACAATACACTCGATATCCAGAAAAAGGACATGGAATTATTATTCCAGTGCATCCAGGAAATACCCGAATTGCAGGATGTAATTCAAAGTCCGGTGATGAAGACCAGCGAAAAGATCAGGCTGTTTGATCTGTCTTTTGGTGATTCTTTCAATCCCCTTACAGTTTCCTTTATCCACCTTGTTCTTGAAAGCAGGCGGGAAGAATACCTTCTGGGCATCTGCCGTTATTTTCTTGACCTGATAAAGGCTGAACAGGGCATCCGGGATGCAGCATCTTGTAACGGCCTCCCCGCTGGATGAAAAACTCAGGCAGTCCATCATCCGTCTCATTACCCGGAAATTCGACAGCAAGGTGGACCTGCATGAAAAGGTTGACAGCTCTATCATCGGTGGATTTATTCTCAGGGTTGGTGACCAGCAGATTGATGCCAGCATATCGAGCAAACTGGAAAAAATTAAGAATGAATTGATTAATTCATAATATTGATCACTATTAAAATAATTATACAATGTCGGCGCTTAAACCATCAGAAGTATCCAAGGTTTTAAAACAACAATTACGGGAAATCGATACGAAGGCCCAGCTTGATGAAATCGGAACCGTATTGCAGGTTGGTGACGGCATTGCCAGGGTATATGGCATGTCGAATGTGTGTTCCAATGAGCTGATCGAATTTGACAGTGGTGTCCGCGGAATTGTGATGAACCTCGAAGAAGATAACATCGGCGCTGTACTCCTCGGTGATACCGACAAGATCAAGGAAGGCGATACCGTTAAACGTACCGGCAGGATTGCATCCATTCTGGTCAGTGAAGGAATGCTCGGACGGGTTATCAACACGCTGGGTGAACCCATTGACGGCAAGGGCCCGATCACGGGTAAAACCTTTGAAATGCCTTTTGAGAGAAAAGCTCCCGGGGTAATTTTCCGCCACCCGGTTAATGAGCCTCTGCAAACCGGTATCAAGGCCATCGATGCCATGATCCCCATCGGACGGGGACAGCGTGAGCTGATCATCGGTGACCGGCAGACGGGTAAAACATCCATTGCCATTGATACCATCATCAACCAGAAAGAATTTTATGACAAGGGTGAACCGGTTTACTGTATCTATGTTGCCATAGGCCAGAAAGGTTCAACCGTTGCCAATATCGCAAAAACACTGGAAGAATTTGGCGCCATGCCCTATACAACCATTCTTTGCGCCACCGCATCCGATCCGGCTGCTTTGCAGTTCTATGCTCCGTTTGCCGGTTGCGCTATTGGAGAATATTTCAGGGATACCGGACGTTCAGCCCTGATTATTTATGATGACCTTTCAAAACAGGCTGTTTCCTACCGTGAAGTTTCCCTGCTGCTTCGCCGTCCCCCGGGACGTGAAGCTTATCCCGGGCGATGTATTCTATCTTCACTCACGCCTGCTGGAACGTGCAGCCAAGATCATCAACAATGATGACATTGCTGCCCAGATGAATGACCTTCCCGATGTGTTGAAACCCATTGTCAAAGGAGGCGGATCACTTACTGCACTTCCCATCATCGAAACACAGGCCGGTGACGTGTCAGCCTATATTCCGACCAATGTGATCTCCATCACCGACGGTCAGATCTTCCTCGAAACAAACCTGTTCAACTCGGGGGTAAGGCCGGCTATCAACGTAGGTATCTCCGTATCCCGCGTCGGTGGTACTGCACAGATCAAATCAATGAAAAAGGTTGCCGGTACATTAAAACTCGACCAGGCACAGTTCCGTGAACTGGAAGCCTTTTCAAAATTCGGATCTGACCTGGATGCAACCACCATGGCAGTGCTGGATAAGGGATCCAAAAACGTGGAAATTCTCAAACAGCCACTTCACAGCCCGATGACAGTTGAAAAACAAATTGCGATCATTTATTGCGGAACCCGTGGATTGCTCATGGATGTTCCCCTCGATAAGATCAAGGCCTTTGAAGAAGACTTCCTGAATTTGCTGGAACTGAAACATAAGAACTATCCTGACAACCCTGAAAGAAGGCAAACTCACGGATGAACTGGAAACACAGCTTACAGCCATTGCAAAAGAAGTTGCAGAGCGGTTTAAATAATAATTTGATATATCAGACGTTGTTATTTGTGTAATTAATTATGGCCAACCTGAAAGAAATACGGGTTCGTTTGAACTCGATGAAGTCTACACGGCAGATTACAAGTGCCATGAAAATGGTTTCTGCAGCCAAATTGCGCAGGGCACAGGAATCCATTCTCCAGCTCAGGCCGTTCTATATCAGGTTAAATGAGATCCTTCAGGATGTCAGTGCCAATATGGAAGACACAACTGAAAATCCATTCAGCAAGACCTGCCGATTCCGGCCGGGTGCTGCTCATAGTGATTACATCCAACAGGGGACTCTGCGGGGCTTTCAATTCAAACATTGTAAAAAGGGCGATCCTTTCAATTACCGGTCCCTATCGGGAGGCTTATATGGCCGGGAAGCTGGATATAATAGCCATTGGAAAAAAAGGGGCCGACATTCTGAAATCGAAAAATATAAAGGTTGTCGCTACCTATCACCAGCTTTTCGATAAGTTGAAATTTGATAATACAATTGCTGTAATCAACCCGGTGCTGGAAGATTTTATCAAGGGCAAATACGGCCTTGTAAAGCTTATTTATAACCAGTTCCGCAATGCGGCTGTACAGGAAGTTACCGAAGAATTATTCCTGCCTGTGCTCCCGCCCCAGGATGCAGGGGATAAATTTGAATCCCATTTTGATTTTATCTTTGAACCCTCTGAGGAAGATATTTATGCTGACATGATTCCCTATGCACTGAGGGTGCAGTTTTTCAGGTCACTGCTGGAATCAAGCGCATCAGAACATGGCGCCCGCATGACTGCAATGCACAAAGCTACCGACAATGCAACCGATCTTATCAAGGAGCTTGAACTGCACTACAACAAAGCACGGCAGGCTTCCATTACAAAAGAGATCCTTGAAATTGTCAGTGGAGCCGAAGCGCTTAAAGCCTGAAAGGTATGAATGCCCGTCCTTTTCCTGAGTCCGGCAGCAACAGGAAGGTATGGTTACAGTTGCTGCCTTTTTTCGCATTTTTTATCCTGTTTGCCCTGGTTACCCTGAAACTTCCGTTTTTCTGGGACAAGGATATATTTTTTTCCCGCCTGGCACACTGGCTGCCAGCCCACCATTACAGTCCTGTACTTCCCGACTCCCTGGATCCGGGTTACCCGCCTGCCCTGGCCTGGCTTCTGGCCGGCACCTGGCAGATTTTTGGTACAAGTCTGCCGGCTATGCACCTCCTCATGCTTCCTTTTACCCTGGGAATCATCTGGCAAACCTATCTTCTTCTGCGTCAATTCATTCCGGAAAAAACAATTCCGCTGGCCATGGTGATCCTGCTGGCCGATCCAACCTTCCTGGCTCAGACAGTGGTTTATTCAACCGACCTGGTCATGTTGTTTTTCATGCTGCTGGCCCTGAATTCAGTATTGCGGAACCGGAAATGGATGCTGGCACTTGCCATTACCGGGCTGCTTTTTTCACACATGCGGGGTGTTATGGTGGGTGCGACTTTAGGATTATTCGATTTGTACCGGAATGCGCAATGGAAAAACAAGATCACTTTTGTAAAGGTTTCCGTTCCCTATCTTCCCGGTCTTGTTTTGTTTGCAGGCTGGTTGCTCTTTCATTACTACACCAAGGGCTGGAACGGCTATCATCCCGGTTCACCCTGGGCCGGATGCTATGAACTGGTGGATGGAGCAGGATTTCATCAGGAATTGCGGCATCGTGCTATGGCGGCTGCTGGATTTCGGTCATGTTTTCGTTTGGATCATTGCGCTTGTGCTGATCATCCCCCTGGTTAAAAACAGGGAAGCAATTGACAAACGTCTGCGGGACCTCCTTTTCCTGCTCATTCTTTCAATTGCACTGACCCTTCCCACCATGCTGATCTATAAAATGCTGAATGGTCACCGGTACCTGATCCCGGTTTACTATTTCCTTTCCCTTGCTTGTGGTATACCTGCTTTTTTCAACTCCCGTCATGATAAGACGAAGGAAGTGGATGGCCATACTCCTCATTTCAGGGTTGCTGAGCGGAAATTTCTGGGTATATCCGGATAAAATTGCGAAAGGATGGGATGCCTCCCTGGCTCACCTGCCTTTCCCTCACCTCCGGCATGAAATGATGAAATATATCGATCAGCATCACATTCCGGTGAGTGAGACAGGCTCACGTACTCCCAATACAGCCATTATTGACTACATAGAACTTAACGGCGATCAAAGGGCATTTCCCTGGGCAGATCTGTCACAAGACAAATACGTTTTTTACTCCAATATCTGCAACGTATTTACCGATGAGGAAATTGACGAACTGAAGAACCACTGGCTCGTTGAAAAGGAGTACCGGTGCTTGCAGGTAAGGGTCACGCTTTATAAAAGAAAATAATAGTCATGCAGTCCTGCAGTCTTGCAGTCATTGCAGTTTGCAGAGTAAGAACATGGAATATCGTCTTCTCTTACTAATAATAATATGCAAAACGAATAAACAATTATTCAATTATTCATGTCTTTATTTTAACTGAGTGACAATTCCAGAAATTCTTTCAGAAACTGCAGGACTGCACGACTGCATAACTGCACAACTGCACAACTTAATTATTTTCTCCCCTTTGAAAATTTTTCCCATTTAGCTGTAACTTTACAATAGCTGAACCGTCCTACATTCGAATCCGGATTTTCTGAATGACTGTTGCCGACTATAACCGAAGTGTGGATGATTTTTCTGACGGAATTTACCGTTTCATCCTCAAAAACATAAAAAACCACGACAAGGCAAAAGATGTGGTTCAGGATACCTATGAAAAATTATGGCTAAGGGTTGGAGAAGTCTCTCCCGACAAGGCAAGAGCCTATCTTTTTACCACCGCCTACCATACCATGATTGACATGATCAGAAAAGAAAGCAGGAATGACGATTTTGATGCCCTCGCATCACGACAGGCAGATCATGGACCAGTCGTATACCGGTTTGTCGGAGATCCTGGAAGAAGCGGTATCCCGCCTTCCGGCAGATCAGCGATCGGTAATACTCCTTCG
Source organism: uncultured Bacteroidales bacterium (assembly GCA_963790105.1). Lineage (GTDB taxonomy): Bacteria > Bacteroidota > Bacteroidia > Bacteroidales > UBA10428 > UBA5072. Next base: position 387,603 of record CAWBNI010000037.1, on the reverse strand, counting down.
CGATTATGAAGGATATTCCTATGAAGATATTGCCTCGATTACCGGTTTGTCGGAGTCGCAGGTTAAGGTGTATATTTTCAGGGGAAGGATGTTTTTAAAGAATTTTTTGGGCAGCATAGAAGCCATTATCTGAAAGAAGATGACGATTCATAAGGGAAATATAGAAGCCTATTTACTCGATTATCTCGAAGGTAACCTCGATGCACTGCTGACGGCTGAACTCATGGCTTTTCTTTCTGAAAATCCGGAGTATGAAAAGTGGATTCCGGAATATGACGGACATATATGCCTGGAAGCCGGTCCTGTATTCGACGACAAACCGATCCTCCGGAAGGATTTTAACGATGTTCCCCTGATCAATGAGCGCAACTTTGATGAATTCTGCATAGCCTCCGCAGAAGGTTTGCTGGTGGAAAAAGACCGGATCAGGCTGGGCGAATATATTAGCCTGCACCCGGAAAAGCAACCTGATTTCGACCTTTACGGAAAGCTCATCCTGCAACCGGACGATTTGCTTGTCTATCCGGATAAAAAGAGCCTGAAAAAACGGGAGCCGGTTGTTATTCCCTTTCGGTTTATATATTATGCCCTCGGGGTAGCTGCTTCGATAGCCCTTTTATTGTTGCTGGTGACCAGAAAACCGGCAGAACAGGTTTTATCAGGCAAGATCCCGGCGAAATCAGTCATTGATCCGGAAAAAAGAAATAAGCCTGTTCAGGAAACAAATCTTCCGGCAGTGTCAGCCGGGGTGATGACTTCTGTGCCAGTGAAAAATCAGGTCAGCGAAAAACCAAATATCCCGGAGGAAACCTTTATCCCAGCTGAAAACAAACCTGATATCCCTGCCATGGCAACTATCGAACCCATCAGGATGGCGAAAATATCTCCGGAGATTACTGAGCCAGGAATTCACAGGGCAACACGACATACTGAAACATCCGTAAATTACCCCGAAACGAGGGAACTGGCATCTGTCTCCGAACCTACCCCCGTAAGAGTACTTGGGTCTGTCGTAAAGAAACTGAATTTATGGAAAGCAGCCGAAAAAGCGGTTACCGGGTTCAACTACCTTACCGAATCCCGCCTGTCGCTTGTGAGAACCACCGATGAAAATGGTAAATTCTCAAGCCTGACCCTTGAATCAGAAGATTATATCGTTTCTGATAACAAAGTAAAGTAAGGCTGTAACTTTCCCCGCATTTCGTACGTCCCACCCATACAAAGCAATTGAAACTTCAAATTACAAAACGTATGAAAAGCACATGTACATTAATTTTACTGACCCTTTTATGGGTTTCTGTTCCGGCTCAGGAACTGGACTCGCTGAAGGCTATCATGGGTGTGGAAGAATCGGGTGATAACAAAGACAATCCGGTTCAACACGAAGGCCAGACCTATTCTCCGGTTACAGTTTATGATAACGGTGATCAGGTGAGAGTTAATCTTGGGGATAAAGAAATGTTCAAGGTAGTGGATGACGGAGATTCCACCTATGTAAAAGTAGGCAAAAACAAGATGGTGGAAGTTTACGACCATCCCGATTCCACGCGTATTCGCGTAGGAAACAAAGAAATCAGCATTGTTGAAAATAACAACAAGGCAGACATCCATATCGGACGTGTAAAAGATCATGACCGGCGTGGTTATGAGAAATTCCGCGGCCATTGGACAGGGATTGAATTCGGAATAAATAATTTCCTGGATGAGGATTTCACGTTATCAAGGGAGGGCGATGCCGCCTACATGGACCTGAATACAGGTCGATCAACCGCTGTAAACCTGAATTTTGCCCAGTTCAGCCTCGGATTCGGCTCATCCTATATTGGCATGGTTACAGGAATGGGTATTGAATTCAACAATTATTTCTTTGACAACAACAATACAATTGCAGAGATTGATGACCAGGTAGTTGGGGTTCCCCTTGACGGAGCGAATCTTTCGAAAAGCAAACTGACGACTACCTTTCTTCGGATCCCAATTATTTTTGAAGGACAATTTCCCCGCACCAACAGAGGAAGACGCGTATTTGTTTCGGCCGGTCTCATCGGGGGATTCAAGCTGGGATCTCATACCAAGGTTGTGTACGATAACGATGGAAAGGATAAGAGCAAGGACAAGGATGATTTCAATATCAATCCCTTCCGGTATGGATTGACGGCAAGAATTGGATATGGGTGCATAGCCGTCTACAGCGATTATTATTTCACCCCCCTGTTTGTACGTGAAAAAGGTCCCGAACTTCATCCATTCAACGTGGGTCTGGCACTTACATTTTAACGTCATATTTCATAAAAGACAATATTTCACGTATTTGGTAGAGATGCAATGTATTGTGTCTCTACCTTTTTTTTACCTTTGCGGAAATATCATCTATGAAATCAGAAATTCTGTCTGACAAAGAAATTCGAATAATGGCCCAGCAAATTCAATTGCCTGAGGTAGGCATTACCGGACAGGAAAAAATCAAAAACGCACGTGTCCTGGTGATCGGAGCAGGCGGAAAAGGAACTTCGGTATTGCAGAGCCTTACGGCTGCAGGTGTCGGTACCCTGGGCATAACAGATAACATGCTTGTGGAAGAAAATATCCTTCCCCGCCAGAATTTATATGGCGAAAAGGACCTGGGTAAACAACGGGCCATAATTTCGGCTCAGCGTCTTTCAGAATCAGGATGTTCTTCGGTCTTTACATTGCATAACATATGCCTGATGGAGACAAATATTCTCGAAATGATTGCCCCGTATGATTTGCTTGTGGATGCCACAGATAATTTCCCCGCACATTATATGATCAATGATGCTGCCATTATATCCGGAAAACCCTTTGTTTACGGATCAGTTAACCATAATGCCGGATTTGTCTCCACATTCAACCTTCCTGGCGGACCATCATTCAGATGCCTCTATCCCCAGTGGCCCAGGAACAAAACACCGCTGAAAGACGAGGGAATTCCTGCCCTGAATCTCCTGTACAGAATTACCGGTACACTCATGGCAGGTGAAGCACTGAAAATCATCCAGGGACTGCCTTCTTCTCTCAACGGAAAACTTCTGCATTTTCACCTCGATACGTATACAAGCACTTTTGAAACCATTACCCGAAACGAAGAAAATTTCAGGATAAAAAGTTTTTAATAATTTCCCCCGGCACAGGTAGCAAGCCTTTCACTGTAATTCCGGATCACTGTGTTTCATTCTTTAAGGTAAAATGTCAATAACTTTTTAACAAACCGGGAATCGCATTCAGGAATAATAACTACTTTGGTTATTTTATGATTAACCAAGCGTAGCATGCTTAAATCATTGCGATACAGGTTATTGGCCTGGTTTCTGGCGTTTGTGCTACTCACTGCTGCGCTGATTGTTCCAGCCAACCTGATCTATCAGTCCCGTGAAAAAAGTATTGGCCTTGTTTCGCAACAAATTGGTTCGTTGCACATTGATTTTTTAAAAGATACAAAGGCTGTCAATGATTTTTTGACCACTGAACCATCCAACACCGATTTTTTTGTCAAGGGGAACAATCCCTATCTCTCCTATCATATCAACAAGTCGGCCAGTATACTCATCAATCTTGATAAAATAAAAAATTCCGGGCTTGTCCGTGATTTTGGCATAAGCAATAACCTCGACGGTCTGGCAGTCAATCTCAGGCATTATAATATACTTCTCGACAGCCTTGTATATCTGGTGTATAAACGCGGATACAGAAATTTCGGCCTGGAAGGGGAATTGTATAATTATGGCTCACTGCTGGAATCTGCACCCGGATTGAACAGCGGCGAAGTATTCAGGCTCAGGAAGATTGAGAATGATTATTTCTTCAATCACGATACCGCGTCTGTGGCCCAGTTTAGCCGCATTGCAGCCGGTCTGAAAAAGACAGTTCCGGGCAACCGGAAAACGATTGAACTGGTTGACAATTATGAAGATGCTTTTCTGAGGCTGGTTGACCTGGACAGCCAGACCGGCATACGGAAAAATATTGCGTTAAAGGCGCAGTTAAACAAGCAAAGTGCCGATATAGAAAACATCTTCACCCAGGTCACTGCAAAGTCATTTACTATGCAGGAAGCCATGTTAAAAAGGCTTACCCTGTTTTATGTAATGTCCCTTATCCTGATCCTGATCCTCTCGGTCTTTTTCAGTTATGCTGCATCAAGGCATATTGTCTCCCACCTCGAAGCGCTTACAAATTATATCTCTGTATTGTCAAACAGTCAGCAGGATCAAACCCATTCCATTGACCTGCATAATTCCGCCCGTGAAATAAAGCAGATCTACCGCGAGTTCAGGAATCTCTTCTCCATGCTGAAAGTATGGGAAAAACAAAGGGATAAAGCCATCCGGAGTGCCGAGGATACACAGCAGCGATACCAGGAGCTGGCCGATATGCTTCCGCAAAGCGTTTTTGAAACCGATTCAATGGGGAATTACACTTATGCAAACAAGGCCTGGTATAAGGCTTTTGGTTATACAACTACCGATCTGCACGAGGGACTGAACCTGATTGAAACACTGATCCCTGAATCTGAACAGGAAAATATACTTGACCAGGGCAAGATCGAAAATTCAACCTTCCTGGCCATCCGCAAAGACGGCAGGCAGTTCCCTGTATCCGTTTACTCGGATAACATTGTTAAGGAAGGCAAAATGGACGGCAGGCGCGGGATCATAATCGATATCACCGACAAGATCAATTATATCAAATCACTGCAACAGGAAACCAGCAAGGCCCGCACCTCCGATGAGCTGAAATCTTCCTTCCTGGCCAATATGTCACATGAGATCCGTACTCCGATGAATTCCATCATCGGTTTTTCCAATCTGCTGGCCTCGGAACATATTCCGGATATTCAAAAAAAGGATTTTGTGCATTATATCCGCACAAGCAGTGAAATTCTCCTCAACCTCGTGGATGATATCATCGACATAGCAAAAATTGAGGCCGGTGAACTCAAAATTGTCAAGAAGGAATGTGAATTATATTCCCTTGGACAGGAATTACTGACCATGTCGCAGGAAGTCAAGAAAAAATTCAACAAGCACGAACTTGATCTTGTATTCAAACCCGAAGCCGGCAGGGAGGAACTTTTCATGAAAACGGATCCCTTCAGGTTAAGGCAGATACTCATCAACCTCATCACCAATGCCATTAAGTTTACCGAAAAAGGATCCGTGGAATTTGGATTTTCAGTGCGGGACGAACGTAGCCTTGAATTTTATGTAAAGGATACGGGCGTGGGTTTATCAAGAACCGAGCTCGATGTGATATTTGAACGCTTTAAGCGGACGCGTCGTTCTGAAGAAAAAAATATTGTGGGTACCGGCCTGGGCCTGGCCATTTCGCGAAACCTGGTTCAGCTGATGGGTGGTGAAATGTGGGTTGATTCCGTTCAGGGTGCGGGAACTACATTTACCTTTACCCTGCCCTATTTGAAAATTACACAGTTACCTGGCAGGGATGAAAAACCGGTGACATGAACGAGCCGCATATAACTTTACCGGGGCAGGCATCCTCATTGTGGAAGATGATCCGGTGAGCCATGCATTTCTTAAAGAACTGTTTCAACAAACAGGCGCCGATCTGTATCATGCGGCAGATGGGCTGGAAGCCGTCAATCAGTTCAGGAAAATCAAAAATATTGACCTGGTGATCATGGATATTCAATTGCCTGAAATGGATGGTTTTGAAGCCACCCGGATTATCCGTTCAATGAACAGTAACATACCGGTTATAGCACAAACTGCGTTTGCTATGTCAGATGACAAGGAAAAAATGAAACAGGCCGGATTCGACGATTATGTATCCAAACCCATTGATATTAATCAACTGCTTGCTATTGTCCATCGATGGCTCACACGGTCGAAAATGCGCGTTACCACCTTCATCGGAAATTGAAAGCGGATATTGTAACCTGAACCAATCATTATTCAACGATTCAAATTACTTTTGCTTTAAGCATGTTTAGCAATATATGAGGCTTTTTTTAACAAAACCAGTTCGCATTTTAATCATTGCCTTGTTGTCCACTATCTTCCTGATAGTTGTAACGTCAGCTGTTATTTCCCTGTTTTATGAAAAAGCCGTCATCCGTTACATGAAAAAATACATGGATGAGCACCTGCTGACACAAATATCGATGGATGATATCCGGTTCAGCGTGTTAAAAGGTTTTCCGGGTGCCACGGTAGATATAAACCAGGTGGTAATGCTGTCGGGTGACCAGTTCTCGGCCCGTGATTTTCGCGGATCATATGCGGATACCCTGTTAAAAGCCAGGAAAGTATCCTTCCGGTTTGATCTGATAAAGCTTTTTCACAAGGATTATGTTTTGAAGAAGATACAAATCACGGATGGCTTTGTGAATATCCTGTTTGATAAAAAAGGCAGACATAATCTGAACATATGGAAAAGTGATGAAACAGGCGGTGCTGCGCATTATACGGTAAATCTTCAGGGAATTGTGGCATCGGATATGCAGGTGCAGGTGGATTGACCTTGCCGCACAGGATAAACCTGCAAACATTTTCACATACCACAAGTTTCAAAGGCACCTATTCAAATGAAATATTATCCGGTGAGGCCCATGGAAATTTCTCCGGCACCAACCTGCTCGTCCGTGATACCCGCTGGATGAACAAGGCTGCCTTATAGTGCAGCTTAATATGACATACTCTCATGATCATTTCAGAATTCACGAAGGAATGGTGAGGCTGAATAAGGCAGATATCCAGGTAAAAGGAGATTATGTCATCGGCAGGGAAAACAAAGTGGATCTTGCCTTCTCTGTTCCCAAGTTTGGTCTCGATGAGTTCATTTCCCTGCTACCCCTCCAAAATGACAGTCTGATCAGCCAATATCGTTTTACAGGTCGCGGAAAACTCAAGGCTACAATAAAAGGCCCGGTTTCAGACCCGGATCATCTGCAGATACGATCAGATTTCACCCTCCAGGATTGTTCAGCCCGAAATCTCAAAACCCGGATCAACCTGAAAGGAATTAATATAACCGGATCGGTTTCAGGTACAAATTCAAAAAACTTTGCACTCAACCTTCAGCAATTTACAGCCATGATGGGCAAGGGAAAGGTAAGAGGCAACCTGGATCTGCGCAATCTTCATGATTTGCTGTTCAGGGCAAAAATAAATGCCGATCTTGATCTCACTGCTTTGAGGGAATTCATCGATATGGATACGGTTGAATATCTTGGGGGTATGGTGAGGGCTAATTTCAATGCCCAGGGGAAACTAAGCCTTTTGCGTACCGATTCTGCAAACCATGCCCTTGAATATTTGAAAGATGGTACATTTTCCTTTCAGGATGTAGGTATTCAGTTTAAAAACTCCACCTCCTCCATCCGCAACATTACCGGAAATGCCATTCTCAATAATTCGATCCGGTTTGACAGCATGGCCGTTACCCTTAACGGAAACAGGCTTCTGCTCAGTGGTAACATCCGGAACCTGACCGGCTACCTTCTCAAAAACGGGGTGCTGTTATTCTGACCTCACTGGTGAGTGCGGATAATTATTCAATCGATTATTTGTTGCAGAAGGATCAGGCATCAGGCATCCGCCTCAAAAAAAGGATATGTTACCCTTTTTCCGAAAAGAATGCACATGAATGCACGGCTGCATACGGCTGGTTTCGATGCAGCCAGGTTCCATGCCACTGACCTGTCCCTTAAAGTTTCCCTTGTGGGAGATTCAATGTATATACCTGATTTCTCCCTTAAATTCCAGAACGGGATCCATCACGGGCAATGCCCTGATATCGCAGAATAAAAAACACCTGGTTTCCATTACCTGTAATTCCGTTTCACAGCAGATTAATATTCAGGAGTTATTCACTGCATTTAATAATTTTGCGCAGAACTTCATTGTAGATAAAAATTTAAAAGGCAAACTGAATAGTACCATCAGCTTTTATGCCCAATGGGATTCTACCCTCCGGTTTTTGCCAAAAACGCTGGAGGCTAATGGCAAGCTTGAAATTACAGATGGTGAACTTGTTCAGTTTGAACCCATGATGAAACTTTCAAAGTATATCAATGTGGATGAACTTCGCCTCATTCACTTCAAAACGCTCCGAAATGATATTCACATTCAGGACAGGACGGTTACAATACCTGAAATGGATATACATTCCTCGGCCTTTAATATCAGTGCTGCAGGACAACAAACATTTGACAATTTATTTGAATACCGCATCAACGTGCTGCTCTCCGAAGTCCTGTTCAACAAAGCCAGGAAAAAGAAAAAAGAAATGGATGAATTCCTGATCGAGGACGACCCGAAATCACAAACTACCATCCCGCTGATCATTGCGGGTACACCGGATGATTTCTATGTTAAATTTGACCGTAAAAGGGCCTTTTCGCTTACCAAACATAACCCGGAGAAAACCGCCGGTAAAAGAACCGGATATGCCTGATGCGGGAAACTTCAAAATTGAGTGGGAAGAACCAGGAAAGAACCATCCACAGTAAAGAAAACCGATGAATTACAAAATAAACAGGATGATTTTAAAATTGAATGGGACGAAGAAAGTAAACAAGATAATAACGACCTTAACTAGAACCTGACCCTTTGAATCTGAATATTTACAAACAGAAGCAGCGTTGGAAATTACTGCTGTTCATTTTTGCCGTCATTATCGGCTTAACCTCCCTGCGATATACAAATCAGCTGGTGAAGAAAATGTCACGTGAAGAACGCAAAAAGGCAGAAATGCTCGCGGAAGCATGGAAACAAATTATTAATGCTGAAGCAAACGATCCGAATCTGAATTTTTATACACGGGTGATTGCCGACAATGAGACGGTGCCCGTGATTGTGGTGGACAGCCTGAATAATATCCTTTTTACCAGAAATCTCGATTCGGTAAAGCAAAAAAATCCCAACTACCTTATCCGCAAGTTGCAACAGATGAAGGACAATTCCGGGCCAATTATTATAACCCTCTCCCCTGTTGAAAAGCAGTATTTATATTATAATCAGTCTGTTATTCTTACACAGCTTGCCTATTACCCCTATATTCAGTTTGGTATTATCTTCATGTTCATTCTTGTTGCCTATTTTGCATTCAATACCTCCATGAAATTCGAGCAAAACCAGGTTTGGGTAGGCCTTTCGAAGGAAACAGCCCACCAGCTTGGCACACCGATATCATCCCTGATGGCCTGGGTAGAGATGATGAAGATCCGTAAGGGCGATAGTGAAATGCTGATTGAATTGGAGAAAGATGTAAACCGGCTTGAAAAAATTACCGAGCGTTTTTCTAAAATCGGATCCAAACCGGCGCTTGTTAAGGACAATGTGATCACCGTGATTCTTACGGCTGTGAATTACCTTCGGTCCAGATCATCGGGAAAAATACGGATCAACCTGAATTTGCCCGCTTATGAAGTAATTGTGCCATTAAACGCAGCACTTTTTGAATGGGTGATTGAAAACCTCTGCAAGAATGCCATTGATGCTTTGAACGGGCAGGGGCAGATTGAAATCGCACTGACCGATTTTACCCAGGTGATCTATATTGATATTCGTGACACTGGCAAGGGAATACCAAAATCGATGTTTAAGACCATTTTTAAGCCCGGATTTACAACAAAGAAGAAGGGATGGGGATTAGGCCTTTCTCTTGCCAAAAGAATCGTGGAGGCTTATCATGATGGCAAAATATTCGTACACCAGTCGGAGTTAAACAAAGGATCCGTAATTCGGATAGTGCTTAAGAAATGAAGGGACACTTCACATTTTCCAAAGAAGAAAGACTGACCGGAAAAACGAATATTGACCAGTTATTCAACGAGGGAAAATCATTTAACCAGTTTCCTTTCAGGGTATTCTATCGCCCTGCAGACAATCCGGCTGAACCGTTGGCCCGCCTGCTTATTGCTATTCCCAAAAAGAAAGTCAGACATGCCGTTGACCGCAACCGGTTGCGGAGGCTGGTAAGGGAAGCTTACCGGCTTAACAGGACTGCATTTATCACCTGCCTGGATGCGACATCCGTTCATTTGCATCTTGCCCTGATTTATACAGGGGAAAGCGTTGATCTCACTTATAAGGAGGTTGAACTGAAAATTACTGCCTGCCTGGCCAGACTCGAAAAACTCATCGCATCTGAATCCGGAAAAGGAATTCAGTAAACATCTTGTTCGTATTAAACAAATATCCCATTCTCACCCCGGTGGCAAAGGGGAAAATTATCCTGGCTGCATGAAAATCTACCATAAGCTCGCCCCCGGCGCTCTGGTATATTCCGGTATACCATTTACCCCTTCCTTCCAGAATATCCTTCCCGTTGCTCCAGTCATAAAACAAATCAGCCCTTATCCTTTTCAGATAAATCAACGGTTCTGCAGACCAGTCGGGATAGGCCAGCGGTAAAGCATAATCCACTGAAAAAGTCTTCATTTCAGAAGAAATTGTGGAGGCATATCCCCTGGGGAAATCGATCCTGTTTATTGAAAGATAATACAGTCCCGGATTCTGCTTTTGCCATCCTCCTTTAAGCAGCAGGTTGTGGTGGGTTCCGATTCCCGGCAGGTATATTGCTCCCTGTAAAGAAAACAGGGATCCTAATTGTCCTTCATCGCCCGGTGTGCCGGTATACGAGGATGAAATATAGCCCCCCAGCCGGGGATAAAGATCACGCTGCGACATTCGCAGATACCGGGTAGCATAAAGGAAGGCATGCATATAATGAAGCCCGTTGTGCTCATTTCCGTTTATATAAAAATTAGTTGAATTGTGCTCATATTCCAGTTGGGGCAAAAGGTAAGTTATGTATTTACCTCTGTCGAATAATAACGGAACATAGGTTTTTAACTGATACTCATAATAGGTAGTCAGACTTCCGCTGGGTTTAATTCCTTCCGGAAACGGGTAATGACCGGCTGGGACCCCCCATTTGCCCTGATAACTCAAAAATCGGATACCAGCCCCGCCAGGTAAATTTAGGCGTAATATAATGATTGCCTCCTGTGTAATGATAACCAATACTTGAAATAAAAGTGCTTAACAAGTTCTGGGAAAATAACATAAAACCTAATTCCACCGGGATTGTATTGTCACTTCTCGGCATACCGCCGAGGGGTACATAGAAAGGAAGCCAGGAATGAGCATGGAAAAGATGGGCAAGTTTACCATATGGAACGGGCTGGTGTGAAAATTCTCCCACCGAATCAGACAGGAGGTTTTCAGGATAATCCGGATTTTTAGCAGAAGGCCAGATTCCGTAAGGTTCATCCGAAATGGCAATTTGTTTCCATTGTGATGGATCCAGTAATATCCTGGTAATATCAAACCCATGGTCGGTATAGGTGCTGAATAACAATTCGGTAGAATCGGGTGAAATGGAAGGATTATAGGCGCCAAACCTTGAAAAGGTAACCTGGTATAATTTCTGCCGGCTTATATCAAAAGCATATATATTTTCAATGGTTGTATAGGCACTTCTGAAAAGAATGTAATTCCTGTAATGCACAGGTTCCGATATATCAAACCGGGTAAACGGAAACAGAACAGTCCACTGGCCGGTTGAGAGATCCGCCTGTTCAATTTGTTTTCCCCCGGCAGATATTGTTATTGCAGCGATTGTCTTGTCAGAGGTCCATACAGGGAACGTGATCTCCCTGTTTTCAGGAGAAGGGATCTGACGTACAGGTCTTCCATTCTTTGCCGATATCAGTGTAAGATAATGTACATTTTGAAGATCGGTTTCCGATACCGCGATGGTGTTTCCATCCGGAGAGAATACGGGACAAAAATATCGCGTTTTCCGGGTAAGGTTAACCAACTTGTTTTTTGAAAGGTCAAAAATCCGTATTTCCGAGTAATCCCGTAATGGCCAGCGGGGATCCGATGCAATTTCATCCCAAAGTAACCGGTTGTCATGTATATCCGTTCTTAAACCCGAAATTGCCCCGGTAGTCAGAATCCTGGTTTCCTTCCCCGCTGAGTCAATAGCCACGAAAAAATCGCGCTGGTTAATGCCTGATTTCAGGGCAAGTACCTTTCCGTCATCTAAAAGCCGGGGAAACCGGTAGTTGGTATAATCGGATGATTTACGCCGGTTAATTTTTAAATAATCACTATAAGTAATAGATTTTTCCTGCTTATTATACAGGTTTTTAATTGAATCCATCGAATTCTTATAAATCAGCTTCTTCCCCGTCTTGTGCTTCGTTATAAAATAAATGGTAAGTGGCGAAAGCAAAAACGCTTTCTTTGAGGAATAATCGATTGCATCCGGCCAAAAATCCTGTCCATAGTGTTCATTTGACCAGTTTACTATCTGGTATCCATATTGGTATTGATTTGGAACAAAATCTTTATAGGATCCAAGCAACGCCTTGCTATAAGGATATAATTTCCGGTCGCCGAGCAGCAGGGTGCGCAAAGGCATTTCAAATCCGGCTGATCTCCCCCTCCCGGACGCGGACAACCTGGTCTCATTCAGCACGGCATCCCCCTCATAATACCACGAAGGCAGGAGCGCAGTTCCACCGCCCATGGCAATTTCACCTGTTACGTATTTCAGAGCAGATATAAAACCCTGGTCAAGCTGGCTTATTTGCACCACATGACGGTACTCATGCAGAGATAGCTGCCCTATCCAGTCCTGGGCATAGGAATCCTGGGGAGGGGTTACAATCAGTTCCATCCGCCGGGGTGTCCAGGTAACAAAACCATTTGAACGCACAGAAGTCATGTTAAGCAGGATGGGCACCTTTTTGGCAGGAAGATGATAAGGTTTCAGTGTAAGGGCCGCGGTCTTTTCCAGATTGCGGATCAGCAGTTCGGCCTCCTTTTGAATTCCAACAGGATATACAACCTGGTACTCGGGCGTATTGATCTGCATCCATCGTATGGATCCCGGTGATTCCCCGTTTACAAAAAATTGTGCCTCCGACCGCTGTGCATAACCAATGAACAGGAATATGAGAAGGCAAACGGAAACAGATTTCATGAACGTGCTAATTTATAGGCAAAATTACTCTTTTCCTGATTTACAATAGGATTCTTTTCTATTTTTGCATTTGAAAATAATACGCATTCTTGAAAAATTTGTTTACAAATAACGTCAACAGTGTCCTGGCTACCATCAGTCTTCATTTGCTTGTTGGTGATCCTTTTTCTGTGGTTTAAGCTGGGAGAGGCGCGTGAGGAACATAAGGACCAGGTGATGATTGAATTCAATCCCGAAATAAAACCGCTCGAAGACAAAACGGAAAAAGCTGAAAAGGCCGGAAGTGAAATTGAGAAGACTATGCCCAATCTCAGTTCAGGCGAGGTTCACAGCATCGCTGCCAACGTGTCGAGCAAGCTTGACGATAAAATCAGTACCTCAAAATATGAAAAAGAGGTAATGCAGGAGCTGGGCATCAGTTCACTCAAGCCGGAAAACAAGGTAACCACCACACAACCCGCGCCGGATGAAAATGCAATAGACCAGGCGGCTGAGGAGAACAAGACTGATAAAGGAGAATATGTTCCCAATGTAATCCGGAAGGAAAATACGACCGTATCTTATTTTCTTGAAAACCGGTGGCACCGGTACCTGTATATTCCGACTTATAAATGCCAGGGCGGGGGGACCGTAATTATTGATATTGTGATTGACCAGTCGGGCAGGGTTACCTCCGCCACCATTGCAGAAAATAAATCAACTCATGATCAGTGCCTGCTTGAAGAAGCCTATCATTCTGCAACCACTGCCGTATTCAATTCGGATTCAAAATCGCCTACAAAACAAGTAGGAACAATTACTTACGTATTTCTAGCTCAATAAACACTTCAACTATTTGAAGGATGAAACATGGCTGATTACAGAGGCTCATATTATTCCGAAAATTCTTCCTTTAAAAAAATCTCATCCCTTTCTTCAGCCATATTTGAAACGGGTGCCTGCTATTATGAAGTGATGCGGGTAATGAATGGAAGTTGCCTTTTCATTGAAGATCATCTGAAGCGGCTCCAGGCTTCCGTTTCTCTTTCCGGACTAAAATACACTTTCAGTATTCAGGATGTATCGGCAATAATAAGGGAACTCATCCGCAAAAATGAACTTACAGAAGGAAACATACGTCTTGTTTTGCAGGTAAAGGAAAGTCATCCGCCGGTACTGTATTCCTATTGCGTTCCTTTTTCCTACCCTGCCCGGGACTTGTATGAAAAGGGAGTCCCGACGGCTGTTTTTAAAATCGTTCGTACCAATCCCAATATCAAGCAGTATAATCCCGTTTACCAGCAGCAACTGCAGGATTTTATTCTGAAATCGAACATTTATGAGGCGCTTCTTCAGGACGACAGGAATTGTATCACGGAAGGCAGCAAGTCGAATGTTTTCTTTATCCGGAAGGAATGTGTCATGACAGCTCCGGGTGAAAATGTGCTGAAGGGAATTACGCGTGAAAAAGTAATTTATTTATGTAGTAAATTGAATTACAAGTTCATTGAATGCCCCATCTCAATTGATACATTACCTTCCATGGAAGCTGTTTTTTTAAGCGGAACCTCTCCCAAACTATTGCCCGTAAACAGGATCGATCAGATTTCCTATTCAACCGGTCATGTTATGATGAAGAACCTGATGGCAGCCTACGAGAACTGATCCGGAGGATATTTCCAGGTCCGGCAGGGATATGACTGTCGGTAGAACAACAGAACAATAGTCATGCAGTCTACAAGCATAACTCTATTCCGCGGTATTCCTGGCCATTGCATGAAAAGGATTCTGCTGTATTAAGGTGGTATATTCCTTGGGATTCTGCAATACCTGAACAGCTTTTTCAAGCTCTTTATCATCCGCGAGGGAGGCCTGTATCCTGCCCTTCTGGTAATAATACCGGCTGGCTATTTCTTCATACAACAGCAATTTGATTTCACTGCTGAAAGTCTGCAGGTCCTTTTCCTTGTCATGTGCCAGTTTAACCCTCAGTGCATCAAATTCACCACTCGCCTGATCATAATATTTTTCCTGCTTGGCAGTCTTAATAAGTTCTTCCAGCTGATCATCGCTTTCCGTGGTATAATCGTAACTCTTGTCCTTTATGTAATCGAGGAATTTACCATATTCCTCATCCGTTATTTTCAATGCATCCACGCTGGTAGCCTTCGGATGGCTAAGGAAATACAGGGTAGCGTAGTCAAAGATCAGGTTCTTTGAATAAAGGCTGATCGCAATATTTCCTATTTGTTCCTGTTCCACAGGTACATCAGGAGAAATTCCGCCGCCATCATATACCTTTCTTCCATTATGAGTTGAAAATTCGCGGATCAGCGAATCAGGGACAATTCCCACGCTGCCATCGGGATTACGGTGTGTATAATCCACAGCCTGGATACAGCGTCCGCTGGGAATATAATATTTGGCGGTGGTAACTTTTAACTGGGCGTTGTAGTTTAAAGGCCGGGTTGTTTGTACGAGACCCTTTCCAAAAGTACGCTGTCCGATTATCAAAGCGCGGTCGAGATCCTGCAGGGCACCGGCTACAATTTCAGAGGCAGATGCCGATCCGCGGTTCACGAGCAGAACGATTGGCATTACGGTATCAACAGGAGAAGCAGACGTGGTATATACATTATCCCATTGTTTAACCCTGCCACGGGTACTTACAATCTCTTTCCCCTTTCCGATAAACAGGTTGCAGACATTCACCGATTCCATAAGCAGGCCACCGGGATTTCCGCGCAGGTCAAGAATCACCGATGTGGCTCCCTGGGCTTTCAGCGCCTTCAAAGCATTCCCTGTTTCAAGCCCGGCATCTTTTGTAAACTGGATAAGCCGGATATACCCGATCTTGCCGGATACAAATGCATAATAGGGCACATTGGGAATGGTAATTTTTTTTCGTGTCAGGGATTTTTCCAGAATTCCATTGGTTCCAATCCGTTTGATCTGCAATTTAAGGGTGGTGTTTGGGGTTCCTTTCAGCATCTCGCTTACGGAACCGATCTCTTTACCCTTTGTGGAAACGCCGTCAATGCTCAGGATTGTATCGCCGGCCAGAAGTCCGGACTGCTGTGCCGGGAAATCGAGGTAAGGCTCGGAAACCATGGCATAATTGCCGCCTTTTCGGATCAAAGCGCCTATTCCGCCATATTCGCCGGTAGTCATGAAATTAAAATCAGCCATGTCCTCTTCCGGAATATAGGTTGTATAAGGGTCAAGTGAGGTGAGCATACCATCGATAGCTGATTTGATCAGTTTATCAGGCTTTGTATCATCTACATAAAAACGATTGAGCTCATTAAAAAGAGAATAAAATATATCCAGACTTTTAACAATTTCAAATTCTTTGTCTCTAAGGGAAACAAAACCAAAGGATAGAACCACTACCAGGGAGATGGCAATAATTCCCCTCACTTTTCTTTTCGTGCTTTTTTCTTTCATTTCAGGTAAATTTGATATGCATCATGCATATGCAAAATTAAGCCAAAACCATGACATTCCCTGTCGTGGCCAAGGTATTTCCGTTAAAAAAGGTTAATAGAGATCTTCGTCCGAAGAATCCCGGGTATAAAGGAGGGCCCGGCGGCTGACTTTTTCCACCTCGTAAGCAGTTCGCCAGCTGAGTTTATTATCGTATAAGGCGATTAACTCGTTTTTGCAAACGGGACAGATCATATCTTCAGAAGTATTTTTATTGCAACGCCTGCATATTTTTTTGGGTTTGACTGAGGCTAACGGCTTCATGAAATATTGATTTGTATAATCTTATACGTAACACAATCTGCGTGGTTACGAAGCAGAGCTTCTCCGGTACAGGTGATATAGATCATCACTTGCAGGTAATATACAGAAAATCAAATATTTTACGAGTCCGTAAAAAAGCTACTTTTTACAGTTTTTGTTTTGCTCCTTGATAAACATATCAAGTGCCATAATCATGGAAGGGGCCTCAGGACGGGGTGCCTGGAGGTCGAGCCGTAAACCTGCATCCGTAACTGCTTTTGCTGTGGCTGCACCAAATGAGCCGATCCGGATTTCATTCTGCTGAAATTCCGGGAAGTTTTTAAGCAAAGATTTTATTCCGGATGGACTGAAAAAAACAAGCAGGTCATAATTGATAACCGAAAAATCGCTCAGATCAGCACAAACATTATGGTATAAAATAGCTCTTTCATACTTTATCTGATGCTTGTCGAGCAACTCGGTCAATTCTTCATGCGGAAGATCGGAAAACGGCAACAGGAATTTTTCATCCCCATGCTTGCTTACAATCTCAACCAAATCATTGATGGTACCGGCACCGAAGAAAATTTTCCGTTTCCTGTAGATAATATACTTCTGAAGGTAAAAGGCAACCGATTCTGAGATACAGAAATATTTCATCAGGTCAGGGACAATGATCCTCAACTCACCACACATACGGAAAAAGTGGTCTATGGCGGTCTTGCTGTTAAAGATCACACCACTATGATTCAGAATATCGATCCTCTGTTTCCTGAAGTCCTTACAGGGTACACCCTCAACATGACTGAAAGGGCGGAAATCGATTTTAACATTATTTTTTTCAGCTAATTCGAAATAAGGTGACTTATCGGAATCCGGCTTGGGTTGAGAAACAAGAATTCTCTTTATCTTCATAAGAGCACAGCTTCTTTGTTAATTACTCTAAATCAGTGATATAATAACTTTATACCCTATTAAAAGGGGCAAAAATTCAAGCGTACAAAGGTACAAAATCAAATAGAATAAAACTACATTTTTACGTCTAATTATTTGGTAGGCCCTGATAGTCTTCCAGATAACCCCAAAAATAAGGATACTGAGACCAATTGAAAGCACAAGGGAAATTAATGGAAACGGAAAATAGCGGGCGGTAATTACGATCGGAAAAAGGATTATACCAATACCTTTATTAATGACCAGGGTATTGTGAATATATTCCGAAAACAGGTTCCTCTGCAGAAACAGGCTGGCTGTAATACGCAGAAGGGCAATCCGTACAAGTGAATAGATTATAATAATATTCAGCAGCAGCATGTAAAGATTAAACTGGCTCAGCGAGGGGGTAACCCAGTTAAAATGCGTGACTGATTCAAAAACGAGTACGGAAAGCATTACAAAGTAAATAAAGTCGAGCACAATAGATACCCGGCGTACAAGAACATTCCGCTCACGGAAGAGTTTGGCCGACATTTGAAAACTGGATACGGCACTGGCAAGTGTGGCAAAATACTTGCCATAAAAAAGCCTGATCCAGATAAACAGCATCGAAATGAAAAGAAATATGCCCAGAAACCAATCGAGGTGATTGATATTTCTTCCATGGGGAGCAATTGCAGCCGGTTTCACACCTGTACTGGCCACATACGATTCTTCATCCGGGTTAAAAAATCCGTTTCGGGTAACGGCACGTGTTAATCCGTTTTCTACAAAAAAATTCAAATTAAAATTCCATTCGGGGGGAAGGATGGCCTTTTTTTTCGGTATCTCAACAGGAACCTCCTTCACTGTGACTGGACGTATGGAAGCGGATTGAATCCGGAGAATATCCCCGGGGTGATCGGGGAAGTATCCAACAACAGGTTCTTCCTGTTCAGGCTGAAAGGCAGGTTCGGCAGATTCGGAACGAGAGGTATCTGTCCGTTGTGAACGTAAAGTTGAATCCCCTACCTGAAACTGGAAGAATGCTGCGTCCATACCCTATTTTCCTGAAACCGGGTGCAAAGATAAGATATAAACTATTATGTTGTAATTATCAGAATATAAGTTTTATCGTTTTAACTTGTCATTGTCATGGTGACGGCTGTGGTCCCGGTTTGTTTTCTTTGCCAGGTTATCCTGAAAAGCGGATTCAAGGTTAACTCCCGTCTGGTTTGCCAGGCAAATTAACACAAACAGTATATCCGCCATTTCATCGGCCAGTGAGGCCTTTTTCTCGGTTGGTTTTGCAGACTGCTCCCCGTACATCCTGGCCATGATCCTGGCCAGTTCACCGGTTTCCTCCATCAGGAGAGCCAGGTTGGTCAACTCGCCGAAATAACGTACCCCGTATTCCTTTATCCAACTGTCTACCTGTGCCTGTGCTTCATTCAGTGTCATGCATCTTTGTTTTTAGTATCGATAAATAGGGTAACAGGACCATCATTAATAAGTTTAACCTTCATATCCGCACCAAATTCCCCTGAATAAACCGGGGCATTGAGATCCTTATTCAGCCGGTCAAGGAACGTATTGTATATGGGTATGGCAATTTCTGGCCTGGCTGCCCGGATATAGGAGGGACGGTTTCCTTTTTTTGTATCTGCAAAAAGAGTAAACTGGCTTATAACGAGAATTTCTCCTTTGACGTCCTGAATGGATAAATTCATCAGCTGGTTTTCATCGCTAAATATCCGCAAACGAACGATCTTTCCCGAAAGCCATTCAATATCGGCTATTGAATCGGCCTGCTCAATTCCGATGAGAACAAGCAGACCCTTCCTGATCGATGCCTTTTCTTTCCCGCTGATGGATACAGATGCCTCGCTTACCCGTTGAATAACTGCACGCATGGAACCGGTTTATTAACGGATCTAAAGATAATTAATTTTTATGTTGGATATTGCAGAGACAGGGCAATGCCCTGTCTCTGACGATTCCCGTCTCCGGAGACAAAAAGCATATTCCATTTCCGGTAAAAATCCGTCATTCACCGGTATAATACCATCCTTTACCGATTATTTTTAATTTTTTACTACTATGTCTTGCATATTACTATTCTTTGTATATATCTTTGTATAGGATTTCAAAGTTCATAGCATAGTAGTGAAAATTTACAATTACCATGAAAAGCCAGATTGTCCCTGTCATTTTGTTTTGCCTCGTCTTCCCCTGGATTGTAGCCCGGGTATTTCAGATGGGAGGCCATCCAAAAACCATACAGGAAAGCCCTCAGAAGTGGTTCCGGCAGGAAACGCTTTCCGGGTGTGATAATAAAGCCCCAATTCAGATGGTCAGCTATGACGAACTTTCAAATAAGCAAATTATTTACTTGATACCTTAAAAACACAAAGTGCCATGAAAAAAACTTTCTCTGTCAACCTGGGAAACCGGGTTTACAACATTGACGAGGATGCCTACCTGAAGTTGAGTGCCTACCTTGAACGTATTGAAGGGCATTTTTCAGATCTGAAAGAGCGGGAGGATATAATTAATGATATAGAACTGCGTATTTCAGAATTATTCACCGAACGCCTGGGCGTTAACAAGCAGGTAGTCACACTGGCTGATGTTGATGAAGTAATCAGGATCATGGGAGATCCCCATGAGATTGGCGGATCCCGGGAAGAAGAACCGCGGGGTACCTGGGAAAGAAGGAGCGGAACAAAAAGAATATACCGTGATCCGGATGACCGCATGATTGGTGGTGTATGCAGCGGACTGGCTGCCTATACAAATATTGACCCGGTAATCATGCGACTGATATTTGTGGTTCTGCTGTTCATGGGAATCGGAGCCCTGGCCTATATCATTCTTTGGATAGTGGTTCCGGAAGCAAGAACAACAGCCCAGAAACTGGAAATGAGGGGAGATTCAGTAAATGCCTCCAATATTGGGAATTTCTTCCGGGATGAATTTGAAAATGTGAAGAAAAGTTTCAGGCGCAGGAGAAGCTAATAAAATTCTAAACTTATTAATAATTTGTAATATGGACTTCGAAAATGCAAAAGCACAGATGAGAAAGGGAGTACTGGAGTTCTGCATACTTTCCATTCTCTCAAAGGGTGACGCCTATGCCACCGATATTCTGAACAAGCTCAAAGAATCGCAACTGATCGTCGTAGAGGGTACACTTTATCCCTTGCTTTCACGACAGAAAAACTCCGGTTTGTTAAGCTACCGCTGGGAAGAATCAACCCAGGGCCCCCCGCGTAAATACTATGCCCTTACCGAAAAAGGCAGTGAGGTATTAAAAGAATTGGAATCCTCCTGGCGCGAACTGATCGATGCAGTTGATTCAATTCTTAAAAAGTAATTATCCAGTCATTTTAAAGTACATAACCATGAAAAAGACAATACAGATCAACATCGGGGGCAGGCATTTTCATATGGATGAAGATGCCTTTCACAAGCTGAACCATTATCTTGAATCGCTGAAAGCGCACTTCGCCTCAGAAGGAGAGACCGGAAAAGAGATCATGGAGGACATTGAGCAGCGTATTGCAGAATTGCTGGAGAAAAAGATCACCGATGGCAAGCAGGCCGTATCCCTGGAGGATGTGAATGAAGCCATCGGAATACTGGGCAAGGTTGAAGACTTCGTATATGAAGGAACAAACGGCGGAACCCGCGATTATGAGCAATATGGCCGGAGGGACAGCCGCCGTTTTTACAGGGACGAGGATAATAACTATATCGGAGGAGTCGCCGCCGGTTTGGGGGCCTATTTTGATATTGACCCGCTTTGGTTAAGACTGGCCTTTATAGCCCTGATTTTCCTCCATGGCCTGGGCATATTGGTTTATGGTATCCTGTGGCTTGTAGTACCAAAGGCAAGGACAACCAATGAAAAACTCCAGATGCGTGGCATCCCGGTTACCCTTTCAACAATTAAGGAATCGGTGAATGCCGAATACGACAAGGTAAAATCCGGACTTCATAATTTAAACAGGTCCCCCGGAGCGGAAAGAACACGGAATGCCATTGAAAACCTGTTCAGGGCAATCGGGCTTATATTTGTCGCGATCCTGAAATTTATGATAGGAGCTATCGGCGTAATTTTTCTGATTACAGGAACGATCTTCCTGGCGCTGACGATCATGTTCCTGATGGGCTTTACCCATGTTTTCGGACATTTCCAGTTCTGGGATGGCGTCCCCTTCCCTTTCATGTCGCACTTCTTCCTGAATTCCACACATTATTACCTGCTGGTAATCGCCCTTGTAATACTTGTGGTGATACCGATAATAGCCCTGATATACGGGGGGATCAAGATCCTTTTCAATATCCGGACCAAGCACAATGTTCTGCGTGCTTTCCTGCTGGTTACCTGGGTAGTTGCCCTCGTGTTCTTTATCAGTATTCTGGCCATGAACAGCACAAACTTTGCAGCTGAAACATCCGGAAAGCAAACAAGCCGGATTGAAGTGAAAAAGTATCCCCGGTTGTATATTGAAGTAAGGGATAATTCGGAAGACAAAAAAATTACCCGGTATTCAGTATTTGATCATGAGTTTCGAATACAGCCAGTATGATAAATCGCTGTATACACAGCCTCATATTTCACTGGATAATTCAGAAAACGATGAAATGTCAGTCACCGTTGATAAGCGAATTCATAATGTGGGAATGAAAAACGCCCAGGACTTTCTCGACAGGGTAAATTACAGCTGGGAGCAAAAGGATTCGGTCATTTATATTGATAAATACCTGAACACAAGCGACAAGAATTTCTGGATGTTTGCCCGCGTAGATCTTGATTTGCGGATTCCGGAAAACCAGGTGGTAATACTCTCTGATGGAATGTGTGACCTGATGAATTTTGATCAGCAGTACCAATATTGCAATGACAGCGCACTGGTAGGAAAGCCGAGCATCATGACAGCAGATGGATTGATGCTGCTTAAAAACCAGAAATCCAACTCAAAGAAGAACAAATAATTGGTAGAAACCGTTTTTTGTGTAACTTTGCACCTTCTTAAAACGCGCTGTCCGATGGTGTAACGGTAGCACTGCAGATTTTGGTTCTGCCTGTCCAGGTTCGAATCCTGGTCGGACAACCAGCAAAATCGCTCAAAGAGGCTGTAGAAAGGCTGATTGAGCGATTTTTTATTTTTACAAAATCTTGAAATTATACCTTTTTATACCAAAAAAGAGGCATGTTTAGGGATCATTTGGGGTCATAAAAAGGTATAATTTTTATCATTTTTTAAACTTACCTATTATCCCATTTCGTCTTCTGCCACCCACTTATTTTTCCTTCATTCGGACATTTTGAACATACCCAATGGATTTCGTTAATTGTTTGTAATAACTCACTTTTAATGATATCCAGTTTTCTTACATGACTAAATAAAGCAGTTTATTTTTGTTGGTTTAAAGTGACTACAAACCATTTCTTAATTCAATTACTTTTGATTACATTTACTATGTCATCACAAAAATCCCGATAAAGGATTCTATACTTGCATCTTACCAAATCCATATTACATTATGGGCATAGAAACATGGCATATTTGGATAATCATAGCTATACTCCTATTCATTGTTGAGATTTTCGCACCAACATTTTTAGCTGCTTGCTTAGGAATAGGTTGTATCACGGCAGCAATTTTTACATTCTTTGATTTTGGAATTAAATTACAACTTGTTGCTTTTTCCATTGGAACATTAATAAGTTTCTTCGGAATAAGACCCTTTATGCTTAAATATGCTCTTCATCGGAAAAATGACGTAAAAACCAATATTGACGCACTTGTTGGTAAGATTGGTACTGTAACAGAAGAGATAGATAACTCAAAAAACCATGGGCGTATTGCAGTTTACGGAGATGATTGGAGAGCAGAAGCGGGCGATGAAGATGTAATCAAGGTTGGTGAGAAGGTGCAAGTCTTAAAAATTGACAGCACTATTTTAATAGTTAAACGACTAAATAATAAGGAGATATAAGCTATGGGTACTATGATTATCGTAGGATTGATTACATTATTTGTAATTATTTTTGTCGCTTCAGGTTTCAGGATTGTTCGGCAATCAGAAACAATGGTAATTGAAAGGTTGGGAAAATACAACCGATCTTTATCTGCTGGTATTAATATTATATTACCAGTATTTGACAAGCCACGACAGATCATGTGGCGTTATCAAAAAGAAGGTCTTGAAGGTAGAAGTATTATCATTAAAACTATTGTAAGCAGAATTGATTTAAGAGAAACCGTATATGATTTTCCAAAGCAGAATGTAATTACAAAAGATAACGTAGTAACAGAAATCAATGCCATTCTTTATTTTCAGCTTATTGATCCTGTAAAAGCAGTTTATGAGATTTCAAATCTTCCTGATGCGATAGAAAAGCTAACACAAACAACTTTAAGAAATGTTATTGGTGATATGAACTTAGATGAGACGCTGACATCAAGGGATACCATTAATAGCAAACTTCGAGCAGTATTGGATGAAGCATCGCATAAATGGGGAGTAAAGGTAAATAGAGTAGAATTACAAGACATTAATCCTCCGCACGATATCAGGGATGCAATGGAAAAGCAGATGCGTGCTGAGCGAGATAAACGTGCAAAAATTCTTGAAGCCGAAGGTTTGAAGATCGCTCAAGTATTAGAATCTGAAGGGCAGAAACAATCACAAATCAACAATGCGGATGGGGAAAAACAAGCTGTAATATTGAAAGCTGAAGGCGATGCACAAGCCAGAATCAGAACTGCACAGGGAGAAGCCGAAGCGATCGAGAAAATTATCAAAGCGATTTCATCCACCAAATCCGATCCTATAAATTATCTTGTAGCAGTGCGATATATTGATACTTTAAAAGAAATGGTCACTGGTCAGAACAACAAGGTGATTTACATTCCCTACGAGGCGACTGGAATACTCAGTTCAATAGGTGGTATAAAAGATTTACTAAATCCGATTCCACATAAATGATTTTAATGAGTTAGGACACATTCTGACAGTTATGGATTAAAACGTAGCTAAATCACCTATAATTTTTCTTTTCGGGAATTACCCCTCTTACACCACCTTCAGGGTCTTTAACATCTCCTGCATAACGTGGAATCAAATGTATATGAACATGAGGAACGGTTTGCCCTGCCGTTTCATTAATATTGATACCTATATTGAAACCATCAGGATGATATTTTTCAGTAAGGATAGATTTAATGTCGTTTACCATATTCCAGCAGGCTGACTGTTCTTCATTAGTTAGTTCAAAGTAATCCGCACAATGCCTCATAGTTATTATCAGCGTATGTCCCTTGGTTATTGGAAATTTATCATACATAGAATAGACGATAGCATTTTCTGCTATAATTTCTCTTCCTTCTTCACGATTACAGAAAGGGCAACCTGTTGATTGCTTTGTTTGATTTATTATCATATCTTCCATTCGCTATACCCTCTATTAGATATAAGATAATTACAATTATGCTGAAGTTGCTTGATCGCCATTTCTTGCCAAGAAGAAAATGGATTATTCCCTAACAACGCAACTTGAA
The DNA here is from genome assembly GCA_963790105.1 of uncultured Bacteroidales bacterium. Classification (GTDB taxonomy): domain Bacteria; phylum Bacteroidota; class Bacteroidia; order Bacteroidales; family UBA10428; genus UBA5072. Next base: position 362,425 of record CAWBNI010000037.1, on the reverse strand, counting down.
CCTCCTTCTGGAAATGCTGTGACTGGTTTTGATTAATTAAGTCCCAATAGTAAAGTATTAAATCCTTTCGTCTTTCTATTAGATCAGGTGCAGGTATCTTATCCCGTTTTTGATTATTTGTTTTAGCCTGTGAGGGTAATAGATTCCATAAATCATTATTCTTCCAGACCGAGAAAGGAATCATATGATCAACATCATAACTGGTAATTGTTTTGCCTGTCCATACGCAATGTACTTTACCTTCCTTTTTCAGAATTGATTTATATTTGCGTTTTGAATCTGCCACATCTCTTTCGGTGATCGGATTCTTTAATACTTCATTGACCACATTTTCAATGGATAATCTTTTTCCAGATGCATTTACTGAAAACTCTGCCCATTTGAAGAGTATGGAATCTTGACCACTAATGAAACTTCCAAGAACCTGAAATGCTTCATAATATTCTTGCGGAATTGAAAAATAGCCGAAATTCTTGATCAGATATTCTATATCTATCGTTGTTGAAGCATAACTTCTTGATCTTCTTGATTCATATTTGAAGATGGAAAAGTAATCATTGCTGATTGAACGACCGATATACTTCATAGGCATCCTTGTAATGGTGTCATTCAGCTTCTTTGCTAATTCAAAAAAGTCTTGTTGCAGGTTTTTAGAAATGCCTTTGTTTTTTAGGTCGTTATAAAAAGCTGAAAATCCACCGATGCTACTGTATACGGAAATGATTTTTTTGAACTGAATTCCAAAGGCAAGATTTGCTTCTCCGTTAATTTGAGGTATATAAGTTGCGGATTCCAGAATTGGGTAGTAATACAACAACCACTTTTCAATTAACAAACCAGTAGGAAAATGAACTCTGCCTTCCGAAAATGAAATGAATGGCGAATTATCCAGAATGATGTCTATGACGCCTCGTAAAAGAGCATACTTGTAAGTTGTGGACTTACTGTCCCTTTCAATGATTTTGCTTATGTTGGAATAAATATCTTTCATCATTGCAGGAATTTATTATTATTGATTTCCTTTCATAACAATATCTCCAAAAATCGAAGCAAAATGTAGACGATTATAATTAAGCAGCATGAACAATTTCCTTGATTTTTTTAGAGATAAAGCAATTCATTCTATTATAACATGCACTTATGTCAACCAATTGAATTTCTCGTCTATTTCACTCTCTCAACTTATAGGTGAATTAACTTTTTTCAAAATTGGAAGTTGTACGTGTGTTGCAACGAACTGATTTATTCAAGTCCTTTCATGTTCAGGTAAATTAATTGGATTGTAAGATGTATTCAATTTCTTTCTCTAGTAAGGGATTAATACTTACTGACTTTTTATTTAATGAAACGCAATGATTGCTTCATACCTCTGAGATATATAAGATTGCACAAATAGAATCCTGCTGGAAGCATTGATATATCCAATGAAATGGGGTAGTCGTTACCGTTTCTCTCTGGCACGTCTGAAATAATTATTTCTCCGTTTGCATTCAGTATGTCGATGCGTAATAATTTTTCCCGGTGAGTTATTTGGTTTTACATAGAGGACTTGTCCTGCAGGTATAGGGTAAATTTCAGATTTGCTATTAACATCATTAATGTAACCAGGCAATTGTGTTATATTGCGTGGAAACGCTTGACCTGTTAGAAGTCGATTTTCTAATTCCGTCATTATTAACAGCTTCAACGAATAAATCGTATTGTTGATCATCCTGAATATTGGTTATAACATATTCGTTTGTACCTTCTGGAACAGAGCCAATTAATTTGGTAATTACAAGGACCTAGCCTTCGATAAATATTATAATTAGCTATTGATCCACGCCATTTATTGTAATCATTCCAACCGAGGGATATCGTTGAATTTTGGAAATCAAGTACCGAACTGAGAAAAATGGTACTATCAGGTTTGTTAAAATAGCCCTGGTTCAGTCATTGCCTCCGTTCGGATGCTTCCCCCAGACAGTATATCCAACAGAATGACTGGCTGATTCAGTATTTGTGTTCACGTAAAATGTATCGAGAATACCGGATGCTATTGGCATATATGACATCGGGCATGCCTGGATAGGGATCTCTGGAGAGCAACAATATAATAATCATCTCGGAGAAAAAGGAATGCTTATACCAGGTAATTGAGTCGTACCCTGTTTCCGGATTAACTGTAACTAAATATATACGAGGAGCCGGAAGTTGACCATGTGCATAATTGTTGGTCAGCAGGAGAACCAGCATCAGAGTTAGTATATATGATAATCTTTTTAAATGCATTTTTTAATGGATTATATATTCATTGTTTTTGAATTACAAACTTGTTTATGTATTGCTGGTTGTCAATAGAAACTTTTAAAAAGTAGATGCCACTAATTTGGTTTGATAAATCAATCAGGTAAGTATCAACATTAGTTAATTCCTTTCGAAATATTTCATCACCAATCAGGTTTAAAACTGAAATCTCTGTTTTCTTTTCTGACTTATGATTTAATTCAAATGTTATTATCCCAATGCTTGGATTTGGATATACCTTAATAACAGGCGCTGATATTTTAGTGCTACCAACTTTAATAACATTTTTTACAGTAATAACAACCTGATCAAAAGGTGAATCTATATCCCCATCGCTTACAACCAATGAAAATGTATAACTTGTATCTGTATTAACTTCCGGTGCAGTAAAAGTTGGATTTACAGCAGTTTTTGAACTCAACGCTATTCCGGCTGGCACAGTCCATTCATAAATAAGTGGATTCCCATCTGGGTTTGAAGATTCCGAGCCATCTAAAGTAACAAGTTCTCCTTCGTTTACCGATTGATCAACTCCTGCATTGGCGATGGATACTTGATTTGCTGAAACAGAAAATATAACAGAATCCTTTCCTAATATTGGTGCCCTAGCACTAATTAGATAAATGCCCGGTTTATCACCTAACTTAAAACTAACCTCAGCAGGTTTTGCGGAGTTAATAATAGTATCTCTTCTGGAAGTACTTCTATCTGAACTGAGTGAATATCCTTTTGCATCTTTAGGTACAGATATGACACGAAATAGCACTTCAAAAGGCCGAGGAAATATTGAGCCCTCTACTTGAGTATAAACATTTACTTGTAGTGTTTTGGTCAACTCTTTTCCAAGTGCGCCCACCTGATTATTACCATCTTGAATTTTAATTTTTGGAATTACTTCATCAATCAACTGTTGAATTTTAGGATTTGGATGAGTTGGTGGCATTTCAACAAAGCCATCAATGAGACGCCATTCTGCAATATTACCATATAAAGATTTAATTGCATCACTATTATTGATCCCATATTTGTATACCCACATAGCGTATATCACCTGACGAGTGTAAGCGCCATCACTACTAAAATTTTGATCCATTCCTCCTGCAACATGGCGAGGAGCATCAGAGTCTATATGACGTGTTTCATGAACTAATGTTAAAACTCTATCTGGGTAATCATAAAGTGTATCAGAAATGTGTGTGAATGGTTCTGAACCGCTTCTATAATTCCAGAATCCTAAATAGCCAGGCAAGTATATCTCATTTCCACCTTGATACGGTACACCTGGTCGTAAGCTTAATTCAATACCTCCACTTTGAAGATTCAACAGCATATATTGATAAACATTTGGTGCAACAGGTAAAGGTTCTGAGAATTTTTGTTCTCTTATGACTCTTAAGGTATTTATCAGTGGATAAATGGAGGGATCATTAGAATTAGTGTTAAAATTATAAGAATCGTACAAGTTCCACTTTGCGTAACTTTCATCACCATCTTTAAGGGTAATATGAAATGAGTTTATAATTTCATCTCTCTCTGCCTCGGAAGGTTTACTAATAAATAGAGAATCTATATTAAGAACCTGTGCGTTCAATCCAAAGTACTGAAACAAAATCCAAATTGCAATTAAAACAAACTTATGAATCAATGTGTTCATGAAAAATACCTTTATAGATTTCTAATCTCAATGGGTTAAGTTCACCGAGGCTCTGCCTATAATAATATTCCGATTTTTTTGATACCTCATCAGCTCTGCTGCATGGTAATTAATTTCTATATCATACAAATCTTGCCTAAATAAATCTTCACTTTCATTTGTAACTCTTTTATTATCAATCAAAATTGATATGTCCCAATTTGAGTTCTTTATGAGCAATAATGGCATAAAATACAATTTTTATTGCAAGGATCTCAAGGATTTCATTTCTATTGCTTTCTTAATACAATTTTACTGTTATATACTTGATCTTGATTACCAAAGCTAACTTTGAGCAGGTAGATTCCGCTTACCTGATTAGACAAATCTATCTGATAATTGGCTGAATTGGTAAGTTCTTTATGGAATACTTCTGCACCCATCAAGTTTGTAACTGAAACCTCAGCTTTCTTACCAGAATTTTGAATAAATTCAAGTGTTATTATTCCAGTAGTTGGATTTGGATAAACTTTAAATTTAGGAGAATCAAAAGCTGTAATTCCAACCTTTGTTACGTTTAACACAGTAATATTTACACTTGCAGGATTTGAATCAACACTGCCATTGTTAACCACCAAAGAAAAGTTAAATATAGAATCCTTTTGAACTTCAGGTGCAATGAAAGTTGGCTGTGCTACCGTGGTTGAGTTTAGTGTAATTCCGGTTGGTACAGTCCATTTGTAAATTAATTGCTTTCCATCGGGATCGGATGATGAAGAACCATCTAAAGAAACGGTTGTCCCTTCGTTTACGGATTGATCTGTTCCCGCACGTGCAACAGGAATTAATCTTTCAGGATTTGAAGGATCATAGATTTCAACATCAATCGAAAATGATCCATCATTATTCTTTTCTACATTTGAAAAACAAACATAGCTATTCTTATAAATCATTCCCGGTTTAAGAACTACATCACGCAAATCAGGATGGATTTCCCAATCAGGAAAATAGTCATACCCCAAATTTAGCGAAGGACTCGCATCAAGTAAAAAAGTGGACCAACCATCTGTTTCAAGTAGCATAATTCCTGATGTGTTGGCATTTATTGATGGATGTGTTAAAGTTGAATCCCATTTATCAGCTTCACGAACCTCAAGAAAGTATCCCATGTTTTTACGGCCATTTTCAGGAAAATTAAGTGCATCTTTTGTAATGTCCCTTGTATAATATTTATCAGGCAGTCGTATTTCGCAAATTCGGTAACCTTCCTTCCGATTAATTGGATACAAACGAATTTTTTGCTTTGAATAAGTATCTAATTTTATCCGATTAGCATTATCTGTCCAACCTAATAAATCGCGGACCCCACCATTTAAAGAAAAACTATAAAACGCTGATCCCATCATGTCAAAACCATTTCCATATTCTTTATTTAGAAAATTTTGATTGTTTGAAATCTCTGGTTCAAAACTATAATGATTACTATTTGTTTTCGAATTTGCATGATTCCAAACATGAAGTGAATGAATAAATTCGTGTAAAAATCCTCGATTGAAATAGGTTATTCCAGTGTAGTTTTGGAAATAGAATTCTCCATTAGGATGTTGAGCTCGTGGAACATCAATGGTAAAAGGATACGGTTCAACAAAGGTATTGATGAAGAAATTGGCTTTATTTCTTTCATTATAACCGACTTGAATAACCATCCTGAAATAATCCGGAATTATATATTTTTCATCATTGATCGAAACAGTCATATAGCTTTTACCAAAGGCGCATCCTCCCCATCCGATATAATCATTGAATGAAATAAAAGCAAAATGAGTATATTTTGAGTACTGAAAATCAGGAATTTTGATTGAATTAATCGTCAGATATGCATCTTTTTGATACTCATTATCAGCAGTTATTGAATCTTGATGCCTAAAAGGGCCAAATACATCTCCTGTTAATTTAAATTTACCATACGACATTGCTTTGAGATATTTTTGAGTCATTCGTGTGGAGTCAAACAATTCCATGCGAATTTCTTCAACAGAAGGGTATAAATCACGAATACTATCTTTTGTATCCGGAAAATCTATCAGAAACACTGCAATATTTGCATGATCAACTGTTTCATAATCGCTACCTTTTTGAGCTTGCCCAAAAAGTCTAACAGTAATTAATCCATGGAAAAAAATAACTAGAATGAGAAATTTACTTTTCATAATTTCTTCTTTTCTCGCCTTTTTTTGTACTGAATGCCCAGATTAACTTTGAACGGTAAAAGTTATACATAGCTGTTGTTTAAGCCAGCCGTAACGTACACGTGTATAATCAGTTGCACTGTCAAAGTGATTCTGTATGAAGATTCACCAAAAGGTAACCAAAACAACCAACATTAGCAAACATAAAGACAAGCAATTGAGGGGTAATTTGCATTACCATAGTTATCCAAATCTGCTCCGATGAAATGGTCCTCGTACATCTGGCACTGCTAATCCTTTACACATCGTACCGAGAAACCAAAATCCTTTGGGTAACCATAGTAGTGGCTGGCGTGGAACCATCCCACACCTGAATGATCGTAACTCAGCAACCGGTTAAAAGCGTAGGTGGTATTATTGATATATTCTGTGCTACTCCAGTAATGAGTTGACTTGCCCACATCGCTGAATAATCCATAATCGCTGCGGAAACCCGCCGGAAGGGCTGAAAAGCCACTGCTGTTTGTCCCGTTTCCATTGTTATCCCAGCCTTCTTTTGCTTTCATTTTAGCTCCTTCATTGGTTCCCCTCCACCCGACCAACCAGGCCTCCTCGTAGCTCATGCCGAGTTTCATTTCAAGCACGATCCATTCACCATCGCTCGGCAGGTGCCACCCGGAAGGGCATACACCCTGAACGTAGCTTGGGATAAGTTCGCTGCTTTCAGCACCATTCATGGCTGCTGCCCAGGTATACAATGCGCCGTATGTATTTGCATGGTTTATGGAATCACCATAATAACAGTACGCTTTATCGGAAAAGTCAAGATTTTTCCAGGACGCATTGTCCGGGATCAAAGAAATTTCAGTACCATCAGAAAAATGTGTGGCTTTCAGGTTTTCAGCCATCCACCATTGGGTTCCAATTTTCACTGTTTTGTATGTGTTCCCATCGTAATCGTCAACTGTTCCGGTCTCTAAAACATCACTTCCTTCTTCAACAATAAGTATGTCGATTCCATCAGAAGCTGCGTTGTTGTTATTGTCAATTGCCGTTACTTTAATAGTGTGCCTGCCTGCAAGGACATCAGCAGTATTCCATCGGTATTTGTATGGAAAACTATAAACCTTGCTAACTGCAATATCGTCGATCCTAAATGTTACTTCCTTCACACTGCCCCCCGTATCGGTTGCTTCAACCAATATATCAATAGTTTCTCCCTGAAGCAGTTCATCATCATTTTCAGGGCTTTTTATGGAACAAGTTGGCGGTTTGTCTGTCAACGCCTCCGTCTTATCACAGCTACCGGTCAGCATAGAAAAAATGGCAGACAGCAAAACAATAAATAATGGTTTTAAATATGGGGAACTGCCAGCAAACTTTTTCATTTCGGTATTATGTGCCAAATCCTATTATCTATCTAAGGTAAGAGATAAATTTAAGGAACCCACACTTATTCGCTGATCCGGATATGTAAAAAAACCGCCAGAAATGCCTTGATTTCTGGCGGTTTTGTTTTTAAGGTCTGTTACTATCTTACTACGTAGGAATAGCAATCACTGTCCAATATCACATTCAATGTAGCTGCATCCACTACTCTGAAATGAATGTCGAATTCGCTGCCGGTTGGAATCGCTGTAACGTCGCGCCAAAGACTTTCAGTGGCATTTCCATTATTGTCGGTGAGAATGGATTGCGAAGTCAGCCCCTTGCCCAGGGTGAGCCAGCTGGAGCTTGTGCAATTGCCATCCCTGGCATCAACTGCCCGTTGAAGCAGATACTCATGGTTTGGTTCAAGATCACGGACCCATACGTCGAGGGTAATAATCTTGGCAGCGTCAACATCCTGCCGGAACTTTACATGCCCGAATCCTTTTCCCTCACTCCTGAGGATCACCTCGAGATTGAAGGGTGTACCGGCCGATTTTAAAGATGCGTTTGCATTTTCTGGTTTAACGTCTTCAAAAACTGCATTCTTTTCACATGACAATGCAACAAGGCAAACTAATGCCAGGCCAACTTCTCTTAGTAAACCAAATACTTTCATATTCTAAAAGCTTAATTGTTTAAGAATTGAAAATTACCGGTTATCCTAACATTCGATGTACCTGTTTGTTCATCCTGCGCAGCGGAACCAAGGATAAATAAATCACCGGAATTTTCGTTCTTTATTATATCACTTTAACATGGGTCATATGCATACAATTTACCGTAACTTTTTCATTTTCCTCCTACTGATATTATATACCTCCGGGTGCAGAAGGGAAAACGATGAACAACCCGTTGCACCCTCCGAAGAAAAACCCGTTGGAAATCTGCAGGTATTTCCCACGGGACAATCCCTGGAATACAGATATTTCAAATGAGGAGACAGATCCCAATTCAGATATCCTGATTGCATCCATCGGCAATGATGTCCATCTTCATCCTGATTTTGGCACTGTGTGGGAAAATGCACCGATCGGTATTCCCTTCAATGTGGTTGGAAGTGCCCAGGCCAGGCTGCCGGTTACCTTTCAATACCATTCCGAAAGTGATGCAGGTCCCTATCCCATTCCTTCCAACGCGCTTATTGAAAGTGGATCGGACAGGCATATGCTTATAATAGATACTGTCGGGCTTATTCTTTATGAATTATATAATGCCACTCAAAACAAGAACGGATGGGAAGCAGGGTCCGGTGCTATTTTTGACCTGACTTCCAATGAATTACGACCTGATTACTGGACCTCAGCGGATGCAGCGGGTTTACCCATTTTTCCGGGACTGGTAAGATATGAAGAGGTTGTGGAAAAGGGGGAAATCCGTCACGCCCTTCGGTTTACTGTTTCCAATACAAGAAATTCCTTTATTCATCCTGCAACACATGCCGCAAGCAATAGCAATGATGACGGTTTACCGCCCATGGGAATGCGGGTCAGGTTGAAAGCCGGCTTCGACATATCGGAATTCTCACCCCATGTGCAGGTAATTTTAACAGCCCTGAAAAAATACGGAATGTTTGTGGCAGATAATGGTTCCAACTGGTACATATCCGGGTCGCCGGATCCCCGGTGGAATGATGATGAACTGGGAGAACTGAAATCAATTGCCGGCAGCAATTTTGAAGTTGTTAAAATGGGGAATGTGATCCCGATGCCGGAATAAAAGAAATAACTGTTACAAATAAGAAGGCTTAATTCAAAGCAAAGGTAAAATGACTGAATACGCTTCGTTCTTTTACTTTCAGGTCGGATTTTGTTGTCCCTTCAATACTTAAAATGATAATAATCCACATACATGGAATGATCCATGAAAACAGTGAAGAAACGAGCTTTTGCTGCGCGGTGAGGCCTTCACTATGCCAAATCAGGTATTGAATCAGGAGTAATGAAATCAAAAATCCCGCGCACAATATGATCCGGATAATTTTCATTCAGTCTATTTCTAGGGTTAGGGCATTGTATGATCGAATTTAGTTAAAATAGATCACAAAACCAATTGATAAAAATCAGTGTGCACAAGAAATGTTCAGGTCACCAGACTTTAGTCGGGCACATCAGCGATATTGTTACAGAATTATTTTGATAAGTTGTATAATTCCCACAAATGGGTTAAAAACTTGTTAACTCAAAAACTTAATCCGATATTCATCGGTTGACCATTATGGAATTAACCAATAATTAATCAAAAAAGGACCGTTCATGGAAAAATTTAGATTTTACTCGATTTTAATGCTGATCTCCTCTTTCCTTCTAACCTCCAAAGCTTACTCCCAATCATGCCCGACAGGATTAATTTCCTATTGGAAAATGAACGAAACCAGCGGTAGCACACTTATTGACCAGACAGGAGGCCATGATGCCTTATGCAATAAGGTTCCTGCTATAGATCCCAATGGAAAAATCGGCACAGCTCATTTCTTTCTTGCTGACTCTGCCTCGGGAGTTACTTCCACGGTTTTAAACAGTGCAGATTACAATTTTCCTGCCCATTCCAGTTTCACTATTGTATATTGGTTTAAGGTTGCAGCAGGGTGATCTCGAAGGCCGTGACCACGTGATCATAAGTCGTGGGAATTATCATGAAGGCAATCCTTCGGGAGCATTCTGGTCAAGTGGCATCGGGCTTAATGGAAATCTGAACTTTATTTTACAGGATTCCGCCCTGAATCGCCTTGATATGCAAACTCCTCTTGGTTATGCAGATGGAATGTGGCACCAGGCCGCCTGCGTTCGGGACGAGATAAGTAAAACAAATACGCTGTATGTAGACGGCATGGAAACTGTAAAATCAACCCAGGATTATTCCGGCGGTTTTACATCCTCCGAGCCCGTTCAGTTTTGTCAGCTTAAGAATACTATTGATAACAGCGACTCTTTTGGTTATTTCTACCAGGGCTCACTGGATGAAGTAGCTATTTTTAAGACTGCTCTTACTGCGCAAGACTTAAGCAACCAGATTATGCTGGCCAATATCGATGTCGGCCTTTGCGACGGTCTCAATGCAAATCTCCTTTCCATGCCTGTATATAAGGCAATTGTGGGTTCAGAATACAGGTACAAGGTGCATGCCGGAGGGCTGCAGGAAGGAATGACGTATTCCCTGCTTTCCGGTCCCGAAGGAATGACAATAGACTCGCTCACTGGTCTGCTTTCATGGACGCCATTGGATATTAAAACCCAGGCGGTTGTTACTGTCCGTGCGCAAAATTATGTGCCTCCCGCAGATACTCAAACCTTCCGCATCTATCTGGCCGAAGGTACCCCTTGTCCGGATGGCCAGATGTTACTGCTTAAGCTGGATGAAGGCTCTGGACCGGTATATTCCGATTATTACGGATTGCATAATGCTGTGGCAAAAGTCTCCCCGGTGGCTACAAAAGGAATAATCGGCGGGGCGCAGCTTTTTAATGCTACAACAGAACTGGATATTCCAGATAACGGCTCGGAATTCAACTGGGCAAAAGATGCCAGTTTTTCCTATGAATACTGGCTGAAGACATCCACCCAGGCAACGATGGTATGTTTAGCGCGGCACCGGCTGGATACGGAACATACCGCCTTCATGTCGACCGGCACGGTAGAAACGGGCAAGGCCATGTTTGAATTGCGTGATAACAAGAATGTTATTTTGATTTCTACAGGTACCACCATGATTGCCGATGGAAACTGGCATTATATTGTTGATGTGCGGAACGGAGCAACAAATGAAAACATAATATATGTGGATGGATTGCCGGAATCCGTGCAATCCATTACATATGACAGTTCATTCAACGCCGAATTGCCCACACCTGTCGATGTTGGGTACCTGATTCGCAATCTTCCTGATGAACCCGGATACCATTTTCTGGGATTCATGGATGAGGTAGCCATTTATGACCGGGCTGTAACTGCTGAAGAGGTATCAAATAATTTTAATCATGGCCAGCCCATCAGTCATTGCGGAACAGGCAACTTTGCGCCGGCTATCACTTCACAACCGGTCACAGAGGCCCATGCAAATGATGCATTATTCGTACGTCCTTACGGCTGAAGATATCGACACGGCTGATGTTCTCACACTTAGTGCCATTGATAAGCCCCAATGGCTGACCTTCACCTGGCAGCCAGGTGAGAAAACCGCCTCCCTGTCAGGAATTCCTGCCTCTGCAGGACAATATCCCGTCCTCTTGCGGGTCTCTGACAGTTATGTCGATATAGATCAGGAATTCACAATTGTTGTCAGTGACGGTGTGCCAACCCTGATGAACGACCTTGAAAGTGAGGGAATCCTTATTTATCCCATTCCGGCCCGCGACCAGCTGATCATTTTTATTAAAGATCCAAAAAGTCAGACTCAGTTAGAGATAATTAATGAAGAGGGAAAGGTATTGCGTCAGGCTATCATGAACACCGATAGCGAAAAACAGGTCTTCGGGCTGAATGACATGGCCAATGGAACTTATTTCCTGCATGTACAAAACGACAGGGTGAATAAGACTCAAAAATTTATAATTGCCAGATAAAAATTTTTAATTGGTCCCATAATCAAAAGGAGGATGTTCTGGTCTTACAATTTCCAGATACAGTATTGACCACTGCAATGCAGAAGGCTCATCATATAAAGCAGTCCGTCATAATACCGCTCGCCGAATGCTGACGGGATGGGTGCATTCCATAAAGCTTCGACAAAATCCTTTGCCAGGGCATGGGTAGCTGCGAGACTTGCCACCGCATTAGTTGATACCAGTCCGGTTGCATGATTGCGATTCAGTGGCTGGCCGTCACGGGTATACTGGGATCCGTAAGTATCCATTCCCTGGGATGCAAAAAAGGACTGTATCCGGTTGCTCAGTTCCTGCTCTGTGGTATCTTTCTGCCACCACGACCAGTCAACTGACCAATTGCTGGCTGTGCGCCAGGAATCATATGAAAAATGTCCCGCGTTGGGATTCCATTTGGTTTCTTTTGGCGTACCGTCGAAATTAGCATAATCCGAAACAAGTCCTGTTTTACCGTGTGCCGCCTTGCTGAAGAATTTCCGGCTTGTATCGGCCGCGGCTGCCCAGAAGGACCGGTCCGCCCCGGGTCCCCAGCGTGCCCAAAGCTCATAGAAGGCAGGCAGATGATAGGACGGGTCGGTATATTCATTTCCTCCTTTGTCAGGCACAAAGCAGATCATTCTCCTGTTTTCGTTCACCATGGCGGCTACCGTTCTTGGTCCATAGCGGGTAGGCCCGGTTATCAAAGGATGGTGTCGCATAGTGGTCAGAATTTTATCTGCCATGGCCCTGTAATCATAAATACCCTTTCCACTTCCCCAACGGGAAGCTGCAAAATAAAGCGACATAACGAAATATTCCTCCCCGTCGGGGGCTGCTGTTTCAGAATTGGGAGTCCCATCCGTTTTTAATGACCATGCAAAATATCCTTCGGACGGATGCCCGGGCTTACTCACATACATATACGTCATGGCCCAGTTCCATAAAGCATCAAATTCGGCTTTTTTATCCATTTGCACGCAAATCATCATGCCATAGGACATTCCCTCACTGCGTACATCATGATGCATTACATCACTCACATAGGCCATCGGTCCCTGTTCATTTTTACCGGCTTCAAAATATACCGCATGCGCTGAATCCCCATGGAATAACTGGTTGAAAGCCGTATTGATTTTTTGCGTTATTTCCTTTTCTGAATATCCGTTTTCCCTGAAAAGATTCCGGTATTTCCCCGTTGCAAATGCTCCTGATCCGTCAGGATCCAAAGGAGTCCGGGCGTTTAACATCAGGCTGAAGACAAGAAAAACACTGAGCATAATAACTGACTTGGCGATCCCTTTTTTATTCATCTCGTCCCGGATTAATTTCCGGAAATAAATAAATTACCGGTCGATATCAAATTTACTGTTTTAAACAAGCACATCATTGTCATATATGATAATTTTAGCAGTCGATTATTCATAACAAGAGTTTACTACAAAAAGCCATTCTTTTAATATGCCACAACATCACGAAGGCACCAGGTTCATTATTTATTCCCTATCGAAGTCATTAAGAAACCAATACTTTGTGTCTTTGGGCCTTAGTGGCTATAAAAATCCTTTTCGGAGTGGACTCTTACAATAAAACTTAATTCCATGAATGAAGAAATTATTCAGATTGCGCGCCGGATAAAAGCGCTGAGGGAAATTACCGGTCTTTCACAGGAAAGTCTTGCTGAACATCTTGAAATCAGTCTGGAAGATTTCAGATCCATGGAAAGCGGCAGGAATGATATATCCGTTGCGCTGCTGATCCGTATTTCGCAGCGTCTTAACGTAGAATTATCGGCTTTGCTGACCGGCGAAAATCCCAGGCTTCACCAGTATTGTGTTGTGCGAAAAGGCCATGGAATAATAGCTGAACGTAAACAACAATATAAATATGAAAACCTGGCGTATAATTTTGTGCACAAACGGGCAGAACCCTTTATCGTAACCGCCAATCCCGATGAGCTAAAAGAAATTCAGTACAATTCCCATCCCGGCCAGGAGTTTAATTATGTACTGGAAGGATCCATGACAATTTTCTTTGAAGGGCATGAAATAGTGCTGAACGAAGGCGATTCCATTTATTTTGATTCCTCGCACAAGCATGCCATGAAAGCATTGAATGACAAGCCCGTTAAATTTCTGGCCATCACAATTTAAGCTATCTGAAATGAACTCTGTCGAATACTAAATATCCCTGTCATGCTATTGAACAAGCTACTCAAGAAAACACATTTTACCTCCTATGCCGATTTCATAAAAAATTTCAGGATCAATATTCCCGCACAATTCAATTTCGCCTTTGATGTTGTAGATGAAACGGCACTGCAAACCCCTGAAAAGGTGGCCATGGTATGGTGTGATGACAAGGGATCGGAGCATATCTTCACATTTGCTGAAATGAAATTATTCAGTGACAAGGCTGCCAATTTTTTCTTATCGGCGGGCATCCGGAAAGGCGACAGGGTTATGCTGATCCTCAAAAGAAGGTATGAATTCTGGTTTGCCATTCTGGGCTTGCATAAGATAGGCGCCATAACCATTCCGGCCACACACCTGTTAAGCGAAAAGGATATCGTTTACCGCAATAATGCGGCCGATATAAAAATGATCGTTTCTGTTCCCGATCCGGAAGTCATTGAGCGTATTGAAAATGCAAGGAAAAAATCCCCTTCCCTGGAGCAGATTGCCCTGATTGGACAGAACCGTGAAGGCTGGCTCAATTTTACCGAAGGAACGGAACAGTGCTGAAGGCGTATTTACAAGGCCAACAGGTGCTGATTCAGTGCAGAATACGGATACAATGCTTTTGTATTTTACTTCAGGTACTACCGGCATGCCCAAGATGGTGAGCCTTTCCTATACCTATCCGCTGGGCCACATTCTTACTGCAAAATACTGGCAGAATGTCCGGGACAATGGATTGCACCTTACCGTGGCAGATACTGGATGGGCAAAATCAGCCTGGGGAAAGATTTACGGGCAATGGCTGAGCGGAAGTGCTGTGATGACCTATGATTATGATAAATTTGTTCCCCGGAATATGATGGAGGTCATTGAAAAATACCATGTCACCACATTCTGTGCTCCTCCTACTATCTATCGCTTCTTAATAAAGGAAGATCTGAAAAAATTTGATCTGCATCATCTCAAATATTGTGTTGTTGCCGGAGAGCCTCTTAACCCGGAAGTATTTAAGCAGTTTTATGAATTAACCGGAATAAAGCTCATGGAAGGATATGGCCAAACCGAGTGCACGGTTGCGGTGGCAACGTATCCCTGGTTTGAACCCAAGCCCGGATCCATGGGTATGCCATCTCCCGGGTATGACATTGATATAATTGATGAAAACGGGAACTCATGCGAGGTTGGGGATGAAGGCCAGATCGTTATTTATACCGGGAAAGGCAAACCGCTGGGTATGTTTGACGGGTATTACAGGGATGAACAGCTGACAAACAAGGTATGGCACGATGGTATTTATTACACGGGAGACATGGCCTGGCGGGATGAAGACGGATATTACTGGTTTGTTGGCCGTGCGGATGACGTTATCAAGAGCTCGGGATACCGCATTGGTCCCTTTGAGGTTGAAAGTGCCCTCATGGAACATCATGCCGTGCTGGAGTGTGCCATCACGGCGGTTCCTGATCCTGACAGGGGGCAGATCGTGAAGGCTACCATTGTATTGGCTTCTAATTTCCAACCCAGTGAAGAGTTGGCAAAGGAACTCCAGGAGCATGTGAAAAAGGTAACCGCACCCTATAAATATCCGCGCATAATCGAATTTGTAAAGGAACTGCCAAAAACGATCAGCGGAAAGATCAGGCGTGTGCAAATCAGGAATGAGGACGAAAAACAAGAATCGTGATCAGTTTTTGATCATCGATTTATCGTATTGACTGGCCAACTCCTCAATCATTTTGATCCGCATATCCATCTGGTGCATGATTGTCTTTTCATAGTCGTTTTTCGCATCCCCGAATTTAATTACAAGGACAAACAGCTCCAGGGCGAGGAAGAATATAAATATCAGTATCCACACGATGAGTGCAATCGTATTTGAAGTAAGGATAGAGATCAAAAGTTTCAGTTCATCCAAAAATCCTGTTCTTGCCTTTAGTTCATTTTCAAGATCTTTGCGTATCGAAATCCTTGCTTTTTGTTTATCCGCTTTTTGCAAACGGAGATCGGCAATCTGCTGATCTGTTGTGGCGATAAAAGCAACCTTTGGATTGGCCACATCGGTAAGGGTAAGGTCCGTGCGTGTCACAATGGAATCATGCGCATTTCCTTTTTTATCCGTCACTTTGATGATGTGACTTTTTCTTTCCGATGTACTTCCTTTCACAAAAGGTTTTCGGGTCACCTCATCAATCAGATCAGCCCTTTCCCGTTCCTTTTTATTGATCAGTGAATCCAGTGAGCCGATCTCCGAGTCGAGGATGGCAGTTTTGGATGACAGGATGCTGTTTACCTCTTCCTGAATGCGGCTGATCTTTAATTTCTCAACGTCCTCCTTGAAAATAATCTGATCAATTATCACCGATCCCACAACGGCCATCACCACAGCAATAAGCGACCGGAAAAAAAGTGCCCAGTTGCTTTTCCCTGTTGTAAGTATAATCTGCCTTTCAATCTGGATCACTATAATGACCATGACGAAAGATACCAGGGCAGCACCCCAGGGGCCGGCATGTATATACCGCTGGGAAAATACATATCCGATAAACCCCCAGATAATGCAAACGATTAAAAGGGCTGATAAATATTTCTTTACCGATTTTGTGCTTGCCTCGCTTGAGTTTTTAATTATAACATAGTTATAACCCGTTAAAAAGCAACCTATTTTAAGCCATAAATCTCTCATATTCATTATATTTTCCGGTTCAAAATACCTGATTGTGTAAGTGCCGACAAACCTTTCATAAATCCCCGCTGGTAAGAAAGGATAATTCGCTGGCACATGCCATTGTCGTCATCCATGCTTTCCCTGAGCTGCACAAGTTTTTTCTGATGGTCTTCCACCAGCAGTTTGCGGGTTTCGAGTTCCTGCACCAGATCAACAAGTCCGGCCCTTGTACGGATAACAATATGCAGGTTTAGCTCTGATATCAGATTTTCATAGTATGTATTGGTCTTATCAATCAGTATCTTCAGATCAAGTTGCATCAGCCTGATATTATCAGTTTTGTAACTGTTGTCGGGATTAACCAGCGCATCACTGTACCCCTTCGATTCATAATCAGCCTGAAGGAAGCTGTAAATCTGTTCCATTCCATTTCCAATGCCGTTGGCTGCAAGAGAGCCCTGTTGCAACCTGAAGTCTCCGTCAGGAAGCAACTCCTTTGGAATATCCGGATCTGTTTTGTGCGTAATGCTATCATTCCCCGCAGGTTGCACAACCGATCCGTTCTTTTTCGAGAAAAAATTAAACCAGCCCATTTTTATTTATTTAGAATTTATACTGTATTGTTCAGGATCAACAAAGGAGGGCAAAGATCATAAAGAAAAAAACCCTGCAATAATTAACTCCAGTTGTTGTACCTTTATTTTGCAAATTAAAATCACAACCCATAAAACCAATTTTCCCATCATATGTTTTTATTAAAATAAATTTTTGTTTTTAGCGTTACATAACCATTACAGCAGATTAAATCAAATCAATCTATAATGAGTAAGTCTATATTCAAGTTAAGTGTTCTTATAGCCGTTTTACTGGCTGTTGGTACCCGCATCTATTGCCAGAACGAGATGCCCGATGTTTTTAAGCAGGAACCGATCCCCGAACAATTAAAATACCTGGAGGAACATACCCGGATATATGAAAATTTCAGGGCTGTAAGAGAGGATATATTTCAGAAAATCAGTAAGAATACAATTGATACTTTAACTAAATCAACAACCAGGATCAATGCACTGATTTTACGCAACAGGGTTCTCAGTAACCGGATCGATTCCCTTAAAAAGGCACAGGAATCATTTAATACGGAATTAAAGGAAGTTACCCGCACCAAGGAAAGCATCAGCGTACTTGGATTGGAAATCAACAAGAAAACCTATAATTCCTTCATGTGGACAATCCTGGCGGCTCTTGTGATGTTATTGCTTATCGGTTATTTTACATTCCGGCAGAACAGGGCAATTACACTCCGGACAAAAAAAGACCTGAGCGAGCTAATGGATGAATATGAGAAATACAAGAAGAAGACCCGGCTTGAACGTGAGAAAATGACAATTGATCATTTCAACGAGATTAAAAAGCTCAGGGGAAGCTGATTTATTTTATTCCATAATGTCCGCGCAGGATCGCAGAAAACCACTTCCCGGGCAGGATGTGCTTTAAAACCACAGCAAGTTTTTGGGATCAGGGATGAAACAACATATCTTTCAGACGGACGCTTTTTTTCAAGGATAGCTGCGATTTTTGAAGCAAGTATATCCGGATGCCATCCTTTATTTTCATCATTCTCGATTACAGTCAGGGTTTTGCTGAACTGGGCCTCATAGGAATTATCCCCTTTCGCCGTATGGATATTGATCCGATTCACCGTATTGCGGGTATGGAAATCGCCGGGTTCAATTACGATAACCTTGATATTGAATGGCCTTAGTTCCATTCGGAGTGCTTCACTCCACCCTTCAAGAGCAAATTTTGTCGCTGAATAGTAACCCTGGAAGGGCAGTCCCATAAGACCTCCGATAGAGGTAATATTTATAATGGTTCCCTTTTTATGCCTTCGCATGGAAGGGAGAACTGCCTTCACTGTATGTACCGCTCCCATGAAGTTGGTTTCAATCTGAAGCCTGATCAGGTCATCCGGGATCATTTCAACCGGACCGCCTGTATGCATTCCTGCATTGTTGATCAGCACATCAATCCTTCCTTCCTTTTCCAGCACCTGGTTTATACACCGGTTCACCTCATCCACATCGGTCACGTCCAGATGAAGCTCATTTACCCTGCTATCCGATCTCGCAGGGCGTCCGAAAGGTACCGTAAACAGTATATCCTTTTTGTGCAAGCAGTGCGGAAATTGATTTTCCGAAGCCAGAAGAAATACCGGTTATGAAAATAACTTTAGTCATGGCTTTCAGAAATCGGTCAGAATCAATAACAGGCTAATTCAAGACAGTGGAAGAGGATAATACACCGATTTTCCTGCCTACTTTCTGAATTTTTGCAAGGGCGGTATCTACCTGGCTTAATAGTATGGGTAGCCATAAGAGAAAACCGGATCAGACAATCTTCCTTTGGAACAGCAGGGTAAACTACAGGATTTACAAAAACGCCTTCTTCCAGAAGCATTTTTGTCATTTGAAGGGCCTTGATATCATTCCGGATAAACAGCGGAATAATGGGTGATTCCGAACTACCGGTATCAAAACCCATTGCATTCAAGCCTTTTTTTGCATGACGGGTAACTTCCCATAAATGGCTGATCCTTTCAGGTTCAGCTGTCATGATTTCAAGAGCAGCCAGAACACTGGCTGCAGATGCCGGAGTCATACTGGCACTGAAAATAAGCGACCGTGAATTATGTTTCAGGTAATTGATGGTGTCTTTGTCAGATGCTACAAATCCTCCGAGCGAAGCAAGCGATTTGGAGAATGTACCCATGATAAGATCCACCTCAGATGTCAATCCGAAATGTGAGGCAGTTCCCGATCCATTCTGTCCCAAAACACCGATTGAATGTGCATCATCGATCATGATGGAAGCATCATACTTTTCTGCCAGTTTCACCACTTCAGGAAGTTTAACAATATCCCCTTCCATGGAGAAAATACCATCCACCACAATCAATTTAATACGGCTTGGGTCGCAAATTTTCAGTTTGGCCTCAAGCGATTCCATATTGTTGTGGGCGTATTTCAATACCTTCGAAAAGGATAAGCGGCTTCCATCAATAATGGACGCATGGTCAAGTTCGTCGAGGATGATGTAGTCATTGTGGTTGGTGAGAGAGGAGATCACTCCCAGGTTAACCTGGAAGCCTGTGCTGTAACAGATGGCTTCCTCCTTTTTAACAAGCTTCGCCAGTTTTTCTTCCAGCTCAATATGAATATCCAGTGTGCCATTTAAAAACCTTGATCCGGCGCAGCCTGTGCCATATTTATCAATGGCTTTTTTAGCAGCTTCCTTGATTTTGGGATGATTTGTCAATCCCAGGTAACTATTGGATCCGAACATCAGTACCTTTTTACCGTTGATGGATACCTCGGTGTCCTGATCTGACTGAATTTGCCTGAAATAGGGATAAAGACCGGCTGCCATGGCCTTTTGGGGGGCATTGTACTGTGCTAATTTTACCTGAAGTTTTCTCATGGTAGAATCTGGCATTATGTTACAGGATACGAACTATGATAGATTCAAAAATAATGACAAAATTTTATAATGCAATCCTTGCTTCCCGATTTAACAGGATTCCAATACATAATCCCGCATTCAAAAACCTAAATAAAGTGATAAAGAAATAACAGGGAGCCCTCCAATGCCGGCTTTTTATTTCCTTTTATCTCAAGCAGATACTTTAATCTCAGCCTTGGTGATGCCCTTCAGATTTACAAGGGAACTTAGTTTTGCGATAAGCCTTACTTCGTTATTCACTAAAACAGGCTGGTTAAACCTCAGTTTTTCAATGCCATAATTTACCAGCATTTTTATATTGTTTACCTCAACAACCTGTCGCCACAGGTAAGGAAGTATGGAAAGACTTAAATATCCATGAGCGATGGTTGTACCATAGGGACTTTCCTTCGCGGCCCTTTCCGGCTGTGTATGGATCCACTGATGATCAAGGGTAGCGTCCGCAAACAGATTAATTTGTTCCTGTGTTATCGTATGGTAATCTGATACTCCCAATCCCTTACCAACGAATGTTTCGAATTCCGCAAAACTGTTTATTATTACTTTTTCCATATGATGTTAATTAAAACAAATGCTATGAATAAAATTATTTCGATAAGCAGAATGTGCACCCTGTGTAAAACAACCCTGTGTTTGATGTTGCCAAATTATCGTATTTCGGTAAATTATCAAATGTAAATTTAAATCTTCCCGCAATCATTTAATACTATTTGTTTGTTTTTCTGAATGTTAAAATTTAAAATTATTTTCATCTTCTAACCGGTCATGTTTATCTCCTGAATTTAAATTGCTCACGGTCATAAAATAATTAACATCCTCGCTTGTTTATCTCAGCTTTTCCTCTTATTTTTGCAGCCTGAAAAATTCCTCAGTAGCTCAGTTGGTTAGAGCATCTGGCTGTTAACCAGAGGGTCGCTGGTTCGAGTCTAGCCTGAGGAGCGAAAACCAGGATGATCATTTGTCCTGGTTTTTTTATTGAAAAAAATTCGCTACGTTTTATTTCTTTCCCTAGCTTTATCCTGAATAAGACCGATGATCATGGAAAGGAGAAGGTTTATCGGATATGGCCTGACCGGGGCGGGGATGGCAGCCATGGCTCCTGCCTTTGGCTGTGACAATGAGAACAGGGTACACAGCATAGACAATATTGAAAAATATACACGGGAGGCCTTGTTTTACAAGCTTACCCCGCGGGGTGCAAGATGTGAGTTATGTCCCAATAATTGCACAGTCACCGAAATCAGGAAGGGAGACTGCAAAACCCGGATATTCAAGGATGGAAAGCTCCTCACTCAGGCCTATGGAAATCCCTATTACGTAAAAACAGAAAAACCTGAGGAACGGTCCTTATTCCACTTTTATCCCGGATCGGATCTGATGTCCATTGGGACTGCCGGCTGCACCCTGCAGTGTCTTTATTGCAAAGTATATGAGGTGTCCCAGAAAAGTCCGGCTGAAGTTTCCCACAAACAGCTTTTTCCGGCAGAGGTGATTGCCGGCTGTAAAAAAAATAAGATCCGTGCAGGTGGCCTTTACCTATACAGAACCCGTTGCTTTTTATGAATACATGGTTGATACGGCAACGATGGCAAAACAACAGGGGATTAAAACCATCATTACTTCCAACGGCTATATTTATGCCGAACCGCTTAAAAAGCTGATTCCTTTACTGGATGCAGTCCGTCATTGAAGTAAAAGCTTTCAATGATAATACATACCTGAAAATGACGGCCGGGACCATCGCCCCCGTGTTTGAAACACTTAAAATGATAAGGGAAAGCCATGTATGGCTTGAAATCTACCATTTGCTGGTTCCCGGCTGGACCGATAACTGGGAACTTTTTGAAAAAATGGGAAAATGGTTGGTTGACAATGGATTTCAGGAAACCCCTTTTCATATCGACCGGTTTTATCCAAAATATCGATTATCAACGTTAAGTGCCACATCTTATGATGATATGTATAAGGCACGTGAAGTATTACTTAAAGCAGGAATACGTTATGTGTATGCCCACAATACGGCGGATCAATCCGGGCTGAACCACACAATGTCCGAATTGCCATTCGGCAGTCATCACAAGAAATGATTCACATGTTCTTACCCTGCCCGAAAAACCGGGGATATGCAATAAATGCGGTAACAAAATCGCCGGGGTTTGGTAAAGAAATCCAATTATCTTTGACCCTGATTAAAAATGTAATGATTTCTCTCTTATGAAAAAAATTCTTGGTATCGGCAACGCCCTCGTGGATGTAATCATTTTTCTGAAAAACGATGAAGTACTTCAGAATTTCTCGCTTCCCCGCGGGAAGTATGCAACTGGTTGATGCCGATACAGCTATCCGGATTGAAAAGGCTACGAGTGACTGCAAAACGCATATGTCCTCAGGCGGATCAGCAGCAAACACGATACATGGTCTGGCCGGACTTGGTTTTCCCACCGGATTTATAGGCACCGTGGGCAAGGATGATCTGGGAAATTTTTTCAGGGAAGATATGAGGAAACAGGGAATCACCCCTTTGTTAACAGGAAAGCAGTTCAAAAACAGGAAGTTCACGTGCACTTGTATCTCCCGACGGTGAACGAACGATGGCCACTTTTCTGGGTGCCGCAGTAGAATTATCGGCGGACCTGCTGGACCAGGATATATTCAACGGATATGATCATTTGCATATCGAAGGTTACCTGGTGTTGAATCATGACCTTGTAGAAAAAGCCCTGATGTATGCAGGAAAAGCAGGAATGACGGTTTCACTCGACCTGGCAAGTTACAATGTGGTGGAAGCGAATCTTGAGTTTCTGCAAACGGATTATTCCCGGCTCAATTCAGGTTGTCTTTGCCAATGAGGAAGAAGCCCGGGCATTTACAGGGGAATCCGATCCGCATAAGGCACTGGAGGCTATTGCTGCTCCTATGTGACACGGCAGTTGTAAAAATCGGCGACAAGGGTTCGCTGATCAGTCACCTGGGAAAAAATATGAAGTGGGCGTAATCCCTGTCAAATGTCTTGATACTACAGGTGCCGGCGACCTCTATGCCGCCGGCTATTTGTATGGCATGGCCTGATGAAATGTCACCGCAGGAATGTGGCAGACTGGGAGCCCTTCTTGCCGGAAAAGTAATAGAAGAAGCCGGTGCGAAAATCAGTGCAGCCTCCTGGGAATATATCCATGGAAGTTAGGAGACTTAGGCTGACTTAGGCTGTCAGGGAGTCAATTACGGGCACCCGCGACGGGAGACATGACTGGTCTTAGAATAATCCGTGAATAGAGGCATTCACCTTGTCGATCACCACATTCAGATCTTCCGGTTTATCAATAAAATTGTAGCTGTCCACATCAACGATCAGCATTTTTCCCAGCTTATAGGATTCAATCCAGGCCTCATACCTTTCATTCAGCCTTTTCAGGTAATCCAGCCGGATGTTGTCCTCATACTTCCTGCCCCTTTTCTGTATCTGCCTTACAAGGGTCGGAACCGTAGCCCTCAGGTATACAACCAGGTCGGGGGGCTGTATCAGTGAACTCAGCATGTTGAACAGGGTGAAATAATTTTCAAAATCACGGGTAGACATCAGTCCCATGGCATGCAGGTTAGGCGCAAATATGTAGGCATCCTCATAGATGGTCCGATCCTGCACCAGGGTTTTTCCCGAACGCCGGAAAGAAAGGATCTGGTTAAAGCGGGTATTCAGAAAATAGATCTGCAGGTTGAATGACCAGCGCTGCATATCATTATAGAAATCATTCAGATAAGGATTGTCATCTACATCTTCGAAATGGGCATCCCATCCAAAATTTTTGGACAGAAGGCTGGTCAGGGTTGTTTTTCCCGAGCCGATATTGCCGGCAATCGCAATGTGCATACTCATAAAACGGAGATTATTCTGATAAAATTAACCTATTTTTTGACAGTTCTTAAATTGCTATCGATTTCAAGAAGATCTTCCAGGTATTTTCTTTCATTCGACAACCGGGGAACCTTATTCTGGCCTCCCAGTTTCCCCTTGCTTTGCATCCACTGGTAAAATGTCCCGCATTGAGCCTGGTGAACAATTGGCTTATCCAGTGTGAGATTCCTGTACCTCTTGGCTTCATAGTCCGAATTGATTGACATGAGTGCATGATCAAGCAGGGTAGCAAAATAATCGATTTCTGCAGGCGGTGTGCTGAATTCAATCAGCCATTCATGGGCACCCTGTTTATCCGTACTCATAAAAACCGGTGCAGCAGTATAATCCGTGATCTCCGCGTTCGTTTTATCACAGGCAATTCGTAATGCCTTATCCGCATTGTCCACGATCACTTCTTCCCCGAACACATTGATAAAATGCCTTGTCCGCCCTGTAATGACAATCTTATGCGGATTCAGTGAAGTAAAACGTATTGTATCTCCGATGAGATATCGCCACAATCCGGAGTTTGTTGAAATGACAAGGGCATAATTCCTGTCCTTTTCCACCTGCTGAATTGTATGTACCACGGGATTGGTTTTGCCAACCTCCTCGGCAGGGATGAATTCATAAAATATCCCATAATCGAGCATCAGCAACATGTCGTTTGTTTGCGGATCATCCTGGATGGCAAAAAAACCTTCCGATGCATTGTATGCCTCCAGGTAATGCATGTTTTCAGAAGGGATCAGTGATTTGAACTGTTCACGGTAAGGGATAAAACTTACGCCTCCATGAATGAACAATTCAAGGTTTGGCCAGATATCCAGCACGGATGAAGCGCCGGTGGTTTTCAGGATGTGTTTTAACATCACCAGGTTCCAGGAGGGAACCCCGGCAATGGAGGTTACATTTTCATGAATGGATTCACGGGTAATACGTTCCAGTTTTTCCTCGAATTTTTCGAGCAGGGCCACATCGTGGCTTGGTGTGCGGATAAAATCGGTCCAGAAGGGCAGGTTTTCAATCAGGATGGCTGAGAGGTCCCCATAATACGACTGGGTATTGTAATTATCGATTTTATGGCTGCCTCCCAGTGTAAGTCCCTTGCCTGAAAAGATCCTTGTTTCGGGATTATACTGGCAATAAATGGCCAGGGCATCCTTGCCTCCCTTGAAATGGCATTCTTCGAGGGATTCTTTGCTTACGGGCACAAATTTGCTTTTATCGTTGGTTGTACCCGAGGATTTGGCAAACCATTTTATTTCTCCCGGCCAGAGCAAATTTTGTTCCCCCTGCCGGAGCCTGTTTATATAGAGCTTTACCTCCTCGTAACTCTGAATCGGAACCCGATCCTGAAAATCGGATATCGAATTTATCGAGTCATAATGATAGGTTTGTCCCCATTCTGTATCCGCTGCCTTTGAAATGAGTTTTGCAAAAGTTTCCTCCTGAACTTCGGCAGGATATTTTCTGATCAGGTCGAGCTGATGCACACGCTTAACATTCAGCCAGTTAATTATGGAAGTGAGCAAAGGCATTGGCGGCAGATAGAATATCTGACAAATATAGAATAAAGTTACCGACTATGAATATTTCTCCTGAAAATGGTAAGCATGGCGCCGGCAAGAACGATGACCGCACCGGCAATTGTAACCGGGGT
Source organism: uncultured Bacteroidales bacterium (assembly GCA_963790105.1). Lineage (GTDB taxonomy): Bacteria > Bacteroidota > Bacteroidia > Bacteroidales > UBA10428 > UBA5072. The sequence continues at coordinate 336,391 of CAWBNI010000037.1, read as the reverse complement.
ATAGTGTTCGTGACTGATCCATGTAGCCCCGGTATGGCTGATGATGGCCATGAGCACAAAGGTAAGGATCGGGTTCAGAATGAGGATCACACTCACCTTATTTGCTTCGGTATATTGAATGGCAAGCGCCAGCAAGTCCATAGGCAATGAGCGTATTCAAACCCAGGAACAAAAGAATGCACCAGCCGGCAATGCCAAGGCCCACAAAGTGGCTGAAATGCACAAACGGAAGATAAACGAGTACCGGCAATCCGAATATGACCAGATTCAGCTGCATGGGCGGATATTTCAGCACAAGCACCTTGAGCAGGATTGAGTAAACGGCCCAGGATACGGCTGCAACAAGGATCCAGATCACCCCTACGGACCAGTTTGCTCCTCCCGAAGTAAGAAGGTGGGTCTGTTCCCTGTAATAAATGCCCAGTCCGGCAAGGACAACAAACAATCCGACTATCTGCCTGGCCGATATTTTTTCATGGAAAACGGCAAAACCTGAAATCGCCAGGATAACGGGTCCCAGCTGAATAAAGATCTGGGCCACACTGGGAGAGGTAAACTGGAGCCCCTGGATAAAACCAAAGTAGTTTAATGCCAGGCACAGGGTGGCAATGACGAGCAGGCCGGGCGGCCGTTTCAGAATGCGCAGGTAGGCCGGCTTACGGTAATAATAATACACCGCCAGCACTGCAAAGGCCATGACAAAACGAAACCAGGTAATATCAGCCGGAGTGAGATCCGACAGGGATACTTTCAGGACAATGGCCAGCGTCCCCCATAAGATAGCAGTAATAATGGCATATACTATGCCTCTCATGGAGGTTGACATGGCGGGTGCTGCCTACTTGTTTTTTCGTAAAAAATTATCCACTGACCGTGCCAGGTTTCGTCCCTGAAATATCGCTCTTACAACAAGGCTTGCGCCAATAGTTGCATCCCCGGCTGCAAACACCTTTTCCTTGCTTGTACGGAAATTCTTATCCACCTTAATATTTCCCCTTGGATCAAATTCGAGCCCGAATTCTTCAGCAATTCCCTCATGGGTGCAATGTACAAATCCCATTGCCAGCAGCACCAGGTCGGCGCCGATGATCCGGGTGGTTCCCGGGTTTTTCAACCATGGTGGTTTTGCCGTTTTCAGTCACCCAATCCACTTCCACAAGCTCAATTTTCTTTACTTCCCCGTTTTCGCCAAGGCATCGTTTTGTTGACATGCTCCATCGACGTTCGCAGCCCTCTTCATGTGAGCTCGAGGACCGCAGCGTATTTGCCCAGAAAGGCCACGGATTGTGAGGATTTCGTGTTTCCGGAGGCTTGGGAAGAATTTCTATCTGCATGACGCTCCTGGCTCCCTGCCGGATGGATGTTCCCACACAGTCGGAACCGGTGTCTCCGCCGCCGATAATAATTACATTCTTATCGGTGGCCAGTATTCTTTCTTCATCCGGAATTTTTATGCCCCTGTTTACTTTGTTCTGCTGGGTAAGAAAATCCATCGCAAAATGGATCCCTTTCAGATCAGAACCTTCAGTAACCAAAGCACGGGGCTTCATGGCTCCGATGGTAAGACAAACCGCGTCGAATTGGGAAAGCATGTCAGAGCCTGCTATATCTTTTCCCACGAATGTGTTCGTGCGGAAATCGATCCCTTCTTCCAGTAAAACTTCAAGCCTGCGGTCAATAACCTTCTTATTCAGCTTGAAATCGGGAATTCCATAACGAAGCAAGCCCCCAATTGCATCGTCCTTTTCAAATACGGTAACATGATGACCCCATTTATTGAGCAGGTCAGCACAGGCAAGTCCTGAAGGTCCCGAACCAATAACAGCTACCTTCATTCCGGTTCTGACAGCCGGGGGATGGGGCAGAATGAATCCCATTTCAAAACCTTTTTCTGCAGCAGCGGCCTCATTTTCCCTGATAGTTACCGGATCATTCTGGATATTAAGAGTGCAGGCATGCTCACAGGGAGCCGGACAAATGCGTCCTGTAAATTCCGGAAAATTATTGGTAACATGCAGCAGATCAATGGCGTTCTTCCAGTCGCCCCGGTAAATGGCATCCTGCCATTCGGGCATGTTATTCATAACCGGGCAGCCCCACTGGCAGAAAGGAACACCGCAATCCATGCACCTGGATGCCTGGTCCTGCCTGTCCTGTTCGTTCAGGGTCTGTTCAACTTCGCCGAAATCATAGATACGTTCATTCAGCGGCCTGTATCCTGCCGTCTTACGCTGTACCTGTAAAAATCCCTTTGGGTTTCCCATTGTATATTATCTGAAATAATTATCAAAAATTAGTAATGAAAATGAGGTTCGTCCTCTGTTTTCTGGATCTTTTCGATCAGCTGGCTCAGCTTTTGTTCTTCAAGAACCTTCTTGTATTCCAGCGGAATGACCTTTACGAACTTCGGTAAATATTCATCCCATTTTACAAGGATACTTTCAGCCAACTCACTGCGGGTGTATAAATAATGATTATTGATAAGTTTCTGCAATTCAAGCAGATCATCATGATCACCTACAGGACTTAGTTCAACCATTCCCTTGTTGCAGAAGTAGTCGAAATTGCCTTTTACATTCAGTACATAAGCAATGCCTCCGCTCATTCCGGCTGCAAAGTTACGTCCTGTTTTACCCAGTACCACAACCCGGCCGCCGGTCATATATTCGCAGCAATGATCCCCCACTCCTTCAACAACAGCCACAGCCCCGCTGTTCCGAACGGCAAATCTTTCCCCGGCAACCCCCCGGATATAAACCTCCCCAACAGTGGCACCGTATAACAGGGTATTCCCGACAATTATATTTTCTTCGGGTCTGAAGGTGGATCCCTTGGGAGGGACAACAATAATCCGGCCTCCGGAAAGTCCCTTTCCAAGGTAGTCATTGGAATCTCCTTCGAGTTCAAAATGTACGCCCCGTGAAAGGAATGCACCAAACGACTGACCTGCAGATCCTTTGAACTTGCAAATCAGGGTACCGTCAGGAAGTCCGGCTTCCCCGTGAATACGGGTAATTTCACCGGATAGCATGGCACCGATAGTCCGGTCGGTATTGGTGATGTTTCGGGATATCCAAACTTTTTCCCTGTTTTTGATCGCCTTGTTGGCCATTTTGATCAGTTCATGGTCCATTACATCTTCAATTTTGTGTTTTTGAAGACAGGTGCAATGGTTTGCAAATTTGGAAGCTTCTTTCGGCCTGTAAAGAATTTGTGACAGGTCGAGTTTGGATGCCTTCCAATGGTCAATATCAGTTCTTGGTTCAATGAGGTCCACACGGCCAACGAGGTCCTCGAATTTCCGGAAGCCCATTTCGGCCATTAATTCCCTGACTTCCCGGGCAATGAACCGGAAATAGGTTATCAGGTACTGTGACTTTCCGATAAAGCGTTTTCTGAGTTCCGGGATTCTGGGTGGCAACGCCAACAGGGCAGGTATTCAGATGACATTTACGCATCATGATGCAACCCAGGGTAATCAGGGAAGCAGTGGCAAAACCGAATTCCTCAGCGCCCAGCAGTCCGGCATAAACCACATCCCTTCCGGTTTTCAGCTGACCGTCCGTTTGCAGGATTACCCTGTCGCGCAGGTTATTGATAACCAAAGTTTGCTGAACTTCCGAAATGCCAAGTTCCATGGGGAGACCGGCATATTTTATTGAACTTGCGGGACTGGCACCTGTTCCGCCTTCACAGCCGCTGATGGTAATACTGTCCGCATGTGCCTTGGCAACTCCGGCCGCAATTGTTCCAACTCCTTTTTCCGAAACCAGCTTTACATTGATCCTTGCCCTCGGGTTTGTGCATTTCAGGTCGAAAATCAGCTGGGCCAGATCCTCAATGGAATAGATATCATGGTGAGGAGGAGGTGAAATCAGCGTAATTCCGGTAGTTGAATGCCGCAATTTGGCAATAATCTTGTCTATTTTATGTCCCGGCAACTGGCCCCCTTCACCTGGTTTAGCTCCCTGGGCAATCTTGATCTGAATTTCATCCGCATTGATAAGATAATTCGTATTTACACCAAATCTGCCGGAAGCTACCTGTTTGATTGCGCTGCGCGCACTGGTGCCGTCGGCTCTTGGTTTAAATCTTTCTGCATCCTCCCCGCCTTCTCCTGTATTGCTTCTTCCGCCTATGGCATTCATGGCGATGGCAAGTGCCTCATGGGCTTCCTTGCTGATTGATCCGTATGACATGGCCCCGGTGATAAAACGTTTCAGGATGGCTTCTTCCGGTTCTACTTCTTCGAGGGGAACAGGATTGCCCTTTTTCAGGTTGACGCAACCCCTGAGGAAAAGTGGTTTCCGGTTTTCCTGGTTTACCAGGGCACTGAATTCCTTGAATTTCTGATAATCTTCCGTACGGGTAGCCCACTGCAGCAAGCCGATCGTTTCAGGATTCCAGGCATGCTGTTCGCCATTTCGCCTGTAATGATAGGTTCCCTGTGTGGCAAGTCCTGCTCCGTCCTGGATGTCGGGTAATAGGCGGCATTATGCATGATCAATGCCTCACGGGCAATTTCATCATGCCCGATTCCGCCGATCCTTGAATCCGTGCCGCTGAAATACCGTTCGGTCACGTCCTTTGAAATTCCAATGGCTTCAAATATCTGGGCTCCGTGGTAGCTCCGAAGGGTTGAAATCCCCATTTTCGACATGACCTTGAGAAGTCCCTTGTCAATTGATTTGATAAAATGTTCACGGGCTGTAACATAACTTTCCTGTATTTCGCCTGATTCACAGAGCTTCTCAATGATGGCAAAAGCACCGTAGGGATTCACAACACTGGCCCCGTAAGCAAAGAGAAGTGCAAAATGATTAACTTCCCTGGGTTCTGCGGTCTCAACGATCAATCCCACCTGCATTCTTTTCTTTGTATTGATGAGGTGATGATGTATGGCAGAAACGGCCAGCAGCGATGGAATGGGAACCATGGTTCGGGATATGCCCCGGTCAGACAAGTATAATAAAGTTGTGCCCCTTATCCACCGATTCTTCTGCCTTCCGGCACATTTCGGCGATGGCTTTTTCAAGCGCCTTTCCGGGATTTTCTGAATCGGCAGGGAACAACATGGGGATCAGCCCGTGTGAAAACTGGGTCTGATCGAGATTTCGTATTTTTCCAAGGTCAGTATTTGTAACAATCGGACTCCTGAACTTGATCAGCTTACACTGGGCCGAAGATTCCATGAGCAGATTTCGGGAAACTGCTCCGATGTAATTGGTAAGCGACATCACCAATCCTTCGCGGATGGGGTCGATTGGCGGATTGGTCACCTGGGCAAAATGCTGCCTGAAATAATTGAACAGCCGTTGCGGCTTATCCGACATGACCGCCAGCGGAGTATCATTTCCCATGGAACTTACCGGTTCCTGCCCCTCAATGGCCATGGGTTTAATCAGAAATTCAAAATCTTCCTTTGTATATCCAAAAACCTTCAGGTAATTGTCAAATTCTTCACCCAGCGAGGTAGGTACACGTTGCTTTACCTCAATATCTTTCAGGTCGATCCGGTTTTCTTTCAGCCAGTTTGCATAAGGATTCCTTTCGGTCAACTGCCTTTTAACCTCATCATCCGGAACAATAATTCCAAAACGGGTATCCACAAGAAGGATCTTTCCGGGACGGAGACGTCCTTTTTCCTTGATCTGTTCAGCCGGGAAAATCTGTACTCCCACTTCCGAACCCATGACGATCATATCATCCTTTGTGATGATATAACGGGAAGGCCGGAGTCCATTCCGGTCGAGCGTGCCGCCGATAAACCTTCCATCGCTGAAAACGATTGAAGCCGGGCCATCCCAGGGCTCCATAATGGTGGAATGATACTCATAAAAAGCTTTCAGACTTTCCGGAATCGGATTTTTGTCGTTCCATGACTCCGGGATCAGCATGCTGAGCGCATGAGGAAGCGATTTTCCGGTGAGCACAAGAAATTCAAGTACATTATCCAGTGAGGCCGAGTCACTTTTATCGGGTTCAATTACGGGAAAGATCTTTTTAAGATCTTCTCCGAACAGGCCCGATTTCATCAGTGATTCCCGGGCGCTCATCCACATCCGGTTTCCCTTGATGGTATTGATCTCCCCGTTATGACCCAAAAAGCGGAAAGGCTGGGCAAGATCCCAGGTGGGAAAAGTATTCGTGCTGAATCTTGAGTGGATAAGGGCAATAGCACTTTCAAGCCGGTTATCCCGGAGATCATTAAAATATAAACGAAGCTGGTGGGATGTGAACATTCCTTTGTAAATCAGCACTTTTGATGGAAAGGCTGGGCAGATAAAAGGATTCCTTGCTCTTGAGGGATGACTGTCTTACCTGGTTTTCAGAAACTTTTCGGGCAATATATACTTTCCGTTCCAGTTCATCCTGCTCAAAGTCACCTGTTACAAAAATCTGCCTGATGAAGGGTTCCGAACTACGGGATATTTCTCCCAGGATGGAATTATCCACCACCACATCGATAAAATCAATTATATCAAGTCCCTCGGCAACGAGGGCATCGATGAGGATTTTTTCGCAGGCAGCACGCTCTTTCGCGCCCTGCGGAAGAAATACAAGCCCGGTGGCATATTTTCCTTCCTCCGGTACCTTGATCCCTTTTGCCAGGATAAATTTATGCGGCACCTGGATCAAGATACCTGCTCCATCCCCGGTAACATTGTCTGAACTCTCCGCTCCACGGTGCGACATGTTTTCAAGCACTTCGAGTCCCCGGTGAATGATGTCATGTGATTTTATGCCCTTTATCTGGGCAACAAATCCGATTCCACAACTATCTTTCTCCTCAGCGGGTCGTAAAGTCCCTGTTTCTTTGGTAATCCTTTGCTTGTCATATTTTTTGTCTCCGGTTAAGATTCCTTATCAAAAAAAAAGCCATTCTCAGTTGTCGAGAATGGCTTGTGATATTCCACAATAAGTCCACTCTCAACAAGGTTGAGTTTTATTCAAGTTTATTATCATATTTCTGCTGCAAAATCATCTTACATCATTTTCTTGCAGGCAAAGATAATAAATTTACAACTATTCAAAAAACTATGTCCCTTTTTTAACAGGGATCATCTGTAAAAAATTTAATTTCTTTCATCCAGTAATTCATATGGTATCTTTCCAAATACATTTTTATAGGCCGGACGGATGATCCTGCGCGATGTAAAGGTAACCTCTTCCAGCCGGTGGGCACACCATCCTGCCATGCGGGCGACTGCAAAAATAGGGGTGAAAAGTTCCTGTGGAATGTCAATGCATTTATATACAAATCCGGAATAAAAGTCCACATTGGCGCTGATTACCTTGTTACTGCCTTCCTTAAAGCTGGCAAATGCTTCCGGCGCCAGTTCCTCAACAGCTTCATACAATTTATATTCATCCAGTTTGCCCTTGGTTCCGGCCAGTTCCCTTGCCTTGTCCTTTAACAAAATGGCACGGGGATCGGACAATGTATAAATGGCATGGCCAATGCCGTATAATTTCCCTGAGCCGTCTCCTGCCTGGCCCTTAAGGATTTTTTGCATATAAGCCAGCAATTCCTTTTTATCCGACCAGTCTTTTACATTTTTCTTGATGTCTTTCATCATTTCTTCTACCTGGAGGTTGGCACCCCCGTGCAGATATCCTTTCAGTGAGCCAAGGCCGGCAGAAATAGCCGAATAGGTATCTGTCCCTGCCGAACTGATTACACGGGTGGCAAAGGTGGAATTGTTTCCTCCTCCGTGTTCGGCATGCAATACCAGTGCCAGATCAAGAATATCGGCTTCCAGCCTGTCGTAATTTTCACCCTTAAGCATATACAGAAAATTTTCTGCTGTGCTGAGCGAAGGATCCGGATGCCGGAAGATCAGTGATTCTCTTTGATAGGTATGGCGGAATCCGAAATACACATAGGCTGCAATCACCGGAAATTTGGCTATGAAATTCAACGACTGCTTCAGCAGGTTAATGTGCGAATAATTTTCAGCCTCATCATCCTGGGTATACATGGCCAGGATGGAACGGGCCAGCATATTCATGATGTTCTTGCCCCTGAATGAAAGGATAAGATTTACAAAGTTGTTCGGAAGATCCCTGTGTCCGGCAAGGTAGGATGAGAAAATGTCCAGATCGGTTTTGTTGGGCAATTTTCCCGTAAGCAATAAGTAAACCGTTTCGTCAAAGCCATGCCTTTTATCGGTTTGAAACCCATGTACAAGGTCTTCCACATTAATGCCCCTGTAAAAAAGCTTACCCTCACGAGGAATAACCAGGCCGTCCTTTTTTTCATAGCCAATTACATCTCCAATGTTGGTAAGTCCCACCAGCACGCCTGATCCGTCCTGGTTCCGGAGACCGCGTTTAACATTGTAGGTCTCAAAAAGTTCCTTGTCAATTTGTGAAGCACTGACGGTCAGTTCTTCGAGCCTTTGCATAAATTCGTTCAGTTGCATGGGAATTTATTGATTTGATGATTTATTGATTTGGTGATTTGTTGATTTTCCAATGTGCTAATAAAGTCATGCAGTTCGTGCAGTTCTGCAGTTCTGCAGTTCTGCGGTTCTGCCGTTCTGCAGTTCTGCAGTTTTGTAGTTTTGACTTTTAGTTTTCGGTTGTTCACTGTTCATTGTTCATTGTTCATTGTTCATTGCTAAAATCCACCCCCTGCCCCCGCCAGCGGGGGACAACGTCCATTCATTCATTCTCCTTAGTCACTACTCCCTATCAGTCTCTACTCCCTCACCTGCCGCCTAATTCCTGACCTGGCCGTTTCCAAATACAATATACTTGGGAGCGGTTAATTCCTTCAGTCCCATGGGTCCGCGCACGTGCAACTTTTGATTGCTGATGCCCATTTCAGCACCCAGTCCGAATTCATACCCGTCATTGAAACGGGTGGATGCATTGATAAAACAAGCCGCTGAATCTACTTCCGTAATGAATTTCATTCCGTTGGAATAACTGTCTGTCACAATGGAATCGGAATGATGTGAACTGTATGTATTGATGTGTTCAATGGCCTCATCAAGACTATCAACAATTTTCACCGACAGCACAAGATCAAGATATTCCGTGCTCCAGTCCTCTTCTGTGGCTGCCTCGATACCGGGCAATATGGCAAGGGTCTTTTCACATCCTTTCAGTTTTACACCGGCCTTGTCATAATCCGATTTCATCAGGGGCAGGAAGGAACCGGCAATTTCGGAATGCACCAGCAAGGTTTCCATGGCATTGCAAACTCCCGGCCTCTGCACCTTGGCATTGTAACAGATGGTCCGGGCCATGCCTATTTCAGCAAATTCATCCACATAAGGTATGACAGATGCCCAGGTCATGCCGGATAACCGGGATCAGCGAGTTTTCTTCCACCAGCCTGATCAGCTTCAGGCCGCCCCGGGGTATGATGACATCAATATATTCCTTTAGTTTTACCAGGTGTACCACCGAATCATGGGATGTGTCTTCCACAACTGCCACACAATCTTCAGGAAGTCCGGCCTTTTTCAGTCCCGACCGGATAAGGCTGCAAAGGATGCTGTTTGAATGCTTTGCATCCGATCCTCCGCGCAGGATTACCCCGTTTCCCGATTTGATCGTTAAGGAAGCCACCTCGATGCAAACATTGGGACGTGATTCGAAAATGATCCCGATTACCCCGATGGGAACCCGCATCAGTCCAACCCTTAGCCCGTTCGGCATGGTGTTCATGTCATAAATTTCCCCTACCGGATCATGGAGGCGTATCACTTCCTGCAATATGCGAATCATCCCGTCAATCCGTTTGTCATCGAGGGTCAGCCGGTCAATAAAAGCCGCCGATAATCCTTTATTTTTCCCTGATTCAATATCTTTCAGGTTTTCAGTCCTTTATAATTGCCCTGTTTGCCTCAATTTCTCCGGCAATAATCTCAAGGGCCCTGTTCTTTACTCCTGTATTCTGTTTTGCCAGTTCACGGGAGGCCTTTTTTACCCGGATAGCCTTTTGAATCAGCTGTTCTTTTATATCATGCATGATTGATCATATTTTCATTTTGTGCAACAAAATGAGTTCCTACTTCCTTTCCCTGGAGAATGTCAAAAATGATCGCCGGGTCGGAACCGCTTGTAATAATGCAATCAATCCCGTCTTTCAGGCATATTTTAGCCGCCGAAATTTTTGTAACCATTCCTCCCGTGCTAAAAGAGGAACCGGCTCCGGTGGCCAGCTGCTCAAGCTCGGGTGTTATTTCCAGAACCGAATGAATAATCTCGGCCGATTCTTCCTTCCTCGGATCTGCTGAATACAATCCGTCAATATCCGAAAGGATCACCAGCAGATCAGCATCTACCAGTGCGGCTACAATGGCTGAAAGGGTATCATTGTCGCCGAATTCAATCTCATTGGTGGCAATTGTATCATTCTCATTGATGATGGGAATGATATTCATATCGAGCAATTTGATAAGGGTCCTTTTTGCATTCTGATTTCTTGAATGAATTGTCACCACATCCTTTGTAAGCAGCACCTGTGCCACTGTCTGGTTATATTCTTCAAAAAATTTCTGGTAAATCCTCATCAGTTCCGCCTGTCCCACGGCAGCCAGTGCCTGTTTTTTATCGAGCTCACGGGGTCTTTCAGTCAGCCCCAGCCGTCCGGCTCCCACTCCAATGGCTCCTGATGTCACCAGCATTACCTGGGTACCGCTTCCACGAATGGCGCTCAATACATAAGCCAGTTTTTCGATGCTTTGAAAATTCATCCGTCCATTCGGGTAGGAAAGGGAAGACGTCCCGATCTTGACCACGATCCGGTGTTTATTTCTGAGCACATCCCGATAATCCATATCCCTGTCCTTTCTTCTCATCATTGCACCTGATTAAAAACTATTTCTCCAATGGTAGCAGGAAACTGATCCGCTTCCATCTTATCATCCGGAATCATAACCTGACAGAATGATTCAAGTTTTTCCTGAAGTTCCGTTTCGCCATCCACAAGCAAAGCCGGCCGTTTACCCCTGGAACAATGAGGTATTTATTGTCCATTTCCATCTTAATGACGATAAAATCAGCCTTGGTGATTTCTGCCACCATCAGGGCAAGCGGATAATTATCATCAATTTCGATATCCGCTGTTGAAACGGAATCATTTTCATTGATAATGGGAATGATACTCATTTCAAGCAATCGGTTGAAGGTATTCCTTGTATTTTCCACCCGTTGCCGGTAATGCATGATATCACTTGTGAGCAATACCTGTGCGATGATCTGATTGTATTCATCAAAGGAATGCTGATACCACCTGATAAGTTCTGCCTGTCCGACTGACGCGGCAGCCTGCATTTCAAGCTGGTTATCGGGCATGTTCTGAAGTTTCAGTTTTTCAGTTCCCAGAACAATGGCACCTGAAGAAACCACCATTACATGCTTTCCGCTGTTATGCAGGTTAGTCAGAACCATGGCAAGCCTGTCCATTTTCCGCCGGTTAATTTTTCCCTCACTGTTGATGAGCGTGGAAATCTCAATTCTCACTATAATTGTCTGCTTCTTCATATTCCGCTCCTGAGCAATTTTTCAATAGCCTTGTCTTTGCGCTCAAATTGAAACTGAGCAACCACTTTTTCTATTTTACCGGCAATCCTGTCATTGCATAAATTTCCGATTGACCCTTCATGAGTGTGTTTTACCTGTTGATCACTGCTGTAGGAGCCATCGGCAATTTGTGCCGCTACTTCCTTGTAGGCCTGCCGGAAAGGGGTCCCCTCCATAACAAGCCTGTTGACCTCTTCAACTGAAAAAATATACCTGTACCGGTCATCCTCCAGGGTGTTTTCCACCGGTATGATCTTCTCCAGGGCATACGCCGCGATAGAAAGACAGGATTTCATTTCCGAAAACACAGGAAGAAATGATTCCTTGATGATCTGCATGTCCCTGAAATAACCGGATGGAAGATTCAGAAAAATATGCTCGATCTCGCCGGGCAGGGACTGTATCTTATTGCATTTTGCCCTGATCAGTTCAAATACATCCGGATTTTTCTTGTGCGGCATGATGCTCGAACCGGTAGTAAATTCATCGGGAAGCTGAAGCAACCCGAAATTCTGGCTTGCATAAAGGCAAACATCACCTGCCAGCTTCGACAGGGTGGCTGCCAGGGAGGAAAGGCCGAATGAAGTCATCCGCTCGGTGCGGCCCCGGCTCATCTGGGCATTCACCACATTATAATGCATGTCTTCAAATCCAAGAAGGTTGGTAGTCAGCTGCCTGTCGATGGGGAATGAAGATCCGTATCCGGCGCCGGAACCCAGCGGGTTCAGGTCAGCGACCCTGTATGCGGCCAGCATCATCTGCAGATCTTCGGCCAGGCATTCGGCATAGGCTGCAAACCACAGGCCAAATGAAGAAGGCATGGCCACCTGCAGGTGCGTAAAGCCCGGAATCAGTACATCCTTATATTTTTCGCTTTGCGATAACAAAACGCGGGATAAATTCTCCGCCAGAATTACAGTCTGCTGGATTTCATCGCGGATAAATAACTTAATGTCAAGTAAAACCTGGTCATTCCTGGAACGGGCAGTATGTATTTTTTTCCCGGTATCTCCCAATTTCAGGGTAAGAAGCAGCTCTACCTGGGAATGCACATCCTCAACACCTTCCTGGATAATAAAGTCGCCCTGTTCAATGGACCTGTAAATAACCTGCAGTTCCGTGCGCAGTGAAATTAGTTCCTCCTCGTTTATAAGGCCGATACTCCGGAGCATGGTAACATGTGCCAGCGAGCCGATCACATCGTACCGGGCAAGCAAAAGATCGAGCTCACGGTCTTTTCCGACCGTAAACTGCTCAATCCGCTTGTCTGTTTCTATTCCTTTTTCCCAGAGTTTCATGACAAAAAAATAGTGTTTCCGGAACATTCATCCCGAAGCAAACGATATGTGAAAAATGTGCTGCAGGATGCTTCAGGTAGTTTTTCCCTGCCTTTTTGTTATGGCATGGTGTGCCATGAGTCTGATTGCATTGATCTTAATAAAACCGGCGCTGTCTTTCTGATCGAATCCACCGGCGATATCCATGCTTGAAAGTTCCTTGTTATACAAAGAGCTCGGGGACTCACGTCCGTCAATCATAATATTGCCCTTGTAAAGGGTGAGCCATACCGTGCCGTCAATGAGTTCCTGGCTCTTGTCAATGGCAGCGCGCAGAAAATCCATTTCGGGACTGAACCAGAACCCGTTGTAAACAATTTCAGCAAAAACAGGGGACAGCATGTTTCTGAGCCGCATTACCTCACGGTCCATGGCAATCCCCTCTATATCCATATGGGCATGCAACAGGATGGTTCCGGCCGGGGTTTCATAAACACCCCTTGATTTGATCCCCACAAATCGGTTTTCTACCATGTCGAGCATGCCAATTCCGTTCTCGCCACCCACCTTATTCAGGTAAATGAATAAATCGAGCGGATCGGTTATGTCAATTTTGCTTTCTTTATTGACAACCCTCACCGGGATGCCATCCTTGAAATGAATTTCCAGGTGAACTTCCTTATCCGGGGCATTTTGTGGCGGAACTATCTTGGTGAACATTTCCTTTTCAGGCTTGTAAGCCGGATCTTCAAGAATACCGGCCTCATGACTGATGTGCATCAGGTTGTCATCCTCGCTGTAAGGTTTCTTCACGGTAGCCTTAACAGGGATGTTATGATCCTTTGCATAATTCAGCATGTCGGTCCTTCCCTTGAACTGGTCAAGAAATTCCTGGGTTTTCCAGGGAGCAAGGACCTTAATGGCCGGATTGAGGGCGTAATACGACAACTCAAAGCGTACCTGGTCGTTTCCTTTTCCTGTGGCTCCATGCGCCACCAGGGAGGCTTTTTCTTCAGCGGCTATCTTAATCTGGTATTTTGCAATTACCGGCCTGGCCAGTGAGGTACCCAGCAGATAACGGTTTTCATATACTGCATTGGCTTTGAGAGCCGGGAAAATATAATCGGTGACAAATTCCCGCCTCAGATCCTTAATATAAACCCGGGAAGCCCCGATCTTTAAGGCCTTCTTTTCTACTTCTTCAAAATCATCATCCTGACCTACATTTGCAACATAGGCAATCACTTCATAACCCTTGTCGATCAGCCACTTTAATATCACCGAAGTATCCAAACCACCACTGTATGCCAGTACTACCTTTTTGTTGTCCATCTTACTTTATTTTATCTTTTAATTCAGGAACAATGATAATCAGTGTATTGATCACATCCTTTTCAGTTACATTATCATGCGGGATGATCAGGATGGTATCATCCCCGGCAAGGGTACCGATGATCTCAAAAGGATTCACCTTATCAATGAGCGAAGCAATGCTGGGTGCATATCCGGGCAATGTTTTGATAACCCCCAGCCTGTTGGCAAACTGAATTGATACAAAACCTTGTGCAGCATAGCTTTCAGCAAGTTCGTGGCCCGGAATATGATGCTGATCGGGCAGTTCATAAATGTAGCCTTTCTCATGATCTGAAATTTTATTCACTTTTAAAAATTTCAAATCCCGGGAGAGGGTTGCCTGGGTATAATTTAATCCCTTTTTCTCAAGCAGGTCAAGAAGTTCTTCCTGGCTTGATACTTTCTGGGAAGAAATTATGTTCCTGATGGCTAGTAGCCGTTCTGTTCTGTTTCCCATGATGAATAGTTATTCATTGACGATGCAAATTTATACAATGTTTTATAATTATGCAAGGTGAATTTAAAAATATTTGTACTTTTGGGCCAAATATATGACTAATTTTTATTGGGGCTGCGGCAAACTATGGACAAATCAATCAGAAAGGTCATTGTACTCGGATCCGGTGCACTTAAAATCGGCGAAGCAGGAGAGTTTGATTATTCAGGATCACAGGCATTAAAAGCGCTTCGTGAAGAAAACATAAAGACTGTACTGATCAATCCCAACATTGCCACAGTTCAGACTTCCGAAGGTATAGCGGATACCATTTACTTTCTGCCGGTAACCCCGTATTTTGTGGAGCAGGTCATTGAAAAAGAAAAGCCGGATGGCATTTTGCTTGCCTTTGGCGGACAAACAGCCCTGAATTGCGGTATCGCCCTGTTTCGCGCAGGGATACTCGAAAAACATAATATCCGCGTACTGGGTACGCCGGTTCAGGCCATCATGGACACGGAAGACAGGGATCTGTTTATTAAAAAACTGGATGAAATCAATGTAAAGACAATCCAGAGCTTTGCAGTGACGAACATGGATGATGCTGTGAAAGCCGCTTCAGAGCTGGGCTATCCTGTCATTATCCGCGCAGCGTATACCCTGGGCGGACAGGGAAGCGGTTTTTGCAACAATGATGCGGAATTGCTGAAGATGTCGGAAAAAGCGTTTTCCTATGCTCCTCAGATCCTGGTTGAAAAATCACTGAAAGGATGGAAGGAAGTGGAATACGAAGTTGTGCGCGACTGTTATGACAACTGCATCACAGTGTGTAACATGGAAAATCTCGATCCGCTGGGAATTCATACCGGGGAAAGCATTGTGGTAGCACCCTCTCAAACACTTACCAATTCAGAATATCATTCGCTCCGCCAGCTTGCCATCAAAATTATACGGCACATCGGCATTGTCGGGGAATGCAATATACAATATGCGCTTGACCCTTGTTCTGAAGACTACCGGGTAATTGAGGTCAACGCCCGGCTTTCACGGTCAAGTGCCCTGGCCTCAAAAGCCACAGGTTATCCGCTCGCCTTTGTGGCGGCCAAACTGGCTGTCGGTTATGGCCTGCATGAAATCAAGAATTCAATTACAAAGACTACCTCGGCATTTTTTGAACCCGCCCTGGATTATATTGTCTGCAAGATTCCCCGCTGGGACCTGAATAAGTTTATCGGTGTTTCAAAACAGATCGGAAGCAGCATGAAAAGTGTGGGTGAGGTAATGGCCATAGGACGCTCTTTCGAAGAAGCCATACAAAAGGGACTGCGGATGATCGGCCAGGGAATGCATGGTTTTGTCGGCAACCGGGACCTTGAATTCGAAAACATTGAAAAGGAATTATCCGAACCAACGGACATGCGCATCTTTGTCATTGCGGATGCCTTTTCAAAAGGTTATTCCGTAGAAAAAATACATGCCCTCACCCGGATTGACCCCTGGTTTTTACATAAGCTCCAGAGGATATTTAACCTTAAAAATGATCTTGATCAGTACAATACACTGGATGAAATTCCTTTCAGGTTGTTCCAGACGGCCAAGATTGCGGGATTTTCCGATTTTCAGATAGCCCGGTCCATTTTCAAGAATGAGAACGAATACATGCAGGACGGGTTGCTCGAAGTTCGGGAGCACCGGAAAAAACTGGGCATTATTCCCTATGTGAAGCAAATTGATACCCTGGCAGCCGAGTATCCTGCACAGACAAACTATCTGTACCTTACTTACAGTGGTTCCTCCAACGATGTTAAATACCTGGGTGATCACAAATCAGTCATTGTCCTGGGTTCAGGAGCCTATCGGATCGGGAGCAGCGTGGAATTTGACTGGTGCAGTGTGAATGCCCTGTATGCCATTAACAATGCCGGGTACCGGTCGGTTATGATCAATTATAATCCCGAAACTGTGAGTACGGATTATGATGTATGCGACAGGCTTTACTTCGATGAACTGTCTTTTGAACGGGTAATGGACATTGTGGAACTTGAAAATCCACATGGTGTAATTCTTTCCATGGGAGGACAGATCCCGAATAACCTGGCCATGCGTCTCGACAGCCAGAAGGTAAAAATCCTGGGAACCTCCTCCCAGTCAATTGACAATGCTGAAAACAGGCATAAATTTTCACAGCTCTGTGACGATCTGAAAATTGACCAGCCGCGATGGAAAGAGCTGACCAGCATCCGTGAAATCCATGACTTTGTGGATGAGGTGGGTTTCCCCGTCCTCATCAGGCCATCCTATGTATTGTCGGGTGCCGCCATGAATGTGGTTTCTAACCGCGATGAGATGGAACATTATCTTACGCTGGCGGCCAAGGTCTCCAAACAATACCCGGTTGTGGTATCCGAATTTATTGAACAGGCCAAGGAAATTGAAATTGATGCCGTGGCCCGGGATGGTGAACTGATTGCCTATGCCATCAGTGAGCATGTTGAATTTGCCGGCGTACATTCAGGAGATGCAACCATTGTTTTCCCGGCCCAAAAAATATATTTTGAGACCATGCGCCGTATCAAGCGCATATCCCGGCAGATCGCCCATGCACTTAATATAACCGGACCCTACAATATTCAGTTCCTGGCCAAAGACAATGATATCAAAGTAATTGAGTGCAATCTCCGCGCCTCACGAAGTTTTCCGTTTGTTTCAAAGGTTCTGAAGGTTAACCTCATCGAACTGGCTACCCACGTGATCCTCGGAATTCCGGTTGAAAAACCGAACAAGTCGGCATTTGACCTCGACTGCATTGGCGTCAAAGCTCCCCAGTTCTCTTTTTCCCGGTTACAGAAAGCGGATCCCATCCTCGGAGTGGATATGGCTTCAACGGGTGAAGTGGGATGTATAGGTGAGAATTTTTATGAGGCAATACTTAAATCAATGCTTTCAGTCGGATACTCTTATCCCAAGAAAAACATATTGTTATCAACAGGACCAATGCGTTCAAAGGTAGAACTTGTCAACAGCTGTAAGTTGCTTGAAGAAAAGGGATATAACCTGTTTGCCACCCGTGGCACTGCGCAGTTTCTTGAAATGAACGGGATAGCTGTTACCATGCTTCACTGGCCCGATGAAGATAAGAAGCCCAATACGCTCGATTATCTCCGCAACAAAATGATCGATCTCGTGATCAATATACCAAAGGATTTATCCAAGACTGAATTGAGCAATGACTACCTGATACGCCGAAGTGCAGTGGACTTCAATATTCCGCTCATTACCAACGGCAGGCTCGCCAGTGCTTTTCTGATGGCTGTCTGCAAGCTGCCGCTCGAAGAAATTGCGATCAAAAGCTGGGATGAGTATTAGTCAAACGAAGCGGGTTTTAGCGGATCGTTTTTATATTCATACATCAGACTGATCTGTTCTCTTGTAATCCTTGGAACTGACAGCGGCGGAAATTTATCCGGTCCGAAGAAACCTGTTTCACTGGTTTCCATTCCGCCCTTGAGTTCTCCTCCTGTTTCACGGCATAATATGAAAATCTTATAGATATGGAACATGTCGGGCGGATGATTATGCATTTTTTTATCCAGAACGGCAAGCAATCGTTCAGGAACAACAATCAGCCCTGATTCTTCCCATACTTCTTTAATAGCCACCTCGGAAGGGGTAAGTCCAACATCGGCCCACCCTCCGGGAAGAGACCAGTTTCCATCAATTGTTTCCCGTACCATAAGGATCTGGTCTCCCCTGAAAACAACTCCCCTCACATCTACCTTTGGGGTTTGATATCCTTGTTCTGAGGCAAAAACATCAACCAGTTTATCCATTTTGAGTTCCGTAAAATCCTGCATGATTTCGAGGCTCAGCTGTCTCATCTGCTGGTATCTGTCCCTGTCATATTTGTTATCTGAATATTCAAGTCCGGATTGTGCAAGTGCCTGCATCCGCTTGGCCATATCAAGCCAGGCATATTTGGTTCCATCTTTCATGAGCAAAAAGGGTTCTGATTATTTTGATGCTGCAAAGTAAGATCTTTTTATATCTAATCGCTAAATATTTCTTTCAGCACAGCTACGGATTTGATCTTTCCCATGCCTTCGAGGTGTTCTTCATAATATTTAACGAGTGCATTCAGCAGGACTAAACGGCTTGCTTTAGTCAGGCTGATTTTTTCAGCTTGTGCCAGTGATGTTTTCATCATTTCCATAAAGATCCGGCCTGTCTCTCCGGGCAGGTTTCTGAATATCTTCAGATCTGTAAACCGGATAATATCTGCTGCTGATTCCAGGTCGGCCGGAAAGATTCCGAGGTACCGCGAATAATGGATCAGAAAAAGAAGGTGAAAATTGGCTACCCCTTCATCCTTTGAATCAAGCAACTGGAAAGCATGGAATAGAAAGTTGAATAAACCCTCATTGGCTTCTTCTTCCCTGAGTGTAAGCCATATTATTTCAGCCAGGAAAAGAGAAATTGTACTTTTTGTGATTGAAAAAGGAATAGAGGTATAGTGAAAAGGACATGACAGTTCCTTTAAACGGTGAACCTCGCGGTTTGATTTGTAATAAATTTCTGCTTCAAGAAGCGTGAGGGGCTGAAAAAAAGGGAGTGACAGGTGGGTTTTTTTTGAACGGATGCCACTGACCATGCAGGTCATCCGGCCATGTTTTTCAGTATATAAAGTAACGACCAGGCTTGACTCCCCATATTTAACATAATGGAGAACTATTGCACGGGTTTTGATCAGCATGATCAACCTAATGGATGAACAATAATTTGGTTACGTATGTTTTTGATCCGTCCTCGTTGGTGCAAAAGACAAGATAAACGCCGGTATGAACCCTTTCACCATTGAAGTTCCTGCCGTTCCAGATAGCCTGGCCACCCAATGCTTTCGTTTCATAAACGATATTTCCGCTGATATCGGTAAATTTTACATTCACATCGCGGGCAAGTCCCGTGACTGTTATATCCCCTTCATAAGTTTCCCTTACCGGATTGGGATAATACATAAACCTTCCCAAAATCATCTCCCGCTTCTGTGGCCTGCCCCTTAAAAGAAATAATACCCTTATCGGTTCCAAAGAAAACCTCTCCGGTTTCATCTTTTACAGCCAGTGTCAGCACATTATCGGAGAAAAGCGGGCTGTTTCCTTCGGTAAAATGATGGATTTCCTTTAACCCGTCCGGAGATTCAAGAAATACACCCGATTTTTCGGTGGCAAACCATTTCTGATTTGCTCCATCAACAACAATACAATTGATCTTTTCCGTTGACAGCAACAAATCGGCAAGATTTGTTCCATCATTCCGTGGAATCTTTGGCTGGTAAGCAACAATATTTTCCTCATCAAAAATCTGGGCCGGATTAAAAAATTCCGCCGGTCCCTTATTTGTTCCCACCCAGATATTTCCATCCTTATCCTCTGCCAGTGAATAAACCCTGTCAAGCAGATCGCCCTCCTGGTTGATTACGGCGAAAAATCGTTCCCTGACGGAGTTTTCACGGTCCGCGGTGAAGACAAGTATACCATCATTCTGGATCAACAGCCACACCTGCCCGAGGGAAGTAGCAAGAATGTCACCCACACGGGTTTCCACTCCAAAATTTTTATATTGCAGATCAATGGATTCCCAATCGCCGCCTGCCTTTCGGCGGTAGACAGGTTCATCGCTGAAATTGGTGGAAACCCACAAATTGCCTTCAGTGTCTATATCCACACCCGTGACATTGACATAACCATGTCCATAATCCTGGTACCGGTTTTAATATGCTGTTTGTTTCATCCGTTATGCCTACCAGTTGCTGGTCCTTAAAATCGATTATGCCATACCCATTCGATCCGCCCACAACATGATTTACATCGGTCGGATCAATTGCGATCTTTGAAACATTCAAAAATCCTTCCATTCCGGGATCTGTATTGTAATTATAGCTTTTCCAGTATTCATCAATAAATTCATACGCTCCAAAACTAGCCCATTTGGTTGCTTCAGTTCCGCCACCTACCCATAATTTTCCCGATTTTGCATCCATGTCTCCGGCGGTGCGGTAAGCAGGACCATTCGGACAGATAATATTGCCGGAACCGGATTCCGTAATTTTAACCAGTCCGCTGACACGGATCGGCATACCATAATCCGTCCCGTGAATCCAGGATTGCATGTTTTGCATAATAACTGCTGACATCCCTTACCAGCTTATCATCCTGATCATACAGACTGGTATGGGCACTCGCGCAAACAACCAGTTTACCGGCCTGCTCTCCCATAAATCCAAAATTGTCATTCTGGCTGTTGACCCATAATTGCCAGGTATCATTGCCCACAACAATTATATCATCATGCGGAGACTGCCGGGATTATGATACACAGTAAACAAACGGTTACCATGCCAGGCAAGAAAGGGATAAAAAGCATTTTTGTCGGGCAATGCCTGAAGCTTTTGCCATGCATTGTAATCAACCAGGTTCGGATTGTCTATATCGGCTTTATAAATGCCTTCATCGGTAGCCGCATATAAAAACTGTCCGTCAAAGGTGATATCATTTACCTTGATCTGGCTGCCGCCTTCTCCGAACATATAGGTGTCCTTAATTTCATGCTTTGATCATGTCCAACGAGCACAATTCCAAACCCGCATGCCAGATAGGCATAATTTTCCCTGAAGAAAAAACTGTTTATCGACTTTTCCCCGACAATGATCTTGCGTTTTATATCGGGAATATTATAAACGCTGTCATTTTTAACAAGGTCAATGTTCCCGTTATTGTAGCCAATAACGAGCATTTCAACTTCCGGACTAAAAGCAATGCAGGAAATATCAGCATCGGATAATCCATTGACTTTTGAATACTTTTCGATGCTGTTATCCTTCACATTATAAGAGAACAATGCGCCTCCCGATGTTGAACAAAAGATCTTATTGCCTCCTTCTGCCAGGCGTTTCCCATTGTTATACGGCAGGTGATCGCGCCAGGCACCGTTTGGAATTTGTGCCCTGCACTGTAAGTGAAGCTGACATAAAGATAAGCAACAGTGACATCAATGAATTTTTGAAGCCTGGAAGCGGAATGGCCGGCAATTTACAAAATGCGTACAGTGCATCATTTGTAGCGTGTTGTGAGATAATCAATCAGTTTTTGAACGGCAAGGGCCCTATGCGAAATACGATTTTTTTCAGCCAGATCCATTTCAGCAAAAGTACGGTCAAATCCGTCCGGCAGAAATACAGGATCATATCCGAATCCCTGCAGACCATGTTTTTCGCGGGTAATGACCCCCTGAATTTCACCCTGAAAGGTAGTTAATTTTCCGTTTTCAACCAGTGCTATCACGGTTCTGAAACGGGCTTTTCTGTTTTTGATTCCTTCCATGGCCGCCAGTACCTTGTTCATGTTGTCCTCAAATGAACAGTTCTCACCGGCATACCTTGCAGAATAAACACCCGGTTCCCCATGAAGTGCATCAATCTCAAGTCCGGTATCATCGGCAAAGCAATTGATCCTGATACCTGTCATATATAAACCAGGCTTTTTGAGCTGCATTGCCTTCGATTGTGTCCTCTTCTTCAGGAATATCCCCGGTAAATCCCAGATCCGCCAGGCTAAGCAAATGGATATGGGGTGCGGCCAGCATGCCGGATTTCTTCGAGCTTATGCCTGTTATTCGTAGCGAAAACCAGTCTGTTTAATTCCTTATTTTCCACGTTTGACGTCTTTTCAGAAGATAAAATTGATACAATAATTCTGTATGCGGATTAAAAAACGAAAACAAGGATAAATCCTTGTTTTCATAACCCTGATATGTAAAAAATGTTTTGGCTGTTATCCGCCGCTCGCACTGAAACCGCCGCCCACTTTGGCCGGTCTTGGATTAATGCAGATGACAGGAATTTTTTCATTGTTGGCGATCATGTATTGTTCCTGCGGACCCAGCACATAATCCGTAAAGCCGATATCCCGGGTAGTCATTAAAAGGATGGCATCAGCATCGACTTTCTTGGCATACTGGATTGTTTCCTTTCCAAAATCAGCTTCACCAACACTTCCCTGGGATTCAAAATGAATTCCCTTGCTTCCAAAATACTTGGAAATAAAAAAGATATTCGATTCCAAACCTTTACGGAAATTACTATCCGTATATTTTGCCTTGAACAGGTGAAAGCGGGTACCGAATTTCTTTGAGAAAAAATGTGTCCAGGCAACACATTCCTTGGTTTCCTTTTTGAAATTCACCGGAAGAACAATGTTTTTAAGTGCTTCGCCCCTGGGGGAATCCTGCACAACAATGAAAGGAGCCTTGCAACTGGCAATAACTTTTAATGCCCAGCTTCCGAGAAATTTTTGCATTCCGACGATGCCGTGCGTTCCCATGATAACGAGGAGTGGCGTTGGTTTCGGTTGCAACCTCACCGATCGTATGGAAAATGTTACCGGTACGGACCACAAAATTGAATTTTAACGTCGGATCCGTGAATTTCCTTTTTACTTCTTCAGCCATCCGTTTCTGGGCATCGCGAATTTCCGATTCCTTTTTAACAATATGGACGACTGAAATTTCACCCTGTAAAATGGATGACATCTGTACAGCATGTTCAAGGGCATACATGGACTTTTCTGTAAAGTCCCATGTAACCATAATCAAGTTCTTATCATGTTCCATGCTTATGGTATTATTTAACAATAAACTATAAAATTATTTCTTTATTTTGAATATCAGATAAAATTGCCGGAAATTTATGAATTAATGACTTTTGATAATGGCGGATACCGGCGAAAAGGTTATTTTTGAAACTCGAATTGAAACAGGAAATCATGGAAAGCTACGACTGGAAAAACTTGTCCTTTGGTTATATAAAGACGGATTATAATACTCGCTGCAATTTCAGGAATGGCAAGTGGGGCGAACTGGAAATTTCTTCTTCAGAGTATATTCATATGCACATGGCTGCTACCAGTCTGCATTACGGGCAGGCAGCCTTTGAAGGACTCAAGGCCTTCCGTGGAAAAGATAACCGGATCAGGGTTTTCCGCATTGATTGAAAATGCCAAACGGCTTGAGACATTCAGCCAATGGCATTAAAATGGCCGTTGTGCCTGAGGATCTGTTCAGGAAAGCAGTTTTAACAGCTGTAAAACTAAATGAAAAATATGTTCCTCCTTATGGAACCGGGGCATCCCTCTATATCCGTCCCCTGCTGATTGGCACCGGGGCTGAGGTAGGGGTGAAGCCGGCAAAAGAATATCTTTTTATGGTTTTTGTAACACCTGTAGGTCCCTATTTTAAAGAAGGGTTCAAACCGGTTGACATCATGGTTTGCCGTGGTTATGACCGTGCTGCCCCGCTGGGTACCGGACGCTACAAGGTTGGAGGAAATTATGCTGCCAGCCTTGAATCACTTGAACTGGCTCACAATAAGGGTTTTTCAACCACCCTGTACCTCGATCCGAAAGAGAAAAAATATGTGGATGAAGCCGGTCCCGCCAATTTTTTTGGAATCAAGAGATAATACCTATATTACTCCTTCTTCCAAATCCATTCTTCCTTCGATCACCAATATGAGCCTGCAGCAATTAAGCATTGACCTTGGTATGAAGGTTGAATGCAGGCCGGTTGAATTTGATGAGGTGCCTTCATTTGAAGAAGTGGGTGCCTGCGGAACAGCTGCCGTGATCACCCCCATCCGCAAAATTGTGGATCCCGATACAAACAAAATATATGAATTTTGTTGTGATGGCAAGCCCGGTCCGGTATCCACGAAATTATACAACAAGCTGATTTCAATACAGTATGGCGATGAACCCGATGTGCATGGCTGGTTAGACTTTGCGATTAACCATCTTATATTCGGGCTGTGCAATAAAAATATATCTTTGCACATTCAATATCGGGATGATGGCAAAAGACAATACAATCCGCCGGCGTTTAACTGCATCTTATCTTACTTCCGTAGTAAGTATTTCACTCGTACTTTTTATGGTAGGATTGGTTGGAATGCTTCTGCTAAATACAAAAAAACTTTCCGATTATGTAAAGGAAAATGTTGGAATATCCATCTACCTGAACGATGATATCCGTGAGGTAGACGTATTTTCACTTCAGAAATTGCTCGATTCAAAAAGCTATGTCAAAGAAACCCGGTATGTCACCCGGGAGAAAGCCGCTGAAGATTTTCAAAAGGAAATGGGAGAGGATTTTGTTGATTTTTTGGGATACAATCCCCTGCCTTCATCCATTGAAGTAAAACTTCATGCGAATTATGCCAATCCCGATAGCTTTGCTGTACTTGAAAAAGAATTCAGGACATATCCCCAGGTTGCAGATGTGGCCTATCAGAAAGATCTTATTTATGCTGTGAATCTGAATGTTCGTAAGATCAGCATTGCCATTCTGATCCTGGGAGGCCTGCTTACCCTCATTGCCCTCACCCTGATCAACAATACAATAAGGCTTTCCGTTTATTCCAAACGATTTATAATCCGCACGATGCAATTGGTAGGAGCCCGGCATTATCTCATCCGCCGGCCTTTTTTGCTGAGGGGCATAACCCAGGGAATTATTGGTGCCTGCATCGCCATCGTGCTGCTTATTGCCACGCTGTTTCTTGTTGAGAAACAATTGCAGGGATTATTCAGTTTCCAGGATTACCGTATCCTGGGTATCATTTTTTCAATAATGCTTATTACAGGCATTCTGCTGGCCTGGCTTTCAACCTGGCTTTCTGTAAATAAGTATCTCAACATGAAAACGGATAATTTGTACACTTAATCAAACATATATGGCTAAGAAACCTGAAGAAACAACTCCGGATACCGGATTTGCACTTGCAAAAGAAAATTATATTTATCTGATCATTGGATTTGTTGTGATCATCATTGGATTCCTGCTGATGATGGGCGGAAAATCACCCGATCCGACAGTCTTCAATGCCAAAGAACTGTTCAGTTTCAGACGGATAACCCTGGCCCCTGTTGTTGTTGTGGCCGGATTTGCCTTTGAAATATGGGCCATCATGAAAAAACCCAAATCATCTGCTAAACAATAATTCATTCAACCGGTTAATGATTCAAAATTCGGGAACAGGAGTATAATGGAAAGTGCTTTGATCGCTGAGGAATTTGCCCTCGGCAAAATACTGCTGTTTGATAAACCCTTGTATTGGACATCATTCGACCTGGTAAGAAAAATCAAGGGAATATTAAAGAACCGACTGGGCCTCAGGAAACTGAAGGTTGGCCATGCGGGTACCCTTGATCCGCTGGCCACCGGACTCATGATTGTGTGTACCGGAAAGGAAACGAAAAACATCGAAAAATACCAGGCAGAATTTAAGGAATACAAAGCGGTCATCATGCTGGGTGCCACCACTCCCTCTTTTGACCTTGAAACAAATGTGGACGTAACTTATCCCACAGAACATATCACCCGGGAGGATGTGGAACGGGTACTGAACGGACTCAGGGGCATCGGGATGCAACAGCCTCCTGATTATTCAGCCCGGTTTATAAACGGCAAAAGAGCATATACCCTGGCCCGAAAAGGAGAAGCAGTCGACCTGCCCAGGAAGGAAATTGAGATCCGGTCTATCGAGTTGATTCGTTTTGAGTGTCCTGTCATTGAATTCCGTGTCGTTTGCAGCAAGGGAACCTATGTTCGCTCACTCGCCCGGGATATTGGTACTGCATTGGGCTCCGGAGCACATTTGACGGGACTTGTAAGAACATCCATAGGCAATTTCTTATTAAAGGATGCAATAAAAATTGAAGAATTTGAAAGAAATTTAGTTCTTTTGTAACTTTTTTGCTCACAATGCGTATATATTTGGTTTATATTATAATCTCTAATTCTATCCATGAAACTTTCTCAATATAAATACAACCTGCCGGAAGACCTGATTGCCAAGTACCCGGCAGACAAGCGGGACGAATCGAAGTTGATGGTGGTGGACCGGAAGACCGGATCCATTGAGCACAAAGTATTCAGAGAAATAATTGATTATTTTGAGGAAGGTGATGTGATGGTTGTGAATAACACCAAGGTTTTTCCTGCCCGCCTGTATGGCAATAAGGAAAAAACAGGTGCTGAGATCGAGGTATTTCTGCTCCGCGAACTCAACAGGGAACAGCGACTTTGGGATGTTCTGGTTGATCCGGCCCGGAAAATCAGGATCGGGAATAAATTGTACTTTGGAGATGATGAAGAAACCCTGGTTGCCGAGGTAATTGACAATACCACTTCGAGAGGACGTACACTCAGGTTTTTGTTTGACGGGGACTATGATGAATTCAAAAAAACCCTGTTTAAACTGGGTGAAACTCCCCTGCCAAAATTTATTAAACGGGCTGTGCAACCCGAGGACAGGGACCGGTACCAGACCATTTTTGCAAAACACGAAGGTGCTGTTGCAGCACCCACGGCAGGACTTCATTTCAGCCGTGAACTTCTTAAACGCCTTGAAATAAAAGGTACTCATTTTGCTGAAATCACACTCCATGTTGGTCTTGGTAATTTCAGGACCGTGGATGTGGAAGACCTTACCAAACACAAGATGGATTCTGAACGGATCATTATTACTGAAGAAGCCGTCAACATTGTGAATGAGGCCAAGGATGCCCGCAAACATGTTTGTGCAGTAGGTACAACTGTTTTACGCACATTGGAAAGCTCGGTTTCCACAGCCGGACATTTAAAACCCTATGACGGATGGACCAATAAATTCATTTTCCCTCCCTATGAATTCAGTGTTCCTACCCGCATGATTTCAAACTTTCACCTTCCCCTCTCTACGTTGCTGATGATGGTGTCAGCGTTTGCCGGTTATGAGCTGCTCTTTGAATCCTACAAGGTAGCCATCAAGGAAAAATACCATTTTGGCACCTATGGGGATGCGATGCTGATCCTGTAAATCTGCTGATTTGTTGATTTATTGATTTGTTGATTTGTCCGGAGAAAATTATACTAACTTAAGGCTGAACCGGGATTTTTATAGCAGGGATGTGCTAACTGTTGCACCCGACCTGCTCTGCAAAAACCTTGTCATTTCACAGGCCGGCATTGCTGAATCCTTTAAAATTATCGAAGTGGAAGCGTATCGTGGGGAAGACGACCAGGCTTCTCATGCGAGGTTCGGTAAAACCGCACGAAACAGTATTATGTATGGTGAGGGTGGCTTTCTGTATATCTATCTCATTTATGGTATGTATTGGATGCTCAACATTGTAACAGGACCCGCTGGCGATCCACAGGCCATTCTTGTGAGGGGCCTGAAAAATTTATCCGGACCAGGGGTTCTTACCCGTGCGCTGGGAATTGATAAGTCCTATCATGGTGAAGATCTTGTACACTCCGAACGAATCTGGATTGAAGACAGAGGTGAAAAGCCGCAGGTCATACAAAAACCACGTGTAGGCATCAATTATGCAGGTGAACCGTGGGTTAGCAATGCCTGGAGGTTTATAACCGCCTAATTGCGATCGTCTTCCTTACTCAGGATTTTAAAATGCCGGGTTAGCTCCTCCCCGTTCTCATCAACAAGGACCAGCGTATGTTTTCCGGGAGTGGGCAAAATCTCAACCTGATGCATGGATTGTGTGCAGGCAATAAATTTTCCATCCAGGTGCCAGTAAATCATTGCCCCCCCATCCCGGTGCACAGCTTCAAATATTACCCTTCCTTTGTTTCCGCTTAATTCCACAGGAATAAAAATACCCGAATTCTCCCGCGGATAAATGAGATCCATTGATCCTGCATTGTCGGATCCGCATCCCGCTTTATAAGGTGGCAGTAATCTGTATTCGGGATGGTTTTTATGGTAATACCATTCCTGTACAGGAGGCAGGACGAACCATGATGTTTGCACAATGCCGCCGGTACCCATGCAATCGCGGTTAATTCTGAATTTTTCATCAGCTGACAGATGAATCATCCTGTGAAAAGGGCAGACAGGGGCATGCAATCCGGATAAGGGAACTTTTACAGAATCGCGTTCACTGCAATTTGGACCAGCAAGGAAGCCGCTCTGATGGCAAATAACAACGGTTGCCAGTTCATCCACCGGTTCCTTAAACCAGCCTGACTCAGGTAAAATACCAAAGAGCTCAAACAGTAAAGGGGCGGCAACTGAAATACCTGTCAGGCCCGGTCGGCCTTCTCCATCGGCATTTCCAATCCAGACACCGGCCACATACCGGGGTGAAGTGCCTATTGCCCATCCATCCCGGTAACCAAAGCTAGTCCCTGTCTTCCATGCGATTTTAGGGGCAGACCCAAAATATTTCCACCCTGATTCCTCTTCCGGACGACTAACCTCGTTCATGGCAGCATAGGTAAACCATAGTGCTCCTGCACTCACCCTGTCGGGCTCTTCCCTGCCCTTTTCCGGTGCAGGGGTATTCCCATACAGCAGATTCAGCGGCCTGAAATCTGTGGAATAATAGAGTCCGTATGTTCCATAATGATTGAGTACCCGTGAAAAAGAGGCATAAAGATTGGTCAGCTCCTCAAGATTGCCCTCCGCTCCTCCCAGGATCAGCGATAAACCATAATGTTCAGAAGAATGAGTCAGCGTGCTGATCCCCAGATTTTTTAATAGCTGATGAAAGCGATCGGTTCCATAATCACGGAGCATCTCAACTGCAGGAATGTTTAACGACCGCGATAAAGCCTGGCTTGCCGGTACAACCCCCTCATACTGCCCGTTGAAATTCTGGGGTGCAAAACCCGACAGGTTTATCGGGATGTCGGCTACAAGGCTGTTCGGCAGAATTTTTCCGTCATCCAGCATAGCAGCATATAAGGCTGGTTTGAGTATACTTCCGGTACTCCTGGGGGAACGGATAATATCCACATCGGTACCATTATTTCCCTTTTCGGTTGTGCTTACATTCCCGACATAAGCAACTATGTTTCCTGTTTCAACTTCAACTATTAGTACTGCTGCATTGTGTATTTGATTATATTGTAATATTTTATGATGCTTCTCAACAATCTCAACTGCCCTGTCCTGGTATTTTCCTTCAATCGTTGTATGGTAGTCCCTTTCTTTTAGTGAACCAAGCCTGTCGAGCAATTGGGGTGCTCTCCTGGGCATAGCCAGGGGTTTATCCGGAATGGGTTCGGTTAATGCCAGCTGATAGGTGGTCCTGTCAATCCATCCCAGGGTAAATAAACGGGCCAGAAGCAGGTTCCTTTTTTTCAGCAGGCGATCCCTGTTTCTCCCCGGATTGATCAGGGAAGGGGCGTTGGGTAATATGGCCAGTGTGGCTGCTTCTGCCCATGAAAGATTCTTGCTGTCGGTGCCATAATATCTCCACGCTGCTGCTTCCACTCCAATTACATTGCCTCCGTAGGGTGCATTGGCAGTATATAAGGCCAGGATTTCGTCCTTACTTTTCTTCAGTTCCAGTCGGGTTGCCAGTATTATCTCCACCCCTTTTTCGTAAACTGATCTTGGTTTCCCTTTCCGGGCAAGCCGGATCGTTTGCATAGTAAGTGTACTCCCTCCGCTGACGATTCTTCTCCGTTTCAGGTTTAATACAAGCGCTCGTCCGATAGAATAAGGATTAAAACCGGGATGGTAATAAAAATAACGGTCCTCAAAAGCAAGGGTCGTTTTTTTTATTTTTTCAGCCACCTGCAAATTTCCCGAAAAACGCCATTGTCCGTCGGAAGCTACCCTTGCACCAAGGAGTTCCCCCTGGCTGTCGTAAACAACAGTAGACAGGGGATCGTGAAACAGCGGACCGTGCAGAAGCCGGAGATAAAGCGACAGGATTACTGCCAGGGTCAAAAGGATATATTTCCTGCGAATGATCCAGTGAGTGACCCGGGTCTTCATCCACCTGCTTTTTTCGTTTTGTAGCCCTTCCTTGTTCAGAAAAAGAATTATTTTTTCCCTGAAATCCCCCTGGATGATAATTTCTCCATTTTTAGCCGATCCTCCGGTTCCACATAACGATTTAATCTTCCTGGCCAGGTTTTCAAGATCCTGTTCGGTACCCCTGAATCCTTTGATCAGCGTGACGGTTTTGCCTTTCCTGGCTTTTGAATCAAGCCATATGTATAACAACTGCTGGTTTACGGGCAGGGTAATCTGTGAATCGGTTTCCTGCTCAAATTTGAAATCAGGATTTGTTGAATAAACTACTCCCCCGCTTTTTTTTCTATTCATGGTGAACCTGTATTCGTTTATTTTTACGTATTTTGATCCGAACAAATATAATGCATTGATTTGCGTATAAATTTGGCATTTATTATCCGCACCGAAATGTAATAAATCACGCTAAATATCTAAATCTTTTGGAATGAAGAATTTCAGACGCCTTAACAACCTCCTTGGTTGGGTCATTTTTGCCATTTCTGCCGTTGTTTACCTGCTTACGATGGAACCCACTGTAAGTCTTTGGGATTGCGGTGAATTTATTTCCAGTGCTTTTAAACTGCAAGTAGGACATCCTCCCGGAGCTCCCCTTTTCATGATCATTGCGCGCACTTTCTCATTGTTCGCCGGGGAACATCATGACAAGGTAGCCCTTATGGTAAATACTTCGTCGGCATTAGCCAGTGCCTTGACAGTGATGTTCCTTTACTGGTCGATAGTTCATCTGGCCCTGAAACTTGTGGTTAATCGGGGATTGATGACAGAAACCACTTCAAATGGTATATCCCTGCCCTCATTCCGGGATCATTTTATAGTAATCGGAAGCGGTATTGTGGGTGCCCTGGCCTATACATTTACTGATTCATTCTGGTTTTCCGCGGTGGAAGGCGAAGTTTATGCAAGCTCATCTTTGTTTACTGCCGTTGTATTCTGGGCCATGCTTAAATGGGAAAGTGAAGCCGATGAACAATATTCCAACCGCTGGCTGATTCTGATCGCTTACCTCATGGGACTGTCCATTGGGGTGCATCTTTTGAATCTTCTTGCTATTCCGGCCATCGGGATGATTTATTATTTTCGCAAATACAAGGCTACGACGCGGGGTGTAATTGCTGCACTGACAGTATCCTTATTGCTGCTTGCCTCCATAATGTATATTGTAATACCGGGAGTTGTGTGGCTTGCCAGCCGTTTTGAACTTGTTTTTGTAAACGGTTTCGGAATGCATTACAATTCAGGCGTGCTTGTATATTGTATACTGCTTGTTGGTGGCCTCTGCTATGGGCTCTGGAAAACATACCGGAACCGGAACTATACTATTCAACACGATTCTCCTGGCGTTTACAGTGATCCTCATTGGTTATTCGTGTTATGCGATGATTGTGATACGGTCATCGGCCAATCCGCCGCTGGATGAAAACAATCCTGACAATGTGTTTTCACTCCAGTATTATCTTAATCGTGAACAATATGGTGACAGGCCGCTGATCCATGGACAATATTTTAATGCCCGACCTGTTGGTATTGAAGAAGGAAAAAGCACCTATTCAAAATTGGATGGCAAATACAAGGTCACCAACCATAAATTGTCCTATAAATTTGATCCGAATTATACCACGGTCTTCCCCCGGATGTACAGTTCTGATAATGACCATGTGAATGCTTACCTCGATTGGGGTCATATGCAGGAAAGCAAGCTTTATCAGCCACGACAGGATGCGCAGGGAAACCTGGTCCGTGATGAGAACGGGAAAGTGGTCTATGACCGTTCCCAGCCTAAAAAGGCACCGGGATTTTCAAACAACATGCTTTTCTTTTTTACCTATCAGCTTGGACACATGTATTTCCGGTATTTCATGTGGAATTTTGTTGGTCGCCAGAATGATTCACAGGGAATGGGCGATCCGTTGAGCGGCAATTGGATCAGTGGCATCCGGCCTATTGATCAGGTCATTATCGGATCAGAAAGATATCTTCCTCCCGAAGATGCCCATGCTAAATCACGAAATACCTACTTTTTCCTTCCCCTGTTGCTCGGTCTTTTCGGATTGGTCTTCCACTTTCAAAGGGATGTGAAGAATTTCTGGGTTGTGATGCTGTTGTTTGTGCTTACCGGAATTGCCATTGTAATTTATCTGAACCAGACCCCTCTTCAACCCCGTGAACGGGATTATGCCTATGCAGGTTCGTTTTATGCTTTTGCCGTTTGGATTGGCCTGGGTGTCATGGCCTTGTTCGATTCCTTAAACGAGAAACTGAGAAAAGGATATATGGCGGTGCTTCTTACCGCTGTTTGCCTGGTGCTCGTTCCGGGAATTATGGCCAGCCAGAACTGGGATGATCATGACCGCTCGGGCAGATATACAGCCCGTGATATTGCAGCAGATTATCTGAAAACCTGCGCTCCGAATGCGATCCTGTTTACAAACGGTGACAATGATACCTTCCCTCTTTGGTATGCCCAGGAAGTGGAAGGGATCCGCACCGACGTACGTGTTGTGAACCTGATGCTGCTGAATATGGACTGGTATATCGACCAGATGAAGCGAAAGGCTTATGAATCTGAGCCACTGCCAATCACGATGGGTACGGAAAAATACAGAAACGGTACAAGGGATTATCTCTTTGTTCAGGAGCGGATCAAAACAACCACATCAATCAAGGACATCCTTGATTTTGCCTTGAGTGATCTGCCCGAGGCAAAAATTACTTCTTCCTCAGGAGAAAAATTCAATTTTATTCCGACCCGCAGCTTCAGAATTCCGGTTGATACTTCGGTTGTTTTGGCCAATGGGACTGTCCGGCCTGAAGATCGCGATAAAATTGTTCCTGCCATAGAATGGAAATTTACACGTAACAGCATGGGCAAAAGTGAACTGGCCGTGCTTGATATGCTTGCCCACAACAACTGGAAACGGCCTGTATATTTTGCCTCCCTTGGTCATGAAGGCACCCTTGGTCTCGAAGATTACATGCAGCTTGAAGGTTTTGCCTACAGACTCGTCCCGATTTTTACACATAGCAACGGGCGTTATGAA
The DNA here is from genome assembly GCA_963790105.1 of uncultured Bacteroidales bacterium. GTDB lineage: Bacteria > Bacteroidota > Bacteroidia > Bacteroidales > UBA10428 > UBA5072. The sequence goes on along the minus strand of CAWBNI010000037.1, from coordinate 302,866 downwards.
GCAGGCCGCATCGATACCGAAAAACTATATGACAATCTCATGAATAAATTCAGTTATGGCCATATGGAAGACCCAAATGTTTACCTGGATGATTTTCATACACGTACAGTTTCTATTGTCCGCCTGAGAACGCGTTTTATACAGCTGGCAAACGAACTTATTCATAATGGGGACACTGCCAGGGCAAACCGGGTTCTTGACCGGTGCCTTGAATTAACACCGGACAGCAAGATCCCGTTTGACCATACAATCATTCAGGTTGCCAGTGCATATTACCAGTGCAACCAATTCGACAAAGCAAACGCCCTGGTAAAAACACTCAGTGAAAAATGCAACGCCAAACTCACTTATTATCTCGACCAGAATGAATCCTTCCTGTCGAGTGTAAATGATCAGATTGTATATAACTTCCAGATCCTGCAAAACCTGCAGATGTCGACAAAGAATTACAATCAGACACAACTTAGCACGGAGCTGGATTCAATAACTACAAAGCAATACGGGATATACTCGAAGAAAGTAAAGTAAAGACAGATAAAAAGGTTTTCGCTAGAGACAGGGCATGCCCTGTCTCTACGATATTCCTTCGTTTTTATAAATCTTTTGTTATTTATTCCGATTCATCAGCATATCCGAAAACGCGCACAATTCAGTGGTCCGGTTATTGGTGCAGGACAGTTTATTGAGCATGGCCAGCGCCTTTTCGTGGTAAGTTTTAACTCTTTCCCTGCTTAGCTCGTCAATATGCAACTGATCATAAATGCTCCTGATCCGCTGTATCTTCTCATTTTTGTCAAAACATTCGGCAGAAAGCCAGTACAACAGTTCATCCCTTACGGTCCCTGTCGCAAGTTTCAGGGCCTGTATTAAAAGAAGCGTTTTTTTATTGGATACTATATCATTGCCCATCTCCTTGCCAAATGTCAAAGGATTGGCATAAACATCAAGAAAATCATCCTGCAGCTGAAATGCAATGCCAATATTCCGGCCGAATTCATAAAGGAGATCCGCTCCCATATCATCAGCACCGCCGATAATTGCCCCGGCTTTCAGCGATGCAGCAAGCAATACCGCTGTTTTGAGCTCAACCATATGCAGGTAATCCTCCTCCGAAATATCAGTCCGGCTTTCAAAATCCATATCATACTGCTGGCCTTCACAAACTTTAAGAGCTGTTTCATTGAACAGGGAAAATACACTGGAGAATGAAGGTTCCTTAATTTCTCCCAGCAGCTCATAAGCTTTGATTACCATTGCATCGCCCGACAGGAGTGCAATATTGGGAGTCCATTTTACATGTACAGCATGCCGGTTTCTCCTCATCAACGCCTTATCCATGATATCATCATGCATGAGGGTGAAGTTGTGAAAAACCTCAATTGCCATGGCAGCCGGAACAGCCCGGGCTACATCATCGGAAAACACATTGCAGCCTAATAAAACCAGGGCAGGCCTGATTCTTTTACCCTCGGGCTCCAACATATACCGAATCGGCTCGTATAGATTGGAAGGTGATTCCGGAAGGCTGATCCCTTTAAGGTATGCATGTATAATTTCCTGACATTCTTGCAGGGTAAGCATAAGAAATCGGGGGTTTATTTATTGCTCAAATATAGAAAATATGCATGACAGGCAGGAAATCAACATCCTTAATTTGCCACCCTGTCATTTCATTTATGGAATTAATCACTAATTTTGACGGTTTTCAATATTTAAACTGTCTGGTAAAACCTATATATCATGATTCGAAAAAGCAATTATTTATTTGTTCTTTTCTTCCTTTTCTTTTCATTTTCTTCCTATGCGGTGGGCTATGACATACGAATCAAGGTCAATGGTTTGCATGATACCACAGTCATTCTCGGACATTACCTGAACAAATCCATGTACCCTGATGATACAATCAGACTGAACAGTAAAGGAATGGGGCAGTTTACGGCAAAAAATCACTTGCCTGAGGGCATGTACCTTGTGTATTTGCCCAGTACGAAGTATTTTGAACTTATTATGGGAACAGACCAGGAGTTCAGCGTTGAGGTGGATACGGCTGATTTCATCAGATCAATGATTGTGAAGGGTTCCGATGAAAACCAGGTATTCCTCGAATTTCAAAAATACATGGTCAACCTGCGGATACATGCGGATTCCATTACCACCAGGCTGAGAGCTGAAAAAGATCCCAAGGTGCGGGAACTGCTTTCAGCCGACATGAAAAAATCGAATGCGGATCGTATTGCCCACATTGAAAAAATAAACAAGGAACATCCCGGACTTTTTGTGTCTGATTTTCTGAAAGCTACGCTCGATGTGGCTGTTCCTGATGCACCCCGGGACGAAAAGGGCAATATCAAAGATTCCACCTGGCAGTATTATTACTATAGAAGTCATTATTTTGACAATTTCAACATAGCTGATCCGAGGCTTCTTCGCACGCCATTGTATGAAGATAAGATAATGACCTACCTGACGAAGGTTATACCCCAGATCCCTGATTCACTCTACAAGCCGATTGATTTTCTGATTGAAAAATCACGTGCAGATTCGAATTTGTTCCGGTTTATGCTCATTACCTTTTTTAATTATTATGGAAAGAGTAATATAATGGGAATGGATGCTATCCAGGTGTATATCGCTGATAAATATTATCTGAAGGAATCGTGGTGGAGCGATGCCAAATTCCTTGCCGACCTGAGGGACCGGGTTGAAAAAACACGTCCCCTGCTCATCGGTAAGCCGGCACCTGAGGTGGAACTAATGATAGTGCCGGCTGAGCATTTTAAAAGTGCGATTGCGGATACCAGCCTCCGGAGATATCCCCATGTAGGAACAAAGAGCACCCTGGCTGAAATCAAAGCCAGGTATCTCGTGCTTATATTCTGGGAAGCCGACTGTGGTCACTGCAAAAAGGCAGTTCCTGAATTATATGCTATTTATGAAAAAAGCCTTAAAAACATGGGCGTAGAGGTTCTGGCAATCAGTACCCTGTTTGGAGAAGAAGGCAAGGTAAAGTGGGTGAATTTTGTAAATGAACATGGCTTGTACGACTGGAAAAATGCCTGGAATCCTTATTCCTACGATTTCAAGTTAAAATATGATATCATTTCCACTCCACAGATCTTTATCCTGGACGAAAACAAACAGATCGTCGCGAAACGGATTGGACCGGAGCAGGTAGAAGAGATCATTAAAGCCATGATGAAGAGTAAAACTGCAAATAAATAAGAATGGAAAAAGGAATTGACAGCAGGTTAGTACTGGAGGACGGAAAAGAATTTACAGGTTATTCATTCGGATTCGACAAATCAGTCTCAGGTGAAGTGGTTTTTAATACGGCCATGACAGGCTATCCCGAAAGCCTGACAGATCCCTCATACAGGGGACAGATCCTTGCCCTTACCTATCCCATCATCGGGAATTACGGTGTCCCGGACAATCAAATGAAAGACGGGATGCAAAAATTCTTCGAGTCATATGCCATGCATATTTCAGGTCTCATCGTTTCAGGATATACGAGTGATTACAGCCATTGGAATGCCGAAAAAAGTCTGGGCGACTGGCTGAAAGAATTTAAGATACCCGGATTATATGGGATAGATACGCGTGAACTGACAAAAATTTTGCGTGAAGAAGGAACCATGCTGGGAAAAATCATTATTGGGAACCAGGATGTGAATTTATATGATCCAAATCTTGTTAATCTTGTAGAAGAGGTCAGTATCAAGGAAAAGAAAATCTATGGCCACGGAAAATACAAAATTCTGCTTATTGATTGCGGAGTGAAATACAATATTATCCGGAACCTTCTCATGAGAGATGCCACTGTAATCCTGGTCCCCTGGGATTATGACTTTTCAAACGAGGAGTATGACGGGCTCTTCATATCCAACGGGCCGGGAGATCCAAAGATGTGTGAGGTAACCATACGCAATCTTCGAAAAGCATTGAATCAGGATATTCCCATTTATGGAATTTGCCTGGGAAATCAATTACTGGGGCTGGCAGCCGGAGCGAATACCTACAAGCTTAAATACGGCCATCGAAGCCATAATCAGCCTGTAATCCTTGTGGATTCAAACAAGGCTTATATTACCTCACAAAATCATGGCTTTGCCATTGATAGTTCTACCCTTCCTGCCGACTGGGAACCCCTTTTCATCAATCTGAATGATCAAACCAATGAAGGGATGAAACATAAGCATAAACCCTTCTTTTCTACCCAGTTTCATCCCGAAGCTTCAAGTGGTCCTACAGATACCGAGTTCCTTTTTGACCAGTTTATGGATCTTGTGGCAAGGTTTAAGGGTTAACTACGCTTACTTCCCTTCCCTTCTTTAATGCGGAAACCGTGTTGTCATACATGGCTTCGCAATACACTCCCGGCAGATAGAATGTGCCCACATAAGCTGCGTTAAGCAGAACCTTAAAGGTTCTGCGCTCTCCACGGCTCAGGTCAAAGAAAGTATTAACCCTGTCATCCCGGATGTCCTGGTATGTAAAATTATTCTGACCCGGCACAATTACATCCGCTATGCGAGCATTGCTTATTTCCCAGCCAGGAGGAAAAATCTGGGTTAAAGCCAGATGACGGTAGTCAAAATCTCCTGAATTATAAACAGTCACAGACGCATAAAAATCAGTTCCCTGGGTAATAGAAGAGACATCCACCGGATCTCCATCGGTTGTGCGATATGAAACATCCAGGCTTATCTGGTTATTGAATTCTTCTTCATTTCCCCTTTGTGGTATACCATCCATAATCACCCGCGTAAACAACAATCCGGTATTGTTATTTTTAACTACAATGTGTCCGGTCAGCTTATTATTTGATAAGGGCAGCGGGTAATCTGAATGGAAGGTTTAACAGTATTGATCTGAACTGCTTTTCCGTTTTCAAGAGTATAGGTAAAGCCCATTTTTTTTGTTGTAATTCCCTTGCTGAATTTTGCCAGGGCAAGCATTGTATAGGCTGTTGTCTGAGTGCTCATCCAGTAATTTTTGGATAGCAAATCGGATATTCTTCGGGCAACCGTCATTCCCCTTGTCCGGTCATCTAATATCACCAGGGTTTCCAGTATCATTGCCCAGTCCCTTTCAGCTGAACCATAACTTGAATATGTGCCTCTATAAGGCGAAATATCAGTGGTTTCACGAGCAATCAGATCTTTAGCCACCTGTACCTGGCCAGCCATGGCATAGGCTGCTGCCAGCCTCCATCTTGCCTGGACGCTGATATCCTTCATCTCCTTCAATTTATTCATCGCGCCGGTTTCGGGAGCGCCCGCAAGTGCCAGGGTAAACAACCGGTAGGCCTGTTCAAGATCATCCTGAAAGTAATAGAATCTTTTTTCAGGGGGAGCAGGCCTCCAACTGCGTGCAAGCTGTCTCTGGGCTTTGATCCATGATGATTTTAAACCGGGAGGAAGAACATATCCCTTTCTCTCTGCCTCAACGAGGAAATGACCTGCATAAGACGTAGCCCAGTTGTCGTAATATTGCTGACCCGGCCAGTAACTGAAACTTCCGTCAGATAGCTGAAACGTGCTTATTCGTTTGATGCCGTATTTAATATGATCATCAATTGCCATTTTAAATTTATCGTTCAGCTCCATTATATCATCGAGATAAAGCTGGGCAAAAGCAGTAGAAGTGGTTTGTTCAATACATCCATAAGGATATTGAAGCAGGTATTTCAACCTTCTGCCGGCATCCATTGGAAGAATTGCAGATACTTCCAGTACAGCAGAATTTGTTCCCTCCATCCCGGGCAGTGTAAAATCGGTTTCCCAGTTTTTGCCCTGTTCAGCTCCCCCTGAAATAAAAGTAGTAACAGGAGGATTAGAGGCCCTCACATACATTTCCACATCATACTCTGAAACCAGTTTACCGCAGGTGGCAATTACCTTTACCCTGGCAACCCCAATTTTGAGGCTGTTTTCAGGTCAAAATCAACCATCTGGTCACCTTGTTGCAAAAACGTAGCTTTTTTTACCCGCGTTTCACCCGGAAGAAAAAAGTCATTTGTCTTTAATCTGCACCTGTACATCCTTCACCTGTTTATCCATTGCAAAAACGGTTACAGGCAATTTGACTGACTCACCCGGACCCATCACCCGGGGAAGTGTTGCCAGCACCATCAGGGGCTTTTTCACCGGTACCGCCTTTTCAGCAGATCCGTATGCGCCGTCCTGTCCGGCCACTATCATTGCTTTTACCGAGCCGATATAATTGGGCAATTTTACATTGTGCTTATTTGTACCTCCGGCAGCCAGCGTAAATGGTCCCAGAACAGTAACCACAGGTTTAAATCGATTTGCCTTATCCGCAGATTCATTTGCTACTAAATCATTATCTCCACCAATGCCTATGAGGCTGCTCAATTTTCCGCCAAAAGCGCCAATGACCAGGTCATAAAGGTCCCAGGTTTTTACTCCGAGTGCCTCCCGGGCATAAAAGCGGTTCCAGGGATCAGGAGTTTTATACCGCGTAAGATCAAGCAGACCTTCTTCCACGATGGCGACGGTATAGGTCATTTGTTTTTTATTCTTTTCAGTCACCTGCACTGTAAACTGTTGAAGGGGCTCAAGTACATCGGGCATTTTTACCATGGGTTCAAGGCGTGTTCCCGGATCTTCGACAAAAAGGGGTATAACTCCGTACAATCGCATGGGCATATCATTTACAGTATTTGCATGCGGCTGTATAAGAGTAACATGGGCATATACATTCGGTGCCATATCGGCTGTAACTGGGAATTTGACTTTTGTTTCCTTTGCCTGTACCGGTATCCATTTCCGGCTAAGAATGCGTGAACCTGATTCAATGCTCAGCAGTAAGCGTCCTTCTCCGCCAGTCGGAACGATAAGTTCCGCTTCCTCTCCAACTGTATATTTTTTCTTGTCTGAATTGAAAGTAAGCATGCTGGCCGCTTCGGGATTATCCCGCATGGGTCTTCCTGCCCAACCCGGCCAGTCGATGTTCACAATCTGACCGGTTGAATGTCCGCTTACAGGATCATTGACCCGTATATAAAACTGACCCCATTCCGGCCGGTCGATCCTGAAACTAAAGCGACCTTTCCCATTCAATGTAGACAGGTTCTTTTTAATAACCGGTTCCCTGTAGGTATTACCCATATAGGAAGCCAGGCGATCTCCGTTGTATTCCCACCAGTTCCGCCAGTCGAGTTTGTATACGGTAACCTCCAGTCCATTCGCGCGATATGGGTTTGCCATTATCATCAAGCGTTACCACATCCACCCAGTGTATTGTATCTGTCAGCAGCATCCCGCGCCTGTCCCCCTGCGGCGTTTTAATACCGACGTAGGATGTATAGGGTGAGTAAACCATGCTGAAACGGTCAATACTGAAATCACCTCCCTTTTCAAAAACACGTACTGTAAAATTAGCCTTGAGCATCCCTGGTGCAGAAGTGCCTGCTTTTATATGTGAAGGAATGGTGGCTTTTCCGTTTTCATCCGTATTCCCTTCAAACAAGGTCTCCTCGGCGGAGGAAAAACTTTTGGAATAATCTGTAAACTGATAGGTATCGTATTTTGCAAAAGACGTAGTCTCATTTGTCAGCAACATGTCAATTTTTGCTCTCAGGTTCCGGGCTGTTGCTCCCTGGAGCCAGCTAACGCTGAGATTTCCTGTAACATCCGGGGTGCTTGCTGAAAGTTTGTTAACAGGGAAAGTAAGGTTAATTTTCAACCGGTTTGGTTTTACCGTTTCTATTTTCAGGATTTTTTCAAAAACAATTCCGCCGGCCTTCACCCTCAGGTTCCAGTTCCCTGTTGGCACCTCCTGCGATGTGGGCAATGCCATCGAATAGAAGCCGTTTATTCCGGTGGATTTTACATGCCGGCTGTATAATTGTCCCTGGGGATTGTATAATTCAAAGACAACCGGATGAGATGCAGGCAATATCTTTTGTTTGTCTTCGAGAATGAAATTAATAAACAGGGTATCCCCCGGCCTCCATACACCCCGCTCACCATAAATAAAACCCTTAAGTCCCTTTTTCACGGCATCTCCCGAAACATCAAAGGCTCCCAGGGATAAGGATGAACCGTCATCAACCCGAAGATAACCTCTTTGTTTATCGCTTTGTGCAATGATCAGAAAAGGCTTGCTCTTTTTAATGTCAAAATTTATAAAACCTTCCTTGTCGGTTACGCCTTTTGCAATGGGTTGCTGCTGGTAATTCAGCACCGTTACATCCACATTGGCCATGGGTTCTGTATTCACAAGATTGGTAACGGCACAAAACAAGGACCCTTCATCAGCCTTTGCTATAATGCCAAGATCAGAAGCAAGGATGTTCCGTGCAACCTGGCGATTCCGGCTAAAATAAGACGATGAACAAGGGTTATCCCGTTCGTCATATTCGTACTCCTCTTCATAATATTCCCCATCATCATAGTATTCGTAATAATAATCCTGATAGGAATCCCAGTATGCAATTTCCTGCTCCAAATCCTCCTGTTCGGCCTGGGGATCAACACTTTCTATTTTTTCCTTTTGTTCTCCCTCACAATAATAAAGTGAATACGATTTACGGAAGCTTAATTCAACCCTGTAAATGGAACCCGGGTCAGGCTTAATCAGCTTTTCAAGGTCAAGGTAGAACCGGTTCCATTTGCCCAGATCAACCGGTTCATGGCTTAAAAGCACAGTTTGTTTATGTACAAGCCTGCCAGCGCGCTTAAGCTGGTTGCTCCCATCAAGGTTATTGATCTGTAAGAAGTACCCTATATTATTTTCAAAAATCTTTACGATTTTTACATCAACCGCGCTCAGATTAACCGCTTCAAAAGGAAATACCAGTCCCCTGGATGAAGGCAGTATCACGCCCTTCCCCAGAAGCCTGACCTGGGGCTTTGCCAGTTCGAAAGTAATAATCTCGGTATAGGGAGCTTTAAGCGGATATCCCAGTATATTTACGATACTTTCCTGAATTGAAAGATTATCATCACCGCTTTGACGTGAAGCCGGATAGGCCTTAAGAATATTGCCCTCTGCGGTGAAATTCAGGGATACATCTTTTCCAAGGGATACAAGGCCTTCGAAATTCTGTTTTTTACGGATCGGATCGCTGAACATCACCTGAATATATTGTTCCGGCTGCTGGATCACCTTTACATCCATTATCTTGAAATCCCCCAGGGCAGGCATTTCAAATTCACTGCTTCCTTTTAATCCTTTTGACTGCGCTGTAGCATCCCATGATAATTCCACTTTCCCGGGCTCTTCTGTTCTTCGGACACTATCAATCGTAAATTGAAATGTCCTGCGATCTACTGAATTATCCCAGGTTACCTTAAGTTTTTCTTTATCCTGCTTCGCTGAAAAACTGGCAGCCAGGATTTCACCGTCGATAAAATCAGCTGTATTTACAACCCCTTTCAGCCTGTTCCATACCAGGTCATTTTCCTGTTTTGTCTGGTACCCTTCAAACTCCACCGCAAAAGCCTGTTGAACCACTGAAAAATCGAATTCAAGTACGGATATATTTCGTGGGACCTTCATCAGTTTTGACAAATAAAATTTCGCGGAATAAGTTTCACCTGATACCAGATGGTGTTCAGGGCGGAATTCGATCGTGCGATTGTCGAGCCATACAGTATGTCCGGCAATATCCGGATTGAACTTAAATACAGTTTCACTTACCGGGGTATTCCGGGTGATCTGCCCCGGGTAGTCATCCGCAAGAACCACCTGGATGGTGGATTCAGAAGATATTACTCCGCTTGTAAAGGCAGCGATTTTTTCAGTAAATGCCGGATTAATGACAGAGGATCTGTTTTTTTTGCATTGTACCGTGAAGAAAAGAATGGAAATGATGAGGGCTGTCCGGACAACCCGGTTAAATGAGAAGGCTGGTTTCATGAAAAGAGGGATTTGTGAGCGTATGCAGGATGAATATACAAAAATTATTCGAAATCCGGCAAAAATATACCCCTCAGCTATTCGGTGTCAGTTTATAAAGTTTGTCAGCGCGGCGCACCTTTCGATCAACCGGCATTGAAAATTTTTCACCTGCATTGGCTGCCCGGGTTGGATTCAGATCAACCCGAAGTTCCTGCACATCCTGTTCGATTACGCCTGTTGAAGGACCAATAATCAATATCCTGTCACCCACTTGTAAGGAGCCGGATTCACATAAAAATTCACCAATACCCGATTTGGCAAAATAATTAAGGCTTTTTGCCACATATGATTTAGTAAAAGTAGCCCGTGAGCCATATACATCATTCCATTCCCCGAGTCTTTGCCCCAGGTAATATCCATCCCAGAAACCCCGGTTAAATACAGATGACAGCCTCTTTTGCCATTGAAGGATCATTTCCTGGTTATAGCTGCCATCGAAGTAGCTGTTCAGAGCATCATTATATACCGAAGTAACCACTTTGACGTATTCTGGTGACCGTGCCCTTCCCTCTATTTTCAGTACCCTGACACCTGCATCCAGAATTTTGTTTATGAAATGGATTGTGCATAAATCCTTTGGAGAAAGAATGAATTCATTATCAATCTCCAGTTCATTTCCACTCTCCTTTTCCGTTACAATATAACTTCTTCGGCAGTCCTGCAGGCAATCGCCACGGTTTGCCGAATGGTTATGCTGATGAAGGCTCAGGTAGCATTTTCCTGAAACTGACATGCAAAGGGCACCATGGGCAAAAAGTTCCACCCGCATTAAATTTCCGGACGGTCCCGTAATTTTTTCTGATTCAATCTGCTTTGCAATCCGTGCTACCTGGTCAAGATTCAGTTCCCTGGCCAAAACGGCTACCTCGGCAAAACCTGAATAAAACCGAAGGGATTCAGCATTGCTGATATTTACCTGCGTGGACAAATGTACTTCCACTCCCCGCTGGTGTGCATATTGGATTGTTGCCTGATCTGCCGCAATAATTGCATCAATTCCATTCTCGGCAGCGAGGTCAACAGCCCTTTTCATATCATCCAGTTCCTTATCATAGACGATAATGTTGAGCGTGAGATAGGCTTTTTTCTGAAACTGCCGGCAAATGCGCATAATTTTTTCAAGGTCATTCGCTGTAAAATTGACGGAAGACCTTGACCGCATATTGAGCTTTCCCAGACCGAAATAAACCGAATCTGCATTTCCCTGGATAGCAGCCATAAGTGACTCAAATGAACCCACCGGGGCCATGAGATCTATATCCTTTCGTGTTAGTTGCGTTTCCATGTGTTCGGTAATCGGTATTCAGTATTCAGTATTCGGTATTCGGTTAAGAAATGAAACGTTGTAGAGACAAGGCAATGCCTTGTCTCTACGATTTACAGATTATACTATAGAAATCGCAATGTTGCGATTTTGCATCCAGCATCCAGTTTCTACTTAAAAAAATCCTTAATTGCACCCCAGTAATAGGTCCGCCAGCCTTCTTCCAGTTCTTCCAGATCCTCCTCAGGAACTTCCGTTTGTTCAATATTTACTTTTGTGCCCAGCGGGTGTGCGGCCAGAACGATCGTAACAATGGACTTTTCTTCGCGGTCACCGAAATACCATTCCTGCACCAGCAGTTCGTTTTCCACCAGTTTGATGTTCTTTCCCATGATGTCCCCGTCAAAAATTGAAAATTCAAAGCCTTCGCTGGTTTCCATAACTGCGGGATAGCCGCTCCATAATTCAATTGTAAATGGATTGGTGATGGCGGCATATACCTCTTCAGGCGTGGCAGAAATGATGTGCTTCTGTTTAATGGTTTTCATATGATCTGTCCGGAATGATTAAATATATAAATCTCTTAGCTACTTTTGCGTCTGCAAAAATACAATTTTCAAGTGATCCGGTGAACAAAGGTATTGTTATAAAAACAACAGGAAGCTGGCACACCGTAAATGATGACGGTGACCACATTAATTGCCGGCTCAAGGGTAATTTCAGGATGAGGGGAATAAAAACCACCAATCCCATAGCCGTCGGTGATGCCGTTATGTACGAAAAAACCGGCACCCATGTGGGAACTATAACAAAGATCCTGGACCGGAAAAACTATATTATCCGGCGGGCAACCAATCTGGCAAAAGAGACACAAATCATGGCAGCCAATATCGACCAGGTATTGCTAATGATTACGCTTGAATCTCCTGAAACACCGCTTGAATTTATTGACAGGTTTCTGGTTTCAGCAGAGGCCTATCGCATCCCATCCATATTGGTTATCAATAAAATTGACCTGTACAGTGCAGAAAAAATGGAAAGATGCGCTGAAGTAAGAAGGATTTATGAATACGCAGGGTACAGGGTCATCGAAATTTCTGTGGAAAAGCAACTGAATATCGCAGAACTTTCCAATCAATTAGAGAGCAAATATACAGCCATTGCAGGCAATTCCGGGGTTGGAAAAACCAGCCTGATAAACCTGCTTTGTCCTGGTCTCAACCTCAAGACAGCTCCTGTATCGGAATATCATCTCTCAGGCAAACATACAACAACATACCCTGAAATGCTTGAGCTTCCTTCCGGCGGCTTTATAATTGACACGCCCGGTATCAGGGGCTTTGGTGTAATGGATATAAGCCGGAATGAAATCGGATTGTATTTTTCTGATATTTTCAATCTTTCTGCAAATTGCCGGTTCTACAATTGTTCTCACATACATGAACCGGGTTGTGCTGTAATTGACGCCTGTATTACAGGGAATTTTGCATGAATCACGATACCGTAGTTATGTTAAACTAATAAGCGGCGAAGAAGGCAAATACCGTATCGCCTGAGCCTGTTCATATTATTGGCCTGATATGCCGTTGAATAATTGGAATATTTTTCCTATTTTGACTCGTCCTTAACTCAATTCGTTGCGATGAAGAAATCCATTTCCTTTCTGACTGTCATAGTACTTGCCACTATCCTGCTTTCCTTTTTTCTGAATATATCAATTTACAGGAAACAAATTGCTTTTCAACGAAGCATACTGAATGGTCAGGCCACTTCAGCAGCTGATAAAGTAGAACAAACATTACAGAAATTCGAAAATGATGTAAATGCACTTCTGTATTCCAATTCACTTAATAATCTCGATTATGGTTCGGAAGACAGTAAACAGGCCGGTCTCACCGAGGTGGAAAGGCTGTTTTTCAATTACCGCGACCTTATTAAAAACATTGTAATAGAAGATAGTAACCAGCATGTGCTGAATCTTTCCTATAATAAGAAAAATATCCTTCTCATCGATCCCTATCTTACGCAAAAGCAGACGGAATTAATTTCGAATTCCGTGATGCAGAAAACAGATAATGAGTACATATATACCTTTCCGGTATTTTTTAAAAAACAACTTGCTGCCAACCTGGTTTTTACTTTTGATTTTCCGAAATATTTTGCCAGTGTACTAAACGAATATTACCATGATGCTCATTTCTTTCAATGGGTTGTGGAAGAAGACGGAAATCTTATATATAGCAACGCTCAGCCGAAACTACAATATACTCACCTTGCGGTAATCCGTAATGACATTTTAACTGAAACAAACGATTTCGTTAAGCATACTGTTTTAATTGATAATAAAAATGTTAAAGTATATTCAGCATTTATTCCTTTCCATGTATTCGGTAACCGGATGGGCGTCTTTTTTTCCATGCAGCAACGGTTTATTTTCTCCTTGCTGTTTACCCGCATCCTTGTCGTTAGCTTATTAAATGCAGTTATTTTAATTTTTCTGTTGTTGCTCATTTACCGTTCAGGAGGAAATGATTTTACAAAGCGCGGCCAAAAAACAGGAAAACTGTCAAATCTCCAGGCCATATTTGATAAACTTCCCGTAGGTATTCTCATCCTGGATCCCGAACAGAACACTAAGCTTGTGAATAAGACTGCCAGGGAAATGCTGTTAATAAAAGCAGATGAACCGATTGCAGGTAAGAATCTTACAGATCGTTTCATGTTGTCCCGGGACTATTATGATCCGGGGTCGGAAACCGCTTTTGATTCAAATCAATTTGTTCTTTACCGACATGAAGGTGAAGAGGTTGCGGTATATAAGAAGGATCTTCCCTTTAATATTGATGACAAGGAATACATTGTAAGTGTGTTTTCCGATATTACACCCATTGAAAAAGCCAGAAAATATGAGGCTGCCGCCAACACAGCCAAATCTGAATTCCTTGCTAAAATGAGCCATGAGATCCGCACTCCCATGAACGGAATTATTGGCATGACAGAAGCCATGGACCAGGAAAATCTGAATACAGAACAAAAAGAATATCTTCAAATTGTTAAGCGGTCTGCCGATCTTTTGCTTAACCTTATCGATGATATTCTTGATTTCTCCAAAATTGAGGCAGGCAAGATGCAGCTCGAGGAAATTCCTTTCAAATTAAGAGAAGAAGTTAAATTATCTGTCGATCTTTTCAGACCCATTATTGAAGAGAAAAATATTTCACTTCAGATTAAAATTAATCCCGATGTTCCTGAAAATATTATTGGTGATCCATTCCGTCTAAGGCAGGTTTTATCCAATCTGATCAGCAATGCCGTCAAATTCACCCACGAAGGTCAGATTGTGGTTGGAATTCAGCTTGAAGAAGAATACAACAGCAATCTCACCCTGCTTTTCTATGTTGAAGATACTGGAGTTGGTATTCCACACAACAAGATTGAAAGCATTTTTAATTCATTTACCCAGGCTGAAGAATCCACTTCCCGAAAATATGGCGGTTCAGGCCTGGGAACTACCATTTCAAAACAGCTTGTCAACCTGATGCATGGAGAGATCTGGGCGGAAAGTCCCTCCACAATTTCAACAAATCCAAATTATCCGGGTTCAAAATTCAGCTTTACAATTGAAGTATATTCAAATGAAAGGCAGATCAAGGCGCTGCATGCCGAAGAGGTGCAACAATGGTCGCAATTGAAAGTGCTTATTATTGCCCATACAGTTCAGAATAAGCAGCGTCTGCTTCGTTTATTCGAGCAGGAAGGAGATGAAAACGGAAATTTTTGAGTACAGTGTTGAAAAAGAATCCGATCTGAAGAAAAAACTTACTGATCCCGGAAACCATTACCATGCACTGTTTATTATGGATGAACCGGGAATGAATGGCCTGCAGCTGACTAAAAAACTGAAAGAAGACAAATTGACCGAATTGCATCTGATGTTTTTGTTAAGTTCCAATCACCGGGTGGAGAACTACCTTCAGTCAAGGCGAAATGGCGTTGATTTCTATATTCTTGAACCTTTTGAACAGGAAGATATTCTTTCATGCCTTTATGATTCCTTCCCGGCATTGGAAAAATCATCACGGGAACCGGTAAGAAAAATCAGGACAGATCTTTCTGTGCTTGTCGCTGAGGACAATGAGATCAACATCCGTGTAGCCCAAACGATATTTCGGGCACCTTGGGTATAAAATCGACATTGCCAGGAATGGAATTGAGGTTGTTGAGAAGACAAAGCAGGGGAAATATGATATTATTTTTATGGACTTGATCATGCCGGAACGGGATGGTATTCAGGCTACCGTGGAAATAAGGGGAATGGGTTACCAGATGCCCATTGTAGCTATGACCGCCACTGCCAGCAGCAAAAGCAAACAAAAAGCCATTTCATCAGGAATGAACGATTACATTGTAAAACCCGTAAAAGCGGATACAATACGTAATATTTTTCTGAAGTGGTTTGCCTGACCGGTTAGCCTCGACCTTAGTGTGCTTCCAGCCAGTTATTTCCTGTACCAATATCTACAACTAAAGGTACGGTTAGTTTTAGGGCGTTTTCCATTTCGTAACGAACAATGTCCCTGATCTCTTCAACTTCCTTGTCCAAAATATCAAAAATCAATTCATCATGTACCTGCAGGATCATATGGGAATTTGTATATTTTCTCAATCGCCTTTGAATGTTAACCATGGCCTGCTTGATAACATCGGCAGCAGATCCCTGGATAGGAGCGTTGATTGCATTTCGCTCTGCCACTCCTCTTACAATCGCATTGGCGGAGTGAATATCCGGCAAAAATCGTCTTCTTCCCAGAAGGGTTTCTACATATCCTTTTTCCTTGGCCATGACAATGGCGTTTTCCATATATTCTCTAACCTTTGGATAGCTTTCAAAATATCCCTTAATCAGGTCAGCCGCTTCCCCGCGCGTATATATTCAACCGTTGAGATAATCCGAAGGCGGAAATCCCGTATATGATTCCAAAATTGGCAGTTTTGGCTCTTGACCTCATGGAGGAGGTCACGTCTTTTTCTTCCACCTTGAAAACCTTGGCTGCAGTAGCCGTGTGAATATCCTCCTGGTTGCGAAAAGCCTGGATCATATTGGCATCCCCGCTTAAATGAGCCATAAGCCGAAGTTCAATCTGTGAATAGTCAGCAGAAAGCAGGATATGCTGATCATCACTGGGAATAAAGGCTTTTCGTATTTCCTTACCCCGTTCATAACGTATAGGTATATTCTGGAGATTCGGGTTTTTGGAACTTAATCTGCCCGTGCTCACCCAGGCTTGTTCAAAGGAAGTATGAATTTTACTGGTTTTCGGATCGATCAATCCAGGCAAGGCTTCCACGTATGTATTCAGAAGCTTTTGCATCGCCCTGTAATCCAAAATTTTTGAAATAATCGGGTGTTTATCTGCCAGTTTTGTCAGAATTTCCTCTCCGGTTGAATACTGCTTTGTTTTGGTTTTTTGTGCCCCTTCGGAAATTTTCATCCGTTCAAACAGGATTTCTCCTAACTGCCTGGGAGAATTAATATTAAATGAAATGCCAGCCATTTCAAAAATAATCTGCTCACAGTTATGAATGTCTTCTTTTAACAATGCTGCATAACTCTTCAGGTTATCCACACTGATTTTAAAACCTGCATATTCCAATTCAGCCAGGACCTTTACCAGGGGCATCTCAATAGCCTCCGCCAGGGGCAATAACCCCATCCTGTCAAGTTCCTTTTTCAAAACAGGATACAATTGCCAGGTTACATCAGCATCTTCCGCTGCATACTCTTTGATAAGTCCGATTTCCACATCCCGCATGTTGATCTGTCCATTCCCCTTTTTTCCGATCAATTCTTCAATGGATATCGGTTTATAATTCAGATAGACTTCTGCCAGATAATTCATGTTATGACTAAGATCAGGTTGAATAAGGTAGTGAGCGATCATCGTATCAAATAGCTCACCCTCAACATTTACCTGATAATTCATGAGAATTTCGATATCGTATTTCAGATTCTGTCCGATTTTTTTTATGAGGGGATTCCCAAAAACCGGTTTAAGTTTTTCCAATTTCGTGGCCGCCTCATTTTGATCAGCAGAAAACGGAATATAGTAGGCTTCATGATCCTTAAAGCTAAATGAAAGTCCAACTAATTGTGCATCACGTGTTTGCAATCCGGTGGTCTCGGAATCAAAACAAAAAGCCTCCTGTTTAAGCAGCAACTTAACTAATTCATCAAGTTCCTGTGGTTCCTGAACCAGTTTATACTGATGTGGAACAGTTGCCGCAGTAAGATGGGTTTCCTCAGCATCCTGAGAAGGTGTTGCAGCACCATCAAACAGATTTCCCTGCACCGGATTGGAACGTGCTTCATTCAAAACAGCAATAAAGGTTCTGAATTCCAGTTCAGTAAAAATATTCCTCAACCGTTTTTCATCCCATTTACTGCTTTTGAGAAGGTTCTCATCAAGTTCAATGGGCACATCGGTTATGATGGTAGCAAGAACCTGGGAAAGTAAAACCTGGGGCTTATTGGCCAGAAGGCTTTCCTGTTGTTTCGGCTTTAACTCACCGATGTGATTGTAAATTTCCTCCAACGATCCGAACCTGGCAATTAATTCCTTAGCGGTCTTCTCTCCTATTCCCGGGGCGCCCGGAATATGATCAGAGGCATCGCCCCACAGAGCGAGTATATCAATAACCTGTTTGGGATTCTGTATGCCGAATCTGGTTTTAACCTCATCTACTCCCAAAACATCATATCCTTTTCCCAAGACTGGAAGGCTTATAAATATTTATATTTTCGGAAACAAGCTGGGTGTAATCCTTATCCGGTGTTACCATAAATGCCTTATACCCTTTTTCCTCCGCTTTCTTCGCAAGGGTTCCGATAATGTCATCTGCTTCAAAACCAACAACCTCGTAAACATGAATATTAAGGGCAGCAAGGATTTCTTTAATAATGGGAACGGCTTTCTTAATTTCTTCCGGTGTGATCAGCCGGTTTGACTTATATTCTTCATAAAGGTCGGTACGAAATGTTCGGGCGGGTGCATCAAACGCAACCGCAAGATATTCCGGATTTTCCTTTTTCAAAATATCAAAAAGTGCACTTGTAAAACCATAAATCGCTGAAGTATTCTGGCCCTTTGAATTAATCATCGGACGATTAATGAAAGCGTAATACGCCCTGTAAATCAAGGCATAAGCATCAAATAAGAAAATTCTGGGTTTCATGGTATCACAAAATTACTGACAAAAAAGCCGGTTGAATATATCCACCGGCATACGTTTAGTAACCTCAAACAATCAGCAGGCACATTTGTTGATACATTCAATTACATTGCTTAAATGTTCATTTTTAATGTAATAATAAGTATTCTTCCCTTCGCGTTTGGAACCCAGTACACCCTTATCTTTCAATATTCCCAGATGATGTGATGTGGTAGATTGTTCAATTTTCAGGTGTTCATGAATTTCAGTAACAGTCAGTTGTTTGCCACCATCAAGATATTCGAGAATTGCTACGCGCATGGGATGTGCAATAGCCTTTAACATATTGGCTGCTTTCTCCAGTTGCTCTGCTGTTAATCCCTCAAATTTCATTTTATATTGATTTAATGGGCTTAAACGAAATTAGAATCAAGCCACATGATTGAAATACAAATAATTTGATAATATTGCTTCAATAATATACAAATATATTAATATATCCGTATCCAAATACGGGTTTCTTTAATTTAATTAAAATCCTTTGGTATTGCATGGAATCACAATCCTGCACTATGCATATTTTCTGGAGGAATGCGATAGCGAAAGCAATCCTTCCCTAATAACTGGAAATACCAGCAGATTATTATTAATTTTGAAAAGTAAAAATTCAAGAATGTCAGAACTCGACCAGATCAAAAGAGCCCATTTCCAGTGAATTAAAGCATTTCGAAACCTATTTCAGTGAAGTGATGAAAACCAAGGTTCCGCTGCTGAACCTGGTGATAAATTATCTGCTGCGGCGTAAGGGAAAGCAGATGCGGCCCATCCTTGTTTTCCTGGTTGCCAGATTGGTGGGTGAACCCAATTCCTCCACCTATACAGCCGCTGCCCTGATCGAAATGCTGCATACGGCCACCCTCGTTCATGATGACGTTGTAGATGAATCTTTCGAAAGACGTGGTTTTTTTTCTATCAATGCAATCTGGAAATCGAAAATTGCTGTTCTCCTGGGTGATTATTTGCTGGCTAAGGGATTATTGCTGGCCATTCAAAACAAGGAATACGAATTACTTAACCTTGTGACCGATGCCGTAAAGGAAATGAGTGAAGGTGAGCTGATGCAAATCCGCAATTCACGAAAACTGAATGTTTCACAGGATGAATATTTTGAAATTATCCGTAAAAAAACAGCCACATTAATATCCTGCTGCAGTTCGTGCGGAGCAAAATCGGTTGGAATGAACGATGAGGTGGTAATTGAGATGCAAAAATTTGGTGAATTATTGGGAATTGCCTTCCAAATTAAAGGATGATTTGCTTGATTATCAAATAAATAGTGTTACAGGGAAGCCTGCAGGTAACGATTTACAGGAAAGCAAATTAACCCTTCCTCTAATTTATGCACTGGAAAAAGCAGAGTCATCTGAGAAAAAACACATTCTCCGCCTGATGCATTCAAATGGCAACGATCGTAATAAAATGACGGAGATAAGAGCATTTATAAACAAATACCAGGGCCTTGAATATGCAAGCAGTAAAATGACTGAATATACGGATCTTGCCTTGCAAAAACTAAAAAAATATCCTGAAAACGAAATCAACCTTTCGCTTCAACAATTTGTGAAATATACCATTTACAGGAATAAGTAGTCGGCTGGATACTGATGCTGGATGCTGGATGCTGGATACTCGATATTGGATACTGGATCTTGATACTCGATACTGGATACTGGATACTCGATACTGGATAGTCTTATATAACAAGATCTTATTTTCTGAAATATAGCCGTAAAACTGCGTCGTGTATAACTCTGCGTCCTCATTAAAGCAAAGCGCCTCAAAATCATATCTCCGTGACACTCTGTGTATTCCTCTGCGAACCTCTGCGGTAAAAACTTCTTGACGTATTCCCTTCATAAACCATAAATTCCAATAATTCCTCTCGCTAATCCCGCTGATCCCGCAGATGAACGAGCGCTCTGCTCGCATTTTCTTCTTCAGTTACAAATTATTGTGGCGAAATTGTTTAAGGACTGGATATCCAGGTACTCGCAAGTATCTCATTCAGATACATATCTTCCCATGGAAATGATCATAAAGAATTTTAGCTGCTTTTTTCCCGGCAATCGAGGCAATTTCCTCGAGGCTCATTGAACTAAGTATCTGTAAATCCTTCACTTTTAGCTGAATTTTTTCTCTTGTTGCCGGACCAATGCCGGGAATAACATCCAATTCAGATTCAAATAGTGCAGTTTCCCTCTTTTTACGATGAAACGTAATGCCGAAACGGTGTGCTTCATTTCGGAGCTGTTGTATAAGTCGCAATGACCGGGAATTTTTATCAAGGTACAAGGGAACAGAATCGCCCGGAACATAAATCTCCTCCAGTCGCTTTGCAATCCCCACAATGGCAATTTTTTCACGCAAACCCAATTTGTCCAGACTTAACCAGCGCCGCAGACAACTGGCCCTTCCCCCCATCTACAATAATTAGATCCGGTAAGGGTGTCCCTTCCTGGATCAATCGTGTATATCGTCGGAAAATTACTTCTTCCATGCTGGCGAAATCATTCGGGCCTTCCACGGTTTTGATATTGTAATGCCGGTAATCCGATTTTTTTGCTTTTCCACTTTCAAAAACAACACACGATGCAACCGGATTTGTTCCCTGAATATTTGAATTATCAAAACATTCAATTCGCACGGGCAAGGTTTTAAGCCTTAAATCTCTTTTCAAATCGAGTAATACGCTGGTGGAAGGATCAGGCCGGCTCAAGGATTCCCTGGCAAGTTCCCTGTCTTTTCTGTAGGAAAGGGCATTTCGTTCCGACAATTCAAGTAATTTTCGCTTATCTCCCTGTTTTGGAATTGTATATTTTAGTCCCGGCAGACAAACATCCGGCAGAACAGATACTATAACTTCCCGGGCATCACTACTAAAACGTGTTCTCAGATCGAAAATAACATAGGATAAAATTTCTTCCTTTATCTCCGCAATTTTTTTTACTACCTCCACATTATGAGATTGCACAATGGCTCCATTAACAATTTTCATAAAGTTTACATAGGCATGGCTATCCTCATTAAGGATACTAAAAACATCCACATTGCTTATCTTTGAATTGACAATGGTAGATCTTCCCTTGTATTTTTCAAGGGTTTCAATTTTCATTCGCACAAGATCAGCCTGTTCAAATTGATACAACCTGGCATAATTTCCCATGGTTTCTTTCAATTGAATAATCACCTGCTGATAATTTCCTTTTAGTATATCTTTAATTTGATCTATTGCAGCCATGTAGTTCTCTTCCGTTTGAAGATTCTCACATGGAGCAAGACAGTTTCCTAAATCAAATTCCAGACAATGCTGAAACTTACCTTTTACTATATTTTCAACGGTAAGACTCAATTTACATGTTCGTAAGTTTAAAAAGCTGGCGAATCAGATCCAACATGGTACGGACCATTACCACTGAGGTATAGGGTCCAAAATAAACGGAACCATCGAGTATATAGTTCCGCGTAAGCATAACCCGGGGAAATCGCTCATTTGTAATGACAATCCATGGATAGGTTTTGTCATCCTTTAGCATGATGTTATACTTGGGAAGATTTTCCTTAATAAGATTGTTTTCGAGTAACAAAGCATCCGATTCATCATCCACAAGGATATAATGGATATCGTGAATTTGCCTTACCAGTGCATCATGTTTATAGGAGTGCTGATCCGAATGGGTGAAATAGGAAGCTACCCGTTTCTTAAGATTTTTGGCCTTCCCAATGTAAATAAGATCACCTGCAGCATTTAAGAATTGATAAACGCCCGGTTTTCCGGGTAATTTATTTACTATTTCCTGAATATGGGGCTTTTGTGCCATTTTTTAAACCCGAATGTTCCACGTGGAACATTTATTCGTCTTAACGACCTAAATATAGCAGAAGAACATTAATATCACTGGGAGAAATTCCCGAAATACGACTAGCCTGACCAATTGTAGAAGGTTTATGCCGTTTTAACTTTTGTCTTCCTTCGGTGGATATCGAAAGCAAAGAACTAAAATCAATATCAAAATCAATCTTAATTCCCTCCAGTCGTTTTACCTTTTCGGCCAATAGCCTTTCCCTTTCAATATATCCCTGGTACTTAACAGCTATCTCAACTGATTCAAGAAGCTCATTCCAATAAAAAGCCTTAGTATCCACTTCCGGAACATTTAATAATCCTCTCATTACCAATTCTGAAATCCGAACCTCCGGGCGTAAAAGCACATCAAATAATTTTACCTTTTGCCGCAATCCAGCAGAACTTAAATCATCCAGCATCGAATTTATTTCGGATGGACTAACACTTGTATTCCTTATAAAATCAAGCACTTTATTTTTAACTTCCTTCTTTTCACCATAAATTTTTATTCTTTCGCTATCCGCCAGTCCAATATCTAATAGATCTTTCCGTCAGCCTTTCATCGGCATTGTCCTGCCGTAACAAAACCCGGTATTCTGCACGGGATGTAAACATCCTATAGGGTTCATCGACACCTTTTGTCACCAGATCATCAATCAGAACACCAATATAAGCTTCCTCCCTGCCTAAAACAAAAGCAGGTTTTTTATTGATTTTCAAATATGCATTTATACCTGCCATAAGTCCTTGTGCAGCTGCCTCCTCATAACCTGTAGTACCATTAATCTGACCGGCCAGAAAAAGAGAATCAACAACTTTAGACTCCAGTGAATGGTGCAATTGTGTGGGAAAATAATAGTCGTATTCAATAGCATATCCTGGTCTGTAAATTTTTACATTCTCCAGACCACGGATACTTCTCATCGCCTCGTATTGAATATCCAAAGGCAAGGATGAAGAAAATCCATTCAGGTAATATTCATTTGTATTCCATCCTTCAGGTTCAAGGAAAAGCTGATGACGCTCCCGTTCTCCAAAAGTCACAATCTTATCTTCAATACTTGGACAATACCTTGGTCCCACTCCCTTTGATTGTTCCATTATAGAGAGGAGAATCGTCAAATCCCTTTCGCAAAATATCATGAACCTTTTCGTTTGTATAAGTAATATAACAGGATAACTGCTTATCGATAATTTTTGTTTCCAGATAAGAAAACCGTTGAATAAACGCATCTCCCTTCTGTTCATCAAGCAAAGCAAAATCGATCGTTCTGCCATCAAGTCGGGCAGGTGTGCCGGTTTTCATCCTTCCGGATTTAATACCCATATTATCAAGTTGCTCAGTAATACCTTCCGATCTTGTTTCAGATATTCTTCCTCCCTTCAACTGGGTTCTCCCAACATGAATAATTCCGTTTCCAAAAGTCCCCACCGTGAGAATGACACATTCCGCAAAAAACCGGGCGTTCATCCTTGTCTGAACTCCCCTCAATTTATCCTTTTCAAATATCAGTGCAAAAACATTATCCTGCCATAAATCAATATTCCGGTTATTTTCAATTTGTTTCCTCCATTCCAACGAAAAATTTACCCTGTCACATTGAGCTCTCGGACTCCATACCGCCGGACCTTTTGACTTATTGAGCATTCTGAATTGTACCATACTCTTATCCGTCACAATGCCCGAGTATCCTCCCAACGCATCAATTTCCCTGACAATTTGCCCTTTCGCCACTCCACCCATAGCCGGATTACATGACATCTGAGCAATCTTTGGTCATGTCCATGGTTATTAGCAAAACCCGGGCTCCCAGATTAGCCGCAGCATTGGCTGCCTCACAACCGGCATGTCCTGCTCCTACAACAATAATATCATATGTATAATCCATCCCATCTAATTAAAATAATTATGTGCCTTCCCGTAATTCAAATAATAATCCTCCAAACTTCTCATGACACTTCGTTCATCTTCTGTACCATCACTATACCCAATCAAATGCAATACACCATGTATCATAACCCTGTATAATTCAGTATAATTATCTGATCCATAGTCTACTGCATTTAAAAATACCATTTCTGGACAGACAAATATATCTCCGCCTACCGAAATTTTAGTGCTATTACCGAACGTAATAACATCTGTAATATAATCATGTTTTAAAAATTCCCGGTTAATCCGGAGTATTTCCTTTTCGGAAACAAAAATAAAACAAATTTCCCCTAACTTTCTCTTTTCCTGTAAACCTATTCTCTTAACTACTTCTTTAAACCTGGAAGGAATGATCAAATTTCCTTTCCATTCACCATACTCAATATAAATTCCCAATTTTTATTTTAGATTAAACTCAAGCTGAACCGACGCACCATTCCGAGTAAATTCTATCCTGTCAGATAACTTCTCCATTAAAAAGATACCCCTGCCATTTACATTTTCGATGTTTTCAGGAGCGGTAGGATCAGGAACATTCTTGTAATCAAAACCGAAACCCTCGTCATCAATCTGAATATTTAACTTGTCCTTTTCAATTCTAAAAGCAATAGACACATTTTTATTTTCGTCGAGTTTATTTCCATGCAAAATTGCATTGTTAGCAGCTTCTAATGCGGCAATAAGAATATTACCGTATACATCAGCACTAATATTGTATTCTGTGGACAAATCATCCACAAGTTTTTCGACTTTTCTAAGGTTTTCGATCTTTGAACTTATCTTAAGTAATTTTTCCATTACATTTATGTTTCTATTACCCATTAATATACTTGATTCAATAATCTTTTGTTTCCATTTTACTTAATATTTATGCTAAAATACTAAAAAAACACTTTTCTTTTAATTTGCCAGCCATAATTCAGGATCGTTCCGTTCAGTTTCCTTCCATATCTGAAAGTATAAAGTACTCTCCTTTGTTTCATTATCCGTATAAACCTTGCCCAGAATTTCCTTTGTTTCAACATGTTGTCCAGCCTTTACGGTAACATCAACCAGGTTATGATACAGCGTATAATAATTGCCATGCTTTATAATTACAGTATAATTCTCTCCCGGGATAGAAAAAACCCTGGAAACTACTCCTTTGAATATAGATCTGACTGGCTCTCCTTTTGATGTAGAAATATAAATACCATCATTTCGTATTTTAACTTCTTTAAAATCCGGATGCTCATGTTCGCCATATTTTCCCGAAATTATCCCTTCCCTTGTAGGCCACGGTAATTTTCCCCTGTTCTTTTCAAAATCACTTGATATGATCTGATCCGCCGGTGTCAGATTGGCCTTGATACTACCCTTACCCGATTTCTTCCTTTCTGCTTCAATTATTTTAGTTATTTCATTATCCAGTTTCTTCGCCGTTCTTTCCTTATCCCTAATTTCCCTTTCAATTTCAGCCTGCTTCTTCTTCAGGGTATTCACAAGCATCATTTTCTTAGCACTTTCCTCCTGAATAACACTATATTCCTTTCTTGTAGTTTGAATCAAAATTTCCTTCTTCTTTTTAACCTCCAACAACTCATTACTTTTAACGCTCAGATCATGCCTTCAATTTATCCAATTTCAACTTTTGATTTTCAATATAATTTGTAATAAATCTGTACAAACCGAAGACGTTGATATAATTGATTCATGTTGTCTGATGCGAGAAAGTACATAATATAATAATTATTCCACCTATTCTTGTAATTTCGAACAACCATATCCGCATATAAATCCTTTAACCTTTTTATTTCAGCCTGCACTTTTTCGATTTCGGTCTGATATTCCGCCACAGTCTGTCCAACCATTTCTGTTTCAGTTTCAAGACCAGAAATATATTGCTGTCTTTTTTTTAGTTTTTGATTAATAATATTTACTTCCTGTAAAGAGGCTTTTGTTTGTCCCCTCGTTTCCTCCAGAAGCTTATTTGCATATTCAATTTCCTTTAAAGTGCTTTCACGCATTTTCCGGACTTTTTCCACATCATTCTGTGCAATCATAGCATTCACCATGAGAAATAATGCACGAAACAAATACAAAAGCCCTCTTCATTACAAATAGTGAAATTATTGTTTCTTACTGTTTTCAATTTTAATACGGAGAGCCGTTTCCATGTCACTGTCACCATACTTCAATGCCTCAGTCCAGGCCGCCACGGCATCTTTAGTTTTTCCCTTTTTAGCAAGAATATCACCATAGTGGCTCAAAATCTCAGGATTTGTTCCCCCTCCAAATTGAATAGCCTTCTTAATGTATTTCTCAGCTTCAGCAAGATTATTGCTTTTGTACATTATCCAAGCGTATGTATCAAGATAAGTAGAATTGTATGGTTCCTTTTCAATTGTGTATCTACTCATAGAAACTGCCTTGTCAATATTATCTCCCCTCACAGCCAGGCTGTATGAATAATTGTTAAGTACAACCACATTCAAACTATCAATTTTCAAGTGATCGCATATAAAAATCATCTGATGTTGCCAAATCTCCGGTCTTACTATAACATTCCGCCAGTAAAGAATAAAACTCGACTTTTAACCTGTCACTTCCTGCCAATCTCTCCCCCATTCTTAAATCATTAATGGCCTTTGTAAAATCCTTCTCCTCATAATACACTGATCCAAGAACAAGATATGGCAAGGGCCGTTCAGGAAATCTCGAAATTGCAATTTCTCCATAGTATTTAACACTATCCTTATGATTTAATGCATTTTCACAAAACAACAATTGCTCCCACGCAGAATAATTTTTGTCGTCAAATGCTATTATCCGTTTAAGACCTTTGGCAGCATCCTCATAATTTCCGCTCCTGTATTTAATATCACTATATATAGAGATAATACGAATGCTGTCCCTGGCTTGCCGGTAAATTGTATTCACAACAGTATCCAAAACGGGACTTACCAGC
Organism: uncultured Bacteroidales bacterium; assembly: GCA_963790105.1. Classification (GTDB taxonomy): domain Bacteria; phylum Bacteroidota; class Bacteroidia; order Bacteroidales; family UBA10428; genus UBA5072. The sequence goes on along the minus strand of CAWBNI010000037.1, from coordinate 275,679 downwards.
TTATAAAGCCTCTCATCCTGAATAGCATTATATAAATAGCTAATCCGTACATTCTCATCAATAGCATTATTCCCAAAAATATCAATATATACTTTCTGAGCCTTATTAACCAGTCCCTGCTCCAACAGAAACTCACCATATGAAAACATAACATTTGCATCATCCCGATGATCCTTTTCGATCAGTTCATAATAATGCAATGCAGAATCCGGCTTATTATTGGTTCTGTAAAATTCAGCAATAACACCTAAAATAATATAATCCTCATCCCCTCCGGTTAAGCATCGTCTAAGCTCATTCAAGGCCTTTTTATTCTTGCCGGTTTTACTAAATATTCTGGATTTACTAATACATACTTCCTTGGTAATACCGGCTTCACTTCTCAATACTATCAAGATATTGCATTGCTTCCTTATATTTTCCCTCCTGCTCATATAAAGAAGCTATTCTGAACCAAAGGTTAAGATCTTCCTTTGATCCCTTCAATAAAGACTGATACACCAAAATTGCACTATCCGCCATCCTGCTTGCCTGATATATCGAAGCAAGCTGCATGGCATACCATTCATTATCCGGCTCAATTAAATGAGCTGTACGTGAAAAATTTCTGGCAGAAGTAATATCTCCGGCTTTAATATAAATCTGTGCGAGCTGATAATGAACTGCGGCACTGCGTGGTTCATATTTAAGACATTCATTAAAAAGACTCAAAGCTCTCCCATAATCCTCAAATAACAATAATCTTGAAGCTTCAGTAAACGCATATAAAAAACCCGGATCCCTTTCAGAATCCTCACTCTTCATTCTGCTGAATCTTATTCTGCCCAAAAGAAGCAATATTCAAAAAAATACAGAACTGAAATAAAAAAAACCGAAATTTTCACGTGTTATAATATTATGTAAATTTATACTCCTGTATGTCCAAATCCTCCAGTTCCCCGGTCACTATCAGCTAATTGACTTGATTCAATCCATTCAACCCTTTCGTGCCTGCTGATTACCAACTGAGCTATTCGCTCACCGTCCCTGATTTCACAGGGTTCATTTGATAAATTAACCATAATCACCTTTAATTTCACCCCTGTAATCAGCATCAATAGTTCCAGGCGTATTAAGTACCGATAAGCCCCTTTTTACAGCCAAACCGCTTCTAGGTCTAACCTGCGCCTCAAATCCCTCCGGTAATTCAATAAAAATACTGGTTCCGATCAACTGTCGCTCCAATGGCTTTAACAATACCGGTTCATTCAGATCAGCATACAAATCCATACCAGCACTCAACGGAGTATTATATGCAGGAAGTCCATGCCTGGATCTGTTTACAATTTTAACTTTCATAAAACTAAGTCTCTCAAAATATATTTTAAACTATGCCTTTTCATCAGGCCAAATATACTTTGCAAAGTAAAGGAATTCGCCGGTCAATTGCATGCCCTATTCAAAGCATCTTCAATATTATCATACCTGAATACAAAACCATTATTGAGCTAATTTAGCAGGAATAACCTGCTGCCCTTCTGTTAAGCAAACTACCGCTTTCTCCCATCAAAAGCATTATAAAGCCCGTGCTAAACCAAATCAAAATTTTTCCATTTTTAATCTTTGTAAGTACCCGAAAAAATCGGTTAATTTTTGTTAAAACCGGAGCAGTCACATTAACAGCTCCACTGAATTTTCGTAGATTCCATACAAAATAAAAAGACATTCATTAAATCATCGAGCTGTACAAAAGGAAAATAATCTTCACTTCTTACACCAACTCCAATTCCGAATCTTAAAGGAAACAGAATCTGCTTTAACATTCCTCCTCTTTTATCCAAAACTACTCCTAACCGGAGAACCACAACCCTCAAATTTCTCTTTTTAAAATTAGCAAGTTCACCTTCCCAATCATGAATAATCCTGACTCAAAAAACCATTATCATATTGTTTGACTCTCTTCCGTATGAATATGCTGATTATCATATATTCCTATACCCGAAACCTGTATAAGCAAATTAATTTCATCATCCGAACAGTTAATTGCCTCCACCAGATTCCTTGTAGTCAAGATCCTGCTATCATAAATCCTTCTTCGTTTCCTTTTTGTCCATAATCCTGCGATTGATTCACCAGCAAGATTAATAACCACGGAACAATTCTCTTAGCTTCGTGCTAATATTGCCTTTTAAAAAGTCTTCCCTTGAAATTAAGGACACCGTATAACCTTCAGAAATTAGCCGATTCATTAAATTCCTTCCGATAAAACCACTGCCTCCGGCAATACAAACAGATTTCATTTCATTGAATATTTATAATACAAAATACTGATCTCAGCTAAAATTCCGATGGGTAAACAAAGATAACTTGTTTACAAACGATTTGAAGAGCTAAAAATTTCATAATTTCACAGCCTTAAATAGTTCTAACCTTTTTGAAAAAAATAATATGAAAAATAAACACCTTCTTACAGTTTCCCTGGTTCTAACATTTTTAATACACAACTTCATGGCTTACACGCAAACGAAAGTTCTTCTGCAAACTACCGCTGGTGATATAAAGATCCTTCTTTATGATGAAACTCCCCTCCATCGTGACAATTTCATAAAACTGGTCAATGAAGGATATTATGACAGTGTACTCTTTCACCGTGTAATACCGCAGTTTATGATTCAAACCGGTGATCCGGACTCTAAAAAGGCAACAGCTGATCAACATCTTGGCATTGGAGGTCCATCCTATAAAATTCCGGCAGAGATATTACCCCAGTATTTTCATAAAAAGGGTGCACTTGCAGCTGCACGGCAGGGAGATGCAGTGAATCCTAAAAAAGGAATCTTCAGGATCCCAGTTCTATATAGTTGAAGGAGCACCTCTATCCAATTCCCAACTTGATGCACTTCAATCGTCGGGCAGGCATTTAGCATTTACCCCGAAAGAACGGGAAGCTTACACTACAATAGGAGGAACTCCTCATCTCGACAATGCATATACTGTATTTGGAGAAGTAACTGAAGGTCTGGACATAGTAGATAAGATTGCAGCTGCTAAAACTGACAGCCGTAACAGACCTCTTACGGATATTCGCATCATTCATGCTACCATCATCAAATAACATTCTGCAGAATGCTTACTCTGATTGAAAAACATAGTACTGACCTTGATAAGGTTGAATTAAAGGATATTGAAGAGCTTGAAAATTTCAGGGTTCAATATTTAAGCAAGAAAGGTATTATTGCCCAGTTATTTGACTCATTTAAGTTAGTCCCCAACCCTGAGAAAAAAGAAACAGGAGCCCGACTTAATATTTTGAAAAGCAAGGCCACTGAAAAATACCTGCATTTCAAAGAACGCCTTTCTCAATCAACATCGGAATTTACAGGTGATCTTAGCCTTCCTCCTGACTCCGTGCCGCTTGGAAGCAGGCATCCTGTATCGCTTATCAGAAAAGAAATAATATCCATATTTTCAAAAATAGGTTTTACTGTCGCCGAAGGTCCTGAAATTGAAGACGACTGGCATGTATTTTCCGGTTTGAATTTTCCCCTCGAACATCCGGCCCGTGATATGCAGGATACTTTTTTCATAGAGAAAAATCCTGATATCCTTTTACGTACACATACTTCTTCGGTTCAGGTCCGGTCAATGGAAAACGCCCAACCGCCAATCCGGAAAATTTTTCCTGGCCGTGTTTTTCGAAATGAAGCAATTTCAGCCCGTGCCCATTGCATTTTTCATCAAATTGAAGGTCTCTATATCGATGAGCAGGTTTCATTTGCCGATCTCAAACAGACTTTACTGTTTTTTGCCCGTGAAATGTTTGGAGAAAAAACACAGATCAGGTTAAGGCCCTCCTTTTTTCCGTTCACAGAACCGTCTGCCGAACTAGATGTTTCATGCACCATTTGTGGCGGATCAGGATGCAATGTATGCAAGTATACCGGTTTTCTCGAAATCCTGGGTTGTGGAATGGTGGATCCGAATGTTCTTGAAGCCTCATCTATTGATAGCAGGAAGTACACAGGATTTGCCTTTGGCATGGGAATTGAACGAATAGCCATGCTAAAATTTCAGGTAAATGACCTTCGTTTATACTTTGAAAATGACGTACGCTTTCTGAATCAGTTTAAAAGCTCCTACTAAACTTCATCTTCGGCTTATCATTTTATAACTGAAGCGTAAAATCACCATACCTGGCTTTTCCAAGGTGTTTATAGGCAAGTTCGGTAGCCTCACGGCCTCTTGGCGTCCTTTTCAGATAACCCTGCTTTATCAGGAACGGCTCATACACTTCTTCAATAGTACCCGGATCCTCACTGACTGCAGTAGCGATAGTGGTAAGACCAACAGGACCACCCCTGAATTTCTCAATTATGCATAACAAAATTTTGTTATCCATTTCGTCAAGCCCGTCTTTATCAATATTCAAAGCCTCCAAGTGCAAACTCTGTTACCTCCAGGTCAATCTCCTTAAGCTTTCTAACCTGAGCAAAATCACGTACCCTTCGCAGCAATGCATTAGCAATACGGGGAGTACCCCTTGACCGGGAAGCAATTTCAAATGCAGCCCTTGGATTTATTTTTATATTAAAAAGATTTGCTGAACGATTAATAATTTTCTCAAGAACTTCACAATCATAATATTCTAAGATGAAGATTAATTCCAAACCGGGCCCGAAGAGGACCTGAAAGCAACCCGGCACGTGTAGTGGCACCAATCAGTGTAAAAGGATTTAAAGAAAGTTGTACAGACCGGGCACCGGGACCCTTATCAATGATCAAATCAATTTTATAATCTTCCATGGCAGAATACAGGAATTCCTCAACCGTTGCATTTAACCGGTGAATTTCATCAATAAACAAAACATCATGACTCTCAAGATTTGTTAAAATGCCTGCCAGGTCACCTGCCTTTTCTAAAACCGGTCCTGACGTGATTCGAATTTTGCTTTTCAGTTCATTGCAGATAATATGCGCAAGTGTAGTTTTTCCGAGACCCGGAGGACCAGAAAGAATCACATGATCAAGGGACTCCTTCCTCAAACGGGCCGCCTGAACAAATACCTTCAGATTTTGAACCAGCTTATCCTGTCCGTTAAAATCACTAAAATCCTTCGGTCTTATACTCCGGTCAATCTCCCGCTCTTCCTCGGTAAGCTGTATTTTCCTCAATTCAAAATCCTCATTCATAACGTTCTATTGTATCAGCTTAACATCATCCTGTACAAATTCAATTTTTTCCCCATTGATCCGGTATTCCTTATTATCCTTGTATGTGATAGTAATCAACAGAAGACCATTCTCATCATATTTCTTCCAATTCTTTTCAGCAATGCCCATTACATAATAATTAAGCTCTTTAATCTTTCCGTTATTATAATAATAAACATGCTCCCCATCAGGATTTCCCTGTATATAATTACCTTCATACTCAAGCTTTCCATCACTGTAAAAGGCCTGCCATTTTCCATCCTTCAGGTCACCAACATATTTACCTTTCTCACTATAATCCCCTACCTTATAATACCAATCTCCCTCCTTTTGTCCGTCAAAGTAAGTTCCCTTGGTTATAATGTTTCCGGTTGAATCATATTCTGAACTTGCCCCTTCCTCTTTCCCCTCGTAGTATTCTTCTTCGATTTTTACATTTCCATTTTCATAAAACCATTGCCAAAGCCCATCATATTTTCCATTTTTAAATACTCCGGTTTCCTCGGTTTTCCCATTTTCATATAAATACTTCCAGGTGCCCGTTTCAAGGTTATTTGAATACCCTACCTGAAGCTTTAAGCTTTCCATTTTCAAAATAATACTTCCATGGTCCCTCTTTCTTTCCTTCAGGAGTCATGATTCCTTCTCCCACCTTAATCCCATCATTATTATATAATAACGCATTAATCACCTTGCCGTTCTTGTCAAAGCTACGGTGAATGCCCACAGGGACGTCCTTGCGATAATATCCGGTATAAATAATCTTTCCATCTTCGTCATACTTATTCCGTACTTCAATATCCAATTCTGCCGTATCTGTCTTTTCCAACATTTTCCCCTCTGCATACTGAAAGAATACCTTCACAAGACCGTTTTCATCATATTCCTTATAAGGTCCGTTCAATATATCATTTTTATAATTTGCTTCCGTTTTAATCCTGCCATTGCTATAAAACGTTTTCCATACGCCCTGCTTCAAACCGGCCTGGTCAAACCGGTTTATCCTCTCCCTTTCAACCAAGGAGCCATTTATAAAATGTTGAATTGTAATTATCTTTCCATCCATATCATATTCAATTCCCGTCCCATTTCGCTTGTTATTTCTAAACTCTACGGTTTCCTTAAGCTTACCATTCTCATAGTAATAATATGATTTGCCTTCCCTTTTATCATTCACAAACAGTTCCTTTGAAATAATATTTCCATGATGAATCGGATCCTTAAGATTCTGGTAATTATATTCATATACGAAACCATTCCTTTTACCCATTATATAATTCATCTTCTCAAGCGTATCCCCCATTTCATTGTAAAATATCCAAATACTGTCAAGCAAATGATTTCTCCTGTTTCCTTCCGATTTTAAAATACCTGAAGGAAAATAAGTCTTCCAGTATCCATCAGGAAGGCCCTTACGCATAATCCCCTCACTTGATAATTTACCATTTGGATAATAGATTTTAACAGGTCCATCTTTAGTTTCCGTATTCTGACTTAAAACGTACAAAGAAGGAGTCAGAAAAATAAATGTCAAAAGGATAAGCGTTTTCTTCATAATTATAATCCCAGTTTTTCAGATATTTCAAGCATTCTTCTTATAGATTTTTCAGCCTTTACACGCAATTCTTCCTCCACAAATATTTCAGGAACCTCAAATTTTAAAGTGTTATAAACTTTTTTAACCGTATTTAACTTCATAAAACTGCAATCCGAGCAACCACATGTAACGTCCTTTGGCGGAGCAGCCAAAAACAGTTTATCAGGACATGCATTTTTCATCTGATGAAGTATTCCTGATTCAGTAGCAATAATATATGATTTTCCTTTATCTTTTTTAACAAAATTCAACAAAGCAGAGGTAGAACCAATAAAATCTGCAACAATCAGTACCGGTTTATTGCATTCAGGATGCGCTATGATTTTAGCCTCCGGATGCAGCTTCTTCAATTCAAGTATACGTTCAAGTGAAAAAGCCTCATGAACATGGCACGCTCCGTCCCAAATAACCATTGGTCTCCCTGTAATTCCAGCAATATAGTTTCCCAGGTTTTTGTCCGGGGCAAATACAATTTTTTCTGACTCAGGCAATGACTCAACTATCTGTACTGCATTGGAAGAAGTACAAATTATATCCGATAAAGCTTTTATCTCTGCAGTTGTATTAACATAACTTATAACTGTATGATCCGGGTATCGTTTAAGAAAATCCTCAAAATCATCCTTCGGACAGGAATCAGCCAATGAACAACCTGCTTTCAGATCAGGTAAAAGTACCTTTTTTGAAGGAGATAATATCTTGGCAGTCTCTGCCATAAAATGTACACCACAAAACAGAATAATATCCGCATTTGTTTTCGCAGCCTGTTGAGAAAGGTATAAGCTATCGCCAACATAATCAGCAAGATCCTGAATTTTACCTTCCTGATAATAATGAGCGAGGATCACCGCATTTTTTTCCTTTTTCATCCGATAGATTTCTTCGATCAGATTTAATTCAGGATTAACCGGGATATCCAAAAATCCCCTTTTCAACAATTCATTATTATATATTAAAGAATTCATAAATTATTTTTAAATGATGATGATAGGGTGTTAATTCTGTTTAAAAAAATAAGGCATTATCCTTGACTTTTCCATTATCAAACCTTAATTAACATCTTCTAACATCCAATTCTGAAAACTATAGCCTGAAAATAAATATATTCCGGTTTTATTAACCATTGGTTAACAACTCCGGGTGTACAAAATTAACCAGAATTTACAGGATTGTTTCATGTTTACGTTTTGTTCAAAATTTAAAGGTTATTACTAAATAAATACTGATAAATTCATCGGCAGTAAGGAGAAATGCAAAAATCCTGCCATCTGCCAAAACAATTTACATTTTATTAAGACGTTTCCAACATAAATTTAACAATGTCGAGATTTGGATATTCAATTCTTTTTATCAAAAATGGAAGCCTGCTCTAAATTATATTTATATTTGTGAATATACAATAAACAGAAAGAGGATGAAGATAGCAATAGCCAGCGACCATGCAGGATATCCGTTAAAGACCAGGTTGATGCTGTATTTGCAGGAAGCCGGACATCAAGTGAACGATCTGGGGTGTTATTCCTCTGAACCTGCTGATTATCCTGAATTCGGTCATGAAATAGCAAAACAGGTTTCTGAAAATAAGGTTGATTATGGTATATCATTATGCGGAAGCGGAAATGGTATTAACATGACTGCCAACAAGCACCCCCTGATACGGTCTGCCCTTTGCTGGATGCCCGAAATTGCTCTTCTTGCCCGAAGTCATAACGATGCCAATATTTGCGCCCTTCCTGCCCGTTTTTTGACATTGGATGAAGCCAAACAGATTGTTGACATCTTTTTGTCCACTGATTTTGAAGGAGGAAGACATAAAAGAAGAATTGACAAAATACCAATATAAATGTCTTTGATATGTTATCCAATACCAGCAAATATGCGATCAGGGCCACTATTTATCTCGCCTTGCATGCCCGCAGTGAAATAAAGGTAGGAATCAAGAAAATAGCCGGTGATTTAAATATTCCTTCCCCTTTCCTGGCAAAAATTTTGCAGGTACTTGTAAAGCGAAAAGTATTGTCCTCAACCAAGGGACCCAACGGCGGTTTCAGCCTGGTAAAGGATGCCAATAAAATATCGCTGTATGAAATAGTGACTATTATTGATGGAGACGATATTTTTCTTCAATGCCTCATCTCCATGAGAACATGCAATGAAAACAATATACCCTGCCCCGTCCATCTCAAATATGAGCCTATCCGGAATGAAATGATCCGGTTATTCAAGGAACAGACCATTGAAGATCTGGCCCATGATATTAAGTCCCAGGAAAAGATCATTGCTTTATAAGCCGCATCCCGGTTATTCCAAGTCCGGATCCAAGCATATCAAACAGGAAATCCGTTACACTTCCGGTACGGTTGAGGGAAGTCAGTATCAGCTGCAGAAGTTCAGTACTTATGCCGAGCAAAACACAAAAAGCCAGAACGGTGTAGGACAATGTTGCGACCTTGCTTGCCAATGCCGTATTTCTTTGCAAATCGAGGAAGAGCATGGAAGAAAAGCCCAAAAACATCATCAGGTGAACAACCAGATCTTCATAACTTATTTTGAGAAAATCGATTTTGCTAATATCCTTGGCCGGGATCAGGCATAAACCAAAAATGATTACCAGTACCAAAATAGTTTTCCAAAAATGGGGGAGAATGTTGAGATATTTCATGTAAAGCAAATTTCAGATTAAATTAAGAAAGTTCTATCGCCCAATTCTTTAGATATTTCCATTTTCAAAGAGTTTAATATCATAAATTTCAATTGTAAGTTTTTTATACGTTCCTGGTCATCCTGTTCCTGTGCATACCGCAGGTCATTTTCAGCATCTTTGAACAGTTTTAATAATTTTTCGTTTTTAAATGCCAGGATGGCTTCTGGAATATGTTTCTTTCAATTTCATTTCTTCCGTTTCGAAAATATTTTCCCGGCGTTTCCATATTTTGCTCAGATCATGGGCAACAGTTATCATGTCTGCAGCAGTTTTCGACAGGGCTTCTTCGGTGTGACGTACAAAATATTCCTGAAAATTAAAATCCCTGTTATCCGATTGAGTGCAGATCTCAGTATAGAACTGATTAAATACAGGATGATGGAATTCAAGCTCATCCTGTTGAATTTCATGAAGGAGGTAATCAACGACCCGCATTTCATTTTCCGAATTTTCGGGCCGGGGTAATGAAAACATTTGATTTCCAAAAAGCAGGATCAACCGGATCACTTCTTTTTCAGCCGGGTAATTTTCAGGAATTAGTTCGGCCTTTATGACCGCCCTTTCCACCGGTGGTGTGTATTCCTTTACGTCGGCCTGCCTGATTTTTTGTTCATTCCGGTTATTGCGTAACCGGGCTGTTTCAGCATAAAGGATCTTTTCATCCACGTCAAGCAGTTTACTGCATTCACGGATATATACTGAACGGGCAATACTTTCAGGGATCACGGAAATTGTCCTGACGATTTCACTGATGAGACCTGCCCGTTTAATGGGGTCTGACTCTGCCTCCTTTTTCAGCAAATTGGTTTTAAAGGAGATGAAATCGGCTTCATGAGCCAGGATAAAACCAGTGAAAGCCTGGGAATTATTCTTCCTGGCAAAGGAATCAGGATCTTCGCCATTGGGAAGTAAAACAACCCGTACATTCAAACCTTCCTCCAGCAAAAGATCGATCCCCCGCAGGGAGGCCTTGATGCCTGCCTCATCCCCATCATAAAGGATCGTAATGTTATGGGTAAATCGTTTGATCAGCCTGATCTGATTTATAGTAAGCGAGGTACCTGAAGAGGCCACCACATTTTCAATGCCTGACTGATGCAATGAAATGACATCCGTATAGCCTTCAACGAGGAAACATTTATCGCTCTTTAAAATTGCCTGACGTGCAAAGAACAGCCCATACAGAATATCACTCTTATGATAGATTTCTGATTCAGGCGAATTCAGGTATTTGGCAGTTTTTTCGTCCGTTTTCAGGATACGGCCGGCAAAACCAAGGATCTGTCCGGTGAGTCCATGAATCGGAAAGATTACCCTTCCATGAAAACGGTCATAAGTATTGTTTTCATGCTGAATGGTGAGACCTGTCTTTACCAGGTAATCAATCTTATAGCTTTTGTCAACAGCAGTGCGGGTAAAGGCATTCCGGTCTTCCCGGGCATAGCCAAGCTGGAATTTTGCAATTGTATCTTCCCTGAAGCCCCTTTCAACATAGTAGCTCTGACCGATGGCTTTCCCTTCCGTAGTATGGAGAGTATCAATAAAATACTGACAGGCAAACTGGTTAACGGCGAGGAGGCTTTCCCGTTCATTCTTAATTTGTCTTTCCTCGGGTGTTTCCTCCTTTTCAACAATTTCAATGTTGTATTTCCTGGCCAGGTAATGCAGTGCATCAGGATAGGTAATTTTCTCATGCTCCATCAGAAAATTCACCACGTTTCCGCCAATTCCCGTGCTGAAGCATTTAAAGATCCCCTTGGCCGGACTTACAAAAAAGGAGGGTGTTTTTTCGTTCTTAAACGGACTTAAACCCCGGTAATTCTGACCCGATCGCTTGAGGTTAACAAATTCACCGATCACCTCCACAATATTGGCTGCAGCAAAAATCCGGTCAATTGTATTTCTATCGATCATGGGAATATCAGATTTTTTCTTCGGGAACGATCAAATCGATTGATCAACGCATACATGGTAAGGCCTGCAATGGTTTTAATCCCCAGTTTAGCCGTAATATTTTTCCTGTGGGTGATGACAGTATGGGAGCTGATAAAAAGCTTGTCCCCGATTTCCTTATTGGTTAATCCTACAGCAACAAGCCGGAGCACCTCTTTCTCCCTGTCACTGATCCCTTCAGGTGAATCAGATTCCTCCTTTTGGGTATAGATCAGTGACAATTGCTTTTCAAGTTTACGAATAATGTTTTTATCATGATCTGAAGGATCAATAATCTCGGAAAAGCGGAAATTTGTTTTCAGGTCCGGGCTCAGCATCACTGATGAGTATCCTGGTCATTGAATCAAAACGTTGTTGCAGGCTTTGAACCAATGGTGGCGGACATTTGCGAAGAAAAGAACTGCTGATAACAAAAATTCCCGACCTGATCCTTTGACTGCAAGGCAGTTAATTTGTCAGGCGTGGCAATCTCCCTGATATGAAAGGGATATTTCATCCGGTTGAGCAGACTGATCAATCCAAGTCGCGACAGCTGTGACAAATCAGCAATTATGACATTAATATAATCCATGCCCCTTAAGGAGTAAAATGTTCTTCAATCCATTTTTCCATGAACCTGACCTTGGGGACAAGCACCATATCCTCTATTCGGGCATGATCATACAAATCGGTCTCCAGCCTGAACATTTCCATAAGTACGGTATGGCAAAGGTTCATATCCAGGGGAGGGGGAAGGTATTTGATAATTATATTCTGAAGATCATACAGTTTGTCTTCCACATTGTCATGCTCACTTTCATAATCATCGATTGAATACTTCCTGATGAGGGCCACCAGGTCGCTGTTTGATTTACCTTGCCGGAAGGCGTCCTCAATTGTAAAAATGTAGGGATAAACCTTATCTTCCTCGCGCTGAATGTGGGTCGACAATTCATGCTTGTATTCATTAAAGAATTTGTCGATCAGTTGCAGCGATTCCCCGCTAAGTCCTTTATCCTGAACAGAAAGTTGCTTAAGCAGTTTGTCGATTAGCGGGATCTTAATGGTAAGATAATATTCGTGCGATTTCCTCAGGTATTCAATGATCAGCTTAATTGGAAAACCCTGGAGATGTTTACGCGGAAAATAGTCTTTATCATGGTAAGAGTTGAGAATTACGAGAAAGAAATTAAGATCCAGGTTATATTCATTGCAAAGCTGTTCAATGGTTTTCTCACCGAAACCCAGGTGAATTCCGAATCTTGATATTATGGGCAGCAAATGATAATTCAGGTGAATTACCTCCGCCATTTTCATTTTAGGTATAATTTTCATTCTTTCCTGATTAAAAATGAATCAGTGAATAAACATCTGAATAGGACGATAAGCGTTGGCGGCCTTGCAAAAAGTCAAGTTCAATAATAAAGCATACATATATTTGCCTGATATTGAAATTCCCCAGAAGTTCGATAGCGGCCAGGGCTGTTCCTCCTGTAGCAAGCAGGTCATCATGCAGCAAAACCACATCCTGAGGGCCCAGGGCATCCTGGTGTATTTCGAGCGAATCCTTTCCATATTCAAGATCATATTGCTTTGAATAAGTCAAAGCGGGCAATTTACCCAGCTTCCTGATAGGAACAAATCCGGCTCCCAGCTTAACAGGCAACCGCTCCTCCGGTAATAAATCCCCTGGATTCAATAGCCACAACCCGGTTATCCCCAAATCCTTGTAATGAGAAGCGATATCCTCCACAATCATGGAAAAAACCTCTGGTTTTTTAAGTGCCGTGGTGATATCCTTGAATTGGATGCCTTTTTTAGGAAAATCCGGAATATTCCGGATTGATGATTTAAGGAATTCATGATCTGTAAGCGTAATCATCCTGATAACTTTTTTACAAAAGTAGCGATTTTGACCCTAGCAAATTAATAACCGCAGTTAATTTGTTTTTCGAATTGGACTTCCTGAAAATGAGACAGAAGAATTTTGGAAAAGTCTATTAAAATTGGAAAAAAATGAGTATATTTCAATAACAAAAATTTTCACGGACATGCATATTGACATTTCAAAATACATGTCAGAGCGCATCCACAGTGAAGCGAGGTCTTCTAAAAGAGGCTGGACCGGTCATTACCATTTCCCGTGAATACGGATGTCCTTCAAAGCTTATTGCCAGTAGCCTTTCTGAAGAATTAACACGGAAAATGTTTGCTAAAGGCAAGCAAGTTAAATGGAAGTATGTTACAAAAGAGATCATGGCAGAATCAGCCAGGGCGTTAGAGGTGGATCCGGAGAAAATCAAATATGTTTTTGACTACCAGCAAAAGAGCGTGCTGGATGATATTTTGTCAGCCCAGTTTAACAAATACTACAAGAGCGAACGGAAAATCCGGAACACTATCGGCAAGGTAATCCGGAACATGGCCCAGGAAGGCCATGTGATCATTGTAGGGCGCGGAGGAGTGGCTATTACCCATGATATCCCAAGGTCATTGCATGTTATGCTCGAAGCCCCTCTGGACTGGCGTGTTTTACGGGTAGCAGAAAACTACCATATTTCGCATAGCGAGGCCCGGAAGACCGCCATTGAGGTGGACAAAAAAAGAAAAGAATTCCGTGAATACTTCCAGGGAAAGGAAACTGACTATACCCGTTTTGATCTCACCTTTAATTGCATGACCTTCAGTATTGATGAAATTGTTCAGATTATACTGAAAGCTGCTGAAGTCAGAAAACTCGTCTAAAGAAACACAGGGTATTAATCTGGCTACCTTTCCACTTCTTCCACAGCGCGGTTCAGGAATTGATTAAAGGGAGCCATGGCCCTGAATACCTCTTTTATTTCTTTTATAAAATCAGCTTTCTGATAAACCCTGTCGGGTTCGCTCTTTAAAACCGTGTAGGATTTATACTTAAGATAATCCATATCTGCAAAATCCTTTGGAAAACCTCGGGGAGCCGATTTAAGTTTTTCATCTCCAATGCGGTCACCGAAATGTTTCACAAAGGACGGGGTATTGAATGATATCCTTAAATTCATCAATATTTTCATATATCTCTTCACGGATCGCCTTAAGCATAGGGGCCGAAGGCATATAAATACCGCCCGCCAGAAAGCATTCTCCCGGCTCAACATGAATATAATATCCTGAATTGATCCCTTTTCTCCCACCTTTTGCGATAAAGCCACCAAAATTTGTTTTGTAGGGCAGCTTGTCGTTTGAAAACCGGATATCCCGGTTAATCCGGAATATAGATGCCTTGGCCGTTGTTTGAGACGCCTCACGGTCAAACTGGCTTATTTCTGAGATCACAATTTCAAGAAAGTCTTCAAACTCTTTGCGAAGCTGGGTATACAGGCTGCGGTTTGCATCAAACCATGCCTTGTCATTATTAAGCCTTGAGTTGTTGCAGAAAGCGGAATGTTTCTTTGCTGATCATATTATCTGTTTTTAGTCGGGGAGTCCCAAATTTATATTGGCCAGTTTTTGTAAATTTAAAACATTAAATCTACATGATTAATTGCCTTGGAAAAAATTGCACTGATTGTCGCAGGTGGCGCAGGAAAAAGAATGAAATCACAGGTTCCCAAGCAGTTTATGCTGTTAAAAGGACTTCCTGTTCTGATGCATACGATTAATAAATTTCACCGGTATGATGCCGGAATGCGGATCATCCTTGTTTTACCCGGTGATCAGATTGCAGCCTGGAAAGATCTCTGTGAGAAAAATGGGTTTGCAGATCAGGCATGAGGTAGTGACTGGCGGAGAAACGAGATTTCATTCCATACAGAAAAACCTGGACCTGATTCCGGAACAATGCCTTGTGGCTGTGCACGATGGGGTAAGGCCACTTGTGAGTATGGACACCATACAACGTTGCTTTACTTCTGCAGAAGAAAACGGAAATGCAGTGCCCTGCGTTGAAATTCCGGAAACCTTGAGAGTAATGGATGATGAGGGAAACCGGCCGGTAGATCGCACAAAATACCGGCTGATTCAGACTCCGCAGGTGTTTATCAGCAGTATACTGAAAGAAGCATATCAGCAGGAATATCAGCCAGGTTTTACGGATGATGCCAGCGTGGTGGAGAGCCGCGGATACCGCATACACCTGGTAGAAGGAAATCCTGAAAATATAAAGATCACGCTGAAACAGGACCTGGGAATTGCAGAATTTTTACTTCAGGGAATGGAAGATAATCAATACCACTTATAGATCCGAAGACCCAGGAAAAAGCAAATGGTTCCCACTCCCGATAGTATAAACACGGCCGGCAAATTTTCCCGTATTCCGGTCCCTTCTGTCATAATACCACGCAAGCTATCCGTAAGCAGGGTGAGAGGCAATTTCTGAATAACAGGGATAACCAGTTCCGGGAAATTATGATAACTGAAAAAAATACCCGACAAGATCATCATGGGCAAGGTGATCACATTGATCAGGGAATTGCCTACCCTTGAACTGGAAGTGCGGGAACCCATGAGAATGGCAATACCGGCAAAGCAAAAACTACCTGCCAGGAAGATCAGTATAAAAGCCGGAATGCTTCCCTGGATCTGGATGCGGAAATAAAACCAGGCAAAACAAAAAAGTACTACAGCTTCAAAAGCCGAAAGGGTAAGACGTGAAAAAAAATGCGAAAAAATAAAGAGTGATTTTTTCATAGGTGCCGCCACCATCCTGCGCAATAATTTTTTTGTGCGAATTTCAATCAGGGTATAGCCAATTCCCCATAGAAATCCATTCATAATCCCCAGGGCAAGCAACCCGGGTATCAGAAAATCAACATACCGGGTACCGCTCTGGCTCAATATTTTTACTGATTCCGTATTGTAAATCAGCGGATCATGGTTAATGGCAGCAGAAAGTACGAGATAATTCAACTTGGCCTCTGCATTTTGAGGATCTAAAAGGTAAACAATACTATCTCCCTGTTCCTGCAGGATCAGTGAGGTTTCACCCCGTTTGAGCATAAGGATTGCGCTGTCGGTTGTAACAGGAACCAATCTGAAAGTTAGTTTTCCCAGCTTGTTATCAAAGGTCTTCTGAAATACAGTCTGATTTGAAGAGGTTAATTTTTCCGTTTCAGCAAGAAACTGATCCAGCTTGGTTTCAATGGAAGGGGAACTCACAAATGCAATAGTCTGTACCGATTCTGCACGTTTGGTAAAAGCAATTCCCAATACCCAGGCCATCAGCACGGGAAATGCAAGTGACCAGAACAGAATACCGGGTTCGCGGAGGAATTCCTTATAATTAATGGAGATTAATTGCCATAATGAGTGCAGGTTAGTCTTCATCATTGATTTTTCTACCGGTGAGTGATAAGAACAAATCCTCCAGGGTCATCTTGCGACATTCGAAGGAGGTAAGATGAAAATTATTGCTATCAATAAATTGCATAAAACCGGGGATGCTGGATACAATGTCATTAACAAGTACCCATCCCTTTCGCGATTCACTGTCCCACGCAAATTCACGCTGAGCCGGATTCAGAGACAGGTTAAGTGTTTGAGGCCTTTCCTGCAATGAAAATTCAATGATTTCTCCTTTGTCGTGTTCACATAACAATTGTTCAAGTGTACCTTTTGCGAGGAATTTACCATGATCCATTATTACAATCTCATCGCAAAGAAAGGCCGCTTCTTCCATATAATGGGTGGTGAGAATAAGTGTGGTCTTCAGATTCTTTTTGAGGCTCATCAGGATGTGCCAGAATTCCCTTCTTGAAGTGGGGTCCAGTCCGGTGGTTGGTTCGTCAAGCATCAAAAGGGGTGGCATATTCAACAGGGCAATGGCCAGGGCAAGCCGTTGGCGCTGACCTCCGGATAAGTTCACCGTATAGGTTTTTGTTTTTTCTTCAAGTCCTGTCAATGCAGTCACTTCTTTTACCCGGTCTGCAGGGAGGCCATAAAAACTGGCGAACAATTTAAGTGTTTCCTGCACGCTCAGCTTGTCGATAAACCGTGTTTCCTGGAGAGATATGCCCAGCTGATGATGAAGAAAGTCCTCATTTCCCGGCCATTTTTTGCCAAACAGGGAAATTTCTCCTGAATCAGGATTCTGCAAGCCCTCAATCATTTCTACAAGCGTAGTTTTCCCTGCTCCGTTAGGTCCCAGCAGGGCCAGGTAAGAGCCTTTTTCAATCTGAAGGGAAATGTGATCAACGGCAATTACTTCCTTGAATTTCTTGCTTACATCCTGTAAATCGACTACCGGAATATTATTGTCAGTTGGCATAGGTTAAACCTAAACAACAGGAATTATTCCTGCTTATGGTTTATAAACAACGATACTGCCGCCCGAGTTCGCTGTCTGTTTTAATTTTGCAGGAGTTCCCTTATAGGCAATATAGCCATTTGAACTGGCTTCGGCCTCCAGTTCCTCTTCCACATTGATTTTTGCTTTGCCCCCGGTAACCGCTTTTATTTTAATTTTATCACTTTCAAGGTCAAATGCTGAAAGTGTGGACAGAGAGGCAACCGTCACATCCTGTGAAGTAGCATATCCTTCTGCACTAAGCAACGCGCCTTCAGTAATTTTGGCAATCAGGCAATCAATGTCTGCGTCAAGATAGAATACACCGCCGCTTTTAAGATCGACTCTCAGCGTATCGGTTTTAAAAAGGTTACCGGTACTCACTTCAGATCCGTTATTAACCGTGATGGAATTGATATTCCTGTAATTTACAGTGACCATAACTTTTTTCTTTGTAAACGGTTCACCATAAATTGAAAGGGTTAACGTACCTCCGGAGACATCTGTTTTCACCTTGGATGCATCAATGCCCTGAACCTTCACCTGGGCGGATTCGTGGTCAGATTTTAGAAGCTGTACAATGATCTTATCCCCTGCAATTATTTTATTAAATGGCTCCAGTTTGCGTTCGTTTACTGTTTGGGCAGTAGTCGCAAGAGCTAACAACAAGGCCGGAATGGCGATAAAATAGGACTTTAACATATGCTTGAATATTGTTAATGGTCAGTTTCAACCAGGTTAAAAGGAAGACTTAAGAGGGACTGAAATACCTCGCCTGCTTCGAGTATACTTTCGTCGTCACTATCATAATACCAGTTAATCGTAATAATTTTTTTCCCCTGAAATTTTGCCTGAAGTCCCTTCAAAATATGAAACAGCCATTTCGAGGAACTTGAGTTCAGGTAATGCAGAATAAAATCCACAGAGGCATGCGTTTTAAAATCATTCAGATTATCATCGAGCAAAACGGTGAGTTCTTCGTAAAAAAATGAAGGATCCTCCAGTCGCGACTGTCCTGAGATGACTATGCGGCGTTCATCAGGAAGTATTTTAACTGATGGGGTATGTGTGGTTTCTTTGATTCCGGGCACCATGTCAATACAATTTGATTTAAAAATAGGCATATTTTAATAAATTAAACCAGATATGTATAAACAAAATTGAAGCCTTTGACCAGGGCCTGCAACAATTATTTAAACAGCGGAATAAATGATTTAAAAAGTATATTCAATGGCCAGCGCCTTTTCAAGAGATTCATGGCTGATCTCATCCTTGATGATATAACTCCGGGCTCCGGCCTCAATCATCTGTACAACATATTTCATTTCGGAATGAAAAGAAACGGCAATCACTATCAGATTGCGGTATAAAATGGTTGCCTGTCGGGTGGCTTCGATGCCATTCATAACGGGCATATTAATATCCATAAACACAAAATCACACACACGGCTTCTTAACTGCATCATACAGTCCTGCCCATCCGATGCGGTTGAAATAGATTCAATTCGATCTTCAAAGTAATCCATCAGCATAAAACGGAGGGCATTTACAAAATGGGGGTTGTCATCAACAATCAGAATCTTCAGCTTCTTCATAGAGAACCATCTTTTGCAATAATTTTCACATTCGCCTGACTTAAGATATGTACCAGTTTATTTTGAATTGAACAGAAAATATATTGACTAATATACTTTAATTTTTAATATTGGCTCTCTTCCTACCCCCTTAAAAAATCCAGCGGGAAGCTAGTAAAACCAACTCCCCGCTTTCCTACCTAAATCCAACCAAACCCTATCTTTAATATTTTTGTAGGCAATGCTTTACTTCAAAGCAATATATATTTTTTAATGATGATCGTTATTTGTGCGTCAGTAAATTTAATTATCGATTATTTTCTTAAACAAAGATAGGGCAAGAAGTAGCTTCAGGTAAGGTATTAATTACTTAAAATGATACGCAAATACCCCCAAATTGATCGTCGGTAAATACTCATATATTTATAGGTATTTACCGACGGACACTCTTTCTGGTTTTCTTCAGATAAGCTTATTTTTAATGGCATATACAATGAGGCTCACGGAGTTCCGGGAGCCGGTTTTTTCGAGTAAAATGGTGCGATGACGTTCTACAGTTCGCTGACTGATGTTTAAGAATACGGAAATTTCCTGGTTTGAATGTCCCTTGCTCAAAAGCTCCAGAACTTCTCTTTCGCGACGGGTCAGTTTGACGGGGTTGGTATGCGATTCTTTCCTTATGATATTCAGCAGCAATTCCTGCGAGAAATAGGTGCCACCACGCAGTACTTTTTGAATGGCCGTAAAAAATTCTTCATTGTCGGCATCTTTAAGTACAAAACCCTTGACCCCGGTTTCAAGTAAGGTTGTATAATATTCCGATTCGCTGTGCATGGATAAAATAAGAATCGAAAGGCCCGGATACAAAGAAATTGCTTTTTTTGACGCCTCTATACCATTCATCACAGGCATATTGATATCAAGAATTACCAGATCAGGAGAAATATCCCGGAGTAAATCAAGAAATTCTTCGCCATTTGAGGCTTCTGCCATAACATGGTAGAGACCGGATTCTTCAAGGATGTATTTTAACCCGCTCCTGAAAAGTTTATGGTCGTCGACTATAATAATGCCAGGTTTTTTCATACCTTAAATATAATCATATCCCTGCAATCCTTGATTAATTCGCGTCCAACTGCACATCCATTTCAAAAGACATCCCGCGGGGAGCATGGTTATAAAACCTGCTAACTGCGCTGATTGAGCGGCATCTGCTCATAATATTCGACATTCCCATTCCCATAGAGTCATAATCATCCTGCCAGTTATCCGGAAATCCTGCTCCATTGTCAGAATAGGACAATCGAATAGAATGAAGCACAATATGGAGTTTTATGGTAATAGAATTGGCACTGGCATGTTTTATTGTGTTGTTTATGAGTTCTTTAATTATTCTGTAGATGGCTAACTCAAGTGAACTGGAAAATCTTTCCTCCTTCAGCGTGGTTTCAAAATTTACGGAAATATAGGGCTTGATTTGATTGATGAACCATTCGAGTGCGGCAACAAGTCCATAACTTGCAAGTACATGAGGGCTCAGATCATTTGAAAGTTCTTTTGTGCTTTGAATGGCCTCGGTAAGAATTTGTTTGAGCTGGGAAATAATAAAGGAATGTTTTTGCTGATCCGTTGCGGAAGAAAGTGAGTTAACGTACATTTTTATGCTTGACAGGAGAGGGCCCAGTTCATCATGAAGATTTCGCGCGAATTTTTCGCGTTCCTTTTCTTCGGTTGAGATAATGGTGTCAAGTATGCGGTTTTCAAGTTGCCGGCGCTCTGTAATGTCTCTCAGAATGGAAACAAGAACCATTTCGCCTTCATATTCAATCAGTTTGCTGTTGATCTCAACCGGAAGATATGTTCTGGATTTTAACCTGATTTCGCATTCAATGGCAGGCAGGCTTTCATTTTGGAAATAGCGGATCAGTTTATCAGCAACCTGGGGGAGGTAAGCATCGCTTATTATATCGGTAAGTTTCATCGACAAGGTTTCTTCAGTGGTATATCCTGAAATCCGAAGAAAAACCTCATTTACCTCAAGTATCGAATAATTGTTACTGACAATAATAATGGCATCACTGCTGTTATTAAAAATATTTCTGAATTTGGATTCACTTACCCTCATCGCCTTTTCAACCTGCTTGCGTTCAGTGATGTCCCGGCAGGTAATGATTATCCCCTGAATGGCCGGATGATCGAGCATGTTGTTGGCGATAGCCTCCAATGACACCCAATGGCCGTCCTGGTGTTTAGCCCTGAACTCAGTGGGTAAAAAGTCATTTTGCTTTTTGAATACCTCTTTGAGGTCCCTCATCACAATTTTTTTATCCTCGGGATGAATTAACTCAAGTCCCGATTTGCCGATCAGGAAACATGGATCATAACCCAAAACCTGCCAGCTGGAGGGAGATTCGTATATTATATTCAGGTTACGGTCAAGGATCCAGATTACATCGGTAAGATATTGAATGATAGATCGGAACCGTTCTTCACTTTGCCTGATCACTTCTTCATTTTTCCTTCGTTCCGAAAAATCGCGAACTACCGTGATTATTCTCAGATCACCGCCAATTTCAGAGCTTTTCAATGAAACCTCGGCCCAGAAATTTTCTCCGTTTTTACGGCGAGCCAGCATTTCATAAACTACCTGTTTTTTTTCTATGGCTGCACGAATGGATTCAGGGAATGTAGGATCTTCAAACCCAAAATCAAAACTGGCACCTTTCTGAGGAATGATTTTTAATTCATCCGTTGTTACACCAAACAAATCAAGGGCTGCCTGGTTTGCATCGATTATTTCTCCCGTCATTGCATCATGAAGGAAAATAGCTTCATTGGTTGCATTAAAGATTTCCCTGTATTTTTTTTCATTTTCAATCAGGATTTTCTCAGAACGCTTTCGCTTGATCGTATTTACAAACGTTTCACCTACCACCTTCATGAGTGAAATTTCATCGTCGCTCCATGTCCTCACTGGCGTAACTGTACTCAATCCCATTATTCCCAGCACATTGCCCTGAAATTTTATGGGTATTAATATCATAGAGGCTACCCCCGACTTAGAAAACGATTTCTTCAAATACGAATTTTCAGGTATATCATCCGGTGAACTTATAAGGAAGAAATCGGCAAGCTTTAATTTTTTCATACCAGTCAAAAAGCTCATCCAATGGAGCCCT
Source organism: uncultured Bacteroidales bacterium (assembly GCA_963790105.1). GTDB lineage: Bacteria > Bacteroidota > Bacteroidia > Bacteroidales > UBA10428 > UBA5072. Next base: position 253,241 of record CAWBNI010000037.1, on the reverse strand, counting down.
TTCAAAATATTGATGGTCATAATGGACGTTGTCACCTGTCCAGGAATGGGTCAAACGGTAATACCCTTCAGAACGCTTGACGTCAATAAGAAATCCGGAATCGGCATTTATAAAAATGCAAATTTCATGCAGGGCATTTTCAATGCTTTCATCCAGCAATTCAGGAGAGAGGTTAAAAAAACGGGTTGATATTCCGGCGATTATATTTTCAAGTGAATTTTTATATTTAAGGGATTCCTCTGCAATTTTCAAATCGGTTATATTGCGGCGTGAGCTCCATAAACCAACCAGTTTTCGCGATTGGATGATGCCAATGAGGTTGTGAATGAAGTATAATTGCGTTCCATCAAGGCCTATTTCACTTGTCTGGTAGTTTGTTAATTTGTATTGAGACATTCACAAATTCTGTCAGCAGGGCGATCCAGTCATCTACCAGTATTTCACCTGAAATTTCGAGCATGGTCATATCCGTCAAAGGATGCTCCGATTCATAGCCATACATTTTCCTGAATGAATTATTGCATTCAGCAAGGAGGCACTCGTTCAGAAGCTTCTTTGCCTGGGAAGGCAAGGGGAGTGTGATGTCTATTGGCTTTTGCGGTCTGAAATAGGCCACTCCTTCTGTGCTCTGTTCAATAAAATTACTAAAGCGGATTTCAGTAAGCGAAAGTCTTTCTTCAATACTTTTAAGTTCAGTGATGTCACTGATGGTTTCAATAATAAGCTCATGGGGGCCAATCGTAACTTTTTCACCTGAGGCCAGGCAATACAAGCTTTTTCTTTTCCCTGGTAGTAAATGTAATTTCCTGGTTGGAGTAATAGCCCTGGCGGAGGATAAGGTTATTAATTTTCTTGTACTGGCTTTTATCAATTATGTTAAAATCAGTAAGCAGCTTGCCTATAAGTTCTTCGGCAGTATATCCGATTTTTTTAGTAAACGACTCATTAATTTCAAGGATTATTCCCCGTGCCGCATTGCTTACAATAATAAAACTCGGACTATGATGAAATACATTTGAATATTTTACTTCACTCCGTTTAAGCTCCTGTGTTCGGATTGTAACCAGCTCTTCGAGCTGGGTTTTGTAAATTTCCAGTTCCTCATTGTTGATTCTTAATTCTTCATTGGCCAAAGTTAACTTTTCATTCAGCTCACTAATCTCCAGATCATGTTGCGATTCCTTCATGGCTATCCTGCAGGTGAATACTTTTTGGTATAACGGGTCTATTTTAATGCTAAAGTTATTGTTTTTTGAATGATGAGTTTTGCATTTCGTAAATTTGTAGACCGATTTCGCTGTCTCCTATGGCCGGATTATATATACATGTTCCTTTTTGTCGGAAAATTTGCAGCTACTGCGATTTTTACAAGACCACGGCAACTTCACTGATGCCGGAGTTTCTTTCCGCGCTGGAAAGTGAAATGACAGAAAGGGCTGCCTATCTTGATGGAGAAAGTCTTGAAACAATATATTTTGGCGGAGGAACACCTTCTTTAATTCCGGTTGACTGCACTTCAAAAGATATTTGAGAGGATTTACGAAAACTTCAGGTTGTCACCTGACTGTGAAATTACGATTGAAGCCAACCCGGATGATCTAAGCAGCACGTATCTTCAGGACCTGCATAGTTCAACCCCGGTAAACCGGCTAAGCGTGGGTATACAATCCTTCAGCGATCATGATCTAAAGCTGTTAAACCGGAGGCACAATGCAAAGCAGGCTCTTCAAATGCATTGAAGATGCAAAGAATGCAGGATTTAGAAATTTAACGATCGACCTGATCTACGGATTGCCGGATATGGATCTTTCCGCCTGGAGGTCGAATCTTGAAATTGCTTTTTTACTTGATGTGCAGCATTTATCAGCTTATCACCTTACCATTGAGCCCAATACCGCCATGGCACGGATGACATCAACGGGGACTCATTCATTTACCCGAAGAAGGGGACAGCTCGGAGCAGTTTTTATTGCTAAATAAACTGGCGGGGGAACATGGCTTTGATCATTATGAAATCTCGAATCTGGCAAAAACCGGATTTATGTCGAAGCATAACAGCAATTACTGGAAGCTGAAGAAATACCTTGGCCTGGGGCCTTCAGCACACTCATTCAACCTGGTTACACGGCAATGGAATGTGAGTCACATCAGGAGATATATTGAAGCCATTTCAAATGGATCTCCCTATTCAGAATGCGAGATACTGGATGCAAAGACAAAGTATAATGAATATCTGATGCTCTCCCTTCGAACAGACTGCGGGATCAGCATGAAATATATTGTTGATGAATTCGGACGGGAGGTGGCAGATAATCTTGAAAAAAACATCCGGTTAATGCGATCCCCGAATGGATAAGTCAGCAGGATGATAGCATACGGCTTACCTCAGCCGGGTGGATGGTATCAGATTATATTGTGAGCCGGCTGATTAGGGACAGGGACTGAGGGACAAGGGACTAGGGACGAGCAAAACCCTTTAGGGATTGACTATCGGTAGAAAAGGGAATGCCCATACACTCTGCCCCGGGCCTTCCACCCTTCGGACGCTACGCGAAGCTCAGCGGCACGTGCAACAAGCCGCGGGGATATCAGCCTGCCCGGAAATTACCCTCACAGAAAAAAGCCTCCGGATCTATTGAATCCCCGGAGGCTTTTTATAGCATTCCTTAAAAGATATTATTTCAGCGTAAATGTAGCGGAACCAACCTCATAGCCTTCGGCATACAGCACCACAGTATACGCTCCGGGGATCAGATCAGCATTTTTGTCCCAGAATATACACATGTCAATGTCCTTGTTTTCATATTCCAGTTGCCGCTTGGCGGAAAAGATAACCTGTTCACCTTTAAATTCAAATGTTTCTCCATTACCGGCAGGAAGTACCACTTCATCCGGCCTGATAATCCGCAGATAAACATCCTTCGTACCGGCTTCGGCCACCGAATTTTCACGTATGGTGAAACAAACCTTGATTTTTGTAACCTTGTTTACCTTTGTATTGGATTTGCCACTTTTATTCTGTGGATCAACCACGATATTTTTTGCGGACAACACTTTTGCCAGTTCAACACGGGTATTTAATATTTCTTTTTCTTTTGAAAGACTTAGATTCTGTGTTTCGGCGGTTGTAAGCTTTTCCTTAACCTGTGTATTTTCTTCAGTAAGCATCCTGTTGCGGGTATTGAGCGAGTCAATCTGAACAATATAACCTCTCATTACTTTACGCAGGGTTTCCATCTCATCTTTATATTTTCTGATTTTTTCCACATCAGAAGCCTGCATTCTAAGGAGATTTTTAATCTTGTCCTGCTGAACTACAATCAAGCCGTTCACACTATCATTATTGGTTTTCAGTGAATCATATTCCACAATCATGTCACGCAGTTGTTTTTCAAGATCACTCTTCACATCCTCAAGAATCACTTTTTCTTCTGTAGTCTGACCCAGGGTTTTGGATTCGGTATAATACTTATAGCCAAGTATAATTACGGCAATTGACAGAACAATAACCAGTACTATTAAGGCTACTGATGGTTTTTTATCCGGCTGTTTCTGGTAGGTGTTGGCTGATGTTTCCATAGTATAATGTGTTGGTTCTTACTATTATTTAACAAATATAAAACAACTGCATCGAATTATACAGGGCTGGAACATATTTTTTAATTGCCGGAGGTATATGCCTTACAACGGCAGTCGCAGGTTGACCTGCATTCCAGGGATGAACCTGGGAGAGGATTTCAGCGGAATTGCCCAGGCCTTGACAAGGTGTTTGGAGACGTCAGCCTGCCTGTTGATAAATGTCACGCGTGCCTTATAAAGCACCAGGGAATCACCGGGGAAGAAAAATTCAATCTGATTTCCGGCTTTCAATTTCGAGAAGAACTCTTCCGGCAATTCAAACGCAATCACAGGTTCGTACTTTCTTCACAAGTACAAGAATAGTTTCTCCTGCTGAAATCTGATTGCCCGCATGGACGGATAATTTTATCAACATATCCCGATACAGGCGCACGGAGGGCAATATCGGATGACAGGTGATCAGCATCCAGGCTGTCGGTATTAAAGCCAATAAGTGCAAGTTGCTTTTCTAAGTGAACGGAACCTGATCTCACTGGTCTGGTAATCACGTTGTGCCTGTTGCATTTTTTTTACTGATGTGGCATTTTCAATTGCCAATCCACCTTGCCGTTTAAATCCTCTCCGTAATAAAAAAACTCACTTTTTGCTTCAAGGTATTGCTGTTGCAGTTTTAAAAATTCAATATTTTCAATCATGGCAAGAACCTCTCCTTTTTTAACATAGCTTCCTGATGGAAATGAAATCGCTTTTAGAAGGCCTGCCGATTGTGATGTGATCAAAACAACATCAGCAGAAGGGATTACAAGGGTTCCGGTGCCTCTGAAAGGAAATCGGGCCGGCTGATTCTACCGGAATAGTATCTTTGACGTTGTAAACCGCTGCAGGCATTTCCGGATTTTTCTGATGGCATGCCACTGCACCAGGGAAACAGAAAGACAATGACGGATGCTTTGAATAGTTTAATAAGCATAAAACTCAAGTTGAATGGCGGTCTGATTGTAATTGTTCAATGTTTCCAGGTAATCCAGTCGGATCCTGGAAGGCCTCATCCGCTTTTTGTACGTATTCGGTATAATCTATATCTTCATTTTCAAATTTCACCCTGTTAATTTCAAGAAGCTGGTCGGCCTGTCCTAGCCCGACCTGGTTAAAATACATGCAGCTTTTTAAAATAATTGTTCAATTCAAATTCCAGGTTTTCCCGCTTTCTTTCATGAATAAACTGTCCTGTTGAGTCCAACCTGAGACAGTGCGTTCATTTTTTTTCAGAGCATACATAACAAGCACCGAGTCAGCAGGCATAAGTTCATCCTTCACAAGCAAAAGGATCTTAAGATTATTACGGGAAATTGACAAGTCATCCTCCATCCTGGACAGGGAAGTATTTACATGGGCAAACCGTGATATCATGCTGTTTTTTTCAAGGAGGTCAATATCTCCGGCTTCATAACGCAAATCAGCCACATTGGCCATATTTTGCATCAGACTGGCCTGCTGTTGAATGATACGGGTCTTGCTTTTTTCATATACCAATTGAAAATAAGTTTTTTCAACATTTCCAACCAGGGCCTTCTTAACCGTCCTCATTGATTAAGTCCTGTATTGTTCAGGAGGGCCAATGAAATGGCGTCCCCCAGGGTTATTTTTCTCTCAGGTGATGGCTGACCCCGGGTGAAGAAGCAAGGGATCAACAGAAACAAAATCAAACAGATTCGCATGTGCGGGTTTGATGCGTTTTTCATGTAGCAATAAAACCCGGCTCACTTAACAGCAAAAATGCTTTCAGGCTTTTTAAGTTGCTGCAGATTGTAATATTTATTGAAAAAGTCGGGTATACAGCGGGAAGCAGCCGGGGTATTTGAGTTAAACATTACCACAACACCAATGGACTGGGCCGGATCGAATGCGATTTCAGTGCGGAATCCCTCAACATATCCGCCATGGTAAACAACCTCATGGTGATTGAACTGGAATATTCTCCAGCCAAGGCCATAGTAGGTTTTTTCAAGCGAGGTCCAGTTCACCCGGTAAGCATACTTCCGCGGAGTCTGAATAGTGGCCATTGAAATATCATGGATGGTTTTTTGGGAAATCACCTCGGGATAATATCCTGTAAGCCCAAGGAGCCAATGGGCCATGTCGGAAGCACTGGCATTAATTCCCGAGGCAGGGGAAACGGAATAATACCTGTCATTTTTTGCCTTGGCTTTCCATGTTCTACCTGAGGATAAATGCGGGAAATGCAGAATTGGGTGAATTATTGAAAGATAGCGAAATCGGTTGAGGCTTCATTCATCTGAAGCGGATCAAAAATCTTCTGCTTCAGCAGGTTGTTATAGTCAATGCCGGTGGCTTTTAGCAAAATATCTCCGATAAGGCTGTAGACTACATTCTGATAAGTATAAATCTGACCCGGTTTGGCAATGAGGGGAACATTTGCCAGGGAAGCTTTTATATCATCAAAGGCAAAGCCATTATCAAGCATATCTGTATAGGTATGTTCCGGAAAACCGCTGGTTTGGCTTAAAATATTCCTGATCGTAAGTTTGGACGCGCAGGAGGTATCTTTCATCTGGAAGGAGGACAGGTATTTTTTCACCGGGTCATCCCAGGAAACGTACCCTTCGTTTTCCAAAACTCCGGTGAGTATGGCGGCAAAGCCTTTGGAAACAGAACCAATTCTAAAAGCCGTGTGAATATCAACCGAATCAACACCACCTGCTTTTTTAATGCCATATCCTTTCAGAAGGATGATTTCACCCTTATAAACGATGGCTACGGCTGCACCGGGACTTTGAAAGCTGTCTACAATATGACGGATGTGTTCATCATACGAAAGCACAAGTGTATCAAACCCACTGGGTTTATAATTGCTATAAAAAACAGCATTTTTCGATTCTGTTGATCCGCCATTTATGGATCCCAGATCATAGCTGGCAAACATAACAACTATCAAAATAAAGCTACCGACAAAAATTCTTTTCCACATATCACCCTCCACAAATTGAAATAACCATCATGTAATTTATTTATTTTCTATCCAAAAATAGAACTTTTGAACTATTTACGATAAAACATCAGGAAAAGTTTGTGCTTTTCTACGGGGAATTAACGCAAAATCAGTAAAAAAAGTTTATCTGCCGGATTTGTTTCTGCCGTTTTGTTTATATTGAATTTAAATTTCGGCAAAATGCGGGGCATTCACCGAACCAAAATAATTATGATTTAACTTGCACAAAACTAATGTAAATATCCGATGAATAAAAAGCTGCAAGTAAACCGCAGGGGATTTCTAAAATCTTCTGTATTGGGAACAGCAGGAGCATTAATCAGCACAAGTGCCCTGGCTAAACAGGATCATTCCAAAGACATTGAGCCGGTGGTCATCCGGCGGAAACTGGGCAAAACGGGTATTGAACTTCCCATAGTAAGCTTTGGAGTGATGCGGTCAGACAATCCTTCCCTCGTAAAATCAGCTTTTCAAAAAGGCTATGTGCATTTTGACACGGCACACGGTTATCAGGAAGGAAGAAATGAGACTATGCTCGGTGAAGTCTTTAAGGAAATTCCACGGGAATCTTTTGTTCTGGCATCAAAGGTGGCTCCCGACGATGTGAACCGGGAGACTGGTGAACTTGGCCCCGGTGCCACCAAGGAAAACATTCTGACCAAATTTGATTTGAGTCTGAAAAGACTTCAGATGAAGTATGTTGATATACTTTATTTTCACGGTGTGTCAAATCCGAAAACTGCCTTGGCTCCGCGAGATGCTGGAAGCATTCGGTGAACTGAAGAAGCAGGGAAAAGTGCGATTTGTTGGAATGTCGACGCATAAAAATGAACCCGATATCATACAGGCTGCAATTGACAGCAATTTTTATGATGTGGTGCTAACCACCATCAATTTTGCCCAGGGTCATGGTGATAAAATCAGGGAAAAAATTGCCCTGGCGGCAGAAAAAGGGATTGGTATTGTAGCCATGAAAACGATGGCCGGCGGATTTTCCGATAAGGACAGGAAACATCCGATCAACTGTGTGGCTGCCCTGAAGTGGGTAATGCAGGATAAAAATATCTGCACTGCTATACCGGGTATAGTTACTTTCGACATGATGGTTCAGAATTTTTCAATTATGGAGAATCTTGAGATGACCGAACAGGAAAAGGCCGACCTGGAAACTTCAAAGCAGCTTGCAGGATTATACTGTGATGGCTGTGGACAATGTCTTCCCCAATGCAAAAAGCATTTGCCGGTGAATGAACTGATGCGGGCATTTATGTATACGTATGGGTACAGGCAGGCAGAAAAAGCTTCTGTTTTACTGGATGAAATGGCTGTTGCAGCTAATCCCTGCGGGGATTGTACCGGTTGTGAGGTAAAATGTATCAAGGGTTTTCCAGTACAGGAGCGAATAGCAGATGTAAGCCGTTTGGCGGGTGTACCCCGTGATTTAATTGCATCTTTGTAAAATATTCAAACTCTGTTTAACATCATGAAAAAAATAGTTTTCCTATGTATTTTTTTACTTTCCCTTATGCCTATGCAGGGGAATGTAGCATTTCCTGATTTTGCAGGATGGAAATTAAAAGAGGATCAAAGGATCTACACCGGCAAGGATCTCTGGGAATTGATTGACGGGGCTGCCGATATTTTTCTGAGCTATGATTTCAAGGATCTGCGTATTGCCGAATACAGCAACAAGGATCAGATCATCCGGGTGGAACTTTACAGGCAATCAACTCCGTACAATGCTTTTGGCATATATACAGCCGAACGCATGCCTGATTATCCTCAGGTTTCTGTAGGATCCCAGGGATATAAAAGCCAGGGAGTACTCAATTTTTTAGCGGGTAACTATTATGTAAAGATCATGTCAGCCGGGGCGGTGGAAGCGGAGGAAAATGCTATTGCACAGGTTGCAGGCAAGATCAATGACATGCTGGCCCAGCCGGTTGGACTGCCTGATGTTTTGAAGCTTTTCCCCGAAGAGGGAAAGGAAAATCTGTCGGATAATTATATTGCCCAAAACTTCCTGGGATATAGCTTTCTTCATTCTGCCTTTACAACCAGGTATAAGACGGATGCCGAATTCCAGGTATTCATCATAAAGGATACACCGGAAGAACTGCAGCATATGCTGGATGAATATTTTAAAATGCTGAAAGATGAAAAGCCGCAGTTGAAAGAAAACCTGATCATTGCCAAAGACCCATACAATGGCACACTTTTCATGGAGAAAAAAGGCAGCTACCTGGTGGGTGTTATAAACACAGAAAAGGAAGCCATAGCAACTGATTATATCCAAAAAGTCATCCAAAAGATTCAATAATAACCGGGAGGCAATGAAATACGGGATAGTATGCATTGGATTGCTGCTTTTATTAATTCTCATTCCGGGCTGTCAGTACCGGAAGGGAAAGGCATTTACCTGGTCCGAAACAGGTGATTCCATTCAATACCTGATTATTGATGCCGGTTCAGGGAAGCATATAACGGACAAAATTGCACAACTGACTGAAATGCATGAAGGGAAAGGGGATAGCTGCCGTGTAATTTATCTCAGTGACTCCGTTGACATAAAGAAAAATAAAAGCATTTTGTTATTTCATTCTGTTTTGCCTGATCTGAAAGAGGATATGCTTTCGAAGGGTTTCCTGGGAACTTTTACCACGCGGCAGAATATTACCTATCTGGTTGTAAACCAGTCAGAAATTGATAAATATCTTACTTCATCAGACTAATACCTATCGGATATGCCAAGGATTCTTGTAATATGGTTGCTCTATGCCTTTATTTGTTTTCCATCGATCGCACAATCGCCTGAAACCGATGTCTGGGAAAAGGATATTCGAAAATTCGAGCACCTGGATAGTGTGGAAACCTATCCGGCCAATGCGGTATTATTTGCCGGCAGTTCCAGTATACGGTTATGGTCAACACTGGCTGGCGACATGGCACCCTACCCGGTTATTCAGCGGGGCTATGGGGGTGCAAGGTTAAGTGATTTTTCGGTTTTTGCCGGCAGAATAATTTATCCTCATCCATGCAGGGCCATCGTACTTTTCATAGCCAATGATATAACGGGTTCTGAGGCGGATAAAACCCCGGAAGAAGTTCGCGATTTGTTTTTGAATGTGCTGAATACGATCCGGGAGAAATTCCCGGATACACCTGTTTTCTGGATTGCCATTACCCCCACCGGGTTAAGATGGAAAGCCTGGCCGGAGATTGAAAAAGCAAACAGTCTGATACAAAAGGCATGCGAAGAAAATAAAAATACCTATTTCATCCCTACCAAAAACGAGTTCCTAAATACATCCGGACTGCCCAGGGACGAATTGTTTCGTCCCGACCGTTTGCACCTGAATGAGGAGGGGTACAAAGTCTGGACCTCTGTGATCAGGAAAGAACTGGAGAAGGTAATTGGTAGTCGGTAATCGGTATCCGGTAAAAGGGAATATATTGTAGAGACAAGGCATTGCCTTGTCTCTACGGTATCAATCTATTAATCAGATTACGAAGTTGACAGGATTCGGGTATTCCTTGTTGTCCCGGATCACAACCTTGCTTTCGTGGTAAACCACTGAAAATGGCGGAACACTTTTCGTAAGCCAGACGTTTCCGCCCACGACCGTATCATGGCCAATAAGCGTGTCTCCTCCCAGAATGGTACTTCCTGAATAAACGATCACATTGTCACCCAGGGTTGGATGCCTTTTTTTACCCTTCATGCTTTTATCCACTGAAGCGGCACCGAGGGTGACTCCCTGGTAAATCTTCACATTATTTCCAATGTTTGTTGTTTCACCTATTACAATTCCGGTTCCGTGATCAATAAAAAAATGCTCACCAATCACGGCACCGGGATGGATGTCGATACCCGTTTTGCTGTGGGCGAATTCCGATATCATCCGGGGCAGGTATGGAATTTTCAGTTCATATAGCTCATGTGACAGCCGGTATACTGCAATAGCATAAAACCCGGGATAATAAAGAATTACACTTTCACGGGAACGGGCGGCAGGATCAAAATCAACAAACAGTTGGGCGTCATTTACAAGGTTTTTGTAAATGGATGGTATTTTGGAAAAAAACTTGTCATTAATCTGGTTGACTGATTCATTGAGTATTGGTTCCAGCGGATTGAGCAGTTCCTTGAAATCAAGCTGCAGCTGGGCCAGGTTTAACTCAATCAGGGGCAGGGTGCATTTTTTGTCTATCTTAAAGGGAAACAGAAAATAGATCAGGTTATCGATAAATTCATGGGATTTGGTCATAGAAGGGACTTCCTTCCTGAAACTATGATATTGTTCAAGGAGGTATTGGGGAAAATTTTCAATTTTAATCATGGCGGTTCGTATTGAAAATGCAAATTTACGCCAAATTGATGGAAGATGGATACTGGATACTGGATGGTGAATGGTGATACTGGTGGATTCTGAATAGTCAAGGCATAAACTGCAGAATCTGCAAACTGCATCACTTCTGCATACCGATCACCGAATACCGAATACCGAATACCGAATACTGAATACCGATTACCGACCACCGGTTACTTATGCGTTTTTCCGGATAGATTCTCCAGTTTGTTAAAAGAAGTGATCAAACCCCGTATCACGGCAGAACTGAGACCCTGGTGCTCCATTTCATTCAATCCGGAAATGGTTATTCCCTGCGGGGTGGTTACCTTATCAATTTCGCTTTCGGGATGATTGCTGGTTTCAATGATAAGCCTTGCTGCGCCTTTCACAGTCTGAGCCGTAATAAGTTGCGACATTTCGGAATTGAATCCGATTTCAATGCCCCCCTGCGACATAGCCCGCATAAAACGAAGGGCAAAGGCAATTCCACAGGCCCCTACCACGGTAGCTGCTCCCATCATATCTTCAGGAATGATAAGCGTTTTACCCATTTTATCGAACATCGATACGATAAATTCTTCCGCTTCACGGGTAGTATTTTTGAATGCAAGACAGGTCATCGATTCGCATATTTCGAGGGCCGTATTGGGCATAATCCTTACCATTGGCTGAATTCCGAGGGCAGATTCAATTTCCTTATGCGTAACCCCGGTGACTGTGGATATCAGTATCTGGCCTGGTGTAAGGGAATGGGCTATTTCTTCAGCCAGGTGGATAAACTGCTGGGGTTTTACCGACATCACAACTAATGTCTGCTCCGGCAATTGCTTCCTGGTTATTATCCGTAACCCTGAATCCCTGGCTGCGGAGGTAGCTGATCCTCGATTCCCGTTTTTCGGTCATGATGATCTGCTGACTTGTATACTGGCCTGAGGCCAGGAGTCCTTTGGCAAGTGAGGTTCCGAGGTTTCCGGCACCCAGGATGGCGATTTTTTGATTCATTTTAGTCATGTTACCAAAATAAGGTTATCGAACAGATCGTTCATGAAAAAAAATGCCCGTATTGACCTGTGCAAGCCAAAACGAGCATTTTTGCAGCTTTTTATCCGGAATGAACTATTTGCGGATAGCTTTGATGCCGGGAAGATCCTTGCCCTCAATATATTCAAGCATGGCTCCACCACCGGTTGAAACATAGCTGACCTTGTCGGCCAGTTTATTTTTGTTTATAGCAGCTACAGAATCTCCACCTCCAATAAGGCTGAATGCTCCTTTGGCCGTGGCATCAGCAATTGCCTTAGCAATGGCTGTTGTACCGGCAGCAAATTTCGGCATTTCAAATACGCCCATGGGACCATTCCAAAGAATGGTTTTGGAATTTTTGATCACATCCGAAAACAGGGCGATGGATTTTTCACCGATATCAAGTCCCATCCAGCCATCCGGAGTCTGATCAATGGGTGTATTCTTAGTATTGGCCTCTGCATCAAATTTGTCTGCATTGACGGCATCCACCGGAAGGTATACTTTAACATTCAATTTTTTAGCTTTTTCAAGCAGGCTTAAAGCCAGGTCGAGTTTATCTTCTTCACACAGTGATTTTCCAATCTGGCCACCCTGTGCCTTGATGAATGTATAGGTCATTCCGCCGCCGATGATGAGGTTATCAATCCTTGGCAGCAGATTTTCAATAACGAGGATTTTATCCGATACCTTGGCTCCACCCATGATGGCAGTAAATGGTTTTTCATTTGATTTCAGCACCTTGTCCATGGCATTTAGCTCTGCAACGATGAGGTAGCCAAACATTTTCTTGTCATCGGGGAACAGGTCAGCGATGAGGGCTGTAGAGGCATGTGCGCGGTGTGCAGTTCCGAAGGCGTCATTTACATAGCAATCGGCATAGGAAGCCAGCTTAGCGGTAAATTCCTTCTGTTTCTTTTTCATTGCATCCTTGGCCGCCTTTTTCTCTTCATCTGTTACATTTTCAGGAAGCTTCGGTTTTCCCTCTTCTTCAAGGTAAAAACGGAGATTTTCAAGCAGCAGGATTTCACCCGGTTTCAGGTTCTTCGAAAGAGTAACAGCAGATTCACCCATACAGTCATCGGCAAATTTCACCTGGGCGCCTGTGAGTTTATTCAAGGTAGTCATCACATGCTTTAACGAATACTTATCCTGGGGAACGCCATCCGGGCGTCCCAAATGAGACATCAGGATTGCGCAGCCGCCATCCTTTAATATTTTTGTAATGGTGGGCAGGGCACCCCGGATACGGGTGTCGTCGGTAACTTCAAACGTTTTCTTGTCCAGCGGAACATTAAAATCCACCCTGACTATGGCTTTTTTACCCTTAAAGTTGAAATTATCAATCGTTTGCATGTTGAATTATTTAGTATTGTTATTTGAACAAAGATAAAAAACTATTTTTATTTACATTTGGCAATTGCTTATTTTTGGCAGCCTCAGCATCTTACACTACTATGTTATTCAAAGAAATCGTCGGCCAGGAATCATTAAAAAACAGGCTGGTTCAAACCGTCAGGGAAAACCGGGTTAGCCATGCCTGGTTGTTTTTCGGTCCGGAAGGATCCGGGGTGCTTCCCCTGTCCCTGGCCCTGGCGCGATACATATTGTGTACGAACCGCGGTGAAAACGACGCATGTGGTGTTTGTCACAGTTGCAACAAGGTAAACAAGTACATTCACCCTGACCTGCATTTTACCTTTCCGGTGAACAAAACCAAGGATGTGGATAAGGACAGCCCCGTGGTCAGTGATGATTTTATTGCCGACTGGAGGGCATTTTTACTGAGTCAGCCCTATGGAAGGGTGACCCAGTGGTATGATGCGATCGACCTGGAAAACAAGCAGGGAATTATAAATACGGATGAAAGCAAAAGACTGGCAGGCAAGCTGAACCTGAAGCCTTTTGAATCAGAATACAAGGTAGCCATCATCTGGCAACCTGAAAAAATGAATGATCAGGCAGCCAATAAGCTGCTGAAATTACTCGAAGAACCGCCTCCCAATACAATATTTATACTGGCCGGTGAAAATCCCGATCAGTTGCTGACCACCATCCGGTCGCGCTGTGCGCAGGTAAAGATCCCCCGTATAAGTGATTCAGCCCTGCACGCAGCACTAATAGAAAAACATCATGTCAGTTCCGACAGGGCAACAGATATAGTCCGGCTTGTTTCGGGCAATTATCTCCGGGCGTTGGAAATCCTTTCAGAAGAAGAGGAGGCAGGCAGTAATTTTAGTCAGTTCAGGTACATGATGCAGTTATGTTATGGAAAAAAGATACCGGAACTGATCAAATTTGCGGAGGAGATGGCGGGATTAACCCGGGAGAGACAGAAGGCCTTCCTGGAATATGGCCTTGCGCAGTATCCGTGAAAACCTGGCACTTCATTTTAACACCCCTGATATTCTTTATATTACAAGTGAGGAACAGGAATTTGTATCCAAATTTGCGCGCTTCATTACCGGGGAGAACGTTGAGTCCATCATTCATGAATTATCCTCTGCCATTACCGACATTGAAAGAAACGGCAACGGCCGGATGATATTCCTGGATATGGTGTTGAAACTTTCCAGGCCTGATAAAACGGTAATTACTACCCACCCCGTCGGGGTGTCAGGCTACCACCCCGACGGGGTGTCCAATTTTTTCATACATTCATACAACCTTTTAGCGGTCCGTAACCTCTTTATACCAGAGCGTATTCTCATGTTGTTCCAATCCCACGACAGAAATCTTATCAACCGGTGCCTTCAGAATAACAGGCTGGCGCAGAAAGAGCTGTTTGACAGGTATTTTAAGGCCATGTTTAATGTTGCACTGCGTATTGTCAAAGATGAAGAGTTGTGTTACGACGTGGTTCAGGAGACTTTTATCCTTGTATTCAATAACCTGGAGAAGTTTCAATTCAAGGCAACCATTGGCTCATGGATTAAGACAATCCTTGTAAGGGAAGCGCTCCGCAGGATGAAGCTGAATTTCAGGGATCCCGTTCCGGAGAAAAAACAGCAGGAGCCCATAATCTGGCCCGAGGACCTTACAGGAGAATACCTGCACCAGGCCATTATGGAGTTGCCCGACGGATACAGAACGGTTTTTACATTAATTGAGATTGAGGGCTATTCGCACAAGGAAGTAGCAGAAATGATGAGCATTACAGTAGGAACTTCGAAATCGCAGCTTTTCTATGCAAAGAAAAGTCTGCAACAGAAGTTATCCAAAGTAAAATAAAGGCAGGGAAATGAAATCCAGATCAATAAAATATTCTGATTTAAAGCCGGTTAATCCTGATGAACAAAGGCTTTGGAAATCGATTGAAGCCAATATTCTCACTGATCATTTATATAAGGAAATAAACAGGGACAAACTAAATGAAGCAATTGACAATCTTCCGGTAATTGAGCCATCCAGGGATCTCTGGCAATCATTGGAAATAAGATTGGAAGTTAGGAAGGGGTCAGTCAGACCGGGCCGGACAATCAACTTGCTGCTGAAAATTGCAGCCGTAGTTGTGCTTGTTTTTTCCTGTTTCTATTTCTTCTTACTGCCGCATCGGGAGAAATTGCTGACCGGAAGAAAGTCCCGACAGGATGAATCCATTGAGGTATTCCTTTCCCGTATTTGTGAAACACATCCAACTAAATGCAAAGAATCTGATTTCATTGAAATGCAGGGGGAAATATTAAAGCTTGAGGAAGAAAAAGCCAACATTGAAAATTCAATATTCGTGGGTTCCGGAGATGCAGAGATAAAAAAGGTGAATGATATGATCAATGATCAGATCGGAAGCCTTAAGACGCAAATCAATAATTATGTTAAGCTTTAAATTTCAACATAATAAGATAATAATACTGTGTTGTTATTTAGCAATATGCAGCGTTGTTTCATGAAGGCTGCAAATTTCACCGCATCCAGGGAAATAAAGGATTCATGTACCATTCACAAAGGATATATCCTGAATATTTCCTCGAAAAAAGCGAACGTGATCATTCATGGCTGGGATAAACCCATGATCTCCATCAGGATCAGGATATCTTTTGAGAATGCCAATATCAAAACAGCGGAGAAGGAACTTGAATATGCGAAATACAATATCCTCAAAACGGCAGAAGGCGTCAACCTAAATAATTATTTTTCGCTGCCTTCCAATGTCAACAAAATCAGTTCCACCGTCACGGGTGGATTACATAATTTTTATGCCCAGTCACCTGAATATCATTGTAAACAACGATTATGGAAATTGTGAATTGCACAACCTGACATGCATTTATCAACCTGAACAATAAATATGGCAGCATCGAATTAAGTAACATCGGCGGGCTCGTCAGCATTTATTCAACCTTATGTTCCATTCGGGCGAGATAATCTTCATGATGAGATTAAGTTTGTGACCATGAACTCAAATTATGAACTGACCAACCTGAACGGCAATATCAGTATTACCAACAATGTCGGGAAAATACGGGTGCAGCCGGGGATCAGGCTCAGCCATTTAAGTATCAAAGCAGAGCATTCCGAGCTGGAACTGTTCGTTCAAAACCCGGATCTTTTCAACTATGATCTATTTGCCAAAAACTCGAAAATCCTTTTGGGTACGCCAGGTTCGAACTGGCCTTTTCAGCAAAAATCAGAAAACAGGATATTTTACAATTCTGATCCAAAGAGGCCAATGATCGAAGTATCTACCAGCTTTAACAACATTAAACTGAATTGAATATGAAAGCATTCAAGTTTCGAAACCTGGTTCTGCTGGTTTTATTATATCCTTCCATATTGTTATAGCCAGACTTGATTCAACAGGCATGCAGCAAAAGGAATCGGACTTTGTGAATGAAAAATTCAGGGAAAGGACTACCATGTTTTATATTGCAGGAAAGGCCGAAGTAAAAAATTCATATGAAATAACAGGTAATAGCGGGATTTATGTTGCTTGCGAGCATAAAATGCTAAGATTGCATGTTATTGGAGCCGGACTTGGTTATTTCCTTCAGTATCAGCATCTTGACAGGGATATATATTATGACCTGAAGTATTCGGACGGGTTGAGCCAGGGAATACAACTCAGTACTTTCCTATAAATACTTAACCAGTTTAGATCGCAGGATGAGCAATGGCCTTACCGGAAACAACTTTTCTTCAAATTATTTTATGATTTCCCCTGCCATTGCCTATTTATATGGTTCTTATTATACTTCCGACGTATCATGGGATTTTACAAAAAACAAATGGGCTGTAAAATCTGAACGAAAGGTTTCTTTTGTGCCTACATTTAAAATAGGCTATGGGATTCAAAGAATGATAAGGACAAACTTGCTGATCGACATAAATGCAGGAATCCAGATTGGCGAACAGAGGGATTTGGATGATCCCACGCACCTTTTATATGTTCAAATCAAGGCAGGCTATATATTTAAATACTAAAACGAATGAAACATCAAATTTTCATTATATGTCTTTTCATAGCTGTGACGGCTATACTCTTGTCCTGCGAAAAAGAGAAGACGGAATATGAGCAAACCTGGGATTCTCCATTTTTTAAGGGTTTCGAAAACGGATTATTTATCGTGCACCGCAGCTCCATCGACTATTATTATCCTGATTCCGATAAAATAGCCCGGGATATTTTTAAAATCCAGAATGGAAGTGGGATAGGGAATGATATCCATTCGTTCAGCGTATGGTGGCATGGTATCATAACGGTGGAAGATGAAAATAAAGTTGAATTTGTTGATGTTAATAACTTTATTTCCAGCGGATCTCTTGAAATGGACCATCCAAGGAATATCTATTTACTGGGAGAATATGGCCTTATCACCTTTGGTAACAACATTTCGGGAGGAGTTGCCCTGATAGATGTGGTCAACCAGGCCCTGGTTATGACCATTGGAACGGATAATGAAGCCGGGCAATTTTACAGGGATGATCACACCAATTTTTATATTTTTTGCAGTGGCAAAAACATGAATGATTCTGCAGTTTCAGTATTAAATGTCAATGATCTTAACAAACCACAGACGATTAATTCTATAGATACGATCGTCATTGGCATTCGTCCCGTGGACTTTGTTGAAATCAGCCTGAATTTCGATTCCCAGCACAAGGGCCTTGCCATATTGTGCATGGGAAACCAAACGGTTCCGGCATCGGTTGTGATTTTCGATCTTGTCACACGCAAGGTGGTAGAAACTTATCATTTTGATAAGCCGGATTTCAAACCCGAAAGTGTATTTTGGATCGGGGAACCCTATTCCGGAAGCAGGAAACTGGCTGTAAATGCTGATGGCAAATTGTACCAGACCGAATTATCCAATCCAATGATTACCACGGTACTTATCGATAAAAATTTAAGCGATTTTTACCGGTATGATCAGACCTATCTTGCCGTTTCAAGGGATACAATAAATCCTGTATCCTATATGTATAA
The DNA here is from genome assembly GCA_963790105.1 of uncultured Bacteroidales bacterium. Taxonomy (GTDB): domain Bacteria; phylum Bacteroidota; class Bacteroidia; order Bacteroidales; family UBA10428; genus UBA5072. The sequence goes on along the minus strand of CAWBNI010000037.1, from coordinate 234,853 downwards.
ATTTGATGTGACCACGCTTGATTTACTGGATTCCATCCCCATTGACGGCAAAGCAAAGGAAATTGCAGGTTCATATCATGATAGCCGTTTTTCCGGGGCTAGAAGTTGAAATACCCACCCCGTCGGGGTGTCAGCGTACCACCCCGACGGGGTGGGGGGGTGACTAAAAGTTAAACTTGTCCTTCAGGCTTTTGAGGCCGTTGCGGCTGACTTTCAGGGTGACGCCGTTTTTCAGCTTGAGAAGGTAGTTTTCCTTGGAATAGGGTTCCAGCTGCGTTACCTGGTCTATGCGAACGATATAGGACCGGTGCACCCGGATGAATTTGGTGTCGTCCAGGTGATCTTCATAATACTTCATTGTCCCCTGCTTCAGATGTTTGCCCTCATCGGTATGGATCATCACATAGTCATCTTCGGCTTCGAGGTAGGTGATCTTTTCCACGGGGACTACCTTAATCTTGGTGCCTGATTTGACAACAATCCTCTCGAGTTTTTCGGATAAAGGCTGGTGCACCAGCTGGGGTATGCTGGCCTGTGCCTCGCCCGACCGGATCCGTTCCTTTGCCTTGGCTACTGCTGCAACCAGGCGATCTTTGGAATAGGGTTTCAGCAGGTAATCCACGGCATTCATTTCAAATGCCTGGATCGCAAATTCATTGTGTGCGGTGATGAAAATTACTTCCGGCGGGTTTTCAATGAGTTCAAGCATTTCGAATCCGTTGATTTTCGGCATCTGGATGTCGAGAAAAATAAGATCCGGTTTCAGATCCGCAATTGCCCTGACCCCTTCAAAGCCGTTTTCACATTCCCCGATGATCTCTATTCCCGGATAATCTTTCAGGTAATTCCTGATCAGTTGACGGGCCAGTTCTTCATCATCAATAATAATAGCCTTGGTTGTTTCCATTGTCGTATTTATTGCTGTGGGAATAAAATTTTTACTTCATAATGCTGCTGGTCTTTCCTGATCTGCATCAGATCGTCGCGGTTATAAAGGATCCGCAACCGGCTCCTGATATTTTTAAGGCCAATTCCCTCTCCTTTTTTCACTGCAAAATCGGGATCATAGGCATTTCGTATCGACACGATGAGTGCTGTGGAATTACAGCTGCAATTGATTTCAATCTTTGATTCTTCAATACTTTCATGGACACCATACTTCACTGCGTTTTCAACCAGCGGTTGAAGGATCATGCCTGGGACCTTTAGTTCGCTGCATGGTTCGATTCCCTGCAGATCAAATGCCAGCCGCTTTCCAAACCTGATCTTTTCAATATCGAGGTAACGGTTGATGTTGCTGATCTCATCCTGCAGGGAAGTAAGCTTTTCGGCCTTGATAGAAATAGAATATCGAAGAAACTCAGAAAGTTTGATGATCATTTCCTGGGCTTTTTCAGGCTGGAACATCGTAAGAGAGCTGATCGAATTCAGGCTGTTAAAAAGAAAATGGGGATTGATCTGCGATTTAAGCGAATTCAGTTCGGATTCTTTAACCAGGGATTTGAGTTCAGCTTCCTGTACCAGTTTTTCACGGATGTTGCGGTTGAAGAGCATCAGATAATAAACAAGGATGATCACACCATAAAACAAAATACCAATTCCGGCCCTCCAGGGTAATGATTTTCGCAGGAAGTCGAGGTAAATTGTCTGGCCGTCAAAGAGGGAATACAGCAAAAAATAGGTGATGGCAATCCAGATGGCAACGGTGACTACACAGGCAGTGAGGTGATTGATTATTGAACTGAGAATTTTTTCACTGTCGGACTTGGTGAAAAAAATGGGAAACCACAATCCCAGGCCGATTGCCGCATATATCACATTTGAAATAAACCCGTCTGCAAGGGCATATACCAGGGAAACCTGTTCGGTTATCATTAAAAGGAGGATATGGAAAAAGATGACCAGTATCCATATCCCCACATAAGTAACGAATGATCTCTTGTTGCTGAATAGCGGGTTCTGCATTTCAAAGGCTGATTAACGATTAGTCGAAGTAGCTTTTAATCTCTCCGCCCCCGAAAATGACGGTTCCGGTGATGACAAGCTTTGATTCTCCCTCAGGGTTCAGCGCGGAACTTTTGTAGCGGTGTTTATCACTGAAGCCGCCAAAGAGAGACATTACCTGGATCTTTACATTCCATCCTTCCGGAACGATCAGCTTCATTCCGCCAAACAGGCAGAATACATCAATGTGATTGTCTCCCGGGGCCATTTTTGCCTTTAGCATATCGAAATTCAGTCCGCCGAATACCGTTGTCACCTTACCTCCTTTAAAGGATTGTGAAGTCACCACCCGGTCGCCTCCTCCGAAAACAGCCATTTCGTCAATCATTGAATCGTCAGTGATCACTCCCCTGTTAATCCAGTCATGGCGGTCAAGCCGGTGTCGGAAGATGATCATTAATCCTGCAAAAATCAGTACGCCAGGCCAGAATATCTGCCAAAAAGTAAAACTGAATGCAAAATAGTCGCGCAGGTAAAAGATGGCACCGATGAAAAACAATATAATGCCGGTGGACCTTTTCCTGCGACCGAAGAAGAAAACCACACCCAGGAACATAAGGAGAACTTCCCAGCGGAATATGTATCGCCTGATGTTGTAATCGAGAATGTGAAAGTTGCTTGCCAGGAAAAGGATGCCCAGTATAATTGCTCCTACGCCCAGCCATAATCGTTGATCATAATGTCTTTTTTCCATTGTTTTGTCCTCCTGCAATTAATTTTCTAATCAAATGTAACATGGTGAACCCGATAACCAAAGTATTTTTCGGTAAATGACAACCTGTTATCGGTGAGTTGCCCATATTTTCCGGAAAACAAAAAACCCTTCATGATTTTATGGCTCATGAAGGGTGTAAAATGGTATTGTAATGAATTACTTGGCCTTGCCCTGGTTGGCAACAGATTCCATTGCCTTTTTAATGGCTTCCTGGTCGCCCAGGTAATAATGTTTCAAGGGTTTCAGCTCATGGTTGAGTTCATATACGAGGGGCACGCCGGTGGGAATATTCAGTTCAATAATTTCCGCCTCGCTCATGTTATCAAGGTATTTTACAAGGGCCCGAAGGCTGTTTCCATGCGCTGTGATCAGAACACGTTTACCTGAGCGGATTGCAGGTGCAATCGTTTCATGCCAGAAAGGCAAAAAACGTTCCACTGTATCTTTCAGACATTCGGTTGTTGGAATATCCCGTGCAGGCATATTCTTATAAGCAGGATGGTTACCCGGATACCTCGGATCGGTCCGTTCCAGCGGGGGAGGCGGAACATCATAACTGCGTCTCCATATTTTTACCTTTTCTTCTCCGTGCAAAGCGGCAGTTTCAGCCTTGTTCAAACCCTGAAGGGCGCCATAGTGCCTTTCATTCAGCCTCCAGGTTTTAATCCATGGGATCCATAGTTCATCCATTTCTTCGAGAGCAAGCCACAGGGTTCTCATGGCACGCTTCAAAACAGAAACATAGGCGAGATCAAATTCGTATCCGGCTTCTTTCATAATTTTACCGGCCATGTTTGGCCTCTTCAATTCCCTTCTCGCTCAGATCAACATCTGTCCATCCGGTAAATCGGTTTTCTTTGTTCCAGGTACTTTCTCCATGACGCAATAAAACAATCTTATACATGTGTTCTGAATTTAAAATTATTTAAAAATAGTTTGGTTAAATAAGGCATGGCAAATATACAAAACACCTCCAAATTGCATCCGCTGAATGCAATTTTCTTACCGCGTGTGAATCATGTTTTTATCTGCACAGCAATTGTATTCATACTGAATGGTCACATGCGTTATACTGAATTTTTCTTTCAGCATTTCATTAATGGCATCCCGTATGATTTCGGTTTCACTGATCCGGATATCGGAGTTCAAGTCGACATGGCATTCAAAGTGGATATCCTGGTCGCTTAAATTCCAGGCATGCACATGATGAATGTTGTCAATGGCCGGAATTGTTTCAAGGGCCTCTTTGACCTTGTTCAGATCCAGTCCCGGCGGAGTGGCCTGCATCAGGATGTCAAGCGCTACCTTTAATATACGGTAGGTTTCCCAAAGCAGGTAAATTCCCAATAGAAAGGTGACAAGCGGATCAATCCAGAAAATATTGAAGAAATAGATCAGAATGGCAGTTAATATTACCACGATGGAGGAAAGGGTATCCCCGATAAGGTGCAGATAGGCAGCCCGGATATTAATGCTTTGCACGGCATGTTTTCGCAGCAGCAATACGGAGAAGAGATTTGCCAAAAGACCGACCACTGCCACGATAAGCATCACCAGTCCCTTTATAGGCATGGGATTTCTCAGCCTGTGCCAGGCTTCAATGAACAGGTAAATGATGATTACCACCAGGACGATCGCATTGAAAAGTGCGGCCAGGATTTCGATCCGTTTGAACCCGAATGTTTTTTTACTTGTGCCTTGCTTCTTACTGATCAGATTGGCCAGGTACGCAATGAATATGGCCGATGTATCTCCCAGGTTATGAAGGGCATCGGAAAGCAATGCGAGGCTGTTGGAAATTAATCCGCCAATGATCTCGGCTATGGTTACAACCAGATTCAGAAGGGCAGAAAGCAGAAGGTTTTTTGATGTATTTTCCGCCTCTGTATGAGAATGACTATGCCCGTGATGATTATGCTGCGGATGATTCATTTTTGGGCCATTTTAAAACAATCAGCACAATTCCTCCTAAAACAAATGGAATGCTCAATATCTGACCCATATTTAGCGTGAGCGCATCTTCAAAACTTTCCTGATTCTGTTTGACAAATTCAATAATGAAGCGGGCGGAGAAAACAAGGATCAGGAACATGCCAAAAATGAATCCTTCCCGGAGCCTCTTGTCCAGCTTGTAATAAATCAGTAAAAGCACAAAAAATATGAAAAGATAACTCATCGCCTCATAAATCTGGGTGGGATACCGGGGGACTGCGTTTATCCGTGTGCTGAGGATAAACAATTTATTTTTCTGGCTGATTTGATTCGACATGGAATCAGTAGCGGGGGGGAGAATGTTGTTGTCGAAATTATATCTTCTCAGATCGGCAGGGAGAAAAGCCTTTCCAAATTCTTTAATCGAATTTTCGTCTTTTATTTTCCGGTTAAAATGGATGTTCATTTGGACAGGCACACTTCCCGCAGGGCCAGTGGGCGTCTCTTTTATCTTTTCATAGTCGACATATTCTACTGTTCCGGGGTATTTTTCGGTAAGCAGCCGGGTCAGATCGTGTGTGAAAACGAAACCATTCGTGCTTTTGGTAGGATTTCCATATATTTCTGAATTCATGAGGTTGCCTAACCGGATAAAGCAACCGGCCAGCGCGGTAACAATGACAATCATATCCATTGTCCACAAAAACGATGATTTCGTTTTGCGTGCAAACAAAAGGATTCCGGCTATTATTCCGATGCCTGCTCCATGACTTGCCAGTCCCTGGTATCCTGTAAATTCAAAATCACTGCCTATTTTACCGCGGAAGGGAAGTATGATTTCAAGCGGATGCTGGCTGTAATAAGGGAATTCATAAAAAAGGCAATGTCCAAGCCTGGCACCGACTATGGTACTTAGCACCATATATACTGTTAACCGGTCAAGCAGTTCCTGGCTCAGTCCCTGCTTTTTAAATATTCGTGACAGGATTATATAGCCTGTTACAAAACCGAGTGCAAATAAAAGACTGTAATACCTGATTTCAAAACTTCCGAAATCAACTAATTGGGGTCTTGCATTCCAAATTACATAATCGATTGTCATTTTTCCAACTGATTAATTTATGCAAAACTAATAAAACTACCTATAAGGCAACATGATTGTTGTTTATATTTGCGGAGATATTAAACCTGGTTTTCACGAATTCTCCGGTATGAAAAGGACCTCGTGCCTGTTTACATCCTTCCTTTCGCTGATACTTCTTTTACAGGGTTGTGCCAAGGTGGGTGCTCCCACCGGAGGCCTCAAGGATATTACTCCTCCTAAATATGTGGATGGTGAGCCGGAAAACCGTTCCACGGGATTTAAGGGGAATGAGATTTCATTCCGGTTTGATGAATTTATCCAGTTAAAGGATCTGAACAAGGAGCTGCTTGTTTCTCCCCCGCTAAAGGTAAAACCTGATGTAAAGCTAAAGGGCAAGTCGGTGAACATTCGGTTGAAAAATGAATTGGCCCCTAACACCACGTATACCATCAATTTTGGAAAGTCTATTTCTGATCTGAATGAGGGCAACCTGCTTCCCGATTTTGAATTTGTTTTTTCCACGGGTGACCAGATCGATTCACTTTCTGTTGCAGGCAGGGCTGTGAATGCATTTGACCATAAGCCGCTGAAGGACCAGGAAATCATGGTGATGTTGTATGACAATCTTGCAGATTCCACCCCCTTGCGGCAAATTCCCAGGTATATCGGCCGTGCAAACAGTGATGGATTATTTACTATAAACAATATTCATCCGGACACCCTCAGGGTGGTTGCCTTGAATGATGCCAACGGGAACCTGAAATATGACCCGGGTGCAGAATCAATTGCTTTCCTTGATACCTTTCTTGTGATAAATGCCACAACGGTTAAACCCATGACCTTTATAAAGGATACAATTAAACTAAAGGATACTAAAAAGGAAGAAAAAGCCGGCAAAAAGGCAACGGTGAAATCGATAATTGATACAACCGTGGTTCAGGGGAAAAAGCTGAATGCACTGGATGTATCCCTTTACTATTTTCTTGAAGAAACCAATAATGTGGTACTGACTGAAAAGAAAAGGGATGAGCGGGAAAAACTGTTCTTCGCTTTTAACCGGCCTCCGCATGATTCAGTCGTCATTAAACCGCTAAATTTCAAGCCCGATTCATCCTGGTACATTAAGGAAACCAGTCTGAAAGGAGATTCCATAACATATTGGATCACGGATTCAACAATAGCCAAAAGTGATACTCTCCAGATGTCGGTTTCCTATACAACCACTGATTCCGCCAATCGTTTTGTAAGCCGCACGGACACCATACGGATGAGGATCCAAAGAACTTCTGAAAAAGCAACCACGGGCAGAAAGGGCAAAGCACCGGACGCAAAAAAAGTTATTACCAGGATGGTTATTTCACCAAGCATTTCCAGCCAGGGGAAACAGGATATGAACAAACCGATCATATTTACCCATGATAAGCCCATTTTATCGATACATCCTGACAGCATAGAATTTTATAGGATTGAAGACAGCGTAATAACTAAACAGCCGTTTACATGCTCGATGGATCCCTCCGGTTTTCGAAAATTTATAGTGGCAACCAAATGGGAGGAAAACATGCAGTACCGGATGCTGCTTAAGCCCGGTACGGTAGAGAATATATACGGATTAAAAAATGATTCGCTTCAAATCAAATTTTCCACACAGAAAATGGAATACTATGGCAGAATCATAGTTACTGCCCAGGGTAAACAATTTCCGGTTATTATGCAGGTAATGGATGAAAAGGGCAAGGTTTCAGAAACAAAAATTATAAAGGAACCGGGTAAGATCATTTTTGATTACCTGACACCCCAGAAATATACATTAAAGGCGATAATGGACCGAAACGGGAACGGGCAGTGGGATACCGGAAATTATCTGAAGCACATACAACCGGAAAAGGTATATTTTTATACATTGCCGATTCAGTTGCGATCGAACTGGGACCAGGAGATAACCTGGATAATTCCTGATTTATAAATTTAAACTCTCCGGGCAACGATTAATTTTTTACTTTTGTCTTTTTGCATTAAACATGAAAAATAATGACCAACGGTTGTGAAGGCCGTGGCTGCCATAAACTAGTCAAGGATGCTTCTGATACACTAACCAGTATTGATTCAGGTGGCAATAAGCTGGATACATACGACTGGTTGCAGGATATTGCAGAATCTTACCACAATTGCGATATTGTGGAAGTACGTTTTAAGAATACGCGCAAGGCATTTTTTAAAAATGTCAATGACCTGAATTTACGCAAGGGGGATGTGGTGGCTGTAGAAGCCTCACCCGGACATGATATCGGCATTGTATCCCTCACAGGAAATCTTGTTCTTCTGCAGCTGAAGCGAAACAATATTCCGTTGACCGGAACTGAATTCCGGAAAATATACCGCAAGGCCAAACCGGCCGATGTGGACAAATGGAAAGAATCCATGGCGCTGGAATTTTCCACCATGATCAAATCGCGGAAAGCTGCCGTTGACCTGAAGCTGGAAATGAAGATCGGGGATGTGGAATATCAGGGAGACGGAACAAAAGCTATTTTTTATTATATCGCAGATGACCGGGTCGACTTTCGTGAACTGATCAAAATACTGGCCGAGCAATTGAAGGTCAGAATTGAAATGAAACAGATCGGTGCCCGACAGGAAGCAGGAAGAATTGGGGGAGTAGGATCCTGCGGGCGTGAATTATGCTGTTCCACCTGGATTACAAATTTTGTATCGGTAACTACAAATGCAGCGCGGTACCAGGAAGTATCCCTCAATCCGCAGAAACTGGCCGGGCAATGCGGTAAACTGAAATGCTGCCTGAACTATGAACTGGCTGCCTACCTGGATGCACAGCACGATTTTCCGGAAACATCCATCCCTCTTGAAACAGAACAGGGAATGGTGTATCATCAAAAAACAGATGTATTCAAACGACTGATGTGGTATTCCTCCAAAAAGGATATGCCCTCGGAGATCATCTGTCTTACGGTAGAAAAAGTACTTGAGGTGATTGAGATGAACAGGCGGGGTGAAAAAGTAAAAAAACTGGAAAGCGTTGAAAGTGTCAATATCGCCCCTATATTGGATTATCAGTACCAGAATGCTGTGGACGAAAAGATCCTGACCCATATTGAAGACAAAACCTCAAAGCCATTTAAAAAACGCCATAATAAACACAGACGCGGATGACAAGGATCTTGTTATTTTCAGCCATGTTACTGATGCTGGCTTCCTGCCGGAAGAAAACAGAATTTGAGGAGTTTGTGGCAATTCCCGATGCCTGGAACAACCGTAACCTGGTGCACTTTAACGTAAACATTACGGATACTGTATCTTCGCAAAATGTCTATATTTCGGTAAGGCATTCCGGCAAGTATGAATTCAGCAACCTGTACCTTTTTGTTACGGCAGAGTCTCCCAACGGGAATAGTAAGCGGGATACGGTTGAAATAGTCCTCGCCGATGAACATGGCAAATGGCATGGGAAAGGGGCAGCCAGCATTTTTACCCTGTATTACCCCTATAAGACCAACATCCGGTTCCCTGTACCCGGAATATATACTTTTACTATCGAACAGGCCATGTGGATCAGGGACCTGAAGAACATCAGCAATATAGGCCTGATGATTGAAAAGGCCGGTAAATCGAAATAAGTCCCGACCACAGGGTTCAATTCATGGTTAAGAAAAAAATGCAGCGTTTTGCCGATATGGAAACATTCTCCAATGTGGTCCAACCGGCATTTGATGAGGTGTTTGGTAAAGACTACCCATTTAAAGGGGAACTGGAACCGGCTTTATTTTAAAAACGACAATCCCATTGTGCTCGAACTCGGTTGCGGAAAAGGGGAGTATACAACCGGACTGGCACGGCGTTTTCCAAAAAAGAATTTCATTGGAATTGATATCAAGGGATCACGCATGTGGAAAGGTGCCAGGACAGCCCTTGGCGAGCACCTGGATAATGTTGCCTTTCTTCGCACGCATATTGAAATGATCCATTCATTTTTCGGGAAAAATGAAATAGAGGAAATCTGGATCACTTTTCCCGACCCACAGCTGAAGAAAAAGCGCAAAAGACTCACTTCCCCCAGGTTTTTAAATACATATGCCGGCTTTTTGAAAAAGGGCGGATTGGTCCATTTGAAGACGGACAGTATGGTTTTGTACCAGTATACAATTGATCTGGCAAGGTTTAACCAGTTGTCTGTAAAGATAAATACCCGGGATTTGTACCACTCCGGTATTGACAGTGACATTCTTGGCATTCAGACATTTTATGAGCGCCAGTTTCTGGACCAGGGGATGAAGATCACGTATTTATGTTTTGAATTACCCGATGGAAAAAAGATCGAAGAACCGGCCGAAGAAGAGCCAGCCGGATAATTTCTTTGAGCGGGTTTACGATGTTGTGAAATGTATACCTGCCGGCAGGGTTACCTCATATGGTGCCATTGCCCGTTATATAGGCTCACCGCAGTCATCAAGAATGGTGGGATGGGCCATGAATTCTTCACACCTGCATTCCGAAAGTATACCGGCACACCGGGTCGTTAACCGCAATGGTGTGCTAACCGGAAAACACCATTTTCGGCATGAAAACCTGATGCAGGAATTACTGGAAAGCGAAGGAATCCTCGTGGAAGATGACCGGATTCCTGATTTCCGCACCCATTTCTGGGATCCTTATAAAGAATTAATCTAAATAAATTGATCAATCCCTGAAAACTGTGTTATCTTTGTCAGTGAAGCTTAATCAACAAGGAATTATAAGAATATGGATGTTTCTGAAAGCCAGATACTGGAGTTATTGAGAAAGGTGATCCATCCTGTATCAGCAAAAGACATTGTTACACTAAACCTGGTTAACAATCTAAAGGTTGAAGACAGGACAGTGAGTTTTACGCTGGAATTTCCCGGGTTTAATGATCCGCTCAAATCATCGTTGAAAAAGGCCTGTATAAAAATATTGCAGGAGAACCTCGGAACCGATACGGAAATCAATATTGATGTGCAAACAGCCGCCAAACCGGCCGAACAGAAGCGCAGGCAATATCTTCCGGAGGTAAGGAATATCATAGCCATTGCATCCGGCAAAGGCGGGGTGGGTAAATCCACCGTAGCTGTTAACCTGGCATTGGCTTTTGCTGGTACGGGGGCAAGGGTAGGGCTGATCGATGCCGATATTTTTGGTCCCTCTGTGCCTAAAATGCTGAATGCAGAATTTGTAAATCCTACCGTAGTAAAAAAAGACGGTAAGGATCTGATCATACCCGTGGAGAGATACGGAATCAAGGCCCTTTCGATTGGATTTTTTGTTAATCCGAATGATGCTACTGTGTGGAGAGGTCCAATGGCTTCCAATGCATTTCAGCAGTTACTGGGAGATACCGAATGGGGGGAACTGGATTATATGTTTGTTGACCTTCCTCCCGGAACCAGCGATATTCATCTTACCCTTGTGCAAAGTGTTCCTGTAACCGGTGCTGTTATTGTGAGTACGCCGCAGGATGTGGCCCTGGCCGATGTGATCAAGGGAATCAATATGTTCCGTGCACCTGCAGTGCATGTGCCTGTGTTAGGCCTTGTTGAAAACATGGCATGGTTTACACCGGAAGAATATCCCGACAAAAAGTACTATATTTTTGGAAAAGAAGGATGCAAAAAACTGGCTGAACAGTTTGGCCTTCCGTTACTCGGACAAATACCCCTGGTACAGGGAATCCGTGAAGGGGGGGACATCGGGAGAACCTTCTGTTCTCACAAAGGGCCCTGTGAGTGAGTCATTCAAAACAATTGCCGATAACCTGATGATCCAGATACTGAAACGAAATACCGATCTTGATCCCACCCAGGTTGTAGAAATAACGAAAACCCGGACCAACTTTACACATTAACCTACCTGACAATGGACAGCAATTATCTTGAAGAGATAACCGCAAAGATAAATTCAGCAATAGATGAAGTTCGGCCATACCTGAGAAGAGATGGTGGCGATGTTGAGCTGGTAGAGATCACAAGTGATATGACTGTAAAGGTGAGGCTAAAGGGAGCGTGTGATGGCTGTCCTTTCAGTGAAATGACACTCAGGGCGGGAATTGAACAGGCCATCCGGAACAAGGTACCTGAGTTGAAAGAATTGATTGCCGTTGTGTAATCAGGAAGCAAAATTCTTATCTTTATCACCTTGTATTTAAGAATATAGCCTCTTATTTTCATGGTGAAAGATTTATTTCTGTATAACACGCTCACGCGCAAAAAGGAACATTTTGAGCCCCTGAATCCTCCTCATGTGGGGTTATATGTTTGCGGACCCACTGTATACGGCGACCCTCACCTGGGACATGCCCGTGCAGCACTGACATTCGATACCCTTTTCCGCTATCTCATGCATCTTGACTATAAGGTACGGTATGTGCGAAACATAACCGATGTTGGTCATCTTGAAGATGAGGTTGCCGATGAGGGGGAGGATAAGATCCAGAAAAAGGCCAGGCTCGATCAGCTTGAGCCCATGGAAGTAGTGCAGTATTATACCAACCGGTATCACCAGTTTATGAATATGCTGAACATGCTGCCTCCCAGCATTGAACCCCAGGCGTCCGGACATATAATTGAACAGATATTGCTGATCCGGCAAATGCTTGAAAAAGGCTTTGCCTATATTAAAAATGGATCTGTATATTTTGATCTCAAAAAGTACAACGAAAAATATAAATACGGAAAGCTTTCAGGTCGTATCCTGGAAGACATGCTGAGCAATACACGGCAATTGGAAGGCCAGGATGAAAAACTTTTTCCGCTTGATTTTGCATTATGGAAAAAGGCAAGTCCTGAACATCTCATGCACTGGCCTTCGGAATGGAGCGAAGGATTTCCGGGCTGGCATCTTGAGTGTTCTGCCATGGGAATGAAATATCTCGGAGAACACTTTGATATACACGGAGGCGGAATGGACCTGATGTTTCCGCATCATGAATGTGAGATTGCCCAATCCACGGTGATAACCGGCAAACAGCACGTTAAGTACTGGGTGCATAATAATATGATCACCATCAATGGTCAGAAGATGAGCAAGTCAAAGAACAATTTCATTACACTCGAAGAAATGTTCTCCGGCAAGCACCCCCTTCTCGAGAAGGCCTATTCCCCGATGACTGTACGGTTTTACATGCTGCAGGCCCATTACTCAAGTCCCCTTGATTTTTCGAACGAGGCACTCAGGGCGGCTGAACAGGGCCTGAGCAGACTCATGAAAGGAGTAGCCATTTTGCCAAAGCTTACTTCATCCGCTTCCTCTACAGTGGACATACAATTCCTTGTTGAAAAAGGGTATGAGGCCATGGGCGATGACATGAACACTCCCATATTGCTTGGATATATGTTTGACGGGGTGAGGATCATCAATTCCCTGAAAGACGGCAAGGAAAAGATAAATGCAGCAGATCTCGACATGCTGCATCGTTTCATGACCACCTTTGCATTTGACCTGTTGGGATTGGTACCGGAGGACACACAGCAATCGGGCCCGTTGCTTGATAAGGTGATCCGGCTTTTGCTCCAGCAACGCCAGGATGCCAAGACAAGAAAGGATTATGCGGCATCGGATCAGATACGTCAACAGCTCACCGCCCTGGGAATTGTGGTGAAAGATACACGCGACGGGGCAGAATGGGAAATGGAATAATCCCTGCAGGAAAATAAACGACACAGGTGGTAAGCATAAATTATAACAGAAGGAAGACCGTTACGGTCAATGTAGGTGGCGTGCCCCTGGGCAGTGAATTTCCTTTGCGGATTCAGTCCATGGCAAATACCCTGACTGCAGATATAGCGGGAAGTGTCAGTCAAAGTATCGACATCATCAAAGCAGGTGCAGATTATGTTCGGTATACAGTTCCGGCACCTGCAGATGTGGAAAATTTTGCGCGGATAAAGAAGAATCTCCGGGAACAGGGTTTTCAGACACCGCTCATCGCCGATGTGCATTTTAATGCTGAAATTGCCCTCCAGGTAAGTGATTATGCCGACAAGGTCAGGATCAATCCGGGCAACTTCGGTGAACCCGCTGTTGCGCGGGCCAGATTCATCGCCCTGGTTGAAAAATGCCGTAAGCAAGGGGTGGCCCTGCGAATAGGAGTCAATCACGGATCATTGTCCCACCGTATCATGGAGGAATTTGGTGACACACCGGCAGGAATGGCAGAGTCAGCAATGGAATTTCTCAGGATATGCAGGGAATTGAATTTTGACCAGGTTGTGGTATCCATGAAAGCCAGCAATGTGCGGGTTATGGTTCAGGCTACCCGGCTGGTTGTAAAAAAAATGGATGCTGAAGATATGCATTTTCCGCTTCACCTGGGCGTTACAGAAGCCGGGGAGGGGGAGGACGGGAGGATAAAATCGGCGGCCGGAATTGGCACCTTGCTGTGTTCGGGTCTTGGTGATACGATCCGTGTATCACTTACTGAAGCCCCGGAACAGGAAATACCGGTTGCCGTGAAATTGCTGCGGCATATTTCGGATGTGCAGCTGCATGAACCCCTGCCTGCCATAAAAATACTGCCTTATGATCCTTTTGATTTTACGCGAAGGATAACAGCAATAAGAGGTAAAATCGGGGGTTCACAGGTACCGGTTGTGATCGGGGAAACGGATAAGGCCGATTACTCTGCCCGGAAGCTGGTCATGGCTGATGCTGCTTCTTATATAAATGGCAATGCAAAAAGCGGAAAATCTGAACTTTGTCCGTTTTACCTTTTCTGATATATCCTTGCTGGAAAGGAAAGAACTTTGCAGCGATCCTTCCCTGGTCATTGTGTATGATTGTACTTCGGCAAATGTTCAGGCCGAACTCACCTGGCTGCATTATCAGCTGAAGCAGATCGGGCTGCAATTTGCCAGTTATTCTTCACTGGCATTACAGTGAAGATGACCTGGAAACCCTTCAGATAAAAAGTGCAACTGACCTGGGCGGAAGTTTTATTGACGGTTTTGGGGATGGTATATGGTTAACCAATTCCGGGACTCTTTCGGAGGAAAACCTCGTATCCACCGCCTTTGGTATATTACAGGCATGCAGGGCCCGTATGACCCGCACCGAATTTATTTCCTGTCCATCCTGCGGCAGAACGAATTTCAACCTGATTGAAACCATGAGCCGGATAAAAGCAGCTACATCCCATCTTAAATCACTTAAAATAGGTGTCATGGGTTGCATAGTCAATGGTCCCGGTGAAATGGCTGATGCAGATTACGGGTATGTGGGTGCCGGAAAAGGAAAAATAACACTCTATAAATCGAAACAGGTGGTAAAACGGGGAATACCGGAACAATCAGCTGTAGATGAACTGGTTGCCCTGATCAAGGAATATGGCGACTGGGAAGATCCTAAAAACTGATGGATTCGATCTGATTCATTTCCACTGCCATATCAACCATTTTATCGGTAAGTGGATTCAGGATCTGTACATGGATCTCATTATACCGGTCAGAAGGACCGAAACACGACATTACCAGCTCTGCTTCATCCAATACCACATTTACCCCGCCCTTTTTAACCACTGTAATTTTTGCCTTTCTGATTGCCTTTTGAGGAGACAGGGGGATCGGTAAAACCACTGAGAATAAGCTTATCAATACCTTTGTAATCACTGATCTCGGTATGGCTGCCACTGTACAGTCCTCTTAATATGGTAAAAGTACCGGCATACTGGTTGGATTCACATTTCATTTTACCGAAATGACGGGCTTCAATAACCTTCCCGTTTTTCAGATGAATGGTGGCTTTTACAGGTGATTGACCGGAAGACGAGGTGATGATTCCTGCTAAGAGGAGGATGGTAAGGGTAAATGTTTTCATTGTAAATAACGTATTTGAAGAAATACAAACAACATAATTAACTGGTAAATGTATGAATTATTATGTTGGTAAGTTGAGCCGGTTATTTTTGAACAGGTCGGTAAGTGTTCTGGGTCTGGTGAGGTGGACCGTCTGAAATCCCAGTTTCCGGGCTGTTTCAATATTTTCAAGAAAGTCATCAATAAACAGGGTTTCCTGCGGCTTGATGCCACTGTCCTGCATCACGTACTCAAATATATCCGCATTGGGTTTGCGCAGATGGATCTCATGAGAAAAATAGGCTTTTTCAAAAAGGTGGTTATAGCCATATGTGCCATAAATTCCCTGCAGGTAATTGAAATAGTAATTCAGATGAATGGCATTGGTATTGCTGAGCAAAAAGGTGCGGTAAGAACTGGCTGATGGATTCAAGCAGCTTCCATCTTTCCTCAGGCAAGACCCCGAGCATGGCATTCCAGGCCCCGTCAATCATTGTATCTGTAAGCGGATTTGGGGACAGCTTGCGGATATTGTTCCTGAATTCTTCAGGGGATATATTTCCGATTTCAAAAGGAATAAATACTTTATCAAGCGGGTCATGCGGTACATGTTCATCAAAAATGGTAAGGCCCAGATCATGAAACGCCTTTTTGGTGGCCTCCAGGTGCAGATCGGTTATCACGCCTCCCCAGTCGAAAAGAATGTTCTTAATTTCATTCTTATGGTTATCCCTTGCTTCAGATAAAATCATTATTTTTATTTTTTATACAAAAAAAGCGCTTTTCAGCCACATTTGAAAGGAATGCGACATTAATCGGCATGAAGAAGTCCTCAGCATTAAACAATTTTGCCCCAAAATAAATAACTGAAAATGGAAAATGTCGAGCAAAGCGAGCATTCATCTGCTTAATCTGCAGGATCTGCGAGAGTTTAGCGATCCTGATTTTGCGCCTTTGCATCAGTCATTTACAATCTAGTTATATAAGAATATAAATAACCCAAAAAATATATCTACATTAATACCCAAAACCTAAAACCCGGTTGTATGAGCAAAATTGCGATTATTGGAAGCAGGGGGCTTGAAAGGCCTGATTATTTAACCAATGTAAAGAAGCTGTCTGTTACCACTCCTTTTGGTGATCCCAATCCGGTGATGTATTCAGGAATGTTCGAAGGCATTGAAGTAATTCATTTATCAAGAAGGGGCCTCGATGACAGTATTCCTTCCTCAAAGATCAATTTTAAGGCGAATTTATATGCATTAAAGCAGCAGCAATGCACCCATATTCTTGCTGCAACTGTTTGCAGAAGCCTTCAGGAAGAAATATGCCCGGGCGAAATCATTATTCTGGATCAGTTCATTGACATGACCACCCAAAGGCTTTCGGGCATTTTTGAAGATATGAATGGGGAAGCCGTTTATCATCCGATGGAAGAACCTTTCTCCTGCGAACTCAGGGACCACCTGGTTGAGGCGGCTATTGTACAGGGGATCACTGTACATACCAAAGGTACTGTCCTATCCATTGAAGGTCCCCGGTTTTCATCACGTGCTGAATCCAACCTGTTCCGGCATTGGGATGCCGATGTGATCAATATGGTTACGGCTCCTGAAGTTATCCTGGCGTCGGAGCTGGGTATACCGTATGCTGCGCTGGCCATCTGCACCAGCTATGATTCGTGGCGAGTAAGTGATGATACCGTTGTAATGGAGGATCATGTGATGGCAGAGTATCATGATAAGGTGCTGGGTATGATAAAATATGCTTTGAAAAAGATCGAATAAAACGATGAGTAGGGAGGAAACCGGACTGGTTCTGGAAGGGGGCGGTTTCAGGGGAATTTTTACAGCCGCGGTGCTGGATGTATTTCTGCGGGAAAAGTTATTCTTCAATTATGTTCTTGGGGTATCTGCAGGTGCTGCCTACGGGGTTTCCTATGTATCCCGGCAATATGAGCGTAATCTTGCGGTAAATCAGTATGTTGGTGACAAGCGTTATTGTGGTTGGCGAAATTATTTCAGGAATGGCAGTTATTTTAACTGGGATTTTGTGTACAGGGAAATTCCCGAAAAACTTATCCCTTTTTCGTTTGAAACATTCAGAAGTTCAGGCGTCCGCATGCGTGTTGCGGTAACCAATTGTCTCTCGGGGAAAGCCGAATATCCTTACCTGAATGACACCTCAAACGACCGCTTTCGTGAGCTACTGACAGCCACTTCATCGCTTCCCTTTATTTCCCGCATGGTTGAAATGGATGGAAAATCCTATATGGATGGCGGCATTGCAGATGCAATTCCCGTTCAACAGGCATTCAAAGATAAAATGGACAGGGTGGTCGTGATTCTTACAAGGCAGGAGGGTTACCGTAAAAAAGAATCCAGGGCCACAGCCATTCTAAGGGTGGTATACCGGAAATACCCGAATATGGTGAAGTCATTTCTGGAACGGGCAGACCGGTATAACAAAACCCTCGATATGCTGGAGCAATTGGAACGGGAGGGCAAGGTATTTATTATCCGGCCACAGTCACCGCTGAAGGTGGCCCGGATGGAAAATGATCCCGAAAAGCTGAGGAAGGTTTATGATGAAGCAGTCCTCCAGATGGAAAATGTGATTCCGCGATTAAAGGAATGGCTGCAATAGGTTTGTATAATTCTAAACTATTCATTAATATTGCAAACCTGAAAATTTTGGTCCCATAGCTCAGCTGGTTAGAGCACCTGACTCATAATCAGGGAGTCCCTGGTTCGAGCCCAGGTGGGACCACAGATTCTAAGACTCAAGAATTTGCAGAACCGCCTTAAATCAATGATTTTCGGCGGTTTTTGTTTTTTAGCCACCCTAAAATTTACGGAAAAACCCTATATCAAGGATTTGCTTTTGAAGCCGGCATACTTGTACTTCCTATATCCCGATACAATTTCCAATCGCCATTTCGCTTTTCCCAAACAACAACATATTTGCCTCTGTCGATTAATGATTTTTTTTCATCTTTCATTTCATAATTACCCGTTTCAATTATAAGTGTTGGGCTTCCGGTGATATCTGTGGTCGTAAACGTCATTTCCTTGATTCCCATCCGTATTGCGGCCCCCCATGCATTGAGAATATCCTTACCTTTCACAACTTCACTATTGTCGAGCAATAATTCGGCATCTGGCCAATAATGCGACGCTAACGCAGAAGAGTCGCCTGATGCAATTTGTTCTGAAAATTTCATATTAATACTGTCTATAAACGACTTTGCCCATTGTTTGTCTAAAGCCGGAATTTCCGCGTTCAGATTTGGTGATTTTTCTGAATTATTCGAATTGCAGGACGAAACATAAAGGCCAATTAGCGATGCAGCGATAAAAAAATATTTCTTAGTCATAAAAATCATATTTACAATTTTGAATAATGAAGAGCTATTACACCATTATTAAAAGTTTTTGTCTCTAAAAGACTCAGTTTGATACTTTCAGATATATCCTTAAATAATGGAATACCTTGTCCCAATAAAATAGGATTTACAAAAATCCAAAATTCATCAATCAGTCCTTTATTCAAAAGTGAATTTGAAGCGGAGGGGCTTCCAAAAATTAAAATATTTTTTCCATCCTGATGTTTTAATTTATTGATATTATCAGAAAGATTTTCGCTTATAATTTTTGTATTATTTAGTCCAGTTTCTTTAATTGTTTTAGATAATACAATCTTAGAAACTGTATTGTACCATTTGGAATGTTCTATATCGTGTTTAGATGCATTTGGTTTTTCTCCGGCCTTTGGCCAATAGCTTTCCATCATTTGATAAGTTACACGACCATATAATGCAGAGTCTGCCTGGTCAGTCATTGTGCCAACAAAGTCAAATATTGCATCGTCAACTTTTATCCAGCTCATTTCTCCATTAAGTCCTGCCACAAAGCCATCAAGAGATGCATGCATGAAAAAAATCAACTTCCTCATTTTAATTATAAATTTGAATTTAATCCGAAATTAAACAACTGAATTTAATGATTGTTTTGATTGTGAGCGATGCGCTTAGCATACCAATTGATTATACACGCTGTTATACACTGTTTTATTCCTCATTTTATCAAGAATATTAAGGCAATTGCTGCCAAAACGATGCTTGTAATTAACACATAGGAAATTGGCTTTGCAAAATTCAAAGACCAAGCATATGTCGATTTAATTTTAGGGACAAATACTCTGGGATCTTTAGGGTTAACATAAAATCTTCCTTTCCAATTAATCGGATTATTGCTCATGGAAAAAAGAGTTCCCTTGTCAAGTTTTGTTTTCATTTTTTTGGGTCTGTATTTGGTTAAATTATTTCGAAATCGTCAGGATTCTTTTTTTAAAAATAGTGTACAACTCCTTTATAGAGGGGGTTACTCGTTTCCCTCGTCACCTGTCACTCATATCTCAGCGCTTCCACCGGATTTTTACTGGCTGCCCTGTAGGATTGAAGGCCCACTGTCAGTATTGCGATGAGCAAAGCAAAAATACCTGCGAGCGCATATACCCACCAGCTTATGGTAATCCGGTAAGCGAAATTCTGGAGCCATTTATGCATAACATACCAGGCAATGGGGCATGCAATTGCAATAGAAATACCCACCCAGATCATATATTCTTTTGACAGCAAGGAGAATATTTCAACTGCCTTTGCCCCGTTGGCTTTTCTTATCCCGATCTCTTTTGTCCTGCGTTCTGTCATAAATGAAGATAATCCTATAAGCCCCAGGCATGAAATGATAATAGCCAGGATGGAAAAATAACCAAAGATTTTGCCCATTCTTTGTTCTGTCCAGTAGAGGTTATTATAGTCATCATCAAAAAATTTAAATTCCATGGGATAAGGAAGATTATAGGATTTAAAAGTTCTGGAAACATAATCAATAATTGAACTGGTCTTACCCGGTTTCATTTTGATAAAGCAATTGAACCTATCCTTGCTCAGAAATAGTAAAAGGGGTTCAATTTTGGAGTGCAGCGATTTAAAATTGAAATCTTTCACCACACCAATTATAGTGAATTTAGATCCATCTCCGGATGTAAGTATTTCCCCTAAAGGATCTTTAAATCCCAGGATTTCGGCTGCTTTTTCATTGATTACTACAGCCGTATTGTCTGTAGAAAATTCCGGAGAAAAGAAACGTCCTTCCTTTATTTCAAGTTGAAAGGTTTTCGCATAATCCTCGTCAGCATTTAGAAGACAAAATAAAACTTCATTACCTGCCGATTTCCCATCCCAGGTAAAATCGCCCGAAAGGTTTGTTCCATAGCCATTGTAAGGATGGTTTGCAATGGTTACACTCACTATATCCGGATTCCTGCTCAGGTCCTTTTTCAGGATATCCCGTTGCATGTCAACACTGAATTGAAAATAACCTATATTGTCCTTATTAAAGCCAAGGTTCTTTTTTTTCATATACCTGAACTGGTTCCCGACAATTAAAGTGCTTATGATAAGTATAATCGACAGTGAAAACTGAAAAATAACCAGGACTTTTCTGAACAGGGCATTCCCGGGATTTTTACCAATATACCCCTTCATTATATTCAGGGGCTTTAAAGAAGACAAATACAATGCCGGATAACTTCCGGCCAATAGTCCACAAAACAATACAATGGAGATTATCCCGATATACAGACCTGCGCTTTGATAGTTAACATCCACCTGTTTCCCGATATGATCATTAAAGTTCATCATCAGGAAGTCATTGCTCTGGTAGTTTCGAATAAGATTATTAAAGCCTGGTAACAGCATTTCAACGAGAATCATAGCAATTACGTGGGCTACAAAAACGATCAACAGGGATTCCCCTAAAAACTGGAAGATTATTTTACCCTTGCTGGCTCCGGCAACCTTACGTATGCCGATTTCCTTTGCCCTCCTGGCTGATTGGGCAGTAGAAAGGTTCATGAAGTTGATACAGGCAATGATGAGAATGAATACAGCAATGAGACTCAGGATCCTGATATAGGTAATATCCCCATGGCCACTGATATCTTCACTGTATTTTCCGTAAGAATATAAATGAATCTTTTTTATGCTTTGAAGGAAAACATCTGCCTTTGCACCTTGAATATGTTTTTGTAAAATTCCTGAAATTTTACGATCAACTGTTTTACTGTCCGCCCCTTTTTGAAGTTCGATATAGGTATACGTCGCATTGTAACCCCAGGCATTCAGGTTTGCCCCAAATGTGCTGTAGAACATAAAAGGGATCAATAAATCGAACCGGATGTGACTGTTTTGGGGTAAACTTCTGATAACGCCTGTGATAGTGAATACAAAATTCATGGATGTCAATGTTTTACCAACCGGATCTTCATCCTCAAAGTATTTCCGGGCCATTTCTTCTGTAATTACCATGTTGTGAGGTCCGCTTAAAGCACTATTTTTATCTCCCCTGAACAAATTCAATATTGAACATTTCTAAAAAGTCCTTATCCACAAAGGCACCTGCTTCGATAATATATTCATCCCTGGTTTTAATTGGAAATGCACGGCCTTCGTATCTTGAAGACCTGATTATTTCGGGATATTCTTCTTTCAGAGCAGGGGCTAATGCGTTCGGAGTTAACGCGGTTGGAATGACATCTCCACCCTCAGAATATTGATTTTCAAGCACACGATATAAACAATCCGCATTTTTGTGGAACCGGTCATAACTGAGTTCATTCTGTACCCACAGAAGAATTAAAAATGCACCGGCCATGCCAATGGCCATACCGCTTATGTTTAGAATAGAATGTGCGGAATACCTTTTGATATTCCGAAAAGCTATTTTGAAGTAATTCCTTATCATATTATTCTATTGACAATTAGTCATAGTTCACTTTTGTAAAGGCGTCTAGGCGTCTCAGGTCGTCTTAGGCATCCAGGCTCCAGGTACCAGCTTTCGGGGACAAGACTCGCACTGACTTGCAGACTGCATACCGCATGACTTATTCTTCTACAATACCCTTTCATCCGATATAAACTCCCTACTCCCTGCTATTTAACCGTCTCTCGTCCCTCGTCACTCATACCTCAGCGCTTCCACCGGATTTTTACATGCTGCCCTGTATGATTGAAGGCCTACCGTCATTAATGCGATCAATAAAGCAATAGCGCCTGACAATGCAAATATCCACCAGCTTATGCTAATCCGGTAAGCAAAATTTTGCAGCCATTTATGCATGGCATACCAGGCAATGGGACTTGCAATTATAATTGAGATCATTACCCAGATCATATATTCTTTTGACAGAAAGAACGAATATTTCACTGGACTTTGCCCCGTTCGCTTTCCTTATTCCGATCTCTTTCGTTCTGCGCTCCGTCATAAATGACGATAATCCGATCAGCCCCAGGCATGAAATGATGATTACCAGGAAAGAGAAATATCCAAATATTTTGCTCATCCGTTGTTCTGTCCGGTACAGTTTATTAAAATCATCATCAAGAAAATGAAAATCCAGGGGGATATCCGGTTTGAATGAATTATAAATCTTTTTAACCGATTCAACAGTTGAAGTGATATGTTCAGGTTTCATCCTGATAAAGAAAGTGTTAGAACCTCCTACCTGCATAATTAGCGGTTCAATTTTATAATGCAAGCGATTTAAAGTGAAAATCCTTCACTACTCCAATAACAGTTAATTTGGATCCCTGGGGAGTTGTTATTATTTCGCCGACAGGATCCTTAAAACCCATGACTTTTGCTGCTTTTTCATTTATCACAACCGCAGTATGCATCCGTTGAAAATTCAGAAGAAAAGTAGCGTCCTTCCTTAAGCTCCAGTTGAAAGGTTTTGGCATAATCCTCGTCGGCGCCAAGCGTATAAAATAAAACATCATCACCCTCCTTTTTTCCTTCCCATTTAAAACCGCCTGAAGTGCCCTCCATATTCAGCGGATTATCATAATTATAGAATACATTTGTTGCACTCACTATATCCGGATTGCTGAGGAGCTCTTTTTTTACAGTTTTAAGTTTAGGATCCCAGGGGGCTGTGGGGAACATAAAATATCCTATGTTGTCTTTATTAAATCCAAGCTTCTTATTTTGCAAATAGTTGAGCTGTTTTCCAACAATCTAGCGTACTTATAATAAGCAGGACAGACAGTGAAAACTGGAAAATAACCAGAACTCTTCTGAAATTAGCATTGCCGGGATTTTTGTTTGTAACTCCTTTCATTGTATCCAGGGGCTTTAAGGAAGACAAATAGAAAGCGGATAACTTCCGGCCAATAAACCGCAAAACAATACCATCGTGATTAAGCCCATATATAAACCAACACTCTGGTAGTTAACAGACAACTGTTTCCCGGTAAGATTGCTAAAGCCGGGCAACAGCAATTCAACAAAAATCATGGCAATTACATGGGCCACAAATACAATCAACAGAGATTCACCCAAAAACTGGAAAATTATTTTTCGTTTGTTTGCCCCTGCTACTTTACGTATGCCGATTTCCTTTGCCCTTCTGGCTGATTGTGCTGTCGCCAGGTTCATAAAGTTGATACAGGCAATCAGGAGAATAAAAACAGCAATAAGGCCCATAATCCTCACGTAGGTAATATCCCCATGACCGCTGATATCATACGTATATTTCCTGGAAGAAAACAGATGAATCTTTTTGATATTTTGAAGGAAAATCTCTGAATTCGATCCTTTGCTATGCTTTTTTCAAAAAATCCCGGATTTTATTATCAACCAATTTACTATCAGTCCCCTTTTGTAAGTTCAATATAATTATAGCATCGAAAACCCCAATCATTTATAGGGGCTCCTCTTTCTGATAACAATTCAATTGGGACTAAAAAATCAAACCGGAGATGACTATTATTCAGCCTCTTTATAACCCCCGTGACTGTTACCAGATAACCAAGTGATTCCTGCAGTGTTTTGCCAAGCGCATCCTCATTACCGAAGTATTTGTGTGCCATTTCTTCTGTAAGAACAATATTGTGGGGATCATCTAAAGCGCTATTTATATCTCCCTGAACAAACTCGATGTCAAACATTTTTAAGAAAGTCCTTATCAACAGTCGCAACTGCTCTTTCATGCCTGAATTCATCTCCTTTTTTTAACCTTAATTCGGAATGAGGTTCGTATCTCGTAGACCTTATTATTTCAGGATATTCTTCTTTCAGCGCTTTTGTCAATACTCCGGGAGATATAGCAAACAGAGTGGTCTCCCCTCCCGGAGGATTTTCATTTTCAGTTACGCGGTATATGTTTATCAGCATTTCTGAAATCCCGGTCATAGCTCCATTCATCCTGTACCCATAAAAGAATTAATAAAGCACTGGCCATACCTATTGCCATACCGCTAATATTCAGAATTGAATGTGCAGAATATCTTTTGATATTCCGAAGAGCTATTTTGAAGTAGTTCCTGAATCATATTTTTACTCCTGGTAAGTCAATAATTCATAATTCATAATTTATCTTCACTCATACCTCAGCGCCTCAACCGGATTTTTACTTGCTGCTCTGTACGATTGCCAGCTTACTGTCAGCAATGCAATAAGCAAAGCAATAACGCCTGCCAGTGCAAATACCCACCAGCTTATATTTATCCGGTAAGCAAAATTTTGCAGCCATTTATTCATGGCATACCAGGCAATCGGACATGCAATTATAATTGAAATAATTACCCATATAATATATTCTTTTGACAGCAAGGAGAATATTTCAATTGACTTTGCCCCATTTATTTTCCTTATTCCTATCTCTTTTGTCCTGCGCTCTGTCATAAATGAAGATAATCCTATAAGCCCGAGACATGAAATGATAATTGCCAGAAAAGAGAAATAACCAAATATTTTACCCATTCTTTGTTCTGTCCGGTACAGGTTGTCATAATCATCATCAAGAAAATGAAATTTCATGGAGATAAGGCAGATTAAATGATTTATATAGTTTTCTTAATATATTCAACAGTTGAAATTATTTTATCAGGTTTCATTCTGATAAAGAAATTCGTTAGCCGGATCTAATGTGCATAATAAGCGGTTCAATTTTGTAATGTAACGATTGAAAGTGAAAATCTTTTACTACTCCAATAATACTGTAATTTCGATCCCAGGGAGTTGATATTATTTCCCCGATGGATCTTTAAATCCCATGATTTCTGCTGCTTTTTCATTTATCACTACTGCAGTAGTATCAGTTGAAAATTCAGAAGAAAAGAAACGCCCCTCCTTAAGCTCAAGCTGAAAGGTTTTGGCATAATCCTCGTCAGCACTCAAGAAGATAAAATAAAACATCATCACCTTCCTTTTTTCCTGCCCAGTTAAAACCGCTTGCATGTATCATTCAATTGTTGAAAGGATTCATCTGCCCTGTGTTACACTCACTATATCCGGATTGTTGCTAAGCTCTTTTTTTAAAGTCTTCAGCTTTGGATCTCCAGGACGCGTGGGAACTGAAAATAACCTATGTTATCTTTATTAAAGCCAAGGTTCTTATTTTGCATATATTTAAGCTGGGTTCCAACAATTAAAGTGCATATAATAAGCAGGACAGAAAGTGAAAACTGGAAAATAACCAGAACTCTTCTGAATTCTGCATTACCGGGATTTTTATTAATAACACCCTTTATTGTATTCAGTGGCTTTAAAGAAGACAGATAGAATGCCGGATAACTTCCGGCCAGTAAACCGCAAAACAATACAACTGTGATTAAACCAATATATAAACCGGCACTTTGATAGTTAACATCCAACTGTTTCCCGATAAGATTATTAAAGCCGGGCAGCAGCAATTCAACAAAAATCATTGCAATTACATGGGCCACAAATACAATCAACAGAGATTCTCCTAAAAACTGGAAAATTATTTTTCGTTTGTTTGCCCCTGCCACTTTACGTACACCAATTTCCCTGGCTCTCCTGGCTGATTGTGCTGTAGAAAGGTTCATAAAATTGATACAGGCAATAATGAGAATAAAAACAGCAATGAGGCTCAGAATCCTGACATAGGTAATATCACCATGGCCCTTAATATCTGTATGCATATTTTCCGGAAGAATACAAATGAATCTTTTTGATGTTTTGAAGGAAAATCTCCGAATTCGATCCTTTTGTATGTTCTTTTATAAAATTCCTTAATTTTTTCATCAACTATTTTACTGTCAGTTCCTTTTTTAAGTTCAATATAAGTATAACAACAACATCTGCCAATCATTTATGAGACTTCCTAATTCCTTTAACAAGCTCAATAGGAATTAAAAAATCAAACTGGATGTGACTATTTTGTGGCATACTCTTTACAACACCGGTGACTGTGTAATCATCAGATTCCGCCATTGCTGTCAATGTTTTGCCAAGCGCGATCTTCGTCACCGAAGTATTTGTTTGCCATTTCTTCTGTAATAACAATATTGTGAGGTTCATTTAAAGCGGTATTTATATCTCCCTGAACAAACTCGATATTAAACATTTTTAAAAAGTCCTTATCAACTGAGGCAACAGTTTCTTCTATAAATTCATCTCCTTTTTTAAATGATTACATGGAATCAGCGACTGATATCTTGAAGACCTTATTATTTCAGGATATTCTTCTTTCAGAGCAGGGGCTAATGCGCCAGGAGTTGTCGCTATCAGAGAGCTTCCTCCTCCGGAAGGATTCTGGTTTTCAATCACACGGTATAGATTATCGGCATTTTCGAAATGCCTGTCGTAGCTCCATTCATCCTGTACCCATAAAAGAATTAAAATTGCACAGGCCATGCCTATGGCCATACCACTAATATTCAGAATTGAATATGTGGAATACCTTTTGATATTCCGAAGGGCTATTTTGAAGTAGTTCTTAATCATATTTTACTCATGTAAGCAATTTCAATTTCAGAATTTCATGATTTATAATTCATAATTCAATTACTCATACCAGTATTTTTTACTTTCTGAAAATTAGTTATTTAAGTAATATAATCAAAATAATAATTATTTATATTTGTCTAATATAAGGACATTAAATGTCCATAATATAGACATATATTAGAAATTTAAGCATATATAAAATGAATGGCAAATTATTGATTGTTGACGATCATAAACAGGTTTTAAAAGCATTAATTCAGTTGCTTGAACCGGAATTTGACAGTATTACAGGTATATCAAATCCTAATCAGATCATCAGTTATATAAACAAGGAGGAGTTTGATGTTATCTTATTGGACATGAACTTTTCAGCAGGTGTTAATACAGGCAATGAAGGCATATACTGGCTCAATCGTATATTAAAATCAGATCCGTTAGCCGTTGTGGTGATGATAACTGCTTATGCCGATGTTAATCTGGCTGTAAGGGCTATAAAAGAAGGCGCCACTGATTTTGTGGTAAAACCATGGGACAATAATAAACTGATTACTACCCTGCAGGCAGCATTTAAACTCAGACAATCGAAGATTGAGAATAAAAAGCTCCGCGACAGGCAAAAGCAGATAAACAAAGGAATTATTAAACAATATGGTCCTTTGATTGGAAAATCGCAGGCAATGGAAAATGTATTGCAGGTAATGAAAAAGGTAGCCAGAACAGATGCAAATGTTTTGGTCATTGGTGAGAATGGAACAGGAAAAGAATTAATTGTAAAAGAAATCCATAATAATTCGCGCAGAGCTGATGAAGTTTTTATCAGCATTGACATAGGCACAATTACTGAAACATTATTTGAGAGTGAAATGTTCGGACATATTAAAGGTGCATTTACCGATGCCAGAGAAGATAAAACCGGGTGGTTTGAAACAGCTTCAGGAGGCACCCTGTTTTTGGATGAAATAGGCAATCTTTCTCTTACAATGCAATCAAAACTACTTGCAGCCATTCAAAACCGGGTAATATATAAGGTTGGCTCAAAAACACCAATCCCTTTTGATATCCGGCTTATCTGTGCAACAAATAAAAATCTGGAAGAAATGGTTTCAAAGAATCTTTTTCGCGAAGATTTATATTACCGGATTAACACAATTGTGATTGAAATACCTCCTTTGCGCGACCGGGGTGAAGATATTGTTCTGCTTGCAGAACATTTCCTTAAAGGAGTATGCAGGCAAATACGAGAAATTCAATTTGAAATTCAGCAGCAAAACCCTTGACAAACTCATGAAATATAACTGGCCGGGAAATGTGAGGGAGTTACGGCATACAATAGAAAAAGCAGTTATATTATGTGATTCTGATATTTTAATGCCGGAAGATTTTATAATCTCACATTCAACACAACAACCATCTCTTCAGCAAAAGCCACCAACATTTGCCGAAATAGAAAAACAAGCCCTGCAAATTGCCCTGAACAATAATAATGGAAATGTTTTGAAAGCATCAAAAGAATTGGGATTAGCGCGACAAACCATGTACAATAAAATGCAAAAGTATAACCTATAGAAAGCTACAACCATGGTATTAAATAAATTCTTCATCAATGTACTTATCCGGGTAACTTTTATTGTATTATCCAGTGTAGTATTAGGAATAGTATTACAGCATCTTGACCGGGGATACTATTATACACTGACAGGTATTATTTTCCTGATTGTGTTGCAAGCCTGGTTGCTGGTAAATCAGGTTAACAAAACAAATGCAGATCTGGAAAAATTCTTTTCATCGGTTCAGGATCATGACTCATCTGTTCGGTTTTCTGAAAATACAAAGAATAACTCATTCAGAAAATTGCATGACAGAATGAATCATTTAAATACAATCATTCAGAATGTTAAAATTGAAAATGAGAGAACAAGCCATTTCTTGCAAAGTGTGGTTGACCATGTTGATATTGGACTATTATCATTTGATATGAATGGCAATATAGAAATTTATAACAGGGCTGCAAAAAGATATTTAAATGTTCAGCAACCCCGGCAATTATCATCTTTAAAAACTATGAATGATGAAATATTTAAAATTATAAATACTATAAAACCAGGGCAGGAGATATTGCATAAAATGAAAATAGACAATCTTTTACAAAGTATTTTAATAAAAGCCACTGAACTGAAATTTGAAAGCAATGTAATAAAACTGGTTTCTTTTCAGGATATTACCAATGAACTCGATAAAAAAGAACTGGATTCCTGGCAAAGATTAATCCGGGTGTTAACCCATGAAATCATGAATTCCATAAGTCCGATTACCTCTCTTACCTCAGTAATTTCAGGATACTTTAAAAAGAAGGACGATGAAAACCCGGTTCCGCCGGAAAAAATTGATCATCAAATAGTTTCTAAAACACTTTCCGGATTAAATACCATTGAAGAAACAGGAAAAGGATTATTGGATTTTGTTGATAAATACAGAAGCTTAACATCATTACCAAAACCTAATTTAAGCAAATTCACTATTGATAATCTGTTCCGGAAATGCAAACTCCTTATGGAATCAAATATTTCAAATAATATAAAAATTCACTACAAGTGTTTATCCTGAAGATATTGCAATAGTAGCAGACTATGCCCAGGTTGAACAAATTCTTATAAATTTAATAAAAAACGCTGTTGAAGCTTTATCCGGTAAGAAGAACGGAACTATTCAACTGAAAGCATTCTATGGCGATGATGGTACAATAATTCAGGTTGAAGATAATGGAATTGGAATATCCGATGATATTATTGAAGATATTTTTGTGCCATTTTATACAACCAAAGAAAATGGTTCAGGAATAGGATTAAGCCTGTCAAAACAAATAATGCAAAATCATAATGGCACAATTTCAGTGAACTCTGCTCCGGATAAGGGATCTACATTTACCTTAAAATTTCAGTAATAACTGGCAATGCATTGCAAAGGCAGACAGTTATTAGGGGTGCCACGACACTCATTAAAAGGATACCGCTATTTCTTAATCCCCCTATTTGCAGTTTCACTTTTGAATTGGTGAAACTCTCAACTGGAAAGAAACACGGGTGATTTTGTCCCTATTTTTTTATAAATCCAGCAAGTGCCACTGGTTTGCCAGACGTTGAATAAACAGCAATCCGGTATACCCCCGGCATAAGTCCTGAGGTTTCGAGCGTATAGTATTCATCCGTTCTGAAGGTGATTTCTTTTTCTACTACTATCCGGCCTGTATCATCAAAAAGCCTGATTATAAAATCACTGGCTCTACTTAAGGAGATGATTTTCAGATTGAGCATGTCAGATACAGGATTTGGAAAAACCATAAGATCTGGTGCAACATATATCCTGTCTTTTAACCCGGTCGGACCATGGTAAACAACGGTATCACGCTGAAAAAAACCCTTATTCCCCGACTCATCTATAGCCCTTATATAAATAAAATAGCTTTTCAGATTTTCGAGTGAGACAACAGGAATGCTGAAAGTAACCGAATCCAGGGTAATTTCCGGCGAAGGTGCGAAATTACTAATGGTATAAAGAGGGCTTAGGGTTGAATTATCGGCTTCAAAGTAGTATTCGAGCGAAGTTATATTCAACGGTTCAGCATACAGGTTAAAGAAAGTGCCTTTCGAGACAGGAGTCCAGGTACCACTTTCTGATCTGGCCATGGCTTCAATATAATGAATGCCTTTTGATATATTGCCGAGATTAATCTCTACAGTCATATCCGCATTTTGTGAGGGTGTTGCGAAAGTTATGTAAGTCCACGTATTATCGCTTGTTTGCGGATCAATACAATACTTGAATCCAACAATATTTTCCAACGGCCAGGGTTTCATGAAAACCTTCGGTGTAAGTGTGGACCAGCCTTCTTTGGCATCCTTAACCCGGAAAAAAGCCTGGTGAAATCCGGGGGACAAGTTGTTTACCGGAAGGGTTGCCGTTATTTGCACATTACCGGTATTGGCCGGCACTGCCAATGGTGTTCCCTGTCCATAGGATACAGCGGCATTATCATAAAAATACTCCGCTTTCACCACCTGGGGAAATGCTTTTGCAGCCAGCCCCAGTAACAAAAGGGTAAAAATGGCACGCATGGCTAGTAACTTTTAACTTTGATGGTTACCGGCAGTTTGTTGTCATTGGTGGAATAGCTGCTTACGTTCAATTCATAGATAACAGGACCGGCAGGTACACCGGATAAGATATAGGGTTGCGGTCCGCCAAAGGCTCCACAGTTTATTCCACCTTCACCAGCTCCGAAGGCAGGACTGCCCTCCTTGAGCTGCCACTTGCCATCGGTGCTTTCGGTAAGTGCCCCCATAAACAAAACCGATTCTGAAACATTTGCCTGGTTGTGATTGGCCGTTCCAAATTGATTTCCTATTGAAAGATTATAGGAAACTTCGGGATCAGGCAACAAAGGTAAGTTGATATAATCTTTCCCGGCAGTGAACAGAATATTGTTTTTTAGATCAAAACCGGTCGGTATAGTAATATATTCGGAAACAAATACATTGTTCAGAAAGACTCCTGTACTGCCTGCCTGGAATGAAACAGGCTGGATAATAATATTGTTTGTAACGATAAGATTGGTGACGATTGATCCTGAAAAATAGCTATTGTAACCATTGAGGAGTAAAATACACTCAGAAATGGTAATATTTTCATTATTACCTATAGCTACATTAGTACCCAAGGAGCATCTTCTTACCGTTATATTGTCATCTGAAATGGCAAGATTCCAGCTAATTTGAATACCCATTATAAGTGATCCGTTTGATCCACTGTTTAAATACATAGAACTGACTTGAGCAGATAGTTTATTAGCGGATATTCCGGGATTTTCATCCAGATAATACCCAGGGCCTTTAATAACAAGCCGCTTAGTACATGTCAGGTCATTATAGGAATCGGGTGATCCCTCTATCATCAGAGTATCACCGTTATAGGCAGCATCGTGCGCGTCCTGCAGGTTGGAATAGATTTTAGCTGAAGGGTTGTTGGTAAGCTTATTGTTTACCCGATAGGTTCCAGCCATTAAAGTACTGGCTAAAAGCCCATAAAGAAATAGTGTGAGAAGCATTGCTTTTTTCATCGTGGTAAGATTTAGGGTATGATGAACAGGGAAGTACTTTTCAGTCAATGCGTTATAAAATCCCTCGCTGGCGCGGGGAGAAAATGAGTAATTTACATAAAACAGAATTGTCGTACTTTGTCCGGTGAAGAGCAAAGGATTTGATCTTCTTACAGGTATATACCTGGTAAACATTTGGATTCTGGATAAAGGTAAACGTCACCAGTCCTTATCAATCAAATTTACTTAATTATCAGGGCAAAGTCAAGCATATACTGAATAAACCTTCAGGGCCGCAGCTTTGATGAATTCGTTAATCTGTCGTTGCACCTGAGCCTTAGAGGGCATTGTAGTTCCATTAAGTTCTGATTGTGATTTTCCCTTCGGACTTTCATTCCCGGCAATTTTCTTTAGTGCCCGGATCAGATTGTCGACATCCTCGTCATTGTTTGCCAGGCTGAGGCTTACCCTTACAACACCCGGAAGCCTTAGTTTTGGCAACAGGATCTGGATCAGCTTCTGGAAACTCTCGAGGGCAGGGGGTAATTTAAGAAGGCGTTTAATGATTATGTGGGCACAGTGACATCCATACCGCACCCCGATTCCGCTCTGAAGAGCCAGTTCTGTGGCAGTCCGGTTTGACATCATTTTGCTCAGGGTAAATACAATGACACCGATCTTTTGGCTGAATTGCGGTGAGTCTGGGTCCTTAATACCATAGATTTTGATACCGGGTATCCCGGCCATGCCTCGTAACATGCGGCTGGTAAGTGCCTGTTCTTCCTGGTGAATGAGGTCCATACCGATCCGCTGCAAAAGTAAAAGGGACTTACCCAGCGCTGCGATGCCCCCGGCGTTTTCCTCACCTGATAGCCGGATCAGCTCCTGTTCTTCCAGATTAAAACCAAGCAGCCCTTTTCTCGCCACAAGTACACCACAGCCGAATGGTGCATACACCTTGTGGGCGGAAAAAGCCAGGTAATCAATACCGCATGAAGCCATATCCACCTTTCTGTGTGCAATCAGCTGAGCAGCGTCTATTAGCAGCCTGGCGCCATAGCGGTGCACGATACGGCTGATCTCTTCCAGACTATTGCACACGCCCAGGACATTTGAAGCGCCACTCACGGCAACAAGCCGGATTCGCTTTTTTCCATGAATTTTACTCTGATTGTATTCGGTCAGGAGCTTTTCCAGCTCTTTTAAATCCATGAAGCCCTCATCATCAACATACAAGCGGATAAGTGAAAATTTGGAAAGCATGCGCCAGGGCAGGTCATTCGAGGAGTGTTCGAGGAGTGTGTTGATAAGGACAGGTTCTGTTTCATCGTCGGATTGGCGGCTCAGACTTTCAGCTACCAGGTTGATAGCTTCAGTGGCATTTGAAGTAAATATCACCTCGTAGTCGGTTGGCAAAGCATTCAGCGATTTCTCACAAATGGTCCTGGTTTCCCGGATGATTTCCTGTTTTATATTTTCGGACTGTTGCAAGGTTTGCCGGAAAGCATTCCAGACAGGAGTGAAGGTGGGAGTACTTGCACTGTTGTCGAGGTTTGTGAAGGGCTTTAACCCTTCCATGGTTGGCACAGGTGTACCGCGGCCAATCAATGTTCTTCTGAGCCTGTCCAGGAGTTCCTTTCCGGTAAATCCTTCCAGTTCATCATGATAAAGTATTTCATCTGCATTCATTTTTTCAGCTGCAGGATCCATGAAAATATCCTTTCCGGATTGCTGAATCATACGCAGGGCCCTGGCGAAGGCAATTACATTGATAATAGCCGGAGTACCCGCTTCAAACCGGTCGGGTGCACCGGCCCAGATTTCCCATTCCTTTGAAACTAATTTGGCAGTCCCGCCACCGGTTTGGAAGGGAGGACCCTTTGGCAACGCGTTTCTTTTAACAGCCAGGGCTGTAACACCCAGCGCGAGACCCGTATCCTTACCTGATAAAATCAGGTAACTGGTTGGGTCAAGTTGCAATTTAAGTGCATTTGCTCTTCGGTGAGTACAGAAAATGACCGTGTATTTGTTTTTATTCAGTCCCAGGTATTCCAGGACTATAGTCCTGGCCTGTTCATACAAATGCGTTGACACCATGGAATTATGCCCGCTACCCCGGTGCACATTGGAATAAGTTTCGAGTGCGGAATGCATACTCCTTTCCAGTTCAGCAAATGCAGTATTCATAAATTCAGGTTTTTTTTCAATTGGATGAGTTTTTTCACGGAATCATCAGGTATTAATCCTAGTTTATTGGGAGGTACGTCCAATAAATAATTTATTTCATTTTTCCGGCAAAACTGATATTCACCCGATAATTCCTCCTCACTGCGGGATAAATCCCCGTCAGCAAAAAACCACTGTTTGCCAATCGGTTGACAGAATTCACCCGGTAAATAGTAATCCTTGTTATTGATTTTCTGCCAGCCATTGTAATTAGCCAGGTAAATTCCTTTCAAAAGCACGGATATCGGAAGGAAAGGCATAATCTGCATTGTAGGATGAATCCAGACCACTGTTCATCATTACAATCAGAGAAGGTTGAAGTTGTGTTACATATTGATACAGGAAAGATCGATATCCCTTGCCAAGCAAGCCCGGGATATCAATCCAGAGTTCCATTATTTCACCATATTGCGTCAGCAATTCAGTAATCTGAGCCGTTTGAAAATTCTGGTAAAGGGATGTAGTATAGGGAGCAAAACCGTCCGTTTGATCTCCCGGAAAATAATTCATATCATTCCAGTTACCTGTATAATGATCGCTGGGAGTCTGGCTGCCAAACCGGTTATGGTTGTCCCATGAACAATAGTACAAACCCGGTTTAATCCCCTTTTTGTTGCACTCATTCACAAAAGCCTCCACAATGTCGGTTGTATTGCCGCTATTTACAATACTGTATGGAGTATGTGCCGTTTTCCAGAGGCAGTGCCCGGCCACATGTTTGGCAGTAAGCACCGCATAGGTCATTCCTGCATCCCTGGCAACGGAAATCCATTGTGCTACATCCAACCGGGAGGGATTGAACAGTTGGGCCGGGGATTTGCCATTATCTAATTCGTCACCTGTAAAAGTGCTCATACCGAAATGGATAAACATTCCGTATTTCAGTGTTTGCCAATTGCGCAGTTCCAAAGTCGTTAATCTCTGGGCCCCTTTCCCTTCCTTTGCGAAAGCTTCTTGTGAAGGATTTACAATTTCAGATTTTTCCGAGGTCCGGGCCAAAACAGGAATGGTTGAAATGCCCAATGCACCTGATCCCGCTATTTTCAGAAACTTGCTTCTTTTCATGCCGGCATGCTATTTTTCTTTTACCACACAGATACTTTCAGTTAAATTTGCCTCTTTATTCTTTAAACGCAAATAATATACGCCTGGATTAATATGGCTTAGATCTATCTTTAACGTTGACGCTGAATGATCGTGTTCAATACTTTGACTCACGACATTTCTTCCGTACAGGTCAGTTATTTCGATGGATGAATTAGCGGGTACACTTGCTGTGAAAGAACAGGTAAGAAAATCTTTCACCGGATTTGGATAAATTATAATTCTATTTTCTGTTTGATTATCCAAACCCGAGAGAGAATAAAAACTGATCTGAATGGTGTCTGATTCAATGCATCCTTTTGGATCCAGTGCAGTCAGCCAGAACTGTCTGGTGCCTGGTTCGAGGTTGTCAGCAGTTGCAAGGAACGTGTTATTGTGAGAATTGTCCTGCCATATCAGGTCACTGAAATCTTCCGGAGCATTAAGCAAAACTGCACTGTCAACCGGAACTGACAGGTCGGTTCCCAACGAAAAACCGGTAAGTACTTCCCAGCCGACTTCAACTGTATCAGCCAGGAAACACTGGTGGCTATCAAGCATGGATACCCTGTATTGGCCTGGTTTATCAATATTGATAATCTCTGTGTTGAATAGGGTATCATTCCATGCTATCCGGTTGTAGCCCTCCTGAATGCTCAGCTCAATCGAAGATCCCGGACATATTCTGTTTTTGCCGAGGATTTCTGCCCTGTCAGTCGGACAGCTATAGTATTTGGCAAGGTATATATCGTAGTCACCATTTGAGGCAAACACTGCGGTATCCTTTTCAATTGTATTGCTAAAGGAACCTACAATATACAAATTCCCGGCCTGATCAAAAACGGCATCATTATTTGAATTTCTTCCGTTTCCTGAAATGCAGTCGCCCCAGGTTGCTTTTCCATCCGGTGAAAATTGGATAGCCAGCGAAGAATTAATATGTGGGGCAGGAAGGATCAGATTATCAATTTTAAGGGTATCACTCAACGATCCGATAGCAATAATCCTTCCCTTCTTATCAATGGCAAGGCCATTAACATAATCATAATACCATGATCCAAATCCCCTCGCCCATAAATTTTTGCCTGATAAATCATATTTAATAAGAAATCCATCGGTATATCCCTGTGTAGAAATGACAGATTCTCCTATAGCTATATTAAATCCAAAGGATCCCCCCGCGTAAACGTTATCCTGCTGGTCTGCTTTAAGTGAGGAGATATTTACATATTCTCCACTCAGGACCTGTGTTTTCCATTTGAAATTAAAATTCCCGTCCAATGCGGCAATAAATGCGCCTGCATGATAAGAAGAAGGGAGAGGATCCAGGGTAAATCCCTGAAAGGAACCAGGTTGTGTGGAAGATCCTGCCAATATTATTTTTCCGGAAGGAGTGATTGTAAGAGCTGACGGAATGTCATCCCCAACGCCTCCAAAGGCAACTAAATCTTCTATTACTCCGGAAGAGCTTAACCGGGCTAAAAAAATATCATTTCCACCATGTGAATCCAATGAAAAATTGCCGGATGCCAGATTCCCGCTGAAAACTCCCGATGCATAAATTTTTCCTTCGGTATCAACACCTAATAAAAAAAGCGAAGCATTGGTCGGAATAAGCGAAGAAATCCATGAAACGTCACCCTGGCTGCTCAATTTAGCTATATACAACCTCGGTCCCCTTGCCGAATAATGAAGGTTACCAAAAGAAACCGTATCGATCATATTTCCACCGATCAATACCTCGTTGTTATTTGAAACTGCCATGCAATTTGCCTGATCGCTGCGCCTGCCTCCTCCCTTCCACAGGTTCACTACACTGCCGTCTTCGGTATATTGAGCCACATAAGCATCATCCCCGCCTGCTGAAGTGATCTCTTGCGGTCCGCAATGAAATGTGTCCATAAATGTTCCGCAAACAAACACGTTATTATATGAATTGCAGCCGATATTTTCACTCCATTCGTACAATATTCCTCCGGAGGGACGCAGCCATTGCCAGATTTTTTGGTTTTGGGCCAGCAAATAACTATTTGTCAGAGCAATAGCGAGGGTCGATAAGACTGCAATTTTAATGTATTTTCTCATTTGCGGTTTGATTTTCATTTTGAACACATTTTTTTCCATGTCCCTACCGATATTCCATCCCAAAAGGGATTTTTCATGCAAATGAAAATTACATGAAAAAACGGATTAATCAATAGGTATCACGGTATATGTTTGCGGATAATGGAAATATTGTAGCTGTAAGTCTTTTTAAATCGGGCCAGTATCCTTAAATTTAATAGTTGATAATAACACAAAATAGAATTATGAAAACGCCTTATATTTTTACTGTGTCTTTTGTGCTGATGATGACGCAGGCCATCTGCGTGGGACAGGCTACTATTGCCGGAAGAAATACTATTAAAAAATAACTGGGCCATTCAATCCGCCGCAGAGGTGAAGGAAAAAGGCGATGTGATTTCAACCGCTTCCTTCAAGGCCGAAAAATGGTATCCTGCCACGGTTCCATCCACCGTGCTGGGAACACTTGTTGAAAATAAAGTTTTCCCGGATCCCTATTTTGGGACGAATATTGAATCCCTGCCGGGATATACCACCGACAGGAAAATCGGGATGCCGGAAAACAGTCCGTTCAGATCGGCCTGGTGGTACCGGACGGTTGTGAAATTGCCGGAAGACATCGCAGGTCGTTTGACCTGGCTGAAATTTCACAGTATAAACTACAGGGCGAACATTTGGCTGAACGGGCATTTAATTGCGGATACTACTCAAATTGAAGGGGCCTACCGGTTGTATAATTTAAATATTAGTGAATTTGCAGTGCCCGGAAAGGAGAATTGTCTTGCACTGGAAATTTTTCCACCAAAGGGAATGGATCTGACTATTACCTGGGTTGACTGGAATCCGACACCACCGGATCGCGGCATGGGTATCTGGTATGATGTATCCGTTCGTTCTACAGGTCCTGTGACCATTGAAAACACAAGAGTCATTACAAAACTCAATCTTCCTTCAACCGATAAGGCAAAATTATCGATAACATCAGAATTGTATAACGGATCCCAGGTTGAGATGAGGGGTATTCTCACGGGCAAAATTGAAAATATAAAATTTTCCCAGGAAGTAATACTGGAGCCCAATGAAAAACGGATTGTGGCTTTTGATCCCGAAAAATTCAGCCAGCTTGAGATTTCAAATCCCCGTTTATGGTGGCCGCATACCATGGGGAGCGCAAAATCTGTATGATCTCAATCTTACCTTTGAAATAGACGGAAAGGTTTCCGATTCCGGGAAAACACGTTTCGGGATACGGGAAATTACTACCTGGATGAACAATTTTGATAATAAGCATACCCTGGTATTCCAGATCAACGGGAAAAACATGGTGATCCGCGGAGGCGGATATGTGGAAGACATGATGCTGCGGCCCTCTGATAAAAGGATAGATATTGATATCATGTATGCAAAACATATGGGATTGAATGCACTTCGCATGGAAGCTCCCAGGGGTTCGGACCATCTGTTCGAAAAATGCGATGAGGAAGGGATCTTGCTTATGGTGGGATGGTGCTGCTGCAGCTCATGGGAACGATGGAAGAACTGGACACCTCATATTGCCGATATTGCCGAAAAAAGCTGGCGTGATCAGATCGTTCACCTGAGAAATCATCCTTCCGTATTTGACTGGTTGTATGGAAGTGATAATTTTCCGCCGGCTGAGGTAGAAAAGCGATATATCCAGGTTTTGAATGAATATGACGGCACCAGGCCTTATCAGTCATCAGCCACGAAGGATTCCAGTGCAATAGCGGGAAATACCGGACTTTGGATGGGGCCCTATCCCATGGTATATGCCTATATGCCCCCTGCTTACTGGTATGGCAAGCTGGAATTCAATACAGAGGCAGGACCGTCCGGCGAACAGATCGCCCCCGTGGAAAGCATGCGCAAAATGATGCCGGAACAGGACCTTTGGCCCATCAGCAAATCCTGGGATTTACGGTTACATAAGGCGTTCTATCCGCCGGCCAGAAAGGCCCTCGAATCGAGGTACGGCAAACCGGGAAGCCTGGAGGAATATTCAGTTAAATCGCAGGTATTGCAGTTGGAGGCTACCAGGGCGATGTTTGAGGCTTTTGCAGGAAATAAATACCGGTCGAGCGGCATTATTTACTGGATGTACAACAGTGCCTGGCCAAGCCTTTACTGGCAGCTGTACGACTATTATTTCGCCCCGAACGGTGCATTTTACGGAACAAAAAGAGCCTGTGAAATTCTTCACATTCAATATGCGTATGACGATGGTTCTGTGCAGGTTGTGAATGGATCCGGTATGGCTTACAAGGATATGAAAGCCACAGTCACCATGTTCAATATGGATATGAAAAAGGTGTATTCGAAGGAAATACCGGTTAGCATAGGCGCCGATGAAAGTAAAAAAATAGTTGTTCCTGAAAAACCGGCTGATGTTCAAGGCGTTTATTTTCTGAAGATGGTATTGGCCGATGCGTCCGGAAAGCCGGTATCTTCCAATTTCTACTGGTTATCAGCCGGGGGTGACGAAAAGGCAGATTTTACCGCTCTGAATACCTTGCCCAAGGTAAAACTGAATTGTCATATTTCTGGCGGAAAACAAGCCGGAGGCAGGTTTAAACTTACACTTGACCTGGAGAACCCTTCGCATGCACTTGCCTTTTCAGTGAATCCCAAGATCCTCAGGAGCAATTCCAGGGATCTTGTTCTGCCGGTTTACTGGGATGATAATTATTTTTCTTTGTTGCCCGGAGAAAAAAGAACCCTTGTTGTTGAATTTAATGAGGAGGACCTGGCCGGTGAAAAGCCGGTTTTCAGGGTGGATGGCTGGAATATTGAACCTGTTCAGCTGAACATTCCCTAGCCGGTGCGGAACAAAATGGAAATTCCGCTGTTAAAAATGATATACCAACCTGAAATATGTGTATCATCTATATAGTATTATTCTTAAATATTTAATCTCATTACCATGAAAACTTCCATTAAGATTTCCCTCCTTTTAATTCTTACTGTTGCTCTTTTTGTCAGGGCACGTTACAGTGATCATGTCAAAGACATTTCTGCGGGACAGCAGGTAGGTATTACAATTCCCGCTGATGTAAAAGCCGTAGTCGATAATAAATGTTATGGTTGTCACAGCAAAGACGGCAGATCGGATGAGGCCAAGAAGGATATGATGTGGGACAGCATTCCACTCTATCCGAAAGAAAGACAGATCGCTGTACTGGACGATATTTCCAAGGTCATTGAAAAAGGGAAAATGCCACCTGAAAAGATGATTGAAATGCATCCCGAGGCCGCAATAACAAAGGAGCAGGGAGAGCTGATAAAAAAATGGGCAGAGACTACAGCGGATGATCTGATGAAATAAGTATCTTTATTTCAAAGTGCTTATGCAATTATGAAACTATTAAAGATCTCTCTTATCATTCTGGTCATTGTTTTTGTTGCCCTGCAATTTGTTCCGAACAAGATGCCGGAAAATGCGACAGCTGGAAAAGATGACCTTATCCGTAGTGGTGTATTACCGGAAGATATTTCGTCAATTCTCCGGACCTCCTGTTATGACTGTCATTCCAACCAGACAACTTATCCCTGGTATTCAAAAGTTGCCCCGGCCTCGTGGTTGCTGGCAAAGGATATCCGCGATGGAAGGGATGATCTGAATTTTTCAGAATGGGGCAGTTACAACAAACGGCGTCAGATCGGGAATCTGGAAAAGATCAAAGAGGAGGTTTCCTCCGGAGAAATGCCGCTCAAAGCCTACCTGTTTATTCACAGGAAAGCAAAGCTAACGGCAGAGCAAAAAAGCGCACTGGTTACATGGACTGAGGAGGAAACAAAGAAAATCCTGAAGTAGATTTGCCGGAATATTAATTTCCCGCAAAGACGCTAAGCTGCAAAGAATTAATGACTTTGCGGCTTAGCGGTCTTGCGGGATTTTTTATTTTTTTGGAGCATTTTCAATTGTTCCCTTTAAGTATTTATCCAGGAAGGTCAGGATCTGGCCATATCCCTTGATTTCATTTTCCTTTTTCACAAATCCATGTCCTTCATCCGGAAAGATCACATACTCCACCGGGATGTTGTTTTTCTTTACAGAAGCCACGATTTCATCTGATTCCACCTGCAATACTCTTGGATCATTGGCGCCCTGGAGTACCATGATCGGATTTTTTATTTTATCAGCATGGAAGAGGGGTGAGATGTTATAAAGCCTTACCGAATCTGCGGTAAAAGGGTCTCCCATTTCCTGAAACAGGGCGCTTCGGAAAGAGGCCCACCATGCCGGTGTGGACTTTAGGGTACGGATCCAGTTCGTAACGCCGAACAAATCCACTCCCACTTTGAATTCATTCGGAGCAGACGTCATAGCAGCCATTGTCATGAATCCGCCATAGCTTCCACCAATGATACCGATTTTTGCAGTATCGATATAATCCTGGCTCTGGAGCCATTTTTTACCCCAGATACAATCTTTCAGATCTTTATCTCCGTGGTTTCGGTCATCCATTTTGTTAAATGTCTTTCCATAGCCGCTGCTCCCCCTGTTATTCACCGAAAGTACTGCATATCCATGATTCACAAGAAACTGGATAAAAGAAGAATAACCCACTCTTGATTGTCCTCCCGGTCCCCCATGGACTTCCACCATAGCCGGCACCTTGTTTTTAGATGTAGCGGTAAGTGGCTTATAATAAATAGCAGGGATTTCCAACCCGTCAAAAGATTTAAAACGTACAACCTGGGCAGTGACCAGGTCGGCCGAATCAATTTCAGGATTGCGGGTTTCAGTGAGTTTCTTCAGGGATTTCGTATCGAAATCATACACATACAGGTTGGCTGGGGATTTAGAGGTGCCAATAGTCAGTCGCATGAGTTTTTCCTTTTCGGAAATATTTACTGCAAGTACGTCTCCATCCGGAATTTTCGGGAAATCCACGTTTTCACCGGTGGCATTGTTTTTAACAATAATCGAGTTCTTTCCGTCCTCATTGATGGCAATCACCCTGTATTTTTCATTTTCGCTGGTGTAACTATACATTACGTCCCAGTTGGTTTCAAAAATTGTTTTTCGCGAACCAGTAGCAATTTCATAATCAACCAGGTACTGGAATTCTTTTCCTGCATCGGTGATATAGTAAAAATGCTTTTCATCCATGCTGAAATCGGCACTGTTATAATTGCCGGGCATGGTTGAATCAGAAACTTCCGTCATTTTGCCGGTGGTGCGGTTAACCAGGTAAAGCTTGTTCTCGCTGGTGGTTATTGCCTTTTGAAGTGCCATATAATTTTCATTATCAGAAATGCCGGCAAAATCAAGTCCCTTCTCATTTTTATAGAGCATAACCGGTTTCCAGTCGGTAATGCTCATTTTGTAAACATCAAAAAACTGTGGATCCCGCTTATTGGAACCATAATACATGAACTTTTTATTTTTGCTCCAGCCCATAAACCCGGATTTTGCTTTATCGCCGGGTGTAAGGTCCTTCGTGGTCCCATCCTCGTCGAGGAGGTAAATATGATCGATTTCATTTCCACCCATGTCCGCATCATACAGGATCTTTCCGGTTCCCGGAACATAATCCATCGCAAAAAAGGATTCTAC
This sequence comes from uncultured Bacteroidales bacterium, assembly GCA_963790105.1. Taxonomy (GTDB): domain Bacteria; phylum Bacteroidota; class Bacteroidia; order Bacteroidales; family UBA10428; genus UBA5072. The sequence continues at coordinate 191,432 of CAWBNI010000037.1, read as the reverse complement.
TGTGGAATGGGTGATCTGTTTCCTGGAACTGTCAGCAAGATTGATCTCGAACACATTAAAAATTCCTGTCTGGTCGGAGCTTACCAGAAGTTTAGATTCATCTTTATTAAAGGCACCCCCAATGATCCGTGTGCTTTTATAAAACTGGTCGATTGTATATTGCTTTACTTCTTTGGGTTTCTTTTCACTGCATGAAACCAGAAATGCGCAGAAGAGAATTAAAGTTAGATTTTTCATGGGTTGATTTTTTTGGTTTCGAAATAATTGTGAGGATGTTTATACAAAGCTATCATGTTAATTGTGAGTTTGCCAAAAATTTTAACGCAGAGCTCGCAAAGTTTTTATCGCCAAAGGGATGCCTTTGGCCGCAAAGCTGCGCCTGGGAGGCTTTGCGAGAATCAGGCAGCTCTACTTTGTTAGATTTTTTCTTTTATAAATATAAAGCCAGGTGAAGGCGAGAATAAGGACCGCGGGAACAAGGGCCATGTAAAGCAGGGTATGCGCACCTGCAGCTAGCTGAGCCTGTTCCAGGCTGCTTTCAGATGTCATGGCAATTTTTGTCTGCACATCAAAAATAGCGCCCAGGGTTGGCTGGGCAATTGCGCCTCCCAGAAATCCGATCCCGCCCATGATAGCCAGTCCCAGGGCACCGCTTTGGGGTATATTTTCAGATGCAAATCCCAGCATGGAAGGCCAGAAAAAAGCCACTCCCAAGTGCAAAAATCGCAGCAGCCACAAATATCATGGTCCCGCTTGTAAGGCCAAACATCACCAGTCCCAGAAAGGCAAGGCATGCTGAAGTGAGAAGAACAACGGTTGACTTCATATTATGGATAAGGGTACCTCCGAATTGGCGGGTGAGTGCCATAATGCCGGATATCCAAACCAACAGCAGGATCGGACTGGTTGTTACATTTGACATGAGGGCCGCGATCCACTGGTTTGTGCCCAGTTCAGTGGCAGCTGTAAGAAGCATGCAGCAGGCGATAAAAATGAACAGGGGACTTACACAGGCTTTCAGCATTTGTTTATAGGTAAATCCGGTAACTACGCGTTCGGTTTCAGGGAATTTTTTATTCAGGAACCACAGGCCATATCCAAGGGTTGGAATCAGCATGACTCCCATTGAAAAGCGCCAGTTTGTGACTCCCATTTTGGTAAACAGGTACACCATTAATCCGCCAATTACAATTCCGGTAGGAAACCAGGCATGAAAGCGGTTAAGCCTTCTTGTTTTTTCTTCTGTATACATGCTGGTAATGAGTGGATTACAGGCCGCCTCAACACTTCCGTTGGCTACTCCGATAAATAAAGTGGAAACAAAAAGGGTCCAGAAACCGGTTGCAAAAATTGTCATGATAATGCCGATAACGTGACAGGCAAAGGCAATGGCAAGGATACGGCCAATACCAATGATGTCAACCAGTGGTCCGCCAAATACCATGGCCAGGGTAAATCCCCAGAATGCTGTTCCGACAATCCATCCAACCTGGGTGTGTGTGAGATTAAATTCCTTTACCCATATTTCAACAAAAGAACCACGTGTGGCAAAAGCCAGTGCAGTCACTACCAGAGCAACGCAACTCGCGTTGAAGAGAGCTGTTTTTTTTATTGTGATCATGGTGAAAGTATTTAGGTTAATAAGGTTACTGTATTATAAAGATATAATTAAATATGAAACCTTATTAATCCGTCCATCGGACTCTGCGTGATCAATCCCACCCGAAATCCATTTTCTGCAGCTGATTCAGCCAGTATTTCCCTGAAATGCCAGGCAATGCTTCCCGTAAAATGAACCGGATGATTTGCAGCCTCGGGATATTGCCGGATATTTCGGGTAAAAAATTCAGTAAAGCCTGTTTTCACCAGGTTACGTAATGCAGGGTATCCCTATATTTTCTCCTACATACGTTGCAAACCCGGCCAAAAACCGGTTGGGGAATGGATTTTTGTATACATGCTCAAGAATTTCCTCACGGGTTATAATGAAAAGTTGAGAAAAAGTGTTCCGCCACGTCATCCGCCAATTGATGTTTCAGAATATCTGCCACCAGTCTTCTTCCGATATCTGCCCCGCTTCCTTCATCACCCAGTATATAACCCAGTGAGGGAACATGTCTGGTAATTTCGCTTCCCGTTATAATAGCAGGAATTTGATCCGGTGCCCATAATGCAGGCCAGACCGGCCTGATGCTGGCAGAGTGAATGTGCCGCTGCCATCAGGTCGCTTTCAACTGACATGGAACCGGGTTTGAAAAAGTAGTTCAGCGGTTCAAGTACAATGGCTTTTGAATCAACACCCGAACATCCTGCACCATAAAAAAACAAACGAACAGGGGAGTTGATCTTCCGGATGAATTCCTCCTGCAGCATATGAAGGATGGATTCCTATCCTGGTAAAAGGGATTAATACCCGAAGTCTGAAATTCAATCACAGGGGAGCTGGAATTTTCATCAACCAGTCCCCAGTGAGTTTTTGTAGATCCGCTGTCAGCAATCAGGATCATAATACGATATAAGGTATGGCTGTAAAGATATAATACTGATCAGGAATATCCTATCAAATGAAAATGATGTATTTTTGATAGGGTATTGACGAAAAATTGCAGGAAGAATGGGTTTCAGGCAAAATTCGAATTTATATGAATTCCAGGAGAAAATTTCTGACCTATTGTGGAACCATTGCCGGGGCGGCCGGACTTGCCTATAAACGGCTCGGAAGTACGATCATTTCGGATGCAAACAAACCTAAACAATTTAAAGGGATGATGACCCTGCGATTTAAACCTTACGAACTGCAAATGAAACATGTTTTCACTATTGCAGAGAGCTCCAGAAGTACAACACCGGTGATGCTGACCGAAATAGCGTTCGGCAATACAACGGGTACGGGGAAGCCTCCATGCCTCCTTACCTTGGTGAGACACACACAACAGCATCCGCTTTTCTGTCAAAAGTAGACCTGTCTCTTTTCGACAGTCCCTTTTTAATGGAAGATATTTTGCAGTATGTTGATCAGATCGCCCCGGGAAATTACGCAGCCAAGGCGTCTGTTGATATTGCCCTTCATGACCTGGTGGGAAAGCTGATCGGCCAGCCCTGGTACAGGATTTGGGGATTGAATCCGAAACATACGCCCAACACCTCTTTTACAATCGGTATTGATAAGCCCGAGGTAGTAAAATCAAAGACAGCGGAAGCCTCTGCATTTAAAATTCTCAAGGTGAAACTGGGGAAGGGCAATGACAGGGAAATGATCACTGCCGTGCGGTCTGTTACGAATGTTCCCTTGTGTGTAGATGTAAACCAGGGATGGACCGACAGGCAGGAAGCCCTTGGATATGATATTCTGGCTCAAGGAACAGGGGGTGGTGTTTATTGAACAGCCCATGGTCAAAAACCGCCTATGCCGATATAGCCTGGTTAACACAACGCAGTCCCCTTCCCGTAATTGCGGATGAGGCTTTTCAGACAGAGGCCGATCTTGAAAAAGTAAACGGCGTATATAGCGGGATCAATGTGAAATTAATGAAATGTGGCGGAATGCGGGCCGCTTTTACAATTATGAAAATGGCCAGGGCGCTTGGCATGAAGGTTATGATCGGCTGTATGACTGAAACCTCCTGTGCCGTGACGGCTGCAGCCCAGTTATCCCCCCTTGCCGATTGGGCTGATCTCGATGGCAACCTGCTGATAAGTAATGATTTGTTCTCAGGTATCCGGATTACGGATGGCAAGGTGATACTGCCTGAAGAACCGGGAATTGGAATCCGGCTGCTTTAGCGTATATTGATGGGAAAGATCAGTTTAAAACTCATATTTCTGCCCATATTGTAAATGCCTGTGCGCCCTGTTGCATTATTTTCAGGTGTATATTTCAACCTGCTCAGATGGCTTTGATAGGCCACATCCATCATATTATTCAGGCTAACATACAGTGAGCATACCTGTTTTTGATTCCTGGTTATATCCATACCCAGTCCCAGGTTAAAAAGGGTGTACCCGGGTGTCCTGGTTTCAGTTCCGTAGGCTGAATAATACCTGTTCTGTTCAAGGTACATTTCCGATTCAATTTGAAAATATAAATTCTGAAGCGATTTTCCAGCCTTATTAAGCGAGAATCTCAGGGAAGACTGCCACTTGGCGGGCGGGATCAAGGGAAGATAGCGGGTTGAATCGGGCTGACCATACTGGGTGGCCTGCACAAAAGAAAATGTATTCTCGAAATGGATCCAGTCAAGCGGATGAGGGTGAATATCAATCCTCACTTCTCCTCCAACCAGGTGCGCATTTCCTGAAACAAACTTATACGTTGGTATACCTTCCGAAAGTGAATCACCTCCCATAAATCCGCTTAGTTTTCTCGAAAAAATGTAATTGTTGATCGTATTATCAAAAAAATCCAGTTCCGCAGAAATATGCTCTGAGCTTAATCCCAACGTGTAATCGAACTGAAGGCTGTTTTCAGCTTTCAGATCAGGATTTCCCAGTTCATACCGCATTGTTCCCTCATGAACGCCATTGGAACCCAATTCAGCTATGTTTGGTGATCTGTATCCCCTTGAAATATTGAATTTCGTAAAAAATGCCTTTGAAATCTGCCAGGTCGCACCAATACTTCCGGATATTCCGGAAAAGGTTGCGTCAAACGCCGAAAACTGTTGCATAGATCCGGGTTCCTTACCGGGTATCCTTTCGCCACTTGCATTTACATAAAGATCCTTACCATGTTCAATCCTCGTATCATACCGGATTCCTCCGCTAAAGTCAAAATTTCCCACCGGTTTTTTAACAAGTATATATCCACCTGCATCAAAGAGGTTATAATCGGGGATAAGAAATTCCACTCCTTTGTTTTCAGAAGTTTGGCCCATTCCGCTGATGCCGAAAGAGACCGAATATTTTTTAAACTCGGGCAACAGAAAGCGGATATCCGCATTCACGGTGTTGAGCATTAAATAAAGCCCATACTGGTCAGGTTGCAAAATGCTGGCATATTCCTGCCGCTGGTTTTGCTGAAAACCTACAATTGTTTTAAGTGTGCTGTTGCCCAGGATAAAACTACTGTTTGATACCGCTTTATAATGATGTATTTTTTGATAGGGAGTATGGGTTGAATACGATTTCAAATCGTCATCCGAAGCAGGAATTTGCGATTCTGTTGTATCATTGATTTTTACCGGACGAAGAAAGTGACCTGTGGTACTGTCGCGTTTGCCTTCAATTATGCCGGGGGTAAGATTATACGTGCTCAGTTCAAGGTTCGAATATCCCCACGATTTGACCAGTCCGGCCATCATACTGATCGCATTTTCGTGAAATCCTGAATTATAAACATATCCGTCATACCGGTTCTTATAGGCGTGTGCCGTTTTATAGCTATACCTGAAATCCCACACAAAACCGTGGTTATTTCCGGCCAGGTTGCCGGATGCGCCCAAAAGTCCATTGTTCGTCTGGTAATTGAGCATCAGGTTTCCCCTCAACTGACCTTCTGTTAAAGAAGGAGCCGACAACAGGTTAATGACCCCGGCCATGGCATCGGAACCATAGGTCAGGCTGGCAGGGCCTTTAAGGATTTCAACCCGGTTAACCGAAAATTCATCAATTTCAATTCCATGTTCATCTCCCCATTGCTGTCCCTCCTGGCGGATACCGTCTTTAACCACCACCACCCGGTTATATCCCAATCCGCGGATGACAGGCTTTGATATCCCCGATCCTGTTGTGATCTGTGAAATTCCCGGTTGGCTGGAAATGGCATCAATGATATTGGTGGAAGAGTTTTGCAGCAGGGTCATTTTGGGCAATATTGACATCGGCGTGGGATTTCGTTTCTGTTCTGTGGATTTGGATAATCCCGTGACCACCACCTCATTCAATTCGGTAGCCGCATATTCCATTTCAAAGTTCATGGTGGTTACCGCCGACAGGTCCACCGTTGTAAGTACCGTCCTGTAACTGATGTAACTCAGCTGAATGTTTACCGCGGGTTTGCGGAAGGTTGTCGATCTTAAAGTTTCCGTCTGCGTCTGTTGTTGTCCCGGTTTTCAGATCGGGGAAATAAATGTTAACACCGGGAAGGGCGTCCCCGGTTTTTTTATCTGTGATCTTTCCTGAAAGAGAACCTTTCAGTGATCCGGTGCTTTCAGCGAAAAGATAAAATGGAAAAAACAGCAATAAGATTGAGCCAATAACCGATACTGATTTCTTCACATCTTCTGATATGTGATTTACTTTGTCTCATTGTTTCTAAAAGTGAAACTAATTTGTTCTAGTTTTGTTCAAAATCGATTTATTATCATTTACCCTCCGACATGAATAAATCCCTTATCATCCTTGCCTGCAGTATACTCTGCAGGGGATTATTTGCGCAGGTTGCAGCCGATAAATCCAGCCTGCTCAAAAACCAGCCCCAAAAAATAGGCTCAGAATATTCTTTCACAGAAGGATGTTCCGTAGCCAGGGATGGGAAAGTGTATTTTACTGACCAGCCGAACGACAGGATTTATGTCTGGGATGAAAAATCAGGGATCAGGATCTTTAAAACGGGAGTGGAACGTTCGAATGGCACTTATTTCGACAGTGAGGGCAACCTCCTTGCCTGTGCAGACCAGTTTAACAGGCTGGTAAAGTTCACACCTTCGGGCAAGATGATCCCTATTCTAACGCAAGGGTATAATGGTAAACCGTTCAATGGCCCGAATGATCTGTGGCCCGACAAAAAGGGAGGTATCTACTTTACTGACCCTTATTATCCGCGTGATTACTGGGAGAAGGGACACAAGCAGATGCAGGATGTGGAAGGGGTTTATTACCTGGCACCGGATGGCAGCCTGAAAAGGGTGAGGGGCGGCAATGGACAGCCAAATGGCATTGTTGGATCTCCGGATGGACGATGGCTTTATATTGCAGACATCAGGCAGAAAACCATCTGGAAATATGCAATACTTGCGGATGGCTCCCTGAGAGATTCAACCGCATTTGCTCCTGTAGGATCCGACGGAATGACAATTGATACGGAAGGAAATATTTACGTAACCTGGGGGAAAGTAATTGTCTTCAATCCGCAAGGGCAGAAAACAGAAGAAATTCTTTTGCCCGAAACCCCATCCAATGTCTGTTTCGGCGGAGCGAACAGGAAGACCCTTTTCATCACCGCAAAAACCTCGGTATATATTGCAAAAATGAAGGTAAGGGGAGTGGAATAGCAATTAGCATTCTATAGGAGATTCCTTTTAATATATTTGTCAATTCGTTTGTAAAACGATTTTTCGCCCCTGGCCAGAAACTGGACTTCGACCGGGACGTAGAGAAAAACCCTTTTTAACTGTTCATCCATTTCCATTTCACGAATTTTCACGGCATCCTTTTCGGTCACAATAATGTATTTTTCGTTGGCCGGAATGGAATGAAACCGGGATGAAATTGTGTTGATATCGAAATTCGTAAATTCATGATGATCAGCGAAAAACATGGTTTCATTCACTTTCACTATCTTTTGCAAAAAGTGTAATATGGGTTGAGGATTGGCAATACCCGATACGAGAAGTATACCTGCATGCGCTTTCCGAAGCTGTTTAAATGTAGGAATATCCTTTCTTTTTTTAGCCGCAAAAACTGCCTCCGGAGATCCATAAGAATAGGTCGTGAAAAAAAGTTCCTGTTCCTTATCAAGACCCAGTTTTTGAGCAAACCACGTCATTTCATGCGGAAAAAGGTTTTCAGGGCATTTGGTAATGATCACCACATGGGATCTCCTGATATTCCTCCATGGTTCACGAAGATTTCCGGCCGGCAGAAGGAAATCATTAAATACAGGACGGTTGTAATCCACCAGCACAATTGACAATCCCGGCCGGATATAGCGATGCTGAAAGGCATCATCGAGAATTACTATATTCAGGTCCGGTGTTTTGATTTTAAAAGTTTATTCACGCCATGGACACGATCACTGTCGACGGCCACCGATATTTCAGGGAACTTATTTTTTATCTGCATGGGCTCGTCGCCTATATCCGACACCAGCGAATGACGGGAGGCCATGATGAAGCCGCTGGATTTTCTTTTATATCCGCGGCTTAAAACGGCAATCCGGTAATCACTTTTGAGCATTCTTACCAGCATTTCAACATGCGGGGTCTTGCCGGTTCCGCCAACTGTTATGTTTCCGACCGAAATAACAGGAATGCCAAAGCCTGTGGAACGCAGGATACGAAGATCAAACAACCGGTTTCTGACTGGTTACACCAATCCAGTAAAAAAAGGAAAGCGGCAACAACAGGGGACGCTGGATTTGTCTGAATCCCTTCATCAGATGCTAATGAACGGTTATTTGATAGGGAAGCCTGGCCTGAATGCGGTCACTCTCCGACCATATTTTGCATGAACCTGAAATATTTATAGTTGCCGGCCAGTTCGTGCTGCAATATTTTTTCACTGAAGTCATCAGAAAGTTCATTCACAATCTGGGAAAGCAGATCTTCCTTTATGCGGGGCAGTTCAACCAGCCTGTAATTGTCGAGTTTAGCCTTTTTTGCTGCCAGTTCAACAGCCGTGTTCAAACCGCCCATGACATCTGTAAGTTTCAGGTCCTGTGCATTTGTTCCGCTCCATACCCTTCCCTCGGCAATCTGATCAACAGCTGTGTAACTCAGATGACGGCCGTCGGAAACCCGGGTGACAAAAGTTGAATAGGTTTGATCAATCATTTTCTGAAGAACATACCGTTCGGTTCCCGACAAGGGCCTGAAAATGGAACCAAAGTCAGAATTCAGATTGGTTTTTTCCACATCGGTGGTCAGGCCCAGTTTATCGTTAAAAAAGCCGGAGGCATCCACCAGTAATCCGAAGACGCCAATTGAACCGGTGATTGTATTTGGACTTGCCACGATGGTATCGGCAGCAGTAACGATATAATATCCGCCTGAGGCAGCCACATCACCCATGGAGGCAATAACCGGTTTTACCTTGTGGGCCAGGTAAAGTTCCCGCCAGATCACTTCGGAAGCAAGTGCGCTGCCACCGCCTGAATTAACCCTGAAAACAATGGCTTTGATCAGTTGAATCCTCCCTGGCTCCGCGGATGGCTTTTGAAATGGATTCGGAACCTATGCTTCCTTCGCCCGGATCGCCTGATACGATATCTCCCTCGGCATAGATGATGGCAATTTTATTGCGGGTATAAGGTTTATCTTCCCGGGGTTTTGGAACCCTGAGATACTTCTGGTGGGAAATAAAATGCAGATCCCTGGCCCGGTTAACACCGGATAGTCTGGCCATCGTATCCATTACCTGGTCGCGGTAAAGCAGGGTATCAATGATCTTGTAGCGAATGGCGGAGGCATTGTCCCACAGCATCAGGCTATCCGCAAATACAGTTGAGCTTTTCGTGCTTCAATTTTTCGGGATTCAGAGATTTTATTGACCATATGATCCCAGATGGATCCGACATATTTGTGGATCTGTTCCCGGTTTTCGGGACTCATCTTGTCATACATAAAAGGTTCAACAGCACTTTTGAATCTGCCATGCCGTATGATTTCAGGCTTAATATCGAGTTTTTCCAGGGCTTTCTTATAAAACATGATCTCAGCACTCAATCCGATGAAATCAACAGATCCTCCCGGATTCATATAGATCTTGTCAGCTATACTTGCCAGGTAATAGGCCTTCTGTGAATAGGAATCGCTGAAGGCCACGATAAATTTTCCTGAATTTTTAAAATCGAGAAGTGCATTGCGGATTTCCTCCACTGTAGCTATGCCGGCATTAATTCTCGACAGGTCAAGAAAAATTCCCCGGATTTGATCATCCTTTTTTGCCTTTGCAATGTTGTTGAGGATATCATTCAGTCCAAGCTGGTTGTCGGTGCGGAAACTGGTTATGTTGTATACAAGCACGGGCAAGGTTGATTTGCGGTCGTGCACAGGCAGGTTTAATTTCAGCTGCAGAATTGAATTATCTGAAACCTTTTCTGGTTTATCCTGTGATGACACAATGGCACTGACGATGACCAGGGTTAAAACGAAAATAAGCAATGAAGCGATAATCACTCCCAGTATACTGGCCAACAGATATTTTAAAAAACTCCTCATGATTAATATATTGATTGTAAAACTTAACAATATTAATAAAAGCCATGTTCTTGAACAAGAAATATTTATTTATGCGGCAATGGAATCTGTAATTTACGATAATTTTGGCCCGGATGAACCGGATATTTTTATCGTTGGGAAGTAACCTGGGTGACCGCAGGCCAGAATCTTAAAAAAGGCATCGGCCTTTTGGAACAATTGGCAGGAAAGCCAGGCGCCATATCTTCCATTTATGAAACTGAACCCTGGGGCTGTGATTCAGATCTGAATTTTTATAACCAGGTGATCGAATTGTTCACCCCGCTCAGGCCATTACCCTTGCTGGAAGCCATTCATGAAATAGAAAAAATGTGCGGCAGGGACCGGTCAGCACCTCGATATGCTCCCCGTACACTGGATATAGATATCCTGTTATACGGAGATTCTGTCCTTGAATTCCCTGAACTGGTAGTGCCTCATCCCAATTTACAGGAACGGCAGTTTGTTCTGGTTCCGCTGACTGAAATTGCTCCTCATGTGGTTCATCCCATACTTGAACAAAGATATGGAACAACTGCTGCGAGCCTGCGGGGACGATAAAAAGATCATTCAGCGGTTGCAGTGAGCGCATTGTTGAACTTCCCCTCACATCATAGTTTCATCAGCAAGGCTGAAATAGGATTTACCCGCAATGATCAGGTGATCGAGGAGTGAGATATCCATCAGTGCAGCGGATTCTTTGATCCGGCGGGTAATGGAGATATCTGCCTCACTGGGTTGCAGGTTTCCTGAAGGATGATTATGGCAAAGGATCAGGGAAGTAGCCAGGTGATCGAGGGCCAGTTTCAAGAATGATGCGGATATCTGTAACAGTTCCTGTTATTCCTCCCTGGCTTATCTTGCGCTTTTCGATGACCCGGTTTGAGCGGTTCAGGAACAGAACCCAGAATTCCTCATGCGCCAGGTCGGAAAGCACAGGACCCATCAAGCGTAAAGGCATCCTGGCTGCCGCTGATCTTCATCCCTTCGGGGGCATCAGTAAGTTTCCGACGCCTGCCCAGTTCAAGGGCTGCCACAATTGTAATGGCCCTGGCCTGTCCAATGCCATTCAGCTTTTTAAGATCGGACACGGCAAATTTCCCCAGTTTATCGAGGTTATTTCCGGCCATATTCAATACCTGCCTGGCCAGTTCAACGGCGGATGCTTTCCGGGTGCCTGACCCGATAAGCAGGGACAGAAGTTCCGATTCACTTAGACTCTGGATGCCCTTAAGCATCATTTTTTCACGCGGGCGATCTTCCAGCGCCCAGTTTCTGATACTGAGATTTGTGTATTCTTCCATTGCCTTTAACGTTTTTGAATTAAAATAATTGATCGGCTACAAAGTAAATTTTTGGAATATGCCACAAAGTCACGAAGGCACCAGATTATATTCAAAAGGAAAGTTAAAAAATTCTTTTCTGAGGGGAAGAATATTTTCTGAAAAACTTCAGTGGAAAGAAGTAAAAAAACCCCGGCAGGTTAAATTGCCAGGGTTATATTCTTTTGAATGAGGCAGTTATTAAGCTAAGCTGTTTGCCTGTTTGGCCAGCTTTGACTTTAAATTGGCAGCCTTATTGGGATGAATAATATTTTTCTTGGCAAGCTTGTCGAGCATGGAAGTAACCTTGGGAAGTAATTCAGTGGCCGCTGCTTTGTCAGTGGTGCCGCGGAGATTCTTCAATGCGTTACGGGTAGTCTTTGAGTAATACTTATTATTTACACTGCGGCTTTCGTCTTGTCTGAACCTTTTAATTGATGACTTATGATTTGCCATGGCTAATGATTATGTTATTTCTTGTGTTACTGTTTTTAAAAGAGCGACAAAAATAATTAATTTTTCAATACGGAAAACTTTTTAAAAAAAATTATACATTTGCAAGCTCAAATTTAAAGTAGATCTTAATTACAAAGTATGCCCGTAAAAATCAGATTATCGAAAAAAGGCCGTAAAAAGTTGCCTTACTACCACATTGTGGTAGCAGATAGCAGGGCGCCACGGGATGGTAAGTTTGTTGAAAGGATTGGCTTATACAATCCCCAGACTAATCCTGCTACTATTGAATTAAATTTTGATAGTGCATTAGATTGGTTACATAAGGGCGCGCAACCTACTGACACCTGTAGGGCTATTCTATCAGAAAAAGGTGTGATGATGAAAAAGCATCTTCTTGAAGGTGCAAAAAAAGGAGCCTTCTCTCCTGAAGAAGCAGAAGCACGTTTTCAGAAATGGCTGAATGACAAGGAAGCCAAACTGAAGTCTCAGTCAGACAAACTCTCAGATGTTAAATCTGCTGAAGCTAAAAAACGTTTTGAAGCTGAAACAAAAGTGAAAGAAGCCAAGGCTGCAGCATTAGCTAAAAAACTGAAAGCACATGGCTGAAGAAGCCAAGGCTGAAGTAAGCGTCTGAAGCTGAAGTTACGGAAGAACCAGCCGCTGAAAATCCGGCAGAATCTGCCGAATCTACAGAATCTGCAGAAGCTTAACACCTGCAATTTGCCTGATTCTTTAGGGTAATTTATCCTGCCGGTTACTGGTCTTGTTTAACGGTAAACTGTTCTGATGATTAACAAGGACAATTGTATTCTGTTGGGCACGCTGACCAAGCCGCATGGCACGAGGGGTTCCTTAATTGTCAGGTTCAGTGGACTGAAAGCTGAAGATATTAAAAAACGGGGATTGGTATTCGTTGAAATAGACGGATTACCAGTCCCTTTTTTTATTGAAAGTTTCCAGGAGAAAACAGAGGATACGGTGATTCTTAAAATCGAGGGAATTGACACGGAAAACAAAGCCCGGGAATTCCTGGGGTATCCGGTGTATGTGATGAAAGACCAGATCAGGATAAAAACGGCGTCAAAAAAAATCCAGGATATCAAGGGATACCAGGTAATCGACAAGCATCTCGGATTTATCGGATTTGCCGAGGAAGTGGTTGAAATGGCCAAAAATCCGCTTTTGTCGGTAATAAACGGGGAAAAGGAATTCCTGGTCCCGGTGCATGAGGATATTATCCTTGAAGTCAATGACAAGGAAAAGATCATCCGGATTGATGCACCGGAGGGATTATTCGATTTATAGAGGATCACGATAGGTATTCGGTATTCGGTAATCGGTATTCGGCGTTTCAGTGACTGGTGACTGGCGACTGAAGCAGAGACTGCTAATTTATATTTCCATGCCCTTTATTATGTATCCGACTGCACGACTGCACGAGCATGACTGCAGAACTGCATAACTGCAGAACTGCAGAACTTTTTCATCCTATTCGTACATCTCCTCCGGGGCGGTATTCGCCAGTTCCGTAAAAAAGTCCGCGATTTTATCCGTAATCGCTTCCAGGTATTTTTTTCCTTTTGCCGCAGTGGCTTTCGCAGGGTTACCAATACCGGTATCTTCAGTTACACGGGTCCAGGCCCTTGGAAACCAAACCCATCCTTCCTTGCGTGCAGCGAATTTAACTTTTCGGGCCTTGCCGGGACCTGCTTCTTCGAGGGGAAGTACAAGGTCGGGCACGATATGCATCATCACGCTGGTTTCCATTTCATTGGCATGATCACCGGCTTCTTCGAAAAACTGGTTTAGGGGAACCACCTCAAACCAGTTCAGCTGGGCAATAAAAATTTCAGGATACCGGGGCTGAAGTTCACGGATGAGGGTTTTAAAGTCGTTGCCACCATGGCCGTTAAAGACCACCAGCTTGTTTATACCATGCATGGAAAGGCTTGAAAGCATATCTTCCAGAATCTTACCCTGCGTGGAAGGATTCATGTTCATTGTCATGAAAATATCCAGTTGAGCTGTATTAACGCCATATGGGATTGCCGGCAGAACAACCACGCGGGTGCCTTTTTCCCAGGCCTTGGATGCCGCCATACGGGCTATATATTCTGTTTCGATGGTGTCGGTTCCAAAGGGAAGATGATAATTATGTGCTTCGGTCGCTCCCCATGGGAGAACAGCGATGTCATAGGCTTGGGACTGAACAGATTTCCAGTTATTTTCGCGGAGGATATAAGGGGAAGGCATAAAATTTGATTTTTAGCAAAAGTAAGAGAATTCAGGCCAAAGTGAAAGGATACGGCTCATTGAATTGGTTTTGGATATAATATTTATGATTTTTTTTAGTTAGCATTGTAAAAATATTCCATTCGTCGGATGAGGTTAATAAAAATAGTGCCCCTCATAGTAATAATGAGTATCCTGTGCTGCTAAAGCGGCCGGGCAGATCTTTTCACCGGAGGCCAGTGATTCATTCGGCGCAGCGTATAATGTGGCGGGAGGAACTGATAAGGTATTCATATACAATATTGAAAAATACCAGCAGGGAAGAACAATTGCCATTGTTGCTCTGTCGGAGGACAAACTGACGGGCTGGAATTTCAACTGGTCGGTATACGACCACAATGCACATACCTATATTCCCATACCGGGTGCATCTTCCGGATGGTCTTCCACCCTGGATACCCTCACTGTTTCCTCCGGATACCAGGTGACAATGACAAAGGGGAGTGTTACATCTGTATACAGGGTTTGGCTTGTGTTTAATGATTTCCAGGTTGTAATAACCAATAAGGATGCAGACAATAAACTGCAGTTCGGATACTATAATTGTTCGTCTCTTGATCTGAGATCGGATACAACAGCGTATCCATCATACTACTATAATCCGGTCAACGGCAACAGGATAAAGATAGTAAATACATATACGATTCGCTGGACTACCGATAATCCCGAAGCCGGAATCCCGCCAAGTAAACTGATCACCCGTGTGAGCAATCCGCCCTCTGAAGATACCTGGTATAAGGTGAATGTGACCGACCGTTTTAAACTGGTAAGGGCGGATTCAGTTTTATATGTATCCATTCAATCCAAGGCTGAAATGGCGGCGCCTGTTTATGTGGATCTGGACAGTGCCAATTATCCGGGTAAAATGTATCAACTGTATTATGACAAAGATAGTCGATCAGCACCCGGACGATACAAGTTTGATATTTCAGGTTCAAAAAACTCGGTAAGTTATGAACTCAAATTCGGGGATGGCGAAATTCTGGTGACGGATACGGCAGGATCAGCCATTGAACATGAATACAAGAAACCGGGCAAATATACGGTAACACTTACTACGAAATCGGATAAGCCTTATGAATGTATTGATTCAGTAAATGCTGACCCGGAACCGGAACTTAAATATGCAATATTTAATCTGCCCAACGTTTTTTCACCCGATGGGGGACTTACCACCGAAAATCTTCATAATAACAACGTATTCCGAAGTGAGGATATATCGGTTGTTACAATTGAGATTACGATTTTTGACAGGGCCGGACGGAAGATGCATACTTATTCGGGAGATATACGCGACTGGAAAGGCTGGGATGGAAATGTTATGAATTCAAGCAGGAAGGCTCCTGAAGGGGTATATTATTGGGCAGTTTCCACACTGATCTATTTTAAGGATCCGGTTAAGGACGACATTAAAAAAGAAGTTTACAGCGGATTCTTCCACTTGTACCGCCAGTGAGAAGGTAATCGGTGATCGGTAATCGGTGATATCGGTAATCAGTAATCCTACGGTAGATCCAGTATTCGGTTCTGATTTCCACTCAGGCTTGTTTCTGACGGATGTACGCGTTAACCTCCGTTAATGAGGAAAAGCCGTAACGACTTTCTTTCAAATAAATAATTAATTCCCAATGAGGCGGCCACCCAGCCAATGCCTGCCAGTCCGCCTGCCATCATTCCCCAGGCCAGCCGGCATCCTTGCCTAAAAAGCAGCCAGGTTAAAGCAAATAACAAGGAAAGGAGGAATGTCAGTCCGAAGGTTTTAAACATGTTGGTCTGCCTGATCTTTTCGTCGGTCAGTCCACTTCTTTCATCCATACAGTTCCAAATGTAAACGGGGCGTACCAGAGGTAGCCGATCACAAAGGAAGACAAGCGGCAACCAGTACCGCAAGATAGTTGATCTGGCAGTTCATATCGGTTATTGATATAAACTAGCAACAGCTTGTTTACGAATTGGTTCAAACCGGTTTGATTTCACTCGGCTGTTTCTGACGGATACCGGCAACCTCTTCAGGCAAAACCGCATCGGCAGTGTTACCAAAATTCGACCTCACATAGGTGAGCACATCGGCAATCTGCTCATCTGTCAGATATTTATGTGTAGGCATGACTCCCCTGAATACCTGGCCATTTACCGTTATTTCACCCTGCTGGCCATTCAGCAAAAGACTGATGAGCCGGGTTTTATCCCCATGAACCCAATCGGTTTTCTGCAAAGTCGGATACATCCCCGGCACTCCTGAGCCTGAGGCCTGGTGGCATGCCATGCAATATTTTGTATAGATTTCCTGGCCGGGATTGGCGTGGTTTCTTCAGCCGGTTTTTTATTTCCCCGCAGGATCATCAGCGCGAGAATCTGCCTGTTGCCAGGCCCATGGGGCGATGAATGGCATCATCCGGATTTTTTACGGGTGCATTTCCTGCGAAACCGCTGGCAAATACTTCCCAGGGGCCTGAAGGCAAGGCATCTTTAAAAGGAACGAATACAACATAAAATCCTTCCTGAACCAGCGGTGCCCTGTTCCATGAACCATGAAAGGCAATAAACGCACCATTTTTGTAATGGCCGGGGAAAAGGTCCCGGTTATAAAAAAGCAGGTCGTTGGGTGCGGTGTGTGCGGGAAATGACATAAAAGGGTTCTTTTTTTCTGCACACCGGCCAATAGTCTCCCCGTTTCCACCATATTCCGGGGCCAGTACTTTTTTGTTTTTGCCGTCATCAAAATAACAGTAAGGCCAGCCGCAGTCATCGCCGTCCTCGAGCATAAAAAATTCCTCGGCCGGGCAGATTGGCATTTGCCTGATCGTCATACAATTTCGGGAACATCTGGTTCAGCTGGTCCCTTCCGTGCTGAACCACATACAGCTTGTTCACCGCGCCGTTCCAGTCAATTGCCACACAATTCCGGAGTCCTGTGGCAAAACGGTGTCCATCCTTTTCCTGGGTCTGGTTTAGCACATCATCCTTAAACTGCCAGATACCGCCATGGGTTTCCAGGAGAGGACACGGATCCATTCCCGGCGATCCTGGCGAACGGTCATTCTGCCTGGCAGGCATTTGAAGGGGCTCCTACGTTCACATACAGGTTGCCCGACCTGGTCAAAAGCGATCGTCTTGGCCGCGTGCTGATACTGGCGTTTAAAGCCAACCACGATGGGTTCGGGATCGGACCGGGCAATAATTCATTTTCCCTGAGTTTATAGCGGACAACCCCGGTATCATGTGCGAAATACAGGTATCCTTTGTGGATCTGCAATCCGGTGCCGGGAAGATTGCCGAAATAAACGGTAAGATCACATTTCCCGTCGCCGTTTGTATCGCGAACGGCCACCAGTCCATGGCCCTCATGAAGATCCTGGAGGGCAAGGTAAATATCACCGTTTGAATTCACGGCAATATGGCGGCCATGGCCGAGATCATCCGCCACAATCCGGGCCGTGAATCCTTCTGGCAGCTTAAGTCCGCCATTCTGGCCGTCAGAAGCTGAACCCGGATTCGTGTTCCTTTGCAGGAGATCAGAGCAAGAAAACCGGTAATCAGGAGGATAACCCGGAAGAAGCGAAGTGTTTTCATATGGATTTCGTTTGGATAATCAAAAATAGCTAAAAATTTTTAAAATATTCAGGATCAGAACAGGCGATGATATTTTCATCATCGTAAACAGTCCATTCGTCAACGGTTTGAAACAATTCGTCAAAAAAATCGTATACATTTTCGTTTGAGTAACATTTAAAACTAAGGCAGGCAGACTTATACCGGGCAGATCCTTTAAGGCAATCGAGTTATTTAATACTAACAGTTACAGCCAGGCAACGGATATTTCCAGGCGACAGGTATGAGGGGCACAATAACAAAACTACTAACCGCAACCACGTTACTGCTAATCATGTTCTCGCAGCGGGTTCCGGGTCAGTGCGCACTGATCACCGACAATTACAGCGGACAGGTACCCAGCAGCGTTTGTGCCCCTGTTAACCTGACCATGGATGTGCGATACAAGTTCATCCTTCCGGTCGACCCCTCCAAAGTTCAAATCCTTTATGTATGGAATGACGGTACAGGAGCCACCACGCTGATACCTGCCATAAGCCAGGGTGATACCGTTTTCACCGCCACAGCGAGCCATGTTTATCCGCCTGCGGATGAATGTTCCTATACAGCAGAAGCCTATGTTGTTTATGACGGGGCCCAGTGTGTGAGCAGCAGCCGCCAGGAGCAGACATTCAGTGCCTGGGCACAGGGATAACCAGAATGGCGCGGATATTATTACCGATCCGGTAGTAGCCCAGTTCTGCGAAGGCGAAGATATTGTGGATGTAAGGTTCAGGGACAATTCCACATTCAACTGCAACATAAATATAGAGCCGGATAAACCCAACCGGATTACCCGGTGGGTTCAGTTTATTTATGGTACTACCACCATTGGGGGTGACAGGATACCCGATGTTACAATCCGTGATCCACTGGGAAATGTTTACCAGATGACGGATGCCATGGGAAATTCCCTGCCGCCGGTTTCCGGACCGATCATATCCATACCCATTCCGGCTGACGGTCCGAGCCAGGTATCCTGGCCGATCAGCGCCCCGGCTGGTGCCGTTGCAGGAGATATTTTTGAGATCACCATGCGGAACTGGAATATCTGCAATCCATATGACAGAAATCCGTTCGATGCAATTCCTCCTGCTGATCTGATCAATGGAGATAATGCCCCAATAACAACTACCGCGCTGATTGAAATTATCACCACACCCCCGGTTATTACCAATCCTTCCCTGAAGTTCTGCGCAGGCAGTCCGATCATCCTCACCCTGTCCACCTCAGGAGGAAATGTAAACTGGTATACCGATTCACTGCTGACAAACCATATCCATACAGGAAATTCATTTAATCCTACCGGTGCACCCACCTTCATTGACAATACAAAGGGAGGAACCTATTCGTATTATGTGACAGAAAGCATAGGCGCCTGTGCCAGCGCACCCAGTAAAATAACGTTTTCAATCTATGATACACCTGCTCCTGCTTCCGGATGCCGGTGTGGATGAGGTTGTATGCAGGGACAATTATATTATGCATGGCAATCAGCCTGTAATTGGAAACGGATTGTGGAGTACAACAGGCCCTGCGATCATTGACAATCCGTCAGATCCGCATTCTGCAGTGCATAACCTGGCTGCCGGTCCCAATCTTTTCCGGTGGACGATCAGCAACGGGCCCTGTGTTTCGGTTGATGAAGTGATTATTACACGCGACCTGCAACCTGCATTTGCGGCAGCAGGCCCTGACCAGTCATTCTGTGCTGTTTCTTCCGCAACCTTGCAGGGCAATGCCGCCACAAACAACGGAAGGGGAACCTGGAAGGTTGTTGCCGGAAATGCTGTTTTTGCAGATGACCATATTGCAACAACGACTGCTTCTGTTGCTTTCGGGCGGGGTGAACAGGCTTTCATGGACGATTACCAGCCGCTTCGGGGCCTGCCTGACCACGTCAGATACAATGCAGATCCTGCGGGATATTGCGCCGGGTCCGGCCAATGGCGGGACCCGACAGGGGTGTATGCGACTCTGCAAGTGTAAATCTGGCCGCCTTACCGGTAACCAACCGTGGAACAGGAACCTGGTCGGTCATCACAGGTACCGGAATTATAGCAGACATACATGATGAAGGATCATCGGTTTCAAACCTGTCCTTTGGCATTAACCAGTTTCAGTGGAATGTGGTAAGCGAGTTCGGGCTATGTGCAGGCAGCAACGACAGGGTAACGATAACCCGTGACCAGTCACCCGCACCGGCCAATGCAGGAATGGACCAGAGCCTTTGTAATTCGGTTACTTCGCCCCTGGGTGCAAATGCAGCCACTGTCGGAAGCGGTATATGGAGCGTGGTAACCAATCCTTCCGCGGTTAATCCGGTCTTTCTTCCTTCCGTAAATTCACCCAATGTTTCAATACAAATCCTGCCAGGCAATGAGGGAATATACAGGTTTGCCTGGACCATTACAAACGCAAGCTGCCCGTCAGTCAGATACCCTGCTTGTAGATTTTGGAATTCCCGTTCCGGCTGCCCTGGCCGGGCCTTCCGATTCCGTCTGTGGTCTTTCGGCGGCACTCGCCGGAAATTCACCCGCTAAAGGAATGGGCACATGGAGTAAAATTTCCGGACCCGGGAATGTAAATTTTATCCCCACAATACACAGCCCTTCTGTCATGGCCAATATACAGGCCGGTGATGAGGGCCAGTATACATTTGAATGGCGTATCACAAGCGGATCATGCCCTCCAAAAGCGGATTCAACCCTGATCTACTTCAAGCCCATGCCCGGAGTGCCTGCCGCCAATGATCTGCAAAGATGCGGACCCGGTTCGGTTGTTCTTACGGCTACTGTTGGAACCAACGGGGATGTGGTACACTGGTATAAGAACAGTTCGGGAGGAGCCCTGCTGTTTTCGGGAAACAGTTATACAACTCCGGTCATCAATGGCAGTACGGATTATTGGGTGGCCAGTTATAACAGCATTACCGGTTGTGAAAGTTTCAGAAGAAGGGTGCACATTGCAATTAACCCTGTTCCGGCTCAGCCTGTCACTCAGCCTGTTCAGCATTGCGGCAATTCAAGTCTTGTATCTCCCGGCTGTCACCGGTGCAGGTGGAACACACTAACCGCTGGTATGATGCAGCCACAGGAGGCAACCTCCTTGCTCAGTCAATTGCCTATACAACTCCTGTACTTGCAGGTCCGGTGACCTATTGGGTAAGCAGCTACAATGATACAACAGGTTGTGAAAGTACCCGTGTCCCCCTGGCTGTGCAGATTGATCCGGTTCCCGGGACTTCCTGTTTCGGCAGATACAAGCCGATGCGGGGAAGGATTCCTGACTTTGAATTCTTCACTGGGAACAGGAGGCACGATCAACCGCTGGTATGATGCAGCCATTGCCGGAAATCTGCTCAGTACCACGCTTTCATTTACCACGCCATACCTTGTAAGTTCTTCCTCATACTGGGTACAAACAGTAAATACACTTACCGGCTGCCAGAGTGCAAGGGTAAAAGTAAATGCCACCATTCATGCTATCCCGGGATTTCCCAATACAGGCGACGTGACTATTTGCGGACCTGATTCCGTTCTGATGCTTTCCACCCCCGGTGCCAATGCAACAATTAACCGCTGGTATGACAGTATTTCGGGAGGCACCATGCTTGTAGAAGACAATGATTTCCTTACTCCTTATCTGACTGCCACACACCGGTATTTTGTATCCAGGCTACAATGCCCTGACCCATTGTGAAAGCAGCCGGCGCGATGCCCAGGCAGTAATCCTGCCTACGCCCGGCCTCAAATCCAATACTGGGACCGTCGCAGGTGGGCATTGGACAAACGAATGTGATCTATTCGGTCAATTTTCATTCAGGATCAACCTACAATTGGTCGATACCCCCCGGAGTGAATGTGCTGCTTGAAAAATCAGAATTTCATTATTGTCGAGTTTCCCAACCTTGGTACCTATAACCTTTCAGTAGTTGAAACCAACAGCATTGGATGTGTCGGTCCTCCCAATGTGAAGCAGGTTACGGTGAAGGACGTGGTCATATTGCTCGACATCAACACACTGAATGGAAATGCATGCGCAGGGGAAGATCTTCATGTTGTGGTAACGCCCACCGGCGGAACCCCTTCATATACATTCACATGGACAGGCGATATACAATATCTTTCGGCCAATGGTATTTCAGACCCGTATTTTAATTCACCGATACCTGGTAATTACCAGCTCATTATTCATGTAGCCGATATCAACGGAAATGTTTCAGCCGACACGATAAGTGTTAGCTGTTCATCCCAATCCCTTTACGCAAATATCAGTGCCCGATTCAGTCGTTTGCGCAGGGAATAATCTTCCTTTAAATACAACAATCACCGGTGGTTCCGGAATATTTACCCGTTACATATGGACCGGCGCTACATCGGCCCTGTCGGCTACCGACATTCCCGATCCGCAATTCCGAAGCCTGATCAGGGGCAGTTATAGTTTCAGTTTTACGGTGGAGGACAACAATGGATGCCAGGCGCATGATTCGATTCAATTATTCAACGATTCTCCCTATGCTTCATTTACCGACAATGCCCTGCCCGGTTGCAGTCCGGTTATCGTAACCTTTGCAAATCAGTCGGCCAGGCGCAACGGATTATCTCTGGGATTTTGGAGATGGTACTACCAGCGATGCCTGGCAAACCCGGTGCATCAGTTTACAAACCCCGGGAATTCGGTACAATATTTTAATGTAAAATTATCGGCAATCAGTGGCAACAGCTGTATTCATACCACAAACGGATATATCACCGTATATCCCAATCCGCCGTTGAATATCACCACATATCCTGAAATGGCCTGTTCTCCTGCAGAAGTGCTGTTAACCTCCACACCGGGCGGATTCAGCTATGCCTGGGATTTTGGAGATGGTGTTCAGGAAACAGGCGATTTTAATGTGATGCATACGTTCACCAATGAAGGAGATGGAGATATGGTATATTCGGTACAGCTGATCTCAACCTCATTCTTTGGCTGTCTCGATACCGGAAGAACCCAGATTACTGTGCATCCTTCACCCATGGCGTCTTTCACAGCTGATCCTGCTTCACAGATGATGCCCGACCGTACAGTAACCATTTCAAATACCACTTCCCCGGGAAACTGGACCTATCTGTGGCAATTTGGTGATGACAGCACATCAGTTGTGCGCGATCCCGGTACGCACACATATCCCGGGCCGCATAATTACACAATCCGTCTGCTGGTGAAAGGAACTTACTGTTCCGACAGTGCCGTGCAAAGTGTTGAGATCGTACCTCATCCGCCAGTGGCTGAATTTAAGCCCATCCTTCCCGGTTGCCAGCCGCTGACAATTCAGTTTGAAAATACATCGGCATATTCCACCTCGTTTTTGTGGGAGTTTGGAGACGGTGCCGTTTCAAACAAGCCCAATCCGGAATATACGTATTATGAACCCGGAAAATACAAAATAAAGCTAACTGCCTGGGGTGACGGCGGGGAGGATACATACAGCACGGTAAATGATGTTTGGGTATTGCCAAAGTCATATTTTGAAATTGCCCCGAGAATAGTGTATGTAAATGACCAGGAAGTGCACTTCTTCAATTTGTCGGACAACGGGCAGACCTATGAGTGGGATTTCGGTGACGGAACCGGATCAACGGAAATGAATCCTACACATATGTATTCAAAAGAAGGCAATTATGATGTGTTGCTGCATGTGTGGACTGAAAATGAATGCTATGATCTTTATACAATGGAAACAGCCGTTCTGGTTGAGCCCACCGGCAAGATCGTTTTCCCGAATGCCTTCCGTCCGGAATCACCCATTGAAGAGAACCGGATTTTCAAGCCCGGAGTGCTGGACCATGTGGAAGAATATCACCTGATGATATTTAACCGCTGGGGTGAGCTTATTTTCGAAAGCAATGACCAGGAAGTGGGATGGGATGGATATGTGGATGGTAAAATGTCGAAACAGGATGTATATGTCTGGAAGGTAGAAGGAAAGTATTCAAACGGGCAGACTTTTGTTCAGTCGGGTGATGTTACCCTGATGCATTAAAAGGATGGTGTCATGAAAAAGATATGGGTAATTCTGGTTTTTTTGGGTGGCATGTTGCGGGTTCATGCGCAGGATCCCCAATTTTCCCAATTCTATTCCAATTACCTTTACCTGGCGCCATCTTTCGCGGGGCTGACCGATAAGAACCGGCTTGCTATCAACTATCGCAATCAATGGCCCGAGATCGCTCATGGATTTCAAACCTATTCCGTTTCATTCGACAAATATCTTGAAAAATACAGGAGCGGCCTGGGAGTTCTTCTTTTCCAGGATCATGGCCGGATCAGGCCGGTTAAGGACGACCAATATAGGCATTCAGTATTCCTATGATTTCAGCCTGACGCAAACCTGGCATATGCGACCCGGCCTGCATTTCAATTATACGCAGCGGGGAATTGACTTTGAGAGATTATTGTGGAATGACCAGATCTCAGCAAGCGGGAATTCATCCGTTTCCGCTGAACTGCCGCCCATGGATAAGTCCGGGGATATGGACCTGTCCGTATCCTTTCTGACCTATTCCGACCGTTATTGGCTTGGTGAGCCTGTGCAGACCACCTGCTCCGGCCAAATCAGTCGCTGTATTATTATGAGGAGGAAACCGGTAATCCGGGCAAGGTTCCTGTAAAATATTCCATTTTTGGGGGAGTTAAGTTCCTTCACAATGAACAACTTTTGAGGCCTGTTCCAACCAGTATTCAGCTGGCCTTCCTGTACCGGCAGCAGCAGCAGTTCAGGCAGCTCGACCTGGGAATTTACTGGTATCGCAGTCCTTTTGTATTGGGATTCTGGTACAGGGGGATCCCGTTTTACAAGGAAGTGTTTAACCGCGATGCTTTTACTGTTCTGGTGGGCATCAAGACCCGGAGCATGAATATCGGCTACAGTTATGATTTTACCATTTCACGGCTTGTAACAAGTACAGGCGGGGCGCATGAAATTTCACTGAGCTATTCATTTAAGACCAAAGCCGTTAAAGCACAAGCCACGGGCAGTTCCCTGTCCGGAATTTTAAGAAGGTTCAGGAAATAAATGTTAAGCCGGATGCAGCATGAAGGTAATATGGCGGGGTTTGTGAACGCCGGCATTTGAAAGCCGGTTAATGATCTCTCCTATCTTGTTTTCATAAAAGTAATAGTAATCAGAGCCCCTGAGCAGCTGGACCTTCTTTCGCATGCGTTCTGACATGGCTTCAATTTCATCCTTATCCAGGCAGTCACCTGTCACCTCTTCATGGATAAAATAATCCAGCGTGTTTAATCCGCTGATTTTTACAGTGGATAAAAGTTCCTTGAGAGTAAAGGGTTCATGATGATAACGGCCCAGCTGGTTATCTACTTCCGCAATAAACCGGTGATAGAGCATATAGGGTTCCTGCAGCCGCGAATGATTTTCATTCAGCATTTCATTAATTACGATCAATCCGTTTGGTTTACAGACCCTGTAAGTTTCCGCAAAAGAGAGTTTTGTGATCCTCAATGTGATGCAGTGCATTTGAAATGGTAATTGTATCAAAATACCCGCTGATGAATGGCATGGCCAGGGCTGAACCGTTGACAAGGATCACGGAAGAATTTCCAAGCGATTCATCCGCAATCTGAAGTGTTTCAGGATCGATGTCAATGCCGGCAGCCCTTTTCCATGTATGGAATGAGCTGAGAGCAAACTTCAGGAAATCACCTCTTCCAACTGCAATATCAAGCAATGAGCCAGCATCATAACTGCCCAGTCGCTTTTTGAGGGTAAGCATGTTATCGTAATTCATTCCGTGGTAACAATTTGGTAACCTTTAATTTACTTAAAGATACGGAACTGTGAACAGGATAACAATGGCATTTGTCATCTAACCCGAAGGCAGAAAGGTCAAAATGCGGCCATCAGAAGATCAATATTTTTAGATGGAATGCCAAACTGGTTGCCGAGGTATTCATTTGTAAGGATTCCATTATAGAGATAAACGCTGTTGCGAACGCCCAGATTGGCCTTCAGGAAGGGCTTAAATCCACCGGAATTGCCAATCGTTACAAGAATGGGGGAAATAATATTGCTCAGGGCAATAGATGCTGTGCGGGCCGCCCGGGATGGAAGGTTTGGCACGCTGTAATGAATTACGTCATACTTGGTATATACCGGATCCTGCAAGGTGCGGTATTCACTTGTTTCGATGCATCCTCCCTGGTCAATGCTGAGGTCAATGATAACGGATCCCTTTTTCATTTCCCGAACCATATCTTCTGTGACAAAATAGCGAGGCCCGGTATCCCACAAGTTCAGTGCACCGATAACGACATCTGCGGATTTCAGGGTACGTCGCAGCACCTTGGGATGGAATATGGATGTATGGCATCGTTGTCCGAGGTATCGCTGCAGTTCTTCAAGCTTATGGGGTGAATTATCAAAGATCTTTACAAGGGCTCCCATGCCGATAGCAGCCCGGGCAGCGAATTCGGCAACTCGTATCTGCGCCGATGATCACTACCTCAGTGGGAGTAATGCCTGAAATTCCTCCCAGCAGTATGCCCTTGCCGCCGTGCTGATTGCTGAGCAGTTCAGCAGCTATGTTAATAGCAGAAATGCCTGCGATGGAGCTCATGGATTGGATGATCGGAAAACAGCCATGCTCATCCTTGATCTGTTCAATGGCAATGGCAGTGGTTTTTTTATCCATCAGGCCACGGATATATTCTTCCGATTGCCTGCCAAAATGAATAGAAGAAAGGATAACCTGGTTGCTTTTCAGCATCTCAATTTCCTTTGGTTCGAGCGGAGAGACCTTCAGGATGACATCGGTATTAAGCACATGTTTTTTGTTGTCAACAATAAAAGCACCGCATTCGCTGTAATCGGTGTCGGTATAACGGGCGGCATCTCCTGCCTTCGATTCAAGAATCACTTCATGACCATTTGTCAACAAGTACTTCCACGGCTTCCGGGGTAAGGGAAACCCGTTGTTCGATGTTCTGTTTTTCGCGTGGAATACCTATTGTAAGTTTCTTATGCTTCTTCCCGATCGCGAGCATCTCTTCCTGGGGCAATATTCCTCCGTACATCAGCGGGTTACTGGACGGTTCTGGTCGCTGGTCTGCCATATATTTTCAATTTTAGCAAATGGATAACAAACTAAGATACTACAATTGCAGGAAATCCTCAAATAAATTCACGGCGGTGATCAAAGGCCGATCCTTACCTGACGCGAGCCCGGGCCGGTTTCATCAAGGTATACCTGAACAAAGACATCCGGTAAAAGCGATTCAGCTTTCTCGGCCCATTCAACAAAAATATAGGAGTCGCCGAAAAAATACTCTTCATAACCGAGGTCAAACAATTCTTCCATGGTATTGATCCGGTACAGATCAAAATGATATAAGGTATCTCCTGAAGTCGTGACGTATTCGTTAACAAGGGAAAAAGTAGGACTTGTTACACTGTCAGTGGCGCCCAGGAGTTTACAGACAGTCTTTGATCAGCGTGGTTTTTCCTGAACCCATGGCCCCATGGAATGCGAATTTTTTATGATCCGCCGTGATCTCCAAAAATCGGGCAGCTGCTCTGTCGAGGTCATCCAGGGAAGCAATTTCAATTGTTTTCATTATCACGAAGCTTTATTTACCGGGGTCTCATGGTAACCACGGGAACCATCATTTCTTCCATTGAAATGCCACCGTGCTGGTAGGTATTGCGGTAGTAACTCACGTAATGGTTATAATTATTGGGATAGGCAAAAAAATCAGCATTCAGGGCAAATATATATCCTGAACTTACATCCGGTTTTGGAAGATGGGCCTGAAAGGGATCCCTTATTTCAAAAACCTCCTTTGCGTTATAATTCAGGTTTCTTCCCATTTTATAGCGAAGATTTGCAGATGTCTTTTTATCGCCGATAACTTTGATTGGATTATTTACCCGGATTGACCCATGATCGGTTGTAAAAATAACTGTCACATTTTTTTCAGCCAGCATTTTTATAAAATCAAGCAGCTGGGAATGCTGAAACCACGACAAAACAAGCGACCGGTAGGCCGAATCATCGCCGGCCAGTTCGCGGATCATTTCAAGTTCCGTATTGGCATGTGACAGAAGGTCGATGAAATTATACACAATCACTACCAGGTCATATTGAAGCAGGTTGTTGAAATTGTCAACCAGTTTTTTCCCGGTACGGGCATGAATGATCTTTTCATAAAAAAACCGGTATTTTTTTCCCAGGCGGGCCAGGTGTTTCTGGAGCAGTTCTTCCTCGTTCGAGTTTTTTGCCCCTTCAATATCATCATTAAGCCATAGTTGCGGATTGATTGAAGAGATCTCTTTGGGCATCAGTCCGGCAAACATTGCATTCCGTGCATATTGGGTGGCGGTGGGAAGGATGCTGCAGAACAGGGAATCATCCACCGAAATATAGTATTCACTGATGATCGGATACAGGCATCTCCATTGATCCAGGCGGAGATTATCCATGAGTATGACAAATACCTTTTGTCCCTGATCCACCAGCGGAAAAACCTTTTCTTTAAAAACATTTGCTGAAAGCAGGGGCCGTTGAGTTGATTTTTCAGTAAACCAGGAAAGATAATTGTTGCGGATATACCTTCCGAAACCAAGTCCGGCTTCCGATTTCTGCATTTTAAATACCTCGATCATGCCGGTATCATTCGACCGTTCAAGCTCAAGTTCCCAGTATACCAGTTTTCTGTAAATTTCCTCCCAATCCTTATAGGATTGCGGCCATGTTAATCTGGTATCCAAGGTTTCGGAACTCCGACTGGTAGGCGGAGTTAGTTTCCCGGGTGATCAGTTTCTTTGTATCCAGATTTTTTTTAATTGAAAGAAGGATCTGGTTTGGATTAACGGGTTTAATGAGGTAATCGGCAATTTTTGATCCGATGGCCGTCTCCATTATATTTTCTTCTTCACTTTTGGTAATCATCACCACAGGGATTGTTGAATTGATTACCTTGATCTTGTTCAGGGTTTCAATACCGCTGATTCCCGGCATATTTTCATCAAGCAGCACCAGGTCGAAGTGATTATTCTGGATCTGTTCAATTGCATCATCGCCGTTTGTGGCCATGACCACGTCATATCCCTTTTCCTGGAGAAAAAGAATATGGGGTCTTAACAGATCAATCTCATCATCGGTCCAAAGGATTTTTATTTTTTTCAATTCCGGCATCAGCGATAATTTTCAGTAAAGAATTTAAGGTAAAGATCCGCCGATTTATCCGATTTAAGTATATTTAAATTCCCTGACGAAATAACAATCGGAGTAATTTCCGTTCCCGGGATGTCTTTCAGCAATGTTTCCGAGGATCGCACTGCATTAAGATAGGCCATGGCTTCATTCCTGTCATGGAACGTTTTTACCAGTACAAGGTTTTGGCGGGGATTCAAATCAGAGATATCCACACGCAAACCCAACTTATCAAAGTTATCGAGATTAAAATTAATAATATTGAAAATTAGCTGATTGGTATTCATCTTTTTATCGACGATGAAAGCGAAAAGGTGTTCAGTTTCAAAATCAGGCTGATATAGTTTTTTGCTGACGATTATATCATGTTCCTCCTTTATTTCGGGATGTTCCTTATCCATGTAATCGATCAGGTTTTGTGCGTCACTTGCCACATCTGACTGGGGATATTTTGAGATCAGGGCCAGGAGATTTTCCCTGAATATCTTGCGATCGGCATTTTTACCTGCGGAAAGGGTTCCAAGATAGGCAAACCGTGGAATGAGCGGATTGTTGCTGAAATTTTCCTGGGCATACTGTGAACGGCTGATCACTTCGGGATAGTTTCCTGCCTTGTACAGTCTCATAGGTTTCGGAATAATACTGCTTTACCTTATTTTCTGCTTCTTCAAGTTCCTCAACATATTTTGGATTGGTAAGTACCTTGGCATACATGCTTTCGGGGAACTGGCTTGAGATTATATTTTTGTAATAATCCACCATGGCCTGGTTATTCTGATCCTTGGCAATGCTGTAAAGGTTAAAATACGACATGAGCAGATAATCTGACTGCGGGTATCTTTTGATCAGCTCCTTGAATGCAGAGGAAGCCTTATCTAAGTCTTTCAGATCGGTTTTATAAATAACACCCATGTTGAAAAGCGCCAGTTCTATTCTCTTCAGGGAGGCTGCCACTGCAGAGTCTGTCCTGGGAATATTTACTGTGTAATATTCGCGTGACATTTTACTGAAGGTGTTTACCGGGGGGGCCGTTTCAGATTCCAGCGGTTTCCGATTCATCCCCGCCACCTCCAAAAGCAGAAGAAGACTTTACGGCCCGCTGCCAATGGTCCTCGAGCTTGCGATTACCCCAGTTCAGCTTAAATTCCCTGTATCCCAGGCTTTTGGCAGCATCATTATAAAAATACCATCGGGTGCCCTCCAACGCAGGCTGCTTCATATTATTCTGAGCCGCCATTTCATTTCCCTGCTGGCGGTCGAGTTGTTCGTTCAGGATGCGCTGTTGTTCAGCTTCCGCCTTTTTACGTTCATTTTCAATAAGGCCGTCAATTTTTGCAATCAATTCCGCTTCCGGCAATTTGGCCAGTTTCAGTACGCTGTCCTCGAGCTGAACCGTGTTCAGTTCCTTGACAAGACGGGTAAGGCTTTTTGATTTTGTAAACAGTGCCTCATATCCCGGATAGGCAGGATCGAGGGTAACAAGGGCACTGTCATAATACATTTGTGCATTCGGATAATCAGGGAGGGAATAGTAAAGATTGGCCAGGGTGAGGAATGACCGGGTCTTTTGCTGCTCATTGTTCACATTTGACTGGACTGATTTCTTATAATATTCTATTGCCTTGGGGTTATTTCCTTCCTTGGCGGCCAGATTTCCCAGGGCATAATAGATCTGGTCCATGTATTCCGTATTTTTATCATCACGAAGCATTTTGAGCAGCTCGCCTTCAATTTCAGAAGAGTTGCTGAAACCCTGCTGGTAGGCAAGAGCCCTGTTGATTCTTGCATTGAAGGCCATATCATAAACCGGGTTCAGCTTAATAACTTCGGAATAATAAACAGAAGCCTGTTTGAGATCTCCTGTTTTTTCACACAGCTGGGCCAGGATGAACAAAAATCGGGTTCTTATTTTCTTCTTCTTTTCAACAGTAACTGATTTTTGCAGGTAATTAATGGCCTGTTTATAATCTTTTTGTGACAGGTAATAATCGGCCAGGGAAGGATAAAGCTCATGCTGCAGCTTTTTTGGGAATTCCGCATTATTCTGCAGAAGATTCAGAATTTCATAGGCATCCTTGTATTGTAAAGTCTGAACCGACAGACGGGCAAGCCATATCTGTGTTTCAGGAATTACCGATTCCCCCTTGAAATCATTCAGAATATGGTGAAACAGTTCAGCGGCCTGGGTATATTCCTGTTTATAGAAATGCGACTTTCCCATGAGCAGATAGGCGTCATCAACATATCCGTTATATTCCTTTTTATTAAAAAACTCCCGTTCACTGGGAGAGAGCGTCTTCGAATTCTTCACTTTGGGTTTCACCGTAATGGAATGCATGGAAATGAGCTTCTCGCACTTCTTGATCGCACGGTCCATATCTGAACTGGCGAGTGCGGATGCATTCTTTGTGGTGTATGGGAAAATGGGCAGTACATCTGCAAAATCATCGCGGAATCCTTCCTCAATTTTTTCGGTTCCCTTATTGAAACTTTGTGTTCCGTTAAAAAGTACATTGAACCTGGCTGTCATCTCATGATAGGTGCGTGACAGGCCTGTATTTTTCTGAACACTGCATCCCTGCGGAATGATCAGCATCAGAAAAGCCAGGATGATAATATAAACAGGAGACTTATTCAATTCAGCAATATTACGAAAATGTAAGGCAATAATTTCACTGAGGCTGATTCAAAAGGCAGTAGTTGCAACCTCACGCGTCGCAAGTTATAACTTCGTCTCACTGAGCTACAGCGAGTATGTAACTTCGCTCATCTACGCCCAGATAAGCTAACTGTTATTCAGGTGAATTATTTTCCCGCAGTAAATTTATTTAATGTAGCGTAAATAAAAAAAATACTTGCATTCCGGGAACCTGTTACTGAAGTTTGGCAAAGGCAAGGGAAACCAGGCTGATTTTTATTCCTTCCACAGGAACCAGGCAGGAAGCGCAGGCCTCAAGGGTTGCTCCGGTGGTGATCACATCATCCACCAGCATGACATGCTTGTTTTTGAGCGCATCCGGATTTTCACAATGGAAAATGTGCCTTACATTCTCCCATCTTTCATACCTCGATTTATGAGTTTGGGATCGTGTATCAATGGCCCTGGTGATCAGGCTGGTTTCGAGGGGAAGATGAAGAACTTCACTGATACCGGATGCAATCAGTTCACTTTGGTTGTACCCCCTTGTTTTTAGTTTTGACGGATGGAGGGGAACAGGAATTATAATATCAGCCGTTGAAAACGGGGTATTTTTTAATTCGCTGCCGAACATGCGTCCCATAGCGGTTCCAATTTGTTTCTGACCATTATATTTCAATTCATGCAGTATATTGCTGGAACCGGCTTCCCTTGGCAAAATACATAAACGATGTAGCCTGTTCTGCAGGTATCCGGCCCCAGAACATCTGGGCCACTTCGTTTTCCGGATCATGGTGAAAGCCGGTACGGGGAAGTTCAGCGTAACAGCTCATGCAAAGAATATTTTCGTTCCTGTACAGGGCTTGTCCACAGGCAGCGCAATATCGCGGAAAAATGAGGCCGGCAAAACCCTGCAAATAACTTTGCAGTGCTGTATTTAATGACACTATAAATGTAAAATATAGGGTTACAGGATCTTAATTTCCCAGGTGACAGGCATGGCTTTCTGCAGGGAAAGACTTACCCCGCAGTATTTCTCCTGTGAAAGTTCAATGGCCCGGATTAACCTGTCCATTGGCAGGTTTTCCCCTTCAAATTCATAAATCAGGTGAATGGAAGTATAAATCTTAGGATGTTCCTCTGCTATCATTCCTTCGACACGTATGTTGAGACCCTTTGCTTCCACTTTCATTTTTTTCAGGATAGACATGACGTCCATACCGGTGCATCCTGCCAGTGAGGCCATCAGCAATGGCTTCGGCCGGGGCCCTTGATTGTGGCCTCCCGAATCCTCATTTGCATCCATGAGAATCCTGTGTTCCCTTATTGCTGCTTCAAATGCCATATCTCCCATCCACTTTACATTAATTGTGTCTTTCATTTTTTTTTGTTTTTTTTGATAGCTTTGCTTACAAATTTAGACAATAATAGCACTGATATTTTTAGTATTATGAAAAACCATACAGCACCGGTCAGAAAAGAATACTTCAGTGAAAGCTCCTCTATCTTCAGACATTTAACGCCGGAGGAACTTGCCAGGATTCCCATCGACCAGGATCCTGATTTCTACAAGCGGGGTACAATTGTATATTCCGAAGGCAGTCGCATCAACGGTTTCTATTGTGTACAACGGGGGATCATCAAAATATATAAAACAGGATTTGACGGTAAGGAACAGATCATCCGGTTTGCTAAAAAGGGCGATATAATGGGATTCCGTTCTACAATAACGCGTGAACGGGCCTGTACAACGGCGAAAGTTCTTGAAGATGCCTATATTTCGTTTGTTCATGCGGATACCGTACTCGAGTTCGTTAAACATAACGGCACTTTTGCGCTTGAACTGCTTCAGATTGCCTGTAAGGAACTTGGCGAAGCCAATGATTACATCACCGATATTGCGCAGAAAACAGTAAGGGAACGGCTGGCTGAGGTATTGATCCACCTGAGAAAGGATTTCGACCTGGATAATGAAAAATACCTTCAGATCACACTGACCCGTGAAGAACTGGCTAATATGGTGGGCACTGCCACCGAATCCGTGATCCGACTTTTGTCTGAATTTAAACAGGATGGCCTCATTGAACTGCAGGGAAGAAAGATAAAAATTCTTGATGAAAAGATGCTTTTCAAGATCGGGAATATGAATGATTAGTGGCACATAACATAGAATGGCATCAAGGGAGCAGGAAATTAAAAAAGCATCGTGGATCGGAATTTCCGGGAATGCTGCTTTATCAGCTTTAAAAATTACAGCCGGCCTCATTTCAGGAAGTCTTGCCGTAGTTGCGGATGGCGTGGACTCCTCAAGTGATATTATCACCTCGGTTATAACGCTCATCACAGCCAGCCTGCTGATGAAACCACCTGACAAAAAGTATCCTTACGGGTATGAAAAGGCAGATACAATCGCCACAAAGGCCTTGTCTTTTATAATCTTTTTCGCAGGGGCACAGTTACTCATCGCCACGGTGCAGAAATTCATCCATGGCAATGTTGTGAATCCTCCCACACCGCTTGCGATATATGTAACTGTTATTTCAATAATAGGAAAACTGCTTCTCTCCTTGCATCAGTTCAGGGCCGGGAAAAAAACCGGAAGTTCCATGCTGGTTGCGAATGGAAAAAATATGCAAAATGATGTACTGATCTCGCTCTCGGTTTTAATAGGTCTTGCAGGGATTTTTATTTTTAAGATGCCCCTGCTGGATACAATTACGGCATTTATAGTAAGCATTTGGGTATTACGGGTTGCTTATAAAATATATATGCAGACCTCACTTGAATTGATGGATGGTACCAAGGACAGCACCATTTATAACAAGATTTTCGAGGTGATTGATTCTGTTGAGGGTGCACATCATCCGCACAGGGTAAGAGCACGGAATATTGGGCACAAAGTGATGATAGCCATCGATCTCGAGGTAGATGGGGACTTATCGCTGCGCGAAGCACATGAAATTGCACATAAGGTGGAGAATGCACTGAAGCAGAATATCGAAAATGTGTTTGATGTGGCCATTCATGTTGAACCCATTGGTGATGAGATAGAGGAAAAGGCCTTTGGCATCAGCAAAAACAGCCTTTGATAATCCCGGTTCAGTTAATCACTTCCTTGCTTCTCAGGTAGTTTGGTAAAACTTTCATACCTTTTCCAAATATTTAAAATCAGGTGGCCAAAAAAAAGCAAAATATAAAGTTTAAGGGAATCAATAAGAAGGAATTGTCAAATAACATATTGGCTATTTTTTCAAAACATCCTAAAAGAATTTTCAATTACAAGCAACTGGCAAGTCAGTTGCTGATTACCGATCCATCCGAAAAGAAACTGATAACCGAGGTTCTCTATGACCTGAAAGGAAAGGATGCACTGGAGGAATTGTCCGTTGGCAAATTCAGGATGGTGTCGAAGGGCGGTTATATAATCGGAACTGTTGACATGGCCCGGGGAGGTTATGGATATGTTATTTCGGAGAATTCTAAAGAAGATATATTTGTTTCTCAGAATAATCTTAACCATGCCTTGAACGGCGATACGGTTAAGGTGCTTTTGTATGCCCATAAAAAAGCACGGATGCCCGAAGGAGAGGTGGTGGAGATTCTTGAGAGAGCCCGTGAGACCTTTGTAGGGGCAGTCGAAATTTCCGACAGATATGCCTTTCTTACGCCGGACAGCCGGCACATGCCATTTGACATTTTCATTCCGCTTGATAAACTGAAGGGTGCAAAGAAGGGCCAGAAGGCGATTGCAAAACTGACAGAATGGCCCCGGCATGCCAAAAATCCGTTTGGTGAAATCATTGAAGTGCTGGGTAACCAGGGCGACAATGAAACAGAAATGCATGCCATCCTGGCTGAATTTGAGCTGCCGTTCCGGTTTTCTGAAGAACTTGAAGATGAGGCCTCCCGAATTGCTGACCGCATAACGGAAAAAGAACTTAAATCAAGGCGTGATTTCCGCAACATACCTACCTTTACTATTGACCCTGAAGATGCCAAGGACTTCGATGATGCCCTTTCACTGCGGGAACTTCCGGGCGGTAACTGGGAAGTTGGTGTTCACATTGCGGACGTAACCCATTATGTGCTTCCCGGCACTCCGCTCGATGTGGAAGCGCTGCAAAGAGCCACATCGGTTTACCTGGTTGACAGGGTGGTACCCATGCTGCCGGAAAGGATCTCAAATTATCTTTGTTCTTTGCGCCCCCATGAGGATAAGCTTTGCTTTTCCGCCGTTTTTGAGATGAATGAAAAGGCAGAGATCAAGGCGGAGTGGTTTGGCCGCACAGTGATTAATTCCGACAGGCGTTTCTCTTACCGTGAAGCACAGATGGTAATTGACACGGGAGAAGGGGACATGAAAAATGAAATACTGAAATTGAATCAGCTTGCCCGTATCCTTCGTGAAAAAAGGTTTAAAGCCGGTTCCATTGCTTTTGAAAGGGAAGAAATCAAGATTGATGTGGATGAAAAGGGAGCCCCGGTGAGGATATATGCCCGTGAACATGACATTTCCAATGAGCTCATTGAGGAATTTATGCTGCTCGCCAACAAGCGGGTGGCCGAACGGGTAGGCCAGGCCTCTGAATCGAAGGAAAAGAGGACCTTTGTATACCGGATCCATGACAAACCCGACAACGAAAAACTGCAAAAGTTCTCGCATTTCATCAAACGGTTTGGATATAAACTTTCCCTTGCCTCCGGGAAACAAACGGCTATGTCGCTGAATAAACTGCTGGATGAGGTGAAGGGCACACGTGAACAGGATATAGTTGAAAATCTTGGCCTTGCGTGCCATGGCAAAGGCAGTCTATTCAACCAACAACATTGGACATTACGGTCTGGCGTTTCCCTATTATACCCATTTTACCTCTCCCATCCGCAGATATCCTGATATGCTGGTTCACAGGCTCCTGGCCGATTATCTTGCCGGTGCACCCGGTCAGCAATCAGAAGGAGGTTGAGAAAATGTGCAGGCAGTCTTCAAAAATGGAAGTACTTGCCATGGAAGCGGAAAGGGCATCGGTTAAATACAAGCAGGCCGAATTCATGAAAGATAAGATCGGCCAGGTATTCGACGGTGTTGTATCCGGGGTCACGGAATGGGGTATATTTGTTCAGATCATTGAGAACAAATGCGAGGGGATGATCCCCTTGCGCGGACTGGTCGGTGATTTTTACGAATACGAGGAGGACAATTACTGTATCCGGGGGCGAAGAACCGGCAAAAAATACCAGATGGGCGACCCGGTAAGAATTGAGGTAGCCCGTGTAAATTTGTCCCGCAAGCAGATTGACATGTCGCTGGCGGATGAAACATAATACTTACCTGCAAATGGCATTGATCGTATGATTCTGAACTATATCTGGATTGCCTTTTTTCTCCTTGGATTTATAGTTGCCGTTTTCCGTGTGGTGGCCTATTATTTCCGTGATTTTGTCATGTCGCATTTTCAGTTTGTGCTGACTATAGCCGACAGGGACGTATTTTCAGCCCTGGTGAAAAGTACCTTCGACAATGCAAAAACCAGTGTGGAGATCTCGATCTACCTTATCGGCGTGATGACCCTCTGGCTGGGCATCATGAAGATCGGAGAAAAGGGAGGCGTCATAAAAGGCCTGTCACGGATGGTTAGTCCCTTATTCAGCCGCATATTCCCCGGAATACCCAAAGATCATCCTGCCATGGGATCCATGGTAATGAACCTGTCTGCCAACATGCTTGGTTTGGATAATGCGGCCACACCCCTTGGGTTAAAAGCAATGAATGAATTACAGGAAGTGAATCCTGTAAAGGATACTGCATCCAATGCGCAAATCATGTTCCTGATGCTTAATACAGCCGGAATGACAATCATTCCCATCAGTATCATGGCCTTGCGTGCTGCGAATGGAGCCCAGGTGGCGACCGATGTGTTTATCCCGCTCATCCTGGCTACCTATTTTGCCACTATGAGTGGTTTGATTTTCGTTTCCATCCGCCAAAGGATCAACCTGCTGAACAAGGTTGTGCTGGCCTATCTTGGAGGAATTTCACTTGTCATCGGAGGAATTATCTGGTACCTGAGCCGGCTGACACAAACAGAAGTGGCGTCCCGAACCGGGTTTGCAGGGAATTTTATACTCTTCCTGATCATTATTCTGTTTATTGTTTTGGGCATTCGCAAAAAGATTAACCTGTATGAGACCTTCATTGAAGGTGCCAAAGAAGGATTTAATATTGCCATCAAGATCATTCCATACCTGGTGGCTATGCTTGTTGCGGTAGGAATATTCAGGGCTTCGGGTGCATTTGATTTCCTTATGCAGGGATTACGCGGATTTTTTGGCTTTTTTGGAATGGATACACGATTTGTGGATGCGCTGCCTGTGGCCCTCATGAAACCGCTCAGCGGCGGAGGAGCGCGTGGCATGATGGTGGAAACAATGAAGCATTTCGGCGCCGACTCATTTGCCGGAAGGCTGGCCTGCATTTTTCAGGGTTCAACCGAGACAACCTTTTATGTGGTGGCAGTTTATTATGGCGCCGTTAACATAAGCAAAACAAGGTATACGGTTACTGCGGGACTTATCGCGGACCTGGCCGGTGTGGTTGCGGCCATATTCA
Source organism: uncultured Bacteroidales bacterium (assembly GCA_963790105.1). Taxonomy (GTDB): domain Bacteria; phylum Bacteroidota; class Bacteroidia; order Bacteroidales; family UBA10428; genus UBA5072. The sequence goes on along the minus strand of CAWBNI010000037.1, from coordinate 153,192 downwards.
TTGCGTACCTGTTTTTCGGATAAGAAGGTGAATAGTGAATTTATGCTGCAAAGGTCGCAATGGTAGACGCTGACTAAGCTTCATTTGTTCTTTCGGCTCAAGATTTCATATGGCTTCACTGAGTTTACTCTGCTTGATTCTAAAATCCTTTGGCAAACTGTATACCATAATTCATGTCTTGTAAACTATTACCATCGTATTCACCGTTATCACCTTACTTCAACTGGTAATACAATCCCGCCATCAGGCAGTTATTATACTGGCCTGTTTTCGGGCCGAACAGATTGCCAAACCAGGTATAATATCCATTTTCATAAGATTCGGGCCGTATTGAAAGAAGCGAATAAGTATAGCGAAAGTTTAACTTCAGTTTTTCAAATACCTTGATATTAATTCCCATCATAAAGGAAAGGTCAAATTTTTTAAACGTTACCAGATAATCCGAAGGCAACGGTCCCCCGCTGTCTTCTCCGTTGGCGGCGAAAAGATAGGCAGGTACCAATCCCAGTTCTGCCGATCCGATCTGCTTTACCCTCACATTTACCGACAGGGGTACATCAATATAATGCAGCGTAAGATTATACACTGCGGGATCAGTAGAAGTAACCGGTTTTCTTGCTCCCTTCCCGGTGTATTTAATTTCAAGCTGTGCATAGAAAAGATCGGATAACCGGGTATTTACGAACACGCCTCCCTGAAATCCGGCCTTGTTGTACCCCCCGTATGTATCTCCATCCACCTGTGTTGCTGTAAAACCTGCCAGAACTCCGCCATGGAAGGCCTGTGCATTTGCAAAGCATATTCCACCGAATATCCCTGCCATCAATAAAAGTCCTGTTTTCATAAACATCCCGGTTACAGGTATTCCTCCAATAATTTCGCTTTAAGCAGTTGTACACCTTTTCCTGCCTTTTCCTTGATAAAATGAATATGCCTGTAAATGGGTGCTGCCACCTCGTTGGGATCAATCAGAAAGACAGGGGTGTTTCTTGATACATAATCAATAAGGCCTGCGGCCGGATATACGACCATGGATGTGCCGATTACAACAAACAGATCGGCTGTGGAGACAAGGGCTGCCGCTTCCTCGATGGCAGGAACCGCCTCGCCAAACCATACGATATCAGGTCGCAGCTGAAAGCCGCGTTCGCACAGATCGCCAAAATTAATGGGCTTGTACCCGATGTCATAGGTCAGCGTGGGATCCCCCGTGCTTTTTGCACGGGTAAGTATCCCATGCAAATGGAGCACCCTGGAACTTCCGGCACGCTCATGCAAATTATCCACATTCTGGGTTATGATATCTACATCAAAATATTTTTCAAGTTCAACCAGTCCGCGGTGTCCTTCATTAGGCTGGGCATCCTTCAGCTGGGCCCTCCGTTCATTATAAAACTGAAGAACAATTTCCCTGTTCTTTTCCCAACCCGATATGCTGGCTACCTCCATCACATCATAGTTTTCCCACAGACCTCCTGAGTCTCTGAAAGTTTTAAGCCCGCTCTCCGAACTAATGCCTGAACCCGTTAGTACTACAAGCTTTTTCATTCATAAATTGATTGGTAAAACAAATATAGGATATTATTTAGTTATCTTTACGGTTATCATATTCAGCTAATAACGAATGGATCAATATCCTGAAATTTACAGGGAAGAGGAAAGTATTGACATTAAAAAGTATCTCTATCGGATTCTTTATAATTGGTGGTGGTTCGCATTGTCTGTATTCCTGGCCCTTACAGTGGCATATCTGGTAAATCGATATTCCGAGGACATTTACAGAGCCAATTGTTCATTAATCATTGCAAATGAAAACACGCAACGCGGTGATGTTGAAAGTATCATTGAAGATATGACGAACATCCGCAACAGGCGTACCAAGGCGGTGGTACAAAATGAGATAACTGTGCTCAAATCGTACAAGATGTCCCATTTGGCCATCATGAATCTGAATTTTAATATTTCCTATACAGCAGTAGGCCGGCGTGGCATAGCCGAATCCAAACTATACAATGGTTCGCCATTTTATGTGGTTGTCGATACGTCAAAACCCAACCAGCTTAACTATCCGGTTAATATTACCATTCTGTCACCTTCCACCTACCGGTTGACGATTGATGACAAGTACAATATTTCAAAAGTTTTATATTTCGGACAAAAATTCAACCACGAAAGTTTCAATTTCATGTTGCTTCCCAGGCATCCGGAGAGCCTGAAGAATTTAACCGGGTATCCCCTGAAATATTATTTCGTGATGAATGACATCAACAGTCTGGTTAACCAGTACCGTGCCGGGTTGAATGTGGAAGTGAACGATGAGAAAGGTTCAATTCTTACTCTTTCCCTCACAGGGCCTAATAAAGAGCAGATCTGCGATTATCTGAATAAATTGTCGGAAGTTTATATTCAAAGCAATCTCGATGAAAAGAACATAACGTCATCAAATTCAATCCGCTTTATTGATGATCAGCTCCACGAAATTATTGATTCCCTGAAAAGGGCCGGTGTGAGGCTTCAGAATTTCAGATCAGAAAACCGCATCATTAACATAAGCCAGGAAGGGAATGCCTTATTTCAGCAAATGGAAGCGCTGAACACCGAAAAAGCGGAAATAGACATCAAAACGGCTTACTTTGATTACATCAAGAAATACATAGAAACAAAAAAAGATAATACCGATATCATTGCGCCCTCGGTGATGGGCATCCAGGATGCCTTGCTCAATGCGCTGATTGTTCAGATCAATGAAATGAATACAGAAAAGCGCAGCCTGCTGTTCAGCTCGAATGAGAGCAACCCCAGGCTGAGTATGATCAATTCACAGCTTGAAAATGTAAGGATGGACATTCTTGAAAATGTCAATAACCTGATTGCTTCCAATGAAATTTCTGCATCCAGTCTGGCCAAACGCATTTCCCTGCTTGAGCAGGAAATCCAGAAACTCCCGTTTACCGAACGGCAGCTGATCAATATTCAGCGGGAATTTAATATCAACGACCAGATTTATACCTTCCTGCTGCAGAAACGTGCTGAAGCAGGAATTACCAAGGCATCCAACACACCCGATCATCATCTGCTCGACATTGCCAGGCCGGAAAATGCGCTGATGATAAAGCCGAAGACATCGATGAATTACATGATGGCATTGGTTTTGGGAGGATTGCTTCCCCTCATGCTGCTAATACTTATTGAGTATTTCAATAATAAAATTGTTGACCGGAAGGATATAGAACAGTTGACCTCCGTTCCCATTCTGGGTTCAGTTGGTCATAATGAAAAAATGTTTGAGCTTCCTGTTTTTGAAAATCCCAAATCAGCACTTGCAGAGTCATTTCGTTCGCTGAGGGCTAATCTCCAGTATTTACTGAAAAATGAGACCCACAAGATTATTTCCATTTCATCTACCATCAGCGGGGAGGGGAAAACTTTTTGCTCCGCCAACCTGGCGGCCATTTTGGCTATGGCAGGGAAGAAGACCCTGCTGGTCAGTCTCGATCTTAGAAAACCCAAAATACATAAGCTTTTCAGGATCGATAATTCGGTAGGGATCAGTTCTTACCTGGCCGGAATTTCACCACTGGAAAAAATCATTCATTCAACCAATATTGATAATCTGTCGGTTGCCGTAAGCGGTCCGGTACCTCCCAATCCGGCGGAACTGATCGAATCGTCCAGGATGATGGAGTTTATCCAGCAGCTAAGGACGGTGTATGATTATCTTATTATTGATACACCGCCGATTGCCATTGTTACCGATGCCCTGTTGCTGAAGGACATGGTGGATATTCATGTATTTGTCATAAGACATGGATATTCCAGTAAACAGGTATTGCAGCTGGTGGAAGAATTGTATACAAAAAGGGGACTGAAGAACATGGCCCTGCTGGTGAATGATGTTCATTCAAAGGGATATTACGGGTATTCCTACCGTTATGGCTACGGGTATGGCTACGGCTATGGGTATGGCTACGGCTATGAACACGGGTATTATGACGAGGAGGCCCCCGTTGTGACGGAAATTTTCGGATAAATTACGGAAATGGCTGCGGTTTAGCCACCGGTAGTTGCAAACGTACCTGATTTGCGGATATTCTTGGGTGTGAGGCACAATACAGGTATTTCAGCCTTATTGAGGATCTGGTGCACTGTATTTCCGATAATAAGACTTATTCCCGAAGGTCTTTCCGTTGTTATGGAAATCAGATCGGCCTTTATTGCATGGGCATAGTTGTGTACAAGTTCAACTACATTATCACCGAATACTTCATTTGTTTCACAGGGTACCTTATCTTCGATATAGGAAGCAACCTGGCTTATATAGGAACGGATCTTGCGCTTATTTCCAAGTCCTTTCATAGTATGAATTCCCACCACGTGCACTTCGGCACCGAAAAGCCTTGCCAGTTCGAGGGTGAAAGGCACCTTCTGGCGTGAATCCACTGACAGGTCAATTGGCAGAACGATCCGGCTGATCGTTTCGGGACAACTGTTTTTTCTAAGTGTAATCACCGGTTTATCGGTAGCGGAAATGATACGGAACGCATTACTGCCGATGAAAAGTTCCTGGAAACCGGAAGCCCCATGGGTTGATGCACAGATGACGGAATCGGGTAAACTCTCGGCCTGGCTCACCACTTCCTGGTAAATGCGGCCCCGGTTGATCATATAATTCAGGCTTGAGTCGGTACCCATCTGGGGGGAGAATTCCTGCACTATTTTTTTGAACCTGTCTTCTGCTGAATGCATTTCCGCTTCCATAGCAGCCTGGTCCATATCAGTGGCTTTTGGCAATACATAGATCATTTGAATGTTGACCATTGTTCCTCTTTGAGAACAATATGGCCATTTTCAAACCATTCAGGGATTCCACTGAAAAGTCTACCGGTACTATAAAGTTTTTCATATATGCTCCATTTACATATATATACGGTAAGATATCTGCTTTTGTTGTACCGTTTCTTCATCAAACCAAATAAAACCTGCCCGAATGGAGTTTATATTAAAAAAGTACTATTTTTAGCCGCTTGATTACGTAATTGACAGAATATGAAGGAAGCAGTAATTGGAATTGATATAGGGGGTACGTTTACAAAGTATGGAATTGTGGACAGGGAAGGGAACTGTCTGGCTGAAAGTTTTACAAATACAAGCATACATAATAATTTTGATGATTATCTCAGAGATTTGCATGTTGCCATAGAAGGTTCCATGCAGTTGCTGAAGGGGCAGATGAATATAATGGGGGTTGGAATTGGTGCACCAAACGGTAACTACTATGCCGGATCAATTGAAAATGCAGTTAACCTCAACTGGAGGGGGACGATTCCGGTAGTTGAGAAAATAAAAAAATACTACCCCGGTTTACCCATTGCCCTGACCAATGATGCCAATGCGGCTGCTATTGGTGAGATGGTGTTTGGCGGGGCAAAAAACATGAAGGATTTTGTCGTTATCACCCTTGGCACAGGGTTGGGCAGTGGTATTGTGGCCGGAGGGGATCTGGTATATGGACACGATGGATTGGCTGGTGAACTGGGTCATATCATTGCTCTTACAAACGGGCGTGATTGTGCATGCGGACGCAAAGGCTGCCTGGAGACATATGCTTCTGCATCAGGCATCCGTCGCACTGTGTTTGAGCTTTTGGCCGGGCGAATGATTGAAAGTGAATTAAGAAAGGTATGTTTTAATGATCTCACTGCCAAAATGATTTGTGAGGCGGCTGAACGGGGCGACAAGATTGCCATTGAAGCCTTCGAATATACAGGTTTGATCCTTGGATCCAAACTGGCCGATACGGTTGCACATACCAGTCCGGAAGCCATTTTCCTGCTGGGAGGATTGGCCAGTTCCCGGGAATTGATAATAAATCCTACAAAAAAATATATGGAAGAAGCCCTGCTTCCGATTTTCAGGAACAAGGTAAAAATACTTCTTTCAAGTCTGCCCGACATGAATGCAGGTGTTCTTGGCGCAGGCGCTCTTGTATGGAATGAACTCGACAGAAAAAAATCCTGATCCCTGAGATTCAGCCTGGCGGCATCTGAAAATTATCAATTTATCAAATTTTGTCAGGTTTTAATGACGTTTAATGAGTTTTTGCGTACATTCAAATAATTTTATGAGTTAGTCTTTTTCTAGCCAACCTACCTATGAACGATTTGATACTTCAGAAAACGGATTCGCTTCCGGCAATCTGTTTCATGACTACAGGTGAACTGAAAATTACCGGGAGAGCGCTGCCGGAAGACGCTGTCAGGTTTTTCCTTCCTTTATTTGAATGGATTAACGAGTATACCGGAGAAATTGTAAATCTTGAAGTTAATCTTGATTATTTTAATACAAGCGTTTCAAAGCAACTATTGGATTTATTTAAGGTGATCGAAAGAAATCCACATGTTAAAACCGCCAATGTTAAATGGATGTATGAAGAGGGGGATGAAGAAATGCTTGAATCGGGTGAAATTTACCAGGAACTTCTTCCCAATTTCAATTTCATCTTTCATAAATATGCCGAGCTAGCCAATTAGCCGGGTTCCGTTGAAATAATTCTTTGTGTACTGGTGAACAAGTGTATCGTCCAGCAAATCTGCAATGGACAGCCACTTATAATCACTATGCTGGTATATGGGAAGTGCGGTTAATTCGTCGGTGAGTTGTATGTCAAACGCAAGAACAATATAATGGGTCCCGAATCCCGGTTCATTCATGAAATTCTGGTCAGGATGAAAATGTTCATAGATGCCATGGAATTCCGCCTGGTCAATATTCAGGGCCTGCCCGGTTTCCGCTGACATGATCCGGGCAAATGCGTCGTGTATAGTTTCATTTTTATAAATTCTTCCGCCGGGCACAAACCAATAGTCTTTTGCGGGCTGGTTGTTGCGCCACCCAAGTAAAATTTCATTATTTTTATTGTGAATCAGCAGGTCGATGGATATAAGGGGAGTATGCCTGACAATTTGCATAAAAATGTCCGTTGGAATTTTTTCTGGTTTTAAAAACATGATCATCAATTAAATGGTATACAAAGAAAACAAAAATAATCTGCACAAAAAACATAAACGTCCCGGTCTTGTTTATGATTAGTCCGATCAGGAAAAGATACTGACAGGATGACAGTATCCGGCCTGAATCGCAGATATATAATTACAAATGCAGATATGTAAATATGATGGTATGATAATTGTGTTTAAAACGTCGTAAACAAAATAACCAGTCAATGAAATTAGAGCATTTAACCAAGGAAACTTTCAAACAGAAGGTTTTTGATTTTGAAACTAACAAGGAGTGGAAATATGAGGGAACAAAGCCGGCAATCATTGATTTTTATGCTGACTGGTGCGGTCCCTGCAAAATGGTTGCGCCCATTCTGGAAGAGTTGAAGGATGAATACGGGGATAAACTTGAGATATATAAAATAGATACGGAGGAAGAGCAGGAATTATCTGCCATGTTTGGTGTTCGCAGTATTCCCAGTTTATTGTTTGTTCCGGTGAATGAACAGCCGCAGATGGCAACGGGCGCCTTGCCCAAGGAGACTTTCAGACAGGCCATCGGAGATGTTTTGCACGTCACCCAGTGACAGATTAGGCAAAGAAGTTATTGATTATATTATTTAATTATTGTTAACTTTGCTCGTTTGAATGTTATTTTCACATCCTTAAGTACACCGCAGTAAATTTATACGGGCGGGCATTAACGGATGGGAATCAACTAAATACACCTTGCATGGATGTAAAAGGGAAGCTTTATACACGGTTTATCGAGAGGGGCCGGATTTTTGAGGAGCAACAGAGATGAGTCGGTAAAGGAAAAGCAGCATTCCAAAGGAAAAATGACTGCAAGGGAAAGAATAGATATGTTATTTGATCCTGATACGTTTGAAGAAATTGATGCCTTTTCATTACCATCCGTTGCAGGCGGAGATTTTGGGAAAAAGGGCACTGCATATGGTGATGGTGTAATTACTGGTTTTGGGAGAATAAGCGGGCGCATGGCATTTGCCTTTGCCCAGGATTTCACTGTTATGGGGGGGTCACTGGGTTCGGTGCATGCTGCAAAAATCGTAAAGATTCAGGATATGGCCCTGAAAATGGGGGCACCGATCATTGGGCTCATCGATTCAGGGGGTGCAAGGATACAGGAGGGCATCGCCAGCCTGGCAGGATATGCTGCCATTTTCAACCGGAATGTAGGTTCTTCGGGAGTGATACCCCAGATATCCGTTATCATGGGTCCTGCCGCAGGAGGTGCCGTTTATTCCCCTTCCATCACCGATTTTGTTTTCATGACAAACAAGACCAGCTATATGTTTGTCACAGGTCCGAACGTGGTAAAGGAAGTGCTAAACCAGGATGTTTCTTTTGATGACCTTGGAGGAGCCTCGGTGCATACGAAGAAGAGCGGTGTAGCTCATTTTTTATATGAAGATGAAGAAAACACGCTGCGTGGTGTTCAAAAGCTTCTATCCTATCTTCCCTCCAATAATCTTGAAAATCCGCCTTATATTGAGCATTGCGATACCGATATGCGCGTTGATGATCGCATTACGGAAATTATTCCCGATGATCCGAACAAGCCCTATGATATTAAAGATATAATCAACCTTCTCCTTGACAGGAATAGTTTTTTTGAAGTTGCCGAAAACTTTGCGCAGAATCTTGTAGTCGGTTTCGGCCGGTTACGCGGGAAAGCCATTGGTATTCTGGCAAATCAGCCGAAGGTTCTGGCCGGGGTACTTGATATTAATTCATCCGTAAAAGGTGCCAGATTTATTCGTTTCTGCGATTCATTTAATATTCCTCTTCTCACACTGGAGGATGTTCCTGGTTTTTTACCCGGATTAGATCAGGAACATAATGGCATCATACGTCATGGTGCCAAACTCCTGTATGCCTATGCCGATGCCACTGTTCCAAAGATCACTGTCATTCTTCGGAAATCATACGGTGGGGCCTATTGTGTAATGAACAGCAAAAATCTCGGTGGTGATTTTAATTTTGCATGGCCCTGTGCTGAAATTGCGGTTATGGGACCTGAAGGAGCGGTTTCAATACTTTACCGGAAGGAACTGCTTGAATCGGAAGATCCTGCAAAGCTTAAGAAAGAACTTACAATGCGGTACAGGGATGAAATTGCCAATCCATATGTAGCCGATGACAAGGGTTATATTGATGAAGTCATTGATCCTGCAACTACCCGTAAAAAGCTGATCGCGGCCTTTGAGGCTCTTGAAAACAAACATGTCAGTGTTCCATCGCGAAAGCATGGAAACATACCTCTTTAATAGTCAGCAGGTTCTCCTGGCAGAATCGAAATGACTGAAATAATTGTGCATTCATTAACTTAATTTATCTTTACGTCGGTCAAAAAGGGAAAATATCCATCGATAGAAGTTTATCGTTCTTTTACAGTGCCGGCTTTATTATGTATTATAGCCATGATATGAATGCAGCGGCTTCATTTTAAATTTTTTTCGAATGAAAATTAAAAGTCTGCTTATTGCCAACAGGGGTGAAATTGCTGTCAGGATCAATGAAACGGCAAAAAAACTGGGAATTAAAACCTATGGCATTAAAACTTCAAAAGAACCAAATGCTTTATATCTGAGATTGGTTGATGATGTGATCGATTTCGCAGAGCTGGTTGATGAAATTCCTGAATTCCTTGATGTTGAAAGAATCATTGAAGCTGCCCGTTCCAATAAAATAGAAGCCATCCATCCCGGATATGGCTTTTTAGCTGAAAATCCCTATTTTGCACGGCGATGTGAAGAAGAAAACATTATTTTCATTGGTCCTTCCGCCTCGGCCATCTATAAGATGGGAAACAAGACAATTGCCAAACAAATTGCCCAGAAATATAAAGTGCCCCTGCTTCAGGGAAGCCAGGGTAATGTAAAAAATATCAAAGAAGCGGCAGACATTGCTGCCATTATTGGATACCCTGTAATTTTAAAAGCTGCAGCAGGTGGAGGCGGCAGGGGGATGAGGATTGTTGAAAAGGCCTCATACCTTGAAAAGATGTTCAAAATGGCCACCAATGAAGCTGAAAAAGCATTTAATGATCCCTCCGTTTTTATTGAAAAGTATGTAAGAAATCCACGTCACATCGAATTCCAGATTGTTGGTGACAGGCATGGAAATTATATTTATATCGGGGAAAGGGAGTGTTCCATTCAGCGTAAGCACCAGAAACTTATTGAGGAATCTCCTTCCGTTGCCCTTGATGAAAAGCTCCGTCGTGAAATGGGTGAAGCGGCCATACAGGTAGCCAAATCAGTTAATTACTATTCTGCCGGAACGGTTGAATTTTTGCTTGATGACGACCGGAATTATTTCTTTATGGAAATGAATACCCGTATCCAGGTTGAGCATCCGGTTACAGAAATGGTATCAGGGATCGACCTGATTGAATTGCAGATTAAAGTTGCTGAAGGAGAGAAGCTTCCCTATTCACAGGATCAGATAAAGCTCTCAGGATGGGCAATCGAATGCAGGATAAATGCTGAGGATGTGCAGGCAGGTTTTTCACCGAACCTGGGGATCATTGAGAAAATATCCTTTCCGCGTGGCAAAAATATCCGGGTTGACAGTGGTGTAACAGATTATTCGGTTGTCACCCCGTATTTTGATTCAATGGTAGCCAAGCTTATAGTACATGGGGAAACCAGGGAAAAAGCGATCACCGCCATGTCTGCTGCCCTGAGGAAATTCTGGATACGGGGAATTAAAACGACAATTCCTTTCTGCCAGGCAGTTTTGAATCACAAAAAATTCAGGAAGGGCGATTTTAATACGTCATTTATTGAAAAAGAAATGACGAAGCTCTATTACAACGAGGAGGAGGACGAAATGCTCGCGGCATATGTGGCAGCATTTGACTTTGCAGCAGAGCTTGAAACCAACAGAACCACCAAGCCCGATTTTGAACGGGGCAAAAATATCAGTCCGTGGGTGTTGAATAAACGATTGAAATCTTTATAAGAAACATCATGAAATTAATAAGGAAGAGAAAGGATCATGAACACGAGTATATCGCCGTTACGCCCGGTGATGATAAATATGTAGTAAGGGACCCGTTCAGTGAGGAGTTGAGAATAAACGGGCATAAAAAGGAAATAAAGATTTTCGAAAACGAAGAGGGATTCACCTTTATAGAATTTAACAACAAGAAATACCTGGCTGAAATCACGGACAAGAGCCAGAATAAATATACCGTTTTACTGAATGGGGTTAGTTATTCTTTTACGATTGAATCCCCTATATCATACAGGCGGAGAAAATATCTCGAAAAATATAAGCAGCATAATAAGATCGAAATAGTTACTGCTCCCATGCCGGGAAAGATCATTGAATTGCTGGTTGAAGAATCATCACATGTTAAGGAGGGCGAGGCCATCCTCATCCTTGAAGCCATGAAAATGCAAAACGAGATCATTGCACAGGTTACCGGAAAAATCAAAAAGATCAGTGTAAAGGCGGGTGATTCAGTAACCAAGGACGATGTTCTTATGGAGATTGAGCGGTAGAATTCTTTGTCGGCAGGAAACCCGCAAACTATGCTTGAAGAATTAAATCAGACCATATCCTTTCTCAAACTGGCCGGAGTTCTGAATCCTGAAATTGGAATCGTTCTGGGAACAGGCCTGGGCAGAATGGCATCTGAAATAGAAGTAATCGTTTCGCTGGATTACAGTGATATTCCCAATTATCCTCTTGCAACAGTTGAATCCCATTCAGGCAAACTCATTTACGGAAAACTACAGGGCAAGCTGGTTCTTGCCATGCAGGGGAGATTTCATTATTATGAAGGATATTCACTGCAGCAGATAACCTTTCCGATACGAATAATGAAACTCCTTGGAATTCGCTGTCTTCTTCTATCCAATGCTGCCGGAGCTTTGAACCTTCAGTTTAAAAAAGGAAGCCTGATGCTGATCGATGATCACATCAATATGTTGCCTGATAACCCATTAAGAGGTAAGAATTTCGATACACTGGGTCCCCGTTTTCCTGATATGAGCCAACCCTATTCAGCAGAGCTCAATGATCTGTTTTCACGGATAGCAGCGCGCGAACACATCATTTTGCACAAAGGGGTTTATGTTGCTGTAACGGGCCCGAATCTGGAAACCCGTGCAGAATACAGGATGTTCCGCAATTTTGCTGATGCTGTGGGCATGTCAACCGTACCCGAGGTGATCGTAGCAAACCATATGTCATTGCCCTGTGCTGCAATTTCTGTGCTTACCGATGAATGTGATCCCGATAACCTGGTTCCTGCCAGAATAGAAGATATACTGGAAACAGCCGCAAAGGCAGAAATAAATCTGTGTCGCCTGTTATCCGCCGTGATAAAGGAATTGCCTGGTAATAACCTAAAGAAATAAACGATGATCTTTGTTGCCGGAGGTACCGGATATCTTGGTTCCCATTTGTTGTATAACCTGGTACAGCTTGGCAAACCCGTGAGGGCAATATATCGTGACAAGGAGAAACTGGACTATTTCCTGAAATTCAGAAAGTTTTATCCGGCAGTGAATGACAGGATGCTGGATAAAATTGAATGGGTAAAAGGCGACATTCTGGATTATTATACCCTTTCAGAGTACCTGTCAGGTGTTTCAATGGTTTATAACGTGGCAGGAATAGTTTCCTTTCATAAGGAAGATAAACAAAAACTACTTCAAATAAATGCTCAGGGTACGGCGAACCTGGTAAATGCATGCCTTGAGGGTAAGATTGCCCGGCTTTGTCATGTAAGTTCCATTGCCGCCATGGGAGATTCACAGGATGGAGAACCCATTGATGAAAGCCGCCTCTGGAGCAAAAACACATCCCCTTCACCCTATTCCTTTAGTAAATTCAGGGGTGAAATGGAAGTGTGGAGAGGGATTAATGAAGGACTACAGGCAGTTATTGTGAATCCGTCCATTATAATTGGACCCGGAATGTGGTACGGGTCCTGGGAAGGTGTTTTCAAGCAGATTAACAGCGGATTGATTTATTATCCGACCGGAACCAGCGGGTATATAGATGTTCAGGATGTTGTAAGGGCCATGATCAGTCTCACCGAAAGTGATGTGAGCGGGGAGCGGTTCATTCTCAGTGCAGAAAACCTGGCCCATAAGGAAGTGCTGGATTTCCTGGCGGAGGCCATGAAAAAACCCATACCGGTGCGCCCGCTTACTCCGTATTTGATAAAAATTGCCTGTCATCTCGAAAAGATCCGCTCGATGTTTACAGGTTCCAGGCCCAGGATCACCCGGCAGTCGATGAAAAGTTCCATGGCGGTTACTTCTTATTCAAATCGCAAAATCGTGCAGGCATTGTCACTCCAATTTACCCCTGTCAAGAGAAGCGCTTTCCGCATCCATACGGTTCTTCCTGGAAGAGCAGGAAGGCAAATTCTGATCGTAAAAAAATATTTTTAAGGGGAGGGTTACTTTTTACCCTTTGAGGGAATTAATACATGAAAGTTACTCATGCGTTAAACCCTTAATATCCCTTTTTATGAAAAGTTATGTTTTTGCCTGCATGCTGGCCATCCTGGCTCTTTCCTGTCATAAGGAAGAAATTGGCAGGGACAAGCCTTCAGGTACCCTGAAAATTAAAGTTGGCTTATATATTTCTGTAGGTGAAGTGAAGGAAAATCTGAAATCCACCACAGGCGTAGAAGATTTCAAAGTGGTTATTTATAACACCGGGGACCAGGAGGTGCTTGCCTTTGATAAGGTTTCTGAATTGCCCGGCGAGATCAGGCTTGAAACCGGAAGTTATTATGTGACGGCCTCTTCTGATAACAATTTACCGGCAGCTTTTGATAATCCGTATTATTTCGGAAGATCTGATACCTTTACAATTACACCGGGAGGTCAGCAATCCGTAGTAGTAAATTGTGAACTGTCAAATACGGTAGTTGCTGTAATTTACAGCGACCAGGTAAAGAATAATTTCAGTGATTATAGCACTACCGTTTCATCTTCAGCAGGGTCTCTGGTATTTAACAGAACGGAATCCCGCCTGGGATACTTTCAGCCGCTTGACCTCTCCATTCAGGCGGTATTAACCTGGCAGAAAACCGATGGCACCTTTGAAAGCAAAACACTTAACGGGAGCATACTTAATCCGCTGCCCAAAAGGAAATACGAAATACATGTAGATGCAGCAGGTGGTGAAGGGATGTCAATGATCGTTGTTAACCTCGGTGATACGGTAGTTCCTGTGGAAATTGTAAATATTTCTGATGAGCCGGTTAATCCGGATGGAACAATTAACAGCGGTGATCTGCTGATCACAGAAATCATGTATGATCCTACTTCCCTGACCGACACTTATGGAGAATGGTTTGAAATTTACAATAATACCGGGCATCCGGTGAATTTGCAGCACCTTGTGCTGACAAGGAATGCAACCGACCGGCACATTATTACTGCATCCATTACGCTGGCGCCACATGGGTACCAGGTATTTGCCCGCACTGAAAGTGCAGTGCCAGGAGATAAATATGTATATGGAACGAGCATTACCCTGAACAATACAGGGGCAATCCTGTCCATCTCGAATTATGGTACGGATGGCACCGACGGTACAGAGATCTGTTCCGTTAATTATGGCGGAGAAGGTTTTCCTTCCGCCTCCGGCGCTTCAATATGTCTCAAGCCTGAATCGATGAACGCACGGGAAGAATCCCTGGGAACATCATGGTGTGTTTCCACCTCAGCATATAGTACAGGCGATCTTGGTACTCCGGGTGCATTAAATGACAGTTGCAATTAACAAAACTTTTCATTTTTCCACTAAAATCATCCTGCCACAAAAAAGCCTTTCATTGCCGAAGCTTAAGCACAATTGGTAATCCCGTTATTGGCAAATCCCCTCTTAAGCAATGAGGGCTTTTTTTTAATTTTACTTTTCAGCCGAATATATTTATCATTGCATAATAATTTAGCCTCTGAAAAGAGGATCTTTCATCCTTTTACGGAAAGAGGTTAACTTATACCCGTAGCCAAGAATACGTTGAGATTATGCAGATGAAATCTTTTACAAGCTTTGTTATTGATTTATTGATTGTACTTGCTTCATTCGTATTTTGCGTTTGGCTTAAACCGGGTCCTGGCACCATCCTATTTTGTGGATTATTCCGGGTCTTTCCTCTTCTTTTTATTAATATGGGTAACCGTTTCCGTAGTTTTTGAAAAATACCGGTTGCTGGTGAGTGCACTTTGGGTTGCCGGACTAAAAAGAATACTTCTCATCAACCTGATCATATTTTTCTTCATTACCAGTTTGATGTATATTTTTCAATCTTTCAATTATTCACGGTTTATCGTTTTAGGTACGGTAGGTGCAGCAACAATAGTGGAGTTAACTTTTGGCGCCTTGTTTTACCTGGTCAGCAGTACGCGGATAAAATTTGAAAATGGTGTAATCCAGAATATGCCTGGCCTGGATCGGATAAGGCCAAAAGAAGAGCCCTACCTGGTTCATAAGAAGCGTCTTCCTATTAAATATGATTTTAAACAGCGTGAAGAATACCTGAGGAATGAAATCGGGCATGAGGCCTATCAGTATGTTATTAATTATTCAGCTATTGATTCGCCAAATACCCTGGTGATTGCAACTACCACCCGGTTTAATATTGATGCACAGATCCGGCACACTTTTGAGTGCATTATCAATGTACGGCGGGTAAATGATTTCAGGTATATCAACAAGTATTTTGAATCAGTCAATGCTAAATTACCGATCGGCGGTATTTTCATTGATTATTTCGAAACTACCAACATGCGAAAAAAGCGCATCCTGGCCAAGTTTCCGCCGGGCCTGAACTATCTTTATTACAGCGCCGATTTTATTATTAAAAAGAGTATTTCCAAAATTCCTGCTTACCAAAAAATTGTATTTTATTCTAACAAGGGGTGAAAACAGGGTATTATCAAAGGCCGAAGCCTTTGGCCGTTTATATTCCTGTGGATTTGAGATACTGGATGAGACTGTCATTGACAAGGCATTGTATTTTGTAGCCATTAAGGTTAAGGAGCCACTGTTTCCGCAGAATCCAAGTTATGGGCCATTGATCGGGCTGGAACGAATTGGTAAGGGAGGTAAAACAATCAAGGTATTTAAAATGCGCACCATGCATCCCTTTGCCGAGTACCTGCAGGATTATGTTTATGTAAAGGCCGGGTTACAGGAAGGTGGCAAATTCAAGGATGATTTCAGGGTAACCACCATCGGACGGATCATGCGCAAGTTTTGGCTGGATGAATTGCCCATGTTGCTGAATCTTGTGAAGGGGGATCTGAAACTATTCGGAGTGCGACCCCTGAGCAGGCAGTACTTTAAACTATATACTCCGGAATTGCAGAAACTAAGGATAAACAACAAGCCAGGTTTGATCCCGCCCTTTTATGTAGATAATCCAAGGACCCTGGAGGAAATTGTTACATCCGAACTACGTTATTTGAAATCATATGCAAAGCATCCCTTCCGAACCGATTGGGTATATTTTTGGAAGGCTGTATTTAATATTGTCTTCAGGAAATTCAGAAGCAGGTAATAAAAAATACTAAGAAGTATCAAAAGTTACAATTCGAGTCAAAGTTGCAACTATTTCACGAGCGATAGCGAGTAAACTTCGCCTTGAATTGAGTTAGTTGTGATTGATATAGTTCAGCACAAGGATCAGGGTGGAGACCGAAGTCAGGAAGAGTGAAATGGTAGGTATATTGATCCGAAATGTTTTGCTTTGGATGGGTTCCACATAGATCACATCATTGGGAAGCAGAAAAAATCCGTCTGTGGTGAGGATTTTCTTGTTTGTCAGATCAAGCTGAAATGAGGTGGTTCCCTTTGATCCGGATCTCAGAACATGTACCTTATGCCGGTTGCCATAATCGGTGATGTCTCCTGCCATACTTATAGCTTCCAGAACTGTAAGCTGACTGTTATAGTTATAGTAAGTCCCGGGCCGGTTTACCTCACCAATGACAGAAACTTTAAAGGAAATCATTTTAACTGTAACGGTGGCATCTTTCAGATATTGGGATGTGCGTTGCTGAATGCTTGCAAGGGCTTCATCCAGGGTTTTTCCGGCAACGTTCATCTTGCCGAGTATGGGAAGTTCAATATTTCCGGAGTCGCTCACCACATAGCCATTAATAAACAGGCTGGTTTCGTTCTGGTAGAGGTTTTGCTGACTGTTCCCCATGGTCTGATTAATCAATATTGCTCATCTCCTCATTCAGGGAATAGATCTTCACATACAAGACATCCCGTGTTTGGATCAGGTATTCAGGACGGCTTTTGGGATAAAAACTTCCACCGCCGGAGGAGGAATCCACATCCTTCAGGTACACCAGTTGACGGTGCGAGGTACATGAACCCAGCAAGATGGCTGCCAGAACTACAAGAATTATTACTGCAATCTTATGTACAGACAATGTGGTAATTATTATTTGGGTTTTAAGACAAATATTCGTCGTATACTTTTTTTATACCTTCTTCCAGACTAATTCTTTCCTCCCAGCCAAGATCGTGGATTTTTTTAACGCTGAGTAATTTCTGAAAAGTACCATCCGGTTTTGATGTATCCCATTCTATGAGACCGTCAAAACCGACTATTTCCTTGACGATCATGGCCAGTTCCTTAATTGTGAGGTCCTTGCCGGTTCCGATATTGATATGGGTATTTCTGATTTCCACCGTGGCTTCCCGCGATGTGATTTTATCAGCATACTTATCTTTTACAAGGTCTTTAAAATCAATATTTTCCATAACATAAACACAGGCATCAGCCATATCATCGGAATGCAGAAATTCCCGTCGGGGAGCACCGGAACCCCATAATTTGACTGTTACAGGTGTTTCAGGCGAATTATGCCGGAAAATGCCATATTTTTCCAGTTTTTCTCCGATTTCTATTTTGGTGGCCTTTCCGTCAACCCCTTCCACCGGATTTTTATTAAAATCCTTATAAATGGCATCCCAGTTATTTTCAATCAGGCATTTGGCAAGATGCATTTTACGGATAATGGCAGGTAGAACATGTGATTTTTCGAGATCATAATTATCATTGGAGCCAAATAAATTGGTTGGCATTACCGAAATAAAATTAGTGCCATATTGAATATTATAGCTTTCGCACATTTTTATACCGGCAATTTTTGCAATGGCATAAGGCTCATTTGTATATTCAAGAATATCGGTGAGCAGGTATTTTTCTTTGAGCGGCTGAGGGGCAAGTTTCGGATAAATGCAGGAACTGCCCAGAAATAGCAATTTTTTTACACCATTCAGATAACAGGCATGGATCACATTGCTCTGAATCATGATATTTTCATAAATGAACTGTCCCCGGTAAATATTATTGGCTACAATACCACCCACTTTGGCAGCAGCGAGCAAAACATATTCGGGTTTTTCGGTTTTGAAAAATTCATGGGTAGCATGCTGGTCCATCAAATCCAATTCAGTGTAATGCCTTGTAATGATATTATGATAACCTTTTTTTGTAAGATTCCTGTAAAGGGCACTACCAACAAGTCCGGTATGGCCTGCAAGATATATTTTACTATCCTTTTTCATTGTGGTTCAATAATTATTCAAAATAGTTTAATGTCTGATATCCTCCTTTTTTGAGGTACACTTCCTTGTGCATGAGTTTGATATCACTTTCGATCATATCTTTCACCAGGGCTTTCAGATCGTATTCAGGTTCCCATTTCAATTTGGTTTTTGCTTTGGTTGGATCACCAATCAGCAATTCAACCTCTGTTGGTCGGAAATACCTGGCGTCAATGGCAAGAACTTCTTTTCCCTCGTCGACCTGGTATCGTGAATCATGACATTTCTTTATATAACCTTTTTCATCAACACCGGTACCTTTAAAGGTAAGTTCAATTCCCACTTCTTCGAATGCCATTCTGACAAAATCCCGGATTTCAGTGGTAATGCCGGTTGCAATTACAAAATCCTCCGGCTGGTCCTGCTGAAGAATCAGGTACATGGCCCTGATATAATCCTTTGCATGGCCCCAGTCACGTTTGGATGAAAGATTTCCAAGGTAAAGTTTATCCTGTAATCCAAGGGCAATGCGGGAAACCGCACGGGTGATCTTACGGGTAACAAATGTTTCACCCCGGATGGGGGATTCGTGGTTAAACAGAATGCCATTGCAGGCAAACATATTATAAGCTTCCCGGTAATTCACCGTGATCCAGTAAGCCGTATAATTTAGCTACGGCATAAGGACTTCTGGGATAAAACGGAGTTTTTTCCGATTGCGGGATTTCCTGCACCAGTCCGTACAGTTCACTTGTTGAAGCCTGGTAAAACCTGGTTTTATTGGTAAGATTCAGAATCCGGATGGCTTCAAGGATCCGCAGGGTTCCAATACCATCGGCATTGGCAGTATATTCAGGAGTGTCAAAACTCACCTTCACATGGCTCATGGCAGCCAGGTTATACATTTCATCGGGTTGTGTTTCCTGTATGATCCTGATCAGGTTGGTAGAATCGGTAAGATCGCTGTAATGCAGTTCAAAATTGCGGTTTTCAACGTGAGGATCGAGGTAGAGATGATCAATACGTTCGGTATTGAACATTGAACTTCTTCGTTTGGTACCGTGAACAATATATCCTTTTTTAAGTAGGAATTCGGCCAGATAGGCACCATCCTGACCGGTAATTCCTGTAATGAGAGCAACTTTTTGTTTTTGCATATCCGTGATTTTTGTTGGATTATGATTTAAGTATTTTTCGGCATAATTCATGGCAATCTCCCTGGAGTCCTACCGGTGTTGCATTCCTTATCTGGTAAACAGTTTCGATGGATTGTTGTGCTTCCGACAGTCCAAAGCCTCGGCCGGCCAATATTTCCTGATAGCTTTTGGTATGAAGGTCAGTGAATCCCTCGCTGAATTCAATTTCAGTTTTATCCATCACAATGGAACGGTAAGTACGCATTCCTTTTTCTTTTACATGATCAGGAAGATCCTTGTAATCGAGGCTCAGAAACCATCTCACCCGGGCATTTTCAAGTTCGAGATATCCTGAAGCCTTATCCGGGGTGAGCATGTGAACAACCATATTTTGAACCTTACCAAAAATCCAGGTAAGCATGTCAAAAAAATGAATACCGATATTGGTTGCAATACCGCCGGATTTATGGATATCTCCTTTCCATGAAGTATAATACCAGTTTCCACGGCTGGTGATATAAGTAAGGTCAAGGTCATGTTTTGTCACATGCATGGCTGTTTTCTATCCTGTTTTTAAGATCGATAAGAACAGGATGGAGTCTGAGCTGAAGAATGTTATATATTTTCTTGTTATATTCCTTTTCAATCTCAGAAAGGGCATCAATATTCCAGGGATTCAGCACAAGCGGTTTTTCGCATATGGCACTGGCTCCTGATCGTAGGGCAAAACGAATATGGGAATCATGCAGATAATTGGGCGAACAGATGCTTACATAATTAACCTGGATACCGGACCGGCGTAATTTGTCCACATGACGGTCGAACCGTTCAAATTCCACAAAAAAATGACTATCGGGGAAATAGCTGTCAATGATACCTACGCTGTCCGAAGGATCGAGAGAAGCCAGCAATACATTTCCGGTATCTTTGATTGCTTTGAGGTGCCGAACAGCAATGTATCCGCCGACACCAATAATTGCAAATTTTTTTTGTGTATCCATTATGCTAACTATCCATAAAAATTGTCCTAAAATTAG
The DNA here is from genome assembly GCA_963790105.1 of uncultured Bacteroidales bacterium. Classification (GTDB taxonomy): domain Bacteria; phylum Bacteroidota; class Bacteroidia; order Bacteroidales; family UBA10428; genus UBA5072. Next base: position 132,447 of record CAWBNI010000037.1, on the reverse strand, counting down.
GACTTTTATGCCATTCGAATGGCATTTGATTTAAATGAAGGAAAATATTTATGTAAATATCTGCCTGTAAGTATTTTAAAGGCTCATGTAAGTGAGCGATTTAATTTTTTTCCTGTAAATTCCTTTTACGTCCATGAATATTCCATTAGCCGATGCAAGGGATTTGAAATATTCATCGGTGAGTCCGATATAATCGTTATGGGCGACAGCCACAATAATTGCATCGTAATTCTTCCCGGTTTCTGAAGAAATTTCAAAACCATATTCCTTTTCAAATTCTTCGCTCGAGGCAAAAGGATCAACCACTTCCACCAGCACACCATATGATTTCAGTTCATGTAACACATCTGCCACCTTGGAATTACGTATATCGCTAACATTTTCTTTAAAAGTAGCTCCCATTACCAGTACCCTTGAATTGAGCACATTTTTTCCTGCGCGGATAATTTGTTTTACCACCTCAGTGGCAATGTATTTTCCCATGCCATCATTTACAGACCGGCCGGAAGTAATGACCTGTGCAATATGACCCAGTTCAGCAGCCTTGAAAGTAAGGTAATACGGATCAACACCAATACAATGACCGCCTACAAGTCCGGGATAAAACCGCAGAAAATTCCATTTGGTGCCGGCTGCTTCCAGTACTTCATAGGTATTGATCCCCATTTTGTTGAAGATCATGGATAGCTCATTCATCAGGGCAATATTGACATCACGCTGGGTGTTCTCAATGATTTTTGCGGCTTCAGCCACTTTAATTGAAGAAGCAAGGAAAACCCCTGCTTTCACAACAAGCTCATAGACCTTTGCAATTTCCTGAAGAGCCTCATCATCACAGGCAGAAACAATTTTTGTAATGGTAGTGATTGTATGTTCCTTATCGCCCGGATTAATCCTTTCAGGGGAATATCCCAGTTTAAAATCTTTTCCGCATTTCAGTCCGGATAATTCTTCGAGGATTGTCCTGCATTCTTCATCTGTAGTCCCTGGATAAACAGTGGATTCATACACAACATAATCTCCTTTTTTCAGAATGGATCCCACAATGCGGGTGGCCGACAAAAGAGGGGTCAGGTCAGGAAGATTGTGTTTGTCAATGGGTGTGGGAACGGCCACAATGTGAAAACATGCCTTTCGCAGATCATCAGGGTTGGCTGTGAACTGAATGGAAGTGTTTTCAAAATCATCTTTATCCAGTTCATTGCTGGGATCAATACCTTGTTTCATCAATTCTACCCGCTTGGCGTTGATATCAAAACCGATTACGGATATTTTTCTGGCAAAGGCCAAAGCAATAGGAAGACCTACATATCCCAGTCCGATAAGGGATAGTTTAGCTTCTTTTTTAAGCAGACTGTCATAAATGCCCATGAGAAAAAATTTAATTTATGTTTGGTAGGTGAAATACAGACGGAGCCATGTTAAAGTCCAAATTCTTTGCGTATCGCATCCACATAATCGAGTTTTTCCCATGCGAAGAATTCAACCTCCTTGGTTTCAGGTGAACCATTTCTTAAGAGGGTAACATTGGCGAGATATGATTTTCTTCCCATATGGCCATAAGCAGCTGTAGGAAGGAATATAGGATTTTTCAGTCCAAATCTTCTGATGATCACAGCCGGGCGCAAGTCAAAAAGCTGCTCGATTTTCCTGGCAATTTCCCCATCCTCAATATTTAACTTCGAGGTTCCGAAGGTATTGACATATACACCTACTGGTTTTGCAACGCCAATTGCATAAGCCACCTGAACAAGTACTTCATCGGCAATGCCGGCGGCAACCATATTTTTTGCAATATGCCGCATGGCATAGGCAGCGGATCTGTCAACCTTTGAGCTGTCTTTTCCTGAAAAGGCACCACCACCGTGTGCACCTTTACCACCATATGTATCGACAATGATCTTACGGCCTGTTAAACCGGTATCTCCATGAGGACCGCCGATAACAAATTTTCCGGTGGGATTTACAAAGAGAAGGAAATGATCATCAAATAAGTGCTTTTACCCTGGCAGGGAGTTTTGAGGTTACCCTTGGGATTAGAATTTTCTGAACATCGTCTTCAATTTTCTTAAGCATGGCTTTTTCTTCATCAAAATTGTCATGCTGGGTGGAAACAACAATGGTATGAATACGGCGTGGTTGTTTATCGTCTCCATATTCAACGGTAACCTGTGATTTGGCATCAGGGCGCAGGTAGGTCATCACCTTTCCTTCACGGCGGATAGCAGATAGTTCCTGGAGCAATTCATGTGAAAGTTCAAGTGAAAGCGGCATATAATTATCCGTTTCCCGGCAGGCATAACCAAACATCATACCCTGGTCACCGGCACCCTGGTCTTCTTCATTGCCACGTTCAACTCCACGGTTAATATCCTGTGATTGTTCATGAATGGATGAGATCACTCCGCATGAATCCGCTTCAAACATATAATCCGAATTGGTATACCCGATTTTTTTAATTACTTCCCGGGCTATCTGTTGTACATCTACATAAGCGTTTGTTTTTACTTCTCCGCTCAAAACCACAAGACCGGTGGTTACGAGGGTTTCACAAGCAACCTTTGAATCCGGATCGCGACGTAAAAATTCATCTAACAGTGCATCAGATATCTGATCTGCAACTTTATCGGGATGTCCTTCTGAAACCGATTCGGATGTAAATAAATATGCCATAGGGTTATATATATTAATGAATTTATAATTTCACAAAGATAAAAAGAGAAATCATACCACCTGAAAGGGATAGGAAATAAGTTGATAAATAACTTGTTTTAAGAGGTAAGTTCACGAAAAACGTCCTCTAGTTTTCGATCCTTGCTTTGCATTGACAAAATAACCAGGTCATTCTTCACCGCCATCTTGAATAATTCTTCCCTGATATCCGTGTCACCCCTGGTTTGAAATAGCCAGGTGCCGGGTTTTAAGTTTTTTCGTAAGTTCAATTGCCGTGATTTCCCTGAACACGATGTCATCCGGGTCCTTGCTGAATTCAATTACAATAGTATGGGGAGAACCAATTACATGGCCGGCAATGTTGCCGGTAAGATCATTGGCCATTATTTTGCCCTTGCTTATTATGATCACCCGTTTACAGATAGCTTCAACCTCCTGCATGATATGGGTTGAAAGCATTACAGTCTTGTGCTTTCCAAGACCTGAAATAAGGTTGCGGATCTCCACGAGCTGGTTCGGGTCGAGTCCTGTTGTTGGCTCATCCAGGATCAAGCACATCCGGATCATGTATGATAGCCTGTGCCAATCCCACTCTTTGCCTGTAGCCTTTTGAAAGCACCCCGATTTTTTTTCTCCTTTCAGGTGTGAGCCCGGTGAGTTCAACCACCTCATGCACCCGACTGCCGGCTGTTGGGCAATTTATATAAACCGGCCACGAACTGGAGATATTCCTCTACATACATATCGGGATAAAGTGGATTGTTTTCAGGGAGATAACCGAGTTTCTTTCTAACTTCAAGCGTATTCCCGCTGATATTCATATCTTTGATCCTGATCGTTCCGTTAGAGGGGCTTAACAGTCCGCAGATAATTTTCATGAGGGTTGATTTACCTGCCCCGTTTGGGCCGATAAAGGCTGCAATTTCACCCGAATTCACATGGAAACTCACTGAGTCAAGCACAAGCTGGCTTCCGAATGTTTTGCTGACCTCATGAACGGAGATTGACATAGGTATTAAAATTGACCAAATATATAAAAATCATGATTAACAATTGTTCCGATTGTCGGGGAATGTCAATTGTATTGACTTTCACAGAACAGGTTTTATGTGATATTTTTGAATTGTTCTCCGGGTTTTGAATTGCGAATTGCCTTAAAATTCTAAATTTGCAAATCAATATAAATAGCTTCTGAATAATGAGGATAAAAGAGTTATTAAAATCACGGGATTTCGGACACGAGGTTGTAGCCAGGGGATGGGTAAGAACCCGGCGTGGAAATAAAAATATTGCCTTTGTCGCATTGAATGATGGATCCATTATTCACAATATTCAGATAGTAATTGATATGACTGCTTTTGACGAGGAACTGATAAAGCAGGTCACTACCGGATCATCCATTGAGGTGAAAGGCAAGCTGGTGGAATCGCCGGGTAAAGAGCAGCAGGTGGAAATTCATGCCGAATCTCTTAAACTTTTTGGAACAGCTGATCCGGAGACTTATCCGCTTCAGAAGAAAGGACATACCCTTGAATTTCTTCGTGAAATAGCCCATCTGAGGCCCAGGACCAATACATTTGGTGCTGTATTGCGGATCAGGCATGCCATGGCTTATGGAATCCACAAGTATTTTAACGATAATGGGTTTTATTATCTGCATACGCCCATCATCACAGGTTCGGATGCAGAGGGTGCCGGTGAAATGTTCAGGGTAACCACGCTCGATGCAAAAAATCCTCCTTTACTGGAAGATGGAAGTGTCAATTTTGCAGAAGATTTTTTCGGAAGGCAGACCAATCTTACTGTTTCCGGACAGCTGGAGGGTGAACTGGGTGCAATGGCCCTTTCGGCAATTTATACATTCGGACCAACATTCAGGGCTGAAAATTCGAATACACCCAGGCATCTCGCGGAATTCTGGATGATAGAACCTGAAATTGCATTTTTTGACATCCATGATAATATGAACCTGGCGGAAGATTTCTTAAAATATCTTCTTCGCTATGCGCTCGAAAATTGCATGGATGATCTCAAATTCTTATCGGAAATGTACGATAAGGAACTTATCGGAAGACTGGAGTTTGTGATCAACAATTCTTTTGAACGCATAACATATACCCGGGCTGTTGAAATATCTGCAAAAATCAGGAGAGAAGTTTGAGTTCCCTGTTTCATGGGGAATTGACCTGCAAACTGAACATGAGCGATTTCTCGTGGAACGCCATTTCAAAAAACCTGTTATTGTTACCGATTACCCGATGGCCATTAAGGCATTTTATATGAAGCAAAATGAAGACGGCAAAACGGTAAGAGGGATGGATGTTTTGTTTCCAAAAATTGGTGAAATAATTGGAGGATCACAGCGTGAAGAGGAATATGATAAGTTGAAAAGGCGCATGCAGGAGCTTAAATTGCCGGAAAAGGAGATGTGGTGGTATCTGGATACCCGCAGGTTTGGATCTGTTCCACACAGTGGATTTGGACTTGGATTTGAGCGTTTGTTGCTTTTTGTAACCGGGATGGGAAATATACGGGATGTGATACCCTTTCCGCGGTTTCCTAAAAACGCCGATTTTTAATTCTACAATAAATTATTGTATATGCTCAGGCAGAAATTACAGCAAAAGTTACTTCAGAAGCTTTCTCCGCAGCAGATTCAAATGATCAAGCTGTTGGAAATTCCTTCTATGCAGCTTGAGCAGCGAATAAAGGCAGAAATTGAAGAAAATCCCGCACTGGAGGAAGGTGCGCTGGAAGAAACCATGCAGAACGAAAACCAGGATGATGATGTTACCACTGATCCGAATGATACGGATAAGGAGGAATTCACCCTGGAAGATTACATGGAGGACGATGATTATCCGTCGTATAAACTGAATTCCCAGAATTATTCGAAAGATGATAAACGGGAGGAAATCCCGTTTTCGGTAGGATTATCATTCCAGGATTATCTCGAAAACCAGCTTGGATTGAGAAAGCTGGATGAAAAGCAACAGCTGCTGGCCCTGTATATGCTGGGTAACATTGATGATGATGGATACCTCAGGCGAAAGCTGGATAATATTGTGGATGATGTAGCATTTGCGCTGAATATAAAAACCGATGAAATTGAGCTGATTGGTATTTTACATATTATCCAGGAGCTTGATCCGCCGGGAGTAGGGGCACGCAATCTGCAGGAATGCCTGTTGCTTCAGATCCAGGCCAAGGATATGGAAGATCCAAACATAAAACTTGCCCATCGTATTTTAAGCGATTTCTTTCCCGAGTTTACACGGAAGCATTATGATAAGATTATTGCCCGGCTGAACATAACAGATGAGCAGCTTAAGGGAGCCCTGGATGAAATTCTGCACCTGAATCCTAAACCGGGTGGAGCCTACAGTGATCCTCAAAATAAAACGGCCAGTCACATTATCCCTGATTTCATTCTTGAAAACAACGAAGGAGACCTGGAACTCGCATTGAATGTCAAAAACCTGCCGGAATTACGGGTCAGCAAGACATACTCCACTATGCTTCAGACTTATCAGTATAACCGGGGGCATAATTCCAAAAGCCAAAAGGAGGCATTAAGCTTTGTAAAGCAAAAGCTCGATTCGGCCCGGTGGTTTATTGATGCGATCAGGCAGAGGCAAAACACCTTGCTTATCACCATGAATGCGATTATCAACTACCAGCAGGAATATTTCATGACGGGCGAAGAAACCAAACTCAGGCCAATGATCCTGAAAGATATAGCAGATATGACCGGTCTTGATGTTTCAACCATTTCAAGGGTTGCCAACAGTAAATACATACAGACCAATTTTGGTATTTTTCCGCTTAAGTATTTTTTCTCTGAGGGAATGCAGACAGAATCGGGAGAAGAAGTTTCCACGCGCGAGATCAAGAAGATATTGCAGAACTGTGTGGAAGGTGAGGATAAACGGCATCCGCTTACAGATGACCATCTGGCAGAGATGTTGAATGATAAGGGATATCATATTGCCACGGAGAACAATTGCCAAATACCGTGAGCAATTGAATATCCCGGTTGCACGCATGAGAAAAGAACTTTGATAACCTCTTAATTTAATGGAAAAGCGAATCGCTTCGGTAATATCCTATATATCCCATCCATTGCTTATGCCAATGATTGGATTACTTTTGATCAGTAATTCAGGCACATACGCAGCCGACCTGGACCATCGATTCACGAATTTTATTTACCTGTCCACCTTTCTGCTCACCTTCATGATCCCGGTGGCCCTGATGCCATTGCTTTATTATACCGGGATGGCCGGAAACATGCAATTTTCACAGAGGCGGGAACGGTTACTTCCGCTCTATCTTACCTTGTTTTTTTATATTGCTGCCTATGTGCTGATACGAAAACTACCCGTAAGCCAGGTTTACCAGCGTTTCATGTTTGCTGCCTGTCTTTCGGTATTGCTGGTGCTTGCGATATCCTATTTCTGGAAAATAAGTGCACACCTGGTTGGCTGGGGTGGCGTTGTGGGATTGATCATTATTCTTTCTTACCGGTTTGGCAGCGACATGATGATATTTCTTGTCATTGCCATTTTATTAACCGGAATAACTGCCTTTGCCCGCCTGCGTCTGAACGAGCACCTTCCTCTGCAGGTTTACTCAGGTTTTCTGCTTGGGATTAATAACCATCCTGGTAGTATTCGCGGTATAGGTCTTTTATAAATTGAAAATCCTGTTTCTTTGAATTGAGCGGGTTATCTGTATTTGCAATCAGATAACCGGGTATCCTGCATTCCTGTCAGATCCAGTTTGTCCTGCGGCACGCATCTAAACCATCCTTTTTCTTTCATCCGGTCGGCCAGGTATTCCTGTTCACTTTGGCCGGGAGAGGGCACCAGGATTGCAGAAATTCCCAATGCAATAAAATCCATTATACTTGAATATCCCGAACGGCTGATCACAAGTTCGGCCTGTGTAAGAACCTGGCTGAAGGCGTTAACTTCGAGGTGGGAAACCTGGTGAATCATTGAAGGATGAGGAGACCTCCGGGGTTTCCAAAAGCCGGGAGGTCTTCGGTTTCAATGGGATTGTTCCTCATTCCCCTGAAGAGTATGGCCGGTTTTTCGAGTGTGCTTAGCTGCACGGCATATCTGTTTTTCGAATATACTGACCTGTGGTTCGGGACCACTGAGAACCACGGCCATTTCGTAACGCAATGAGGGCTGGATTTCATTGGCTATGCCTGGATGGCTGAAGCGCGACAGGATGCCAATATACCGGGCATTGGAAGGTGTTTCATACCGATGTGACAATTTGCCGCTTAAATTAACCTCCGGATCTGGAGAAGTCAGGAATCCAGCATTGATCAAATCGTCTGAATGAGGTTCCGGAGGATAATATACAGAGGGAATTCGAACCACCGGAACAAAACCGGAAGTACAGGGGACACCTGGTGTGTTATTAAAACCGAATAGGTATTTCTGCAATGCAAACCATACCGGTTATCTGAAAGGACAATGTCCACGGCCTCATCCTGAACTATTTTTTTTACCAAACGGTGTTCCCGGAAGACAGAAAACACCAGCGACGGTAACTGGAGTATTAATTGAAAATAGGAATGTTTTCCTGAACCCATACGAACCGGATGGCAGGGAAGAGAAACGAATTTCAGACCTGGAAAGGTATTGCCTGAGAAGTTCTGCCGAGCGTCCTGAACCGGACAGGATGACCCTGTGGCCATCCTGGGCAAAATGCCCGATCAGCGGGATCATGCGGGAAGCATGACCAAGTCCCCAGTCGAGCGGACTAACCAGGATGGTCAGCGGACGGTTTTTCAATTTAATTCAGTTTAATCAGGGGGTTACCTGTACAGCAATGTTCAGTTCTTCAACACGGTTTGCAATAGCAGTAAGCCCTTCGATCCCTATACGTTCCAGGCCCTGCACAGGCGTATCCCGTGCAAGGGAATAGATCATCACGCATTCAGGGCGTATGCTTTCAATCACTTTTAACCAGGCCGAGATTTCTTCACCGGTAGAATTGTCAATGTCATTACCCATAAATTTACCACGGAAAAAAAGCGTTTGAATGATAAGCTTTCCTTTAAACCGTTTAAGGGTATTGATCAGATCCTGAAAGTTAAAATTTCCTTTTGGACAATTAATATGCAGCAGCGTACTTTCAATAGCGGAATCGAGTTTGAGTATATTCAGATCAGCCTGGCTGAGGGCATCAAAGATGTTACTTATGCCGGCCCGGGTGGCGTTTGACAATACAGTGATCTTTACTTCGGGGAGGATGGTATTTCTTAACTCCACCGTATCCGACATGATGCCCGCAAAATCGGGGTGAAGAGTAGGTTCTCCGTTTCCTGCAAAAGTGATGCTGTTAAGGTATTCACCATTTTTTTTCATTTCCAGAAGGCGCTCACCCAATAATTTTTTTACCACTTCGCGTGAAGGAAATTCAGAATAAGGGGTTTCATTTGGAGTGAGGCCGCATTCGCAGTAAACGCAGTTGAAATTGCAGACTTTTCGATTCGCAGGCAACAGGTTAACTCCCAGCGATTCTCCCAGGCGGCGGCTCCATACTGGTCCGAAAATAATGCTGTCAAACAAAAAAGTGGACATGTGAGATAAATATGCGGGCAAAGATAGTGATTAAGTGATTAAGGGATTAGGGGATTAAGTGAATAGGGGTTTAGGGGACAGAAGGGGTATAGGGGAGATGGAGGGAGGGGGTGAGGAAGTGTGGAAATTTAAGTACTTTTATCCTATAATATTGTATTTGTATGAATTATATAGATATGTTCATCATGGTTTTGCTTGTTTATGCTGTATTTCGGGGAATTACAAGAGGATTTGTATTACAGCTGGCATCCCTGGCGGCCCTTATTGCCGGAATTTTTCTTGCCCTTAAGTTTTCGGGATTCACGGCTCGTTTTCTTGTAAAATACTGGGCATTTGATTACGAATATCTTTACATGGTTTCTCTTGCTATAACCTTTACACTTGTATTTATCACTGATTCACATTTTGGGTAATTTACTGGATAAGGCAGTGCAGACTGCCCAACTGTCATTCATTAACAAACTGGCCGGGGCTTTTTTCAATGTTTGCAAGGTGATGCTGATTACGGGAGTTTTACTTCTTTTCATTGACAGGTTGGACAACCGGATAAGCATACTGCCAAAAAATGCAAGGGAAGGGTCATTCTTCTATAAACCAGTTACTTCAGCCACCCTGCTTCTTTTCCCGGCCCTCGGAAATATCAACAAAGATAACAGGCATGAGGAATTTGTATGATTAAACCGGTTCATGCTTTAAAATATTATCTTTGCGGAAAATTACATATATGACATTCGTTGAGGAACTCAGGTGGAGGGGAATGGTGCATGATATGATGCCGGGTACAGAGGAACAGCTCAATAAAGAGATGACCACCGGATATATCGGATTTGACCCTACCGCTGATTCATTGCACATCGGGAACCTCTTACCCATCATGCTCCTGGTACATTTCCAGCGTGCCGGCCATAAGCCCCTGGCTCTTGTTGGAGGAGCAACCGGTATGGTAGGTGATCCATCGGGTAAATCAGAAGAACGCAAATTTCTCGACGAAAAAACCCTGAATTATAATCTTGCCTGTCAGCGCCGGCAGCTTGAAAAATTTCTCAATTTTGACTGTGGGGCCAATTCAGCTGAAATCGTCAACAATTATGACTGGTTCAGGGAATTTTCATTTCTTGATTTTCTTCGGGATGTAGGGAAACACATCACGGTAAATTATATGATGGCCAAGGATTCCGTTAAAAAGCGGCTCGAAACCGGAATTTCATTCACGGAATTCAGTTATCAGCTTGTGCAGGGATATGATTATTTCTATCTGTATTCCCATAAAAATTGCCGCCTTCAGATGGGTGGTTCAGATCAGTGGGGCAATATTGTTACAGGTACGGAACTGATCCGCCGTAAAGACGGAGGGGAAGCATTTGCACTTACCTGTCCCCTTGTCACCCGTGCTGACGGAGGCAAATTCGGCAAATCAGAAAAGGGAAATGTATGGCTTGATCCCGCAAAAACATCACCCTATGCATTTTATCAGTTTTGGCTTAATGTATCGGATGAGGACGCTGTAAAATATATAAAATTGTTTACCCTGTTTGATAAGGCTGAGGTTGAAGAAATCGCTGCCGAACACGGAAAAGCGCCCCATATGAGGCTGCTCCAAAAGAAACTGGCTGAAACGGTAACGCTGATGGTGCATTCCAAAGAAGGACTGGAGGCTGCCATGGAAGCTTCAGATATACTCTTTGGAAAAGGAACAACTGAATCGTTGCGAAAACTCGATGAAGCAACGTTTCTAAGTGTTTTTGACGGAGTGCCGCTTTCAACTCTTGACAGAAATTCCATTATATCCGGAATTAATATAGTTGACCTTCTGGGAGAAAAAACCCAAATTTTCTCCTCCAAAGGAGAGGCAAGAAGGATGATTAAAGGGGGCGGTGTGAGCCTGAATAAGAGTAAGATTGATGACGATTCTTATTCAGTGGGGCTGTCTGATCTGATCAATAATAAATATATTCTCATTCAAAAGGGGAAAAAGAATTATTATCTTATAACAATCAATTAATCATTACATTATGGAGCCCAGGAAAAAGAACCCGAATTTTGTCTATGATGCCTTTGATCTTATTCAGTTTGTTTGGAATAAAAAATGGATACTGATTGCACTTTCCCTGGTGGCTTTCATAGTGTCGATTATTGTTTCGCTGAATATTACTCCGCGTTACCGGTCAGAGGTAATTCTATATCCGGCTGCTTCCATTTCCCTGTCAAGAAGCCTGGTTGAAACAACCACACATTTCAATGGACAACAGGGATGTGCTTTCATTTGGCGGTGATTTTGAATGCTGAGCGATTGCTTCAGATCCTTCATTCCAATGATATCAGGGATCATGTTGCTAAAAAGTTCAACCTGATGGAACATTACAAGATCAATCCAAAATCTCCGTTTCCTGAAAATCAGTTGAATAACACATTTCAGCGGCAATGTTAAAATCCGCAGAACTGAATTCATGTCGATAGAAATCGGGGTTCTTGACACCAAGGCCACAAATGGCCTCAGACATTGCCAATGAGATCGTTACATATGTTGATTCCACCTATTCATAATATGTCAAAGGAAAGGGCTATGGATGCCTTTAATATTGTAAAAAACGAATATGAAGAGTTCACAGAATGATATCCGCCATGTATAGTGATTCACTTCAGCAACTCAGGCAAAAAGGGGTGATTGATTATGAATCACAGGCATCCTCATTGAATACGGCCTATGCCAATTCCCTGGAGCATGGCAATACACAGGCAGCTGAGGCAATAAAAAAGCAAATGAATATTCTGTCAGTTTATGGAGGAAAATATGTTGAACTGTCCCAGAAGCTTCAAGGCAGAAATCAACCGGATGAGCCAGCTGAAGGCAAAATATGCCTCTTACAAGATAAATATTGAAAATACAATTCCGCAAGATATTTGTTGTGGACAAGGCCCGTGTGGAAGAAAAAAAGGTTTCTCCAAAGCGAACGATTATTGTCATGTTTTCAACCTTATCCACATTTGCGGTTGCGCTCATTCTATTGTTGATTGATAGACAATTTCAAAGCCAGAAACTAGCAATATGTCCTGGTTGGAGAGTCTGAAAAAGCATAGTCTGGTTATTACCCTGGTATGTATTTACCTGGTTGCTGATATGATTTTTACCGGCAGGAACATCTATTTCTTCAACCTGTTGCCGGTATTATTGCTGTTGATTTACCTTGCGCTCGCCCGCCTCGATCTGATGTATTTTATTATTATATTTTGTACACCGCTTTCCGTACAGCTGATCGATTTTTTCCCTTCTTCTCCCATTGATTTCGCAATTCCTACCGAACCCATGCTTTTTGGCATGATGATGATATTTTATTATAAGATTCTTTATGACAGGTCGCTTGATATACGGATTACTCACTCATCCTGTAACCTATGCAATTTTTTTTAATGTTATCTGGATACTGATCACAACAATAACCAGTTCAATGCCACTGGTTTCACTTAAGTTTCTGCTTGTCAGGGTTTGGTTTATCACAATTTACTATTTTCTGGCGATCCTTGTTTTCCGAAAATACAGGTCAATTCCGGTTTTCATATGGTGTTACGTGATTGCCATGGTCATGGTAGTGATCTTCACCATAACCAGGCATTTGCATTACGGGCTCGATGATGTAAAGAACAGCGCATATCGTAATGAGTCCCTTTTTCCGTGATCATACTTCCTACGGAGCAATCCTGGCCATGCTGATTTTTGCCCTGGGGGGTGTCATTTTATACAAGGGGAAGAAGTATGCTTTTCAGGATCATTGTTGTGGTGAACCTGGCTTTTGCTGGCAACCGGACTTTTACTTTCCTATACAAGGGCTGCCTGGATGAGTGTAATTGTTGGATTAGGCATACTCGGACTAACGATGTTAAGGATAAAGTTCAGGTATATTCTTATTGGCAGGCATTATTTGCCTGCTATACCTGTGGAGAAAAAGAACTGATATTATTACAGAAAATGGAGCATAACCAGGAAAAACTCATCCTCATCGTAACTGAGCATGTGAGGTCTATGTCGAATATTAGCACGGATGAGTCAAACCTTGAACGGATCAACCGCTGGAATTCAGCACTCAGGATGTTCAGGGAAAAACCTGTATTTGGACATGGCCCGGGAACCTATATGTTTAAGTATGCTCCTTATCAGCGTTTAAAAGACAAAACAGCCATCAGCACCGACTTTGGTGACCTGGGAAATGCTCACAGCGAATATATTGGTCCACTGGCAGAAAGCGGTTTTTTTGGGGGCTTGTCCATTGTTATTGTAGGCATTGTGAGCCTGATTACCGGTTTTCGTGTATATAACAGGCTCACCGATAAAAGGTTGAAAGGAATTAGTACTGGGAATGATCCTGGGATTGATCACTTACCTGGTCCATGGCAGTATGAATAATTTTCTCGATACAGATAAGGCATCTGCCTTGTTCTGGGGTTTTATAGCAGCCTTTGTATCGCTGGATATTTTTTATCCCTGGGAGAATCAAAAGGAAGGAAAGGACCTAGAAGAACTCAATACCAAGCATTGAAATATCATCAAAAATGGCAGCACTGCCTTCGGCAATGCCTTGTTTCTTTATAATGGCCTGGATATTTTCCTCAATACTGTTGTTATTCATAATGCAGTCTTCAATTTCCTTTGTACCGAAAGATACTTCTTTGCCATCGATGAGTTCAACCAGTCCATCGGTATAACAAATGATCTTGGTATGTTCTTCAAGTGTAACGGATCCCTTTCTGATAATAGGGATCTCATCCAGCATGCCAATACCCACGCATCCTTTGGCCAGTAATGAAAGGTTTTTACGATTCTTCTGATACAGCATGGGCTGGTTATGCCCGGCATTTATATATTCAAGTTCCCTTGTTTTATAATTAAACTTACCCACAAACAGGGTAATGAATTTTTCACCATTGGCGGCGTGCATTACCCGTTCATTCAGTTTTTCAACCAGTGCATCCAGGGAAATATCATAGGTAAAAAGGGCCCTCAGGTTTGCCTGGAAGTTCGACATGAGCAGGGCTGCTGACATTCCCTTTCCGGAAACGTCGGCGATGCAGAAGCCAAATTCATTCCGGTTGAGCGGGATATAATCGTAATAATCTCCGCCCACATCAAAGTGCGGGAGATAAAAAGCAGTCATGTAAATTTTCTCATTTCTTGGCAGGATCGATGAATGCGGAATAAGCATATTCTGCATTTTGGATGCCAGTTCAAGTTCCTTTTTTATGGCAGCCTGGAGCAGGCTTTCCTTGAATAGCCGCATATTTTCAATGGCAACCACAATGATATTGGTGAGGGTCTGTATAAAATTCAGATGCTTGATGATTGGACTAACGCCATCCCCTTCTTCAATATCGCCGATGATAACATAAGCAATGGGTTTGCCATTATTGATCACCGGGATTACAATATCAAAGGCATTCAATGTTTTGTTGGGTGAAGAAGTAATAAAGGATATATCCTGGATGGGTATAAGGTCTCTTTCAACATCAATGCTTCCATAGGAATCGCCTACCATTCCTGATTTAAGGATGCATTGCCAGGTATCGGCCAATTTATAGATCAATACCTTACCTATATTCAGGTCAGTAGTAAGCAGCTTTTCATAAGTATCGAGCAATTCATCCTGTGAAAGATTATTATTAATGGCCATTGTAATATTCAACAGGGATTGCAGCTTGAAAGTGGTAAGCTGTAGTCTGTTGATTGAAGCTTTATCCTGTCTGTTTTCTTTCATCTGTTGAAATTCAAAAAACATTCATTTACTGGATCCGGAACGCTTTTAATGTGCAAGGTAAGGAAAAACCCCTTGATTTTCATTCTATTTACGAATGAAGGGTCGTGTGTGTTTCATTTCGATAAATCAGGGGATAATTCCAAGCGGATATTTCAGGTTGGAATATTCGCTGAGTTCCATGTGCAATGATCCAACCACCAGATTAAATTTCACCTTGATGGGAATAAGGTTCCTGTCAGCTGATATCCAGATTGTCATATCATCTTCAGATTTAAACATGCGGCCGGGTTCAACCACCGGATCAAAACGGTAACAACGGATTTTGCCGTATTTTGTCTTTATTACCTCCGTGCCTTTGAATCGAATGTCAAAAGGGAAAAGTTCCTCATCAAAAAAAGTGATTGTGCGCAACACATCCCCGTTTTTCATATTATACAGATCAATGCTTCGGATATAGTAAAGCAGTGACATCATGTCCAATGTGTTTTTGGGAATGGTTATGACCGTATCCTTGCGGGTACAGTATACCGTATTTCCGGTATGGTTGAAAATGGCTTCCTCATGTTTTCTGTAATTGCCTTCCTTAACATCGCGGATGGATTTATAGGGAAGCAATGGTATGCAAATCAAAAAAACTCTCGAATACATCCTTAACACTGTATAATTTTTCAGCGAGGCCAACAGTCTTGGCTTCTCCACGGGCATGAAAAACAAGTTTATTGTTAAAATATTCCTGTTTCAGCACCAGAGATGCATTTCCTCCAACGATAGGGCCAAATTTTACAACATAGAGTAAATTTTCCCCATCCCGGAAAGATTTGTCCTTGCTGACACGTTCTTTGAATTGCCCATATCCTGCAAAGGATATGCTGAGAAAGAACAATATAAAAACAGGCTTAACTGTTATGGTAAGGGATTCTCATTCGGCTATCTCCATAAAAAATAACGTTTTAACAGTATTTTTATTGAACAGGCAAGCCTTTTTTAGGTACTGTGGCAACGAATTCCTTTAGGTAGAAAGGTTCAAAATAGGCCAGATTTTCGAATTGCTTTTCCTGGTATTTTTCTTCAGACAGGGCAGCCAGGGCTGCAGCATGCGGATAAATTTCATCCAGAAAATAAGCATTCGGATGAGACAAAACCTGACGGCATTTATCCATACCTGATCCAAAGAAATAAATTTTCGAGGTTTGGAGATAGCTGGTATATGTGACGGCATCAATGATTTTTGCGGATATTGGTTCTTTTTCTTCTCCTGAGGCCTTGTACAAGCATGAAAAAACTTCCATTCTCCGGGCATCAATCATTGGGCAGAGAAGTGTATTTTCATCCAAAGGGATTGATCTTTCCCTGCAAATTTCTTTGGCATAGTTAAACATTATTCTTAAAGTACCCACGGCTATAAGAGGGATCCCGGCACCATAACACAAACCTTTGGCTGTTGAAACGCCAATCCGTAGCCCGGTATAAGAGCCGGGTCCTTTGCCGATGGCAATGGCATGGAGATCCTTAATTTGCAGTCCCTGTTCCTTCAGAATTTCCTCAATAAATACAGTAAGCCTGGCAGCATGTGATTTTTCCTCCTGTGTTTCACGCTGGGCTATTAATCCGGCCATCGATTGCAAGGGCAACCGAGCATAAGGGTGTAGCAGTTTCTATATTGAGTATGGCCGCCATGTAATTATTTGGTAAGTTCTTCCTTTTTGACTTTTTTTAGCAGTGAGCCATCTTTTAATTTTTTCGTGATCACATTGTAAGGGGCTGTCACTACCTCTGCGCTATCAGCAAGTCCACTGACAATTTCAATATAATTATTGTCCTGAATTCCGGTTTTTACCACGGTTGTCTTCGCTTTGCCCTTGTCATAAACGAATACAACCTCCTTTGGTTCAGGTTTGGCCTTGCCTTTAACGAGTGAATCGGATTTTACCAGTGAATCGGCAAGCATTGTAACAGATTGAAGAGGGACCGTAATTACCTTCTTTTTTGATTCAGTCATGATATCCACGGATGCTGACATGCCCGGCCGGAAAGGCTGGGGCTTTCCTTCCTTTATCAGATCGGCATAGGAATCCTTCAATCAACAGGATCTTCACTTCAAAATTTGTTACCTGGTCAGTTGTTACACCGGTAGTAATGGCTGAATTGGCAATTTCAGTGACAATTCCCTTGAATTTCCGGTCGGGGAATGCATCTACCTCAATCTGCGCTGAATCATTCAATTTCACCCGCACAATATCATTTTCGTTTACCTCGGTGAGCACTTCCATCCGGTCGAGATTGGCAACGCGCAAAATTTCTGTTCCACTCATCAAATCAGTTCCTACCACTCTTTCTCCCTTTTCAACGTTAAGCAGGGAGATTGTTCCGTCCATTGGTGCCAGCACCGATGTCTTTACAAGGTTTTCATTGGCTTCCTTCAGCGAGGCCTCGGAACTGTGTACGGCAAATTCAGCACCGGCTACGCTTTGTTCAGTGGCAGT
The DNA here is from genome assembly GCA_963790105.1 of uncultured Bacteroidales bacterium. GTDB lineage: Bacteria > Bacteroidota > Bacteroidia > Bacteroidales > UBA10428 > UBA5072. Next base: position 114,945 of record CAWBNI010000037.1, on the reverse strand, counting down.
GACTTCGGCTTTGGCCACTTCATAAGAAGACTGGGCTGATTCCCATTCTGCTTCAGAAATTGTTCTTTCTTCCCACAACTTTTTGCTCCTGTTATAAGATAAACGGGCCTGTTCATATTTTGCCTGTACCTGGATCAGCATGGCTTTTGCATTGGCCATATTTGCCTTTGCCGCATTAAGAGATGCAAGGGAGCGGTCACGGGCCGAAATATAATTGTCGGGTTTAACTTTTAACAGAAACTGTCCCTTTTTTACATAATCACCATCTTTTACAACAAGATCCACAATCTCACCCGAAACATCAGAAGTTATTTTAACTTCTATTTCAGGCTGGATTTTGCCGTTTGCTGTAATGATTTCGGTGAGATCCCGGCGTTTTGCATATTCGGTGGTTACCTTGTAAGTAATTGATTTTCCGAACCAACCGGCCTTTTTACCAACAATGGCGAATATAATAAGGAAGAGAGCGGCAAGAGACAAATAGATCAGTAATTTTCGGGAATTCATAGGAATAGTTGCTAGGTTAATATTTTGATCCTGTAAAATTAGGATTTGGTGTAAACAATTGGCAAAAAGAGCGTATTTTTTGGTGAAAAAAAAATCGGGGGTCTTGAAAACGGAAAATGTTAAGTTAGTTGTTTTTAGAGAAATTGGGGAAGTTAGTTTTATCCGTAAATTATCGGTAAGGAACATGAAAATTTCCCTGAAGCCATTTCGGGGAGTTCAGGTAACAATGCCTCAATTTGTTTCCTATGAGGCAGCTGGAAAATTTGTTGAATCTAAAATCAGCTGGATCAGGAAACAGCAGGAGAAGATGAAAAAGTATGAGCGGAGAGTCACCCTGTTCACAAAGGATACGGCATTCCGGACCAAAGATCATATCCTGTCTATCGGAACGCATGAAAAATCCACGATACAGACCATTATAAAGAATCAGGTCATCCACATTCATCATCCTGTTTTTGCGGAGGTGACAGATCCCCGCATTCAACAGGCCATTCGTCGTGGTATTGTGGCCGCCCTTCAGATGGAAGCAAACAAGCATTTGCCTCCCATGACTGACAGGCTTGCGAAACAATTTGGATTCAGTTATGTACAGGTATCATTTCGTGATAACAAGTCGAGGTGGGGGAGTTGTTCACGTGACAACAGGATAAGTCTGAATATTCACCTGATGCGATTGCCGGAGCGTTTACAGGAGTACATTATACTGCATGAACTCTGTCATACAGTGCACAAACATCATCAGAAACCATTCTGGCAGCTTCTTGATAAAATAACGGGAGGCAGGGCAAGGGAGCTTGACCGGGAGTTAAACGTATATAGCCCGCAGGTTTTTTAGAGGAAATTCACAAAAAACATTTGTAATTTTACTAAAAACAGGCATATGAAAAAGGTATTCATTCATCTGGCCAATGGCTTTGAAGAAGTAGAGGCTATCACTCCGGTGGATGTTTTGCGTCGCGCCGGATGTGAAGTAACCATGGTCTCAGTGACCGGAAAAAGGGAAGTAACCAGTGCGAGAGGTGTGGCAGTGCAATCTGACAGGCTTTTCGAGGAAATGGATTACTCCCAGGCGGATGTTATTCTGTTTCCTGGCGGTCAGCCGGGATCAGATAATCTTACCAGGCATGAGGGGTTGAAGAAGATTATTTCTGAATTTCACCGGCAGGGAAAGATGATTGCGGCAATTTGTGCAGCTCCCATGGTGCTGGCAAATGCCGGAATTCTGCAGGGAAAGAAGGTTACTTGCTATCCGGGCACGGAATCCAGTCTGAAAGGGGCAATTTGCACAGGCAATGTCGTAGAAATTGACGGGAATATTATCACAGGAAAGGCACCCGGGGCAGCAATGAAGTTTTCCCTGGCATTGACTGAACAGCTATTCGGTAAATCCAAAGTGGATGAATTGAAGAAAGCAATGTACGTTGAATGATCATTATGCTAATAAACTCCTGATAATCTATAACTTTTTTGTTTTGTGTCCGTAAAAAATCCTGGTTGTCGCGTATAGTCGCGTGACAGTTAAAACTACTTTTTTCGCAACCACGGGTACGGTCACATTGATGAAAATCAAATTCCACAATAACTTCCATGGATTGGGCAGGCGTTTAAATGCCTTCTCAACGGTATGCCTGTTGGTTTTCATAACGTGCTTTCCCTCCCTCAATGCTCAGGTTCCTTTTTCCTCTTTAGGATATGCATATGAAAAGACGATCACCATTGATCCGGCCCAGGTTTCAGGCTCGGCCGATCTGCCAGATTTTGTCGTTTTAATAAGGATTACCAGCGATAATGACCTTAAAACAAAGGCAAACGGAGGGAATGTATACAGCAACTTTGGCTACGACATTGCCTTTACGGACATTAACGGGTATAAGCTTGACCATGAAATTGAAAGGTACTCAGCATTAAACGGAACATTGATTGCCTGGGTGAGGATACCTTTATTGTTCACTTCGGCAAATACAGTTATAAAATTACTATATAGTAATCCTCAGATAAATACAAATCCTTCAGTCACCAGTGTCTGGAACAATGAATATGCAGGCGTGTGGCATTTGCGGAATACTGATGATGCAACATCCAATGGCAATACGGGAACTGCATTCGGAAACGCAGTATCTGCTGCAGGTTTTATAGGGAATGGTTATACCCTGGACGGATTCGGTGATTATATTAGGGTACCGGATAATGCATCTCTTGACCTGACTTCCGAATTTACTTTGTCTGCTTGGATTAATGTGGATCTTATTGACAACTGGGACAGAATAGTTGCTAAATCGCATTCGGCCAATGCAGTTCCATATACCATGTATGGGTTATTATTTAATAATACGACCCATACCCGGCAGGAATTTTCACAATCGGGCGCTCAAGTAATTCTGGATGGAGGAGGAGCTATAATTCCATTGTCTTCCTGGTGTTATGTTGTAACATACATATACCGGAACAGTGAGAAACCTGTATGTTAATGGAGTTTCAGTTGCTACAGACAATACTAGTAAGCGGAAATTTTGACCAGAATAATATTCCCCTCACCATCGGTGCTGCAGATTTTGGTGGGGCCCCGGCAAATTTCTTTGATGGGAAGATCGACGAAGTTCATGTAATGAACAAAGCACAAAGCAATGATTGGATCACAACGGAATATAATAACCAAAGTAACCCCGGAACTTTTTATACTGTATCAGGACCCGCCGACCATTCGGTCTATGATTTTGGCAGTTTCTGTCAAAACAGTACAAAGAACTATTCAGTACCCAATCACGGTGCATTTTCATATACCTGGTCTGTTACCGGAGGTTCTGTACAATCGGGACAGGGAACCAGTGCAGCAAGTATACTATGGACAACCGGGACAGGTAGCGGGGAAATTAAATTATCCGTTTTTGATGGTGCACAAACGGGCACTTCGATAGATTATAATGTATTGGTAAATCCTGTCCCTGGTACCAGCATAACTCCCGACCCTGCCCAGACATGCCCTGGTGCTGATCTGGCACTAAACGGTAATCCTTCAGGAGGATCGGGTACCTATTCATCGCATTCCTGGACCGGCGCAGGATCAGGTTTTTTGAGTGCATCGAATATTGTAAATCCGGTATTTAATAAAAGCACCTTTGGGAATAGCAATCTAATCTATACAGTTACCGATGACAAGGGGTGTACTGGTTCTGACAATATATCTGTAAATGTAAGTGATGCCACCGCCCCGATATTTACCCAGCCTGTGGATATATCCATCAGCTGTGATGCCAGCATACTGCCAGCCACCACCGGCAATGTAACAGCAGCCGACATGGCAGACAACTGTGCCCCGGATGCAAACCTTACGGTGAGCTACACGGATGTGAGCACGCAGAATGCGGATGCCTCCCTGCTGGCCCATTACAATTATACCATCACCCGGACATGGGAAGTAAAGGATGTGGCCGGGAACGCCACCCAGCATGATCAGAAGATCACGGTAACGGATGCCACCGCCCCGATATTTACCCAGCCTGTGGATATATCCATCAGCTGTGATGCCAGCATACTGCCAGCCACCACCGGCAATGTAACAGCAGCCGACATGGCAGACAACTGTGCCCCGGATGCAAACCTTACGGTGAGCTACACGGATGTGAGCACGCAGAATGCGGATGCCTCCCTGCTGGCCCATTACAATTATACCATCACCCGGACATGGGAAGTAAAGGATGTGGCCGGGAACGCCACCCAGCATGATCAGAAGATCACGGTAACGGATGCCACCGCCCCGATATTTACCCAGCCTGTGGATATATCCATCAGCTGTGATGCCAGCATACTGCCAGCCACCACCGGCAATGTAACAGCAGCCGACATGGCAGACAACTGTGCCCCGGATGCAAACCTTACGGTGAGCTACACGGATGTGAGCACGCAGAATGCGGATGCCTCCCTGCTGGCCCATTACAATTATACCATCACCCGGACATGGGAAGTAAAGGATGTGGCCGGGAACGCCACCCAGCATGATCAGAAGATCACGGTAACGGATGCCACCGCCCCGATATTTACGGTTCCGCAAAACGATACGATTTGCAGGAACCTTGATTGCACATACAACGCCCTAACGGCTGTAACAGGTGAAATAACTGCCGCAGATATGGCAGACAATTGTGCCCCGGATGCCAATTTAACCTTGACCTACAGCGATGATTTTAATAATTTAACGAGTTGTGATACAATAGGATATATTATACGAAACTGGGTGCTGACAGATGTTAGTGGTAACAAAAGCAAAAAAAGTCAGATTATATGGGTGGAACCCACGTCCCGGATAATAGTAACACCAAAACAGGATACAATCTGCAATGGTGCCCAGGTGAGCATCACCCTGGCCAGCACATCAGTTCCGACCCGTTCGGTGAAGTTCAGGTATGTGACCGAAGCTCCGGCAGGTGTAACAGTTACCCCGGCAACCGGCGGACCGCTGGATAACAATGCTGTGCTTGTTAATTCTATTACCAATGCAAATGACCAGGCGCAGCTTGTAAAATTTATCATCACTCCGTATACCCGCCAGGCAGGATCAGAACTGGAAAAATGCACCGGTATCAACGATACAGCCTATGTTTGGGTTGAGCCCACAGCCCGGATAATGGTAACTCCAAAACAGGATACTATCTGCAATGGCGACCAGGTAAACATAACCCTCACCAGTACCTCAGTTCCTACCCGGGCAGTGAAGTTCCGGTATGTAACCGAAGCTCCCGCAGGTGTGACCGTAGCGCCGGCTAATGGAACCGGTTTGAACAACAGTGACATTCTTACAAATACTATTACCAATACAAATGACCAGGCACAGCTGGTAAGATTTATCATCACTCCGTATTCGCGCCAGGCAGGATCAGAAAACGAAAAATGCACCGGCATAAACGATACAGCTTATGTTTGGGTAGAACCTACAGCGCGGATAACGGTAACTCCAAAACAGGATACTATCTGCAATGGCGCCCAGGTGAGCATTACCCTGACCAGTCCATCAGTTCCCACCCGGGCAGTGAAGTTCCGGTATGTGACCGAAGCCCCGGCTGGCGTAACAGTTACCCCGGCAACCGGCGGACCACTGGATAATAATGCTGTACTTGTTAATTCTATTACCAATACAAATGACCAGGCACAACTGGTAAGATTTATAGTCACTCCGTATACCCGCCAGGCAGGATCAGAACTGGAAAAATGCACCGGTATCAACGATACAGCCTATGTTTGGGTAGAACCAACGGCCCGGATAACAGTAACTCCAAAACAGGATACTATTTGCAATGGCGCCCAGGTGAGCATTACCCTGACCAGCCCGTCAGTTCCCACCCGGGCAGTGAAGTTCCGGTATGTGACTGAGGCCCCCGCTGGTGTAACAGTTACCCCGGCAACAGGTGGACCCCTGGATAATAATGCAGTACTTGTTAATTCTATTACCAATACAAATGACCAGGCACAGCTTGTAAAATTTATTGTCACTCCGTATACACGTCAGGCAGGATCAGAAAACGAAAAATGCACCGGCATAAACGATACAGCTTATGTATGGGTAGAACCAACAGCGCGGATAACGGTAACTCCAAAACAGGATACAATTTGTAATGGCGCCCAGGTAAACATCACCCTGACAAGTCCTTCAGTTCCGACCCGGGCAGTGAAGTTCCGGTATGTGACCGAGGCCCCGGCAGGTGTAACAGTTACCCCGGCAACAGGCGGACCCCTGGATAACAATGCTGTGCTTGTTAATTCTATTACCAATACAAATGACCAGGCACAGCTGGTAAAATTTATTGTCACTCCGTATACCCGCCATGCCGGATCAGAATTGGAAAAATGCACCGGCATAAACGATACGGCTTATGTATGGGTAGAACCCACAGCCCGGATAACAGTAACCCCGAAAGTAGGATACGATCTGTGATGGTGCCCAGGTAAACATCACCCTGACAAGTCCTTCAGTTCCGACCCGTGCAGTGAAGTTCAGGTATGTGACCGAGGCCCCTGCAGGTGTAACAGTTACCCCGGCAACAGGCGGACCCCTGGATAATAATGACTGTCTTGTTAATTCCATTACCAATACAAATGACCAGGCACAACTGGTAAGATTTATAGTCACTCCGTATACCCGCCAGGCAGGATCAGAACTGGAAAAATGCACCGGTATCAACGATACAGCCTATGTTTGGGTAGAACCCACAGCCCGGATAACAGTAACCCCGAAAGTGGATACGATTTGCAATGGCGCCCAGGTAAGCATCACCCTGACCAGTCCCTCAGTTCCCACCCGGGCAGTGAAGTTCCGGTATGTGACCGAGGCCCCGGCAGGTGTGACAGTGATCGCCGGCTACTGGAACCGGTTTGAACAACAGTGACATTCTCACAAACACCATTACCAATACCAATGACCAGGCACAACTGGTAAAATTTATAATCACTCCGTATACCCGTCAGGCCGGATCAGAAAATGAAAAATGCACCGGCATAAATGATACGGCTTATGTTTGGGTAGAACCCACGGCCCGGATAACGGTAACTCCAAAACAGGATACGATCTGTAATGGCGCCCAGGTAAACATCACCCTGACAAGTCCTTCAGTTCCCACCCGGGCAGTGAAGTTCAGGTATGTGACCGAGGCTCCGGCAGGTGTAACAGTTACCCCGGCAACAGGCGGACCGCTGGATAACAATGACATGTCTTACTAATTCCATTACCAATACCAATGACCAGGCACAGCTTGTAAAATTTATTGTCACTCCGTATACCCGCCAGGCCGGATCAGAACTGGAAAAATGCACCGGCATCAATGATACGGCGTATGTTTGGGTAGAACCCACAGCCCGGATAACGGTAACTCCAAAACAGGATACGATCTGTAATGGCGCCCAGGTAAACATCACCCTGACAAGTCCTTCAGTTCCCACCCGGGCAGTGAAGTTCCGGTATGTGACCGAAGCTCCGGCAGGTGTAACAGTTACCCCGGCAACAGGCGGACCCCTTGGATAATAATGACATTCTCACAAACACCATTACCAATACAAATGACCAGGCACAGCTGGTAAAATTTATTGTCACTCCGTATACCCGTCAGGCCGGATCAGAAAACGAAAAATGCACCGGCATCAATGATACTGCTTATGTATGGGTAGAACCCACGGCCCGGATAACTGTAACTCCAAAACAGGATACGATCTGCGATGGTGCCCAGGTGAACATTACCCTGACAAGTCCTTCAGTTCCGACCCGGGCAGTGAAGTTCCGGTATGTGACCGAGGCTCCTGCAGGTGTAACAGTTACCCCGGCAACAGGCGGACCCCTGGATAATAATGCTGTGCTCGTTAATTCTATTACCAATACAAATGACCAGGCACAGCTGGTAAGATTTATAGTCACTCCGTATACCCGCCAGGCCGGATCAGAACTGGAAAAATGCACCGGTATCAACGATACAGCCTATGTTTGGGTAGAACCCACGGCCCGGATAACGGTAACTCCAAAACAGGATACGATCTGCAATGGTGCCCAGGTAAACATCACCCTGACAAGTCCTTCAGTTCCCACCCGGGCAGTGAAGTTCCGGTATGTGACCGAGGCCCCGGCAGGTGTGACAGTAGCGCCGGCTACTGGAACTGGTTTGAACAACAGTGACATTCTCACGAACACCATTACCAATACCAATGATCAGGCACAACTGGTAAGATTTATAGTTACTCCGTATACCCGCCAGGCCGGATCAGAAAATGAAAAATGCACCGGCATAAATGATACGGCTTATGTATGGGTAGAACCCACGGCCCGGATAACGGTAACTCCAAAACAGGATACCATCTGCAATGGTGCCCAGGTAAACATCACCCTCACCAGTCCCTCAGTTCCCACGCGGGCAGTGAAGTTCCGGTATGTGACTGAGGCCCCGGCAGGTGTAACAGTTACCCCGGCAACAGGCGGACCCCTGGATAACAATGCTGTACTTGTTAATTCCATTACCAATACAAATGACCAGGCACAGCTGGTAAGATTTATTGTTACTCCGTATACCCGCCAGGCCGGATCAGAATTAGAAAAATGCACCGGCATAAATGATACAGCTTATGTATGGGTAGAACCCACGGCCCGGATAACGGTAACTCCAAAACAGGATACAATCTGCAATGGCGACCAGGTAAACATACCCTAACAAGTCCTTCAGTTCCGACCCGTTCGGTGAAGTTCCGGTATGTGACCGAGGCCCCTGCAGGTGTAACAGTTACCCCGGCAACTGGCGGACCCCTGGATAATAATGCTGTGCTGGTTAATTCTATTACCAATACAAATGACCAGGCACAGCTGGTAAGATTTATTGTCACTCCGTATACCCGTCAGGCCGGATCAGAAAACGAAAAATGCACCGGCATCAACGATACAGCTTATGTTTGGGTAGAACCCACAGCCCGGATAACGGTAACTCCGAAAGTAGGATACGATCTGCGATGGTGCCCAGGTGAACATCACCCTGACAAGTCCTTCAGTTCCCACCCGGGCAGTGAAGTTCCGGTATGTGACCGAGGCTCCGGCAGGTGTAACAGTTACCCCGGCAACCGGCGGACCGCTGGATAATAATGCTGTGCTTGTTAATTCTATTACCAATACAAATGACCAGGCACAACTGGTAAGATTTATTATCACCCCGTATACCCGCCAGGCAGGATCAGAAAACGAAAAATGTACCGGCATAAACGATACAGCTTATGTATGGGTAGAACCAACGGCCCGTATAACTGTAACTCCAAAACAGGATACTATCTGTAATGGCGACCAGGTAAGTATACAATTAACAAGTCCTTCAGTTCCGACCCGGGCAGTGAAGTTCAGGTATGTGACCGAGGCCCCTGCTGGTGTAACAGTTACCCCGGCAACAGGTGGACCCCTGGATAATAATGCTGTACTTGTTAATTCTATTACCAATACAAATGACCAGGCACAGCTGGTAAAATTTATTGTCACTCCGTATACCCGTCAGGCCGGATCAGAAAACGAAAAATGTACCGGCATAAACGATACAGCCTATGTTTGGGTAGAACCAACGGCCCGGATATCGGTAAGCCCGAAGGTGGATACGATCTGCGATGGTTCCCAGGTAAGCATCACCCTGACCAGTCCCTCAGTTCCAACCCGTCCGGTGAAGTTCCGTTATGTGACCGAGGCCCCGGCAGGGGTATCTGTAACCCCGGCTACTGGAACCGGTTTGAACAACAATGACATTCTCACAAATACCATTACCAATACAAATGACCAGGCACAACTGGTAAGATTTATTGTCACCCCGTATACCCGCCAGGCCGGATCAGAATTAGAAAAATGCACCGGCATAAACGATACAGCTTATGTTTGGGTAGAACCAACGGCCCGGATAACAGTAACTCCAAAACAGGATACAATCTGCAACGGTGCCCAGGTGAACATTACCCTGACAAGTCCTTCAGTTCCCACCCGGGCAGTGAAGTTCCGGTATGTGACCGAGGCCCCGGCAGGCGTAACAGTAACCCCGGCTAATGGAACCGGTTTGAACAACAGTGACATTCTCACAAATACCATTACCAATACAAATGACCAGGCGCAACTGGTAAGATTTATTATCACTCCGTATACCCGCCAGGCCGGATCAGAATTAGAAAAATGCACCGGCATAAACGATACAGCTTATGTTTGGGTAGAACCTACAGCGCGGATAACGGTAACTCCAAAACAGGATACAATCTGCGATGGTTCCCAGGTAAACATCACCCTGACAAGTCCTTCAGTTCCGACCCGGGCAGTGAAGTTCCGGTATGTGACCGAGGCACCTGCTGGTGTAACAGTTACCCCGGCAACAGGCGGACCTCTGGATAACAACAACATTCTCACAAACACCATTACCAATACAAATGACCAGGCACAACTGGTGAGGTTTATCATCACTCCATATATTCGTACTTCGGATTCGGAAGCAGAAAAATGCACCGGCATCAATGATACGGCCTATGTTTGGGTAGAACCGACGGCCCGGATGTCGGTAACTCCAAAACAGGATACAATCTGCGATGGTTCGCAGGTAAGCATAACGCTCACCAGTCCGACAGTTCCTACCCGTCCGGTGAAGTTCCGTTATGTGACCGAGGCCCCGGCAGGGGTAACAGTAACCCCGGCTACTGGAACCGGTTTGAACAACAGTGACATTCTCACAAATTCCATTACCAATACAAATGACCAGGCACAGCTGGTAAGATTTATTGTCACTCCGTATACCCGCCAGGCCGGATCAGAAAACGAAAAATGCACGGGTATCAATGACACAGCCTATGTTTGGGTAGAACCCACAGTCAGGGTGATTGCCACATTGCAGAAGGACACAATCTGTTCAGGAGATTTTACAACGATTGATTTAAATAGTCCATCTGTACCTACCCGTCCGGTTATGATTCGCTACTATACCCAGGCACCTTATGGATTATCAGTCACTCCGTGCCAACGGAACGGCATTACCCGATGGCTCAATTCTTACGGAGACCTTGGTAAATATGACAGACACAGCAAAACAGGTAGTGTTCATTGTTATCCCTTATACCCGTGAATCTGCATCAGAATCAGAGAAATGTACCGGACCGGCAGATACAGTAAGGGTTTGGGTTGAGCCCACACCAAGGGTAGGACTTACGCCGGCACAGGACACCATTTGCACGTCCCTGACGCCCCACGTACTTTTCAGTACGGTAACACGTTCTGTTCAACCGGTTAATTTCTACTATGAGGCGCAGTTTAATGCTTCTTTCGTTTCTGTATACTATGCTTCGGATACAAATGATCTTTTACCTGGATTTACATTGGAGGATTCAATTGTTAACCTGACAACTGTCCCGCAGATGGTCACTTTTATTGCATATCCCTATCTGATGGGTCCGGGAAGTATCCGTAAATGTCCGGGTATTCCCGATACGACTATTATTTGGATAGCTCCAACATTGCATGGGATTGTTGATTCCATTTCTACTTACATCGGCGGTAACAATATACGGTGCAAGCATGAAAACAATGGATTTATCCGGCTCATGCCGACAGGTGGTGCAACTGCTTTTGCCAACTATGGTGTATACGATTTATCCTATACATGGAGTAATGGCAAAACTACAAAGGATATAACCCAGTTGGTTGCCAATACTTATTCGGTTTTAATCAAGGATCATTTTGGCTGCCGCGATGACAGTGTATTTGTCCTGACACAGCCTGATTCCGTTACAACTTCAATCCAGATTATCCAAAACGTAAGCTGTTTTGGTAATGACGGAATTCTTAAGGCGAATACAAAAGGTGGAATACCGGGTTACGATAACGTGTGGATAAAAGTACCTGAGGATTTTGGTGAAGCAGCCCCGATCCATAGAAATGTACTTAATAATGCGCCTGAAGGGCGATACTATTTGCAGCCTTCTGATACAAACGGGTGCCCATCTCTTCCAAAAACAATTGTATACAGAGACTTATCCGCTCCACCGGCCGTAACGGTGGGAGCCTATCCTGTAAATTTCGGAGAATATCAGATCAGGTGCAACGGGGAAAACTCAGGCAGTTTTGTTACCGTGAACAACAATATGACAAATATTACTTATCACTGGTCCGGCCCCGGATTTGATACCACATTTACAAATGCCTTGCAGTTCAACTATCAGAATAATCTGAATGCAGGGCTCTATACTCTTCATTATACGGATGTTGCACAATGTCAGGGTGAATTTATTTTAAGCATGGAGGAACCTGCCCCGCTGGAGATTGAACGGCACACCCTGTCGTCTTATAATGGGCTTTATAATGTTAGCTGTTTTGGCCTTCAGGATGGACGGATTTCATTGAACACAATTAGTGGAGGCCATGAAGAAAGCAAATATTCATACAACTGGAAATCCTTGATCGGGAGGAGGCATAACTGATAGCACCCTGAGGAATCAGACGGGTCTAGAAGCAGGTCAATACAGTGTAGTTGTGTCTGACACTTTCAATTGTTCCGTAAGAGATACCTTTGAATTGATACAGCCCTCCGAAATCAAGGCAATGCCTGATATTTCAAAGTCTGTTGGGGGCGGGTATAATGTAAATTGCTTCGGTGATAATACAGGATTTATTGTGTTACATCCTGAAGGGGGAGATATTACCAAAGCACCTTATCAATTCCAATGGAAACAGGGCGGCACTTCACCTGAACTGCATAACCTTGCTGCCGGTGATTATATAGTGACCATCAAAGATGGCATTAACTGCAGCATTACTGATACAATACCTGTTGTTCAACCCAATAAACTGCAGATTGATTCCGTGAGCATGTCAGACCACAATGGCTTTGAAGTATCCTGTTTCGAAGGGAATGACGGGACCATCCGGATCTTTGGAAATGGAGGCGAAGGAAGATACAATTATGACTGGACTGCAAATAATATAGGGCTCGGAAGGGATACTTCCTTTATCGATAATCTTCCCACCGGGTCATACAAATTGAATCTTACGGATGTGAATAATTGTGCAGTAACGTGGACGGCTCCGCTGGAATCCCCTGCCCGGCTAACACTTCGTTTTGAGAATACAAATGTGAATTGCACCGGCGATGTTAAGGGAATTAGCCGGGCTGTGGTTACCGGGGGATTGTCAGCATATACTTATTTATGGGATACTGGTCAATCAGAACAAGAAATAAGCGGCCTGGATACAGGCAAATATGTTCTCACCGTCACCGACAGAAACCTTTGCCAGATAAAGGACACATCGGTTATCGTTCAAAATCCGCCGGTTCAGGTTACTATTCAGGTGATAGACAGTATTTCCTGCCATAATGAGGTGGATGGCACACTAAAGGCTGTGGTTACTGCAGGAATTGCACCCTTTACCTATGAGTGGAACACCGGAAGTCATTCGGAGACTATTTCAGGCGCCAGTGCTAACTATAGCGTAACTGTTACAGATGCCGATCAGTGTACTGGTACACAATCAATGGTCTTAAATGATCCCGGTGAACTGTCAGCTGTGGTTGATGTAACCGGTCCAAAGTGTTTCAGTTACAGCGATGGTTCAGTAACATTGGGTGCAACAGGAGGAACGCCGGGATATATTTATTACTGGAATGATGTACTCGTGGACGGAACCCTTGTGGAACAGCTAAAGGCTGGTAATTATGTGTTGCGGATAAAAGATAAAAGGGATTGCTCCTTTGATACCGTTATTCTGATTAAGGAGCCGGAGCCGTTGAATTTATCTCTTGATGAAACCAATACGGTTCCTCCTTTCTGTCCCGACTGGCAAAACGGTGCCCTGGCCATCCGGGTGACCGGTGGATCGCCTGTATACCAGTTTAGATGGACGGATTATCCGGATGAATCCGATTCGATATTGAATGATGTAAGGGAAAATGAGTATGAAGTAAGCGTGACTGACATTCAGGGATGTACGGCAGAAGGCACATTTAACCTAAAGGCCCTGAATAGCTCATGTTTGGGAATTCCAACCGCATTTACTCCAAATTATGATTATGCCAATGACACATGGGAAATAAACTATATCAACCAGGACGGAGGGGAAGCCAGCTTCCATGAGATTTATCCTGATGGTGTGATAGAGATATATGACCGTCTGGGCAGCCTGGTTTACCGTTGTACCGGAGGATGCGCTGAGCCCTGGAACGGAGAGGACATGAAAGGACGTGCGCTTCCTGTGGATTCTTATTATTTCATTATTCAACTAAACAATGGAAAAGATCAGCCCCCCATAAAGGGCAATGTAACCATTATTAAATAACGGCTGTATAATATAATTGTGAAGAACATTATCTACCATATGAAAAAGAAAAGTGTCAGGGTCAGGATAATTTTTATTATCCTGGCGCTTACCACTTGTATGGGGATTGTTCACTCACAGCAATTACCCCGATTCAGCCAGTATTATGCAAATGAATTCCTGCTCAATCCGGCAGTAGCCGGGTGCGATGGGCGAACTGTATTTAATCTTGGCGCCAGAAAGCAGTGGCTTGGATTTTCGGATAACACCCCTTCTTCCTATATTATCAGTGCACAGGGAAGATTGCTTAAAAACAGGTTATACTTTGAAAGCCGGTCCAAAGGGAGGCAACACCTTTCATAAGGCAGGTAAGGGAAGGGTAGGGCTTGGAGGCATTGTATATCATGATGAAAATGGTGCTATTGCCAGAACAGGGGCACAGTTCAGTTATGCATATCATCTGTTTATAAGGAACTCACAATTATCATTCGGATTGACAGGAAATGTGTTCCAATTCAGGATCAATCCTGAATTAGCCAAACTCAAGAACCCGGAGACAGATCCTTTAAACGGGCTTATTGGCAAGTCAACCCTTGTTCCGGATGCGGGAATTGGAATTAATTTTATGAAGAGCAACTGGCACGCAGGCTTTTCAATTTTGCAGATCTTTCAGTCTAAACTCAAAATAGGGAATAGCGCAGATTATCAAAGTTCAGAAGAAATAAGGTTAATGCGGCATTATAGTATCCTGGCTGATTATCAGTATACCGTTGGGTCAAATCCGAACTGGGAATTAGAACCTTCCACCCTGATCATTTTTAATGAGATGCTGAGAATGCAGGCTGATCTCACCATGAAAGCCTATTTTAAACGTCAGTACTGGTTTGGCCTGTCGGGTCGAACAAGCGGTGATATAATCCTTCTTGCCGGGGTTAAATTCAAGAATTACTATTTCGGCTATTCATTTGACTATGGTTTCAAAGGAATATCAAGATACTCTTATGGTTCACATGAGATCTGCTTTTCCGTCAAACTGGGAGACACTGCAAGGAAATACAGGTGGCTGGATAGATACTAGGGAGCAGAGATGAGAGGTGAGAGATGAGAGATGAGAGGTGAGAGGTGAGAATCCCCTGTGGGATTGACTGTCGGTAGAAAAGGAATTTTATGATATACGGGATAGTTTCTGTATCCTCTTTTTCTACCGACAGTTAATGCCTATCGGCATTGTCTCCCTACTCATTTCTCCTTACTCACTACTCCCTTCTTCCACTCCTTCCAGCCAATTCCCAGTGCCAGCAATAATAGTATCAAAGAACTGGCCATGGAAACTTTTTCACCCATAAAGTAACTGTTGGGGTGAAATTTGAATTCAATTGTATGCTTTCCTTCCGGAACCTTCATTGCCCTGAGCAGGTAGTCGGCCCTGAAATGCGGAGCCGGTTTACCATCGACGTAGGCCTGCCATCCCTTGTCATAATATACCTCGGAAAATACAGCCAGTTGTTCGCTGGATGAACTGGAGCTGTATTTCAGGTAATTGGCCCTGTATTCAGTTAATGAAATACGGGCTGTTGTATCCGGAACCAGCGTTAACGACTTTACTTCGTTTTCGAACCGGGCATCGATCACGGCTTCCTGTCCGGGTTTAAGACCGGAAGAAACAGCCAGGATTTCAGCATCCGCATTGGGTACTATTGTATACTTGTTTACAAACCAGGCGTTTCCCAACTCATGCCGGTTAACCAGCGGTGGTGCTTCCGTATTATAGATAATGTAACGGGTATTCAGCATATTCAGGGTACCCAATGTGGCCAATGTACTGTCAACTGCCTCTGGCCGGGGCCTTTTCTGGAGGGTGGTGATCAGACTGGTCAGTTCATTTTCAATGCTGTGATCAAAAAGTTCCTGGTATCTTCTCATCTTGGCGCCATGATAACCGCCCAGTGACTTATGATAATAGGAAGTTGTAGCATCCTGTAGAATACTGACTGTGAGGTTTAAAACCCTGAAATCCGGGTCTTTGTCGCGAAGAATGACCATATCCGCGGTAGTAGGAGCAAAAAGGTTTTTATCTTCTTTGGCAGTCAGAAAATCACGGCTGCCAAGAAACCGTTTATTCACCGGCCACATATCAGCAAGTACCAATAACGATGCAAGAATAATAAGTGTATTGAATTTGATTTTTTTCAACCAGGCAAAATACACAAGAGCGGCAGCAAGTGAAACGAATACAAGAGACCGGAATGCATCTGCCCGGAGCAGGGAAAGACGGTCTTTCTGAATAGCGTCAACAATTTTATCCAACCCCTGTGACCGTAATTGTTCATCAATGGCTGCAGACATATCGAAGGATCCGCCTATCATCAAAAGTATTACTATTAATCCGGCAAGTCCAAGGAAGCTGTATTTGAAGGCCCTCAGGAATTCCTTTTTCTCAATATTTCCATTAACTATTTCCCACAAAGTAAGGATGGCCAGGAACGGCATGGAAAACTCCGCCATTATAAGGGTCATGGAAACCGTTCTGAATTTATTGTAGCCCGGGAAATTATCGAGCATGAAATTAGTGAGGATTCCAAAATTATGCCCCCATGAAAGGAATATCGACACAACGGTTACCGTGAACAGCCACCATTTGACCCGGCCTTTTACAAGGAACATTCCAAGGATAAAAAGGAATACAATAATGGCTCCTACATAAACCGGCCCGGAGGTGCTGGGTTGTTTTCCCCAGTAGGTTGGCACACTGCCAATAAATTTTTTGGCCTCTGAAGCACCATATGTATTTTTAATAAACTGATAGGTGTTTGAGGTCGTTTTCAGCGCCATGGAGGATCCTCCACCCATAAAATCAGGGATAAGGAGCGTAAAGGTTTCGGGTATTCCATAACTCCATTGGGTGGCATAATCCTTATCCAATCCCGATGTTTTGTTTTCAGCATTTACCGAAAGTTCCGATTTGCCGCGGATTGAGTATTTTCCGTACTCGTAGGTAGAATACAGATTGCTAAAGTTTGCGCCGATGGCAAGCACGACAAACAGGATAAGCCATGGAAAAGGTTTGAGAAAATCAGCATATGTTTTGTTCCGGATGGCATTTACCAGTTCAAAGATTCCCAGAATCAGGATGATCAGCATAGTATAATAAGTGATCTGCAGGTGGTTGATGAAAATCTGCAGACCCAGGAAAATACCGGTAACCATTGCACCAAGCATGGCCTTTCCACGGAATGCCACATATACACCGGCTATAATCGGAGGCATGTATCCCAGGGCGAGCACCTTTGAAACATGGCCCGCCTGTATTACAATGAAGAAATAGGAGGAAAAGGCATATGCAATTGCCCCCACAAAACTTATCCATGGACTGAGCCCAAACAACAAAAGGGCAATATAGGCCCCGATAAGATAAAGGAATATAAAACTAACCGGCTTGAAATCATTGAGGGTGAAAAAACGGTGTACCTGCCTGAGGAGATTTCCCTTGTATTGAGTGGAAACCAGATATGCCGGCATTCCGCCAAACATACTGTTGGTCCATAAAGGCTCCTTGCCATAGGTAGCGCGGAAATCAGATATTTCTTTGGACATTCCCTTAAACTGCATGATATCATGCTGATTGATTTTCTTTCCCTCCAGCACATCCGGGACAAAATAGAAAAGTGACAGAAAGAAGAAAATAATTATGGGTGTACCGTAATTAATGAATAATTTGGCGGGGGTTTTATTCATGGGAAGTTTTTTTTGTAAAGTAAAATTAATTTTGTAGTCACTCAAAGCTTTTCATCTTAAATTTTATTACTCTGGCATGGTGCTTCATATTTTTACACAGGTTGCGGATTACGCTTTGGAGTTTATCCGGCTTCTGGATGAGAAATTTGAACCCTCAGACCATGTCGTTGTATTCCGGAATAAATCAAGAAAAGATATCCTGGAAGGGAGGTTTAAGGTAAAAATTCTATTCCTTGAAACCAGGAAGGAACTTGTTTCAAACATGCCATCCCTTCTTAAAAGTGCGGACAGAATTATATTTCATTCATTTCCGGTATCCCGTTCCCTTTTGTTTTGGTACCGATTCCGCAAGTATTGTAGTAAGGGGGTATGGTCCGTTTGGGGACAGGATGCATACTGGTATAATTTCTGTGAAAAAACCCTTGAAAACAGGCTATATGAATGGATAAGAACCCGTTTGATCCGAAGGATACCTATAGTCTTTTGCCCCATCAGGGGAGATTTTGAATTTATTCGGGATCATTATAAAACAAAGGCCATCTATCAGCCGGGAATGTATCCAATACCCACAGATTTTGAAGCACTGAGGAGAATTCAAAATAAAACGAAAAAAAACGGGATCATTCACATTCAGGTTGGCAATTCCGCAAATCCTACCAACAATACAATTGAAATCCTCCATTACCTTGCCAAAAACAGGGAGGAGAGATGCCTGGTATTTTGCCCGGTTTCCTACGGTGATGAAGAATATGCCAGGACGGTGATGGATTATGGAAAAAAGGAATTGGGAGACCGGTTTTATCCGATGACCACTTTTTTGGACAGGGAACAATATGCTTCTTTTGTTGCTTCTGTAGATATTTTGATCATGAACCATCAAAGGCAGCAGGGACTTGGAAATATATTCTCCTATCTGTATCTGGGTAAAAAGGTCTATATTCGGAGCGATAATTCGTCATTTCAGTTTTTTGAAGAACACGGCATAGAGGTCTATGATACCCGGGCTCTCTTGTCTGATAAGGATTCTAAAGGTCTGACAGAAATGGACCCACAGGTTTCCAAGAGGAACAGGGAACAAACAGAAAAGATCGTTTCACTTGAAACTATTGCTCCTGGTTGGGCTAAAATATTTATCTGAAAAAAGTAAATCGCTGATGATCAATGTAACAAAGACATATTTGCCCGATAAAGCCAAATTTCAGGTCTATTTGGACCAGATCTATGCTTCAGGCTGGCTTACAAACAATGGGGCCTTATTGCTGCGCCTCGAAGAAGAATTAAAAAAATTCCTGAATGCCGAATATGTAATACTTACTGTGAACGGAACCTGTGCCCTTCAGCTGGCATACAAAATGCTCGGATTGACAGGAGAGGTAATCACAACACCGTTCACCTTTGTGGCCACCATCAGCAGCCTGGTGTGGGAAGGCCTGACCCCTGTATTTGTTGATATCGATGAAAATACCTTGAACATTGACACTGATAAGATCAGGGAAAAGATCACGGATAAAACTTCAGCCATCCTTCCGGTTCACGTTTTTGGTAATGTCTGTGATGTTGAAAAGATAGGACAGATAGCTTCCGAGCATAATCTAAAAGTTGTGTACGATGCAGCACATGCCTTTGATGTGCAGCTGGGTGACCATAACGTCAGTGAATTTGGCGATATTTCCGTTTACAGTTTTCACAGCACAAAGATATTTCATACGATCGAAGGCGGGGCAATTGTTGTTAAGTCGAAGGAATTGTATGATAAAGGCCTGTTAATGAGGAATTTCGGAATTCCAGGGTATGACAGGATAACAGAGCTTGGTGTGAACTATAAAATGAATGAATTCCAGGCAGCAATGGGGCTTTGTGTACTTGATGATTTTAAGGGGATCAGTATTCAACGAAAGGAAGTATTTAACCGGTACCTCCGGGCTTTCAGAGATCAAAAAAAGGTAAAGTTGCAGCAGGTAAATGAAGAGGTGAACCGCAATTTTTCTTACTTCCCTGTCATATTCGAAAACGAAGGAAAACTCATTGAAGTGAAGGAACGGCTTAACAAGGAGGACATTTATCCCAGGAGGTATTTTTACCCTTCCCTGAATGAGCTGCCCTATCTTAAAGATAAACAGTCTGTTCCGATCGCCGAATCGATTGCCCGCCGGATACTGTGTTTACCCTTATTCCATGATTTAAACCCGGCTGTCCAGGATAAGATTATCGAAACAGTTAATACGTATTCATAATAATGGAAACATCTTTTTATTCCGAAGAGGAATTAAAAGCAATTCCTTTTAAAAGTATCGGAGAAAATGTTCTTATCAGCCGAAAAAGCAGCATTTATTCTCCTGGAGAAATTTCCATCGGTAACCATGTGCGGATTGATGATTTCTGTATCCTGTCAGGTAATATTACAATAGGTTCCTATATTCACATTTCCGCGTATACTGCGCTGTATGGTAAAAATGGCATCGTACTGGAGGATTATTCCACCATTTCAGCACGGGTTTTGATATACAGCCAGAATGACGATTACAGCGGAGAGTTCATGACCAATCCGCTTATCCCGGGACATCTGACCCATGTCACAGGGGGTCTTGTTAAATTTGAAAAATATTCGATAATCGGTGCCGGATCCATGGTGCTTCCCTCGGTTACTATTGGTGAAGGCGCAGTTGTTGGAGCCATGAGCCTTGTAACAAAGGACATCAACCCATGGACAGTGAATTTTGGAATACCGGCTGAATATAAAAAGGACCGGAAACAGCGAATTAAGCTGCTCGTAAAGGAATTTGAATCCAGTCATAAAAAATCCAGTTGATCATAAAATGAAAGTTCTGATGGTATTGGCCGGAGAATTCCCGCCGGATGAAAGGGTTGAAAAAGAAATTGAAAGTTTGCAAAATGCCGGGTTCACTGTGGCAATTGCTGCCTATACCATGCAGAACAGGCCTGCTGTAGAATTATATCATGATTATGTTATATACAGAAAAAAAATTTCACACCTCTTATACAAAAGCTCGGCCGCAGCACTTATCCTTCCTTTCTATTTTAACTTCTGGTACAGGTTCCTTGATTCTATACTGAAAAAAGAGCAATTTCATTTTATTCACATTCATGACCTTCCGCTTTCAAAAACAGGATATCAGCTGGCCCGGAAATACAATCTGAAACTTATTTGCGACCAGCATGAATATTACAGCAACTGGATCGTACGAACCCGCCATTACAATAAAGGAATGGGCAAGATAATACGTACGTTCAGCAACTGGACAAAATATGAACGCAGGTATCTCCGGAAAGCCGATCTGGTGATTACTGTTGCCGATTCATTGAAGGAGATCTACACAGGACAGGTAAAAGTTTCACCTGAAAAGGTAATCACCCTTCCCAATACGCCCAGGATGGGCGATTTTAACCTGGCCAATGTGGATGAAGACATTGTGGGCAAATATAAAAACAGATTTGTCCTTTTCTATGGTGGAAGTCTGGATGAGCTTAGGGGTATTGATTTTATCCTGCAGGGAGTTTCAAGATTGAAGCGGGAAATCCCTGACCTGCTCTTTCTTGTTGCCGGAAAAGAAAACAGGACATTTAACCTGCAGTCGTTTGTATCGCAATACCAGGTTGAAAATGAGGTTGAATATGTAGGATGGGTCCCCCTGTCGATGCTTTCCTCCTATGTTGCTGCCAGCAACGTATGCCTGTTTGTTCCCCGTGCCAACAATATGGAAATCAACAATACAATTGCCACAAAAATTTACCAGTATGCTGCTATGGGCAAACCTGTTATTGTAAGTGAGGCCCGGCTTATGAAGGAATTTGTTGAGGAGAACAAACTGGGATTCTCAGTTCATTTTGGCAATGTGGAAGAGTTATGTCAATCCATATTGAAGCTCAGATCAGCACCCGAAATTACTGAGCATATAAAAAGCAAGGCAGTCACCATTGCACAAAAATATTCATGGGAAAGGACTTCCATGGAATTTCTTAAATACTATGATCACCTGAAGAATTAAAAATGCTGTCGAACATCAAATCTGCCGCACGGGGTACAATCATATACGGGTTTGCCAATGTTTCAATCAAATTGATTGGCATTATTCTGATTCCCTTTTATACCAACTACAAATATTTATCAAATGATGATTTTGGTGTGATGGGGGTGATTGATATCACATACCAGCTGGTTATAATAGTTTTCAGCCTTTCGTTATATCAATCGCTTGCCAGGTGGTATTATGATCCGGAACACAGGAATTCACAAAAGTCAATGCATTTTACGGTTATTTCAATAAATGCCGCATTCTGCCTGCTGTCTTTTTTATTTGTCTGGAAATTCTCGTCACAAATATCCGGTTTGCTCTTTCATAAGGCCGACCATGCCCGTGTGATCTGGATCATGTTTGCGGCTGCCTCGGTTAATATTGTGGCAAATGTTTCGCTGGTTTTGCTGAGGTTACAGGAGAAAGCCATAAAATACTCCCTGATCAGCATGACCAAATTGTTTGTTACGCTTGGTCTTACTATTCTGTTTGTTGTTTATAAGCACAGAAATGTGCAGGGAGTTTATGAGGCTATGCTGATCGGGGAAATTACCGGCCTTATAATGATATCCGGAGACATAATCCGCAACAGTGAATTAAAATTTGAAGTCAGAAAACTGATTCAGATGCTGGGATATGGTTTTCCGCTCATGCTGGCTTCGGTTTCAACCGTTCTGCTAAATACATTCGACAGGTATTCACTAAATTTTTTATCAGATCTCCAGGCTGTTGGAAACTATACCCTCGCCTTCAAAATAGCCAATGCGATTAAAATTATTGTGATCAGTTCAATTCAATTGTCGCTGGTTCCAATCATGTTCAGGAAAATAGGAGATCCCGATCACAAAAGGTTTTATGCAAAAAGTCTGAAATACAGCGTATACCTGGTTATGGCCTGCGTGTTATTTTTGTCAATTTTCAGCCTTGAAATTGTCAAAGTATTCGCTCACGAAAAAACGTATTGGGAGGCAGCCAATATTATCCCTTTATTATCATTTTCGATGGTTTTTGTACTGATGAAAGAAAATGTACTGATCGGATTACAGATTACAAAGAGTTCAGCGCTGATGGGTACATTAATAGCTTTCACTGCCTTGTTTAATCTGGGCATGAATATCCTTTTGATACCCCATTACGGTATTTACGGCGCAGCGGTTTCAACGCTTATTTCCCAGATAGTGATGTTCTTTTTATTTTACTATGTTTCCCAAAAAAAATATCCAATACCGTACGAAATAAAAAATATTGTCTGGCTCATTTTGGCCGGCATATTTCTGTATATCTTTTCATTGATTGGAAACACCTGGCACATAATACCCAGACTGGCATTTAAAACCGGGTTGTTTGTTTCCTTTCCTTTCCTGCTTACCCTGGTTGGATTTTATGAGCCCATTGAAATACAGGGCATTAAAAATTTCATATCGAAATATAAAAATTTCCTTCCGGGAAAAGGGAAATCAAAGTCCTAAAAATTCCCGGATGATCCGGGTAATTTTCTGGCTTGCATTTCCATCGCCATACAGCGATTGTTTATTTACAAAGGGTTCATTCACCCTTAGCTGAAAGGCATCGGTTATTTTTTTCTCATCAACACCCACCAGGGTATTATATCCCTGTTCTGTAAGTTCAACCCATTCCGTTTCATCGCGCAGGGTGAGACAATATTTGCCAAAAAAATAGGCTTCCTTTTGCATCCCGCCACTATCGGTAATAACCAGCCTGCAATTTTTGAGTAAGCTGAGGATATCAAAATATCCGACCGGGTCAATGGTTTCGAATTCGGTAACAAGGGAATGCTGTTGCATAATTTTGCGGGTTCTTGGATGCAGCGGCAAAACAACAGTAACCGTATGTGACAGGTGATTCAGCGTATGGATGATTGATTTCAGGTTTGTAATATCATCGGTATTTTCCTGACGGTGGATAGTACACAAAACAAAAGGTTTATTTTCAAGGCCAAGGAGTTTGATAATCCCTGATTTTTGTTCTGCCTGGTTTGCATAATACAATGCTGAATCATACATCACATCTCCTACCTGGTAGATCTGGCAATTGAATTGTCTGAAGCCTTCCTTTTCAAGGTTACTGACAGCTTTCTCCGTGGGGCAGAACAGCAGGTCGGAAATACGATCAGTAAGTATCCTGTTTATTTCCTCAGGCATCGTCATTCTAAATGACCGCAACCCGGCCTCTACGTGTGCCAGGGGAATATTTAGTTTCCGGGCAGCAAGGGCGCCTGCAAGCGTTGAATTCGTGTCACCATAAACCATTACCAATTGTGGTTTTTCATCAAGCAGAACTTTTTCGATCCTTTCCAGCATCCGTCCGGTCATAGCACCATGTCCGGCGCCATTTACTTCCAGGTTGTAGCGGGGCTCCGGAATTTCCATTTCCTGAAAAAACACAGCAGACATATTCGGGTCATAATGCTGGCCGGTATGGACGATGATCTCTTCAATTCCACGACCATCCTGCAAAGCCCTGCTGACAGCCGATGCCTTTACAAACTGTGGTCTTGCACCGATAATTGTAACGATTTTTTTCAATGGATAAGGTTGTTTAGTAACCGGGTTAACTCCCGTGTAAGATTTTTACGGGTAAACTTTTCAATATGTCCCAATTGTAAACTAAGCTGGCGTTTTGAATACAGATCAAAAAGTTTTAATAATTGTAGTTTTATGCCGGGTATATCATCATATTCAAAAATTTCACCGGCGCCGGCTTCTTTGAGAATAAACGCGGCATCGCCGTCTACAGGTCCTATTGCTAATATAGGTCGGCGGGAAGACAGGTATTCAAAAAATTTATTGGTGAGGATGCCTTTGGCATTGGGAGTGTGGTTAATGACCAGCAGCAGAGCAGATGCAGCATTTAGTAATCCCGGCGTCTCGCTGTGGGGAACAAAATCTTTAAGCAGAGTAAAGGATTCCAGGTTATGTTTTCGGATGGATTCGGAAACCCGTACATCGATCTTCCCGGTTAAATTAATCCGTAGTCTGGAGGCAAAGGAAGGATTTGTGCTGACCAGTTCTGAAATTGCAGTCCACAGGCTTTCAGGGTTCCGTGAAGCGGGGAGGGAACCCAGGTGAAGCAGGATAAACTTATTGGCATCGGGCATGGATTCCGGCACAGGTTCTGAATCAAACCCATTGGTTAAAGTAATTACATTTTTGGCGCCCATGAGCAAAAACTCTTCTGTCATGGTTGGACTTACCGTAAGTACAAGATCAGCCGAATGAAGTACTTTCTTTTCAAGTTTTCTGTGATATTGATCGGCAATTCCGGTCAGTTTTAGCTCGCGATAGAAATCAATGTTCGTCCAGGGATCCCTGAAATCAGCAACCCATTTTATCCCGGTTTTTCTGTGAAGGTGAAAACCTATCATATGCATACTATGGGGCGGACCGGTAGTAATTATCACATCAACCGGATGTTCACGAACATAATTGCGAAGATATCGCACGGAAGGCCTTATCCAAAGCATTCGCGGATCAGGGATAAACAGGTTGCTCCGTATCCAAAGGGAGATCCGGCTCATCAGGCCGGCCTTTTTTTTATCCGACATCATGGCAACACCGAGCTTATCGCTTTGCTTGCGGCCGGTCAGGCGTTTATAAATACCATAAGGCTCCGTGATTTTTGTCTTGATTATAGTCAAATTATCGGGAATATCCTTCACCAAAGATTGATCGGTTTCCTGGGACTCGGGATTTTCGGGAGTGTAAATGACAGGCTCCCATCCGAATTCGCCAAGGTATTTGGTGAATTTAACCCACCTCAGCACGGCTGAACCGCCGCTGGGAGGCCAATAGTAAGTTATAATGAGGGCTCTGGGCAAGGATTTACGATTTATGATATACTATTTATGATTCTGTTCCGATTTTTTCGGAACCGGAGCTATCCTGCAAATTACGAATTTAAAATCGTAAATCGAAAAACCATAATCGTAAATCGAAAATTTGAAATTTTGAGTCTGCTACTAAAAGCCATTTTTTTAGTATGCCACAAAGTCACGAAGGCACCAGGTTCCTTTCTTTATTTTTTGAGATAAACAAAACCCTTAAACTCACCCTGAATGCCTGGTATAATCAGAATATACCAATAGGTGTCACTTTCCAGGATTTTTCCTTCCTCATCCATTCCATTCCAATTATTGATATAATTATCTGTCTCAAATAGTTTTTTACCAAAACGATTAAAAATCAATAATTTAGATTGAGATGATAATCCTTTAATAAAGAAATAATCATTAATTCCATCACCGTTGGGAGAAAATGCATTTGGAATACTGATGCTTTCCGGGTTTTCAGAACATGACTTGACAATAATGGGAAAATTATCTGACGGGGTACCCGGACCGCAATTATTAAGACCATAAACTGTTAAATTTCCACTAGTGGCATTGTTAAAAAAATACATGCTAACATGATTTGTGTTTCCGGGTATACTTATTCCGGTTCCGCTATATTCCCATATATAGGAAGTAGCAGCATCTATTTCCGGCACAGAATACGCCACGTCTCCGGTATTTTCACATACTTCGTTGAGTCCGGTAATACTGCCGGAAGTATTCGGGGAATTATTAACTACAATAGGAATGGTTGCAGTATGAGCCGGGTAATCAATGCCGGAAACAGTTACCGTTAAGTTTCCACTGGTTGCATTTTTCCCAAAATCGATTGAGACCTGGTTTAAATTGCTATTCAGGATAGCGTCGCTTCCGGTATAATTCCAGGAATAGGTATTTGCGTTACTGACCGGATCAATTGAAAAGATTACATTTTTCTGATTCTGGCAAACAGGTGACGGGCCCTTAATCTGGGAAAGATTACAGTTTGAATAGTATAAGGCTTCAATTTCAGCTGCAGTCAGCGCACGATTATATATTCTTGCATCATCTATGGTCCCTGGGGTATAAGCACTTCCGGGATAATTTTTCGTCCGGCCAATGCAAACAGGTTCATCATACATATCAATCGGGCCTGAAATAGAATATTGTTTAATTAAGGCGCCATTAAAATATATTTTCATCGTAGTACCATCATAAGTTCCGGCAACAAAATACCAGTGGTTTGGCAACCATAAACTGTCACCTGTCAATACTTCGTAATTTCCATTTATGGACAGGGCAATTGAAAAGCGCGCCGGAAGATTGGGATAAGTATCACCTGTAATACCAAGATGATACTGATAATAGGGGTTAACATGGGAATAATATCCTTTGCTTATAATGGCACTGTTGCCATGTCCCCTGAGAGAAACCGGTTTGATCCACGCACACAATGTGATCTCATTTGAGAAATTGAGTGAAGGAGCGTTTTGTACGAGTATGTAATTGTCTATACCATTGAAGAGATAGGCACTGTCTGGACTGGAACAACGATCTGGCGCCAGCGTTGCCCCCAAAACCTGTCCATTGTTGTTATTTCCACTTTCATCTTTTGCATTGCCATTAAAGGGATAATGAGCGACAAGCCCATTGGTTGAAACCTGGGCCAACAAGGGTGAAGATGAAAATGCAAGAAAAACCAGCCAACTCAGGATAGTTAATTTTTTCATAGCTTTTTCCCTGATGATCTGCCAATGCCATCTACACCAAACAATCCCAAATTAATACCGAGATATATTTCATGTGTTCCATAGGTATACTTCGAAATTTTGCTGAGTGAATATTCGTATGCATACCCGGCATAAACCATTTTTATCAGGTGTACGCCAAACAAAAAATTGACCTTGCCTGAAGTGCTATAGGATAAAGCGATCCAGTTTATTCTTTTTACATAAAGCTTTGAAAAGACATCCACCGAGAAACCTTCTGAACCCAGCTTTTTAACAGTCAGGGAAGGTTCAATCGAAAAGACGTTGTTGATCTTATACTTGTAACCGCCCATGAGAAAGTAACTGGGTTGCATCTCCACCGGATCATTTACGAAGTAATGATCGGGGAGAATTTTAGCAGCTGATATTCCCACAAAATAGGTTGAACTATGATACAATGCACCCAGGTTGAAATTGAGCCGGAATTTGTTGTCATTCCCGTTCAGGAGATAGGGATCATCCGGCTGATCAGGTTCCAGGATACTACTGTTAAATGAATAATAGGTACCAATGACCGACATGCCAAAGGATAATTCATCTTTCGAATTTATTTGCGAGTGATATGCATAAGAAAATATTCCTCCTGTATTTTCTGAGGGACCGTTTTTATCACGATAAATTGCCAGCCCAATCCAAGGCGGTCCTTTAATTTTAGTTTTCCTTTATTTACAAAACCCTTTGGATCATAAAAATCATAGGTTCCTATCCTGTAATTACCGCTCAGTAATATAGTTCCCGGTGAATCCGGAATTCCAACCCATTGTTTACGGGTAGATAGAACCGCCTGGGGATAATAGGATGATCCGGTGAAAGCAGGATTTACAATAAAAGGACTGAGATAATAGTTGCTGAAAACAGAGGCTTCCTGGCCGGAGGTGGGTATTAGGGTAAAACCCAGCAGGACTGAAATCAAAAGGCATAATAGTTTGCCTTGCAAATATTTTAAATCACTTTTCATTTTTTCAGATAAACAAATCCCTTGTAATCATTTTTCAAATCCGGAACCACAAGAACATACCAGTAAGTATCAGTTTCAAGAATATTTCCATCCATATCACTGCCATTCCAGTCATTCTGATAATTATCCGATCCGAATACTTTTTTTCCTGACCGGTCGAAAACCATGAGGCTGGAGTTTTCAGGAAGTCCCCTGATCACAAATTGGTCATTTGTGCCATCCCTGTTCGGCGAAAATGAATTCGGTATATGCAGTGGAGAAGGTGTTTCGGAACAGTTTTTGACAATAATGGGAAATTCCTGTGAGGCACTGCCGGCACCGCATGCATTGATCCCATACACAGTAAGATTTCCACTGGTGGCATTGCCAAAAAAGAAAAGGTTTGCGCCCAGTTCATTTTCCTGGATTGTAACATTTTCACCGCTAAAATTCCATCCATAAGAAGTTGCTCCATCAATGGCGGAGGTTGTATACAGCACATTGCCTGTATTTTGACAAACCTCCTGCAGACCAATAATGTTGCCTGGAGCAGATGGCAGGGAATTCAGACTGATATTTAAAGCTGCGGTTAATGTAACCATTCCTGTTCCGCTGGCGGTAACAGTCAATGTGCCTGAAGTAGCGACCGGTGAAAAACTCAGATACGCTTCATTCATATTGGTATCCACTATTACATTCTGACCACTGTATTGCCAGTGATAATCATTGTAACCGCCGGGTACCGGTTGAACCGAATATCTTATTCTGTTGCTTCCGGCACATATCCCGGTCAATCCGATTAATTCAATAGAATTACAATCCATTAGATATAACCTCATTATTTCATCCTCTCCTAAGGTTCTGTCATAAATTCGCACATCATCAATCCTTCCTTTATAAAACCTGTCAAAAACCCTGCTTGTTCCAAGCAATGCAGATGCATATCCAGCCATTGATGTATTGGTACCGTTCTTAAACGATCCGATTAACTTACCATCCAAATAATGTCTTGCCGAATCCTCATCCGCTACCAAAGTCACCATGTGCCATTCATTTTCTTTTACAATGGCATGCGCTTCAGCTATTGGTCCATTAATACCTGAGGATGAACGGATTTCCTTTAAGCCATTTGTAATCATAATTTTGATTTGTGAAAAACCATTGTTTAAATCCGGATTATCGGAAATGTATATATGTCTGGAAATTAGATCTATCGTTTCTGCATAAAACCATAGATTAATGGTTCTTTGGGGATAATCAAAATTGGTTATGAGATTAATATAATCGTCTATGCCGTCAAAATAATAGGCTTTATTGGCAACCCCGCAACGATCAAAAGTCAGGACTGGTCCCGAAAGAATGCCGTCATGGCTATTCCCGCTTTCGTCATTGGCATTCCCATTGAATGGATAAAAGGCTACCAGGCCGGCAGTAGGTATTTGAGAGAAACCCCCCAGGCAGATTAAAATCGCAGCTGAAAAGACCAGATATTTTCTCATTTTCAGGTTTTGGCAGAATTACCGGTACCCTCGCAGGCGATAAGTAGCAGGACTAAATAAAGCTGTCCTTTCATTTCGGTCATTTTGAAATAATTTTAAAGGTTACCCTCCGGTTAATTTTTCTGCCTTCTTCCGTATCGTTTGAAGCAAGCGGCTGGGTAAAGCCATATCCTGCAGATTCAATCCGGCGAGGAGAAATTCCTTTTTCAATCAGGTATCTGACCACTGACTCTGCTCTGGCTATGGACAAACGGATATTGAAATCATAACTGCCTGCGTTATCAGTATGCCCTTCCAATTTAACTATAATCTGTGGATTATATACCATGAGCCGGAGCAGCTTGTTTATCTCTGTATACGATTCCGGGAGCAATTCCGTTCTGTTAAATTCGAATAATATATTTTCAAGCACAATAGCTGAATCAATCTTAATTTTGTCAAGATTCAGCGTATCCTCTTTTTCTGAGGTAAAATTCTGTTCAACGGGTATGGCAGCCTTTGTAATTTTAGTTTTTTCTATTACGATGTCATCCATATAATAGTAAGATGCCGTTTCTCCAATCTGAAGATCCCATTTTTTATCCTTGCCTTTCTCCTTATTCACCGGATGTTTTTTAAAAACAGTCGCCTTATCATTTTTGAAATTTCCGATGATAATGCATTTCTCATTTCCGGTAGCTTTATAGAATGAAGATACAGTAATCCAGCCGGTACCCTTGTCAGGATAAGACAGGGTGAATTCGATCTGGGGTTTTGCTGAAAACAGTTGGTAGTCTTTATTGAATTCAAGGGAATTCGTAGAAAATATCATCCCGAAATTCTTAATGGCCGCATTTGATTCGGCATCCAGGCATAACGATATTTCAACCTTATAGAGACTGTCTTTTTCAAGTGTGTTTGTTAGGGTAGTTCCAATATATTCCCTCACATTTTTAACATTTCGCTGAGGATTGGAACGAAGGCAGAAAAAACCAACAAAAGCACTGCCTGTTTTTGGCTGTGTACCTCCGATATATTTATCAAAGATGTTGTTAATCGGCTTGGGACCAGCAAAATTAAAGTAATCGGGAGTATCGGTATTTTGGATTTTATGCCATCCGGAACTGGTTCTCCCGGAAAAATCAATATATTCTTCGAATGAAGGATTGGGAACCAGGTTTTGCGACTGCAAAGGAAGAAAAAGGAATAAAAGGAAAACTAAAACGATGCTACTACTTATTCCTCCTGCGATCACCCTTATTTGATTGCCAGATGGCATCCAGAATCCTTTTTTATTCATCAATTAAGGACATACCACAGGGGAAAACTCCAGCACACCGGAGTTATTGATGGTTCCCCGCCAGCACTGTCCGTCGGGAGAAGTCATTATAACTCCCTTATTTAGGCTGCTAATATAAACATCTCCATCTGCAATTTCAACCCTGGCCCTGGGAGTTTGTGTCCCAACTCCGAGGTTCCCTTCTGTAGTCAATGTTAATACATTGCTTCCATAACTGGGTGAAGAGCCAGTAAGAACATCACTAAATACATTTACTTTAAATTTATCATTATCAGAATTGTCAGCCCCCATTGACCAGCTTGTTATTGTACGATCGTCTGAACTGTTTCGAATTCGGAATTCAGTAAATGGATCTCCATTCACTCCTTCAAAAACCTGCTGAACAGTCCTTGCATAACCATAACCTGTTCTATTGAGATGAGATACTACAATCCCGGCATCATGATCGCTGCTATCCGCAACCTGTAACCATCCATTGTAAATAAACAATTTTGGATTATATATCCCACCCATATTAGATTTCCCAATCCCCACGTTACCCTGTTCATCAATTCTCATTTTTTCGGAATAGGTATTATCCGGGTTAATGC
This sequence comes from uncultured Bacteroidales bacterium, assembly GCA_963790105.1. Lineage (GTDB taxonomy): Bacteria > Bacteroidota > Bacteroidia > Bacteroidales > UBA10428 > UBA5072. The sequence goes on along the minus strand of CAWBNI010000037.1, from coordinate 82,992 downwards.
TGGTATAAAACCTGATCTGACCATGATTAGGGGCCAGCGCAATTCCGCGACCACTGGTTGTTACAACGCCAAAATCGGATAAGTCGTTGTATGCATAGTCCCGTGAGGTATATGCAAAGGATATGCCTTTATCATCGTAAGCCTGCAAAGCAATACTTACAGAGGAGGATGGACCTGTGGCATAATTTTTCAACCGGATAAAAGCTCTTTCTTCCCCGGCATCCACATTACCAACAATATTTAATTTTCCAATCGGAGTGGGAGTGCCAATTCCGACATTCCCATTTGAATTGATCCTCATGGTTTCAATAAACTTTGTCCCGGAAGTCTGGCCGTTAAAAAACTTGATAATGCCAGGGGACAAATCGGGTTTGGTGGCATTAATGATCATTCCATTTTCGGAAGAGGCCAGAATGCCAAAACCAGCAACATCTTCAGGGGATTCATTTGCAGTATAAGTAGTTGAAACATGGCCCAGGGCAGTACCTGTCTCTCCAGGTCCTGAGTAAATCTTCAGATAAGCCAGTGATTTTGGTCCCTCTGAGGTATTTTTAATTGATAACATGATCCGTCCTGGCCATTCATCTTCATCACCTACTATACTTAAAGCATTTTGTGGCTGATCTGTTCCAATACCGATATTCCCATAATTATAAAACAAACTGTTATCCTTTTTCTGCCAGTACGATTCGGATTCACTATTTCCTCCATTGCCCGCCTTCTCGGCATACAAGGCATAAGGTACACTCAGCAGCTGAGAAGTTCCCATAAATTCATAATTATTCCCGCCGTCTTTATCCACATCAATTCTCATGTAATAGGAACCGGTTCCCCATTGTATATCTTCAATTGATCCGTTTTCTGCAACGCCGGTGCCCACTGACAAATTAATCAAACCCACTGAGCTGGTAATGAGAGTATATGTTTCTGAAAATACAACCAGGCCGGTCGGACTGTCTGACAATATGCTGATTCTGATACCCACCGGTTGATTAGACAGTAATTCCCCTGCGTTGTTGCGCACTACTGTTTGATACCGGAAACTATGCGGAGCCTGGGAAAAAACAGAGGTTGCGAAAAAAGCCAGAATCAGGAAGGCGGAGATCTTCTTCATGGTTGTTCCAATTTAATTATTTTGACTGATTTTAGCAGATTTGATCGGGCATCAAATAGTTTCAGGAAATAAATGCCATCGGGCAGATCTTCGGTATGTATTTCATTAGCTCCCATCGAAATATCCTGGGCAAAAACCATTCTTCCACTCATATCAAATAAGACCATTGAAAAGTGATCGCTTTCACTTTCTGTTTCCGCCAGATCTACATAAAATGACAGATCGAATGGATTGGGGTAAATTTTTACGAGGGTATCCGGTTTATCAATGTGTATTGGTTCAGGTTGGTGAAATCCCTGCGTGAGCACGACATGCCCATCACTATAAAAGTCAATCATTGATTCACCCAATGACCATTCAATTTGAAGGGAAGTACCTGAAAATATATCACCTGCCGTAGAGACTAATTCCTGGGCATAGGTTCCGGAGGCAATGGAAGTGAAGAGTAGAACAGTAAAAGCAACCCCCCGCATTTTCAATTTTCTTTCTAAAGTACAAAATACTCTATTACAACGGAAAGAAAGTTGATAAGGTTATAATTAATGGAGATGAATAACTGTTTTTACCTATAATTTTTTCAATAGTTCGGTCAATCTTACTTTTCCCGCCATAATTTCAGGTAATCGGGAAATGTCAACCCGCTCCTGTTGCATGGAATCGCGGTAGCGGATTGTGACCGTATTGTCATTCAGGGTATCGTGATCAATTGTAATACAGAATGGCGTACCGATGGCGTCCTGGCGGCGGTAGCGTTTTCCGATGGAATCCTTTTCCTCATACTGGCAGTTGAAATCGTACTTCATATGGTCCATTATTTCCCTTGCTTTTTCGGGTAATTCATCCTTCTTCATCAATGGAAGTATGGCAAGTTGCACAGGGGCCAATGCCGGCGGAATTTTCAAAACTACCCGTTCTTCCTTTGCGCTGCCTTCCCATTCCACCTTTTCCTCCGTATATGCGCTTGACAGCAGGGTAAAGAACATCCGGTCCAATCCGATCGAAGTCTCAATTACATAAGGGGTAAAAGCTTCATTACTCTCAGAATCAAAATATTGAAGTTTCTTGCCGGAATATTTCTCGTGATTACTTAAATCGAAATTCGTACGGGAGTGGATACCTTCCACTTCCTTAAACCCGATGGGGAATTCAAATTCTATATCGCTGGCAGCATTGGCGTAGTGCGCGAGTTTTTCGTGATCATGGAACCTGTATTTCTGATCTCCCAGGCCCAATGCCTTGTGCCATTTCATTCGTTTTTCCTTCCAGTATTCATACCATTGCATCTCAGTACCGGGCTTTATGAAAAACTGCATTTCCATTTGTTCAAATTCGCGCATACGTAAAATGAACTGCCTGGCAACGATTTCATTCCGGAAAGCCTTGCCGGTTTGTGCAATGCCGAAGGGGATCTTCATCCTTCCGGATTTCTGGACGTTGAGAAAATTTACAAATATTCCCTGGGCTGTCTCAGGCCTCAGGTAAATTGTATTGGAATCCTCGCTGACGGAGCCGAGTTGTGTGCTGAACATGAGGTTGAACTTGCGGACATCGGTCCAGTTCTTGGTACCCGAAATAGGGCAGACAATTTCAGCATCTGCAATGATCTGGCCGAGTTCCTTCAGGTCATCTTTTTCGAGGGCTTTAATAAAGCGGGTATGGACCTCATCCCGCTTTTGCTGATTCTCAGTGACTCTTGGATTGGTTGACCTGAATTTAGCCTCATCGAAGGAAGCCCCGAATTTTTCAGCAGCCTTGTTAACTTCTTTTTGTATTTTATCTTCTATTTTTTGAAGATATTCTTCAATCAGTTGGTCGGCGCGGTATCTTTTTTTAGAATCCCGGTTATCTATAAGGGGGTCACTGAAGGCTGCAACATGGCCGGAAGCTTCCCAGGTACGGGGATGCATGAAAATAGCAGCGTCAATGCCGACAATATTCTCATTTAGTTTAACCATGGATTCCCACCAATAGCGGCGTATATTGTTCTTCAATTCAACCCCGTTCTGGCCATAATCATATACGGCACTTAACCCGTCATAGATTTCGCTTGAAGGGAAAATAAATCCGTATTCCTTGCTGTGGGCAATGATTTTTTTAAAAAGATCTTCCTGAACCATGTTTTTATAGTTGTAATTGGGACAAATGTAATGGAAAAAAAATAAAATTGGTTGCTGGATGACTGTCAAGTGACAAGTGACGAGGGACGAGGGACAAGGAAGTTCTGCAGTTCACGGTTCTGAGTTCGAAAAATCCCTAAGCGCCTATCAGCCTAAACCAAAGCCTATAGCCTATGCAGCCTAGAAGCCTTCATAACAAATTCGAATAATTCTACTAATTTTGATCCATTATCAATCTACGGAACATGGATCATCAGTATGATTTTCTTGTAATTGGTTCAGGCCTTGCGGGTTTGACATATGCCCTAAAAGTGGCAGAATATGGGAAGGTGGCCATTGTTACAAAGGGCTCACTGAATGAGACAAATACAAGTTATGCACAGGGAGGAATTGCCGCTGTATCGAGTGAGGTTGATAACTTTGAAAAACACATCAATGATACCCTGATAGCCGGAGATGGACTGTGCAACCGAAAGGTTGTGGAGATGGTTGTAAAGGAGGCCCCGGCACAAATAGAACAATTGTTGAAATGGGGTACTGATTTCGACAGGGAGACATCCGGAAAATTTGACCTGGCCAGAGAAGGCGGACATTCAGAGAAACGAATATTTCACCACAAGGACAATACGGGATATGAGATTCAGAAAGTGCTTACAGAAGTGGTGAAGAAACATCCGAAGATTGATGTTTTTGAAAATTTCTTTGCCATTGAAATTATCACCCAGCATCACCTTGGGAAACTGGTAAAACGCTATTTGCCGGATATAGAATGTTATGGGGCCTATGTTCTGGATCTCAAAACAGGGGTCATCCATAAATTTTTATCCAGGGTTTCGATGATTGCCACCGGCGGAATAGGCAATCTTTATCATACCACCACCAATCCGTCAATTGCTACCGGTGATGGAATCGCCATGGTATACAGGGCAAAGGGAATTATTGAAAACATGGAGTTTGTTCAATTTCATCCTACCTCATTGTATTCACCGGGTGAAAGGCCGTCCTTCCTGATTACGGAAGCCATGCGGGGTCATGGTGCCATCCTGCGCAATCACAAGGGGGAAGATTTTATGAGCCGGTATGATGTGAGAGGTTCCCTTGCGCCAAGGGATATTGTAGCCCGGGCAATTGACAATGAGATGAAAACCAGCGGAGAGGAATTTGTTTTTCTTGATGCCACCCAAATTGATTCAGAAGATCTTAAAAACAGTTTTCCAACTATTAATGAAAAATGTCTTTCACGGGGCATTGATTTTACCCGCGATATGATCCCGGTGGTACCTGCCGCCCATTTTTTATGCGGAGGTATAAAAGTGGATATGAATGGGTGCAGTTCCATACAGCGGTTATATGCTGCAGGGGAATCTTCATGCACCGGACTTCACGGGGCAAACCGTTTGGCCAGCAATTCCCTGCTCGAGGCCATGGTTTATGCAGAGCGGTCGGCACGGCATTCCATTGATAATTTTCAGCGTTATCCCATTCAGGAAAATATTCCGGTATGGAATGATGAAGGAACCACCCATCCGGAAGAAATGGTTCTTATCACTCAGAATTACAAGGAAGTACAGCAGATATTCAGCTATTATGTGGGTATTGTACGCTCCAATATCAGGTTAAAAAGAGCAACGGACACGGCTTTGGATCATATTTAATGAAACCGAGGAGTTGTTTGTAAAATCCAAGCTCAGTCAGAAACTCTGCGAATTGCGGAACATGATCAACGCCGGATACCTTATTCTGAAAGCTGCCCAGCAGAGGAAAGAAAGCCGGGGATTGCATTATACACTCGACTATCCCCAGAAAAATCCGGCTAATACTGCGGATAAGTAGCCAGTATAAGGTCAAGCAGGCCTTTTATTTCTTCCGGATCCAGCGAGGTCACCAGTTTCATCCGGATATCCCTGAAATCAGGCAATCCTTTAAAATAATTTGAAAAATGCCGCCTCATTTCAAATATACCCCGGGGCATGCCTTTTATTTCAAGTGATTTCTCAAACTGTAAACGGGCCAGATCCACTTTTTGTGCAAGGGTCATGGGAGGTAATATTTCCCCGGTTTCGATATAATGACTGATATCGCGAAATATCCAGGGCCTACCGACAGTGGCCCGGCCGATCATGATGGCATCTACACCGTATTTATCAAAAGCTTCCCTGGCGGATTCCGGTGAAATAATATCTCCATTCCCGATTACCGGGATCTTCATCCGGGGATTGTTTTTAACCTCCCCGATAAGGGTCCAGTCGGCATTGCCCTTGTAAAGCTGGGCACGTGTTCGTCCGTGAATTGTAATTGCCTTGATACCAACATCCTGAAGCTGTTCAGCAATACTTACAATATTCTTGCTTGTATCATCCCATCCAAGACGGGTTTTTACTGTGACGGGCAATTTCACAGCCTCTACTATGGACTTTGTCATTTCCACCATCAGGGGAATGTTACACAGCATTCCCGCGCCTGCCCCACGGTTGGCAATTTTCCGCACCGGGCACCCGAAGTTGATGTCAATCAGGTCGGGCTTAGCTTCCTCTGCAATTTGAGCCGCTTCCACCATACTGTCGATCAGATGACCATATAATTGTATCCCGACGGGCCTTTCCTCGTGATTGAGCTCTAGTTTTTTCAGGCTTTTCTTTGCATCGCGGATAAGCCCGTCAGAGGGTATAAATTCAGTGTAAACCATGTCGGCGCCAAAATGCTTGCAGATGAACCGGAAGGAAGGATCAGTAACGTCTTCCATGGGAGCCAGGAACAAGGATTTATCGCGCAGGGATATGTTGCCAATTTGTATCAAGATATCGTATTTCAGGTTGAGGGGCAAAGTTAGAAGAAAGTTATATTAAATTTACCCCCTGAATGGTCTACAATCAAACTGTCAACAAATGCAAAATTCAGTTTCATATCATTTCAGGCAGGGATTTATCCGGATGTCGCCACCCATCAAGATCCTGGGGCTTGTTTTTCTTGTTTTAGGATTTTTGCTTATCAGCTCTGCCCTGGGCATTATGCTGGCAAAACCAATTTTCAGGATGAACCTGGCTGAAATCTACCAGGCATTGAGTAGTCCGGATGCGGAAAACCTCAGTTTGGTCAAGTATTTTCAGATCATACAATCGATTTTTTTATTTCTTGTACCGGCTCTTATTGCAGCCTGGCTTTACAGTGAGCATATGCCCCGGTACCTGCAGGCTGACAAAAAGCCGGGAGCCCTGACCCTGATGCTCGTTATGCTTACCCTTATTGTTGCCATTCCCTTTCTGAATGCGCTGGCGTTATTCAATTCCGAAATGGTACTTCCTCCATGGATGCATTCTTTGGAGGTTAGAATTAAGTCGATGGAAGAAACAGCAGGCCGGCTTACCGGCTTGTTTCTCTCCGGGGGTGATGGATATACGCTTGCCCTCAATATGTTCATGATTGCAGTGCTACCGGCTTTGGGGGAAGAATTTCTTTTCAGGGGGATCATCCAGCGATTGCTCACCGAGTGGACAACAAACAAACATGTAGGAGTCTGGTTGGCCGCCTTTCTTTTTAGCTTTATTCATTTTCAGTTCTACGGATTTTTACCGCGTTTTCTCCTGGGCCTTTATTTTGGATATTTGCTTGTTTGGAGCTCATCCATCTGGGTTCCGGTCACCGGACATTTTATAAATAACGGGGTTGCCGTGCTTTATTATCATTTTGCCACGAAGCCCATGGGGGAGACCAATATGGATAAACTTGGAACCAGTAAAGAATTTAATTATGTACTTTACCTGAGCATACTGTCCACGCTTTTGCTGGTGGTATTTACCTATATGAAAGAGAAAGAGAAAAAGGAATTATCCCTGTAGGGTTCTGGACAGGTTCCTGGCGGGAAGCTCATTTTTTCTGTAGAAGTATACAAGCCCGTAAATCTTGCTGTTGTTCCGTTTCACTTCATCGGGCAGGTCCTGGTAGTGTTGTTCAACTTCATTCCAGATTTGTGAAATGATCTCATCCACGATTTTCCTGAGTCCAATGAGATTTTTCTGGCTTCGCTGCACGTTTTTCTGCAGGTTTTTCTGGAACATATTTGCATCCAGAAATTTTTCATACCACACCTTAACAACGGCAATGGACGGATTGGCAACCGGGGTCAGCCTGTTTTTTATCCTGAGGATTTCACCCTGAATAAGTTTCGCACCCCATGTTATGACCTCCTTTTCTGAATTGAATGAAGGCACCTTCTGGCCATGTTTAAATCCAAAATATTCGCAGTCGGTCGTGTTGAGATCCCCGCGCAGGATGGCCATATTGGTGACCTGAACGAAATGGGACATATACAGTTTTACCTTCTTAAGGAGTCTTGCATATTCCTGGCTTTTTGAAATCTGTATATTATAGGCCTGCCTGCTTTCCTGCACGGCTGCTTCAAAAACATGGAGATTCGATTGGATCTTTTGCAGGGTGGCCTGCGAAAATGCAAGTTGAAACGGTGGCAATTCCTTGCCCTTTTCGAAGGCAATTCTGAGGGCTCTTAGTCGGGCCACGTCAGTATTGGGTAATCTCCTGTATGGCATGGATTTTTCAATGGTCTGTGAACGAAGATATTCTTTATACGTTTAAAATGAATGGAGGGTTTTTATTTATTGTCGATTTTGTTGGTTTAAAATGAAAATAGCGATTAATTTTAGTGTTCATACAAAAACGATTAGCTATGTTTCCCGCAGAAGTTTATATCCAAAGAAGAAAGCGCCTGAAGGAGCTTGTAGGTAAAGGAGTCATTCTTTTTCTTGGCAACAAGGAAGTATCGATGAACTATAAAGCAAATAGTTATCCGTTCCGGCAGGACAGCTCTTTCCTGTATTATTTTGGTCTTGATATGCCTGATGTTGCAGGCATGATTGACACGGAATCGGGTGAAGAAACTATTTATGGCACTGATCCCACGCTGGAAGATATTATCTGGATCGGCAACCAGCAGCCTTTGCAGGAGAAGGCGCTCAAAAGTGGGATTAAGCAAATTAAAGCGATCGAAAAGCTGGATGGGGATGTGTTCAGAGTGATTGCCCATAACCGGGTGGTACATTATCTTCCCCCTTACCGGGAACAAAGAAGATTGCAACTTGCCTATTATGATAACCTGAAGTATGAGGAAGTCGACAGGAACGCTTCTGTTGCCTTGATCAAGGCTGTTGTTGCCCAGCGGTCTGTAAAGGATCAATATGAGATAGGCGAAATGGAATCCACCATGTCCGATATCACCCGCGAAGCTTATTTACAGGCCATCGCACAGATCAAGCCCGGATCATATGAATACAATGTTTCCGGGGCACTTGAAGGTTCTATCCTTTCAAAAAACTGCAGGCTGGCGTATCCAATCATCTGTTCAGTAAGAGGGGAAACCCTGCACAACCATTTCTACGGGAATCAGCTGAAGAAAGGAGATCTTCTGTTAATTGATGCCGGGGCAGAGTCAGGAATGCATTATGCAACCGATATTACAAGGACCTACCCGGTGGGAGGAAAATTTTCAGCTCAGCAAAAAGAGATATATGGTATTGTATTAAAGGCACAAACCGAGGCTATTCAGGCAATCAAACCGGGAAGACCCTTTGTGGAGGTGCACATGATTGCCGCACGTGTGATCGCTTCAGGACTAAAAGATATGGGTCTGATGAAGGGCGATATGGGTGAGGCTGTGCAGAATGGCGCCCATGCGCTTTTCTTTCCTCACGGAATTGGCCATATGATCGGACTGGACGTACATGATATGGAGGATGCAGGTGAGGATTACATAGGATATGACCAGGAATTCAGGCGTTCGGAACAGTTTGGTACAGCTTATCTCAGGATGGCCAGGCGTTTGCAGGAAGGATTTACCGTTACAGTTGAACCGGGCATCTATTTCATCTCACAATTGATGGACAAATGGCGCAATGAAGGTCGTTACAGGGACTTCATCAATTATGATGCAATAGAAAAATTCCGTGGTTTCGGCGGGGTCCGGATCGAGGACAATATCCTCGTCACTGCAAAGGGGTATAAGGTTATTGGAAAGCCGATTGCAAAGGAAGTGGCTGAAGTGGAGAAGTTGGGAGGGGGTAAGGAGTGAGAGGGGAGTAGATGAGTAGGGAGTAGGGAGTAGGGAGAGAGATGAGAGGTGAGTCTCAGAGATTTTCAAGTTTTTGGGAATCAGGATGATTCTGACGTGAAAGTTTGAAAAAGTTAGGCAAATTTATTTTATACATTATGGAAATGAATGGATTCAGGGACCTAATTGTCTACCAGAAAGCCTATGTGCTGTCGATGGAAGTTTTCGAATTATCGAAATTTTTCCCCAAGAAGAAAAATATTCACTGACTGATCAAATCAGAAGATCCTCCCGTTCAATTCCAGCCAATATTGCGGAATCCTGGGCTAAAAGATTGTATATCAAAGCATTTATAAATAAGATTATCGGATGCTCTAGCCGAGGAATTTGAAACAGAGGTCTGGCTAAATATGTCACGTGACATGAAATACATTGACAAGCAGACTCATGATCTGCTAATTTCAAAATACGATGAAATTCGCAAAATGCTTATTTCAATGCTAAATCAATCCTGACAAATTCTGTAAATAATTCTCTTCTTTCTCATCTCTCACCTCTCACTCTCTCATCTCTCATCTCTCCTCTCTCACTTCTTCTCATCGCTTCCTCTATCTCCTCCGGTTCAATTGGAATATCCTTCATAAGGTCAACATTTCCGTCACGGGTAATAAGGATGTTGTTTTCGAGCCGGATACCGGTTTGCTCTGCGGGAAGGTAAATTCCGGGTTCACAGGTCAGTATCATGCCAGGTCTGAATTCCTGGTCCTTGCTTCCCACATCGTGCACATCCAGACCGAGGAAATGCGAGGTGCCGTGCATGTAGTATTGCTGATAAAGTGGATTTTCCCTGTTCTGACCTTCAACGGCCTGTTCGGTATAAAGTCCCAATCGGATATGCTCTTTTTCAAATTTCCGGCAAACTTCCTGGTGGACCTTATTAATAGTACTTCCCGGGATCATTAGGGAACGGGCGAATTTAAAGACGTCAAGCACAGCTTTATAGAGATCCCTTTGCCGGGCGCTAAATTTGCCATTAACCGGAAAGGTGCGGGTACAATCCGCGGCATAATTTCCATACTCTGCCCCGAAATCCATCAGCAGCAGTTCGCCATCTGAGCAATTACCGTTGTTATCAACGTAATGCAGGATGCAGGCATTGGACCCCGAGGCTATTATTGGCTGGTAGGCATGTCCCCTGGCGCCCTCTTTAATGAAATCATGCGTAATGAGGGCCTCGATTTCATATTCCATCATTCCGGGTTTTACTGTTTGCAATGTATTCAGAAACGCTTTCCGGGTGATGTCACATGCTTCCCTTATCAGTACTGATCTCCTCCTCCGATTTGACTACCCTCAGATCCCGCATGACAGGGGCCAGTCTTTCATAGTGATGTGCCGGAAATTTCTTCATGAGTTCCTCGCTCTTGCGAAGATCCCTTCCGGGCAATTCAGGTATAAATTTGATGTATTCAGGCAGGTTAAGGTATACATGTTCAGTCTGCATCATAACGGGTGCGATCAGCGATTCGATCTCATCTTCAAATTTGACGTTTTTTATTCCCGAAATCAGGCCCGCTTCTTCGCGAGTAAGCTTATGTCCTTCCCAGGTTTCAAGTTTTGGATTTGACCTCCTGATAATCAGGATTTCCCTGAGGGATTCATCTTCAATTCCAGGAGCCAGCAAGAGGGATGGTCTTTTCCTGGTTGATGCCCGTCAGGTAAAAAAGATCAGAATTCTGACGGAAAGGAAAATACTGATCGGCAGTTCGATTCATTTCATCGTTTGAATGAACAATGGCCAGCGAATTGTTTTTAAGGGAATGGATTAACCGCTGCCTGTTCCTGGCAAAAAATGATGGGGAAATATGGATTGTCTTCATGGTTTCTAAGTGAATTAAAATCAGGGAATTTGTTTAAAAAATATAAAAAAAGGCAACTATAAACAGCCGGATTTGATAAAATTAAGCTAAACCAATAACTTTACTGTCACAATAATGCTGTATATTTCAACCTGCAATTCAATAAACGAGGTAATATGAATAACATCTTCGTATCTTCCATAGGAAAAAAATTAATGATGTCCCTGGCCGGACTGTTTTTAATTTCATTCCTGGCAGTTCACCTGGCCATCAACCTGACCCTGGTCTTTTCCGATAGCCGGGAACTGTTTAACAAATCAGCCTATTTCATGAGCAATAATATTGTGCTGAAAGTCATGGAAATAGTTCTGTTTGGAGGCTTTCTCCTCCACATGATTTTTGGTGTATATATCCAGATGCAAAACTGGTTTGCCCGTCCAAACAGATATGTAAAAGAAAATTATTCCCAGACTTCCTTTTTTTCAAAATTCATGATCCATACGGCAGCCATCATTACTGTATTTCTTGTGATCCACCTGATGGATTTTTATTTCAAGGCAAAGATATTTGGGAATGTACCGCAGGTTGTATATGGAGGGAAAGAGTATCACGACCTGGGGATCCTGGTTTATGAAAAATTTAAAATTCCCGGATATGTTATTTTTAATAGTGCCTGTTTTTTGTTTCTGGGATTTCACCTCCTGCATGGGTTCTGGTCAGCATTTCAAACGCTGGGTCTGGATCACAGGCGGTATACGCCACTGATCAAGGCGACTGGGTATAATTTACACGGTTGTGATTACGGGAGGTTTTATATATATCCCGATTTATATTTATTTCTGGATGTAAGAATATGAACTACACTGATATGATAAAGCTGAATCCACGCATTCCGGATGGCCCGCTGGCTCAAAAATGGACTAATTATAAAGCCACGCAAAAGCTGGTGAACCCGGCCAACAAGCGAAAACTGGATATTATCGTTGTAGGTACCGGCCTGGCCGGTGCCTCTGCAGCTGCCAGTCTGGGAGAGTTAGGGTTTAACGTAAAAGCCTTCTGTTACCAGGATAGCCCGCGCAGGGCTCACAGTATTGCTGCACAGGGAGGTATCAATGCCGCCAAGAATTATCCGAATGACGGCGATAGTGTTTACCGGCTTTTTTATGATACGATTAAAGGTGGTGATTACCGTGCCCGGGAAGCCAATGTTTACCGGCTGGCTGAAGTAAGCGGCAACATCATCGACCAGTGTGTGGCACAGGGTGTTCCCTTTGCCCGGGAATACGGCGGATTGCTCGATAACCGTTCGTTTGGCGGAGCTCAGGTATCACGTACCTTTTATGCCCGGGGTCAGACCGGACAGCAATTATTACTTGGGGCATACAGTGCCCTGATGCGCCAGGCGGATTTGGGTACGGTAAAAATCTTTCCGCGTACCGAAATGCTCGATGTTGTGCTGGTTGACGGTAAAGCCCGGGGAATTATTGTGCGCAATCTGGTGACCGGTAAAATAGAAAGACATTTCGGCCATGCTGTGGTGATAGCAACAGGTGGTTATGGAAAGGCATTTTTTCTTTCCACCAATGCCATGGGTTCCAATGGAAGCGCCATCTGGCAAGCCTATAAAAAAGGAGCCTTGTTTGCCAATCCGTCTTTTGTGCAGATCCATCCGACATGTATCCCTGTTCACGGCGATTATCAGTCGAAACTGACCCTGATGAGCGAAAGCCTTCGAAATGATGGCCGTATCTGGGTTCCTGCCAAGAAAGAGGATGTGGAAGCCCTTCGCAAAGGGACAAAAAAGCCGGCTGATATTCCGGAAGAAGACCGTGATTATTACCTTGAACGACGCTACCCTGCTTTTGGAAACCTTGTTCCCCGCGATGTTGCCTCACGTGCAGCAAAGGAAAGATGTGATGCCGGATTTGGTGTTGGCAGCGGTTTGGCCGTATACCTCGATTTTGCTGAATCAATCGAGCGACTGGGAAAACATGTGATTGAAGAACGGTATGGCAACCTTTTCCAGATGTATGAAAAAATTGTGGATGAAAATCCATATACAGACACCCATGATGATCTATCCTGCCATACATTATTGCATGGGAGGCACCTGGGTTGATTATGAACTAATGACCAATATTCCGGGATTGTTTTCAATTGGGGAATGCAATTTTTCCGATCATGGTGCAAACCGGCTGGGTGCATCGGCATTGATGCAGGGACTGGCTGACGGCTATTTCGTCCTGCCATATACGATTCAGAATTACCTGGCAGCTGAAATTATGACACCCAGGATGCCGGTTACCCGCCCTGAATTTGAGGAGGCTGAGAATAACGTTCATGAGCGGATCAATAAGCTGATGCAGATCAAGGGCACCCAGCCTGTAGATGTATTACACCGTAAATTTGGCCTGCTGCTGTGGGATACTGTGGGTATGGCCAGAAACAAGAAAGGCCTTGAAAAAGCAATTAAGGATTTCAGTAGCCTGAAGGCTGAATTCTGGTCGGATGTCCGGATACCGGGCGGTGTTGATGAGATGAATCCTGAACTTGAAAAGGCAGGACGTGTGGCCGATTTCATTGAAATGGGCGAACTGATGGCCAGGGATGCCCTGCAAAGAGAAGAATCCTGCGGAGGTCATTTCAGGGAAGAATACCAGACCGAAGAAGGAGAAGCCAAAAGGAACGATGAGGATTTTATGTTTGTGGCTGCCTGGCAATATACAGGCGCTAACCAGGAACCGGTTCTGAATAAGGAACCGCTGGTTTATGAAAGTATAAAAGTACAGTCCCGCAATTATAAAATATAGGGTTATGAATTTTACTTTGAAGATTTGGAGGCAGGAGAATGCCAGGACAAAAGGCAGGTTTGAAAAATACGAGGTATCCGGAATTTCAGCTGACTGTTCATTTCTCGAAATGCTGGATATTCTTAATAACCAGCTGATCAACAAACTGGATAAGCCGGTTTGTTTTGATCATGACTGCCGTGAAGGAATTTGCGGAGCCTGTGGCTTATATATAAATGGTCGCCCGCACGGGCCGGATACTGCTGTAACAACCTGCCAGCTGCATATGCGGAAATTCAAAGATGGTGATACCATTGTTGTGGAACCCTGGCGGGCAAAACCCTTTCCTATTATCAAAGACCTTGTGGTTGACCGTTCTGCTTTTGACAAGATCATTCAGGCCGGAGGATATATTTCGGTAAATACCGGTGGTGTTCCTGATGCAAACAGTATTCCTGTTCCCAGGCGTAATGCTGAAACATCAATGGATGCGGCAGCCTGCATTGGATGCGGTGCATGCGTTGCAGCCTGTAAAAATGCATCGGCCATGCTTTTTGTGGCAGCCAAGGTATCGCAATTTGCTGTTCTTCCCCAGGGTAAGATCGAGGCCAAAGAACGGGTATTGAGGATGGTGGCTAAAATGGATGAATTGGGTTTTGGAAACTGCACGAACACTGGAGCCTGCGAAGCAGAATGCCCGAAACAGATCTCTCATTTCAAATATTGCCCGGTTGAACCGCGAATTTCTTACTGCGAAAATTTCCTGATCGTTTATATTCCAGGGAAGCATCTTTATTTATACCGGCTCCTTGTTTATTATTGCCGTTAAGATAAAAACAGGCTTTGCTTCGTCCTGTTTATCAATGTGGAATTCAAGACGATTTCCACTGATGATGCTTGTCTGGATGAGGCCAATATGTGCCCCGGTTTCTCTTGCAAGAGCTTCTGAACGGATTTCCCTTTTTAGTTTTCTCAGTTCTTCCTCCGAAAGGGAATTTATTTCCTGGCAATACCTCGTCAAAGTATCCGCATCCCCTGGTTTAATGGCATTTCCTGTAGTAATATGGTAACTTTCCTCCAGGTCCTGAACGGAAACCCATCCTGAACCACAAAAAACACCGGTATTTACTTCGAAAGTATCAGCCGAATAATAGGAAACATTCTGGCACAGTTCAATAAAGATTTTGAAAATCTTCTGCAGTGCCTTGAAATCATGATTGAGGAGCAAACGAATGTGATTGCTTAATATGGAGATTAGATTTACAGTAAGGGTACCCTGATAGAGCAAAAGGGATTTTTCCTGGTATTCGTTTTTGATGATCATTCTTTTTGCCGAATTTTATAGGGCATGAATTTAGTTAATTAATCATAAAGCCTGCGTGCCAGAGTAACAACTTTTCTGTATTTTTTTGTCACCCCCTGCTGGTTGAATATTTCTATGTAAATCAGGTAGATGCCAAACGGTGCTGCCTTGCCGTCATTGCCTTTTCCGTCCCAGGGTAAGATGGTTTCGCTTCCCAACAGCATATTGGAGCCCATTGTTTTGATCCTTCTTCCCTGCAGATCATAGATCTCCACATTACCGATGAAACCGGGGCCTCCGGGTAATAAGGTCAGAAATGCCTGGTCATCGGTACCATCTCCATCGGGTGAAAATACGGCCGGGGACACGCTTATGTTTTCATTCCCGGTATTGGTGGAAATTTCCTGGGAATTCTTATAACCCGGAGTAGAAAACCCCTTGTCAAATGCTGCAGAATACCAATTGGTAATCTCATTTGTCGGCTGATCAGCATTTATCCTTTCAAGGGAGATCCCTTCTTTTTCCTTAATAAAAATGGAATGCATTGACGGATTATAATAAAGCATGTCCGTAATCTGATTTTTAGCCGTAAGGATTACGATCATTCCTTCTTTATCCGGGAAGGTAAACAAGGATGGAAGTTCAATTACGTTGGATAAATCAAGGGGATTATTGTGTTCTGGCAACTGGTCGGCCCTCCGGGTAAGAGCTACATACTGTCCGGGAAAAAGAAGGAAAGAAGTTTCCCTGAGGGAAGTCATCCTGATCACGGAGTCGGTATTGACATTGCAGGAGGCAATTGAAAAACCGGCAAGATCAATTACCTTATCCGACCGGTTAAAGAGTTCGATAAATTCAGACATCCCGGGCGGAGTGTCAAAAAGCAATTCATTGATAACAACGTCAAAGCTATCTGCCATCCGGGGAATGGCAAAATCAGCCCCGGCATTATTCTGCAATGAATTTCCCGCACAATCGTTCAGTGCATCGAGAATGGTTACTGTGTAAGTAAGGGCACTATTCAGGCTGCCCTCAAAAAAGAGTTTCACGGTGGAAAACGATGGCCCCACAGGGTCGACCTTTACAGGATAGAGCAAGCCCTGGGTGCAATAGTAATTCAAGGGATCCATAAGGGTAGCACTATCCATGTCCTCGCTGAAATAAAGCACTACTGAACTGTCGGGATTTATCGAAGCGCGGAGTAATTCCGGTTTCCGGTCATCGGGATTTCTGGCATTTACAGAATTGATATATCCTGGTGTGCCGCCTGTGCGATCTGTGGATTCACACCAGTTTTCGTCATGCCCGCATGGATTGTCCGGATCGATCATTTCAAGCGACCATCCGCCATCCGCTTTATCAGTGGATCTGTACCATTTATCGGTGAACGAAACCGAATGAATTACTTTGCCCGAAGGTGACTCAAGAACCAGGGTTGCACCGGTATTGACAATGGCCGGCATATTCTCAAAGGGAAGAGTTTTCCCCTTGGAAGAAAAAAGCGGCTCATCCTCTTCATCACATAAAATGATATATTCTCCCGGTTCTACCACCCCGTCGGGGTGGGTACTCAGTATTTTGAGCTTGTCGCCAAAAAGAAGCCTGTAACCGGCGAGGGAAACGGGAGAGGAGCCGCGGTTAAAAATTTCAAGATACTCGGCGTCAGGCAATGCCACCGCAGGATAGGGGTCAGCCATAATTTCGGAGATGACAAGTGAATAGGTCCCTGCTTCTTCCTGCCCTTTACAAAAGGAAGTGAATGTTAAACAGGGAATTAAAAAAACACAGCCTAACGTTTTCATTAATCATTTTTTTTGCGAATTTTGCAGATAACGGAACAGGAAATTTAGGAAATTGATTAAAAAAATGCAAATCCCCTGAGCGGGGATTTTGTGGTAAAATAGAGTGAGTAACCTTAATACTTAAAGCGATGAAAGTTGCAGTTGTTGGCGCTACCGGACTGGTAGGCACTCAGATGATCAAAGTGCTCGAAGAGCGAAATTTCGATGTGACCGAGTTTATACCGGTTGCCTCCGAAAAATCGATCGGTAAAAAGGTTACTTTCAGGGGAAAAGAATATGAGGTGGTGGGCATGCAAACCGCCATTGACAGAAAACCGCAGATTGCAGTTTTTTCTGCCGGGGCAACCACGTCAAAAACCTGGGCCCCAAAATTTGCTGAAGCCGGGATCACCGTGGTGGATAATTCATCTGCCTGGCGAATGGATCCCAGTATTAAGCTGGTGGTGCCTGAAGTAAATGCGCACGTTCTCAGGCGTGAAGATAAGATCATTGCAAATCCAAACTGTTCCACCATTCAGATGGTAGTTGCACTTGTTGGCATCCATAAAGCATACAGGATCAAAAGAATTGTGGTTTCTACTTACCAGTCTGTTACAGGCTCCGGTAAAAAAGCGGTAGACCAGTTGATGAATGAAAGAAAAGGCATTCAGGGCGAAAGGGCATATCCCCATCCGATCGATCTGAATATCCTTCCACATATTGATGTGTTTCTGGACAACGGTTATACCAAGGAAGAAATGAAAATGGTGAATGAAACCAGGAAGATCATGGGGGATGATTCTATCCGGGTAACAGCCACAACGGTTCGTGTTCCGGTGGTTGGAGGCCATTCAGAGGCAGTGAATGTGGAATGTGACAAGGAATTTGAAATTGCCGACGTCACCCGTATCCTGGAAAATTCTCCGGGTGTAATCGTTATGGATGATCCAAAAAATAATGTTTATCCCATGCCGCTGATATCGCATGATCGTGATGAAGTATTTGTGGGCCGTCTGAGGCGTGATGAATCACAGCCCAAAACAATGAACATGTGGATTGTATCGGATAACCTGCGAAAGGGAGCCGCTACCAATGCAATTCAGATTGCTGAATACCTTGTTAAGGAAAAGCTGATTTAATAAAGAAAATTATCGTACGGGTAACGGGTAATGTGAATTCCTTTAACTGTTTCATAAAGCAATTCCCGCAAGCTGTCAATATTTTGCTTTTTCAGGGCGGAAATAAAGATGGAAGGGGCATTGTTTCTTGCCATCCAGCTGTTTTTTAATTCCTCGAGTGTAAGATTTTCCTTTTGCCGGGGACTTAGATCGTCCTCGTCTTTCGGAATGTAGGAATAAGCATCGGTCTTGTTAAATACAACTATTGTCGGTTTATCGGCGGCATGAATTTCCTGCAGGGTTTGGTTGACTATCCCTATCTGATCCTCAAAACCAGGATGCGAGATGTCCACCACATGCAACAGGAGATCGGCTTCACGCACTTCATCGAGTGTGGACTTAAATGACTCAACCAGGTGATGGGGCAGTTTCCGTATAAAACCCACCGTATCTGACAGCAGGAAAGGAAGATTTCCAATCACAACTTTTCTGACCGTAGCATCCAGCGTAGCAAACAATTTATTTTCAGCAAACAGGTCGGATTTGCTTAGCAGGTTCATCAGTGTTGATTTTCCTACATTGGTATAGCCCACAAGGGAAACCCTCACCAGTTTTCCCCTGTTTTTGCGTTGGGTGATCATCTGGCGGTCGATTTTTTCCAGCTGATCCTTTAAAAGTGCAATTTTTGTGCGGATGATCCGGCGGTCTGTTTCTATTTCAGTTTCCCCCGGGCCACGCATTCCGATTCCTCCCTGTTGTCTTTCCAGGTGGGTCCACATTCCGGCAAGCCGGGGAAGAAGATATTCGTATTGCGCCAGTTCAACCTGCGTTTTGGCATAGGCGGTTTTCGCACGCTGGGCAAAAATATCAAGGATCAGGTTAGTCCGGTCGAGCACTCTGATTTCCAGCTCCTTTTCAATGTTTCTCATCTGGCTTGGAGACAATTCATCATCAAAAATGACAATATCAATTTTCTCCTGTATGGAAAACTGATGAATCTCTTCCAGTTTGCCACTGCCAATATAAGTGCGTGCATTGGGCGAATCCAGCCTTTGAATGAATTTTTTAACCGGAATGGCCCCTGCAGTTTCTACCAGAAAAGCAAGCTCTTCAAGATAATCATTCACCAGACGGATATCCTGGTTATCATTTATTACGCCTATTAATACAGCCTTTTCAGGCTCTGTACTCATTCGATATCCCTTCACTCAGTATTCAATATAAATAAGGGACCAAAATTAGCAAAAATCCGTGTGGGTTATTGCAGTATTCCGCGGTTATATTGAATAGCCTCGTTAATTGCCTTTTTCAAAGCCTCGGTGCAGTCGACGACCATCCGAATATCATCCGGGAAAGGCATCGGCTTCATTTCAATAAGTTGTCTCGATTCAGGGGTCAGGGCATTAACATCTCCCACAGCCCTTGCAGAAACATGTTCGAAATGCGTTGCGGCACCAATGGGTTGCTTTTTGATCAGGGCCTGCGGATTGGCAGAAGAAAACTCTATTTCTCCCTTGATGTTGCAATCCTTAACCTGGTGAGTTTCAATTAACGTACATTGAATCTCCTTGTATTTTTTTACTTTGATGTCGTTTCCTGCAGTGTCTTTCATCACATTGCCCTTGCTGTCGAGTACATATTCAAAACCATTATCAACCGTTTTCTTCTGGATTGCATCCTTGTCCTGTACCACATCCGGTGAAACCACTATATTCTGAAGGATTATATCGATATAGTAATCATACTTGGGTTCCTTCTCCATTTTACGGGTATAATATTCAACCCATTCACTGTTCAGTTCGTTTGCATTCACAGCCACAAGGCCATCCATAAAGTCGGCCGGAAGGTTGAGGATGGTTTTATTCATTGAACTAACGAGTACCCTGCTAATCCCCATTTCACGTGTCTGGGCAATTAACTGGCCGAGATCGGGATAAGAATCACCTGAATAGTCCTGTGCCCTTCTGAATTCATTGTTGGCCTGTCTGTATGATTCCTTTGTTTTACCTTCCATCAGTTTTTTGCCATGGTTGTAATAATAGTCCGCGGCCTTGCGTTTGGCAGCCACCATTTCTGCATCATAATCCACGTATTCATACTGAATTGTGCGACCCCCCACATGAAGGGGAAGCACCCTCCGTACGGAAGCCTGGCGGTTTTTCAAACTGCCGTACAGACCCAGCATCTCATCCCAGGTATTGGGATTTCCCTCCATTTTAAGATATTTAATCCGTTCCAGGTCCCTGTCATTGGCAAGCTTATACGCTTTGTCCAGCATGTTGGCATCTTCTTCGCTGTCGGGTTTTTTAATCAGGTTTTTGACTGATTTTTCAATCAGGGCATCGTAATTTCCCTTTTGCAGGAAGCTTCTCGGGTGAAGAACAGCTCATTACAAAGAGAAGACCAATTATGGAAAAATGTGCGAATTTCATATGAGATGATTTTGGATATTCAAAATTCATATAGCAGTTTTTGTAGTTATACATTAAAATTCAAAAAAAGTTATACTTTTGTCACATCCGCCGTAGCCTTGGCGAAGGCGGATCACCCGTATCAGGTCAAACACCGCCTTCGCTAAAGCTTCGGCGGTCAAAGGGGGAATTAGCTCAGTTGGCTAGAGCGATTGCATGGCATGCAATAGGTCAGGGGTTCGACTCCCCTATTCTCCACAAAACCTGAACGGGTTTTTTATTTCTTCCTTTTTCTACGTGATACAATCAGGGTTATTAATCAGCAGCAACCCAAGTGACCCGGCGACAATAACCAGAATTTTAGTTTTGTTTTGTTCTTTCATGAACCTGCCATTCAGGTTATTGATATACATGTCGGTCATCTTCTTCTCCGCGCCGGATTCAACAAGATCCTTTCTTTTTAATGCCTCTTCATTCAGCTTTGAAAGAATTTCCTGTGTTTTTTCATGTTCAAGGTCCATTTCATTTTCTGAAACGGGAATTTCAATGCTCACCGAAGGCTGTTTCATGGCAGCCAGTTCCTCTTCGAGTTGTGCTGCTTTCTCAAAGTTTCGGAATGCTTCATACGAAACCGATAATGCCTTGCAGCTTTTGGCAGATAGCGATGGGATATTCAGGCTGTCGGCGATTTTTTTGCAGGCTTCGTAGTTTTTGATGGCCATTTCCTGGTTTCCCGACCTCCGGTAAGCATTTCCGAGGTTATACATGGTGACTGCAACGCCGAATGAATAATTTTCCGATTTCTTCGAAGTTAAAGAACGTTCATAATACGAAATGGCATCACTGTATTTATTATTTATGAAGAGGAGGTTGCCAAGGTTGTTCAGGGCCATGGAAGCTTCCTTTCGGTTGCCGTTTTCATTCAGGTTCTTCAGGGATTCCTTGAAAAACTTTTCTGCATCAGCATAGTTTCCCATTTCATAATGAGCTACCCCGAGCTTATTATAAACCGGGCCAAGGGCCTGCTTCATGTTCAGTTTTTGGATGATGCCGACAGTTTTTTCATAGGACAGGATGGAACTGGTAAGGATTTTTTGTTTATAGTAAACATCTCCCAGATCATTCATAACATCTTTCAGTCCGGATTCGTCCTTAATGCTGTCTTTCAGCTTGGCTGATTCCTGGTAATAATCGATGGCCTGCTTATAGTCGTAGGTGGTTTCATAAACGTTGGCAATGTTGGAGAGCACCTTTGATGCACCGGCCTTGTCGCCCGATTTTTCTTTCAAAGCCAGCGACTTTTCATAGCTCGTAATTGAGTTTTGAAAATTTCCGGAGGAATAATAGGCATCGGCAATTTCTTCATAGGAAGAGGAAACATTTTTTGGCACACCTAATTTCTCTTCAATTTCAATTGCTTTATTATAGTAATTAATGGCGATTTCTTCATCCCTGACTTTTCGAAAAGCATCAGCAATCTTGTGGTAAACGGATGCGCGTACCATCATGTCCTTATTCTTTTCTGCAGCCTTCAGTTCCTCGGAATAGGTATTAAAAATAACCTTCCTCAGGCTGTCGCGTTTGGATTGCTGATCCCTCTCCTTAATGAATTTTGTCACTTCGGGCTGCTTTGTGGTAGTTGCAGGCGCGGCACCCTCCCTGCTTTTTTCAAGTTGTTCCTTTTCCAGTTTTTTTGCCTGTTCTACCTTTCTTTTTACCTCAGCCAGTTCATTTATCCCCAGCGTTGCTTCAATACTTTGCATTTTGAGTTTCGGCTGCTCTTCATCAGGCATGATATCCGATGCTTTTTCATATTCCAGCATGGCTGATGCATAATTTTTTTCCGCAAGAAAAGCATCGCCCTTTTTCAGGTGGTCCTTATAGATGGCCACTTTGTCAGCCTGTTGTTGTGGGTTATTCGCAGATAAAATCAATGGATAAAAGATCCCTGCCAGTATAAGCAGGAAGATAAACCCTGATTTCCTGCAAATTTGAATCTGCCCGTTTCTCATAATTTTCTGATTTAATAATTCTTATGTCCGCATAGGTTCATACGCATTTTAAAGCCGGATGGATTCAAAGAGATCGTTTTTTTTAAGACAAATACCTTACTTTTGCCACGGATTAACAAAACGGCTAAATCTGAACCAATGAAGACTGATTCGCAACAGGCCGGTCAATATATTAAATCCCTCATCCAGTTAGGAGAAAACCAGCGACTGGATTTTAAATTCGAAATAAGTGATGCCAAAAAGATGGCGCGCACATTTTCAGCTTTTGCCAATACCGATGGGGGAAAGCTGCTGATCGGTGTAAAAGATAATGGAAAGATCACAGGGATCCGGTCAGAGGAAGAAATATATATGGCGGAATCTTCGGCACACCTTTATTGTAAGCCGGCCGTTGAATACCATATCCGGAAATGGTTTGTTGAGGGCCGCTGTGTTCTTGAAATCGATATCCCCGCCAGTTCAGCTAAACCGCATTTTGCGCCCAACGATGCCGGGGAAAGGATTGCCTATGTGAGGGTGGGTGACCAGAACATCCAGGCCAACAGCATTATCGTGGAATTCTGGAAAAGCCAGGGTAAGCAGAAGGGAGTATTATTGAATTACGGGCGGGAAGAAAAAATACTGATGGCCTATCTGAAAGAAAATGAAGGGATCACCCTGTCGAGATTCACGAAAATTGCCCGCATCGGAAAGGAAGATGCGGAAAAAATACTGGTTAACCTGATGTTGTTAAAGGTGATTCAGATGGAGATAACGGAGAAGGGAGTCCTTTTTAGAGGGACGAGGGACGAGTGACGAGGGACGAGTAAGGAGTCCCAGGGAGAAGAAGATGATCTCGGGATAAAACAGGAAAAATCCTGGTAGAAGATTGCCTGTTGGTAGGGATAGGAATTGCCTAAAATCCACCCCCAGCGACTGCGCCTTCGCGTAGCCGCTTCGGACGCTTACGCTAAAGCTTCAGCGGCAGCGTGCGAAGCTAGGCCAGCGGGGGACACCGTCCCGAACCGTAAAACCGCAGAACTGCAGAACTGCTGGCTGACTGCATGATTGCATGACTGCACGACTGCATGACTTTTTCACCTGGTTTTATACGCGGAGACAAAACAAAACCTGACATAATTTCATCCGCGAAGTGGGAATAAAATCTCCGGCACAATTATTGTATTAACATATTGAAATAAGTTCATACGTTATGATGTGAACTATATTATTTTCATATTTGTTTAAATTTACGCATAAATCGAAAATTATGAAGAAAGGCAGTTTTCTTGTGATGGGTTTATTGTTTGCCCTGGCAATCGGTTGTAACGGGCAGTCGGACAAAAGCAGCAGTTCAAAAGATAAGGCCGCTGCTCCGGCAACTTCATCAGTAGCATCCAGTTCCTTACCCGTACATATTACCAAGGATGACTTTGTAAAACTGGTGATGGATTATAAGAATAATCCTGAGACCTGGGTATTTGCAGGCAAAAAACCCTGTATTGTTGATTTTTATGCCGACTGGTGTGGTCCGTGCCGGATAAGTTCCCCCATTCTGGAAGAATTGTCAAAGGAATATGCAGGTAAAATAAATATATACAAGGTAAATATTGATCAGGAGCGTGAGCTGGCTTCCCTGTTTAATGTTCAAAGTATTCCCGCATTCCTTTTTTGTCCGATGGAAGGAAGCCCGACCATTTCCTCGGGAATTGCGAATACACCGGATGCAACAAAACAAATGTTCCGTGAACAGATCAATCAGCTGTTGCTGAAAACGAACGGATCCAAGACACTTTAAAACCCTGAAACCTGCCTTACATGGATATTTTCCTCCACCCTGAGAACTGGATTGCCCTGCTTACCCTTACTTTTCTTGAAATTGTACTGGGTATTGACAATATAATTTTTATATCCATTGTCACCAATAAGCTTCCTGTTCAAAGCAGGCGTGCTGTACGGAATATAGGTCTTGTTCTGGCTATGTTGTTCAGAAGCCTTTTGCTGCTTACAATCAGTTTTTTTATAAGGCTTACAAATCCCTTATTTACGGTTTTTGATCTTGGGGTATCCATCCGGGATCTGGTTTTGATAGCAGGAGGACTTTTTCTCCTTTTAAAAAGTATTTCCGAGATTCACCAGAAGATGGAAGGAGGAGGAGATCACACTCCCCATATAAAGGCCAGGAAAACTGTGTTTTCAGTTCTTTCGCAGATAGTTTTGCTTGACCTTATATTTTCGTTTGATTCCATACTAACCGCAATAGGGCTCTCAGATAAGGTATTATTAATGATAATTGCCATTGTGATTGCCATCGGAGTGATGATGATATTCGCCGGTGCAGTGAGCCGAGTTTATAAACACACATCCTACCCTTCAGATCCTTGCCCTTGCTTTTCTGATATTAATTGGATTTATGCTTATCCTTGACGGATTGCATTATCATGTTCCCAAAGGATATATCTATTTTGCCGTATTCTTTTCACTGGTGGTTGAAATGATCAATATCCGGATGAAGCGGAAAATGCAATCGGTGCAACCACACCATCAGGAAGTTGCAGAGCACGGCGATACAGATGAAAAGTAATCCGTCACCCTGATTTCCGGGCCATACCGACTTATCCAATTTTATCAACAGCACTCATTTTTTGAGTCAATCTGCCGTACTTTTGCAGGATGTATTTGATTTTTGACACAGAGACTACGGGCTTGCCGGCCAATTATAATGCGCCGCCGACGGATACGAATAACTGGCCACGGATGGTGCAGCTTGCCTGGGAATGTCATGACGCTACAGGGCAGTTAACTCATGCCCGTTCCTTTATAATTAAACCCGAAGGGTATACAATTCCCTTTGCCGCGGAAAAAGTGCATGGCATTACCACGGAAAAAGCCATGGCTGAGGGAGTTGATCTTCTTTTCGTACTGGAAGAATTTGAAAAATGCCTTGGTCATTCTTCGTATGTGATAGGGCATAATGTAGAATTCGACCTGAACATCATAAAGGCTGAATATGTTCGGAAGGGATTTCAATCCAGGCTGTCAGGCATGATTTCCCTGTGTACCAAGGAAGAATCAACCGAATTTTGTGCATTACCGGGCGGTCGTGGCGGCAAATTCAAATGGCCTACCCTGGATGAATTATACAATAAACTTTTTCAGGAAGGATTTGATGAGGCGCACAATGCCGCTGCTGATGTGGCTGCAACAGCCCGGTGTTTCCTTGAACTGCTCCGGCTGGATATTGTGACGCCCCGGCTCAGACTCGATCAGTCCGTTTTCAAAGCCTTCTTACAGGCCAATCCGGTAACGATCCCGAAAATTGAGATTGTTATTCAACCGAACCGCCAGGGAGCTTCAGCCGAAGTAAAATCAGTTGCAAATGAGGCAGTTGATTTACAAAATTCAGTTTTTACCCATTTGCATGTGCATACACAGTATTCCATCCTTGATGGTGCTGCTGTGATAAAACATCTGATTGCCAAGGCAAAGAACGATCATATGAAAGCTGTTGCCATTACTGATCACGGCAATATGTTCGGTGCCAAGGAGTTTTTGAATGAGGCAAAAAAACAAGGGATTAAGGCTATCCTGGGTTGCGAGGTTTATGTAGCCCGCCGCTCGAGACATGAGAAATCGGATAAACAGGATGGAGGGGGCTTTCACCTGATCCTTCTGGCAAAAAACAGGGAAGGATACAGGAACCTGATCAAGCTGGTTTCCTATGGCTGGACAGAAGGATTTTATTACAAACCCCGGGTAGACAAAGAATTACTCCGCAAATACAGCAAGGGACTTATCGCCTCCTCTGCCTGCCTTCACGGGGAGATACCCTGGTTGCTGCGTCATGAGGGACTGGAATCGGCCATGAAGGCACTGGCAGAATATATTGAAATTTTTGGTCCGGATTTCTACCTTGAGCTGCAACGTCATTTTTCAGATGATGCGAAGGTTGATCGGGAAGTATTCGAAAACCAGGTATTTGTTAACAAGCACCTGCTCGAAATTTCTTCCTCCATGGGCATAAAATGCATTGCCACCAACGATGTGCATTTTATCAATGAGGACGATGCAGCAGCGCATGACAGGCTTTTGTGTATCAGTACGGGCAAGGATGTGGATGATCCGAACCGTATGCGGTATACCCGCCAGGAATGGTTCAAAACCCAGGCGGAAATGAAACAGCTCTTTGCCGACCTGCCACAGGCCATAGCCAATACACAGGAAGTTGCCGGAAAAATTGAATCCTATGACCTGAACAGTGATCCCATTATGCCGGATTTTCCCCTGCCGGAAGGTTTTACCGATGCCAATGAATACCTGAGGCATCTTACCTACCTGGGAGCAGAGAAACGGTATTCCGAAATCAATGAGACGATCCGGGACAGGATTGATTTTGAGCTTGAAACCATCCGGAAAATGGGGTTCCCGGGTTATTTCCTCATTGTATGGGATGTAATCAGGGCGGCCAGGGAAATGGATGTCGCCGTCGGACCGGGCAGGGGATCCGCTGCAGGATCAGTGGTAGCCTTCTGCCTGCGGATCACCGATATAGACCCGATAAAATATGACCTGCTGTTTGAGCGGTTCCTGAACCCTGACCGTATATCCATGCCCGATATCGACATCGACTTCGATGAGGATGGACGGGAAAGGGTTCTGCAATATGTTGTGAAGAAATATGGCCGCGACAGGGTAGCCCATGTTATTACCTTTGGTACGATGGCTCCCAAGATGGCAATCCGCGATGTGGCAAGGGTACAAAAATTACCCTTGCAGGAGGCTGACCGGCTGGCCAAGATGGTGCCGGAAACGCCCGGAACCAGCTTTAAGGACGTATATGAAAAGGTTCCGGCCCTGCTGGCTGAAAAAATGTCGGAGAACGAGCTCATCGCCAGTACCCTCAAATATGCTGAAGTGCTGGAGGGTTCTGTCAGGCAGACTGGTGTTCATGCCTGCGGCATTATCATAGGCAAGGATAGCCTTGAAGAATATATACCCATCTGTCGTAACAAGGATGCGGAGTTGAATGTGACCCAGTTTGAGGGTTCGCATATTGAATCGGTGGGCATGCTCAAAATGGACTTCCTGGGGCTCAAAACCCTGTCCATTATCAAAGATACGCTTGAGAATATCCAGGTTTCGCGTCATATTACAATTGACATGGAAAACATCCCGCTGGATGATCCGATGACCTACGAGCTATATAGCCGTGGGGAAACAACCGGATTATTCCAGTTTGAATCCGACGGGATGAAAAAGCATCTTAAGGCATTAAAACCAAACCGGTTTGAAGACCTGATCGCCATGAATGCCTTATACAGGCCGGGTCCGATGGAATATATTCCCAGTTACATCAACCGCAAGCACGGAAGGGAAGAGATCCAGTACGATATTCCCGAGATGGAAGTATATCTGAAAGATACCTATGGCATCACCGTATACCAGGAGCAGGTGATGTTGCTGTCGCAATTGCTGGCCGGATTTACTAAAGGGCATGGCAGATTCCCTGCGAAAGGCGATGGGGAAAAAGATTGCGTCCATGATGAACGAATTGCAGGTGAAATTCGAAGAAGGATGCGTGCGGAACGGTCATGATCCTAAAATTGCCCAAAAGATCTGGAAGGACTGGGAATCATTTGCCCATTATGCATTCAACAAATCGCATTCCACGTGTTATGCGCTGATCTCGTATCATACAGCCTATCTGAAGGCACATTATCCGGCTGAATTTATGGCGGCTGTGTTAAGCAGAAACCTGAACGATCTGAAGAAGATCGGCTTCTTTATGGATGAGTGCCGGCGAATGGGAAGCCAGGTTCTGGTTCCTGATATCAATGAAAGCTTCGCGAGGTTTACCGTGAACAGCCAGGGCCTGATCCGGTTCGGGCTGGCTGCCATCAAGGGCGTGGGAGAATCAGCCGTGGAACATATTATTGAGGTAAGAAAAAAAGGAGGCCCTTTTAAGGATATATTTAATGTAGTGGAAAGGGTCAACCTTTCTACCGTGAACAAGCGATGCCTCGAAGCCCTGGCCCTGGCGGGCGGGTTTGACAGCTTCAGGGACATTCAGCGGCACCAGTTCTTTGAAAGTGAAGACGGAGGGCAGGGATTCATTGAGCAGCTCATCCGCTATGGTAACAGAATTCAAAGTCAGTCGGATTCCACGCCAACGCTGTTTGGGACAACCAGCAGCATTGATGTGATCAAGCCAAGGCCGGGCAGAACGCCTGAATGGCCTGCGCTGCTCAAACTGAATAAGGAAAAGGAGGTAATCGGTATCTATTTGTCTTCACACCCGCTTGACCAGTTCAAGCTGGAGATAAACCAGTTCTGCACAAACACGCTGGCCGAGCTCAGGGACCTGGAACCACTCAGGAACAAGGAAATTTCCATAGCCGGAATGATCACCACCGTGCGGCATGCCACAACAAAAAACGGCAAACCCTTTGGATCGTTTTCCCTTGAAGATTATTCAGATACATTTTCAATAACCCTGTTCAATAAGGATTATGAAAACTTCCGAAAATATCTGTATGAAGGATATTCCTTGCTGATCAAAGGGACTGTGGGCGAAAATTCCTGGAAAAATCAGCCTGAACTTGAATTTAAAATAAAAGCAATCTATTTATTAAGTTCCGTCCGGGAAGAGCTTGTGAAAAACATTCAGATCAAAATGCCGCTGGATGCCATCACAGATGAATTCCTCGCAGGTTTTGAAGGGTATGTTCAACAAGGTGGCGGAAGTGCCAACCTTAAAATCCTCGTTTACGATCCTGTTGATAATGTGAGTATCGATCTTTTTTGCAGGTCACAGAGGATTGTCCTGAGTGATGAACTGATCTCGTTTTTAACGCAATCCCCGGAAATGGAATTTAAACTGTTCTGATGGATGCTTGTTGTTCACACGCACTTTTATAACTTTGCATAATTATATTCAACTAATTCTTTTAACACATAAATTTTTCATTTAATACG
Source organism: uncultured Bacteroidales bacterium (assembly GCA_963790105.1). GTDB lineage: Bacteria > Bacteroidota > Bacteroidia > Bacteroidales > UBA10428 > UBA5072. The sequence goes on along the minus strand of CAWBNI010000037.1, from coordinate 53,476 downwards.
GATAACCATGGCAATTGTACTTACGGATTCTAATTTTGAGGAGCTGGTTCTTCATTCTGACAAGCCTGTGCTGGTTGATTTCTGGGCTGAGTGGTGCGGTCCCTGCAGGATAATCGGGCCTATTGTGAATGAAATTGGAGAAGATTTCAAGGATCAGGTCGTGGTTGGAAAACTTGATGTTGATAACAATCCGGCAGTATCAGCCAAATACGGAATCCGGAATATTCCAACGATTCTTTTCTTTAAAAACGGACAGGTAGCGGACAAGCAGGTGGGTGCAGTTCCGAAGAGTAACCTGGTACACAAGGTAGAGGCCCTTTTATAAACCGGTGAGGTAATTCCATTTACGGTGTTAAGATTTTTCAACAGCAACAGTATTGGTGTTCTTGTCCTGCTAGTGCTGATCCCTTTTTTATTCTGGATCCCTGATTTCTTTAAAGCGGTCCCTATTACCGGATCAGGCCTATACCGGAACAGTTCCGGCTTTGTGGATAGCATCCTTCAATGCTCACTACAGGGTGCTTTCCATGTTAATAGCGCTGTTGATCATTCTTACCAATGCCTTCCTGCTGATTCAGCTAAATACAATACATATTTTTATTCCGGTAAGGACCCAGCTTCCGGCCTTATTTTATATTGTGCTCACGGCAGTCTTTAATCCGACGCATCAGTTGACACCAGCCCTGGTGGATTCGTTGCTTGTTATAATTATCCTGTTCAGGTTATTTGTTACCTATAAAACTGACGGACCATCAGTGAATTTTCTCGACGCAGGTTTTCTTATTGCAGTAGCCAGCCTGATTTATTTTCCGGTCATTCTGCTGTTTATATTTCTGCTTGTAGCCCTTGTCATATTAAGACCATTAAACTGGAGAGAATGGGTTTATGTTTTTCTGGGTCTTATGCTGCCCTATTTGTTTGTTATCTCAGGGTATTATGTGGCAGGAGTCCCTGTTTCGGAATTCTTTAAGGGTTTTAACGGATTATTTCAGCATCACAAACAGACCTACAGCATCATACAATTGATCGGATGGTTATTCGTGGCTGGTATGATGATTTACTCAAGCTATTTTATGGCTTCCGCCATTGACAAAATGAAGATACACGGAAGAAAGATATTTATGCTTTTTCTGTGGTTGTTCCTCACTTCGATAGGCATTTACCTGGTGATACCCGGTGCTGGAATGGATATGGTGAGTATTGCAGCCATTCCCCTCTCATTCCTGTTCAGTCATTATTTCTGCAGCTGCACCAGGAATTGGATCAACGAGGGTCTTATATCTCTCTTCCTTGTGATGATGGTCCTGCTCCCGATACTGTAATTAAAGTTTCTTCACATAGGACATAATACCAACGCCTTCCCCGGCTTTTCCTTCCTTGAAGGAGATAAACACATGGTATACTGCCGATTTCTGGCATTTGAAATCGAAAAACGGAAATTCCTTTCCGGTTGAAGCGATAAAGGTGCTTCCAATCATGGTGCTGCCGTCAAATAATTGCAGTACAGCTTCTCCTGCGGAATTTGGAGCTGTGCAGATTGAAAAACGGTATACTACATTTTTGCTCAGTAACAAGGCAAATCTTGCCGTAGGAGGCGCACCACCCGGGGTTCCCTGATCAAGTTTAACAACAAAGTCCTTCAGGTACATAACATCGCCTGCATTGGCAGCACATTGGGCTGTAAGCTGCGATATATCCTGGGAATGAGCTGACATTACGAACAGGCAAAGGGATACTATTAAGAAGAATTTCTTCATAATTATAAGCTTATTAACCGGTTACGGACTTGTTCAGTAGCATTGATAATACTGGTGAGCTGTGCGGGAGTCATATTAACAATACTTTTGTCATGCTGAACGATTGTAAGCATTCCATTTTCTTCCACCATCTCCGGTTCACCGGTTTCATAAGTAATGACCACCGACTTGTACAGGTCTTTGAGGACCATGAGTTCAGTGAGTAGTTTTTCGTACTGCTTGTCTTTTTTAAATTTATCCAGAACAAGGATCAGCTGATCGAGTGTTAGTTTCTGTTCTCCGATACGATCAGCAAGTTGCTTGTCGGGAGAAAGTTTATAAACCTGCGTTCCCAGGTACAAACCCTCGATCCATACGCCCGTTACGATCAGTGTGCTGAGGTTGGTGCGGTTATTTGAGTGCAGGTATTTATCCATCTGGTTAAAGCTGTGCACAGAAATATACATCAATGAATCCAGGTTCTTGCTGTTGGTGGCCAATCTCTTCAGCGTTGTAAAATCAAAGAACTGTCCCACCTTAATTTGATCGGATAAGGTCTTGATCGCAGTGAGGTAATCAATTACAGCCGTTGTTTTATTATACATATTCAGGTATCCCAGGTCGGCAGCATAAATGCCAAGGTTCAGGGACTGCTGGTAACTTGTAGTCAGATTGCCCACCCTGTTCGTGGAGGATATGTACTTTATGGAGTAGGGTACGCCGAGATCTTTGATCATGGCGGCCATTTCAACCGGCGAAGAGATATTTTGCACTATATCCTGCATAACTTCTTCGGAAATCTCAATACCCTGATTAAGAACGGAATCAGGTATCTCGACCGTCGCATTTTTTTCCTGTCCGCCTGATTTGCAGGAGGCGGTTATCGCCAGTGTAATCAGAAGATATACAAATACTTTGGGCATAATTAGGTTAGTGTTTTGTTTATTAAAATATGGATTGATTCCTGTTATATACGTATTAATTTACATTTCAGTTGTTCTTGTTGAAACGTTGAGACAAGTTAATAAGTTTCTTTAACCATTCAAAATATAAGGCCAGGTATAAAAATAATGTGAGCAACCAGATCACGATCATATTATACCAATAGGTATCATAGAGTTTGCCGAGGAATGGTTTTACAGGTGAAAAGAAGTGTGTCCGGAGTGTGAAAATGCTTCCCACGAACGGATCATAATATATCGGGTCGTAATGCTGAACGAGCTGATGATCATATTCAAGGATCTTGTTCTTTTCATAAACCTTCCTTACAATATCTGAAACCCCTTCATTATGATAATGGTCGCGCAGCTGGTTGTAGGCATCCGGGTCACGGTCGAGGTAAAAATTGAAATAGTTCTCTTTCTGCTTGCTGATCTTCTGGAATTTATCTCCATAGTATTTGTCGAGGATGCTGAGATAGTTACTGACAAGATCGGCTGTTGAGGACGTAAATTTTAATGGCTGAAGTTCGTCAATGCCTGAAAATGGAGGTACGTCTTTATTGGTGAGTGACTCCTTGGTAATTTCATTGTAGATCAGCAACAGGTCATTGGCCGACATGCTCACTGTTCCTGTGCTTTGCACTTCGGCCCGCACGCGGTCAAGGCGTTCGGCAAGTTCAGGAAGCCAGTAAACTTTCTTGTAATCACTCTGGCTTTCTTCTTTTTCAATCTGGTACAGTTTCTGCTTCATGAACTTGTTATCCTTGAACTGATGGACCATCAGGGCTTCATATGACCATTTTGTGACCATCATTTCAGCCAGTACAGGTACCTTATCAACCCTGCTGATATTCTTATTGAGCTTGTCGTAGCTAAACATGGCCCCGCTCAGGATCATCATAGGAATCATGACAAGCGGAATAAGAATATAAATTGTTACTGCCGAATTAAAGGAAGCGGATATGTTCAGTCCAAGCATGTTGGCGAAAGAAGCCGTGGAAAAAAGGGCAAACCAGTATACAAAATTCATTCCCTGTATCCCCAGAAACTGGTTGGCAACCATCACAAACAGGAACGACTGGATGGCAGAGATCGAAAACAGGATCATAATTTTCGAAATCAGGTAGCTTGAACGGCTCAGATTAAGAAACTGCTCACGCTTTAATATTTTCCGGTCGCGGAAAATTTCCTCCGCACTGATTGTAAGTCCGAGAAAAAGCGCCACGATCAGTGACATGAAGATAAAAATGGGAATATTTTCATTTATCCTGAACACATAATGTCCTGCAACCGGATCTTCAATATACCGGATGATGGATGAAAGGATAAAGCCCAGTACCGGTGCCTCGAGCAGGCTCAGGGCGATATATTGTTTGTTGCTGATCTTTGAAAAGAAATCACGCACCGTATAAATGCCAAATTGTTTGAACCAACCCGGTATTCTGAGGTTCTTTGGCGGGTTGCCTTCATTCTGCTGGGATTCCTCGTAAGTTACAAGCTGTTTAAAGTGATCATCCCACTGCTGGGGAGTTACTTTACGGGCTTCGGTATAATTTCCGAACTCATCCACCACCTTGGCTTCGATGATGTTGAATATCAGTTCGGGATTTACATTTCCGCAGGCAGGGCATTCTCCTATTTCACTGTTTACCTGGGCATCCAGCCGTTTGAAATACATCACCGCTTCCACCGGGTTGCCGTAATAGATCATAAAGCCACCGGTATCGAGGATGATCATCTTGTCAAACATCTTGTAGATTTCGGAAGAAGGCTGATGGATGACAACAAAAATCAGCTTGCCTTTCAGGGCGAGTTCACGAAGCAGGTCCATGACGTTTTCCGAGTCCCTGGATGAAAGTCCTGATGTGGGTTCATCCACAAACAGAATGGCTGGTTCGCGGATCAGTTCCAGGGCAATGTTCAGCCTTTTTCGCTGTCCGCCGCTGATCATCTTTTTCATGGGTGATCCTACCTTCAGTTCTTTTCTGTCGAAAAGTCCCAGGTTAACCAGTATTTTATTGACAAGCTCGTCGATTTCAGTTTCGCTTTTATCCTCAAAACAGAGTTTGGCATTATAATACAGGTTCTGGTATACGGTAAGTTCTTCAATCAGCAGGTCGTCCTGGGGAACGAGGCCGATCACGCCTTCCAGCTTTTCCTTGTTATTGTGCAGATCAATGCCATTGATGAGCACTTCGCCCTGTGAAGGCCTGTCAATTCCACAAAGCACATTCAGAAGGGTGGTTTTTCCGGCCCCGCTGGCGCCCATAATTCCGATGAGCCGTCCATGGGTTTCAGAAAAACTGATATGGTGTATTCCGGTATTTCCGTTGGGAAATTTATATTCCAGATCCCGGGCAATGTAGGATATCGGATGTGAAACGGTATCAGCCAGGAAATGGGCGGCTACATCGCTGAAATAAATAGGTGCCGCCTTGGGCAATTTAACTGTGCTGCCGTTGGCGAACAGGTAAATACGGTCATTCCGGATTGGAAGGCCATTTAAAAAGAGGTCTTCATTTCCGGTATATTTTAAAAAGTAGAGATCCACACTCTTGATCTTGAGGATAAAAATATCGCCATGCAATTGTTTTGTCGGTATTTTTTTTGCCTCCTGCGGAATATCCGGTTTATCATTAATGATCAGGATGTTGTTGTCATCCAGTTCATGGGATTCATTCTTGATTACAAAAGATTCAATGCTTGTAAATTCTTCCTTCACCACCTTGAATACCTCGCTTACCGTATTGATGATCTGCATACGCTGATCGGTAAACTTACGGTCGGCATTCACAATTTCAAAAAGCCTGACCAGTACAACAACCTTTTGCTTCTGGGTAAGGGTTTTATTAATTTTTTTACAAAGTCCGAGAATTCTTACTGAGTCCTTTACAGAAGTCAGTTTCCGTATGCCTTTGTCTTCATCAGCGTCAGTGCCGTTATCGGCATCCTCCATACCGCTGTACTGCCTGAAAAGCAGAAAGTATTCCTTAACCTCTTCATCGTTGAGCTGTTGCTGCAAAAAGTTTTTTACATATTCAACCTGGGTAGTTTCCACCCCCTCATCCTGTTTTGCTATAATAGCAAACAGTTGCATCAACGCTCTGAGAATTTCTTCACTCATTCATTAACCTGTTTAACTGACACTGGCGTAAGGATACACATTACAGGTCATTTTCAATAAGATACCTGTTCAAATGGCACATCAACAATGTCGGCATATTCTTCGCCGGCTTCGGCCATATCTTCGTCATCTTCGGGATAATGCCAGCGGATCAGCACTTCCTGTCCCTTTTCATGCATTTCCTCCAGCTTCATCAGAATATCGAGCAATAATTTGGAAGAAGCTGTATTAAAATAAGTAAGCTTAAAGTTGAATACAGTCTTCTTGTTTGGATTCTCGGCATATTCATTCAGCCAATTGAGAACCGGTTCATAAAATGAGGAAACATCCTCAGGTAATGAACGGCCGCTGATCTCAAGGATTTCATTTTCGGCATCCAGAATTATTTTTGGGGTGTCTTCGGTACCTTGTATTTTGATTGTTTCCATATATTGAGTTATTTTAATTGTCAGTTCTTGAAATGGTGGATGTCAGGAGAAAAAATGAGGTGTCATCTGAAATAGGCAGAAAATGATATTCCAGTTCCTTGTTTGTTTTTCTTTTGATATCAATAAAGCCAAGTCCGGCCCCGCCTTTTTCAGAAAGCCGGCCTTCTTTCATTTGCTTTTTATACAGTTCCTTCAGTTCTTCCTTATCCATCCGGTTGATGTTTTCAAGCAATTCCGTAAGGTATTCTATCTTGTCATTTTCAACAGCATTTCCGGTGGTAACGCTGTATTCGTTTTCCCCTTTGCTGACAAGAAAGATTCCCCGGCCTGAAAACAGGTAATCATTGGATGTAAAGTCATCGGCATGTTTGCTGATGTTCTGAAGGCATTCGACCATCACATGAAATACTTTTCGCTGAACAGAATTCGGTTCATCTTCCTTTGACATGTTCGATTCGGTAAGCGAAGTAAAAGCTTTCGTAATCTGATGTGTAATTTCGCCTTCATATACGAGGGTAATTTCATGAGCTTTCATGGATTTGTAGAATTCATAAACAAATTCCAGAAAACCTTTCACATCTTTTTTATTATCCATAGGTTAACAGATTTATTACAATATTACTAAAATTCAATTCCGATCAGCAAAACATCGTCAATTTGCTTTCCTTCACCTTTCCAAATGTCAAAGTCTTCTTCAAAAAGGGTATTATACTTTTCAATGGGCAGACTTTTATTTTCAAGGATCAGTTCGCGAATGCGCTTGGGTGAGTATTTCTTTCCTTCTGATCCACCCAGCTGGTCAGGCAGTCCGTCAGAAAAGAAGAAAAACTTGTCCCCACGTTTGTACTTGATCACATAATTAGTGAAATTCTCCTCTTCTTTCTTGCGGTGGGGTATTCCTCCGATGGCCTTACGGTCACCTTTAAATTCAAGCAGTTCACCGTCTCTCAACAGATAAAGCGGACGGTGGGCTCCGGCATACTGTAATTCACGGTCAACATGGTTAATCTTGCAAAAGGCAATATCCATACCATCTCTGGCCTCAGCATCTTCACTATCCTGTTTCAGGGTCTTTCTCACGCCGAAATGCAGCAGATCGCATACTTCCGAGGCAGAAAACTTTTTATCACGGTCAACAATATTATTCAGAAGGAAATAGCCGACAAATGACAGCAGGGCACCCGGAACTCCATGGCCGGTACAATCCACTACAGCAATATAAATATCATTGCCCTTGTTAAAGAACCACGGGAAGTCGCCGCTGACCACGTCACGGGGTTTATAATACACGAATGACCTGGGCAGGTATTCCCTTATTGAACGGATATCCGGAAGGATGGAACTTTGAATACGCTGGGCATAATTGATCGAATCCTCAATTTTCCTGTTCTTATCCTGGATCTCATGTTCAATCTGTTTGGCTTCGGTAATATCATGACCTACAAACAAAATGGTTTCCAGTTCATTTTCATTGAATTCGGGAATGGCTGCAAAACTCATGATCCGGTCTGTCTGAATTCCGTCGACCATGATAGGAATTGTAATTTCAGCAGCACGTTTTTCGGGAGATGCCTTAATTGTGTCGAGGGTTTCCCTGAAATAGGTCATCAGCATGTCCGACATAGGTACCTCGCTGAGGGTTTTATTCAGAATATCCCTGGGATCAATATCCATGAAATCGCGGACCACCGGGTTGGCATAAAAGAACTGGCCCACAGTGCTGAGCCGTATGATCAGGTCGAGTGAATTTTCCGACAATGCCTGCATCTTGCTTTTCAGGCGTTCTTCTCTTTCGGCCCGTTTGCGTTCGGTAATATCGGTTGAATTGATAATGATGCCGCTGATGGCACTATCGTCAAGCAGATTACGTCCTGTGGCTTCGAGGAAGATCTTCTGCCCGTTCTTTTTCATGTAGGTATACTGAATGACCACCGGTTCGGCAGGATTGGCCAGCAGTTGCTTGAACATATTCCGCATGCTGGTTTCTCCCTTGCGGGTCAAGCCGGTTCATATCCTTTCCGCCCATCATTTCTTCCGGCGTAAAGCCCAGGATTTTAATAACCGAAGGGCTTTCATATTTCATTACCATGTTTTCATCATAAATGGCAATGATCTCTGATGCATTTTCGAGCAGGGAGTACTGCCTTTTCTGTGCATTCTCCACTTCCAGGATTTTTGCTTCCAGGTGATCGTTGCTCTTTTTGAGTTCTTCCTGGGTTGCCCGCATTTCTTCGGCATTTTGCCTCAGTTCCTCCTCATTTTCCTGCAGTTCAAGCGTCATCTGCTGCGATTCGATCAGCAGCTTTTCAGTTCGCTGGTTGATTTTCAGATTAAAGAAGGTACGGGCAATAATTTCGCCCAGTTCTTTTAATAAGGTAATTGTAAGCTGGGGGATATGGGATTCGAGGGAAGCAAATTCAAGCACTCCCTGCAGCTTTTCATCCGAAATGAGAGGGATCAGCAGCAGGCTGCGTGGTTTCTGATCTCCCAGGAGGCCTGAGCTGATGGTTACGTAATCATCCGGAATTTCAGTGCGGTAGATATAATCCATCTCATAGGCACATTCCCCGATCAATCCGTATCCCAGCTTGTATTCCTGCGTAGTGTATTTCCGGCGGTTATAGGCATAGGTTGCAGCACTTTTCAGGGTTTTGGTATCCTCATCATAAATATACATTGCGCCCTGAACAAGCCGGGTATAACTTACAAGCGATTGAATAACCCGGTTAGCGAGTTCATCGATCTTATTGTATTGCTGTAAAATATCAGAAATGGTTTCCTTTCCTCCGGCAATCCAGCTTTGTTCCGATTCTTTCCTGGAATTCTGCAGCAGGTTATCGCGCATCACAAGCAATGACTGGGCCAGCGTATCATTATTCGTATCAAGAGCCAGTTTTGAGGTATAATTTCCTTCGCCGATGTTCTGGGCGAAATCAGCCATTGTATTCATGCGGGCATCCCTTTCACTGAGCTGGGTGGCTAACTGTCCGTTGTTTCTTTTCTGCCGCTGATCGAGCAAGTAGGATCCTGCAATAAAAAGGAATGGAACCAGGTCAAGTATCCACAATACCGGGGCTCAGCTTGTGTATGGTACCGATACCTGAAAGGGAAACGGCTAACTTTTCCGTGGACGAATTCAATACTCCAGGCGATAAGCGGAAACAATATACCGGCTATTAGCGCAGTGATAAATGTTTCACCGTGTATGATATCCTGAAGGATAGTATTTCTTTTTTCTTCATTCATGGGTCATCAGGCAGCAAAAGAAGTATGTAATATAGGTCCCAGTTCAGCAGACAATCGCTGCATTATTTTACCCGTGAGATCATCAGGCTTTTTAAAGGCTGACAGTTCAATCACTCCATAACATTCGCTTTCAAAAATCAACGGGGTAAGCAGCAGAAAGCGGGGTTTGGAACTTCCCAGTGCCGATTCAACCGTAAAATATTGTTCCGGGATATCATACAATACCATGGGAGTCTTGCTTTCTGCCACCTGTCCGGCCAATCCCTCACCTTTCCGGAAGGCAGCCGGCTTTTGCCCGGTAAGGGCATACTCTCCTTCAGGAGTGTATAATTCGCCCGATTGTTCCCTTATATAAAGGATGCCCTGCACGAATCCGAGGTGCTTTGCCAGGTTGGCCAGGATCTTATTGCCTGTTTTCATGCTCCGGCCTGACTTGATCCCCGTCAATATGTGGGATACCGTCTTTTCAATATCTTCATCTCCCGTTTGGTTGACTTCTTTTTCAACCTGGTTTCTTTTCTCAAGTTCATTCAGAATTTCTGCTTTTCCCGATTCATATGCTTTTTTCCGTTTCCTCTTCGGCTTTCTTTTCATCGGTAAACTGATAAGCGAAATAAAAAAGAAGCATTCCGGCAATAAAAAGGATTAAAATAAAAGCAATATTCCATCCAGTATATTTGATTTTACCTGTCACTACCGAGTTCCATAACGAGGCAAACGACAGCACAAATGAGATGACCATGATGACCATGGTCATAATACTGAATTGTCTGTATTTACTAAGGTTTGACATCGTTTTACTTCAGCTTTATAAGGTAATTAATGATTTGATCTGTGGTATATACGAAATCCACCCGGGTAAGTTGCAGGGCGGATTGTGTCATTGTTTTCACCTCACATTCAACCGGATCCTGAACAATGGCAATACCCCCGTTGTCGTGTACTTTTTTAAGTCCGGCGGCACCGTCTTTATTGGCCCCGGAGAGAATGATCCCAATGAGTTTTTCACGGTATGCATTGGCCGCAGTGATAAATGAAAGATCAATTGACGGTCTTGAATGATTTACTGTTTCCTCTGTTGAAAGGGCAATGCGATTGGCAAGTTCAATATACATGTGATAATTGGCCGGGGCAAGATAGGCCTTTCCCGGGCGAAGCAGATCCTTATCATAGGGTTCTTCAACGGGTATATTTGATTTAAGTGAAAGGGCCTCGACAAATCCCGAGCGGACATGCTTAAGCCGGTGAAGGCATAGCAACACCGGCAACGGGAAATGATTTGGGCAAACCGTTCAAAATCCGGGTTACTACCTGGAAACTGCCGGCGGAACCGCCTATTATAACTGCCTTGTAATTCATCGCTTAACTGAACATTCGTTTACGGTAAACACATTCAATTTCATTGGCCACTTCGAAATCACGTCCAGGGCTCATTCCGCTTAACTTTTCACGAATGCCGATCACAAGGTGTCCTGAAGCTGACAGAGAATTATAGAGGATGCGCAAAACTTTTTCCTGTTGGGTAGGATAGTAATATATCATGCTGTTTCTGAATAAAATAAGCCTGACGTTTTGCGGTGCATTATCAAAGTTAATATTTAGTTTTTTAAATTCAACCTGACTTATTAACGAAGTATCCCTGATTATCCCGGTGCGATCTGTCTTATAGTAATCTGAGAGCTGCCGTGCACCGTTGAAGCGTTTGTAATTTTCCTCGGAGATTTCCATTTTTTTCTGGTCATAACTTCCACTCTTGATTTCATCGATGCTTTGCAGACTCAGGCAGCTGGCAATGATCTGCACCTTGTCGAGCAATCCCGATTCGGATAACAGGATGGCCAGGGAATACAATTCGCCGCCTGATGCACAGGAGGGCAGCCAGATCTTGAACTTTCCGGGAAATTTATCCATTACCCGCGGAAAATATTCTTCGCGAAGCCATCTCCACAGGGAAGGATCCCGGAACATTTCCGTTGACGGAACTGTAATATCATGCAGAAAGGTATCAAGGAATGCGCTTTCCTCCTTTAATTTTCCGGTAAGTGCTTCCATTGTGGTGATATTATACAATGCCATGAGCCGTTCAAGTCGCTGCTTGAAGGAGGTAAGGGCATAATTTGCAAAATCATAATCATATTCTGATTTCACAACCCTTATAATTTCCCGTATGTCAACTATTCCCAGTTCAGGCATGGTTTGGTGGTATATTGGTTGTACCCTGTTTTACGTTGTAACCTCTGTAATGAAATTGATGTACCTGACTACAATACCATCCTTATTCGGTACCACGGAAAAATGTTCTTTCAGCTGATGTTGTTTCCTTCCTATTTTCACTTTTTCAATCAGCGTCACGTGATTGTTTCTCTGCAATTCATCCCAGAACAGTGTGTCAGGATTCAGCGATCCGCCAAGCGCCATATGATGATCCTTCCCGATAAGATCTTCACGGGTAAGTCCCATGAAAATGCAGAATTTATCATTCACTTCGCGGATTACCCCGTCAAGGCCATATTCAATCACAAAAAGAGACTGCCCGATGGCTTCGGCAATACCCCGGAATTCTTCCTCACGGCGCGATGATTCTTCCTGTGTGGCTTTCAATTCTTCCATGTTTTGCCGCATTTCTTCTTCCTGCTCGGCCATTTCCATTGCCTGCTGCTGTGATTTAGCCAGTAGTTCGGATGTACGCTGGTTGTTGCGGGCATAAATGATCGTTGCTCCAAGGCTTCCGGCCACTTCACCTGCGAACTGGATCTCATGCTCTTTAAACAGGTTGAGGGAGGCAATTTCGAGTACGCCGATCAGTTCCAGTTCATGCAAAACAGGAACCAGCAGCAGATTGTCGGGCTTTGTATCGCCCAGGCCGGAAGTAATTGTAATATATCCTTCCGGAATTTCAGTAAGGTTTATAATCTGTTTTTCCATGGCGCAGGTTCCTACCAGTCCTTCACCCACGTAAAGGGATTTTTGCAGGTATTTTTTCCGGTTGTAGGCAAATGAGGATATCAATTCCAGCATTTTTTCATCTTCCTTGTTTTCATTGAGAAGGAAAAATCCGCCCTGGATGGCTCCCAGATATTTTACGATATCACGGATAAATGCATCTCCCAATAAATGGATGTCATTGCTTTGCGTCCGTAATATCTCGGCAAATTTGGCCAGTCCCTCATTAATATACCTTCTTTTGGCATTTTCCTCCTCGTTCTTCTTCTGCAAATCGGCGGTATCAGTCATCTTTTGCTGCAATGCATTCAGTTCACTGGCCAGCTCATCCCGGGGACCGGAGGGGCTAAGTTGTATATCCAGATTATTTTCATTCAGCGAACGTGCGAAATCCGTTTTCTTTTTCAGTTCCGTCACCAGTTCATTCAGCACATGGTCCACCTGCCGTATTTCCGGAAGTCCTTCCTCAGCTAAAGTTTGTGCGGGCAATTCACCGGTGGCTATCTGCCTTAGATATGCGGAAGTTTTTGAAAGTGGCCCGGTGATTGTACTATTGGTGATCAGTATAAGGACAATGATCCCGCCTATTGTGATCAGCGAGATAATAACATAAAGGGCAATGGTCCAAAAGAGCTTTCTCTTTTGTAACAGCTCATTCAGGATCAGATTTGAATTTGATGTGGCATTAAGGAGTACTTCCAGGCTTTTTCCTGTATTTGAAATGATCCCCTGGTTACCGGCTGAGCCAATGCGTTTATCAACATCGATCAGGTTGTTTGTTAATGCTATATATGCATCCAGGTCAGTGCCCTTGATCCCTGTTTCTTTTCCTGAAAGTTTGTTTCTGATTTCATTCGCCAGGGTTAGAATATCGTTTGCCAGTTTTAAGTTGCTGTTTAACAGGTAGGCGGTTTCAGTCTGTTTCAACTTCTCAGTCATCCTCAGTATTTCAGGTCCGTTGGCTGAGGCTGCATTCAGCATTCCTGAACTGATCTCCCGCCAGCGGGATATCAGGCCTGAGTTTTCACTCCCCCTTTCCACGGAAGCCATCAAAAAATCTTTCAGGTTTCCTTCAAAAGCGTTCAGTGCGGTAAGCTGATTGTCAAGTGAAGTGGCCAATTCGGAATGATTTTTCACCACGCGGAGAGCGCTTAAATATTCAATGTCCTGTTTTACACCGGTGAAGGTGGCGTTAATCTGTTCTTCTGACAGGCCGCTTTTATCTGCAAAGAGATCCTCCGCCTTGTCATACCGGAGGATGAGCTCATTCTGAGCCAGCTTCAGCAATTCAATCTGTTGATCTGTTTTAACCAGTCTCCGGTTAATCATATCGGCCTGTTTAACCGGCAAATTAAAAAACCAGTTGATCAGGAGCACCAGGCTGGCAAAAAGGACAAACCCAACGCCAAAAAATATGTTTTTTGAAATGGCAGATATGGTTGCTTTAATTTTCATTTTTTCCCGGTTATTGGTAATAATCTTTTGGTTTTCAATTTATTCAAATATATCCTAACTGGATCAATTTTTAAGGTAAGCATGTCCTTTTTTTTGAAACTTGGCAGCATGCGCTCCCAAAATTGTCTCATGAAGACCCAGCATCAGACATCCGCTGTCATACAGATTCTGGTGAAAAAGATCGAAGACCTGGCATTGCAGGTTGTAATTAAAATAGATAATCACATTCCGGCAAAGGATGAGGTCGAATTTTACATACAAAGTATTGTTTTCCGTTACAAGGTCGTGTTTCTTAAAAACCGGTTTTTCCCTCAGGAAGGGTTTCATGCGGATTGTATCCGTTGCCTTGTCGAGGGTAAAATATTTATCATAGGGAACATCATTGTACTCATCATAATTATAAGGATTTTCCTTGATCACCTTATCAAAATTGTCGAGATACGACAGGTTAAACCGGTACCGGTATTCCCCCTGTTTGGCAAAGTCCATCACATCACTGTTGATGTCCGTGGCGTAGATCTTTGTCTTTTCGAGCATGTTTAATTCATTGAGCAGGATAAGCATGGAATAAACTTCCTGGCCCGTTGAACAGCCGGCATGCCATATGTTGATGATGCTGTTGTTTTTGAAGCGGGGAAGGATGATAAACCGGAGGGTTTGCCATACCTGGGGGTCACGAAAAAGCTCACTTGTGTTTACCGTGATCTCCTTTACAATTTTTTCTACAAAGTCGGGATCGCTTTTCATTCTTGAAATCAGGGCGGTCAGCGTAAGATTATGGTCAGTCAGTATTTTCAGGATCCTCCGCTTAAGGGATTTCTCCGAATACTGGCTAAAGTCATACTTCGAAGAATTCTTCAAGGCATAAACAAAGAGCTGATAATCCTGATCTGTAACCGTCATAAAAAAACCCGGGTTGGTTCACTGCTTTCCAAGATGTTTCACAGTTTACCAAAATAGTTACCGCATGGTTTCATTTTTATATAAAAATATTTTAATTTGGTTGAAAATATACTCAAACCATGGAACTTAAAGCAGCTATAGAAGCACGAACCAGCATCCGGATCTTTAGTGAAGAAAAAGTAAATATGGAAGATATCCGGGAGATGGTGCGGCTGGCAGGCCTGGCTCCCAGTGTAAATAATTACCAGCCATGGCGGTATATTGCCATAACCAACAAGGCTTTGCTGAACAAGATGGCAGATGTGGTAGCCGCTAAAATTGAAAACCTGCCTTCTTCCAATTCCATTAATTCAAAGAATGTAAAAACCCAGGTCACCTGGTTTTCTACATTCTTTAAAGACGCCCCTGTTTTACTTGCCCTGGTGACAAAACCCTATGAAACCGTTCTCGAAACGGCTGTTGAACTCACCCATGATGAGATCAATACCCTGCGGAATTACCCCGATATCCAGAGTGCCGGGGCCAGCATCCAAAATATACTGCTTACTGCGGTTGATATGGGATATGGAGCTTGCTGGCTCAGCGGGCCCATGTTTGCGAGGCAGGAAATTGAGCAGATGCTGAAGGTCAAATCACCTGAAAAACTTCTTGCCTTTGTTGTCATCGGACATTCAAGGTCGGAACACAAGCCCAAGGTAAAACCCAACCTGGCGGATTCGCTGGAAATTATTGAGTAGTGACGATAAGCACCGGCATAAATCAGACAACTATAATCCACAAACACCTTCTTATCCTTCGGATATTTAATGGCGAAGGACAGCCGCAGCTTCTTTTCCTCAGACGGGGCCAGGTTCATTTTCCATACTACCTTGCCGGTCTCCTTGTCATAGGCAGCCCCGGAATATTCCTGCTGTTCAATGACAATATCCTTGTTCATTGAAATCGGGAACTGGTCTTCAATGCGAAGGTTAACCGCCTGCTTTTTGGAGTTGCGAACAGTTACTTCCCAGGTCCTTGTTTCCCTTATATTGCTGCCAATGGTTTTCTGCTCGGTAAAGTCTTTCAGTTTTGCCCGGGTTACCACAATGCCCTTATCCCTTCCCAGCGAAAGATCGAGTGTGTCCCTTGTATTTCTTACATTCAGGGTTGATTTGCCCACATAGGTACCTTCAAAGAACAGGTTGATCTCACCCGACAGCAGGTTGAGGTTTTCCCATCCTGTGATCCGGGCCAGCAAAAAGGCTTCCCTGTCGATTTTAGGTGCACAGTAATATTCATACGTGGCGGGCAGTGAATTTTCCTGAATGTTAATCGTGTATTGCTTGTTATCAGAAGGAATATCATAGGGAACCTTGATATTGAATTCGAAATTGGTCTGGTTTTCGCTTACACTGGTCAGTGAAGCGGCAGTAGCTGCCGGTGCAACTTCAGCTTCCTCGGCAAGATCTTCCTTCATTACACCCTGGGGTGCCGCAGACTTAAATTTTTCAACCGTATTATATTGCCTCATCAGGGGAAGCGGCTGCTCAAAATCGATAAACCAGGGTTGGAGTACCGGTTTCTCGCCCCGTTGCTGGGGATTGGCAGTGGATAATCGGATGGAAACCTTATTCCAGTCCTCCCCTGTATTCTGGTACACCTTTGCATTATAGAACAGCTGTACCGGGTTTTGTACATCTTTTGCCCGGATATCGTATTCAGGATACCAGCCGGCATCATTTACAGTATAGGTCATCCAAAGGGTAACCGCAGAGGCTTCCTCGGCTGAAATATTCACCAGTATTTCTGATGTAGGTTTATTTACATCCAGGGTGCTTAGCTGGTTTCTTACCTTTTCGATCTTTTCAGTAAGCTTCCCGGTTTCTGCAGCTAATTTGATCTGTGCCATTTTGATTTCGGTAAGCCTGGACCGGTAAAAGTCCGCAGCCAGTTTGAGCTCAGCCATTGTAATCGTTCTGTCATTGCCTCCCAGATTCCGGTTGGCAACCAGCAGCTCCTCCTCGCTCTTCATAACTGCCTGTTTTCCGTTCACCTCGGCCAGTTTATTCTCAAGCATCTTTAATGTATCCTGGAGAGCCTGGATTCCCGCTGTTTTATGAGCTCCGGCGAGGTAATTCACCTGGTGAAGCAGGGAAAGGATAACGAAATTTCCTTCGCCTCTTGCCTGGATGCTTTGCGGGTCAATACCTACGGGCAGTTCCCGCAAGATAAGCGTGGAAGTTCCCTTTGTGATATTGATCCTGGCCTGACGGCTGATCTGCGCACCCTGTAAAAATACAGTCACCTCTTTGATCTGTGAAGTAACACCCACCGGATCTGCGGCCAGAAGCGGGAAAGCAAGCAGTAATACTGCAAGGGATGAGATAATTCTGGTTTTCATAATATTGATCTTTAAGTAATATTTTAATTTATTGCCTTATCTATTGCCGTCGGCTTAAGCCGACGGCAATGACAATTCAAATTCTTTTTAATATAGGTGCACAATCTGCTATTATTCCATAAAGTACGTAAAAATTCAATATACGGCAAAGGGGCCGGATATAACAAGCAGTTTTTTTACTTAGCTTTGAGTAAACCCAAATTATTAAACCTATGAAACAACTCTTACTTATTGCCGTTTTCTGCTATTCTTCCATTGCAGCGCTTATTGCTCAGGATTGCCCCATGTATTATCCCGACAAGGAAAATACACAGATGGAGTACAAACAGTATGATAAAAAAGGGGATCTGTCCGGATCAAGTGTTCAAAAGATCACCGGTATAAAAAAATCAGCCGGTTCAACTGAAGTGGCGGTCAGTTCCGAAAGTTTTGACGCCAAGGGCAAGAGCCTGGGCACAGCCAATCTTAAGGCCCGGTGTGAAGGGGGTATTTTTTATGTGGATATGTCGAATTACCTGAACCAGCAATCCACCGATGCCTACAAGGACATGGAAATGTCCGTGGAAGGCGGAAACCTTGAAATGCCTTCCGGTATGAAAGCCGGTGACATGCTGAAGGACGGTGATATGAAAATGGCTTTTTCAAGTGGCGGAATGAACGTGATGAACATGTCAGTTTCAATTACAAACAGGAAAGTTGAGGCTGTTGAAAATCTGACAACACCTGCCGGCACATTTGAATGTTATAAAATATCCTATGATATTGCTACCAAAATGATGGGTATCAGCGTTAAAATGAAAGGCGTTGAATGGTATGCCAAAGGCGTTGGAATGGTAAAGAGCGAGAGTTATAACAAGGATGCCAAGCTGCAGGGTTCAACATTGCTTACCTCACTGAAGTAATTTATGATGCTTCCAAAATAGTAAATGTAGAGATGGGTTTCAAACCCATCTCTACCTGTTTTTATGAGATCCGTCATCCCTTTTTTTCCTTCCCCCTCCTTTAAACTACATTGATCAAAACCTAGTCCGGGTTGGTGTAAAAAACATGGAATCCCCGTGCCTTCTGACGTATATATAGGCAGAAGTCAAACGAGGAATTATGAAAAAACAACCAGCTACAGGCAAACCTAATCCCGCGTCGACCAACCCAACAAAGCCAGCCACTCATTTTGCTGTGCTTTTTTCTTGCAAACCCATTATTCTTATTACACTTTTTATTTCCGTTTTAATTCTGAGCACCAGTTTTCAAAGTGGCAGAAATGAAATGGTACGTATTGAATCGGAATATTTGATACCCGATCTGATCGATGGTCTTAAAACTTCACTTTCAGAAACTACATTCCGTCCACCGGCAGGTACTAAATGCCGAAAGCATTGCCTTGTATAACGAAGTCAGGCAGTTTTATATGCTTCATGCATTTCGTCCCGCATGGACGTCGTTTAATCATTTGAACAGAAATGGCGAAAGCCTGATCGGTCTGATTGAAAATGCCCGTGAATACGGCCTCGAACCGGTCCATTATCATATTGACAGACTGCGGGAGATCCAATTGCAGATTAAAGATGACAGGAACCGCTCACAGCATGGTCAGAACAGGATGGAACTTGAGATGCTGTTAACCGATGCTGCCCTTAAACTTATGGTTAACCTGCACGGCGGATACAGGGCATATGATTCAACATTGTTATCATCCGACTGGATAAGCGCACTGCCTGCCCTTTTATTGCAGGGGATCAAAATGGGAAACCCGGTTGAACAGATATTATCGGTTCAGCCCGGCTTTATTGAGTATTCACAGCTGCAGGCAGCAACCTTGCACTTTGTGAGAAGCACAAGCCTTTCTGATGATACGCTTTTCATCGCCAAAGCGGATAAGGATTCCGTTGAATTTTATAGCCAGGTTAAAAATGCACTGGTACGGCTTGGCTATGCAAAAAAGAATAGCAGCAAGGAAGAAATAGTTGCCGGATTAAAGGAATTTCAGCAGCATCACGGACTTGAAGGTGATGGCAGGCCCGGCCTGAACACACTGGAAGCCTTGCGAATGACCACATTGTATCATTACAGGATGCTTGCCCTGAACCTCGACCGGCTCAGGAAACAGGAAAATTCCGAAATGCATCTTCTGTATGTGAACATCCCTGCCTACCAGTTAAAGGTATTCAGACAAAACAAATTAATGGATACCTACAGGGTAATTGTGGGTACGCCAAAAACGCCCACTCCCCAGCTTGTTTCAAAGGTAGAACGGGTCATTGCAAACCCGGTGTGGGACGTACCCACCAGCATTGCTCAAAATGAACTGTTGCCAAAGATCAAGGCCGACAGCGGGTATCTTCGTCGCAATAACTTCAGACTGGTAGACAGACACAATAATACGGTTAATTCACAGGAAATCGATATAGACCGGATATCCACTGCGGAATATTTCATTCGTCAGGACGCCAGTTCCGACAACGCATTGGGCAAGGTAAAATTTATCTTTTCCAATCCTTATGCCGTTTATCTTCATGACACACCCGGCAGGACCTTGTTTGCAAAGGACACAAGGGACATGTCACATGGTTGTGTGAGATTGCAGAATCCTGAAAAACTGGCTGAATACCTCGTAAATGTTGTTCAATCCGATTCAACGGATATAAGCGGACTGATCAATAAGGGCATACGCAGGGAATTCAACCTGGCCACGGCGGTTCCCATCCACATCAGTTATATTACCTGTGATGCAGATGAAAAGGGCAACCTGTATTTCTACAGGGATATTTATGGAATTGATGAAAAGGAACTGGCGGAATTGAAGGCTTTCATGGGAATATGATCCCTGGCCACGATCAGAGGCTACTATTCAGGATCACCGAATGATCAAAGTAGGCCGGATCGGGATAATAACTGAAAAGAACAGATCCATCCTTTATCAGGTTTATAATAGGCCGGCTTAATTCCGGGGGCAGGGCAGGACATCCAAAACTGCGGCCAAGCCTGCCATAGCGTGTAACATATTCATGGGTTGCATAGTCTGCTGCATGAATCACAATCCCTCTTACCAGGGTACGATCATTAAATCCTGTGTCTACTCCCTGGAGCTGCAGCGAATAACCCTGTCCTCCCTGGTATGATTTGCCGGTTATAAAAAAGCCAAGGGCGCTTTCATGCGACTGCATTTTGTTTGAAAACCGGTTTGCATATAAATCCCCGGAATTGCGTCCATGGGAAACAAGTGATTTAAATACCACCTGGTTATTGATGAGATTGATAACAAAGAAGCGGTCTATGGAGGAGGGAAGACTGAAATCGATAATTGTCAGTAAGCTGTCGTTTGCGATCAATCCCTTCGACAGTAACGTCTCAAATCCGATCAGGCCAAAGCGAAAGGCTTCCGGCTTTAATGCCGGTTCATTCAGGGAAAGATATTTTTCAAGGAAAACTTTAGCATCAAGGACATCTTTTGAAGCTACCCGGGCTATATATCCATCTGTCCAGGAACCAATATTGGTCCAGGAAGTTATTAGCAACAGGACAATGAGAAATATCAACGGGGCCTTTTTCCGAACCGTTGTTTCCTGCTTCTGTTTTTTGATGGTACCCGACATGATCCTAATTAATACTTATATCCACCGATCCCCTGATATCACGGGATGAAGAACCTACTGAAAGCCTGTATTTTCCGGGCGTAAGAACCCATTTCATTTGCTTTTCATCGAACCATGAAAGGTCAGATGCGCGCAGTTCCAAAGTAAAAACTATGCCCTTGCCAACGGGCACAGGTACTTTTTTAAAGGCCTTCAGTTCCTGTTTTGCCTTGTTTACTGCCTGTCCAAGGTCGCTCACATAAAGCTGAACTGTTTCAAGTCCGTCGCGGGTTCCTTTATTATCAACCTTAACGGAAATTTTAATCTCATCCTCAGCGGAATAATCCTTTTTATCGGATTGTATGCCGGAGTAATCGAACCGGGTGTATGACAAACCATGGCCAAAACAATACATGGGCTGGATATTCTTTGTGTCGAACCATCGGTAACCCACCAGGATACCCTCGGCATAATTTTCCTCGCCTTTACCGGGGAAAGCATCCAGGGCGTGGGCCGGCGAATCTTTCAAACTGGCCGGAAAGGTGAAAGGCAGTTTACCGGAAGGATTAACCTTGCCCAGTATAACATCGGCCAGTGCATTGCCCCCTTCTGAGCCGTTAAAACCACACCAGAGGATGGCGGAGGATGCTTCTGCCGTGTGAAGATCTACCGGGGCGCCGGCTATGACAACGATCACGGTATTCGGATTGGCTGCGGTAACCGCCCTGATCAGGGCATCCTGGCCAAAGGGCAGCGTCAGATCAGTTCTGTCTGTAGCTTCTGTTTCCACTTCCCGGTTATTGCCAACAAACAATATAACTGCATCCGCACGGCCTGCAAGATTTACTGCTTCTGCAATCAAAGCCTGATCCGGTTGGGAATCGGGAACCTTGCCGGGTCCCTGGCCTTTGGTGTATTTAGGCTTATATCCCTGGGCAAATTCAATTTTGGCTGAATTTCCAATCCTGTTTTTTAATCCATCCAGGGGCGTAATCTCATACCTTGCTTTAACACCTGCCCCAAAACCTCCGGAAGCGTATTTTTGAATGGCATCATCTCCGATCACAGCCAGTGTCTTCACCTTTTGTATCTGGATGGGCAAAATGTTATTTGAATTCTTTAGCAACACAATAGTCTGGCAGGCAATATCATATACAGTTTTCATGTGGGCAGGTGTAGACACCTGCTGGCCCGGTTTTTCCGCATTCCGGCGGGTGAAAAAATAAACCCTCAGAATTCTTTTTACCTTATCGTTGATAACTGATTCAGGTACCAGTCCTTTTTTTACCGAATCGAGCAATGCTTTTGTAAAGAATTTCTCACTTCCCATTTCAACATCCAGTCCGGCAAGTGCTGAACCCACCGTACTATGGGTTCCGCCCCAGTCTGACATGACCATGCCCTTGAAATTCCATTCCTGTTTCAACGTCTTGTTTAACAGGTAGTCATTTTCAGCACAATATTTTCCCCGGAACTTATTGTAGGCAGCCATCACAGCGTATGCCCCGCCCTCATTAACAGCTGCTTTGAAAGCGGGGAGATAAATTTCCCGGAGGGTGCGTTCATCCATAGTTACATCCACCTCTCCCCGGCTTGTTTCCTGGTTATTGGCAGCATAATGCTTTACACAGGAAGCAATCCCATTCGACTGGACACCTTTAACATAGGCAACAGCCAGCCTTGAATTCAGGTAGGGATCCTCGCTCATATATTCGATAGGTGCGACCATTCAGCGGAGTGCGGGTAATATTGATGGCGGGTCCCAGGAGAATATCCTTGCCCCGGGTCTTCGCTTCTGCCCCGATTGTTTCGCCATACTGCAAGGCAAGATCCGGATTCCAGCTGGCAGCCAGGGCGGATCCGGTAGGTAAAAATGTGGCCGAATCGGTTGTAAGGCCGATGGATCCCCAGGATTTCTTTCCCAGTTCTTCCCGAATGCCAAAGGGTCCGTCTGTATAATGAAGTTCCCCGATCCCCAGGCGCTCGATCCCTGCAGAAGTGAAAAGCCCGTTCCCGCATAACATATTCACCTTTTCTTCAAGAGTCATAACGGAAATGATGCTGTCGATCTTTTGATCATGTGCCGTTAACCCATCGGGCGATGATTTAATATTCGACGAAGTGCAGCGCATGGTGATTACACACAGCGAAAGCAGCAGGACAGGGCGTAAAAGATAGAAAGTTTTCATTTTCAGGAAGTCATTTCAGTAATCTATAGAGTGCCGGAAAGTATTCAATTTGGTCTAAAATTAGGAATTATTTGGTTATTTAAAAGATCAGTATAGGAATACGGCCTCAATTTTCAGTAAATACCAGTTATTTTAACTTATACACAAAATGGCATATAAATTGAAGTTAGTTTTTCCTCTCCTAATATATCTTCTATGAAAACCTATATAAATATTCTATTCTGTCTCCTTTCAATCCCTGTCTTTGCAGGTAATGGCGACAGATATCCCATCCGGTGGAATAAAATTACTTCTGCCGAATTCAAAGTAAAGCCTTCAGGGCAGGATTCAACAGCCTCTGCCGTCGTCCTTTGTGATTTTGGAAATATTCAAGTCACAAACCGGACGTTCTATTCACGTCATACCCGTATAAAAATTCTCAACGAATGACGGTTTGCGTTATGCAAAGGTTGAAATACCGTATCAGACCAGGGACAGGCATGATGAGTTCACTGAAATTAAAGCCAGGACCCTTGTTATGAAAAATGGCAGGATATTAAGTTACAAGGTACCGGCAGGTCAGATGGAAAGAATTGTGATTAATGACCGCTGGAGCAAACTCAGATTTACATTTCCAAAGGTTGAGCCGGGTGCCATTATTGAATATGAGTATACACTGGCTTCCCTGGATTTTGAAAACCTCGACACATGGTATTTTCAATGTGAGATCCCTACCTTATGGAGTGAATTGCGGTTTGATGTTCCGGAACCTTATACATACCTGGTTACCTATGAGAACAACCGCACGCTGGCGCCCGATGAGGCAGAAGCATTCGGGTATAAGCTGCAATGGATGTTTGATACAAGGCCAAGGCAGCGCCGGATAGACCTGGCCAGGAACAATGAATTACTGTATGCAACGGCTGAGAACCGGTTTAAGGTTTGGGCCCTGAACAACAGGAGAAAAACCATCACCATGAGAAACTTGCCGGGACTTGCCTATGTTCCCGGAAATCAACCGGTCACTGAGTTTTACCCGAGGGTAACATTTGATTTATTTGAATCCTCCGGGAACCTGCCCCGGTCTTTCAGGCCTCTGCTTCTCACCACGGCAGATGATTATGATACCCGCGGGGAATGGCAACTCATGCGGGACGCGAACGCAATCCCCGGCTATATTCATTACCGTTTGAAAACATGGTCGCAATTCAATGAAAGCCTGCTGGAACAGGATCGCTTTGGCAAGTACCTGATGAAGAACGCCGGCGGAAATAATCTTATCGACAGCATCGCCCATCGGAGCCAGGATCCTGAAACCCGCCTGGCATCCATATTTGCCTATGTTGTGAGGAACTTCAAATGGAACGGCGAATTTTCGATGTATGCAAGCCAGAGTTTTGATGACTTCCTTATCCATCAAAAGGGTTCTTCCGCCGAGATCAACCTGTTGCTGATAAACATGCTGCAGCGTGCAGGCATAAAGGCGGATCCGCTGCTGGTCCGTACGAATGACCTTGGAGCACCGGAGACGATGTATCCCATCCGGCATCAGTTCAATCATGTTATTGCAGTTGCAGAGATCAAGGGCACGCAGTTGTTGCTGGATGCCACCTCAGGAACTACCGACGTGCGAAAGCTCAACAAGATGGATATTGGCACCCTGGGATGGATTGTGAGTGAAACCAACCCGGGATGGATTGATATATTCTCTCCTAAAGGGAATGCAGCCGGTTGGGATGAGTCGTCGTTTAATTTGTAGAAAAAGGTGACTGGTGACTGGTGACAAGTGAGTGAATAGTGAATAGTGAATGGCTGTACCGTTCTATGCCCAGTTGCATCCCCGGTGTTTGTTACTTGTCCCTCGTCCCTCGTCCCTCGTCACTATCTTCAGGGATAACCGTAGGAGCCCACACCGATAAATTATCAAACGCGGCGGATCCATTCAGGGAGCCGAAGCCAATCCTGCCCATGACCAGTTCATAATTTTGGATCTCAAGCACCGGTTCACTCATTTCGCCGGCAAAAACGCGGATTGTGCGCCGGGTGATGTTTCGTTCAACCCGGATCTTCTGCCAGGTATCGGGGATAAGCGCACGGGCGCTTGAGATCCGTTCCGGCAGTTTGGTACGCACCGAGTTTTTTACGAGGTAAATTCCCTGCATTTCGCTGGCAGGACTTGTAGAAAGCAGAACAAAATAATACCGGGTTGAATCTTTAAGTCCCAGGAAGAAGCAAATATCCGAGGAGCTTTGGCTTACACCGGGATTGACATCCACCTCCAGGATAAAATCGCCATAAATACTGTTTTTTAAAATGCACCGGTTTGGTGGCAGGATTGCCGGCTGTGAATCCGGAACTGCCGTGTTATTCAGCTGCAGGAATGAGTTATTCTGTGCCTTGGAAATTGACCATTCCGGTTGATGGCTGAACCAGAAATCCCCGGTTGATTTGCTGGCCGTAAAATTCTGCCCGTATTGCAGGATATAACCATCCGGCAGCGTTTGCGCATGGCCGTTGGTCATACCAAGGCATATCAGAAGGAAAATGGAACAGGCAAATTTCATGGGAACAGTTATTTTTGGCATAATAACTTCAAAGATACAAAGAATAAAACTTTGGAGCAGGCTGCCGTAAATCCGGAGTTAAAGGTCAAAGCCAATATCCTTGCGGAAATACTTATTTTCAAAGTCAATCATGGCTGCGTTTTTGTAACTCAGGTTACTCGCTTCCCGGAATGTTTTACCATAGGAACTGATGGCCAGAACACGGCCGCCGTTTGTCAGGATTTTTCCATCTGTTTTTCGCGAACCGGCATGAAAGATCAGGCTTTCAGTGGTTTTTTCCAATCCGGTGATGACTTTGCCTTTTTCATATTTTCCCGGATATCCACCCGATACCATCATAACGGTGGTGACTGAACGGGGGTCGGTTGAAACCTGTCTCCCGGCAAGAGTCTGTGTTGCCACCCCTTCGAGCAAATCGATAAAATCGCCCTGCAGCCGGGGCATGATGGCCTCTGTTTCAGGATCGCCCAGGCGGGCATTGTATTCAATTACATAAGGATCACCCTTGCAATTGATCAGGCCAAAAAAGATAAATCCCCTGTATTCAATGTCATCTTCCTGAAGCCCGCTAACTGTAGGTTCTATGATGCGTTCCCTTACTTTATTCATAAAGGTGGTATTGGCAAAAGGAACCGGTGAAACAGCCCCCATTCCGCCTGTATTGGGCCCGGTATCCCCTTCACCAATCCGCTTGTAATCCTTGGCTTCAGGCAGAAGGGTGTAGGTTTTGCCGTCGGTAATGACAAAAACAGAGATTTCAATTCCCTGTAAGAATTCTTCAATAACCACCGTATTGCCTGCGGCGCCAAATTTACCGCCCAGCATTTGTTTCAATTCATCGCGGGCCTCGTCCAGATCCTGCAAAATTAATACGCCCTTTCCGGCGGCCAGGCCATCTGCTTTCAGAACATACGGCGCCTGCAGGGATTCAAGAAACTGAAGCCCCTCGTTCAGGGTACTGATGGTGACAGCTTTATAACGGGCTGTCGGGATCTGGTGGCGCATCATGAATGCCTTGGCGAATTCCTTGCTGCCTTCCATCTGGGCTGCCTTCCTGGTGGGCCCTATAACGGGAATATTTTTAAGCTTCCGGTCCTGGCTGAAATAATCGACAATCCCTTTAACGAGGGGATCTTCCGGACCAACCACCACCATATCGATTTGATTATCCAGTGCAAACTGGCCGATCCCTCTGAAATCATCCAGTGATAAATCAACGTTGGTGCCAACGAGGGCAGTTCCGGCATTACCAGGGGCAATATATAATTTCTTAAGCCTGGGGCTCTTCCGGATCTTCCATGCCATGGCATGTTCACGGCCCCCGGAGCCGAGCAGAAGTATGTTCATGAAGTGAGGTAATTAAGTGATTTGTTGATTAAGTGATTTGGTGATGCAATTCGGGAAATAAAGGAATAAAGAAATAGCCGGATTAAAATAATGAGAGTTAAAACCGGGAAAAAGCGAACGGGAAATTTATTTGGTAATAAAATTCCCGATCGTATAAGTCAGCAGTATTTCGTGCGAACCCCAGGTATTGTTGCGCATGCCGTTCAGAACCAGGTCATAGGCATAGCCGATAAAGAGCTTGGGATCGGGCAGGTTATACCCGAACTGGAACACGATGGCATCCTGGGACCTGTATGATATCCCGAAATCGACCATGTCCTTGTAAGTGGCCAGGGCATTTACGTCTACCTGGAAAATGCCGGATTCCACAAACTTGAGCAAAAGAGAAGGTTCAATTTTGAAATCGCTTCCTGCATCAAAAATGTATCCTCCATGCAGGTAGTAATGCCTTACCTGCTTCTGCTCCAGGATAATATCATCCTTCATGTCAATATTCCGCTGAAATAGCTGGGGAACCGAAAGTCCGACATAATAATTCTTACCATAGAGATAGGTTCCGACGCTGGCATCCGGAACGAACATTTGTTCCTGTCCCATAAATACCTGGTCGTCGATATCTTCCACTCTCAGCTGGGATTTATCGAGATAAAACTGGTACAGCAAAAGCGACAATCCGAAGGACAGTTTGGTGTCCCCGGTTCCGAGGGCTATGTGGTAACTGTATGATCCTTCAAAGCCTGTTTTCCGGAGGGGTCCGGCAGTATAATTGAATAATTTGGCACCTACGCCCATATCTTTGGCAACGAGCATATCGCCAGAAGCATAGGCCACCGAGGGTGAATTATCGAAACCGGCATACTGTTTCCGGAAGGAGACTGAAATGGGCAGCATATCGGTGACCCCTGACGCTGCCGGGTTCACCAGATAATGGTTCTTGTTATACAGGCTGAAGTTTGGGATCTGCTGTGCATTTCCAATTCCCTGCAGCATCATGATCAAGCAAAGCATTGAGGGTATGATGCGGATATGACGTGGTAGATATATATTCATAGTCGGTTTCATCACAGGTTATTTCACAAGGCTTACGGGACCGGTTAACTCGCCGGAACCATCGCCCGGATCGATCACATAGTAATAGGTACCTGAGGGAAGATCATTTCCCTTATATTTTCCGTCCCAGGGAGTTCCATATCCCTTTGAAGTGAATACGGCAACACCCCATATATTGAATATTTTAACGCTGCAATTGGGATAATTGACAATGCCGGGAATGTTCCACACATCATTCTTTCCATCCCCATTCGGACTGAAAGCATCGTAGACCACCATATTCGTTTCGGGTTCAGGGAGAGATACAAGCAGTTCGTTGGATTTACAGGAACTGGCATCCATGGCAAACAGCCGGTAATTCTGTGCGACGAGATCGTTGAACACTCCGGTAGTATTGGAACTGCTGTCGGGAATAATGACAAAGCTGACAGGGGATATGCCGCCGGTATTTTCAAGGGTAATTGACCCGAGAGGGTTATTAATATTTCCGCGCACCACTTCGATTGTGTCCACGGTAAATTCTTCATCCGGACCAATGTTCACAGGATAAGCGGCGGATAAGCAATTTGAACTGTCTTTAACCACAACCTGGTATGACCCGTTCATCAGGGATACGATTGTCGGGGAAGGGATAAAACTGGCCCCGTTATCGGCTGAGTATTCATATACTCCTGTTCCGCCAAGGGCTGTAATGGTGATGGCACCATCCGTATACCCGTAACAGGAGGCATCGGTAACCAGCACGGTATCAAAAACTATTTCGGATGGCTGGAGGACCGTAATGGAATATGCAGTTGAAGCGCAATCATTTGAGTCCTTAACTACCACTGAATACGGACCGGCGAGCAGGGAGCCGATATCGGGGGAGGTGATGAAAGTGAGTCCGTTATCGGCTGAATAATTGAGAGGACCCGTACCTCCTGAAGCGTCAATATGGATGGAGCCGTCTGCCGTGCCGAAACAGGTAGCATCCGTACTATCCACCTGGTTAATGACAACAGGCAGGGGATCATTGATTACAAAGGTATCCGATACGGAACAGTTGTTGGCGTCGGTGATGGTAAGGGAATAAGTCCCTGCCGGGATATCGGTGTTGTTGTGATGAAATTCATTGTTTGACCATACATATTCGTATGCCGGTGTTCCGCCTGTCACCGTAGGAACAAGGGATGCATCACTTGTCACCGGTGCAGGAAGGGGGATTAATTACGGTAGTAACTTTCAAAGAATCAGGCTCAGTAATCAGCACGGATTTTGAATAATGACACTTATTCTGGTCAGTTACAGTAACCTTGTAATTTCCGGCGAATAGCTGAACAGCAGTTTTGGTTACCTGGGTTCCCGGGTCATCCCACAGGTATTCAAAGTCTCCGGAACCGCCGGTAACATTGGCGGTGGCGATGGCTGTGTTGTTACCATGACAAAGAATCTGGGCATCAACTGTGATATCCAGTCCGATCGCTGCAGGTTCGGTGACGCCGGTATTGCCTTGTGCAATGCAATTGTTGGTATCCGTCACGGTCACGGCATATAGATCCGCTTGAAATATTTACAAGGTCTTCCCCGGTATACCCTGTATTCCATGAAAAGCGATAAGGCAGGGTTCCACCGGATACCGTCAGGTCGACTACTCCGGAAGTATCCTGGTAACAGCGCAGGTGCTGGGGATTCAACAGCACTGAAAGAGGCTGACTGAAGGGCCGTCTATGACAACCTCAACCTGGGTTGTATGGGCAACAGGCAAAGCAGCGTCAGAAACGAGCACCTGGTATGTACCGGGGGCCATATTGGTTCTTGTATTCAAAGGAGTAGTAAGCCCGTCACTCCATTGATAGCTGTAGGGAGTAATTCCGTTGATCACTGTTATTTCTGCACTTCCGTTGTTATCCCCGAAGCAGAGTACAGGAGTTTTAGCAGTTACCTGGGCTATAAGAGTTGTGCCATCGTTTACAACCAGGCTGGTATCGGACAGACAGCTTTTGCTATCCGTAAGGGCAACGCTGTAGAGTCCGCCTTCGGTAAGTCCGGAAAGATCTTCAAGGGCAGAAGTAAACCCTGATGGGCCTGTCCAATTTGTTGTATAAGGCGAATTGCCCCCTGCAATATGCAGGTCAATGGCCCCGTTGTTACCCGGGGGGAATGTGAGGTTTGTAACGGTACTGCCGGCAAAGTTAACTTTAAGGGTTCGGTGACAACAAAATCAGATGATTTGGTACACAGATTATCATCCTTGACCGTAACGGAATAGGTACCGTCGGTAAGTCCGGTCTGGTCCTGGTTCAGCGGTGTAACACCCGATCCGTCAAGCGTGGTCCAGTAATACGCATAATCTGCTTTTTTCGTACCTCCGGTGACAGTGATATCAATTGCCCCGGTGTTGAGGTTATGGCAGGTAACCGGGGTGATAAGCCCGTTAATGGCAAGCGGTTGGGGCTCGGATATATGTGCTGTAAAAGTGAGCCACTTCATTATTGGCATCTTTGATGGTTACCGTGTAATTTCCAGCCGGTAAATTATTCAGCTGTGGCGC
This sequence comes from uncultured Bacteroidales bacterium, assembly GCA_963790105.1. GTDB lineage: Bacteria > Bacteroidota > Bacteroidia > Bacteroidales > UBA10428 > UBA5072. The sequence continues at coordinate 23,089 of CAWBNI010000037.1, read as the reverse complement.
CATGAAGGTTAGCATCATGGCTCCATGTATAAGTAAATGGAGGCTTTCCGAAATAAGGTGTAACCTGCAGCATCCCATCACTCAGTCCGTTGCAGGAAACATTAACCTGCTTTGTAAAAACCGCCTTCAAGGGATGCTGGTAAATGGCAAAGAACAGGTCGCTTTTGTTTGTATTGGTACTGGTATAGGTTTGGCTGCCGATTTGGATCTGTTGTGATCTGTAATAACCTGATAACATAGGCACGTGAACTTGCATCCATATTTACGATGGTTCCGGCATCATTATCAGTACATCATTACCGGTACCTACAATACTCACCCCAGCAATTGCATTTCCAATTTCATTAAAAGCTGCAAGAAAAGCATCCTGTTATGTTGGATTGAGTAGTTTTTAGCGTATCCTCATTGAAAATAATCTGATTTGCAAAATAACCAGTTGCATAAATTACATTGTTTCGAACAACAAAATCATTATAAATATCTTTAGCAGTACTTCCTTTTCGTAATAAACCATTGTAAAATTCCACTGCGATTATATTTACCGATATAAGTATCATATCCACCTGATATTGCCAGTATATGTTTTACTTATTGTTTCTGTTGAATCAACATAAATAGTTGTACTATTATAATTACCTAAAACATAAACATTATCAAATTCATCAGTTGTCAAAGTTCTGAAATTTTCAGTTCCAGTTCCTCGTATTCGTCTTACCCATTGACCATTTCCATTAAAATCAGTTTTATAAATAAAAGCATCATATGTAGTTGCGAGCATAACTTGCTAATTGTACCAATATCAAAAATAAACATTTCCTTGAAAATATCCACCAAAATAATATCCATTTTCGACTAATATTCAATTCGTATAAATCGGGTTAAATTACTAGTACTTAAAATATCTTTTTGACCAAATTAAATTACCATTGTATCAAATTCAGAAATAAAATTGATGTAATTGCCATTGCCAAGTAAAGTATCATAATTGGTTAGATATTTGACCAATAATTAATGAATCCTTGTAAAATAGCCAGTAATTACTAATTTGGTCAGTTACCATCATAATTTAATATCAGTAGATGCTTGTAGTGTTGATGCCGAACCAATTCTTTTTGCCCATTGAAAGTTCCATCTGAGAATTATATTTTGCTAAAAAAATATCACCATTACCAGTACTTAATGTAATTGTAGGAGTAAATCGAAATAGCATGTATTAAAAAATGTTCCAGTAACATAAATATTATTACTGTTATCAAGTGTTAATTCCTCCTGCATACATCTAGCACTGTACTTCCAATTCTGTTATACCAAATATATTACCATTTGGATCTAATTTTATTAATAAATATATCTCTTATACCATATGATATTTATAGAGTATGGAGTATAAATGTATCCTGAAAAGATGCGAAAACATATAAGATTATTTTGATTATCAATTGCTGAATATTTAGGTTCAATATTTGATCCCTTTAATAACATTTGAAACTTGCCATCCTTGAGCAAAATTAGAATAATTAAAATAGTATGAAAAATGAAAATAATAATGTAGATTTTTTTCATAGTTATAGTTATTTATTGAGATCTACTGGATTATATGTGCATACATCTTCAGAATTCTGTTGGAGTATCTCCACCATTTGTCTTCTTTAAATTCAAGGAATAAAATATTAGGGCATTGCCATTCTTTTTTTCTAGATGTATTTTCATTTCATATTCATATTTTCATTCATTATTATAAATTTTAATTAAATAATGCATTAAATACTTTCAGAATAATCATGATTTTTGAATAAATGTATAATTGTATTCAATTATAATATATGCATGAGCATCATAATTATTATTAGTCATTATTTTTACAGCTAATATAATACGCACTATTTAATTCCAAATTCATTAAGAATATATTTTAATAGTAATAGCTTTAATAAACAATTCATTTTCCATGGATAAAATTCTAATAATTCTTTAATAGTTCTTTTGCAATTTTTAATGATATATTAATATTCTTATTAGATCAATATTTCTAGTTTAGATTTATTATTGATAAGAATTTAAATAATATTTTAAGGAATAATTTTAATATACATAATGCTAATATAATGAATAGAATAAATCCTATAAATAAAAATCTTTTTTCAATTTCGGATATCTCCCAAAATCTCCTTATGTAATAGAAAATCTTCATCCTTCCATCCAATTATTCCAAATTCAGCAATTTTTTCTCCGTCATTTTTTTTACAAAATCCAGAGTTTCCTGGCGGCATTGTTCTTCTGTAACCTCATACTCATCCATAAGCTTGGTAACCAATTCCTTAAACCGCATCGGGTTTTCAAGCAGCTGCCAGATGCGTGAGCCCACCTTATCCATGCCGTAATACTCGCTGTTTTCAATGCTGAGCATCACCACCTCCCCGTCAATTTCGTTGAAGAGCATACCCGGTTTACGCTGAAGCATTGTATCCGGTGTGATTTCCTTCTTCGAGCCAAAAATTCCCATACTGATAATCCTCTTTCGTTTTGGGTGTCAGGAGATTTAACAAGGTTGCGTAAATATACAATTTTTTGTCACAAATTACTCTAAGTTATAAACATCCTGCAACATTCACAACTTCTTCTTGTGTTGTTTTTTACATCCTTACTCCTTACTCTCTTACTCCTTACTCATCTCCATATCCAAATCTCTCCATCATCTCCCCATGTTCACTCTGTAATCCTCAAAACCTGTTCCCTGGAAAGCACATTCCTGCCAGTCCCCCACCGTGCCTTTCCGGAAAAAGCTGGGGGAACGGGCATTTTTTTCGGAAAAGCCTTTTTCCTCTTCCTGCTTTTGCAGTCTTGAAAAGTCGCACAATTCCAAAGCAGCCTTTATTTCAGCGGGGGTATGATGCAGCCCGATAAAATCCACTGCTTTTGTAAAAGTAATTTCCGGCTGTGCTGACATGTCCTCATACCGCATTACCCATACCGGCAATCCCGATTCATCCACCCAGCTTTTTACATGACCGCTCCAGGTCAGCAGTCGCTGCCTGAGCTGGTTGGCCAGCCGGTCACGCCGGTCACAAAAAGCATAATCCGGATTATTCATGATGGCAATTGTCTTGTCAATGCTTGTATGCAGGTGATGGGCAAAGGATACGGCCACATCCAGCGGATTGCGGATGATATAAATCACAGCCCGGGTAACATCAGCAGGGATCAGGGGTTCCCCGTCCGGGCAACCGGATCCAGGCATCGTGAATTTTATGATAGATCAATTCCTCCGATTCCATGGCATTTTGCCTGTAAATGGCAGGCCTCAGGCGGTCAATTTCATCTGGCAGCAGGTCGGAGGCTGACACGCCGGTCATTTCATCGAATAACTGCCGGCTGCTGGCAATGGTGGAGGGAACCATGTTGTTGATATCCAAACCCGTCCTTCTCCGGATTGAGTAAGGCAGTGAGAAATGCCCTCATCCAGGTATTGCCTGATTTGGGATAAGAGGCCAGCCAGACAATTTTTTCAGGTCCCATGTTATGCGGATGTAACAGTTTCGTTTAAATAATCCAGAAGCCGCCCGGTATTGAAATCATCATTTGGCCGGGTGATCAGCGTGACAGGAACCTGGCTGGCCAGCCGGTTGACAAGCAGGAAATGATTTTGTTCCAGTCCCGTTTTGGGTATTCCCCTGAAAAGATAGGTATGCTTTTTAAGTACCCTGAATTTATCCACTCCCTGGAGTTCCCTGATTTCCAGTTTTTCCTTATTATGGGTGGCAAGGATAAAAATGCGGTGAATGGGTGTTTGGGATCGATGGAAAAGGGAAACCGGCATGTAAAATTTGCGCAGTTCTCCCCGTACAGGCTCAAAACTCCTCGTAAGGAATACCAAGATGTTTCAGGCTGTCCTCCCAGATCCGGATCATGGGAAAGGCAGGACATACGGATGGCTTTTCGCCACTGAAATCGATCACCGAAATATCGTCTGCCACAAGTGAACCTCCTGCCCTGATCACCGTGGCAGCCAGGGTGGACTTTCCTGATCCGGAAATGCCGGCGAAAACAAGGCATTTTTCATGATAAACCACTGTGCTGGCATGGATCGGAAGCATCCGGCGCTGGTGCATCAGGGCACCCAAAACCGTTCCGCTGATAAATGCGGATATATCTCCCGGAGAGGATTTGCCGAGCAGCTGTACCACTATTTCACGGCCGTTTCGCACATGATAACGGGCTACCTGGTCTATTTGCAGTAGAAATTCGGTTTCTGTCGACTGGTAAAGCACGCCCTTGTTAACGGCATCCGGAAGCGATTCCGGAACATCTCCCAGCCGGATTGTCACATCTGCCTCTGAAACCTCTGCCGGTTCAAATCCGGTAACAGGCAATTGTGAGAGGATATCAAGTCCGTATGCATGATAACGATAGGGATATGTCAACTGATCGGGCATGGAGCAAAAGTAGGAAAAAAAGGGACGAGGGACGAGGGACGAGGGACGAGTGATTGACAGAGTAATATAAGTAGGAAACATTGATTATTTAGGTATAAGGTTGTATATTAGGGCGATTTAATCCAACATCCATGCCACCGGTTTTCGGAATTTTCCAACCCAACCTGAAACAGCCCGATCCGATCCTGATGGGGCGAATGACTGATGCTGCAACGTATATTGTTCCGCGCCACATAGCAACTTTTGACGGCCCGGGACTTTTAGCAGCAGCTGCATTGCGAAAAAACGTTTCTTTAACGCCTGATCATACAGTCATTTATCAGAAGGATCATCTTGTGATAGTCGCTGATGCCAGCCTGTACAACAGAAAGGCCCTGGCGAACAGGCTCGGATTAAAAACTTCTGTCCCGGAAACCGGGGACGCGGAGCTTATCCTCCTGGCTTATGAAAAATGGGGCAGCCGTTGCCCGGATTTTTTATATGGTGATTTTGCCTTTGTCATCTTTAATACACAAACCGGCGAATTTTTTGGCGGACGCGATCCCCTGGGTGTTCGCCCCCTGTTTTATACCCGGATGCAAGACAGTTTTGTTTTTGCCTCTGAATTAAGATTGGTATTGGCCGCCCTGGATACCCGGCCTGAAATACAGCAGGAATATCTGCTTGATTCCCTGGTGGGTGTAAAAACAGCAAAAGACAAAACCCCGTTTGAATCCATCTTCCGGCTGTCTCCCGGCCACTTTATGGAAGGCAAGAAAGGGGAAATCAAATTAACCCGTTACTGGATGCCGGATATAAAGGCAACCATCGATCTCGAAAAGGACGAGGATTATATTGACATGTTCAGGGAATTGCTTGTGAATGCGGTGAATATGCGATGTGACGGGGTCACTTCCCTGGCTTCTGAATTGAGCGGTGGACTTGACTCGTCCGCCATTACAGGGATTGCTGCTGATTTTGCCTCCTCAGAGAACATCCCTTTTATTCCGTTTTCCAATGTTTTTCCTGAAAATACAGGATTTGAATTCAAGGATGAAAGGGAATTTATTGGTGAAATGCTTTCATTCAAGGGCCTGAAAGGAATACTTGTTGATCACCTGGGAAAAACACTTCCCGATCTGCTGAAATATACCCTGGATATACAGGGAACCTATGTGCAGCAGAATTTCAATATGATGAATCACGGTTTGTTTAAGGCTGCCGGTGAAGCAGGTTCGAATGTCCTGTTGTCGGGTTTTGGCGGCGACGAACTGGTGTCGGCCCGGACTGCCTTTCCCTGGAATGAAATGATCCTGAAACGACAGTGGGCGGCCATGAGAGACGAACTTTTTTCGAAGGGGATTACCCCAAAATCCATGTTAAAACCCGGTTTGATCACGGCCCGGTTTTTATATTCCCGGTTCAGCCGGAGAGAATACAGCACAGGGGTATTTACTCCCGAATTGCTGGCAAGGCGTTTGCAGAACCTGCCCATTCAACCTGCCTTTGTAAAGCAACACAACCTTGAAAACCGATTCAGGGACAAATACAGGTTTCCAAAGCAGGATATCCTTTCGTTGCGGCAACTATACCGGATCAGCATGGACCACCTTCCCCAGAGAATGGAATATTGTTATACGGCTGCGGCACAGTACGGGATCGAATACCGTTATCCCCTGCTGGATGTTAACCTGGTCCTGGCCTGCCTGGCATTTCCTGCCCGGCTTAAACAGCATGAGGGCACCAACCGTTACCTGTTCCGTGAATCCATTACAAGGATTTGTTCCGGAAATTATCCGCCAGCGAAATGATAAATCAGGAACCACAATTCCCCAGACCTATTACAGCCTGATCCAGGAAAAGGAAAACATTCTTTCATTGGTCAATGGTTGCAAGGATAATAAGAAAATTGAGGAGATCTTTGATCTTTCCCGGTTTCCGGAATGGTATGAAAAACTGGTGGCAAGAGCAAGAGGAAGATCTGAATTACCTGAATCCCGGGGTGTTTTATACATACCTGATGATGATGATGTATTATAGCAGGGACAAGGAGACGAGGGAGTAGGGACGAGTAGGGATGAATGAGTGATGAGTGGACAAGTGAAGTAAGGAATAAATGGAAGAAGATCATGTGACAGGGATTAGTATGGAAGATATGGAAGGGGAAGTAAAGATATTATTGAAGATATTAAAGGGAGGGGACGATCAGGAGTTGTCCGGTGAACGTTTCGATTCGGAGAAGCTTATCCGGCTGGCCGAAATGCACAGGGTGACGTATCAGTTGTATGTATTTGCACAGGGCCATCCCGGAATATTGAATGCTTCCCAGGTTGCAATGCTGGCTGACCGTTGCCGGAAAAACGCCCTTCGTTCACTGGATCAGCTGCAGGAATTGATCCGTATTACAAGTGATTTTCAGCAGGCCGGCATTCCGGTTGTCGTTTTGAAAGGTCCGCAACTGGCGCGGATGGTCCATGGACGTGAAGCGTTAAAGGAATCGGTTGACCTGGATTTGCTGCTTGTTCATGATACGGATCTCGAAAGGGCCCATATTCTATTGACCGGTGCCGGATATACCCAATCCAACCTGAATGCACACCCCGGAAAATTGTCAAGGAAAATCTTTCTGATTGCCAAGAGGGAAGTCCATTATTTTAATCCCGCGCAACAAGAGCCATATCGATCTGCATGCAAGGGCAGGAGCAAATACGTACCTTACCGATGGCTTATTCAGACACGTTTTCGATGACCTGGAAACCTTTGACCTGGATGGACAACCTGTTACCATATTTGCACGCGAACAATACCTGGTGTATCTATGCTACCATGGGGCGTTGCACCAATTTTCGCGACTGGGGTGGCTGATGGATATCCGGGCATTTGTACTGGCTTATCGGGATGTGATGGATTATGAGAAGACAATTTCCCTGGCTCGAAAAAGCAAATCGGAAACCTGCCTCTTTCTCGCATTTTCCCTGCTTGAAAAATACTTTGATGACGAGATTCCGAAGGTCGTCAATCAACAAATACCTCAGGATAGAAGGTTTAATTACCTTGTTAATTCATGTTATAATATGCTTTCAAAGGATCCGGGATACGGCCTTACCCTGGCGGGCAGGGTAAACAAATTGGCCTATATGATGAGGCTGATCGATAATATGCCCGGACGCCTGGATCTGTTCTATGGCATTTCCATGCGATTTGTGTCGAAGATTTATGCTTAACAATAATTTAACAAAATGGCATTTCACCGGTTAATGCCATTGCCATTGTAATTATTCAACATGCATAAGTTTATCGAACATCTTCTTTCAAAAAACAAGCCGGTACTTCCTTTTGCGATTTTCGCCTATATACTGGCTATCCTGGTGCTTTTCCTGGTGATCTTCATCCGGTTTATGTATAAGATACCGATGGCCGAGCTGACCCGTGATCCGGTTCAGTTGCTCCATGGGCGTCCCTATACGGGAATGCTGTCCAACCTGGGTATCATCATCTGGAGCGCCACTGCCGGGATTTGCCTGTTCGTTGTGATTTTGAGCCTGCCTTACCAGGAACGTAAAAGGGAAAGACAGTTCTTTCTGCTAGCCTTCCTTCTCACCCTAGTTTTATTGCTGGATGATCTTTTTCTTTTGCATGATGTGATTTTGCCCGAAGATCTGAACATCAGCGAGAACTATTTATATGCGGTGTATGGAATCCTCTCTTCTGTATTTATAATCTTTTTCAGGAATGATATTCTGCAGACTCCTTATTTACTGTTAATTGCCGCAGTTATTTTCTTCGGATTCTCAATCGGTGTCGATACGATCGTTAAGTTTTTGGACCTGGAACACGGATTTTTCCTGGAAGACGGCAGTAAATTCCTGGGCATCATCAGCTGGGGAACTTATTTTACCTATACAGGATACCGGGCAATCAACAGGGAGAGAATGTCCCAATAAATAATCCATGATTTTGAGACATTCTCTGCCCTGAATTTTTAGCTTATTGCAATCTAAAATAAACCGGGATCACAAACTGCTGTTTGACATCTTTTCCGTCTTTCTTTGCCGGTACCCAGTCGGGAGATAGCCTGGAGCGCCTGCAAGGCCGCATTGTCCAGCAAAGGATCAACCCCTCGCAATATTTTGATATCGCCTAATTTCCCTTTGGAATCAACTACAAACTGAACCATAACTTTGCCAAAGATTCCATTTTTGATGGCTTCCGGTGGATAGACGACCTTTGTTTGTATCCAATCGCGAAATGCATCAATATCACCACCCTGGAACTGTGCCTGTTTTCCACAGTAACATAATTTTCTTCAGCCTTACCGGCCTCAACTTTTCCTGCTAATTCTTCGGATGGCGGTGGCGGTGGAGGCGGTGGTGGCGGGGGCGCCAGCTGTTCATTTTTATTGCAGCAGACAACCAATATCACCAGGGTCAAAAAGGGCAATACAATAAGGTATTTGAGCCTGTTGCGCGTGCGGGGACTTTCGTTTTGTCATCATTGTCAATCGATTTTTAATAAGGGAATGATTAAAAAAACTAAAAAGCCCGGGTTTGATCCCAAAAACCTGGGAAAGCAGAAGCAGGCGGTACTGGCCGGCGTCGCTGTCCTGCTTCAAAACAGCTTCGTCTGCCAGGTACTCGTGGGTTTCTTTGAGCAGGGTCTCCATCAGGTAAATAAATGGATTGAACCACTGAAATATTTTTATGATCCGGAACAACAGGATATCGAGAGAATGAAATTGATTTGCATGAGCAAGTTCATGGCATACTACCTGCCTGTATTCAGCCTCTGAACTGATACCGCGGGGAATGAATATAAGGTTGAAAAATGAAAACGTATGGGTGCCGCTGGTCAAGCATCACCACCTTATGGCCGTCCTCGTCAATTACAGTATGGCGGCGGATCAGGGCAAGCATCCCTGCCACCTGGTAAACCAGGTATGCGGCTAAAAGCACGGCAATTGTCGCAATATATCAGTGGCAAAAAATGGAATGTCTGTTTCGCCTCAATTCCCGGGGTATATACCTTATAGGCCATTACAGTCACCGATTTTATGGCCACAGGCAATAATCCTTTGTCTGACTGGAAAGGAGCCAGGTGAATGGCAGGCAGTATCATCGAAAGGATCGCGGAAAATACCAGGTAGATCCTGTTAAACCGGTAGAATGTCTCTTTCCTGAAAAGCAGGTAATAAATTCCCGTTAAAACCGCAATGCCAAAGGCGGCCCAAAGCTGGAAAACTAAGAATGACATCATGGCCTGAATGTTTTATGGTTTCTGGTTCAGTTCATCTTTCATCATCCGCATGATCTCTTCCAGTTCCCGGATCTCCAGTTTTTCGTTTTTTGCAAAAAAGGAGGCGAGCTGTCGGAATGATCCGCCAAAATAATTATGCAGCATGGTGTTGAGGTATTGCTTCCGGTATTCGTCCTTGCCCACCAGGGGATAATATTCATGTGTTTTTCCGTAGGCCGTATGACCGATGAATCCCTTGTTTTCAAGGATGCGCACAATGGTCGACACGGTGTTGTAAGCCGGTTTGGGATCCGGAAAATGTTCGACCATGTTTTTTACAAAGCCCTTTTTGATTTCCCAGAGGATTTGCATCACCTCTTCTTCTGCCCGGGTGAGTTCCAGTTTTTCTGATTTGTTTTCCATAGCACGATAATTCAAACCAAATATACAACTAATAATTTAGTTATGCAACTAAAATATTAGTTTATTTTTGAAATTGGTGAGATTTTAAAGTGGCTCGAACGCCTTCACAAGGCGTTCTAAAATTTTAACGCAAAGGCCGCCAAGGCTTCGCAAAGGGCGCAAAGTTACTTAGGCTAGTGCCTTTGTGGCAATAACTTTGAATCCCTTGTGTGTCCTTAGATAACTTCGTGGTTAATCTTTAAAGTCCTTTGTGGTTAATTCTTAATTGTCTCAAATGATACCCCTTCCCCCCAAAATACTCCAGCACCCTTGGCAAGGCATAAAGTAAACTGGCCGAGGCCTTTACCGAATCATGAAATACAATTACCGATCCCGGCCTTGCATACCGGATCACATTGGAAAGACATTTTTCCTTTGACGTGGAAGGGTCAAAATCAAAACTCATCACATCCCACAAAACAATCTTAAAACGGTGTTCCAGGTATCGGATCTGTGCCGGTGTGATCATGCCGTAGGCCGGACGGTACAGGTGCGAAGGCACAAACTGCGAGGCAAGTTCAATATCTTCATAATATATCCGGTTTGGGGTATACCATCCTTTCAGGTGGCTGTAAGTGTGGTTTCCTACAGCATGGCCGGCATCCATGATCCGGCTGAGAATTTCAGGATTGCGCTCGGCATTTCTTCCTATGCAGAAAAAAGTAGCCCGGGCATTGGATGTAGCCAGCATGGCCAGCACCTGGTCAGTAATATCCGGCGTGGGACCGTCATCAAAGGTCAGGTACAATACCCTGTCCCCGCCGGGGATGTTCCATGTAAGGCCGGGGTAAATTTTCTTCAGGATACCCGGGATCCGTACAAAAGCCATGGCTCTTCCTACATCCCGATGTTCAGGGCACCTGAGAATTCCTGAATTTTCTGGTCCATCTCCTTTTTCAGTTCCGGCTGGTTGTATGTTTGTCCCAAACGGGCCAGTTCAGTCATGGAATAAAAGGCAACTCTTTTTTCATAGATCAGGTAGGAACTGTATTTTTTTCCGAGGCTAATAAAATAATCCATATCCTGGTATACATTTTTTTTCAAGGTGGCAATCATTTTATTGGCCGTTTCTGTATCTCCCAGTTTATAATAAGCTTCTATGAGCAGGATGTTGTATACATTGAACGGTACTACCCGGTCGGGTATTACGGCCATACACTTGTCAAGTGCCTTGCGGGCGGAATCCGTTTTATTTTCGTTGATCAGCTGAATGGCCAGCCGGGCAAAGGTACTCCTGAAATTACCCAGCATGCGGACTACGTTTTCATCCAGGTAAACATTGGGATTGTCTACACCACCCCATTTAAATTTGTTTACCATGTTGTCATACATGATATCCGTGTTAATGCCTCCGCGGCCAAACATGTCGCCGGTAGAGGCAAACGGTACGATCCGGTAGGCAAGGCCTTCCATCTGGAAATAATTGTCCAGGTTGAGGTAGTTATCTTCCGAAACGGTGATTGCATAATATATTGGACGCTTCCAGTTATTATGAGCCATAAGGTCGAGTATCATCAGGTGATTCTTTGTGATATAGCTCCGGCTGGGTTCCAGGTCCCACTTCATCTGCGAACGCACTTTGGAAGCGTTTTTCGGACTAACAGTCCCGTTTTTCACTACCTCAACTGAATCCACGGGAACAATGAAATGGCGGGATGGAATAAAATCAATTTTTTCAGTGGTATATTCCGGCAACTGTTTGGTACGCGGATCGTCACTGGCCACAAAGTCAACCACCTGTTTCAGATCGGTATACCCCTTGATCCGGTCAACCACATACACAATATCCCTGGTTCCGGTCCGGTATTGATCGGGTGTAAGGGAAAAGGGAACCGGGTCGGAATCATAGGTTTTTCGCTGCATTTGCTCAATATACCAGTCGGCGCCCAGGTAACTCAGGTTCATCACGCGCACATCCGTACGGATGCCTTCCACTTCCTGTGCATACCAAAGCGGGAAGGTATCATTGTCGCCATTGGTAAACAAGATCGCATTCTTATCACAGGAGTTCAGGTAATTATAGGCAAAATCACGGGCCACATAACGTCCGCTGCGGTCATGGTCATTCCAGTTTTCCTTCGCCATTACGGTAGGCACGGCAACCACGGAGATCAGGGAGGCCAGCACAGCCCCGGATGCAGCAGGAATATATTTTTTCAGGAATTCATACAGGGCCAGCACGCCAAGTCCGATCCAGATGGCAAAGGCATAAAACGAACCGGCATAGGCGTAATCCCGTTCCCGGGGTTGAAGCGGGTTCTGGTTAAGATACACAACAATGGCAAGTCCTGTCATAATGAAGAGCACCATCACTGTAAGGAAATCCTTCTGGTGTTTTTTCCGCTGGTAGAACAAACCTACCAGGCCCAGCAACAAAGGAAGCATAAAGTATCGGTTGCGGGCCTTGTTGTTCCTCATGGTATCGGGGATCTTGCTTTGATCTCCGAGCCGCATATTGTCGATAAAAGGAATTCCAGAGATCCAGTTTCCCTTGTTGATATCGGTCTTGAAATTCGACTGGTCGTCATTCTGCCGTCCCGCAAAATTCCACATGAAATACCGGAAATACATGTGTATCACCTGGTATCTCCAGAAAAAAGTAAGATTTTGGGCAAAATTCGGGCTTTTCTTCCCCTTGGAATGATCATAGACAACCTGTCCCTGCTGGTCGGTGATCACCTTTCCGTTCTGATCCATCCGGGGCTGATAGAGATCCCTTTCCTTCAGGTTTGCCCATTTGATATAGGCATCTACATGGCCGCCCTCCACATCACTGCTCCACATGCGCGGAAAAATGGTGGTGAACTTTTTATCATATATATAATTGATGCGGTAATTATTTTCCTTGTATTTCCCGTTCTCCCTGTAATAAGAAGGCTTTCCGGGTTTTGAGCCGAGTATGGGCGCATTAAAATACTGTCCGATAGAACAGGGGCCTGTCGCCATATTGCTCGCGGTTCAGGTAATACAGCAGGGAAAAAAGGTCCTCGGGATCATTTTCATCGAGGGGGGTATCTGCAGCAGACCTGATCACCAGCATGGCATAGGACGAATATCCGATGAGGATAACGGTAACCGCCAGCAGGATCGTGTTCATGATCACCTTCTTGTGCTTTTGAGTGTAATACAGGCCGTAGACGATGAGGCCGATCAGCAGGACAGCATAGAAAAGGGTACCTGAGGAATAGGGCAGGCCGAAAGAATTTACAAAGATCAGCTCGAAAAACGAAGCCAGCTTTACAACGCCGGGAATGATTACATACATGATACCGGCCAGGATGAGGATTGAAATGGCCAGGGCCTTCATTGTTCCTACAAGGGTGACAGCGTGTTTCCTGAAGTAATATACGAGCACAATGGCAGGAATGGCCAGCAGGTTGAGCAGATGGACGCCGATGGATAATCCCATCATGTAAGCGATAAAGATCAGCCACCGGTTGGCATGGGGCTCATCAGCCACATTTTCCCATTTAAGGATGGCCCAGAATACAAGGGCCGTAAACAGCGAGGAACTGGCGTAAACCTCGCCCTCCACTGCTGAAAACCAGAATGTATCTGAAAAAGTATAGGCCAGGGCGCCTACAACACCGCTGCCGATGATGGCAATCAGCTGTCCGGTTGTCATCACTCCCTCTTTTACAAGGATTTTCTTTGCCAGGTGGGTGATGGACCAGAAAAGGAACAGGATGGTCAGTGCGCTGAACAGGGCCGACATGGCATTTACCATTTTCGGAACAGCAGTTACATCGTTGCCGGCCAGCAGGGTAAATAATCTCCCGATGATCATGAAAAACGGGGCTCCCGGAGGATGGCCCACTTCAAGTTTAAATGCGGAGGATATGAATTCGCCACAATCCCAGAAACTGGCGGTTGGTTCAATGGTGGAGAGATAAACAAAAGCGGCAACAGCAAAGATGACCCAACCCGCTATAATATTAATGGTCTTGAAGTTTTTCATATTCAGGGATGTTTAGACTGCGAAATAAGTGAAAAAAGTTGAATGGATTATTTATATTTTTAACCGGATATGAATTTTCTGGAGCCATCCGGTGATGATCACTGTAAGCAGTGCGAAGAGCATCGATTTTACCAGGCCGGCCAGACCAGTGAGAAAGCTGGCCGGAAGCAGCTGTTGTAAGGGATACAGAAGAGGGTACAACAACCCGGGAAGCAGGTAACAGGTGAGGGTGCTCTGACCTGCCGGCATGATGACGGAGGCCCACCCTGAATAATGCCAGACATCAGCCAGGAAGAAAATGATAAGAAAAACAACTATGGAGATCCCTGCACAGATGGATGTCCATGAGGGTGTGGCCAGTATCTTGGAGATGCCTCCGTATGGGCGGATCCCAAATCCATACCCGGTGCACAGGCCGGCCAGCAAGAGCAGGATGAGCCCAAAAACTATAACGTTTTCTTTTTCCCTTACCCGCAGGTAAATCATGGTAACAAGCACGCCGCTCATGACAAGCGCATGATTGGAAGCGCTGACAATAAGAAGAAAACGGGGCAGCGGAAAACCATGCGGGATAACTTCCAGCAGGTTAAGGGCATTCAGGATTACCCATGCCGTAATGATGATTCCCAACCTGTTTTTTGAAAACAGGTAGATGCAGGAGCAAACAAGATATGCCCAACCGATAAGTCCCAGGATTCCCCACCAGTGAGGCCTCATCCAATGCGGGTCGGCAGCAGTTCCTCCCTTGTACAGGAGGGCCAGCACAAGCAGGATTGCAATTCCGGATCCCTGGAAAAGCCAGACCGGTACCTTTCCGAATACTTTTTTGGCTTCATAATTATTCCAGATCAGTATAAAGGCAATGATCATCAGGATATCCCACAGCATCCTGAGCATTTCAGGAGCCTGGTGATTGAAATTCTCCTGGTTAACCATGAAGAACCCCATCAGCACAAGGGCCAGCGTGCGCCTGAAAATATGCAATAAAATGCTGTATTTTGAATCGCCCCGCGACATTCGCGATCCGATGGCAAAAGGGATTGAAAGTCCAACAATAAATAAAAATGCCGGGAAGACGATATCAGAAAGTCCCATTCCGTCTTCATTTGCTGCTGTATGCTCCAGCCATCCCGGAACACCGTGCAAGGTCCACAGATCATTTACAAAGATCATCAACAGCATGGTGACTGCCCGGAATATGTCAACAGACAATATTCTTTTTGTCATGGAGCCGGGGGAAGGGTTTTTATCTTTTTATACAGCATGCGGAAGCAATTTTCAGGGGTGTTGGCTTCCACAGGTTTGTCGTTATTTTCCTCGTAATAACTTTTCAGGAAGTCTGCAGCCGATGACCATACTGTCTGTACCATCCCTGCATACCGGTCTTTCATCTCCGGTGTGGCTCGCTGCCTGAATTTTACCATATCTTCCGCCTGCATTACGGCTACCTCCGGCGTTCGCCAGGGGCAGGTCACCACGTTGAACCCTTTCATGGCAAAATACACCGCCGTCTGGTCGGCCCGTTCATAATGCCAGTCGCATATCATCACATCTTTCGGGATCATGTCCACCGCCCGGTAGGTGTTATTATAACTGGCCTCCCACATTCCCATGCCGGTGGTCCTTCCATCCAGGAGCCTGTCTCCCCAAATCCATAACTGTCTCCCTTTTTCCGCCAGGTGATTGCGGATGGCCGATACTTCTCCCGCGAAAAGCTCTGCCTTGTCACGTCCTGCGCACCGGGTACAACTGTCATGACCTATATAAAAAACCTCGTCCATTCCGGCATGAAAGGCATCCGCCTTAAAGACCGCACAGATTTCATCCACCAGGTCGAACACCACCTTGTGCACGCCCGGGTGCAGGGGACAATAGCTCTTGCAGTACAGTCCGTCCGGATTAGGCCACACGTAGTTTGCAGGCATTTTCACAGAAGGGGTCTCATCAAAATCGGGATATTTCTGTAACAGCTTATTCACCTTTCCGGCCCAGGACTGGTGACCGAGAAGGTTAATCTGCGGGATAAGCCGGATATTGTCTTTCTTGGCAGCAGCCACCAGCTTTTTGACATCGGCCTCGGTGAGTGCCCCTGAATCCCTGAGCTCGGGATGGCTTTTAAACTGGAAGTTAAAATCCACCCGCAGGATGAGCGTATTGACCTTTCGCGGAACAAGTTCCTCATCCATGAACTTTATAAAGTTTTTCAAACCGGAACCGTAGGGGGCCTGGATACAAAGTCCCCTCACCGGGAAGGGCTCACCGGACTGCTGATTTACGGGTTGTGCCGCGGCAGATACCATAATAAGGAGCATCGTGGAAAGGATGGCCAGTTGACGCATGGTTTGGTATGATTATTGTTTATAAAACAAATTTAAAAATTAATGCACTACCTTTGTGCGAAATTTGAGAGAGAGTAATGGTTATTTACTAACTATGTTTGAATAATTAGCAATTTAACACAAAAAACATGAAAACAAGAGAAATAATGAAAGCTGTGCTTTTTGTTGCTGGAATAATTATGTTAACCGGAGCTTGTAAAAAGGATGATGGTCCTACACTTGATTTTAATATAACCGTACCTTCTGACTGGAAATATTATATTCTCACCTACGGCAGTGAAGTATATTATGCTCAGAGTCCGCTGAAGAACTATTCCGATACAGTTACCGAAGACCTTGTAATTACCAAGAATGATGCCAAAGGAATGACCCTTTCCAGCTTTTACACTGCTTACATTACTGCCCTGGCTAAAGATACCACCTATCACCCGATTACTTCTATTGATACCACTATCAATGGAGAAGATGCAATCAAGTTAACCCATCTGCAGACAATTTATGCTGTAAATACAACGAATGGAGACACGGTCCATCTTTATGCCAAGATCCAGAAATACATGCTGATGAACAATAATTTCGGGTATGTTTTGAGCTTCAATGCACTCACGGCCACCTTTAATGAATACAAGAAAATATTCGACGAGATAGTCGCCACTTTTACTTTCAAGAAATAGGGTAGTATTTGAATCCGATTTCGATAACCTGGTTGCCGTTGGCAATCAGGTTTTTTTTTGAACCCCCCCGCAAAAGACAAACAGGGTATAGAAAAAGGCAAAGAAAACCATATTGTCATAGGATTCGGTCGTGTCGAGAACGGTCATAGAAATCAGCAGGATGGCCGCAAAAAGATTAAACAGCAGCTGCCTGTATGCCTTGTTTACATAAACCGGGTAGATCCAGGCAAAGAGGATCCAGGCAAACCCGAAGACACCGAATGACATGAACAAAAAGGCAAATTGGTTGTGGGGTTCTCCCTTCCAGCGCTGTTCAATGGCTTCACGATTTTTACGGGTAGTTTCGAGCATCGAGTCATACACATCGCCTGTTCCCACACCGGTGAAAAAATGATGCCTGATCACCTCCCCGGCCGTCTGGTAAAATACAATGCGTTGACCGAAGGAATGATAGCCTGCAAAACCGATGGCCCTCCAGATATGAATTTCCCATAGGGTCTCATACAGCCGCTGATAAAGGCCGGGTCGTGTTTCAAACCTGTAATTGGCCCTTCCGTTCTCAATCGCCTTTATTTCATCATCCCCCAGCTGGCTGAGCCCGGCGGAATCCTTCCGCAGTCCCTTTGATGTGAGATACCTTAATAATGTCGTGCGCACCGGTTGCCCCTTATGGTCGCCGCTGTCGTAAGGGATGGTGCTGCGCAGGTTCCATTCCTTTTTTAATTCCGGCTCACAGATATACAGATTTACATAATGCCCGTTTTCAAGCATCTTATCGCCGGGATTGTGTGCATAAAGATTGCCGCTGGCTGTGCGCTTTTCCAGTGTGGCAGGATCCACCGAAGGAGCATGGAAATTTTTAAACTCCATCCATGCAATAAAAGAAATCACCATGACAAGCCCTGTAATGACAGATATAACAAGACTGTTGCGGATCCATTTTTTGCCGCTGTCCATGGATACCCTGATGGCAAAGGCAGTTCCCGTAATAAACAAGATGATGATGCCCGCAAAGGAGCGGAGTATAAAAAGAAATGCCGCAAGCGCCACGGCTATGAGGATCTGCAGGATCTTCTGCAGTCGCATTTCTTTAGGGATAAGGTAAAACGAGTGGTAAAGCAGGATGAATATCGCCATGATTATAAGGAGGGCAAAGCGGATGTGCGGCATGAACAGGGATATTTTCCGGAAATCTCTCGTGGTTGCCCCGGGATTTGTATAATACACGAACAGGCAGATGGCTGCCGCCACGGACACTGCCAGGATGAACCATTGCATCAGGCGGATCATGCTTTTCCGGCTGAGGGGTGCAGAAGTCGACATGATCAGGGGAAGGGTCAGCAGGGGCAGATTGTTTTTTATCTTCACCAGGGCGTTGGGCAGATTGGCCGACCAGGCAACGCCGGCAAAGTAGAGAAGGAGGATAGAAAGAAAGATCAGTACCCCGGGTTTCTTGCGGAGGGTGGAAATTTTCTCTGAAAATTTTCCCTCTGCGATCCAGTTTGCAGCAAGCAGAAACTGTGAAAGACTGAGTATATATCTTGACAAGGGAAGGCAGCAAACCAGCACGCCCAAAGCAAACAAATAAACCCCGTTGTGAAACTGGGCCCGGGTAAGGGATGTTTTCATCCTATAAAAATAAGTAATTATTTGTGTTGGATTATTAAAATTAATTGTATTTTTGCACTCCCTATTTTAAGGGTATAGTATTGTGACGACAAATATTTTAACAACAAAGACAACGTGAATACACTGAGTTATAGAACGGTTTCTGCGAACAATGCAACTGTTCAGAAAGAGTGGTTTGTTGTGGATGCCACCAACCAGGTATTGGGGAGGTTCAGCTCGCAAGTAGCCAGCATTTTAAGAGGCAAGAACAAGACCAATTTCACCCCCCATGTAGACTGTGGGGACAACATCATTGTGATCAATGCGGATAAGATCAGGTTGACAGGGAAAAAATGGACCGACAAGGAATACAAACGCCATACCGGTTTCCCGGGTGGACAGCGTATCACCACTCCTGCCGATGTTGCCCTGATTGAACCGGGTCGTATCATCGAGCATGCTGTAAAAAGAATGCTTCCCCGCAACAGGCTGGGAAACGCCATTTTCGGCAACTTATATGTATACAGTGGATCAGAGCATCCGCATGCAGCACAGCAACCCAAAGAACTTAAATTAATCTACGAATAACAGGCATGGAAATAGTGAACACATTAGGGCGCAGAAAAAGTGCCGTAGCCAGGATATATCTTAAAGAAGGCAAAGGTAAGATCACGATCAACGACCGTGAATTACAGGACTATTTTCCACTCCAGCAATTGCAGTACATCATTCAGCAGCCGCTGAATCTGGCTGAAGTTATTGATAAATATGACATCAAGGTGAATCTCCAGGGTGGTGGTATCAAGGGACAGGCTGAAGCCCTGCGCCTCGCCATTGCCAGGGCGATGGTTATTGTGAAACCTGAAAGCAAGGATGTTCTGAAAGCAAACAAGATGCTTACAAGGGATCCGCGCGAGGTTGAACGTAAGAAACCAGGTCAGCCCGGTGCAAGAAGAAGATTCCAGTTTAGCAAACGTTGATATTCATCCCTTCGTTTAGTATCTAAATTGGCGAGACTCATCCCGCAGGCGGGATGGCTACTCTTCAATTGAATTCTATAGAATGTAAACAAATTTATAATCATGCCTAGAACTACAGTACAGGAATTATTGGATGCAGGTGTACATTTTGGTCACCTGAGAAGAAAATGGAATCCCGCCATGGCTCCGTATATTTTTATGGAGAAAGAAGGAATCCATATTATCGATTTGCAGAAAACGCAGGTGAAGCTTGAAGAAGCTGCCACTGCCCTGAAAGCAGATCGCCAAATCAGGCCGCAAGGTTTTGTTTGTTGCCACCAAAAAACAGGCCAAGGACATTGTTTCAGAACAGGTAAAACAGGTGAACATGCCGTATGTTACTGAGCGCTGGCCAGGTGGAATGTTAACCAACTTTCCCACCATCCGGAAAGCTGTAAAGAAAATGTCATCCATCGATAAGATGGCCACCGACGGTACTTACGACAACCTCTCCAAAAGGGAAAAACTTCAGATTGCCCGTCAGCGTGCAAAACTGGAAAAGAACCTTGGAAGTATTGCCGATCTTACCCGTTTACCGGCTGCCATGTTCATCGTGGACATTCATAAAGAGCACATTGCCGTGCACGAAGCCCGGCGTTTGAATATTCCCATTTTCGCCATGGTGGATACCAATTCGGATCCCAACCTGGTTGATTTCCCCATCCCGTCGAATGACGACGCTTCAAAATCCATCTCCCTCATCCTTGAGGTGATCTGCAAAGCCATGCAGGAAGGTCTGGAAGAACGGAAGATGGAACGTGAAAAAGAAACCGACGGCGACAAGAAGAGAAAAGATGACAGGTCGGATGACGCAGAAGACGGAGACGACGAAATGGAAGAACCCCGTGACAGGCGGACAGCTGCACGCAAATCACTCACACTGAAAGCTCCTGCCAAAAAAGGTGTGGCAGTAGAAATTGAGGAAGAAGAAGAGGAAGAAATTTAACAGCATTAAAATAAATATATATGGCTATTACAGCAGCAGATGTTAGCAAATTAAGAAAAATGACCGGTGCTGGTATGATGGATTGCAAGAATGCCCTGGAAGAAACCAATGGTGATTTCGAACTGGCAGTTGATGTGATCCGCAAAAGAGGCCAGCTTGTTGCCAGTAAAAGAGCTGACCGGAATGCCACCGAAGGTGTTGTTCTTGCAAAGGTATCTGCCAATGCATCCAAAGGTGCCCTGATCGTTCTCAACAGTGAAACTGATTTCGTGGCTAAGAATGCTGATTTTATCAAGTTTGCACAGGATATCCTGGATATCGCCGTGGAAAAAATGCCGGCTGACCTGGATGCACTGAAAGCACTGCCGTTTGGCAAGAGCACCATTGGTGACAGGGTAACCGAGCAGGTGGGCATCATTGGTGAAAAGCTTGACTTGTCATTTTTTGGCAAAGTAGAGGCTGCACAGGTGGTTCCTTACATCCATCCCGGAAACAAACTGGCTACCCTCGTTGGACTTAACAAGGCCGTTGACGTCACAGGCTGGCAAGGATGTTGCCATGCAGGTGGCTGCCATGAATCCGGTTGCAGTTGACAAAAGTGATGTAACCCCCGAAATGATCGAACATGAAAAGGAAATCGGCAGGGAACAGGCACGCATCGAAGGCAAGGCTGAAAATATGCTGGAAAAGATCGCCGAAGGCAAACTGAATAAATTCTTCAAGGAAAGCACACTGCTGAACCAGGAATTTACAAAGGACAATACGAAAACTGTAAGACAATATCTTCAGGGATTCGACAAGGATTTAACGGTGACCGCTTTTGTAAGGTACACGCTGAACCAGTAATCGGATTATTATAAAAAGAAACCCCCTGCCAACCGGCGTGGGGGTTTTTTTGTGTTAGGATGTGTCCCCCGCTGGCGGGTTGAGTCAGGGTTCCGGATCTTGCGCATCATCTTCATCGTCAATTAACCCGTCCCTGGTCTAACTTACTTCCTCCTCGTCCCTTGTCCCTCGTCCCTTGTCCCTTTTTCTTATATTTGTAACAAAACACACATATATGGCACTTCGTTACAAACGTATCCTTTTAAAATTAAGCGGGGAAGCCCTCATGGGCGCTAAAAAGTCGGGCATGGATGAAGCAATCCTGGAATCCTATGCCCGGCAGGTAAAGGAAATTCAGGATATGGGCGTCGAAGTGGGCATTGTGATTGGCGGGGGAAACATTTTCCGCGGACTTTCCGGGTTGAAAAGCGGCTTCAGCAGGGTGACAGGTGATTACATGGGTATGCTGGCAACCGTGATAAACGGACTGGCCCTGCAGACCTTTATCGACCAGGCAGGAGGAAAGGCACGTGTGCTCACGGCCATTGAAATGCTGCCCGTCGCTGAGCGGTACACTAAAACACTAACAGAAGAATTATTCGGGAAGGGCTATTGCCTGATCTTCACCTTCGGAACCGGGAACCCCTTTTTCACGACAGATACCGCTGCCGCCCTGCGCGGTGTGGAGATCGATGCGGAAGTGATCCTGAAGGGCACACGGGTGGACGGCGTATATACCGCAGATCCGGAAAAAGACCCTACCGCCGTGAAATATGCCGACCTTACCTTTGAAGAGGCATATAACAAAGGGCTTAAGATCATGGACCTCACAGCCTTTACCATGTGCAGCGAAAACAATGTTCCCATCCTGGTATTCGCGAGTACACACTGGTCACCGTGTTTGAAGCCATTCTGACCGGGTCGGTGTATGACCATCTCTGGTTCATGTATTCCCTGTTCGGTCTTTATTTGATTACACCTGTCTTTTGGAAACTCATTGAGGCCGATCGCCAAATGGTCTGGTACTTCGTCGCGCTCTGGGTGTTTTTTGAGCCTGTTGTTTCCATGATCACCCGATTTACCGGGCTGGAGTTTGGATTTATCCTGCCGCAGGCCACCGGTTATGTCGGCTTTTACCTGCTGGGCTACCTGTTGGGGACGCGCGAATTCACGTGCCGTTAATCCTGGCTGGGACTGGGTGTCTGGTTTCTGGCTTCCATCTTCATCATCCTCGGGACCTGGGCATTGACCGCCTCCGCCGGGCAGGCGGATGTCACCTTGTATTACATCAACGGGTTTCCTGTCCTGGTTGGGGCGGTGGGTTTGTTCATTTTCATCATGTCCACCAAAATTGATCATCCCCTCCTGCGCTTTTTCGGCACAACCACCACCGGCATTTTTCTCATGCACTACATCATCATTGACCTGATCAAGCGCGGATTGCTCGGCGTGAAATTATCTGCGTTTCATCCCAACCCTTATGTGGGCGTGCCGCTCACCTCGCTGGTCGTATTCCTGCTTATCCGCCCTGATTACCTGGTTCCTGCTTCGCATCCCACTCCTGCGGCGGACGGTCTCCTGAGAGCAATACGATGCTTAAGGGTGACATAACAT
>CAWBNI010000036.1:0-240816 GCA_963790105.1 uncultured Bacteroidales bacterium | reverse complement strand
GCGGCTATATTCCGAAGACCGCAAAAGCACCGTTTTCTTAATTCCTTTTCGTGCCTCAATCGTATCCACAGTTCCTGCAAACTGGATGCTGATCATGTTGAGATTTCGGGTAATGGGGTGTCCAAAGGGAGCGGTCAGTAAAGGATAATAGAGCCAGGGAACAGGCCTGAAGTCAGCAGGATTACCTTCCAGTGCCACATTTACGGGAATCGTATTGCATTGGATATCCTGCAGCAGCACAGGGTTAATTCTTGCGCCGTACCTGAAAAGAAGGTCTTCGATGTTTGGCTGGTTAATCAGTGCCACTGTTGCTCCTCCCGAACTGAGGCTGTCCATATCAGCCTTCACCATATCAATGAACCAAAGTACCTTTCCACCCTGCATAATATACTGATCAAGAACAAATTTATCGCGTTCATTGAATGCCTGCGAGGGTTTGGCAATTATAACCGCCTTATATTGATCCAGAATTCCTGGTTTCCCGTTGATCTTTCCCCTGTCCACCTGAAAATACCATCCCAGTTCCCGCGTAATGTCATTAACCTGGTATTCATTCAGCTCCCCCTGGCCCTCAATAAAAGCTATTTTTTCAGTGGATTCCGAAGAAAGAGAACTGATGATCCGCATAAATTCAAATTCAAGCGCCTGAACTGAATTATTGATATTCTCTTCCGCCCCGGCAAGCGGATTGTTCTTAAGCAGATTTACAGGGATCTCCAGGTTATTGTATACAATCAAAGCACCCGGAAATACTATTTTCTCGCTTGTGCCTCCCTCTTTATCACGGGCGATAATGTTGGTCGCTTTCAACCCCTTTTCATACAGATCATCTACAAGTTTTTGTGTGGCCTTGGCATCTTTTCCGGCAAACGGATTAATGAATTCATACTTCAGATTATCCCCGGCGTACACCTTAAATTCGTCCAGTGTTTCCTTGATCCGCTGTTCCATTTTCCGGAACGGGATGTTCAGTTCACCATCGAGGTAAACTTTCACGTAAACAACCTTGTTCAGATTGCGAAGTGATTTTTTACTGTATGAAGAAAGTGTATACCGTTTTTCTGATGTGAGATCCAAACGGTAAAAAAAGGATGTGAGGATATAGGCAAGGATCAGAACTACCAGAAGGGAAATTCCCAGGTTAAGGAGAGGCTTATCGGTTTTTTTTCTTTTTTTCATCAGGACTGCCGGGATATTATTTCTTTTCAGTTTTTAATCTGAAATGAGTCAACAAAAGAAAAATTGTGATCAGCGCAACAAAGTAAACCACATCCCGTGTATCAATAACACCACGGCTCATGGAACTGTAATGGCCGATGATGCCAAACGACAGGATCACACTTCCCGAATTACTCGCAGAAAAAAGCGTTCCGACCTGTTCAAATCCGTATCCCATGGTAAGGCAAAGAAAAGCTGCCAAAAGGAAGGATATAATAAGATTGTCGGTGAGAGAGGAACAAAACAGGCCGATGGCAGCATAGGCACCCGCCAGAAAGAGGAGTCCGATATAAGAGCCCCATGTTCCTCCCTTGTCAATATTTCCTGCCGGATTTCCAAGGGAAACAACCGAATAGTAATAAACCAGTGTTGGCAGGAGGGCCAGGATTATAAGCACCATGGCGGCAAAGTATTTCGCCAGAATGATCTGTAATTCAGTAAGTGGCCTGATTCTCAGTAAATCAAGCGTCCCGGTGCGCCTTTCATCCGCAAAACTGCGCATGGTGATGGCGGGGATCAGCATGAGGAAGACCCAGGGTGCGAGAATGAAAAGGGTGTCTAAAGTGGCATAACCGCTGTCGAGCAAATTCATGCTGCCATCAAACACCCACATGAACAGACTGTTCAGCAGAAGGAATATTATAATTACAATGTATCCCGTAAGGGAATTGAAGAAACTGGTTATTTCCTTTAAAAACAGGGAATACATATAATTTTAGTTTGCAGCTTCAACCGTATATCGTTTGGTGATCAAATAGGGATTTCCCATCGGCGTTTTGTAATTGGCAACAATTACAATGTTCTGTTTGATCATGGTTCCCGGGGTAACATTATAATCCAATTCTGCTTTGCCTTCCTGTGTGGCCATTGAGAACATTTTATCATGAAGGTATTTACCTTCAAGCAATTCGCCCTTATAAAACTTCACACTTTTACTATTGTTCGACAAAGATATGATCAGAATGATCTTATTCGCATTTTTCAGGTGATCTTCCCTTCGGATTGTAATGGTGGGATAGTCATTTATAAGTGAGCCGTCGGGTTTATATTCCTTGAGACCTGCTCCGACCAAACCGTTCTTATAGGTTACCTCAGCCTTCAGTTTGCCATCTTCGTAAAAATGTTTCTGGGTTCCTTCAATCTTGCCCTTTATATAAGGAGAAACACGATAGGGTTTACCACTCTCATAGAACCACGTTTCATCCCCTTCTTTAATACCCTTTTTATAGAAAAAAGTAGAGTTAATCTTTCCAGTTTTAGCATAATAATTGGTGGCCTGGCCATCCATAATATTATTATCATAATTGACCTCGGAAAGAAGTAAGCCGTTTCTGTCATAGTTTTTTGTAGGTCCCTGGCGGAGCTGTCCTTTTGCTGAAATTTCAGTTTTTATTTTCCCATTGCTGTAATATTCCTTAACAACAGATTCATCTTTTGCCTTATTAGCCGTCTTTTTTTCATTCTGATCTGTTTTGCCACAGGAAAATGCCAGGAAGGTCATGGCGATTACAATAAGGAGATTGTTTTTCATAGGTGTAGAGGTTGAGAGTTGTGAATTTACAATAAAATCCCAAGTATAGGTAATTTTCCTCAATTTCTGAAAAGCGTTTCGGTATGCCCGATTATTTTACAAGCAGGAATATTCCCGCTGCAAGCAGGCCACCAACAATAGGCCCTGATACCGGAACCCATGCATAGGACCAGTCATTTCCGCCCTTATGCCTGAGGGGCAGTAATGCATGAATTATCCGGGGGCCCAGGTCACGTGCCGGATTAATGGCATAGCCGGTAGGGCCGCCCAGGGAGAGGCCAAGTCCAAGCACTACCATTGCAACCGGGAGGGCACTGATTGCTCCCAGCCCTACCTCCGGCTTTGCCATGTAAAGGCATGCAAGTGTAAGTACAAAAGTGCCGATGATCTCCGTCATCAAATTGTCCGCATAACTCCGGATGTTGGGTTCAGTGCAAAAAATGGCCTTAATTAGCCTTGTATCGGTGGTGACTTCAAAATGTTTCCTGTAGGCGATCCACACAAGAAAAGATCCCGTCATGGCACCGATCATTTGTGCAGAAATATAAGTCAATATAAGGTTTGGTTCTATTTTTCCCAGCCAGGGCGAAGGCCAGGGTAATGGCCGGGTTTAAATGTGCCCCGCTGTATGGAGCGGACACCAGCACCCCGGTGAAAACTCCGACTGCCCATCCGAAAGTGATGACAATCCAACCGCTGTTGTGTCCTTTGGTCTTGTCAAGTACGACATTGGCAACCACGCCACTCCCGAATATCATTATAAGGGCTGTTCCGGTAAGTTCTGCAATGAATGGAGACATACTTATTTATTGATTTATTGATTTGATGATTTGATTAAGGATTGAATTTACGATTTTTGATTTACGATTTACGATTATTGGTTTGAGGTTGTTGAAGTTTGAGGTTTGATGAGGTTGAGTTTGAGGTTTGAGGTTTAAAACTAATCATTCATTCTATAAAACCAAATGCCTGCCGGACGATTCCACCTGTAACGACTGAACTGAACTGCAGAACTGCAGAATTTCTTCACCGATTACCCGCCCTCAGACCATGAAATAGCAGCAGTAACCGCTCTTTTCCAGCCTTTGAGCAATTCATTCACCTGCGCAGCTGGTAATTCCGGCATAAATGCACGATCAAGCTGCCACTGGTGTTCAATATCTTCAGTGTCTTTCCAGAATCTGACAGCCAGTCCCGCCAGGTATGCAGCTCCCAGCGCAGTAGTCTCAGTGATTTTGGGTCGGATGACACGGGTGCCAATGAGGTCACTCTGGAACTGCATCAGCAGGTTATTCACTGTTGCCCCTCCGTCGACGCGCAATTCCCGGATCGTTATTCCTGAATCTGCCTGCATGGCCTGCAGAACCTCAAAAGTTTGATAGGCTATGCTATCAAGAGCTGCACGGGCTATATGTGCCGAAGTGGATCCCCTTGTAAGTCCCACCAGCGTTCCCCTGGCATGCTGGTTCCAATGTGGTGCTCCCAGTCCGGCAAATGCAGGTATGAAATATACTCCGTCACTGTCCTTCACCTTGCCTGCCAGTTTTTCAACTTCCGATGACTTGCGGATGATCCCCAGGCTGTCTCTCAGCCATTGCACAACAGCTCCGGCAATGAAAATGCTGCCTTCAAGTGCATACTGGGTGTCGTTGCCAATTTTCCAGGCAATGGTTGTAAGTAGGTTGTTTTTTGAATCAATGGGTTTGTCGCCCGTATTCATCATCATAAAACATCCGGTACCATAGGTATTTTTAACCATTCCCGGATACAGGCATAGCTGCCCAAACAGGGCTGCCTGCTGATCCCCTGCAATCCCCGATATCGGAACCTGGTCTGAAAACAGTCCACGCGTCTGGCCATATATCTCTGATGAGGATCTTACTTCAGGCAGGATGCTTTCCGGAATGTCAAATAATTTTAGCAGCTCCTGATCCCAGCTTAAGGTATGGATATTGTAAATCATGGTTCGCGACGCATTGGAAACATCCGTAATATGCAATGCACCCTGGGTAAGCTTCCAGACAAGCCATGAATCAACTGTTCCAAAAGCGAGCAGACCCTTGTTTGCCAGGTCACGGGCACCGGTCACATTGTCGAGTATCCATCTGATCTTTGTTGCGGAAAAATAGGCATCAATTATAAGACCCGTTTTCTGCCGGATGTGCTCACTGTGTCCCTGTAGCCTTTAAGCTATCACAATAATCGGCTGTTCTTCGGTCCTGCCACACAATGGCATTATAAACCGGTTTGCCGGTTCTTCTGTCCCATACAATGGTCGTTTCCCGCTGGTTTGTTATACCAATGGCAGCCAGGGAAGAGCTGTCAATACCGGCCCTGGTAATAGCCTCCTGTGCAACACCGGCCTGCGTTGACCATATTTCATCCGCATCATGCTCCACCCAGGCCGGATTTGGATATATCTGGGTGAATTCTTTCTGGGCCACCGATACAGGTTTTCCATGCATGGTCAAAAACTATGGCTCTTGAACTGGTTGTTCCCTGGTCGAGGGCGAGAATATATTTTTTCATAGACAAGGTTTTTAGGTATTACAGGGTTATGTGCAATTGGGCTTGTTCAGTAGTTCCATAGTTTTGCAGTTATTGCAGTTATGCAGTTTTGCAGTTTGCAATTCCTCACTAAGACTTACCACATTATTGCACTATGCACACTATCACATTATCACATTGCACAATTGCATACTGCACATTGCACATTTGCATCATTGCACATTGCACATTAATGCACATTAACAAGTATAATTCTCCACCAAGTTTAGCATATTCTTCAACTTCCGTTTTCTTCCATTGTTCATCAAATCCGAGTTCTTCAGCCATGATGCCGGCTACCTCGGAAGCCATTTCAAGACTGGCTGAGGCATCCAGGAAAAGGGCCCGCGTCCGGCGGGCCAGCATATCTTCCAGTTTGCAGGGCATTTCTTCCCGGCAGATCCACCTGAATTCCGCTTCAGTATAGGAAAGCCTCGGATGCAGCAGCCTTGCCCATTCGGGCTTTTCCCGGATAAGTTCATGTATGTCGCGGGCATGAGTTCCATAGATATGCAACCTGTCATGTTTATTATTCAGCATAAATCCATGCAAATGAAGATCACGGGTCACGCAGGGCCGTTTTTCAAGCAAGCCGTTTCTCATGGCCTTGTTCAGTGTATCCTGTGCCATTCTCCGGTAGGTTGTCCATTTCCCCCCTTCAACCGTGATCAGCCCCGACGGAGAAACGGTTATTTTATGCCTTCGTGAAATTTCCCGGGTGTTTGTAGGATCATCCTGACTGGCGGCCAGGGGCCTTAATCCCGCGAATATGCTCAGTACATCTTTCTTTTTGGGCTGACGGGTCATGTATTTGCCCGCTGTGTGAAGGATAAAAGCAATTTCTTCCTCCAGTGCCCTTGGCTCAAGTGTGATTACGTCAAGGGGAGTATCTGTTGTGCCGGCCACCACCTTGTCGTACCAGGGAATGGCAAAAAGTACGCGGCCATCATCGGTTTTTGGTATCATCAGGGCGGATTCACTGTCAAGAAAGGAACCGGCAAACACCAGGTGAATTCCCTGGCTGGGCCTGATGGTGCGTTTATTTACCGGATGGTCCATTTTAAGTACTTCATCAGTAAAAACGCCTGTGGCATTGATCACCAGGGAGGCTTTTAATTCTAATTCGGTATCGGAATCTGAATTTTTAGCCCTGACACCCTGTATTTTTCCCGCACTGTTCTTAAGCAGACCTGTTACTTTGCAATAGTTTAAAACGCTTCCGCCATGATCGGTTATCGAGCGTACAAGTGTAATCAGCAGACGGGAATCATCAAACTGGCCATCATGATAAATCACACCCCCTTTTAATCCTTCGCGATTGAGGGTTGGCAATTTTTCGAATGTGGTTTTCGGTTTAATAAAGCGCGATTTTCCCAGACTGCGCCTTCCAGCCAGGATATCATAAAATTTCAGCCCGATTGTATATTTTATCACATCCCACCAATTGTACACCGGGATAATAAATTCCTGGTTGCTTGTGATATGAGGGGCATTTTTAATTATCAATCCTCTTTCCTGCAAGGCTTCCATAACAAGCAGCAAATCCCCCTGAGCCATATACCGTACACCACCATGAAGCAGTTTTGTACTGCGGCTTGAAGTACCCTTGCCGAAATCTGCCTGTTCCAGCAACAGGGTTTTAAAGCCCCTGGATGACGCATCCAGGGCAATACCGGCCCCTGTGGCCCCACCGCCTATCACAATCACATCCCAGCTTATACCGGAATACTGTTGAAGATGAGAAAATAAATGACTGTTAGTCATCATGTTATTATGACATGCAAATGTATGAGGTATAAACTTACGATTATCAACACAAAATTCAAATGATTATCACCATAATTTTCCAATAACCATAATTTCTCATAAAGGATATTCATTTGAACTTAACAGGCATTGGTCGAAAAAAAGGGGGTTTTTGTCTTTTTTATACCTCCAATGATCCATTTTGGTATGTCTCTATCCCGATTGTAAGTAAATTGCAGGTACAATTTTATTGTATTTACAAGCCAAACAATAGCCAAATGAAAAATCGTAAACCTGGTTTTTATGTTGCACTGGTGATTATGGGTGTATTAACCCTGGCCAGCTGTAAGAAATGGAACGAAACGGGCACAGGCTCTGTTCGTATTGTCACCAACAAGAATGGGCAGACCCTTGGGTACGATACCACGTCGCATATCCGGCTGATTTTAAACAAAGGGTTTGCATTCAAGGATCTGAATAAAAACGGTAAACTTGATAAATACGAGGATTGGCGTTTACCTGCAGAAGAAAGGGCAAAGGACCTTGCTTCACAAATGTCGGTTGAGCAGATTGCCGGTTTAATGCTGTACAGCGCACATCAGTCCATTCCTGCCAGAGGCAGTCGGTTTGGCGCCAGTACCTATAACGGCAAGCCATATGAACAAAGCGGGGCAAAGCCTTATGATCTGTCTGACGCACAAGTAAAATTTCTTACTGAAGATAACCTCCGGCATGTGCTGATCACCAGTGTTGAAAGTCCGGAAGTGGCCGCCCAATGGAATAATAAGGTCCAGGCACTGTGTGAAGGAACGGCGCTTGGAATTCCGGCCAATAACAGTTCTGATCCGCGGCATCAGACTGAATCCAATGCCGAATTTAATGCCGGTTCAGGAGGCAAGATCTCTATGTGGCCCGGTTCACTGGGAATGGCTGCAACCTTTGACCCCGAACTGGTGAAGCAGTTTGGACAGATCGCCTCCCGGGAATACCGTGCATTGGGAATTGCCACAGCATTATCCCCGCAAATTGACCTTGCCACAGAACCCCGCTGGGGACGCTTCAGCGGAACCTTCGGTGAAAATCCGCAGCTTACCGCTGATATGGCAAAGGCATATGTGGAGGGTTTCCAGACTTCCAGCGGCGATAAAGTAATTGCCGACGGATGGGGATATACGAGCGTCAATGCAATGATCAAACATTGGCCCGGAGGCGGACCGGAAGAAGGCGGACGGGATGCCCATTTTTCGTTTGGAAAGTATGCAGTCTACCCGGGAAAAAACCTGGCTGATCAGCTTATTCCCTTCACGCAGGGTGCACTTAAACTGGACGGGGGAACCAAAATGGCATCCGCCGTAATGCCCTATTATACTATATCTTACGGTATCGATACGATCAATAAGGAAAATGTGGGCAATAGTTACAATAAATACCTCATCACTGACCTGCTTCGCGGAACATACAATTTCGACGGCGTAATCTGCACCGACTGGGGAGTGACGAAAGATGAAACGGCCGTGGATGGCTTTGGCACAACCTGCTGGGGAGCCGAGACTTTATCGGTGGCTGAGCGGCATTATAAGATCATAATGGCCGGTGTTGACCAGTTTGGCGGTAATAATGACAAGGGGCCAATAGTAGAGGCCTACAACATGGGAGTTAAAGAACATGGTGAGAAATTTATGAGGGCACGGATGGAACAGTCAGCCGTCAGGTTATTGAAAAATATACTGCGGGTTGGATTATTTGAAAATCCTTACCTCAATGTTGAAGAAACAAAAACCATTGTAGGGAAGCCTGAATTCATGAAAGCCGGTTATGACGCCCAGCTGAAATCGATCGTGTTATTAAAAAACAAAAACAATGCGTTACCGCTGGACAAGGCAAAAACTGTTTATATTCCCAAAAGGAATACACCGCCCATGCCCGGCTTCTTTGGCATGACACCCGGAAAATATGATTATCCTGTAAACATGGAGATAGCAAAAAAATATTTCAAGGTAACCGATAATCCGGCTGAAGCAGATGTTGCCCTGGTTGTAATTGAAAGTCCAAATACCGGGAGCGGATATGATCCCATGGATGTGAAAAAAGGCGGGAACGGATATGTACCAATAAGCCTGCAGTATGGCCCATACAAGGCCGTTGATGCAAGAGATCCCAGCCTGGCAGGTGGCGATCCGCTTGAAAAATTCACAAACCGCACTTACAGGAACAAATCTATAGTTGCCTACAATGTTTCCGATGCCAGACTGGTAACCGATACCCGGAAGGCAATGAAGGACAAGCCGGTTATTGTTGCTATTACCGTTTCAAAGCCAATGATCTTTTCTGAAATTGAAAAGGATGCCAGTGCCATTGTTGTGACCTTTGGAGTGCAGGACCAGGCTCTTTTGGACATTGTTTCAGGAGCAGCGGAACCATCGGCATTATTGCCATTCCAGATGCCTGTCAACATGAAAACCGTGGAAGAGCAAAAAGAAGATGTTCCATTTGACATGATACCCTATGTTGATTCCGAAGGACACAGCTATGATTTTGGCTTCGGGATGAACTGGAAGGGAGCGATTGCGGATGAAAGAACTGTGAAGTATAAGAAGTAAATTGAATCTGTGAAAGACGTATAAATTCGTTGCGTTCAGTGTCTCGATGTTACTTGCGTAAAATAACACCGAACATCGAACACCCAACGCCGAATTCGAAGATTGAATCCTTTCAGAATAATTTACTGCTTAGGACTTTGTGGCATTGCACGTTGCCCTTGTGTTAGAATACTTGTGTATTCGGATATCCTTCGGGTCCTTTGTGGTAAAAGTACCTGGTATTGCAAATTTCCAAAAAAATCGATACTTTGTAATCCTAATTCTGACACCATGAAATGGGCATTTTACATTGTATGCCTGCTGTTGATTGTTTCCTGCAAGATTAACAATCACTACAAAAACAAGCTTGTAATTAATGACAAAAATTATTTTGAAACGCCAGGCCTTAATGTTATGGTCTTTGAAGATATTTATCCTGAAGGTCACCAGGGAGGCGTGGGAATTATTCAACAGGGAGCTCGGGTTGCTACGAATGGCGATCTAAGGCTTGAGCCTACTCCTGGTCAGTGGCAGCCTATCCCTAAGGTTGGAAAGCGTACAATTGACAGGGATGCCAATCTAATCTCGGTAAAACTCTGGTTTCCCGATTCGAGTATAAACAGAAAAGGATTTAATCCCGTCATATACCCTGATCTGCGTTTTACCTACACGGTGAACGTGAAGGGGGACGGAGATTCATTTATAATCACGGTAAATCTCGACAAGCCGCTACCTGCCGAATGGTATGGAAAAGTGGGCTTCAATATGGAACTGTACCCGGCCACACTTTTTGGAAAAACCTGGATCATGGATAACAAAAGCGGGATTTTCCCTCGCCAGGCCAACGGTCCGGTCACCCTCGACAGTGAAAATGAAAACCAGGCGGTACCCCTTTCAACAGGCAGAAAGCTAGTGATCGCTCCGGAATCTGATGCCCAGCGGATCAGTTTTGAAAGTGCAAATTCTGATCTGCAGCTGCTTGACGGCAGGATACGCCATACAAACGGGTGGTTTGTGGTTCGTTCACTAATTCCCGATGGGGCAACTAATGAGGCCATTAAATGGACTGTAAAGGCAAATACCATTCCGGGCTGGAAATCAAAGCCTGTTGTGCATGTTTCGCAAGTGGGGTATCATCCGGGACAACCGAAAATTGCCATTGTTGAACTGGATGCATCGGATAGGTCTTATAGGAAAGCCAGATTGGTCCATATTACAGATAAGGGTGGAAAAAACGTGGTAAGAACTCTGAACTCCGATAAATGGGGAAGCTTTTTACGGTATAATTACCTTCGTTTTGATTTTTCAGATGTTCGGGAGGAAGGCGTTTACATGGTGGAATTTGGGGATGTGCAATCAAACCTGTTTTCAATTTCTTCCGATATTTATAAACGGCATGTATGGCAGCCCACACTGGAAGATTTTCTGCCGGTTCAGATGTGCCATATGCGGGTGAACGAGGCTTACAAGGTATGGCATGGGGTCTGTCACATGGATGATGCGCTGATGGCTCCTGTCGATTCAAATCTTTTTGACGGATACAGACAGGGACCTTCCACACTCACTCACTATAAACCGGGTGATCATGTTCCTGGTCTGAATACAGGGGGCTGGCATGATGCCGGTGATGATGATCTCCGGGTTGAATCACAGGCGGGTACTGTTCAGCTTTTATCCCTGGCGTGGGAGGAATTCCGGCCGGAATATGATGCAACAACCATTAACCAGCGTTTGCACCAGGTGGATATGCATAAACCCGACGGTAAACCCGATATACTGCAACAGATTGAACATGGAGTACTGACTATACTGGGCGGATATGATAATCTGGGAAGGGTTTACAGGGGTATTATCTCGCCAACAATTCCCCAATATACCCTGGTAGGAGATGTATCCACGCAGACCAACAACCTGGTTTATAATCCCGCTATTCGTTATGACAGTACTTTGCAGACATCCCAGGGATTGAAGGACGACCGGATGGTGTTTACGGAAGAGAATCCTTCGCACGAATTTTCCGCTATACAGGGACTGGCCTGCGCAGCCAGGGTTTTAAAGGATTATGACAATAACCTGTCAGTCCGGTGCCTGAAAGCTGCTGAGACTCTCTGGAAACAACCGAGAACAATTACCCGGAGAGATATTGACGAACAGATATGTGCTGCATCTGAATTGCTGATCTCCACAAAGAAACAGGAATACAAGGATTTTCTGCTGTCAATGACGGATTCAATCGCACGGAGGATCTCTTCCGTTGGTTGGGTAGTTGTGAGAACAATTCCGATTATACAAAACACGTCCTATCAGTCTGCACTTGAAAAGGCATTGACCGGTTTGTCAGCAGAAATTAACGAACAGGAAAAGGAAACCCCGTTTGGTGTTCCTTACCGTCCGCACATCTGGGGGGCAGGATGGAACATCCAGGAATTCGGTGTGCATCAGTACTATCTGTCAAAGTATTTTCCCAAATTATTCAACCAGGATTTCATGTTTAATGCCCTTAATTTTGTTTTGGGATGTCATCCGGGTGAAAATACGGCCTCTTTTGCTTCAGGCGTTGGATCAAGATCAATGACAATAGCATACGGATATAATCGTGCTGACTGGTCTTACATTCCAGGTGGTGTGGTTTCCGGTACAGCCCTGATCAGGCCTGATTTTCCCGAACTGAAGGATTTTCCTTTCCTGTGGCAGCAGACCGAATATGTGCTGGGAGGCGGGGAGAGTAATTATTTGTTTTTGGTGTTGGCGGTGGATAAGGTTCTTTCCGGTAACCGGTAATCGGTATTCAGTAGTGAATCGGTAATCGTGAAGAAAGTCACAGTGCTTGCAATCTTAGTTCTCCGGTACATGGAAGTGAAACTTATAGAATGATGTCAAATGACCTCAAACCTCAAACCTCAAACCTCAAACTCAAATCGTAAATCTAAATCGTAAATCATAAATTCTATGATGACTTCGCTTTTTTCAAAATCATGATATATTGTTGCTTGACGGGGCGACAGGGTCACAACTCATTGCCCGGGGACTGGCAGCCGGAGAATGTCCGGAATTATGGAATGTTACCCATAAGAAGCAGGTGCAGGAAATCGCCCTGATGTATTATGCAGCAGGGTCAGATGCTGTACTGACCAATACGTTCGGTGGATCCCTGTTAAAGCTGAAAGATTATGGTTTGCAGGATAGATGTTATGAATTGAACCATGCAGGAGCAAGAAATGTAGTTGAGTTAAGGCCGTCAGGAAAATTTGTTATCGGGTCCATCGGGCCATGCGGAAAGATGCTTGAACCGTACGGAGACGTAACTGAAGAAGAAGTTACTGATTCATTTGTTATACAAGCTTCTGCACTGGCAGACGCCGGGGTGGATGGGTTTATGCTGGAGACATTCCTTGACATCCGGGAATTGCTGTGTGCTGTGAATGCAGTGAAGAAAGCATCCAACCTGCCATTTATTGCATCATTAACATATAGTCCCACACCCGACGGATATTATACAATAATGGGGAACGGAATTCCCGAGGCTATCCTATCCTTAACAGAAGCAGGAGCCTTTGCCATCGGTTCGAACTGTGGCAATGGCATAACCAATATGATCCAGGTTGGAACACAACTCAGAAATGCGCTGGACCATGGGATTATTTTACTAAAGCCTAATGCCGGTGAACCAGTCATGAAAGACGGGGTCACCTGCTATACTGAAACTGCAGCTGATTTTGAAAATCATTTCAGGGAACTCTCGGCCTTTAGACCCTTGATCCTTGGGGGATGCTGTGGCACGGGTCCTTCGCATATCAGTGCCTTCAGAAAGCTTATCGACGCAAATTAGTAATTCGCTGACGCTTTTACAGGTTTCTGCAAACCGTTTCCCATCCAGTTTTGTTCTTTGATTAATAGCTTAAGCTTCATGCAAAGCCTTATTATAGAATATGTATATCTCATCCTGATCATTCTTGCACTGGTAATGATCGCCAACAAGCTTGGGCTTGCATATCCGATTGCGCTTGTATTGGGCGGATTGGCTCTCAGTTTGGCGTCCAGATTTTCAAGGATTACAATCGACCAGGAATTGGATCGGCTTTATCTTTCTTCCACGTCTTCTTTATGATGCAGCCTGGCAGGTTTCCTGGAAAGAATTCTGGAGGTTCAACGGCTGATTTAAGTCTTGCCTTTCCCATTGTTTACTTACTTCCTTTGTAATCGCATTTGTTTCCTATTCTATAATTCCCGGATTTACGCTGGCACTGGGGTTTCTTTTAGGCGGTATCATCTCGCCGCCAGATGCTATTTCTGCAACCACAATCATGCGGCAAGTCAAAGTGCCGAAGACGCTGGTGACTGTAGCAGAAGGAGAAAGCCTGCTGAATGATGCTTCATCATTGATAGTCTTTCGTTTTGCGCTGGCCGCAGTCGATCACCGGACAATTCTACTTTCAGCAGGCAGCAGGCAACTTTTTGCTGGTCATTTCCATGGGAATAATTTTAGGACTTATTTCGGATTCATGTGTTACGGTTTTCACCGCTGGTTGCCTACGACAACATCCATCGAAATTATTTTAACACTGGTAACACCCTATTGTATGTATTATTTTTCCAAATACCAAACATCGCTTCTGGAACTCGGGCAAAGCTGTCTCACATTACATCCAGGAATTCTGTCCGGCTACTTCTTATCGATGAGTTTTTTGAAACATTTTTTGCACTTTCAAAGGAAGGAGATAAACTGAATGAAAAGGGCATACCCAGTTTATTTCATGGTTCACTGATAATGCTGAAACATAAAAACGAGATCAGGGTAGCCATCCCTGGCCATGGCCGATACAGTATGCTGACCTATTGGACATTGTCACCATTTGGCAGACTTTTGGGTTATCAACCATCGGTTCAAAACATTTTATAATAATATTGCTTTTAACCTGCATCTGTTGCCTCTGATTATTCCCTAATAATAAACAAGTCTTACTTAAATAATTGATTTGTTGTACTATAATCATTGAGATGTATGGCAAGCAAGGCGATAAAATAACCAATGTCCGTACCGGGCAGACCATGATTTTTTTTAAACATTGGCAACCGAAACGAATGGCGAATCTCTTGGAATTCGAGTGTTATAGCCCACCGTCAAATTCCAGGGAATCGGAGTCATGTTCATCACATTGCAGTGAGAATTATTTCAGTTAATGATTTCAGGATATCCTCGTGTTTTCTCCGTGAATTTCTCCGGGAATGAAATTGTTACAGCATGTGAATCTATAATGATTCCGCCTAAATTCAAGCTTCGCTTCTTGAATGCTGCAAGGGCAATGTCTCTGTGAGGATGCCATTAAGATGAAAAAGGATGAATTGTCCGGCATAAATACTATGATCCGGATTATAATATTATTGTTGCATTTACGTGAGTTTGAAACATCCATTGATGCTACAATGCCAAAATCAATTTCAATTTTCATGATTTTCTGAAAGGAACTTGAAACTAAAAACGTAATGTGGCAATCCTTACCATGCCACATCAGGTTGTACTTGGGGAAATTTTAAAAAGATTAAGCAGAATTCTTTATCAGTTGAAATCGCAATATTCTCATCGGTTCGAAGCTGCAATTGATTATTTGGGATATTCAATTAACCTTCATGGTTTGATTAAAACTAAAATTAATGTGCTAAATAGAAATACCGCCTGACAAAAGAAAGAAGATTTGTCTTCCCCTTTCGGTTTAAATAAACTGATCCTATGACCCGGAT
Source organism: uncultured Bacteroidales bacterium (assembly GCA_963790105.1). Taxonomy (GTDB): domain Bacteria; phylum Bacteroidota; class Bacteroidia; order Bacteroidales; family UBA10428; genus UBA5072. The sequence goes on along the minus strand of CAWBNI010000036.1, from coordinate 225,456 downwards.
CGGACTGAAAAGAAGAATTTCAATAAACTTTTTTTGCCGAAAATATTTCCTTTATATCGATACATTTCCCCTGTTTGTATAGTATACTTTTTTAGGTGACTGGTATTGTACAAATTTCAACCCTAAATTAATCTGAAGGTATGAGATTTGGCGCCAGGATATTTTTGTTATTGGCAATTGTTTATTGGCAGGGATGAAACTTTTAGTCAGCAATCGGTAAGTATTAAAAGACTTGCCAGTGAAGTCAACTTCGATGGAATTCCGAATGAGGAAGCCTGGAATGGCCAGGACTATATATTTGCCTTGCTCCTGGGAGCCTGCTGCACTTCTGTCGGACAACCGCAGCAACCTCCTTCGCCCGAAGAAATGGCTAAGTTTGAAACCGACTGGATGAAAACCTCACTGAAACTGACTACAGTCCAGATTCCTAAAATAGATGCGATTAACCTGAAATTTGCCAGGAAAATCTCTGTAATGTTTGAGCAGGAACCTGAAGGTGATTTTTCTCTTATGGATAAAAAAATGAATGAAATGGTAAGTCAGAAAATCATTGAATTTCAGTCCATCCTTACCCCTGAACAATTAGTAAAATATGAAAAGGAGATGATTACGCGCCGGGCCAGCCGTCCCGTTTCATCTGTGTAAGATTACAGTTTGGAAATCGTGAAAATTTCCTGATTTATAACCCATTTACCAGATATTTTTAACTATTTCGCACTAAATAGATATAATTTTGCCTGATAATCAATATTTCGATGTAAGAATAATGGTTGGATCCTTTTTAATTATTTCCCGCATGAAAAAACAATTATTTACCCTGTATGCAGTCACCGCTGGTGGCCGGCATTTTTATGGTGCAATGCACAAAAAAGCTGCCTCAATTGGGCAAAGACCCGGTTGAGAAGATCATTGCTGCGATGACCCTTGAAGAAAAGGCCTATTATGTTACCGGCACGGGGATGAAATTTCCGGGTGTCAATGCGAACAAGGATACGACTTCAATACCAGGAGCCCCTGTTATTGGTACCACACAAAGCCTTGTTCCCGGTGCAGCAGGAACAACCTATGAAATTTCAAGGCTGGGCATACCGCCAATGGTTGTGGCAGATGGACCGGCCGGGCTGCGGATCAGTCCCAAACGCGAAAAAGACAACGCAACTTATTACTGTACAGCTTTCCCGATCGCCACTCTTCTGGCTTCCACCTGGGATACTGCGGTTGTTTACAAGGTGGGACAAGCCATGGGGAATGACGTACTGGAATATGGGGCCGATGTAATCCTGGGTCCCGGCATGAATATCCAGCGAAATCCATTGTGCGGCCGTAATTTCGAATATTATTCCGAAGATCCCCTTGTAACAGGCAAGATGGCTTCTGCCATGGTAAATGGAATACAATCACAGGGTGTTGGCACCTCCATCAAGCATTTCGCGGCCAATAACGCTGAAACAAACCGGAATGCACTGAACACCATTGTAAGTGAACGTGCTTTGCGCGAGATATACCTCGAAGGATTCCGGATAGCGGTTGAACAGGCAAATCCCTGGACTGTAATGTCATCTTATAACCTGATTGATAATGTATATACCTCCGAGAGTCCGGATTTGCTGACCAAAATACTCAGAAACGACTGGGGCTATAAAGGAATGGTGATGACTGACTGGTTTGGAGGACAACATCCTGTTGAGCAGATGATTGCCGGAAATGACCTTTTAATGCCGGGAACACCACAGCAGGCAAAGGCTATACTTGCAGCCGTAAAAGAAGGGAAGCTTGATGAAGCCGTTCTTGACCGCAATATTGCCCGGATATTAAATACGGTACTTGAATCGCCCCGATATAAAGCGTATAAATTTTCCGGAAAGCCTGACCTTTCAGCACATGCGACCATTGCAAGGCAGGCTGCTGCAGAAGGCATGGTCCTTCTTAAAAACAATAATTCTGCATTACCCCTGATAAAATCAGCTCAACCTGTTGCTGCTTTTGGAAATGCCTTGTATGAAACTATAATTGGAGGAACAGGAAGCGGGGATGTCAATGAACCTTATATTGTATCCATTGCAGATGGTTTGACAAGTGCCGGTTACATATTGGATGAAGGGCTGAAGTCTGCCTATCAGTCCTATATCCAAAAAACCCGTGAATCTCAGCCCCCGTCAAAAAATCCGATCCTTGCATTCCTGGGAGAAAAAGAGCCAATACCAGAAATGAATATAGACGCTTCCCTGATAAACAAGCAGGCCTCATCCGCTGAAGTTGCCATTATTACCATTGGAAGGAATTCCGGGGAGGGATCCGACCGTCAGGTGGACAATGACTTTAATCTTACGGCTTCTGAAAAAAATATGATCAGCACAATTACGAAAGCCTTTCATGCAAAAGGAAAAAAGGCAATAGTCATCCTGAATATAGGCGGAGTTATTGAAACTGCCAGTTGGAGAGATATTCCGGATGCCATTCTGCTTGCATGGCAGGCAGGGGAGGAGAGTGGAAATGCAGTGGCTGATGTTGTCAGTGGAAAAGTTAATCCTTCCGGTAAGCTGGCTTGCAGTTTCCCGGTGCAATACAAGGATGTACCTTCATCGGGCAATTTTCCAGGTGTGGTGACTGAAGTGGAACCAGCCAGGGATACATCCAAAAAGGCTGATATGAAGGATTTCATGAAGCCTCATCCGGCAAAAGTTGTTTATGAAGAAGGAATTTATGTGGGATATCGTTACTACGGGTCATTTGGCGTTAAGCCAGCCTATGAATTCGGATATGGTATGTCGTATACTAAATTTGAATATAGTAATCTGAAACTCAGTTCAGATAAATTCGATAACCAGATCACTGTAACAGTTGATGTGAAAAACAATGGATCGGTAGCCGGGAAAGAAGTTGTGCAGCTTTATCTGAGTGCTCCCGTTAAGGAACTGGATAAACCGGCTTATGAATTGAAAGGATTTGCCAAAACCGGTTTATTGCTTCCCGGCGATAAACAAACTATAAGCTTTAAACTGGATTCCGGAAGCCTGGCTTCCTTTAACACAGCCTCCTCCTCCTGGATTGCGGATGCCGGTCAATATGAAGTGAGAATAGGTGCTTCTTCTTCCGATATCAGGCAAAAGGCCTCATTTACCCTTAATGAGGACAAGGTTGTCAGAAAAGAAAGCAAAGCCCTTGTTCCCTCAGAAAATATAAAAGAATTGAAGTCAGTCCGGTAAAAATATTTCTTCCCTGGTTGTATTCTCATGAGGTCGTCATCTTAGCAGGTGACAACCTCTTCATATTTAATTATTGTGCAGAGCGCTAGGGTATTGATGGAAAAATCAATTAGATTTATATTCCCTGCACGAGGGAACAAGTATCGAAACAATCTTTTACACCCTTAATCTATGACAAAATTAGCCTTCCTTTTCCTTTTATCCGCAGCCTGCAGTTCACATCCTGAAAAAACTGCCAAAATCCCCGTAACTCGCGACCGGGTTGTTATCGAATCCGGAATAATATCCGGCATTGCAGGCACGGATTCTTCGGTGAAAATCTTTAAAGGTATTCCATTTGCAAGGCCTCCTGTCGGTGACCTGCGCTGGAAACCCCCTGTTCCGCCGGAACATTGGGAGGGCATTCGCAAATGCGACACATTCCCGGCCAGTGCAATGCAGGCAAAACCTGCGCCTTTTGCCATGTGGTCAAAAGAATTCATGGCGCCTGAAGAACCGCTGAGTGAGGATTGCCTTTACCTGAATGTGTGGACAGCGGCCCGGTATCAGCAGGACAAATTACCCGTTATTGTCTGGATCCATGGCGGTGCATTTACCGGTGGTTCAGGTTCGGTTCCCCTGTATGATGGAGAAGAAATGGCAAAGAAAGGGGTCGTATATATTACAATCAATTATCGTCTTGGCATATTTGGATTTCTTGCCCATCCTGAACTCTCAAAGGAGTCACCTGACAAAGTATCCGGAAACTATGGAATTCTGGATCAGATAGCCGCTCTTCAGTGGGTGAAAAAAAATGCAACTGCCTTCGGAGGAGATACAGCCAGGATAACAATAGCCGGACAATCAGCTGGTTCAATAAGTGTAAATGCATTAATGGTATCTCCTCTGGCTAAGGGTTTATTCCATCGGGTCATTGCACAAAGCGGCGGAATGTTCAGTTCTTCATTCAGTACTAACCTGGCCGATGCTGAAAAATCGGGAAATGATTTGTTGAATCAGCTCAAAGTCAAATCGATTTCAGAACTCCGGTCAATGCCCGCGGAGGTATTGTTAAAGAATGGAGGCAGATTGGGGCTCACTATTGATGGTTATGTAATCCCTCCTTCTTACGCTACCTTTAAAGCAGGAAAACAAAATGATGTACCCTTGCTTACAGGCTGGAACAAAGATGAAATGGCCTTTTTTGTACCTCAAACCAAAGCGAAGGATTTTAAAGACAATGCAGTAAAACAGTTTGGCAATTCATCGGTCGATTTTTTAAGGCTTTTTCCGGCAAACACAGATTCAGAAGCCACTGAATCGCAAAAGCTTGCTTTCAGTTTTATCCTTTGGCGGTATGAATTACCGTTGGGCTATGATACAAAGTGAAACGGGAAAAAGCAAGGTGTACCTGTATTATTTTAGCAGGGTTCCCCCCGGAGAGCCTGATTATGGAGCATTCCATTCAGCTGAATTCGGATATGCCCTCAAGACGCTGAAACTTTGGAACCGGCCTTTTACAGCATATGATCATCAGCTGTCAGAGATGATGTCTTCTTACTGGATCAATTTTGCAGCCACCGGGGATCCAAATGGCAAGGATTTGCCTGTTTGGCCTGTTTTTACCAGGGACACAAAACAGGTGATCCAGTTTGGCGATGAGGTAAAACAAGGTGAGGTTCCTTTCAGAAAACAGCTCGAATTTCTTGAGTGGTTTGATTTTGACAGGAAAGACCAGGCCAAATAAAATTTTGATTTACCTTTGATAGGATATTTCACTCAGTCACCAATTAATAAATATACTACCATGACGAGCAGAAGAGAATTTCTACGGAATACCGGTGCCATAGCAATGAGTTCCATCCTGGTTCCCGGCATGTTGAAAGGTGCTTCATTACCAGGACGCGCCAAATCTACTGACATTGGTATCCAGGTTTATACAACCAATTCATTCATGGGCAAAGACCCCAAAATCACCTTCCAAAAGCTGGCGGATATTGGTTTTAAAAATATTGAAACTGCTTTTAATCCCATTGGCCCATATTATGGGATGAAACCCAAAGATCTGAAAGCAATGATCGAGGGCATGGGTATGAAATGGATCAGCCATCATGTGATGGGTGCACCCTTCCGCACACCTCCGCCCCCTCCAAAGGATGCCACGCCTCCCCCGGCTAACCAGCCTGCACCGCGTCCTGCCATGGCCAACCTGCGTGAAAACCTGCAGCAACTGGTGGATGAGGCCTCTGAGGGCGGACTCCAGTATCTTGTCTGTGCCAGCACGCCCGTGAATTCTCTTGAGGAAATCCAGAAATCAGTGGAAACTTTTGTGAAGGCAGGCGAGGCATGCAAGAAGGCAGGAATTCAGTTTGCCTATCACAATCACGCTTCAGAGTGGGATCCGGTAGAAGGTAAAACGCCTTACGAACTCCTCCTGTCGCAAACAGACAAGGACCTGGTTAAAATGGAAATCGACCTGGCATGGGCAGCCAAGGCCAAACAGAATCCGGTGGAACTGTTTAAGGGAAATCCGGGAAGATTTCCACTATGGCATGTAAAGGATTATGATCTTGTCAATAATAAGATCGTGGGAATCGGGCAGGGATCTGTTGATTTCAAGCCCACTTTCGCCGAGGCAAAACTGGCCGGGATGAAATATTTCTTTTACGAGCAGGATACGGCAAAATCAATGGACGACGTAACCAATAGTTTTAACAATCTGAAAAAAATAATTTAGTAAAGACTCAGGATTCGGAGCTTTCCTTTTCCCTCCGTGCATCCAGTTCTGTTTTAATCAGATCAGTTGTCCTGGTATCGATATTATAGAAATACATAAAAATAGCACACGACATATACATAACGCACCGGGAATGACAGATACAAGGAGTTTTATTCCTGTTATTGAAGTCTCGGTTTGGACTTGATTTGCCGCATAATTAAATAGCGACAGAATTACGCCAACCAATGCGGCGCCAATTCCCCATCCTGCTTTTTGGGCAAAGACAGCTGCAGAGAAATAAAGACCTGTGGCTCTGCGTCCTGTTTTCCATTCACCGTAATCGGCCGAATCGGCGATCATTGTCCATAATAAAGGAACTGCCGGCGCATAGGCCATTTTGGCAATGATATTGAATACATAAACTGCAATAATATTATGCTGGGCCGGGAAATAAATAGCGATAAAGAATATGCCTGAAATAATTGAACTGGCAATAAAAACATTCCTGTTGCCGAATTTTTTAGCCAATGGTTTTGAGAAAGGCAGGGCCACGATCAAAGCGACTGTTCCGATTACATTAAATAACTGCACATTTTCTTCATTGCCTATATAGTATTTAAAGTAATAAACTACGGCTGCATTTTGAATGGCAAACATGATAAAGGATACGATGCCGACAACAGCCAAAATAATCCAGGCTTTATTGGTAAAAAGGTTTTTTAAATCGGCACCAAGCGAATTAACCTGTGCTTTAGGGGGATGTACCCTTTCTTTTGTAGCCTTAAATGTAATAAAGAAGAATACCAGACTCAGGAAAGCAAATAATATCAATGTGTATTGGAATCCCTGCGCTTTATCACCATGCCCGAAGAATTTTGCCAGGGTAAGTGCCAGCCCGGTAACTATAAATTGTCCGGCAAAACCGCAAATAAACCGGTAGGTATTTAACCCGGCCCGTTCGTATGTGTCGTTTGTCATTACAGCACCCAATGCCGAATAGGGTAAGTTAACCGAGGCATAGGCCGTCATTAACAGAATATACGTGGCACCGGCATAAATAATCTTGCCCAATTCACCAAAATTGGGTGTTGTGAAAGTCAATATCGCTAAAACAGAATAGGGTATTGCTCCGAATAAGATGTAAGGTCTGAATTTGCCCCACCTTGTGTTGGTACGGTCTGAAACAATTCCTATAATGGGATCGATGGCCATATCCCAGAACCGGGCGATAAGCATAATTGTTCCCGCTGCAATTGCCGAAATTCCATATACGTCGGTATAAAAAAACATTAACCAGAAACCCACCATATCCCATACGAAATGAGATGCCGTGTCACCCAATCCATATCCTAACTTATCCTTGAAAGTCAATGTCGAAACAATCCTACTCATAGCATTGAGGTTGTTAAATTAGTTTAGTAATAATGGCAGTTACGATCCTGTTTAGTTGCATCACCCGGGGTAATTCATCAGCAATATACATAAATATCCCGAAAAGAAAAGATCAGGTAAAATAAATTCTATAATTGAAATGGTGCATCAAACATTTTCATTCTGATTACAGAACATGTGATGATTTTAGTATTAATTTTCTTATTATTACAATAACAAATGAGAGTGACCCATAAGGAGTTGCTTAATACTAAATTACTATCCTATCTTTCACTTAAAACTTAATGTATAATGAAAAAGCACAATGTTTTTATAGTACTTATTTCATTGATCGTAGCTCTTGGTGGATTTCTGCTGGGTTTCGACAGCGCAGTTATTTCAGGGGCAGTTCCATTTTACCGTAATGTATTTGGATTGGAAAGTGGTTCATTGTTGCTGGGTCTGTCTGTCTCTGCCATCATTTTTGGTGCCATGGGCGGAAACTTTATCGGCGGTATTCTGGCCGATATCTTTGGCCGAAAGATTGTGCTTATCATGACCGCCGCTCTTTTCACGTTTTGTGCCCTGGCTACTTCTTTAACCAGTAATCTTACTTTTTTCATTGCTGCCAGAATGATAGGAGGCATTGGCGTTGGTATGTCAATCCTGGTAGCTCCAATGTACATAGCTGAAATTGCACCCCGCGAAAAAAGAGGAACTTTAGTGTCAATCAATCAATTAAATATTGTATTGGGTATCTCAGTTGCCTATTTTTCCAATTATTTTATTTTACAGAGAATCTCCGACCCAAATCTTAACTGGAGATGGATGTTGGGTGTTGGAGCAGTACCTGCAGTGATCTATTTCCTGTTGTTATATTTTATTCCCCAGAGTCCCCGCTGGTTAGCATTGAAGAACAGGGACGACGAGGCAAAAAAAACCCTGGTCAATATCGGAGGTGAAGAGTATGCAGAGAAGGTGTTCAGGGAAATAAAGGAAAACCTCGGAAAATCTGAAAAAAGCTCCGGCATTAGCTTTCGTGAGGTGTTCCAAAAGAAAATGACCCTGATTTTAATTATCGGGCTCGGCATTGCTTTCTTTCAACAAATTACAGGGATAAATGCGATTTTTTATTACGCTCCCATGATCTTCGGGATGGCAGGTGGTGGCCAGAACTCGGCCTTTGCCCAGGCGATCATTTTGGGATTGACCAACGTGGTATTCACGGTTGTTGCCATGTTCCTGATTGACAGGTTGGGCAGAAAGCCCCTTTTAGTTATCGGGTCAATAGGAATTATGATATCCCTATCGATTGCCGGATTTGCTTTTAAAGCTGCTAAATATACTATTTCAGATAAAGGGATTATCAAAATTATGGAGGTGGCAAAACAAAATAAAACCAGTGAACCCGACGATATTCTGATGTTGGGACGTGGGTTGGATAATCTGGCAAACAAGGAATACACTAATGAACTGGCATTTTTTAAGGATGTTAAAGATCAGATTGGCGCCAGGAATTACAATAATTTTAAATCTACCATTCTGGAAAACGCCATCTCGATGAACGCAATATTGGTTTTAATCGGGCTTATTTTATATGTTGCCTCGTTTGCCATTTCACTCGGGCCGGTAATGTGGACTTTGCTCTCAGAGATTTTCCCAAATAAAATGAGAGGAGTAATGATCTCAATTGTGGGCACATGGAATTCTGTAGTCAGTTTTTCAGTTGCCACCGTATTTCCAAAAGAGCTGGCCGGCATCGGGAGCGGGTATACCTTTCTTATTTTTGCTTTTTTAGGGTTCCTGACCCTGTTATTCGTATTGAAATATATACCTGAAACAAAGGGTAAATCATTGGAGGAACTCGAAACTATACTGGTAAGAAAATAGCGAATTGCAAAGAATGCTATGGCATTAATTCTGGAGAATAGCTTGCTGCACCTGACAATTGAAGAGCCAGGTGAGGTTTATCACAATTCACGGTTCGACTGGACTGGTAATATTTCACATATTTTGTTTGCTGACAAATTTAATTTCTGTTCGGCGGAGACTGCCGGGGAATTTGATTTTAGGCGCCATGGTCAGGGTTTGTATAACGAATTCGGAATAACAAAACCGATAGGATATGATGATTGTGCGCCAGGAGAAAAATTTCCCAAAATCGGTGTTGGATTGCTTACCAGAAAGAGTAACGAGGGGTACAATTTTTTTCAGGCATATGAGATCGATCCTTTTGAAGTTCAATTCGAAAAAGGAGAGGGATGGATAAAGTACACGGTTTTTCCTAAGGATTGCAGGGGGTATAGTACGAAACTCATCAAGAAGATCGGACTATCAGGTAATTCGTTTACACATTGATTATGAACTTGAAAACACAGGAACACATAAAATTCAAACGAACGAGTATTGTCATAATTTTATAGCAATTAACAGGTCGAATATTGATGAACACTATACCCTCCGGGTTCCCTGCGAAATAAATAAACCGTCAGCAATGACTGAAGCAGTTAACCCGGAGGATGCTGTTGTTTTGAAAACAAATTCCGTGAAATTTAATTTCGCACCCGGAAAGGATTTTTTCTTTAGCCCGTTGACCGAGTTCCATTCAAAGAACGGGGAATGGGAAATTGCCCACGACAGTGCTGGTGTTGGAATGAAGGAAATTACCGATTTCATACCTGAAATGATGAATTTATGGGGATCGAAACATGTGATCAGTCCGGAATTGTTCATTAAAATTGATCTGGAGCCCGGACAAAAAATGAAATGGCAGAGACAATACCAATTCTTTTATCTATAGGTTGTCAGGCAAAACCGTGAAATAACTAATTCATAAAACAGATAATAATGGCTGAAAATAAATTATTAATAGGTAAGAATGTATTCCAGTCAGGAGAAAAAGAAGTCAGGGGCCAATTTGTAACAATTGATGGGGAAGATTTCTATGAAATCAGGAACTACGACTCGATGTCTGCCTTTTTTTATGAGCCTGGCAAGTGATTCCGACCATTGGATGTTTATTTCAAGCACCGGCGGATTATCGGCAGGGAGGATTAATCCCGAAAGTGCGCTTTTCCCTTATTATACGGATGATAAGCTGCAGGAATCAGCTGAAACAACCGGGAGTAAATCAATTTTCAGGATATTGGCGGAGGGTGCAACGTATTTATGGGAACCTTTTACCGGGAGATATGAAGGTGTTTATAAAATCGAAAGGAATATATACAAAAATACAGTTGGCAATAAACTCATATTTGAAGAAAAAAACCTTGATCTGGGATTAACCTTCCGATATGGCTGGATGAACTCCGATAGGTTTGGATGGATAAAGAAAAGTATCCTTGAAAATAATCTTTCAACTACTGTTGAGGTTGAACTTATTGATGGATTACAGAACCTTTTACCCTATGGTGTTGATCGGTTTATGCAAAACCAGTTTTCTACCCTGCTTGACGGATATAAGAAATCTGAGCTTGTGAAGGACTATTCACTCGGGTTATTCCGGCTCGAATCCATTCCTGTTGACAAAGCCGAGCCAAGCGAAGCCATGCAGGTTGTAACCGTATGGACATGCGGACTTGAAAATACTCACTTTCTTTTAAGTTCAAGGCAACTGGGACAATTCAGAAAAGGAATTGAAGTTATTGAAGAGGAGGAATCAAAAGGGGTGAAGGGGGCATTCTTCACAAACACGGCAATTAAACTTGCTTCAAAAGAAAAGAAGGTTTGGTATTTTGCCGCCGAGGTCAACCAGGACTCTGTGAAAGTCAATAACCTCATTGCGTATCTTGAAAAGACCAGCGATAAAATTGGTGATATCGAAAAGAATATTCAGGAGGGTTCCCTTGCCCTGAAAGCTATTGTTGCCGATGCAGATGGCATTCAGAACTCTGCTGACAAACTGGTTGTATCAAGGCACTTCTCGAATGTTTTGTTTAATGTAATGCGAGGTGGAATATTCAGCGAGGGATATTCAATTGATAAAGCCGATTTTCTCAAACATATCCGGCATTTTAACAAACAAGTCGGGGACAGTCATCCTGAATTCTTCAGTCAATTACCAGCTGATTTAGATTATTCATCACTCAATAAATTAATTATCGATGAGGGCGATGAAGATCTTCATCGTCTGTTTCTTGAGTACCTGCCCCTTACTTTCAGTCGCCGGCATGGCGACCCAAGTCGACCGTGGAACGTGTTTTCAATAAACATTAAAGATGCAGGCGGTAATAAGCTGCTGTATTATCAGGGTAACTGGCGCGATATATTCCAGAATTGGGAAGCATTGGCCTTATCATATCCCGACTATATAAGTGGTATGATAGCCAAATTTGTAAATGCTTCATCGGCAGATGGATACAATCCGTATCGGGTTACCCGGGATGGCATTGACTGGGAAGTACCGGAACCCGATAATCCGTTCTCAAATATTGGCTATTGGGGAGATCATCAGATAATTTATATGCTAAAATTACTGGAAGTATCCGGGAAGTATTTTCCGGGCCGTCTGGATTCCTGGCTTAGCAAAGATATGTTTGCCTACGCAAATATTCCCTACAGAATAAAATCATATGAAGAGATTGTCAGTAACCCGCATGATTCCATTGTCTTCAATTTTGATATTCATCATAAAATAGAAGAAACAGTATCCAGGATGGGTGCTGACGGAAAGTTGGTTCTTGATAGATCGGGCAAGGTATTCAGGGTTAACCTCACGGAAAAAATTCTGGCTCCGCTGCTATCCAAGCTTAGTAATTTCATACCTGAAGCCGGCATCTGGATGAATACCTTACGTCCGGAATGGAACGATGCCAACAATGCGCTTGTAGGATATGGCGTGTCAATGGTTACTTTGTATTATATGCGGCGGTTCATTCATTTTATGATCGAATTGTTTTCAGCATCAGGTGATGACATCCTGGAGATTACAGAGGAAATGGCGGACCTGCTAAGGAAAATTGATGAGGTTCTGAAAAATCATCAATCATTACTTAATAAAGGATTCAGCGACAGGCAGCGCAAGATATTGGTGGATCTGCTTGGCAACGCCGGAAGCGATTTCAGGAATAAAGTATATAAAGGATTTTCAGGTAAAAGAACTTCAGTTAAGAAGCAGTATCTTATTGAATTCTTTAAAACAGCACAGGCTTATATTGATCAAAGTATTGCAGTAAATAAAAGGACCGATAATCTTTATAATGCATATAATTTACTCACCATCAGTGAGAATGAATTTAAGATACGGTATTTGCATGAAATGCTCGAAGGGCAGGTTTCAGTTCTCAGCTCGGGCAAACTTGCGCCCGAAGAAGCTCTCGAAGTGCTTGACGCCCTGAGAAAAAGCAAATTGTACCGGGAAGATCAGGAAAGTTATATTTTGTATCCGGACAAAAGACTGCCCTGGTTCCTTGAAAAGAATATTGTTCCGGGGGATGATGTGAAGAAAATACCCATATTATCAAAATTGATTGAAATTGGCGACACAAGTGTAATTGCAAGAGATATCAGGGGCCAGTATCATTTTAACGGTACATTCCGTAATGCGGGTCATCTTAAAAAAGCGTTGCAGAGGCTCAATGATAACTCCGTGGTTAAAGTAAGCGCCGATGAGATTAAACCGGTGATGGCAGTTTATGAGAAAATATTTGATCACCAGTCGTTTACCGGCAGGTCAGGAACTTTCTACAAGTACGAAGGTCTGGGTTCGATATACTGGCATATGGTTTCCAAGCTGTTGGTGGCAATTGGTGAAAATATTCAGCAGGCCCGAAGCAATGGCGCCTCCAAAGATGTTCTTCATCAATTTGCAAAACATTATGCCGAGGTTCAGAAAGGCATTGGGGTACATAAGACTCCTGATAAGTATGGGGCATTCCCGACTGATCCATACTCCCATACTCCGCGTATGTCAGGAGTGCAACAACCAGGCATGACAGGGCAGGTGAAAGAAGATATTATCAGCCGGTTCTTTGAGCTTGGCCTTGTGGTAAATAACGGACAGATATCTTTTAATCCCGTTGTTCTGAAAGCGAATGAATTTATTCAGCCCGGATCGAAAGATTCGTATGATCAATCAGTGCCGCATTTGTATTTCACCTACTGCAAGGTTCCGGTAATTTACCTGCTTGACGGTAAAGAAGGAATAGACCTGGTATTTGACGATGGGAGTTCTTCAAATATTCAGGGACTTGCTATTGACAAAGAAAACAGCCATTCTATCTTCAACCGGGAGGGAAGAATTAGGAAGGTATATGTTCATTTGAAATCGGTAATCGGTGATCGGTAATTCGGTATCGAGTAATCAGTAATCGGTAATCGGTGATCGGTAATCAGTGAAAGGTGCCAACTACCGAATACCGAATACTGAATACCGAATACCGGATACCGGATACCGATCCTACCGGATCCTTGATCCCTTTACCGCGAAAAACGTAATATAGGCGTAATATACAAAGAGGCAGCTGATGGCTACAATCAGACCTGTGCTTTTCTGAATTCCACCCATCATAATGGGAAGCAAGGCAGCTCCAATTACAGAGGTGGCTATTACACCGGATCCAACCTTTGAATGAGGTCCGAGGTCTTCCAACGCCAGGTTATAAATGCAGGGCCACATGATGGAATGTAATAAGCCGGTGCCAAGGAACAGAACAAGGGCCAGGGTATGCATTCCCATTCCACCCAGTACCAGCGAAAGAAGAACGACTACAGCACCGACAATTGCATTGAAACTCAGGATAGTTCTTGCCCTGAATAACCGCAGAATAAATATTCCTACAATACGTCCAATCATTAGTCCGAGCCAGTAATAAGCCAGCAATTGTGTCCGCATTTCTCCGTCGAAAGTGAATCCCAACCGCTTGGAATAATCTGCAAAGAAACTGGGAATTCCGATTTCAACACCCATATAAAAAAAGATGGCCAGTGAACCCAGCCACATGTGGGGATATTTATAGGCACTTGATTTGAATTTTTTTGCCAGACCTTCAGCTGATTCATCTCCTTTGATTTCCGGAAGCTTCAGGAAAAACATGACAGCAACAATTACAAGCGTAACAACTCCAATGCCGGCAAATGGGCCCTGAACAGTTTTGGGATCAGTTGCACCCCCGGTATTAGCTGACACGATCAACATGGAAACAAAAATGGGAGCAATTACTGTAGCCAGGGAGTTTAGGGCATTAGTCAGCGTTAAACGGCTGGCGGCGGTTTCGGGAGTTCCCAATGCATTAACATATGGATTGGCAGCGACCTGTAATAAAACTACACCGACAGCAAATACGGATACGGCACTAAGAAAACCATAATATCCTATTGCGACGCCGGGAATACAAAGGAAAAAACCGATGCTCACAAGTGCCAGTCCTGCCAGTACACCGTTTTTGTAACCAATCCGGTTCAGCAAATATCCTACCGGGATTGAAAGAATGTAAGCCCCGTAAAAAAAAGTATTGGGCAATTGTTTTTCTACTTCATTGAGCCGGAAAGCATCTTTCAGGTAATCAATCAGCGAATTGTTCATTGTAGTGATAAAGCCAAAAAGGAAGAACAACGAGGCCATCACAATCAGTGGAAACAAAAATTTGGATTGTTCTTTTTGCATATTTGAAGTTTATTTAGTTAAAAACTCTGTGCACACGCGTATGTTTGTATTCTTCTCCGGGGTTTAGTACAGTTGACGGGAAATGGGGTTTGTTGATGGCATCTGCAAAATGCTGGGTTTCCAGGCAGATCGCCCATCGCCTCCCATATTTTTTACCTCCCTTTCCCGGCTCGTTATTGATCCAGTTGGCTGAATATAGCTGAACTCCAGGCTGCGTGGTATAAATCTCCATCATGCGTCCCGATGCAGGATCGTACATAATGGCGGCCAGTCCGCTTTCACCTGCCGGATGATTCAATACATAGTTCAGATCGTAACCTGCACCGAACCGAAGCTGTTCATCATCCTGGTCAATTAACAATCCGATTTTTCTTGATTTTCTGAAATCCATGGGTGTTCCGTTCACATTGCGAATTTCTCCGGTAGGAACGGAGGTCTCATCAGATGGAGTAAAAAGTGACCCATTGATCATTAGTTCCTGGTCATACATACTGCCGGAACCTTCTCCTGCCAGGTTGAAATATGAATGGCTGGCCAGGTTTACTATTGTGGTCTGGTCAGTTTTGGCCAGGTAATCAAGACGAAGCTCATTGTCCCCTGTCAGTGTATAGGTTACGGAAACCTGGAGATTTCCCGGATAGCCTTCTTCTCCGTCCTTTGAAAGATAGGATAATTCGACCTGGTCAGGCGAGGAGCGGACAACATCCCAGACTACCATGCTGAATCCGGTTAATCCTCCATGCAAATGGTTCGGACCGTTATTGACGGCCAGTGTATATTCCTTTCCTTTCAGACGGAATTTGCCACCCGCAATACGGTTGGCACAACGGCCGCAAATAGCACCCATGTAAGGACTATTTCCTTTAATATATTCGGTAATGGTGTCATAACCCTGCACAATATCTGCCAGGTTACCATTCCGGTCGGGTACGTAAATGCTGACAATAATGGCGCCATAGTTCGTGATCTGGACAACCAGGCCATTCTTGTTCTTCAGGGTGTATAGTCCGGTTTGTTTTCCCTGGTGAACTGATTTAAAGGCTTCTTCGTTTATGTATTTCATATGTTGAATTTCAGATTAATGAATATCTATTGCCGTCGGCTTAAGCCGACGGCAATAGATGGACTATAATTCCACCTTCCCCGCTCCCTTTGGCCTGATAAAGAAGTGAATGGCAAGATCCCTTTCCATATATATGCTCCAGGGTGCTGACATATTTTTCGATAAGGTTTTGCGGAACAAATGCCTGGATGGTGCCTGCAAATCCTCCACCATGAACGCGCCAGGCTCCCTTGCCTTTCAATACGAGTTCACTCAGTGCCAGAGCGAGCGAGACACCTTGCTCACGAACATTATTTACAGGGAATATATTCTGGTTGTACATGTATGAACTGAAGCCGGAATCCACTACCATGCCAAGGAAGGCTTTGAAATCGTTTTTTTCCAGTGCAGCTACCTCATCCACCACGCGCTGATTGTCACCCTGGAAATGTATGGCCCGAAGGATTGCCCTGTCTCCTACTTTTTCCCGAATTTTTGGGGCAATCTCGATAATCTGTTCCAGCGAAACTTCTCTCAATACCTTTGAGCCAAGTTCAGCCGCAACGGCTTTCATGTCAGTTGGAAGCGATGCATACTCGTCATTAAGGTCTGCGTGGTTTCCCCCGGTATCCGTAATAACCAGCGCAAATCCGGTGGCCACAAAGTCAAATTTCACTTTCTTTACTACAGGGTTGGCCGGATCTTTGAAATCAATCGTAATCAGTCCGCCCATTGCACAGGCGGTCTGGTCCATCAATCCGCATGGCTTTCCAAAGTAATTATTTTCCGAGTATTGTCCGATGATCGCATTCTGGATCGGGTCCATCCTGCCGTTATTGAAGAGCTCATTCACGATGGCCCCGATGAGAACCTCAAAGGACGCTGAGGAACTCAGTCCGGATCCTTTTGGCACACCCCCGTCGATACAGGCATTAAATCCTCCGATCGTATAACCCAGCTCTTTCATCCTTGCGCATATTCCCCGTACGAGGGCTGCCGAGGTGTATTGCTCCTTTTTATCGGCCTTAAGATTTTTCAGGTCAACCTCAAATTCAGGGTAGCCTTCCGATTGAATATGAATTAAGTCTGAATTGTTTTTTGATGCAATGGCTACATTATCCAGGTTAACTGCCCCGGCCAGTACACGTCCATAATTGTGGTCGGTATGATTTCCCCCGATTTCGGTTCTGCCCGGAGAGGTAAACACTGAAAGATCGGCATTCCCGAATGTGCCTGTAAACTGATGGATCAGGTTTACATACCGTCTGGCATGCCGTTCCAGATCGGTTGGATTACTTCCGTAGAGTTCGTGAAGTGTTTTATTATCCTTGTTTATCTTAGCGATAAGTGCTTCTGCAGTTGCCATAAGAGTCTTTTTGCTGGATTATAATAGAAAAATGTGGTTTTTCCTGCACTGATCGAGTAATTCAGGAGGCCAGATGCTTGCCTGAACTTCTCCGATATGTGCCTTGCGAAGATAATACATACATATACGGGATTGCCCGATCCCACCCCCGATTGATAATGGAAGTTCATTATTGATCAGTCTTTTGTGAAACTGTAAATCCTTTCTTCCCATATTGTCGGTTATTTCAAGCTGTTTCAGCAAGGCATCCCTGTCCACCCGGATACCCATGCTGGATATCTCGAATGCATTCTCCAGAACCGGGTTCCACAAAACGATGTCACCGTTCAATCCGCGAAATCCTTCTACAGTTGGCGTGCTCCAGTCATCATAATCAGGTGCACGGCCATCATGCACTTCCCCGTTGCCCAGCATGCCGCCGATGCCAATTACAAATATGGCTCCATGCTTCTTTACAGCTTCAAATTCCCGCTCACGTGCCGAAAGATGGGGATACTGCATTAATAATTCCTCTGCATGGAAGAACGTAATATCCTGGGGAAGGATGGGCTTAACATGGCTGTAATTTTCGTAAACAACATATTCGGTCCGCTTCAGTACCTCATAAATCTTTCTGACAATATATTTAAGGAAATCAAGATTCCTGTCCATTTGTGCAATTACACGCTCCCAATCCCACTGGTCCACATAAAGAGAATGAATGTTGTCAAGCTCTTCATCAGGCCTGATTGCATTCATATCGGTGTAAATGCCATTTCCATGAGGTATGCAATAATCAGCCAGGGCAAGACGTTTCCACTTTGCCAGGGAATTAACAACTTCCGCTGTGGCATTATTCATATCCTTTACGGAAAAACTGACTTTATTCTCTATGCCGTTCAGATCGTCATTTATACCGGTTCCTTTCAATACGAACAGGGGTGCTGTAACCCTTCTCAGATTCAATTCAGCCGAGAGCTGTTGTTGAAAAGTGTCTTTTACCAGCTTTATGGCCCTTTCAGTCTGGTTCAGGTCAAGCAGACTCTTGTAATGGGCCGGAGCAATCAGTGGTTTACTCATGCAATTCGAAATTATTTAAACAAAAATATAAAAATTAAAGTTACTGATTCAGGCTGCAAACAGCCTCTCATTTGCTTAAAAGCATTTATGGTTGAAAAGTATAAAAAATCCCGTTGAGGTAAACCATGAATTGAAATTAAATTGATTATTTTACCAATATATTGATCCGAAATTTGCAAAATAGATGTGTTTAAGGAATAAAATATGAAAAATGACTTTCAGATTGATAGTCTCGACAGGAAAATTCTTTCCATCTTAACCAAGGATGCCAGGGTTCCCTTTCTTGAAATAGCCCGATCCTGCGGAATCTCCGGTGCGGCCGTTCATCAGCGGGTTCAAAGACTCATGCGGCTCGGCATCATAAGCGGCTCGCAATTTAATGTGGATCCCAAAAAGATGGGATTCAAAACCTGCGCTTTCGTAGGTATTTTCCTGGATAATGCAGCCTTATTCAACAACGTGTCGGAAAAGTTGTTGAAGATACAGGAGATCACACAATGTCATTATATTACAGGACAATACGCAATGTTTGTAGAAGTATATGCCCGTGATAATGAACATTTGCGCGTTGTACTGGCGGATAAGATACAGGCCATTAAGGGCGTATCGCGCACTGAAACGTTTATTTCACTGGATATTCTTATCGACAGGCAGTTGCCGGTGATGGAGGACCAGGAATAGACGGCAAAATTATAGTAATTGAAAATTTAAAATATCGTTTACCGATGCTTGCAAGAGCGGATCTGCATATGCATTCCAATTACAGCCTGGATGGGGAATTTTCCATAAAGGACTTATTGGCCAAATGCCTGGAACATAGGCTAAGTACCATTTCCCTTACAGACCATAATAGCGTAAGGGGCGTTGGAGAAGCCATTGAGATGGCAAATTCCATCGGAATAACAGTAATTCCCGGAATTGAAATTGACTGCAATTATAACGGGATAGATCTTCATATTCTCGGTTATAATATAAAATGGGACTCAACCGATTTTTCATCGCTTGAGGATGAGGTGAATCGAAAGATCATGGAAGCATTTCCTGAAATGCTGAGGTTATTGAAAAAGTCCGGCATTCCTGTTGATGGAGATGAAGTCATCGAACTGGCCAAAGGTCGCCCGCCTTGTGCCGAGCAGATTGCTGAAACCCTTATCTCGAACCCGGTGTATCATTCAAATCCATTGCTGAAACCGTATCTTCCCGGAGGATCCCGGAGTGACATGCCATACATCAATTTTTATCATGATTATTTTGCACAGGGCAGGACTGCCTATGTGAAAATCGATTATATGTCGTACAGCGAAGCTATTGACCTGATCAAAAGCCAGGATGGAATTCCAGTTGTAGCTCATCCGGGTGTCAACCTTCGCAACCAGGAGGCCGTGATAAATGAACTCCTTGATCAGGGTGCACTGGGTCTGGAGGCATTTAATAATTATCACGATTATGATCAGATCAATTATTTTGCCGGCATTGCTGATCTCCGGCATTTACTGCTCACTTGCGGCAGTGATTTTCACGGGAAAAACAAACCTTTGATACAACCGGGGTTATTTAAGCAGGTCGATCGATTTGAAGACAAGGTTGAAAAAAGCATCCGGGTCATATTAAAGCATGAGAACTGCTGAAACGTTTGAAATATAAACTGATGAATATATGGAAATTGCGATAATAGGCGCCGGCGGAGTAGGAGGGTACTATGGTGCAAAAATGGCCAATGCAGGGCACGATGTGCTTTTTGTAGCCAGGGGAGAGCATCTGAAGGCTATACGGGCAAACGGACTTCAGATTAAAAGTATACTTGGAGATTTTTCCGTCAATCCCGCCAGGGTTACCGATAAGCTAAGCGACCTGGGAGGTGCGGATTATATTTTGCTTGCAATGAAGGCCTGGCAGGTTACCGAAGTAGCCCGTGAACTGAAGGGGGTCATCAGGGCTGATGCCACTATTCTTCCCTTGCAGAATGGGGTAATGGCATTTGATGAGCTGGCACAGGAATTAGGCAGTGCTCCTGTTATATGCGGTTTATGCAGGATTTTCAGCAAGATTGAATCACCGGGTGTTATAAGTCACCTTGGGTTCGATCCGGTAATTATTTTTGGAGAAGCGGATAATAAAGTGACCGAAAGAGTCAACGTGTTGAAAGAAATATTTGATCATTCGGGGATCAAATCGAGGATCGCCCAGGATATTCAGAGCGAATTATGGAAGAAATTCATTAATATCTGCGCCAGTGGTTTATTGGCTGTTACGCGTTCTACATACGGTGAAATAAGAGAAATTAAAGAAACACGGCAACTGATGCATTCACTTTTTGAAGAAATATATGCACTTTCGCAGGAGATGGGTATTTGTATTGAAAGTGATTTTGTTTCAAGAACCATGTCATTTGTGGATTCGTTCGCTTATGATGCAACTTCTTCATTGACAAGAGATGTATGGGAGGGCAAACCTTCTGAGATTGAATACCAGAATGGAACTGTGGTAAGACTGGCAGAGCAATACGGCGTACATACCCCGGTTAATAAGTTCATATATGAGTGCATTTTGCCTATGGAGAAGCGGGCCAGGGACAAGGGCCAGGGACAAGGGACGAGGGACGAGAGACAAGGATGAGAGATGAGAGATGAGAGGTGAGAGAAGTTCTTCAGTTCTGCAGTTGCGTTCTCGTGAATGATATCACCCTAACAGCCTAACAGCCTAAATACCTAACAGCCTAACATGAAATTACATTCTTATTTCATCCGCCTGATTCGCGGAATTACAGTTAAGCTCGATCACCGGCAGCAGATGTACCTGTTGAGTTTTATCACTGGCATTACCAGCGGTCTGGCTGCCGTTCTGCTAAAAAACATTGTGCATTGGACACTTCTGTTTGTTTCGCACCAGCGCAACATATCCCACATCAATTTCCTGTATTTTGTATTTCCTCTGGTAGGTATTTTACTGACCCTTCTGTTCGTCAGGGTTTTTATCCGGGACGAGATGGGACATGGAATTACCAAGATACTTCATGCCATATCAAAAAAAGGAGGGTTACATAAGACCTCACAACAGTTACTCCTCCATTATAGCTTCCACCCTGACCGTAGGGTTTGGGGGTTCTGTTGGACTTGAATCACCGGTTGTGGTTACCGGTTCTTCCATGGGTTCCAACCTGGGCAGATTGTTCGGGATGAACTATAAATCAATTATCACCCTCATTGGTTGCGGTGCTGCCGGGGCTATCGCCGGAATTTTCAAAGCACCGGTTGCCGGAGTGGTTTTTGCACTTGAAGTGCTGATGCTCGATATCAGCATGTGGTCCATTGTTCCCTTGCTCATTTCTTCGGTTACCGGGGCATCCATTTCCTATCTGCTGATTGGAAATGAAGTAACCCTCCATTATCCCTTACAGGGTACCTTCTTTTTCAGGAACATTCCCTGGTACCTGGTTTTGGGTGTACTGGCCGGGTTTGTTTCATTATATTTTACACGAATGACAATTTATATTGAATCCCTGTTTGCTGCAATTGGAAAAACCTGGGTTCGTGTACTTACCGGCGGTGTGGCTCTTGGAATCCTTGTCCTTCTTTTCCCGCCTTTGTATGGTGAAGGGTATGATATCGTCAATGAATTTCTTTCAGGAAACGTTTCTTCCATTCTTCATGGCAGTATCTTTTTTGCACACCAGGATAACCTGTTCCTCTTTCTGATGTTTTT
This sequence comes from uncultured Bacteroidales bacterium, assembly GCA_963790105.1. GTDB lineage: Bacteria > Bacteroidota > Bacteroidia > Bacteroidales > UBA10428 > UBA5072. The sequence goes on along the minus strand of CAWBNI010000036.1, from coordinate 203,409 downwards.
TGTGCTGGTCCTTGTGTTAAAGCCGGTAGCCATGACGGCTACCACCGGAAGTGGCGGAGTGGGGGGAATTTTTGCTCCCACCATGTTTATGGGTGGATTTACCGGATATATAGCTGCCCGTCTTTTAAACCTGTTTACACTTTATTAACATTCCGGAAAAGAATTTTGTTCTGGCCGGAATGGCAGGACTAATGGCCGGCGTAATGCATGCACCGCTGACTGCAATATTTCTGATTGCTGAAGTAACCGGTGGGTACAGCATGTTCATCCCGCTTATGATCACCTCAACTATTTCCTATATAACAATCAAGTATTTCGAACCGCATTCAATTTATAACCACAGGCTTGCCAAGCGGGGTGAGCTCATCACGCACAACAAGGACAAGGCGGTCCTTACCCTGCTTGAGGTGGATAAGGTAATTGAAAAGGATTTTGTTGTCGTTTCTCCCGATGACTCCCTGGGTAAGCTGGTAAAGAGTATTTCCAAATCCAGGCGAAACCTGTTTCCGGTCCTCACCGGCAATAATATGCTGATTGGGGTCGTTTTGCTCGACAGTATCAGGCATATCATGTTCAACACCGAATTATATAACCGGGTATTTGTGCGTGACCTGATGCAGCCGCCTCCGGCTCATATTACCCCCGGTGAATCGATGGAAAGCGTGATGCGAAAATTTGAAGAACATGAAGCCTGGAATCTTCCTGTAATTGACAATGGGGAGTATATCGGATTCATTTCCAAGTCCAAACTTTTTTCATTTTACAGAAAGTGGCTGATTGAAATTTCAGATGAATAAAGTTCAATAAAATTCTGATAAACAAATCCGGATTTATTTTTTTACTCCTTTACAAAACATTATTTTTGAGACCTGCACATTCAAATTCACTACCTATGGAAAAAGATACCCGGATATTTGAACTCATCAAGAAGGAATATGACAGGCAGTTGCACGGCATTGAACTGATCGCTTCTGAAAATTTTGTCAGCGACCAGGTTCTTGAAGCCATGGGATCATGCCTTACAAATAAGTATGCCGAAGGACTTCCCGGCAAAAGATATTATGGTGGTTGCCAGGTGGTGGATGAGGTGGAAGAACTGGCGATTGAAAGGATCAAGAAATTGTTTAATGCAGTATGGGCCAATGTGCAACCCCATTCAGGTGCCCAGGCCAACGCAGCAGTGATGCTTGCCGTATTAAATCCGGGTGATAAGTTTATGGGACTCGACCTGTCGCATGGTGGACACCTGTCTCATGGCTCTCCTGTGAATTCTTCGGGAATTCTTTATCATCCGGTTGCCTATACGTTGAACCCGGACACGGGCCGCATCGATTATGATAACATGGAGGCGATTGCCCTTCGCGAAAAGCCAAAACTGATCATTGCCGGCGCATCGGCGTACTCACGCGACTGGGATTATGCGCGCATGCGGGCCATAGCTGACCAGGTGGGCGCTTTACTCATGGCAGATATTGCTCATCCGGCTGGTCTTATTGCAAAAGGATTATTGAATCATCCTTTTCCCCATTGCCATATTGTTACCACCACCACACATAAAACCCTTCGCGGGCCAAGAGGCGGTTTGATTATGATGGGAGCCGACTTCGCAGAATCCCTGGGGATATACCACTCCAAAAGGTGAAATTAAAATGATGTCGAATCTCCTTGACCTGGCTGTTTTTCCGGGAACCCAGGGCGGTCCTCTTGAGCATGTAATTGCTTCCAAGGCAGTGTCGTTTGGAGAGGCATTGACAGATTCCTATACCCAATATGTTACCCAGGTAAAGCTCAACGCTTCTGTAATGGCAAGATGCTTTATGGACAAGGGATATAAGGTGGTTTCCAATGGTACGGATAATCATTCCATGCTGATCGACCTGCGTACAAAGGTACCTGATATAACCGGTAAAATGGTTGAAAACACCCTCGTAAAAGCAGATATTACACTCAACAAGAACATGGTTCCCTTTGATTCCAGGACTCCTTTCACAACCTCAGGAGTAAGGGTTGGCACACCTGCTATCACCACCAGGGGCGCAAAGGAAGACTTGATTGAAACAATCGTTGACCTTATAGATGAGGTAATCCTTCATATAGACGATGACAAAACAATCACTGCCGTGCGGGAGAAAGTGAACCTTCTTATGAAGAATTACCCGCTGTTCGCCTGGTAATATTGGGGAGCTGCAGGAATGACATGGTATCATTATGTTCTGATTATTGGAGCCGGCATCCTTGCCGGCTTTATTAATACACTGGCGGGAAGTGGTTCCCTGCTCACCTTACCTTTGCTGATGTTTATCGGGCTTCCTCCCATTGTTGCCAATGGAACAAACCGGATCTCGATCATGCTGCAAAGCCTGGTTGGCTCCATGGGCTTTAAAAAACAGGGCGCTCTGGATATGAAAACCGGCCTGCGCCTGGGAATTCCTTCCATTCTGGGTTCAATACTAGGTGCCCTGATTGCCCTGGTTATCGATAGCAAAATGATGGAAAGGGCGGTGGGAATCCTTCTCATCCTTATGTTCTTCATTATTCTGTTTAAGCCTGAGGTTTGGCTGAAAGAAAGAACCGGGGCTTTACCGGCAGGATCACCTGTCAATTTTATCGTTTTTTTCCTGATTGGTGTGTATGGAGGATTTGTTCAGGCAGGAGTTGGCTTTTTCCTGCTGGGTGGACTGGTCTTAGGGGCCGGTCTGGACCTTGTAAAGGCCAATGCGATCAAGAATCTGCTCGTATTCCTGTATACTCCGTTTGCACTGGCCGTTTTTATGATTGGTCACCAGGTGGACTACAAGGCAGGATTGATCCTATCATTGGGCAGCATGACGGGCGCCTGGCTGGGAAGTAAATCGGCTGTTTCCTGGGGTCCGGTATTCATACGCTACGTGCTTCTGGTGGCTGTGCTTGTTTCTGCCGTGCAATTGATTTTCTTTTAGTTACAATATAAATATTAATAAGAAACGTCATAACTTTGTAGCATGAAGAATAAACTAAAAACATATTCTTTTCTACATTTTTCAGTTCTGTGTTGCTTTATTTTAGGTACATACAGCACGGCTATTTTAACTGCAGACCAGGGTTCGCTCACAGGTACGCACCGGTATGGCGAGAACTATATTTCCATTGCATCCTCCAATTTATTCCTGCCCATATCCAAGTCTGAAAGCAAAGTTTATGGCGCTGATGGTTCTTCCCCTTCATCGGTAAAAAACACATCCAGTGAATTTGCATTTTGCAGTAAGGAGGCAGAAACAGTATTATTCAGTTCCTTTTTAAAGCACATTGACTTTTTCAAGAAATTTGTACTCCCTTTTCAAAGTACCGATATTATTTATCCGTTTCATTACTTCTGGTAAACCTTTTCTTTTCAACAATCTTTTCAATACCTCGCGCACCGGCATATTTCTGTCCGGTATGTTGCGCGTATATTATTGTTTGATTTTCAGCATTATAAATATTTAAATACCAGAAAAAATGAAATCAGGAATGATCATAATGATAGGAATGATTGTATTCATATTTGTTGTACCAAGTATATGGATATACATCAGTAGTTTAAAAAAGGAAAAACAGTTAAAGAATAAGTTATTTCAGCTGGCTGCAACAAACAGTTGCGCAATTTCAGAATTCGATTTTTGGAAAAATTCTGCTATTGGACTTGATAAAGACAAGCACAGGATATTCTATGTAAGGGATATAAAATCTGAAGAATATAAGAAAGAGGTTGATCTGTCAGAAATACAGAAATGCAGGGTAATAAATGCCAGCAGAAGTATGCATAACAAGAATGGCAATTATACTGCCGTTGACAGGCTTGAGCTGATGTTTACTTTCAGGGACAAGACTAAACCGGAATTAGGTTTGGAGTTTTATAATACCACTCATGATAGTTTATCCCTGGCAGGGGAAGTACAACTGGTGGAGAAATGGTCGGGAATAGTGGATAAAGAACTCGCCCATCATTAATGAATTTTAAGGATAGGGTTTATGCAGAGATGGGTTTTAAACCCATCTCTGCATTGTTATTATTCATAAATTGAACTATTGGTTCACATTTTTTACTTTTTTCCGCAGTTTTTTCTTTATTGAATTAACTACGAATGGAATGGTAGTGATCACAATCAGAAAAATAACAATGTATCCGAGGTAATCTTTGGTCTGCGGGATATATTCCCCCAAAAAATAGCCTGCCAGTACCAGTATGTTTACCCAAAAGAAGGCACCAATTATACTGTAGGCAACAAATTTATGGTATTCCAGTTTTACAATACCTGCAATGATAGGGGCAAAGGTTCTTACTATCGGGAAAAACCGGCTGAGAATAATTGTTTTCTTACCGTGTTTTTTATAAAATTCATTGGCCATAACCAGATGTTCCTGACGAAAAAGCAGGCCTGATTTACGTTTGAACAACAGGGGACCTACTTTTTTACCAAATATATATCCAACCATATTCCCGATCACCGCTGCAACCATAATTAAGGTAACAAGAAGAGCGGGATGCACATGCAGGAAACCTGTTGAGCACAACAAACCGGCTGTAAACAACAGGGAATCACCCGGAAGGAAGAATCCTACAAATAATCCTGTTTCAGCAAAAACAACAAAAAGAAGCAAATAAATCCCTCCGTAGCGAATGATACTTTCAGGATTCACCAGTTGTTTTAAGAATTCTATTATTCCCTCCATTTCTTACAGTTCTCAGAATAATTATTCACTAAATATAGGTGTTATTATTCTTATCTGCCCATAAAACAAATCAATTGGAGGAGCTTTTGGCTTAAATTTAATTAAACGTTGCTGCCAACGAGCGGTTTTATTTTCTCCTGGTACAAAGAAAAACTGTCAAGAATAATCTTCATGGCTACTTTTTTATCGAGGAAATCTTCGACTACTGCCACCTTATGTTCCAGCTTTTTATAATCCTCAAAAAAACTTTTCAGTTCGGAAATAAAATGCTGTGGTAATTCGGAAATATCATTAAAATGATTTACACTCGGATCGCCTGCAGCCACGGTAATGATCTTATCATCCGCTTCACCGCCATCGAGCATTCGCATTACCCCGATCACTTTGGCAGGAACTATGCAAAGAGGTACAATATCTATCTGGCAAATGATCAGAATGTCAAGTGGATCTTTGTCGTCGCAATAGCTCTGTGGAATAAAGCCATAGTTTGCAGGATAATACACCGAAGAGAACAACACCCGGTCAAGCCTTAGCATCCCGCTTTGCTTATCCAGTTCATATTTTGCCCTGGTTCCCTTGGGTATTTCAATGATTCCGTTTACATACTCAGGTGTCTTGTCTCCCGGGGATACATCATGCCAGGGGTTGAAGGATTTATTCATGAGAGGTTTTTTTTAGTGTTTAATATGGATCACCTATTCAAAACACCTGGCCGGGTATTATGTTTAATTCGGGAAGAATAAAGACTACCAGGCTGCCAAGTCCAGTTTTTACTTATAAAAGACCTTATTCATACAGTTCATGCCAATTGTTTAGTCAAGAAACCGGATTTATATCAGTTGGACCACAAAAGTATGGACCGTCCTATCCTTAGAAAGGAAACGAAGTAACAGGGAATGAGTGTTTTGTTCTGAAAAACAAAAGGATTGTGACATCTAGTGTTTTACAATTTTCTTCCTGATAATCTGATATCCCGGTGTTTTGATTTCAATGAAATAGATACCGGGTACATACCGGCCCATATCAATCTCAGAATTGTTTTCTGTTATCATGGAAGAATAGACCTTTATTCCACTTGTGCTAAAAATTGATAATTCGGCCACCGATAAGGGTTTGGAGAAGGAAACAAGAAGCTTGTTGGTTACAGGCACCGGGTACAAGGACACTTTTACACCGTACAACCCGGAAATACCGGTGACTATTGCACCTGTTTGGGTCACTGTAATTATAACCACAGGTACTTCATTGCATGTGATTGTAATGGTCGCGGTTCGGGATTCATCTGATGTATTGGCCAAAGCGGCAATCCCAATGAAACCGTTGCCGGAACCTGAAGTGTTGCTAAGAAAGAGCCAGTTTTGATCACTGCTGACCTCCCAGGTTGTATTGGAGGTAATATTAAATACAGCAGAACTATTCGCTGTATCAGATAGAACCAGGCTGGTTTCAGAAACACTTAACCAAAAAGGACTTTCTTGCTGTGTTACCGGTATAATCACGTGAACATACTGAGCTGCTTCTACCCTGATCTCCGCATTCCGGGAAATACCATCGATATTTGCGTCGAAATGAAGGCCTACCGATGCATCGCCCGTTCCCGTGTCCGGATCAGCAGTTATCCATTTACTTGTCGCTTGTAACTTTCCAGGTTGCATTGCAGATGATATCCAAAGTTATTGTAGTATCTGAGCCTGGCAAAGTCATTTCGCGCGGTGAGACGTCAAAAATGAGATCGGCCCCGCGTTGCTCCACCAAAATGGTTTTGGATTCAACACCATTTGCTGATATCGTAATTTCACCACTCCGTTCAGAAATCGATTTGTTTTCCTTAACAGATATGGTAAAATCATCGTTCATACTGCCAGAAAGCTGATCCACAACTATCCAGGGGACAGAACTGCTGAGATTCCAAGCCAGGTTTGAATAAACTGAAACCAGGTACTTATCATCATCGGCAGCTTGGAAATACAAGTAATCGCTGTTTATGTTCAAATATGCTTCAGAAGCCGCCTGAGTTACCACTATGGATCTGGAAGCCAACCCAAAGGAGGAAACCGTGAGTGTCGTGCTTCGCGGCTCGAGGGAGTTGTTCATATCTGCAGTAAGAGTAATGGTTGCATTTCCGCTTCCTGCATCCCGGAAAGATATCAAGCCAGGATTCTATAGGACTGATCGTCCAGGATGTGTTCGAAGTGATGTCAAATGTAGCCTTACTGTAACTTGGTGCAGCCACGTTAAGGGTTTCAGCCGATACGTCAAATGAAGGTTCAACTTCAAAAGTTGAATTTCCGAAATGCAGTTGAATGCTCCCTTTGATGTCCTGGTCAACCAAAAAAGTCATGGCCAGGGAGTAAGGATTTCGATTCCAGCGGATCAGGTCATTAACAAAGTCCAGGTGAAGGCATTCTCCAGTGGTGATCGAGTCCTTCACCCAGTTGCATAAAGAATTCAACGAACTCCATTCCAGTAAATCCCAGTGATAGTTGTATTGTGATGTATTACCTGAAAAATAGTGTCCGATGCATTGCAGGTATTGTGTAACAGTATTTCCTCCTGAATTGTAACTTAGGTATACATCATCATAGTATACTGACATGGCATTATCAGATGACAAAAAAGAACCTGTGATAAAGAGAATCCTTTTTCCGGAAGGGGCAGTAGAGACAAAATACACCAATGAGCCTCCTTCAAGATGAATTGGTTCAATTATATCCTTATATCCAACAAGTAAATTGGAGGAAGTCCAGGTTGTACTCATGGCGGACTTTACTTTCCCCCCAGATTCTATGGCAGGACCTGCCATTTTTAAAAGAAAATGAGTTTCTGTTTTAGGGTTGTCAATTGCTTTTTGATTTTCCTGGGCCTGTATTGAAAAATTCAGGATGAAAGAAATCACGAAACTTGCTTGGAGTAATGCTTTTTTCATAGCTGAGAGTTTGGAGGAGTGAAAGGCAATATATAAATATATGAAAAATACAGACAAGATGATTCTCAAGGTCTAATTTTTAATAACTTACCTGGGATCATCCTCAAAACCACCCACGGGATATATAACATGGAATTACCAGCATCAGAATAACCGGAGCTTTCTGATATCTCTTTGTTTTACGAATATAATTACCTGTTTTGCTGCGGGATCCTCTGGAATGATATCGGACTTTTCATCCGGAACTCTTCCGGGTAAAATTTTTGAGTCACAAATTTTTGATGAAATTTCGGTGTATCCTAAGGCGACCCATTGCCGGTTTGAGCTTCCGATTACCAGACTGCACGATCTACAATAATGTCTGCCCTACGGGCAGTTCCAGCATTCAGTCCATATTCTCCCTTAATAAGATAACTGCAAAACTGCAGAACCGCAGAACAATACTTACCTAAGCCTGAAATGATACGTCAGTTTGCCTACCTGTAAATCAGGAGCATCATTTTTCAAATTGAATTTTGACTGGAGGGCAGCTTTTTTGGCAGCTGCATACAGGGTATTGTCCACAATGGTGGATCCTTTAACTCCCGGTTTGGCAGAAACCACTTTTCCGGTTTTATCAACCGTTATTTCAACTACGACAATGCCTTCTTTTTGCACTGAAAAATCAGGCTTTGCTGTTATCATCATGGATCTCCCATCCAGGTTAAATGAAATCCCCGGGCCAACCCCGTTGCCGATACCGGTACCGGTACCTGTACCCGTACCACCACCACTGCCTCCTCCCGTTCCTTCTCCGCCGTTTCCACCCTTGCCATACGTTGCAGATCCCTGCAAACCATTTGGATCTCCCTGATCTGTTGAACCTTGCGTCACTCCCTGGCTTGTCTGATTCCCAGTATTGCTGTTTGGCTTATAAAGAGCAGCTTTATTAGGGACCCTGGGTTTTTCAACCACAGGTTTTGGTTCCGTTTTCTTAACTGTTTTTACCGGAACCGGAGCAGTCACCTTAGGTGTAACCTTCTTTGGCTGTTTTGGCGGAGTTGTTATTGTAGTTGTTTCCTCATTGTCCTGGGATAAAACCTCCTGCTTTGGTTCCTCAACAGGAGCAGGTTGTTTGATCACTTCTTCATTGAAATCAGGCAAAGCAAGATTGGCTTGCTGCACATCACCAAAGCCTTCATCAGCAAATCCAAGGTTAACTTCAATCTCCATGCCCTTTCCACCTCCTCCTTCAGGATACGGGGGAATGGGCGTAACCAGATAGGTAAAGAACAAAATAAGAAAGAGAATAAGGCTCGTCCCACCTGTTCCCAGGTATCCCACAACCCTGGCTTTATTATATGTACGTTCAGTTACTTCACCCATTTGGAGCCTTTGTAGCTAAAATCATTTTGATATTTAATTTATTGCCGATCTGCAGAACATTCACCAAATTCTGTACCGGAATAGAATTATCCACCCTTAAAACCACCACCGGTTCTTCTTTTCCTTTAGAGGCTGTAATTAATTCATTTTCAATCTGATCAAAAGGAACTTCTTTTTTGTTTATAAAATAGGCCAGATCTTTGGTAATAGACAGGGCAATTTCAGTTTTCCGGATGGTCTGATGATATTTTGCATTTGGAAGGGTAAGTTTCACAACGCTCGGGCTGATGAGGGTGGATGCAATAAGAAAAAACAGCATCAGGAAAAACATGATATCGCTGAAGGATGAGGTACTGACCTCAGCCATAAAAGATTTCTTTTTCCTTAATTGTATCATCTCTTTATCGGTTCATGTAAGATGTCCATAAAATTCATCACGCTGAATTCAAGCTTATGCACAATTCGTTCAACCATGATATTAAGTATATGGTAGGCTACAAAGGCCAGAATGCCCACAAGCAAACCTGATGCACTCGATATCATTTTCTGGTATAATCCACCGGCTATAATGCCAATACTGATATTATCAGCCAATGAAATATTATAGAATATCTTTATAACCCCGGCAATCGTACCAATAAATCCAAACATGGGGGCTATCCCTGCCACAACGCCAAGCACAGTCAGGTGTTTTTCAAGATTATAAATCTCAAGTTTTCCGACTATTTCAATGGATTCCTCAATTTCCTTCATAGGTCTGCCCAACCTTGATATCCCTTTTTCAATCATTCGAGCAACCGGCGATTGCGTGCTATGGCACAATGTCCTTGCAGCTTCAATTTTATTGTCCGAAATATAATCCTTTATCCGGTTCATGAACTGGACGTCCTCCCGGGATGCCTGTCTTAAAACAATCAGGCGGTTCAGAAAAATGTAAATAGAAAGAAGCAATAAGAAAACAATGGGAACCATGATCCATCCCCCTTTTTGCATCAGATCCCAATAATTCATGGAAGCCTGGGTTGTTGCCTGGCCCGAGGTAAGTGAGTCAGCCACCGCGGCTGCATTCATTTGAAGCAATGTCATAAGCATAAGCGAAAGTTATATGGATCAAAAATATTAAAACGGCGAATAAGGTTATTTATTTTTACCAGTAAGTTATTAACCGCCCTTTCCGGTTTTTTCTTCCGGGACCGGTATATTTACTTCTTTTTTCTTTGTGCCCGTTAATGCCCTCCAGTATCTTCTCCAGAGTTCACCGGCAGTATTGAATTCCTCTTTATAAGTCACACCCAATCCCTGGGTATAGGGCGTTTCATAAAGCAATTCGTTATTGGCATGATTGTATGTCTTTATCCTGAACTTACCGTTTTTGGTGATCTTATAATCCACATCAAATTCACCGACAATATTGTTGGAGTGCATTTACCGAGGCATTTGTAGCCACATCCACACTGCCGTTAATGGTGAGCCTGTCATTGAAAAGCTGGGTTGACAAGGCCACCTGCACCTCATCACTCTTCATGGAAGTTGCTGACCGGTTGGACCTGTATTTTACACCCACATCCACATCATTGCTGATTTGTGACAGCCAGTGACTTAACTGGTTTGATAAAAATTCACTGGCATTTACACCGGCTGCATTGGAGTAAGGCGATGCACTTGAACGCAGAAGCCTGGGAACCTGCACCTGCCGCCGGAACAAACCGGCTCATGATCAGAAGTCGAAAGGAACTGCTTATTGAGCTCATCACTCGATGAGGTTGCGCTGCTGACCTGCAAACGGGTATCTTCCGTGGCATTCGGCAGGTATATATCGTACTTGATTTCGGGCGACATAAGTTTTCCCGTGAGAGTCAGCCTGTCCTCCACAATCTTTACCTTGGAGGCATTCCGAGGAAGATTGCCGGATACAAATTTGGATAAAGATCACTCATGGCCGCCTTGGTACTATAGCTGGCAACAATATCAATGCTGGCATTGATCGGATCGCCTGTCCACCTGATTATTCCTCCGGGTTCAACAATAAATTTGCGGTTAATCAGGTTTTGTGCAGTAAACAGGTAATTTCCCTCTTCAATTGTAAAATCCCCGAACATCTGGAAATTTCCGGTAGTATTGATGATCATGTTCAGGTTGCCGGTTCCCCTTCCCTGGATGATGTCACCCAGTTTGGGATCGAAAATGATCTGAACCTCTGCATCCGGCGTTACGTTCAGGTCAAAATTGATCTGCAGTCCGGATAAATTCACCTGGTAATTTTTTTCAGTAATTTCCGATTCTTCAGTCGTATCTTCCTGAATTACAGTAATAAAATTGTATTCATTCAGTTTACCCTCGTTTGAAAGCGGGATTTTAATGCTCGTGTTACTGCCGGTAGTGGCCGAAATGTCCATGGTGAGATTCCTGGGAGGGCCGCTGATTTTCATCACCACATCTTTTCCATACGCTGTGCCGTAATACATGCTGTTATCCGCAGGACCCGTATTCAGGCAAAAGAAATTATCTGAACGGATATTCATATCAAAATAAAAGTTTTTCAGGTACTTATTCCGGATTACCCCGCTCAGGTAGGCTGAATTTCCCTTGGTATCATATACCCTTACCTTGTCGAAATAGATGTTGTTGTCCTCAATTTTGATTTTCTCTGAAAAATTGTACCTCGTTTTAAGATAATTTATGGTGAATGCCGATTTCTGGAAGTTGATCAGTCCGTTGATCACCGGTTTTGAGAGTGAACCTGTGAGGGTGGCCTTGCCCGAGGCAATTCCCCTCAGATCATTGAAAATACTGCTGACATAAGGATTGAAAATATTCATCCGCAGTTTATCCAGTTCCAGGTCAAAATCGAGTTTGCCTTCCCCTGAGGGAGTATAATTACCACTGATTTCAATTGTTTTAAGGTTATTACGCATGGTATGGGCATCCACAACAACCATTTTCCGCCTGTCATCCCAGGATGAGTTGATTTCTGTACTGCCGAGGATCTCCCTGTTTATCATCAGGCTGTCGATATGCATTTTGCTCGTAAACAGCGGATTGTGGTATACATTTGAAACCGAGGCATTGCCATTCAGTATTCCGCCAAGCTGAAAGCGGGATGTTCCGGAAATACCATTCAGGTTGCCCAGGTTAAAATGATCAAATACCAGGCTTATTTTTTCGTCTGGATTTTCTGACAGGGCACCCCCTAGTTTAAAGAGCTGGTCGCGGTGACTTACCTGTACATTTGCAATTTCTATCCGGGTGCTGTCAATGGTGATCCGTCCCGGACTGATTGTCCAAAGCGAGTCATTGGTGACAACGGAGGCCTGAAAAAGATCAATACCAATATGGGGATAATTGCTGCCTTCAGGCCGGCTGATCCGTGCCATTGCCCTCAGGTTTCCCTTATATTGCAGGTCCTGCCAGTTATTCCACCGGACATGAATATCAGAAGAATCACCCGCCGTATTTGTAGTAACTGTAAAATTATCGAGGCTGAGTTTTGTGCCCATGGACATATTTTTTCCGCCTGCTTCGAGTTTCAGTGAATCCTTGTTGCTGATAACCGATAAAACAAGTCCGTTCCAGGTGACACCCCTGGCAAACAGCTGGGGGCTCTGAAAATTAACATTCAGCGATTTTTTGTCTGCATTATAATGAACATTGCAGGCTGCTCTTGTCGGCCATAAAATAAGCCGGCAGAAAGAAAGTGAACAACGGCTTAACGTTTTTAAAGTTTGCCTTCAGTGTAAAACTGTTGTGCATGGCAGCATAGTCAGCTGTACCCGAATCAATCAAGGCGGGGAGATAATAGTTCAACAGGTGCCTGAACGATTCATTCATTTCCGTCAGGTCAAAATTTCCGGTAAGGTCAGCATCAGCAAAGTCAGATCGTAATTCCAGGTGGTTTGAACCGGCATGATTTTCTGCCCTCACCGTAAAATCGTAAATCTGCAGCTGTTTATCCTTTCTTGTGAATAGCGAATTCAACAGTTTAATTTCCCCGTTCAGTGTATTGACAGAATTGCCTGTTCCACGGGCAATCAGGTAAAATGAGGTTGTAAAATCGGGATCCGATTTACCAAGATGCAAGGCATATAAATTGGCATCCGTGACATTCGCTGTAAAGTCAAAGGCAGCTATTGAATCCGACAAGTTGACATTTCCAAGGAACTCAAGTTCCACATTCGGGTCTTTTATATTGACGGAACCATTATATGTTTTGTTTTTCAGGTTTCCGGCAACGGTAATATTCGAGTAATTGTAATTTTTGAATTCAAGTTTCTGAATAACTCCCTTAAGATTGGCATTGATCGACTTTCCAATTGAATTGGCGCCAGCTGACAGTGACTGAAAGGCTTATCTTTCCCAGATTATTTGACGCATTCAGAAGTTTTCCCAGTTCAAAATCGGCTGCCTGCAATTTACCTTCGAAATCAATGTAGTTGGCTGTATCGGGTCGTAACAGCAAGTCGGTATGGATTGTACCAAGGTCTGAGGTGAACTTTCCATAAGCAACAAAATCACTGGTAAAGCCGGTGAAATTTCCCTTGTAGGTTACCTTACCCAATTTGTCAATTTGTTCAGGGATCTTCAGTTTCCGCTGTCCGGGAAGGTTAAGTGATTTAAGGTCATTCGATGAAGTGGTCAGTTGTTGTATGTCAGCAACAATAAATGTATTCCGCAGATCAGGCAATCCTTCCAGGTTTAGTTCCCCTTTAATTACTGACCCGGAACCCAGGCCTATTTCAAGATTCTTTGCTTTAAGGTTACTGACTGATCCTTTTATCTGGCCTGAAATGGTCAGAACCTGTTGGGTTTCCTTAAGAGACCTGGCAAAAAACCCAAGGTCGTAGAAATCCAGTTTGGTTTGAATAAGGTTAAGCCTCAGTTTAACATTCCGTGAAAAAGAATCAGCTTTAAATTGTCCGAAATTCCTGAACCGCAGGGATATTTCATCTGCTTTTACATTGGAGTAAGGAGTTTCCATCCCCAAATCCCTCAGGCAGATAAAAGTTTTACTCTCACTGAATTTACCACTAAGTTTTTCCAGCCTGAAACCGCTTTGTTCGGTAAACTGAAATGATTTTATATCAAAGGAAAGGGAATCGGGAGAGGGATTAAAATGTTTCACAAATGCATTAATGCCGGAGAGCTGCATATCAGAAAAGTTGATCCCGTAATCAACAGGTTCGGAATAATAGTTTTTCAGTGCAAAGCGGCCATCGCGCATGCGCACATTATTGAACCGCACCTTCCAGGCTCCTCCGCTGCCGGTACTGTCGCCCCTCAGTTTATCAATAAAATACTGGATATTCAGATTTTTTGATGAATCAATGGCCAGCCTGATGAATGCCCTGTCAAGATCAATACTGCCGATTGATACTTCCCGGCTAAAGGGGTTAACCTGCCGGATACCGACTGTTAAGGAACGTGCGTACAACAGCGTATCACCGGAAAGGTCCTCAAGGTAAACATCCTTTAATCTGACACGGTAGAGGAAGGAAATATCAATTTTACCGATAGTGAAGCGCGTTTGCAGATCCTTTGACACAATCTGCATAACTTTGTTCACAACGCCGGTTTGTATGTTCGTATTTTGAAGCAACAAAAATGCAGCTGCCGGCATGGCAAACATCAAAATCAACAGCAGGGCTGTTATTTGTAGGATCTTTTTAATAATTTTACGGCTTCGCATATCTTATATGCAAATTTGCGAAAAACTTTAATCTATTGCTATTCCGGGGCAACAATGAATATAACTATTTTGGGAATTGAGTCTTCGTGTGATGATACCTCGGCGGCAGTTATTGAAAACGGTATTTTGCTGTCAAATCGTATTGCAAGCCAGAAAGTTCATCAGGAGTTTGGGGGTGTAGTACCTGAGTTGGCGTCCAGGGCGCATCAACAGAATATTGTACCGGTTGTGGAAACCGCCCTGAAAGATGCAGGCCGTTCAAAAGACCAGCTGACCGCCATTGCATATACCCGCGGGCCAGGGCTGATGGGCGCTTTGCTGGTTGGATCTTCGTTTGCCAAAGGTCTGGCGCTTTCTTTGCAAATTCCGCTTATCGATATTAATCATTTGCACGCCCATATTCTTTCCGTTTTCCTTGCCAAAAAGGATGAGAACCGGTCATTTCCTCCGTTTCCATTCCTTTGTCTCCTTGTATCAGGCGGACATACCCAGCTTGTAATTATGAGGGACTACCTTGAAATGGAAATCATAGGAC
This sequence comes from uncultured Bacteroidales bacterium, assembly GCA_963790105.1. Lineage (GTDB taxonomy): Bacteria > Bacteroidota > Bacteroidia > Bacteroidales > UBA10428 > UBA5072. The sequence goes on along the minus strand of CAWBNI010000036.1, from coordinate 188,208 downwards.
AAACCATTGATGATGCCGCCGGTGAGGCTTTTGACAAGTGTGCCAAGGTAATGGGACTGCCGTACCCGGGAGGACCGATGATTGATAGGCTTGCCAGGGAAGGAAATCCCTCTGCTTTTGCTTTCAGCAAGGCCGTCATCAAGGGACTGGATTTCAGTTTTAGCGGATTGAAAACATCCTTCCTGTATTTCCTTCGCGACCAGGTTAAGGATGATCCGGATTTTGTGCGGCACCATGAAAAAGACCTATGTGCCTCAATCCAGGCAGCAATCATTGAATCACTTACCCGAAAGCTTATTCAGGCTTCGAAAGAAACGGGGATACGTGAAATTGCTGTTGCAGGCGGGGTCTCTGCGAATTCAGGACTTCGGGATGCGGTTCGGCGGATTGCGGTCAAACAGCACTGGAATGTATATATTCCTGAAATACAATATGCTACTGACAATGCTGCAATGATCGCAATTTCAGGATACTTTAAGTATTTAAAAGGAGAGTTTTCTACCCAGGATATGACACCTGCGGCCAGACTGGGAAGACTGTAGCGATATACATATAACCATTCGTCAATTTTATACTGCCATTGGTCAATTTTAATCTATTGGTATATAAGACTTAACGCTTTAGACTTTCGCCCATATTTCTTTATAAACCTGCAAATAAAGCATGTAGAAAAAATGGGAAGCTCAACTTGTAAACATAAGTTTTAATCACAACTCTCACCACATGTTGAATAATTATTATAAATTTGTTAGACAGGTCATGATTTTAGTTGATCTGGTATCAATTTATTTTTACCAGGCTTATAGATTTTACCTGCATGACAGTTTCTAGTATTTCAATTATGGATAACCTGCTAATCGAGAGTACAAAAAAAACCCCTGAAATCGTCTTTAATACCGATGGAAGGTTTAGGATTAGCGGCCGTTCCATACCAGAGGATGCGTCCAGGTTCTATGATGACCTTTTTGAATGGGTTTATCAGTATTGTCGAACCCCGGCGGAATCAACCACGGTTGATATTGAACTTGAATATTTCAACAGTGGATCGTCCAAGGCTCTGCTTCATATTCTGAGAGCACTTGCAGAAATAGACAAAAAGGGATTCAAGCTTACCATTAACTGGTACTACGAAGAAGGGGATGATGATATTATGGAACGTGGAGAATATTACGAATCCATCCTTGAAATAAAATTTAACTTCATAGAAACAAATTAAGAAGTTTTTACAGCCCGCCTTCCTTCTTTTTATTATTTCTCCCAAATCTTCTGTTTTTTATTTTTTTAAAGAAGTCTTTTATGTTCACCCAGGTGAGCTCATGTTTTTTGGTTCCCCTCACGCCCATTAAAAATGCAAACGCCTGCATGGAAGGTATTCTTTTCAGTACTATTTTCAACATGGCCAGAAAGGGAATTGTAACCAGCATGCCGGGAATTCCCCAGATCATCGCTCCAACGATCAGACCGAGAATTATAATAAAGGGATTGATGCGAATATTGTTACCTACGATATTGGGAGACAGAATGTTATTTTCGACAAAATGAACTACAAAAGTAAAGATCACAACCCGGAGTGCCAATACAGTTGAATCCCCGGTTAGCAAGGGCAAAGATTAAGTACTACCATTCCCCCGATTATATTTCCGAAATAAGGAATAAAACTAAAAAGAGCAGAGATCACGCCCAGCAGAAGGGGATATTTTATGCCAATCAAGAGCAATCCTGCCGAATTAAAAAAGCAAAGGATCAATACCACCGTGGTTACGCCAAGCATATAGCGTGTGACAACTCCTGCTATCTCACGAAGCGCCGCCACAGCAATCTGCCTGTTTTGCCGGCCCACGATCTTCAGATAGAAATAGGCAAATTTGGTACGGTAATACAGGAAAAGGAACACATATACGGGTTGCATCAAAATCGCAAATACAGTGCCTGTGGTGGCAGCGAATATTTTTTCAGAACGGCTGCCAAGATCAAAAATATTACTTGATAAGGAAGTTTTTCAGCCGCTCGGACGGAATACCGAAGTTGGTTTCAAGTGATTTCTGAAGGGATTCGATATGATTGACTGTCAGTTTCCCTGAACCTGGGTAATTCGTCCATGAACAGGCTGACATGTTTCAGCACAAAGATCGCAATGGCAACAAAAACCGCTATTGCTGTCAGAATAGTCAGTAAGATGGAGAAAATGCGCGGGAAGGCCTTTCTTTTCGAAGATAATTGACAATGGGGTAAAGCAGGTAGGATAAAAGAATACCGAAAGCCAGCGGATAAAGGAAATCCCTGGCCAGAATCAGTGCATAGATAATACCAAAAACAGGGATAATTAAATAGGTAAGTTGTTTACCGATATACTTGGGTTCCATATAACAGGAGTAAGGTTACCTGTAAAATTAGGAAATTAAGTTGTTAGTTGTTAGTTGTTAGTTGTTAGTTTAGGCTATTAGGCTGAGGCATGAGCTAGGCTTCTAGACTGGTAGGATGCATAGACTGTAAACAGCTGCATGCTGAAGGAGACCTGGCATACGCAGATACTCTGCAGACTCTGTCCTGTCCTAGTCATTTCTACCGACAGGCAATCCCTATGGGATTTTTCTTGCTCGTCCCTAGTCCCTGTCCCTCCTTACTCCTCCACAATCAGGTTCCGTATCCGCTCAATCTGCATCTGTTTATTCACCTCGCGGAGGTTGCGGGCTGTTTCGGTGAAATACTGGTGTCTCGAAATAAACCTCATTTGCAGGCTGTTCCAGTCATTCATCGATTTGATCATAGATCGTTCCTTCAGTTCAAGATATAAGGCGTTGGAAACCGGGATCATATCGCTTCTGCCCAGATAATCCAGGTCGGCATCACAAATGATCTCTTCAAGTTTATTGCCGGGACCCGGAGGCAATTTGGTGGCCATGATGAGTTCGCAGATCGTATCTACCTGCGACTGGGTATAATAAAATGAGGGTAATATTTCCCTGGCAACCAGGGTGCTGTAATGTTCATGGTCATTGTAGGAGGTAGTATGCCCTGCATCATGGAACAGGGCTGCTGTCTTCAGCAACAGCAACTCTTCCTCGGTAACTCCCTCCCCAAGGCCGATCAATTCTGCCTGGGTGACCACGTCCACTGTATGTTTTACATTATGATAATACAGATTATGAGGAAGATCTTTTTCAAGCCTGTCCAGAACTAATTCCTGCAAATCGGTAAATTGCATCAATCCGTACCGGACAATGAATTTTTTGTTGGGGATGATCCCTTTTCCCTGCAGGGAATAATCCGGCCTGATTCCCTTTACAACATACAAGGGTATTTCACCCTGGTATTTCACCGGCATTTTGCCAAAGTATTCGCACTGGAACAGATCCCTCACCAGTTCATAGGTGCTGTCGGAAATCAGGATGTTCCCGTCTTCGCAAAATTGCCGGATCCTTGCTGCCAGGTTAACTGTATCTCCTTTTACCTCATATTGGGGTTTTCTTTTGCCCGAAACACTTGCCATCACAGTACCTGTGTGAATGCCGATCCTGAGCTTCCAGATTTTTCCCGTGGCATTCGACCATTGAATTTCACGGATGAAATACTGCATTTCAACTGCTGCAAGCAGAACTTCAATCGGGATTGGTAATATTTTTGCGGGGAATACCGCCTATGCACATGAGCGTATCCCCAATGGTTCGAATATTCTGAATATCAAATTTGGCAATAATGTGCTGAAGCTGAATGAATATCTCATCCAGGCTGTCAACCAGCTTTTTCGAATCTTCACCGGTGGAAATATTTTCAAATCCCAGGGCATCAGCATATAATACCGTAGCGGTGCGATAACGGATCACTGATCTTTTCTTGTCAGGGAATTTTAAACCGGCATCATGACTAGCCGATTTGTTCATCATTTCCTTGATATTGAAGGACTTCACTGGCCAGTGCCTCGTTTTGACTGTTTAGCTTTTCGTTTTCAGCGATCAGCGTTTTATTCTGCGTGATAAGGTTCGCAATGTGTCTTAGCAATCCTATCTTTCTTTTAAGCATGATGGAGGGCTGGCTTTAAGCAATTTAAGTTGATAATACATTTCTTCTACGATGGTAGTACTTAAAAAGGTTTGCTAATTTTGACCTGTATATCAAAATAATTGAGAAAGGGATTCTGAATGGATTTCAAACTGACTTCTGCGTATTTTCCCACCGGCGATCAACCGGAGGCAATCAGGCAGCTTGTAACGGAACTGGACAGGCGCAGTCAATACCAGACCCTGCTTGGTGTCACAGGGTCGGGGAAGACGTTTACAGTGGCCAATGTGGTGGCTGAGATCAAGAGGCCTACCCTTGTACTGAGCCATAACAAAACGCTGGCTGCCCAATTGTACGGTGAATTCAAACAGTTCTTTCCTGAAAATGCCGTTGAATACTTTGTTTCCTATTACGATTATTACCAGCCGGAGGCTTATCTTCCGGTAACAGACACCTATATTGAAAAGGACCTGTCGATTAATGAAGAAATTGAAAAACTCCGGCTGAGCACCACCTCCTCTTTATTATCGGGAAGACGTGATGTGATTGTGGTTTCTTCTGTATCCTGTTTATACGGTATTGGAAATCCGGAGGATTTTCACAACAATACAATACATATCAAAAAAGGTGAGCAGATAGGCCGGAATGTTTTCCTCAGGAGACTGGTCGATAGCCTTTATTCGCGCAACGATGTGGAATTCAACAGGGGCACTTTCAGGGTTACCGGCGATACGGTGGATGTTTTCCTGGCATATAGTGATTATGCCTACAGGATTGTATTCTGGGGTGATGTAATTGAGGAGATCTCATCTTTTGATCCTGTCGGGGGCAGGACCATTGAAATCATGGAAAATGCTTCCATTTATCCTGCCAACATCTTTGTGACCACCAGGAATCGTATGCAGCAGGCACTGTATCAGATACAGGATGATATGAACAAACAGGTTGACTTTTTCAGGGAAAATGGCAAGCATTTGGAAGCTAAACGGCTGAAAGACCGGGTTACATATGATCTTGAAATGATGCAGGAATTAGGGTATTGTCCGGGTATTGAAAATTATTCCCGCTATTTTGACGGACGACCACCCGGGCAACGGCCTTTTTGCCTGCTGGATTATTTTCCTGAAGATTTCCTTGCTGTCATTGATGAAAGCCATGTAACGCTTCCGCAGATCCGGGCCATGTATGGCGGCGATCATTCACGCAAGCAAACGCTGGTGGAATACGGTTTCAGGATGCCTTCCGCCATCGATAACCGTCCGCTTAAATTCGAGGAATTTGAAGCGCTTGTGGGACAGACTATATATGTTAGTGCCACCCCGGCGGATTATGAGCTTGAAAAATGTGAAGGTGTTATTGTGGAACAGCTGATCCGGCCAACAGGACTGCTGGATCCTGTGATCGAGGTGCGGCCTAACCTGAACCAGATTGACGATTTGCTTAAGGAGATCCACATCAGGGTCAGCAAAAATGAACGGGTGCTTGTAACTACCCTCACAAAAAGGATGGCCGAAGAACTGACGAAATACCTGGCGCGTTTGCAGATCAGGTGCCGCTATATCCATTCGGATATTGAAACCATGGAAAGGATTGAGATCATGGACGGTTTACGGAACGGTACCTTTGATGTTCTGATTGGCGTGAACCTCCTAAGGGAAGGACTTGATCTTCCTGAAGTGGCCCTGGTGGCCATTCTGGATGCAGACAAAGAAGGATTTCTCCGATCCGAGCGTTCACTCACTCAAACAGCCGGCCGGGCAGCCAGGAACCTGAACGGCATGGTAATTATGTATGCGGCTAAGATTACGGAATCCATGCGCAAGACGATTGAGGAAACAACCAGAAGACGGATGAAACAGCTGGCGTATAATGAAGCAAACAATATTACCCCGCAACAGATCATTAAGGCCGCTTCGAATGTATTGAATGATATGAGAAAGAAAACCGGCCAGAAACAGGCCTACATTGAGCCTCAAAAGGTAGATGTTGCGGCTGACCCGGTTGTCAGGTACATGAGCCGGGCTGCCCTGGAGAAAGCCATTGAGAATGCCAGGAAGTCGATGGAGAAATCTGCAAAAAGCCTGAATTTTATTGAAGCCGCCCGGTTTCGGGATGAAATGTTAGGATATCAGGCAATTTTAGAGAAAATGTGAAATTATTTCATTTATTTAGCGCAAAATATTTTTTATGGGTAAAGTATCGGATATCTCAAAAGGAAGCTTTGTAAAATATAATGGTGAGCTGTCCATTGTTCTTGAATATGAACATCGTACACCGGGAAACCTCAGGGCGTTTTACCAGGTGAAAATGCGTAATCTGAAATCAGGACGATTGATCGAACAACGTTTCCGTCCGGATGATGAGATGGAACTTGTAAGGATCCATTTCAAGGAACATCAGTTTCTGTATATTGATGGCAACAACGTGGTTGTTATGGATAATGAAACTTTTGACCAGATCCATGTTCCTAAAGACACCATCGGGGAAGGCATAGCCTTATTAAAGGAAGGAACCAATCTGAAAGTGTTTTTTGACGGGGATGAACCTGTATTCGCAGAATTACCTGTTAGTGTAGAAATGGAAGTTACCTATACCGAACCGGGAATGAAAGGGGATACCGCTACAAGAACGCTGAAGGCAGCAACGATTGAAACGGGTGCCCAGATCAAGGTGCCGCTTTTCATCAGCATCGGGGATAAGATCAGGATCGATACCCGTACCGGAGACTATATCGAACGGGTAAGATAACTTTTCAGGGACAATCCCTGAAACTTTTGTCATATTGCGTCATTGCCTTTTCACTCATACCCATGCTGCTGAATCCACCATCGTGGAATAGGTTTTGCATGGTGACCTTACGCGTCAGATCAGAAAAAAGTGTTACACAATAGTCTGCACAGTCATCGGCTGTAGCATTTCCCAGCGGTGACATCCTTTCTGTAAAATCGATCAGGGAGTCAATGCCATAAACACCGCTTCCGGCTGTGGTAAGGGTGGGGGACTGGGAAATAGTATTTATCCTGATCCGCTTCTCCCGGCCATATATATAACCAAAACTACGGGCAATCGACTCAAGCAGGGCCTTGGCATCGGCCATGTCATTATACCCGAATAATGTACGTTGCGCTGCAACGTAAGACAGGGCAACAATAGATCCCCAGTCATTCAATGCGTCCATCTTACGGCACACCTGGATCACCTTGTGAAATGACAAGGCAGAAATATCCAGTGTTTTCAGGTAAAATTCATAATTGATATTATCGTAGGGTATGCCCTTTCGAACGTTTGGAGACATACCTATGGAATGGAGCAGGAAATCGAATTTACCGCCGAAAAATTCCATGGATTTACTGACAAGGTTTTCCAGGTCAGCCACATTGGTGGCGTCGGCGGGAATCAGAATACTGTTGCATGATTTTGTCAACTGATCGATTTCACCCAGGCGCAGGGCAACAGGCGTATTTGTTAATACTATTTGTGCTCCTTCAGCATACGCTCTTTCGGCTATTTTCCATGCAATTGACCTGTCGTTTAATGCACCGAATATGATACCTTTTTTACCTTTGAGTAGATTGTAAGCCATTTTCGAGAGGTTAGTTTAAATCAGAATGCAAAGATATACTTTGATCGCGAAATAAAAATTATTTAGAATAGCTTTAAATAATAACTAGTTAACCCGATTGCCGAGCAAGGCCCTGGCATTTTCCAGGGCAGCATGGGTGATCTCTTCGCCGCTTAACATCTTGGCAATTTCGAGTTGTCTTTCCTCAGGATTCAGTAATTTGATCCGTGTTACTGTTGAATGATCATCTTCGGTTTTATAAACCAGAAAGTGATTTTCTCCCTTGCTTGCCACCTGCGGAAGGTGTGTTATATTGATTATCTGCATTTTTTCGGCCATCCGGCTGATAATATTGCCCACACGCTCTGCAATATCGCCGGATACTCCCGTGTCGATCTCGTCAAAAATCAGGGTAGGAAGACCGGAGGCATCCACCAGCAATGATTTGATGCACAGCATAAGCCTGGAAAGTTCTCCGCCCGAGGCAACCCTGGAAATATCCTGGGGTTCGATATTTTTATTGGCACTGAATAAAAACTGGAGTTTGTCGGTTCCCCGTTCGGTAAAATCATCCAGCGGCTCAAGCAGGACTTTGAATCCGGCATTGGCAATACCCACTTCCTTTAACAGGTCCTTAACCTTTTCCTCAAAAGAAGGGCCTGCCTTCATTCTTTTTGCTCTTAGCTGAAGGGCAAGTGCTTTCAGCTGTTCTTTTTTTTCCAGCAGTTGCTTTTCCAGGGCTGCAAGGTTAAAATCCAGCGAGTCGATTTCCCCGATTTTATTTCGCAGTTGTTCCCGCAGGGCGATCAGTTCACTTACCGAGGAAACGCGATGTTTCTTCAACAGGTTATAAAGCAGGTTAAGCCGGTCATTCACCTTTGTAAGTGCAGCCGGATCCGGATCATGCCGGGCATTAAGAACACTGATGTCATGGGACATGTCCTTTAAATCGATATAGAAAGTTTCCATACGCCTGTACAATTCCTCTCCGGCCGGAAGGTATTTATATATACGATGGAAATGACCGATGCTGTCTTTTAACTGCTGCAAGGCAGCCGCATTTTCTCCTTCAAGCAACGACTGAATGGAAGATAATCCGTTTTTTATTTCCTCAGCATGTGTGAGCTGTTCAAGTTCCAGTTCCAGTTCTTCAAGCTCACCATCCGTGAGCTTTGCCTCCTCCAGCTGCTGGAACTGAAACTGGATATAATCCAGTTCAGCCTTTATTTTACCTGCATTTTGAACAGTTTGGTGGTGCCTGTCCACCAGGTCGCGATATTCACCGTAAAACCCGCCATATTGTTTAATAAGGTCATTGCTGTGAGCATAATTATCAATGACCATCATCTGAAAAAAGTTGTTCGCAAGTTCCAGATTTTGATGCTGTGAATGTATATCTATTAATTTCTTTCCAAATTCAGATAATATTTCGAGGGTAACAGGGGTATCATTGATGAATGCCCTTGATTTGCCTGAAACAGATATTTCACGTCTGACATAAGTCTGGCTTTCAGGTTCGATTCCGTTTTCATTGAGAAACGGTTCCAATCCATACCGGGTGATATCAAAAGTGCCTTCAACAATGCATTTCTTTTCTTTGTCGTACAACACATTGGAATCAGCCCTTTTCCCAAGAATGAGGGAGAGAGCCCCCAGCAGGATCGATTTCCCTGCCCCGGTCTCCCCGGTTATAATGGTAAGTCCTTTCCTGAATTCAATTTCAAGCGTGCTGATCAGGGCGTAATTCTCAACAACAAGGTTGCAGAGCATGGGTATATATTCTCGTTAGTCGGTTAAAATTACAGAAAAAGGATTAGTTTTTCAGGCAACCATCGGCACTAAATATGAAATGCTTATTAACAGGGGAGGCAACTATGTTTTCGCCGCAGTAATCTTCCTGTATTTATCCACATGTGTCGGATCAATCTGGTTCAGAATAAGCATCACGCGGCGCTTTTCATCATCCGTGGATTCCTGGAACACATTGACAAACTCATCCGATTTGGCATCGAGAATTACCTGCAAATAATGCATGAATGGATCGGGGCGGGCCTTAAATACATTCTGGAGAAGAACCAGGCTTTCCGCAATGGCAGCCCTGCCGTCAACGGGTTTATCGTACATCAGATCCAATCCCAGCCTGTGATACCGATAAAGAAACTCCCTTACAGGTGAAAAATCCTCGTTTAAAATGCTGCTGATAAGCCAGTAACGGTTTTTCCGGCTGGTACTTTCACCGGATCTCCATCCGCGTTCAGGAGCATTTTGCGCATTGTTCATTATCTTCTCAGCCTTATGGTAAAATTCGGTACCTGACATAAGGGCATAGGAGTCAAAATCAAATCCCAGGATAATGTAAGCATAGAACGCAAATATGGATGTCAGATTTGACAAATGGGATGTTTCACTGAACTCAAGCGGTTGAAACTCTACGTATTTGAAGTCGATATCGTTATCAACGTAATTAAACAAAACCGTGTTATAGGATGTATTGAACACAGGCCGCCTGACCTGGATCTGCAAGGAACCTTTAAATTCATCGGATCCAATCATTTCCTGGATATTGATCAGCATGTTGCATTCGATGCGTTCATTGTTCGAGAATTTATAACCCGACCATGCCCTGCTATTCAGGAATTCATTGAGGGCACCCTGCAGGGTTTGAAATACCTGGCGGTTTGTTCCCTGCACCTCCTGGCTGGTAATCTGTACATTACACCTGAATTCCTGGGCTTCAGCAATAAGCGGGACACAGACCAGGAACAGAAAACACAATCGCTTTATCATTGGGACAAAAAATTATCTAAATACTGAATTATATCCTGAGCGGTATCTTTCTTTGACTTTAACTCAAAGGCGGTTATTTTATTGTCCTTTCCGATGATTGTAATTTTATTTGTATCGCCCATAAATCCGGATCCCTTATCGCGCAATGAATTCAGAACAATAAAGTCAAAGTTCTTCCTTTTCAGTTTTTCACTGGCATGCCGGATCTCGTCATCGGTTTCAAGCGCGAATCCTGCAAGGAATTGTCCCGGCTGTTTTATATTTCCCAGATTCCTGGCAATATCAGGGTTAGGTTCCAGTTCAAGAACCATATTTTCATCCTTCCTTTTTATTTTATGGGAAACCGGTGATTTGGGACGATAATCCGAAACGGCGGCGGATAAAATGGCCCCGTCGGTCTCAGGAAAACAGGCCAGGCAGCGTGCAAGCATCTCTGAGGCAGTATGTACCGGGTAATAAATTATTCCCTGATGTTGTGGGGTAATAGCCAACCGGTCCGCTTACGAGGGTCACGATTGCACCATGTTCTGCAAGTGCTTCGGCAATGGCGAACCCCATTTTTCCGGACGAATAGTTTCCAATAAACCTTACTGCATCAAATGGTTCATAGGTTGGGCCGGCCGTTACCAGGATCTTTTTACCCCTTAGGTCAGATAAGCTTTTTTTTTTTGAGGAATCGGTGAAGTACTTTTTCAAAACGTCCATCAGAATCTCAGGTTCTTCCATCCGGCCCTTACCCGAAAGTCCGCTGGCCAGTTCACCGGTGGCAGGTTCCAGGATTGTGTTTCCATAGCCCCGCAGGATATCCATATTTTTCCTTGTTGCAGGGTGATTCAGCATGTCGAGGTCCATGGCGGGGGCAACAAAGACAGGACAACGGGCAGAAAGATAAGTGGTCAGAAGCAGGTTGTCGGCAATTCCTCCTGCCATTTTCGCCATGGTGTTGGCCGACGCCGGTGCAATGATGAAAGCGTCAGCCCATAAACCCAGGTCGACATGGTTGTTCCAGTCACCATTTTCGGGATTGAAAAAATCGGTCAATACGGGATGTTTGGCCAGGGTGGCCAATGTAAGCGGAGTAATAAATTCATGTGCGTGCCGGGTCATCAGAACCCTGATTTCGGCACCTTCCTTAATGAGAAGCCTGATCAATATGGCGGCTTTGTATGCGGCAATACTACCGGTTACACCAACCAATATTTTCTTTCCGCTTAGCATGAGGGATGAGTTAAATTACTCAGCCTTCCGGACGTAAATCTGATCGTTCTCGAATTCTTCAACAGCTATAAGTGTGTGTTTGGGCAAGCGTTCGTAGAATTTTGAGATCTCAATTTGTTCCCGGTTTTCAAATACTTCTTCCAGGTTGTCAGTATAATTGGCAAACTCCTCCAGTTTCCGGTTCAATTCTTCTTTAATTTCAACAGAAATCTGGTTAGCCCTTTTTGAACAAATAACCACTCCTTCGTAAATATTACCGGTTTTGCCTTCCAGCTTTTTCAGGTCACGTGTGACTGTAGTGGAAGGTGCTTTGGATTTCTTATAATCTAAATTTTCCATCAATTCTTAAGTGTTTCTGTATCTTTAATATATTTTGACGATTCCCTGTACATTAACTCAGCATCCTTTTTATTCTTACTGTTCGGATATTCAGCAACAAATGAATAGTATTCATCCACCATGTCCTGAAAACGCTCGGTCTGTTTAACATGAACGCTGTTTAAAGCCAGGTAGTATTTTGATTTCAGAATTAAAAACATAATCTCTTCCCTTAATTTTGTTTCGGGAAAATCGATCAGGCAATTATTTAACGCAACAATGGAAGCCTTGTAGTCAGATAAATTGTAATACAATTTTGCTGAAAGAAAAGCTTTTTCCATTAACTTTTCATTCAGTTCCAGTTACAATTCGCTGGCAATCAGCAATCCTTGTGCTTTGCGGATAACGGATCATATAAAGATGAAAGGCGTCAAGCGCCTGGTTTGTCGGTACCTGGTCAAGTTCGGGCCTGGGTGACTGTAAATAATAACAGTATGCTTCCATGTATGCAGCTTCCTCTATAAACCGGCTGTTCTGATACAAACCTACAAAAACATTGAAATAATGGCCTGCAATTATATAATCAGTTAGTTTATACTGCGACATGGCCTGAAAGAAAAAAACGGAATCAGCGCGCCGCGTGCCGCGGGTAAGGGGAGCAAGCTGGTCAAATAAGGCACCGGCCTTCACAAAATCTCCCTTATTGTAGTATTCAAATGCCTTGGTAAATTTCAGATTAACGTCTTCACTCTTGACAACCTTTTCATATTGAGAACAGGAAAAAGTAGCGAAAGCCGTCAGTATTACCAGTAAAGCAGTATAAAGTTGATTTTTGACCATCGCGCAAAGTTACAATTTTTTAATAAAAAACCTTTAATAGCTTTCTAAATTAAAACAGGTAAAATCAAATCTTATTGCAGTTTGTTGACTATAATTCAAAAAAGGCTACTTTTACCCCTTTATTATTAACTAAATTTCTTAGTCGTGGACATATTTGATAAGATTAACCGAAACAGGGGGCCTCTTGGACAATATCAAAAAGTTGCACATGGGTACTTTATGTTTCCGAAACTCGAAGGTGAAATCGGTCCCCGGATGCGTTTCAGGGGAAAAGAAGTATTGAACTGGAGTCTGAATAATTATCTGGGTCTTGCCAATTATCCTGAAGTGCGTAAGGCAGATGCCGAGGCTGCGAAGGAGTATGGTATGGCCTATCCGATGGGTGCACGTATGATGTCGGGTCAGACAACCAAGCACGAAGAACTTGAAAACCAGCTGGCTGAATTTGTTGGCAAAGAGGATGCCTTTTTGTTAAACTACGGGTACCAGGGAATGATCTCCATTATTGATGCCCTGGTGAACAGAAATGATGTGATTGTTTATGATTCGGAATCACATGCATGCATTCTGGATGGGGTTAGATTGCATATGGGAAAAAGATTTGTATTTCCCCATAATAATATGGTCAACCTCGAAAAAGAACTGGAACGGGCTACAAAACTGGCTACTGAAACCGGCGGTGGAATCCTTGTTATAACTGAGGGTGTATTTGGAATGGCCGGAGACCTGGGTAAGCTGAAGGACATTGTTGAGTTAAAGAAGAAATTCAATTTCCGCATATTGGTGGATGATGCCCATGGATTTGGAACTATGGGTAAAAACGGTGCCGGAACAGGAGAGCATTTTGGAGTGCAGGATGAAATAGATCTGTATTTCAGCACATTTGCCAAATCAATGGCAGGTATTGGTGCATTTATTGCAGCAAAGGAAGATGTAGTGAACTATCTCCGTTATAATATGCGTTCACAAACGTATGCCAAGTCATTGCCAATGCCTATGGTTATTGGCGGTTTAAAACGTCTGGAAATTATAAGGAGCAAGCCCGAACTGCGTGAACGGTTATGGACTGTCGTAAAAGCCCTGCAGGCCGGATTCCGGTCAAAAGGTCTGAACCTTGGAAATACCGAATCTCCGGTTACCCCTGTATTCCTTTCAGGAACGGTTCCTGAGGCCACCAACGTGGTTATTGACCTTCGTGAGAATTATAAACTGTTCTGCTCGATTGTCATTTATCCTGTAGTTCCCAAGGATGTCATCATGCTTCGTATTATTCCCACTTCGGCCCATACGCTCGAGGATGTTGAATATACTGTAAATGCATTTGCCGAGATCCAGGAAAAACTGAGGGCAGGTCATTATAAGGCCGACAAGATCGCATCGGTTCTTGGATTATAAAAACTTTTAACGCAAAGAGCGCTAAGAATTCGCAAAGGTCGCAAAGAAAAATATAAACTTTGCGCCCTTTGTGCAAGGCTTGGCGATCTTTGCGTTATGTTTTTTACTTATTTCCTGACTTTACTTACCATTCTTCGCCGCATCCCGCGACTTTACCCCCAGGTATCCGCCATGGTGCCGTTTGGCATAATCTGCCGCAGTAAATCCAATCCGTTTCATCATCAGTACAACCAATGCATCACCTATAACTGTCATTACCGTAGTGGATGTGGTGGGTGTAAGACCCAGTGGACAAACCTCAGGGGGATTCCCTGTTGAAATAGTTACATGGGCCAGGTTGCCCAGTTCACTGTCCGGACTTCCAGTGATCACCACGACATTCATATTATATCCCAGCATCTTTACCAGGTTAAACAGCTCAAGGATCTCCCTTGTCTTACCTGAGTTGGAAATCAGCAATAATACGTCATTGGGTTGAATTACACCCAAATCCCCATGTTGCGCATCGGATGGATGCAGAAAAACGGCCGGGGTTCCGGTTGCTGAAAATGTTGTGGCTATATTAAGCGCAATCTGGCCCGCTTTCCCCATACCGCTGACGACTACCTTTCCTTTATTCTTGTGAACTGCTATGTAAATCAGGTCACATGCCCTGTTAAAGTTTTCTGTGACCGGAATATTGAGAACCGCACGGGCTTCCGCTTCGAAAATTTCCTTAATAGTATCCATCATGTATGGTGAAATATTTAGCGGTGCAAATATAAAATAAAATCCATCGAAGCAGGATTTTCAAGCAGGATTAAGCGATTTTAAATAATTTCATATAATGGGGTATAATTTATAAATAATAAGAAAATAATCTATTATAACCCCATAAATAATGAGGTATATAAATATAAAATATAATAAATAATAAAAAATATATAAAAAAATAGGGGTATATAAAAATAATAAATATATTTGCATCGTCATTTTATTACTAATTTAAACAAGCAAGATTATGAAGAGGCAATGGTTACTTTTTACAGGTGTGTTAGCCGGATTATTAATTTCAACTGGTTTAAAAGCACAGGATGAGGAATCCCCATCTAAATTCAGCGCAGGCGCTGATCTGTATTCCAATTATGTTTGGCGTGGAACCAAATTAGGAACCGGACCTGCCGTGCAGCCCACCGTAAAATTCGTAACCGGGGGATTAACTGTTGGCGTCTGGGGCTCTTTTGATGCGCATGGCTATACGGAGACCGATCCATATATTTCTTATGCCTTTAAATTTGGGTTAAGTCTGGGAATGACTGATTACTATTATCCCGGTCTCGAATTTTTTGATGTTTCAGATTCAACAGGCAGCCAGGCTTTTGAAATAAATGCCGGGTACACAATAAAAGGTCTTTCGTTAAGTGCAAATTATATAGTAAATGAAGCAGGAGGTGCCGCATCAGCCGGAGGAGACAAGTATTTTCAGGCTGCCTATGCTTTTAAACACTTCAATATTTTTCTGGGTGCAGGTGACGGCTGGCATACTTCTGACGGCGACTTTGCCATATGCAATGTAGGAATAGGCACCACCAAAGAAATTAAAATTACGGATTCATTCAAGCATACCGGTAACCGGACAAGTCATTCTTAATCCTGAAAGGGAACAGTTATATGTCGTTGTCGGGTTTTCCTTCTAATTGATTTCTTAACAAATTAATTAAATCAGACATGAAAAAAATAGAAGCGATCATCAGAACTTCAAAATTTGAGGATGTCAAAACCCAGTTAAAAGAGATCGGGATTGATTTTTTCTCTTACTGGGAGGCATCCGGTGTAGGAAATGAACTCTTACGCGGACATCACACTTACCGCGGAACCGTATACGATACCCAGTACATTCCCCGCATATTTATATCCATCGTACTTCATGATGTAAATGTTGCCAAAACCATCGATTGCATTGAAAAAGCAGCTTACACCGGTGAGGTGGGGGATGGCATGATATTCAGCTATAATATTGAAGAATCGGTCAGGATCAGCAACGGAGCCCGGGGAGATGCTTCCACGGCAGGACCGGGTGATCAAAAACTAAACAAGTTAAAATAAACTAAAAACTTATTGCAATGATTAAGAAAACTTTATTTTTTATAGCAATAATCATCCTGACCTTAGGTACAGCCAGTTATGCAAAGGCGGATGATCCTAAAGGCATTGATCCCTCCGGTGTTGTTACCGGTACGGCAAACGATGTACCTGCCGCTGAACCAGGTAATCCTACAACCCTTGAAGTTGCGGCTCAGGCCGGACATAACAAGGTTGCCATCAATATGATGTGGGTGTTGCTTACCGGTTTCCTTGTAATGTTCATGCAGGCCGGTTTTGCCATGGTGGAAGCAGGACTTACCCGGGCAAAGAACGCGGCCCATACAATGGCCATGAACTTCCTGGTCTATCCCCTGGGTATGCTTGGTTTCTTTATTACAGGTTTCGCATTCATGTTCGGGGGTGTGGGCTCTCTGGGAACGTTGGGAGGATTCGGAGGCCTCAGTCATGAGGTTTCAATTAACCTGTTCGGAAAAACATGGGACATTATTGGCTGGACTGGTTTCGGACTGCATGGTGTTTATGATGTGGGCGTTTTCGCTCTTTTCCTTTTCCAGATGGTATTCATGGATACAACAGCTACCATTCCTACCGGATCAATGGCTGAACGATGGAAATACTCTGCCTTCTTTATCTATGCTTTATTCGTTGGCACCATTATTTATCCGATTTATGGAAACTGGGTATGGGGCGGTGGATGGTTAGCCGACCTGGGTGCCAATTTCGGACTGGGACACGGACATGTGGATTTTGCCGGTTCATCGGTGGTTCATATGACAGGAGGCGTGTTAGCCTTTGTCGGAGCAAAGATGCTGGGACCCAGACTTGGTAAATTCAACAGAGACGGATCATCCAATGCTATTCCCGGACACAACATTCCGATGGCCATCATTGGTACATTTATTCTTGCCTTTGGCTGGTTCGGATTTAACCCGGGATCTACCCTTGCAGGAGGTGACCTTAGAATATCAGTAGTAGCAGTCAATACAATGATTGCATCAGCAACCGGTGCTGTTGTGTCCACCTTATGGATGTGGCTTGTCAGAACCAAAAAACCTGATCCTACGATGATGTTGAACGGCATGCTGGCCGGTCTGGTTGCCATCACAGCCCCCTGCGGATTTGTTTCTGTGGGAAGTGCTGCTTTGATTGGTATTGTATCCGGTGTGCTTGTTATTGAAGCAGCATTCTTTATTGAACGTAAATTAAAGATTGATGATCCGGTCGGTGCAATTGCTGTTCATGGTGTAAACGGAGCCTGGGGATGTCTTGCATTGGGACTTTTTGCAGATGGTACCTATGGTGATGGCTGGAATGGTGTTAAAGGCACTGTAACCGGATTATTCTATGGTGATGCAAGTCAGTTTGTTGCTCAGTTTATCGGAGTAGTGACCAATATTATTTATGTGGGAGTTATCGGATGGCTTGTATTTAAACTCATCGATAAAACAGTCGGACTCAGGGTCAGTGCTAAAGATGAACTTGACGGCCTCGATCTTCCTGAAATGGGTGTTGAAGGGTATGCCGGAATTAAAATGGATAAAAATATGGAAACCCCGCTTTCACGTTAACCTATATATATAACCTAAAATTAGACCTGGTTAGGCGTTAATGAAAAATCCCCGGCATAAACTGCCGGGGATTTGTTTTTATTGAATTACGCGTTTCGATGCTACGATGATTCGACCGCTCTGCGGTTCCAGGAACTGCAAAACTGCAGAACAGCAGAACTGCAGAACTAAATAACAGGCTTCGGATAATCCTTCAGTTCTTCCAGGTATTGGAAAAGTTCCTTATCTGACATTTTGTGTTTGCTCAGTTTGCCTGTCAGGAATTTGTCATATCCTACCATATCCATTAATCCATGTCCGCTGAAATTAAACAGGATCACCTTTTCCTTGCCTTCTTCTTTCGCTTTTAATGCTTCACGGATTGTGGCGGCTATGGCATGATTGGTTTCCGGGGCAGGAACAATTCCTTCTGTTTTTGAAAAAAGAATACCGGCTTCGTAACATTCAATCTGGTCAAGTGCCATCGGATCAATCAGCTTGTCATTCAATGCAGCTGATACCAGGGGACTGATCCCATGATAGCGAAGGCCGCCTGCATGGATTGGCTCGGGAATAAAGCCATGACCCAGTGTGTGCATGGGCAGCAAGGGTGTCATTTTTGCCGTATCACCATGATCATATAAAAAAGGACCACGGGTCAGGGTAGGGCATGAACTTGGTTCAACCGGAATGATCTTTATTTTGGCACCATGGATCTTATCATAAATAAAAGGAAAGGATATCCCGGCAAAGTTGCTTCCACCACCGGCACAGGCAATCACTATATCAGGCTGTTTTTCTCCGAACTTAACCAGCTGCTTTTTGGCTTCCAGGCCAATGATGGTCTGGTGCAACATCACATGGTTCAGCACACTGCCCAGACTGTAACGGGTTTGGCCCGTCGGATCCGTAACAGCTGCTTCAATGGCCTCACTGATAGCAATGCCCAGACTGCCCGGTGTATGGGGAGTTTTGGCTAAAACATCTCTCCCGGCCTGGGTTTCATTGCTTGGACTGGCTATACAGGTAGCACCATAGGTATTCATCAGCAATTTACGGAACGGCTTCTGATCAAAACTGATCCTTACCATAAACACCTTGCATTCCAGTCCGATCAATGCACAGGCCGAAGCTAATGCGCTTCCCCACTGTCCGGCGCCGGTTTCCGTGGTGAGTTTTTTTATGCCGAATTGTTTATTATACCAGGCCTGGGCTATGGCCGTATTGAGTTTATGACTTCCGGCAGGAGATACACTTTCATTTTTATAATAGATCCTTGCTGGCGTTTTCAAGGCTGCTTCAAGTCCGATATGCCCTGACCAGTGGCGTGGAACGCCAAATTGACAGCATTTCAAGTACCTCCTCGTGGAATATCAATCCACCGTTGCATACTGACTTCCTGCTCAATCAGATTCATTGGAAATACCGGGGCCAGCATTTCAGGTGAAATCGGTTTTCCGTTTGGACCCAGTGGCGGCTGCATGGGTGTTGGCAGATCAGGAGCCAGATTATACCACTGCGTGGGCATTTCAGATGCATCTAAATATACTCTTCTTTGTAGTGCCATAATTTTATACTATTAGACGTTAATCAGCGCATAATTCAAAATATAAAAGAAGGGCACTAAATTAACTTTTTATCTGAGAAATTCATAAAGTTACAGGCAAACTTTATAAAATTCCATAACATGTTATTTATGGGATAAATACCGCTCTGCATCAATGGCAGCCTGGCAGCCTGAACCCGCTGCAGTAACTGCCTGGCGGTATACCTTGTCCTGTACATCACCACAGGCAAATACTCCGGGAATATTGGTTTTTGAAGTTCCCGGAATGGTTTTATATAACCTGTTTCATCGGTGTCAATATAAGGGTTTGAATATTTCAGAATTCGGATTATGTCCGATGGCCAGGAAAAAACCGTCGATCTTAATCACTTCCTCCGTTTCATCAGGTTGTCCCTGCCTTTTAATCAGCACCAGCTTCTTCAACTACCTGGTTTCCGCGAAGTTCTTTTGTAACTCTTTCAAACAGTACTTCAATATTGGGAATATCCATAACACGTTGCTGCATGATCCTCGATGCACGCAGAAAATCCTTCCGGACAATAAGGTATACTTTCTTGCACATGCCCGCACAGGTAAATCGCCTCCTCACAGGCCGTATCACCGCCTCCGACAACTGCAACATCCATTCCCCGGTAAAAAAACCCGTCGCAGGTGGCGCAGGCTGAAACACCGGAACCTTTATATTTTTCCTCGGTTTCAAGTCCCAGGTACCGGGCAGTAGCCCCTGTGGCAATAATGACAGTATCGGCCGTAAATAATTGTTTTTCATCGATAATCACCTTATGCGGGGTTTGGGAAAAATCCACTGCCGTGGCAATTCCCCAACGAATATCAGTTCCATAACGGGCTGCCTGCTGATCAAGATCGTCCATCAATTTGGGACCGGTAATCCCTTCAGGATAACCCGGAAAATTTTCCACTTCGGTTGTTGTGGTTAATTGGCCTCCGGGCTGAATGCCTTTAAAAAGCAAAGGTTTTAAATTGGCACGGGCAGCATAGATCGCAGCGGTATAACCGGCAGGACCTGATCCGATGATCAGGCATTTCACATGCTCAACCGGGGTTCCTGAAAAAATATCATTTGGATTTTCTGATTTGGATTCCAATGTTTTAAATAAACTCATAGGTGTAATTTTTTTTTAGAGGTGCGTTTGATAGTATGTCAATAAATATACCATTTAATTTGAAACGGATGGCGGCTGACAAATGTTCAGTACGATTTCAAATAATCAATTAACTTAGCATGAATATAAAAAAATTGAGTATTTGAATATGAGGAAGATATATACAATAGGCGAAACAGTTCTGGATATTTTGTTTAAAAATCAGTTGCCATTTACTGCCAAAGCCGGAGGGGCCTGTCTGAACAGTGCGGTGACTCTGGGAAGACTAAACCTTCCTGTTTATTTTCTGGGAGAGTATGGCATGGATGAGGTGGGAAATATAATTGATGCCTTTCTTAAGAAAAATCATGTATCCACCCAGTATGTTTACCGGTATTATGGGGGCAAATCAACACTGGCACTGGCCTTCCTGAATGAAAACAATGATGCCAGCTATGATTTTTACAAGATATATCCCGACAAGCGACTGGATGTCCAATTTCCATCTATTTCGCAGGATGATATTGTATTGTTCGGATCAATATATGCAATTACATTGGAAGTACGATCCAAATTAATGGAGTTTATCCGTGAGGCCAATAAAAAGAAGGCAATTGTAATTTATGATCCCAATTTCAGGAAGCAACACCTTCATGAATTACCAAAACTGCGTCCTCTGATTTTGGAAAATATGGACCATGCAGATATTGTTCGGGGTTCCAATGAAGATTTTTCTTTTATCCTGGGTGCTGATGATGCCGATGAGGCATATGCTGACGTAAGCCAGCACTGCAAAAACCTGCTTTATACCGCCAACAAAACAGGGGTATTTGTGCGCACGGAAAGGAATTCGCTTACCTGTCCTGTAAAAACCCTCGATCCTGTCAGCACCATTGGTGCCGGGGATAATTTCAATGCAGGGATTGTTTATTCACTGTTCCGTCACAATATCGGATACAATGACCTGTCAACTCTTCCGGAGGATACCTGGAAAGAACTTGTGGCCACTGCCGTCGAATTTGCCACGCATGTGTGCATGAGTTATGACAACTATATTTCAGATGAATTTGCCGTTATCCTATAAACTATAATAAAGTCGTGCAGTCGTGCAGTCGTGCAGTTCTGCAGTTCTGCGGTTCTGCGGTTTTGCAGCACATTGCACATTTACCATTTCGTCACATTAGCACATTAGACGCATTGCACATTGAGCACATTAACATATTAGCACATCCTTCTTTCCCTTGATCCGCCAACCATGAAAATTGAAATTATTGATATCAACGGAATTATCCTCGCCGAACTGATTTCGGATGAAATCATCATCATTGAACCACAGGATGCCCTTGATATAATGGCTGAAGCCGGTTATATGGGTTCATCCAAACTGATCTTTCATGAAAAGAACCTCGGATCTGATTTTTTTGATCTGAAGTCCCGGCTGGCAGGAGAGATACTTCAGAAATTCTCCAATTACCGGGTTCAACTGGCCATTGTCACTGATCCTGCAAAATTTACCAGTAAGAGTCTACAGGATTTTATAAGGGAAAGCAATAAACTGGGAAGGATATTTTTTGTCTCCTCGAGGGAAGAGGCAATTAATAAATTAACCGTATATTGACATTATGAATTGCTAAAACTGGTTTATGAAAACATATGTAAAACGCCCGATCTGCTTATTCATTGGTTTGCTGCTCATTGTCCTTTCCTGTAGTACCCGGGAACAAAAGCAACTTAGCGAGTCTGAATTCAAAAATCCGCCTGCCAGCGTAAAGATACATACCTGGTGGCACTGGCTGGACGGGAATATTACGAAAGAAGGAATTACCAAAGACCTTGAGGCCATGAAGGAACAAGGAATTGTTCAGGCTACCATCCTGAATGTAGGATTGTTTGGAGACAGCGATTTTGGTGTTAAAAAGGTGATTTTCAATACCCCTGAATGGTTTGACATGTTTCAATGGGCTTTGAAAGAAGCGAACCGCCTGGGTATTTCAATTGGAGTGCATAATTGCGACGGCTGGAGCACAAGCGGAGGTCCGTGGATTACTCCGGAAATGTCAATGAAACAATATGTGTGGACCAAAACCATTATTAATGCTTCCCAACAGGGCGCTGTTCAATTGAAACAGCCATTTGCAGTCGGGGATTATTATAAAGATGTGGCCGTTGTTGCATGTAAGAGCGACAATCCGCTGAATTCTTTTCAACTGGCTGCCCCGATTGTTTTTTTAAATGAGGCAAGACAGAACGATTATATTTTTGATGGATGCACCGCCAGTGCATTAACAATTGCCAGGGGTGATAAATTGACCTTTCAGTTTAAGGAGGCTTTTACGGCCGGGAAAATTGCCATTTTACCCCGGAGAGTTTTCATGTGGGGAAATCCCGGAGATTTTTCTTCAACATATAGTATTTCATCCTCAATGGATGGCAAAAACTTCAAAAAAATCAGGGAGTTTACAATAAGCGGTTTAAATAAAATGGTTTCAGAGCCCTTTGATAATACCACTGCAAAATATTTTCGCGTATCCCTGATTGAAACCAACAATTTGGATGCCTATTTTCCACTCACCCTTGCTGAATGTGAGTTTCTGCCTGAACAGGAAAGTCCTCTTTATTCCAATGCAATTGAATTTTTTTCGGAAAAATCAGGGAATGTCAAAGCAGCAGATGAAAGCAGTTTTATGAAGTACTACTGATCCTTCGAATCAAAATAATGTACAAAGAAGTAATTGATATTACCTCCAAAATGAGCGCAGACGGTACATTGAACTGGAAGCCTGCCGAAGGAAACTGGACAGTGATCCGTTTCGGGTATACCACTACGGGAGCCGTAAACTCTCCTGCCACAGCTGCAGGAACAGGTTTGGAATGCGATAAAATGGACACCGCCGCACTGAATCTTCATTTTAAAAACTTTCCGGCAAAACTGATTGAAAAGGCAGGGTCATTTGCCGGAAATACATTTAAATTCATGTTAATTGATAGCTGGGAATGTGGCTATCAGAACTGGACAGCGGGCATGTTAAAAGAATTCGAAGAACGCCGTGGATATTCCTTAATGTCATATATCCCTGTGCTCTGTGGCGAAACCTCCGGCAATGCCGAAATTGATGAAGCTGTCTTATATGATCTGCGTAAAACCGGTGGTGATTTGATTGAAAATAATTATTACAGGCATTTCGGAGAACTGCTTCACAAAAATAAAATTGAGTTTCATGCTGAAGTAATTTATGGAAATACAGGTTATCCTTCATTGGATATTCTCAAAACCACTCAATACGTTGATTTACCGATGTATGAATTCTGGTCGGCAACTGATGACAAACGAAACGTTACCTATTACCCGGGAACCGGGGTGGAATTAAATATGCCTTCGTGTGCCGCCATTGGTTATGGGAAGCCGGTAATGGCATCCGAAGCTTATACAGGGTATGCTCACTATTCTGAAACCCCGTCGGGATTAAAACCATTCGGGGACAAGGCCTTCTGTTCAGGCATTAATCAAATAATCCTGCATAGCAATGTTCATCAGCCAAATGATAATAAACCCGGTATGACGCTGGGACAATTTGGTGCCCATTTTAACAGAAACAACAGTGACTGGAAATATATTTCCGCCTGGTTTGATTATCAATCCCGGATACAGGATGTAATTCAGCAAGGGGTTGCCAGTCATGATATTTTATACTATCTCGGCGATCAATTGCCGGAATTTTTAACCTATAATAAATCAAACACCCTGCCTTTTGGGTACATGTTCAATTCATGTAATTATGATATCCTCAAAAACAGGATAAAAGTTACCGACGGAAAACTTGTTTTAAACGGAAAAGTTGCCTATTCGGTATTGTGTTTGCCTCCGGTTGAAAGTATAAGTTTTGAAACATTGGAACGGGTAGGGGCAGCTGGTAAAAGAGGGAGTCGTTTTATATGCTCCAAAACCTCTCCGGATGTTATCGCTTAGCGATATTAAAAATAATAAAAAGGCCTTTGACGAATTAGTAAACCAGATTTGGGGAAAAATTGACGGTCAATCGGTTTCCTCAAATAATTATGGCGACGGAAAGGTGTATTGGGGTATCCCGCTTGCAGATGTTCTGAAAAAAGAGAAAATACTTCCCGATATAAGCACCCGACAGGATGATGGCATGAACCTCTTGTTTATTCATAAAAAAGTGGATGGCAACGATATTTACTTTGTTATGAATCAGCAAAACTCAGAGCTTAACCGGGAAATGTCATTCCGGATAACCGGAAAAACTCCGGAAATATGGGATCCGGAATATGGAAGTATCACTAAGACGTCTGTCTACACAACCGATGAAAATTACACTACGCTGCCGGTTACCTTAAAGCCTTATCAGTCCCTGCTTTTTGTTTTCAGGAATCAAAAACCTGAAAATTATATTGTAAGTGTAAAACAGAATGGGAAACAAATATTTCCTGCCGCAGATACCTCCGGTTTTCAGACCGTTCCCTGTATTGTGACGGAAAATAATTCCCTGAAAGCCGTTTCAAATACAGAAGGAGAATTTGAACTGACCAGTGAAAAGGGAAAGATTTACAACTTAAAATCATCAAAAGAAAAGGAATTATTACTTACAGATTTTTCAGGAAAGATCACCTTCGAGCCCGGATATAATGCAACGATCAATCCAGTTGAATTTACAGCGCTGCAATGGTTGACCGAATCAGAAAATCCGGAAATTAAATATTTTGCCGGAACTGCCAAATATGCCATTTCATTCAAATTTCCTGCAGATATAATTCAACATACGGATTCGGTGCTCCTTGATATAGGTGAATTTGATGACATTGGCTGAGATCAAATTAAACGGCACCAATCTGGGACGTGTATGGAAAACCGGAACCTATATTCCTGTTAAAGGAATGCTGAAGAATGACAATCTGCTTGAGGTATCTGTTGCCAATATTTACAGGAACCGTTTTATCGGGGATTTTATCCAGTTCGGAAAGATTCAGAATCTGTACACATCTTCTCCGATAACTGATTTCCTGAATAAGGATACGCCTTTAAGACCTTCGGGATTAAACGGTCCGATAAGAATTGTCGCTTTAAGCAAGCAGATTATTAATTAATCTGTATCTTACAGTGTGCCTACGGGGATTTCAAGCCCCAGCGGCCATTCAAAACTGCATCTGCAGAATGCAAATATTAACGGAACTACCGGTTGTAATTTTTTTCCCCGCTAAATCGTAAATCGTAATCGTAAATCGAAAATTTCTTTCTACAATAATCTATGCTCTACGAGCATCACACTTGTCCCAGTCCCCAGTCCCTTCCTAAGACACAAAATCAATAACCCCATTCAGAATATATTTCGGCCTGTAGGGGAAATGATCAATCATATCGCGGCTTGTGATACCGCTTAGAACAAGGCAGGTGTCGATTTCGGATTCAATTCCGGCCACAATATCTGTATCCATTCTATCTCCAATAATCACGGATTCTTCCCTGTTGCATTTGATTTTTTTCAGGGCGTTTCGCATCATCAGGGGATTGGGTTTACCCACAAAATAGGCCTTTCTTCCGGTGGCCATTTCAATGGGTGCAACAAGGGCTTTAGTGGCCGGAACAATTCCGTGTTCACCGGGGCCCGTTATATCAGGGTTCGCCCCGATCAGCCTGGCGCCGCCCATTACGAGATTAATTGCTTTTTCCACGACTTCATAGGAATACCCCCTGGTTTCACCGATCACCACATAATCGGGATCAACGTTGTTCATTGTATATCCTACGTTGTAGAGTGCATTGATCAGGCCGGCATCTCCAATGATATAAGCACTGCCTCTCGGTTTTTGAGCACTCAGAAACATAGCCGTGGCCAGTGCGCTGGTGTAAAATGCATCCTTATCAACTGTCACACCAAGGCGCTCAAGCTTTTCCTGAAGTTCTTTCGGTGTTCGTTCACTTGAGTTGGTGAGAAAAACGAATCTTTTATTGTTGGCAGAAAGCCAGGCTACAAATTCCTGTACTCCCGGCAATAACCTGTTTCCATGATACAGAACTCCATCCATATCAATAATGAAACCGTTCTTCTGTAATATGGCGTCCACCTGTTTTCGCATAGATTGTGATTTGTTTGCTGTAAAAATATCGAAAATTAGTGTGTAACTTCGATATATTTCATTCGTCTAATTAAAAACCCTGAATGAATTATGTTTACCAACTTCTTCAAGACCGCCCTGAGAAATATTTTCCGTCATAAAACATACGTCATAATTAACATATTGGGACTGGCCGTTGGCTTCGCCTGTAGTCTCATGATCTTTATATTTGTTATTCATGAATTGAGCTTCGATAAGTTCAATGAAAAGTATGACCGCATTTACCGGTTATACATTGACGGCAAAATGGGTGCATCTGAATTCAAGGCATCCTGGACAGCAGCACCCACAGCAAAGGCCTTTATTGAAGAATTTCCCGAAGTGGAAACTGCCATACGGATGACCAGTTGGGATGAAACCCTGGTACAGGTTGATGACCGCAAATTCATTGAATCACACATTGCTTTTGCTGATTCGGATTTCTTCCGGGTTTTTACGCTTCCTTTAATCGAGGGCAATCCCGAGAAAGCACTTGCCATGCCCAATGCCGTAGTTCTTACCAAAACGCAGTCGGTTAAATATTTTGGAAAGGGTTCGGCTATCGGACATCACCTTAGAATTGGGAATGATACCACCTTGTATACAATTACGGGTGTAATGGTTGATGTCCCTGAAAATTGTCATTTTGATTTCGACATGCTGATCTCCTTCCTGTCACATCCCCGGGCAAATGATGATTTCTGGCTTTCCAACAGTTTTTCAACCTATGTATTACTCAAACAGGGTGCTTCCGCTCAGGCGGTAAAAGATAAATTACCCATGCTGATCGAAAAATATGTCGGTCCACAGGTTGAAAAAGTACTGGGTCTTGACCTGAAAGCCTTCGCAGAAAAAGGGAATAAGTACGGCATTTATATGCAGCCACTTTCTGATGTGCATCTCAATCCGGAAATCGGATCTGATTTCAAGCAAGCCAACGACCGCCGGTATATTTATATATTTTCGGGCATTGCCTTATTAATTCTGATTGTTGCGGGCATCAATTACATGAATCTTTCAACAGCCCGGTCCACCAAGCGTTCAAGGGAGGTGGGTCTGCGCAAGGTAATGGGTTCTTCCCGTTCCTTGCTTATCCGTCAGTTTATGGTTGAATCTGTTCTTTTAACCTTCATTTCACTTATCCTGGCTATTGTGTTTGTGGAGTTATTGCTTCCTGTGTTTAATAACATGCTTCAGACCAATCTTATTGTCGGATATTTTTCAAAATGGTACGTAATACCGGGCTTAATTCTATTGGCTTTTCTGATCGGCATTTTGTCGGGCAGTTATCCGGCATGGTTCCTTGCCTCATTTATGCCGGTAAAGGTATTGTACGGAAAGTTAAAGCTCGGCCTGTCAAGTGTACGCCTGCGAAGTGTACTTGTTGTTTTTCAGTTTGCTATCTCAATTGGTCTTATTTTAGGTTCAATGATCATTTATAAGCAAATCCATTACATGATCAATAAGGATCTGGGTTTCGACAAGGAACAACTGCTTGTCATCCGGCGTATGGAGGCTGTGCAATAAAAAGATCATTCCTTTTAAGGAAGAGATCGGCAAGATACCGGGAGTGATCAGTTCAGCAAATTCCACTGCAATTCCAGGATATCCGAACAACAACAATGGATTTCAGATTGATGGCAGACCAGCTGAGGAAACCTACCTGATGCAGGTTAACTGGGTAGATTATGACTTTTTAAAAACATACCGGATCCCCATGAAAGAGGGCAGGATGTTTGATAAGGAATTCGCCGCCGATAGCAGCATGATGATTATCAATGAAGAGGCTGTGCGCCGGTTTGCATTAGCAGATCCTTTCAACGCCCGTTTTATTGAGCCTGGCAAAACCCTTGAGGAAAGAAAATATCATAATGTTATTGGAATTACAAAGAACTTTCACTATCAGTCCCTTCGCATGAGTATTGATCCTGCTGTGTTCATGCTGAAACCCGAGGGATGGGATTGGGCAGGATATCTTACAATCAGGTTGAACAAGGACAACATGGATCAGACCATTGACCAGATTGATAAAACCTGGCATA
Organism: uncultured Bacteroidales bacterium; assembly: GCA_963790105.1. Lineage (GTDB taxonomy): Bacteria > Bacteroidota > Bacteroidia > Bacteroidales > UBA10428 > UBA5072. Next base: position 159,634 of record CAWBNI010000036.1, on the reverse strand, counting down.
AATTTACAAATGACGAACCTTTCCAGTATTTCTTTCTCGATCAGGAATTCGAAAAGTTCTACAAGGAGGAAAAACGTACAGCACGGATAGCGGTTGCCTTTTCTATCCTGGCCATATTCATAGCCTGCCTCGGATTGTTCGGTCTTACCTCCTTTGCGACGGAACAACGTGCCCGGGAGATAAGCCTTCGCAAGGTACTGGGTTCATCCCTGTCGGGGATCATGTTGCTGTTCGTCCGGGAAGTGTTGGTTCTGATTGCAATTTCAACAATCCCCGCATGGATAATTACTTACTTTCTGATGAATAAGTGGCTGCAGAACTTCCATTACAGGATCAACATGCAATTTGAAGAGTTCTTCCTTTCCTTTTTTATTACCCTGCTAATTGCACTCATAACGGTATGTTACCGCACCTACAGAGCCGGGATGGCCAATCCGGCGGAAGTGCTGAAATACGAGTGACAAGTGACATGACAGTACAAGGAGAGTTGCAGTCAGCGAGTGGGATCAGAAGTGATGAGCACGGTGAAATAGTGGAACCATGGTTCCGTGTTCACTATTCACCGTTCACTGTTCAACATTCATCCTTTCAGAGCCAGTTCAATCCTCTCCAGTTCCTCCTTTGAAAAGGTTGTGTTCTTCAATGCACCGAGATTATCCATTAACTGGTCCACTGAACTTGCTCCTATGAGTACTGACGTTACCCGTTTATCTTTCAGAAGCCACGCAATGGCCATTTCAGCCAGCGTCTGATTTCTTGAAATGGCAATATCATTCAGTTTTCTGATCTTTGCCAGCTTCTCAGGTGTTATGTCATTTTCTTTTAAGAAGCCATGTGGCTTTGATGCCCTCGATCCTTCAGGAATGCCTTTTAAATAACGATTGGTAAGCATTCCCTGTGCCAGCGGTGAAAAAGCAATCAGACCAATTCCTTCTTCTTCCAGCACATCGAGCAGGCCATTTTCCACCCATCTTTCAAACATCGAATACTTTGGGCTGATGGATCAGGCACGGGGTTCCCATTTCTTTGAGCAACCGTGATGCAATCTTTGTTTGTTCGGCCGGATAATTTGAAATTCCGGCATACAGTGCCTTTCCCTGCTTCACAGCATGTGCAAGAGCCCCCATGGTTTCCTCCAGCGGAGTATTCGGGTCGGGGCGATGGGAATAGAATATATCCACATACTCCAGGTTCATTCTTTTAAGACTCTGATCCAGGCTGGAGAGCAGATATTTTCTGGATCCCCATTCACCGTAAGGACCATCCCACATCCTGTATCCGGCTTTGGTTGAAATGATCATCTCATCACGGAACGGCCTGAAATCCTTATTCATAATAACACCAAAATTCTCTTCTGCAGAACCGGGAGGGGGTCCGTAATTATTGGCCAGGTCGAAGTGTGTGATGCCATTATCAAAAGCGGCACGCATCATGGCCCTTCCGTTCTCAAAAACGTCCACACCACCGAAATTATGCCACAAACCCAGCGAGATGGCCGGTAATTTAAGACCACTTTTACCACAATTGGCATAAGCTATTTTTCCATAGCGATCGGGAAGAGGCTGATATTCCATAATTTAGGTTTTTTCTCAAAGTTAATAATAATAATTTGGGGTTTAAATTTCTTTTAATATCTTTATTTTGAATATTTCCATAGCTCATGCAACCATTAGATATCAAAGCCACAAATGACACTCCCAGGGTAATTTTTGATCCTGACAATGATATTTTTGAGATTACCGGAAGATCTTTGCCAGAGGATGTCGTTACTTTTTATCAGCCTGTGCTCGATTGGCTTGATGATTATGCCTCCCATCCAAAAAAGAAAACGGAATTCATCTTTAAATACATTTATTTTAATACGGCTACATCCAAACTTGTTCAGGATATTCTTTTTAAACTGGAATTTCTGAAAGAAGCCGGTCATTCGGTCAATATCTTATGGTATTATGAACAGGATGATGAGGATATGTACGATCTGGGACTTGAATTCAAAGAAAATATCGATCTGCCTTTTGAATTGGTCGGATATTAATTCAATTGATTCTATTGCCGTCGGCTTAAGCCGACGGCAATTCATTATCTCAAATCAGCATTCTTTCAAAATTCAATTGCTTCCCCGCTATTCTTTTCTTCAGTCAGATCAAAGGTACTGATCCTGTTTCCTTTGTAACTTACAATCCGGTTGCTGCAAATGATTCCGGTTGCTTCTTCTGAAAAAACCTTCAATAGCTGTTTTCCAAAGGAAAAATCCACAGGTTTCTTTATCTCACCTGCAGAGAAATCGGATCCATAACGCATAAGTTCAACCAGTCCCTCCACCGGTCCTGCCGACAGGTGAAATCCGTTCTGGCTGGCAGAGACCTCATTCAATCCGAATTTTTCCTTATTCACAAGCAGTTCATTACGCAGGCTTCCCGGTGCAGCATCTGCCGGATTTGTCTTTCCGATAAACTGATTCCTTGCTACCGTCCAGTCCAGGTTCCCGGTCAGCTTAAAGGTGATGATCATCCGGCCTTCTGCAGTAAAATGAATAAGTTGCTTGGGATGAAAACCGTTAATAAGATAAACATCCTCTCCTCCGGCCTTTACCAGGGCACAATAGTTACCCCCGGAAAGCTTTGCGGTGTGGCTTTGCTGCCACAGCTGCTGAAGGCTGTCGGGTGTAAACGACGGATATTGCTGCAGAAATTGCAGACTTCCCAGTACTTTGACCTCCTCCGGGTCATGTCCGTATACTTCCCTGAATTTACTTTTTGCCTCAGTCGTAAACACCTTCAGCGGGTCACGGCTTAATGCATTGATCACACCATAATGCTGTGCGATGATATCATACTTTTCAAGATAGGAGGCTCCCAGCAACCGGATATCCCGGATAATAAAACCAAATTGAGAAATTTTTCTCAAAAGCAATTCAAGAATGGCCTTCAACTTATCATCATCATCCAACTGTATAATCTCCGGCTTTATAAAAAACAGGAATTCATGCTGCTGATCATGATGATCTTTGTCTTCATATATTTTGGCACTTGCGAGTACTTTTTACCTTTGCATCCTTTATCTGGTGCAGGATTTGCTGAATTATTAAAGTATTGTCCATAGGTCTGACTGAATGAAAGAATAATTAAATCTGTTAAAAAATCTAAGAAAAATGTTAAATCCACATTCAATATGGCATCATTCTTGTACAATTTATAACAATTGGTCAAATAGTTAATAACCCGGATATTGTAATTGCGTATACTATGTTCAGAATCCCAAAAATAATGAAGAATCCAATACGAACTACATTGGAACTGTTAAGGGCCAAGGACGGTTACAACCGGATCAGTTTGAAAATGAACTGGGCTCATGATAAAACGGTCAAATTCGATCGCCTGAAAATGGATTACGGGGATTCGCAGAATGGATGTTACCAATGAAAAACGCAAATACCTGTCTGAAGGTCTTAAAATCTGCAGGTAAATTCACGCTCATCTCATTCCATAAAGTCTGCTTTACCCCTATTTTATTATTTTCAATTCCGTACGCCTGTTTTGGGCTCTTCCTTCTTCAGTATCATTTGACGTTACCGGATTACCCGTTCCATATCCTTTGGATACTATTCTTTGTGCATTCACCGAAGCCGCTATCAGGTAATTGGCAACGGTTTTGGCACGGTTTTCTGACAGTACCTGGTTATAGGCCGTTTCCCCCACATTATCCGTATATCCGCTGATCTCAATGCGGATGCCAGGGTTCATCTTGAGAAACTGAACTACCTTGTTCAGTTCAATTTCAGATTCTTTTTTCAGTGCATAGGAATCAGTTTCATAAAATACATTTTTCAGCACAATGCTTTTCCCTATTTCAATGGGTTGCAGGGGAATGTCCTTTAATAACGGGGCATCCTGGTAGAAGACTCCCTTTAGTGAAAAATTTTCGGAATAGAAACAGATATCCCTTCCGTGATACATTGAGCATATAATTATGATCAACCGGGATACTCACCACGAATTCACCGGTGAGACTATCGGAATATGATTTATAGAAATCCTTTCCGTTTTCAAGATCGATTAATTCAAACCGTGCCCTGAGCAGGCTATTGTTCACAGCATCCAGCACCCGCCCTTTCATATAGGTAGTCATGGACGGCCTGTCCTGCACCGGCATATCAAATGAAAAGATATCCTTGCCCTGGTTTTTGTCGATATTGGAAGCAAAATATGCTTTATCGCCCCTGGCATTGACAATCAATCCAATTTCATCCCGGTTTGTATTGATCGGATATCCGAGGTTGACTGCCTTTCCCCATTTTCCTTCCTTGTTTCGCCTGGACACAAAAATATCAAAGCCTCCCAATCCGATCAGTCCATCGGATGAAAAATACAGCGATTGATTATCGGGATGGATAAAGGGAGACATTTCAGTACCCGGTGAATTAATGCTGTCACCCAGATTTTCAGGTACAGTCCAATGATCTGCTGAATCTTTATAGGATACCCAGATATCATGATTTCCTTTTCCGCCGGGCCGGTCACTTGAAAAATACAGCGTCCTGCCGTCAGGTGTGATGGAAGGCTGAGTTTCCCTGTAGGCTGTGTTAATAGGCTTGCCCATATTTTGAGGTATGGACCATTTGTCTCCTCTCCGGACGCTCCAGTAAAGATCACATCTTCCAAACCCGTCGCTCCGGTTGCAGGCGGTAAAGACCATCAGGCGTCCGTCTCCCGACAAGGTCTGGGCGCCTTCATTATCGGATGTATTGATCGGATATCCCAGATTTTTTGCCACACTCCAGCCATTATTTTTCCAATGACTGATAAAAAAATCCTCCTGCACTTTTTTAAAAAAATCCTCACTTTTAATAAGTCGTGTAATGACAAGCGTTTGTTCGTCGGCCGACAAACTTGGCCAGTAATCATCAAGAGTTGAATTTACACCATTTCCCAGGTTTTCGGGTTTAAAGTCGACAGGATGTTTGATGGCATCAATGGAAAAAGTGCACCGGACAATGCCGTCCTTTGCTTTTTCTTCATTTTTGGCATTTCCTGTATGAAGCTCAAGAAAGTGGTTGTATGATTTCAGGGCGTCTGCATACTGTGCCTCCTCATATTGCAACTGGCCTAAACGGATAAATCCGTAGGGATAATACTGTTCATTTATTTTCAGTCCCTTTGTATAGGCATCGATGGCCTTGAGCGGCTTTGCCCCAGTCCTGCTCAACCTCTGCCAGCAACAGGTATGCATCTATAAATGCAGAATCTGCCCGAATGGATTCCTCCAGGTATCTTTCAGCTGATTCGAAGCTTCGTGCCGAATAATCCTGCACAGCATGATTGTATGCCTCCATGGCTTTTTTCGAGGTCGTAGACGGCTTTGCCTGTGCGATTAACCTATCCGCGGGGATAAGCAGTATCACCAGGAGAAAAAGAAGCCGCAAGGATAATTGCATATCTGGCCTGTATTAATTCTTAATGAACCGGGTCTGATAGATCTCATTCTTTTCATTTAAGATAACAAAATACATGCCTTTGGCCAATTTGCTAACATCAATGATCTTTTCCGAAGCATTTGCCTCTTCTGTGAACAGAATCCTTCCTGAAGAATCAGCGAGGTATAATTTATAATTATACACCGGATCAGTAAAATACAATGTAATTTTGTCCCTGGCCGGATTAGGGGTCAGCATAAAATGAGTCTCCTGGTCGTTTCCGATATTGCTAACTCCCGTTACATCCATTAACAGCCAGTGGTGAGGATCCACAATTACGGATGAGATCTGGCCATGAAGATAAACCTTCCAGTTATCAAGTCCGGCTTCCTGCCGGTGCGTAATGATGGTGTCGTGATTGTTCAGGGAAACCTGGTATTCGACCAACGGAATTGAATAAAGGAGTGGTGGATGATGGGGTTTCCAGGGAACGGACATATAAGGTATCATTCCTTTGGAACCAGTTAACGGCCAGAACAGGATATCCTTCTCCCGTATACCATTGTTCAAAAAAGTGATCAAAACTCCGCCCGGTCATTTCCGTGCAAAGATCCCTCATATCATTCCCTGTTGCAGTGCTATTCCTGTATCTGTTGAGAAACTCCCTCATTATAGTAAAGAACAGTTCATCATTTCCAACTTCCTGGCGGATCATGTGAATGATGGCGGCTCCCTTTGCATAGGTTAACCGGTAATCAAAGATCCGGTCTTCATTATTGGCAAATTCGAGCAGGAACATATACACTTCCACCCGGTAAGGATTTCACATAATCCTGGGTCCTCACAATCCAGTTGTCGGCCTCCGATTGTGAAACAAGATACTGGTTTGCCAGATATTCAGCATAGGATGCAAATCCTTCATTTATCCATATATCCTGCCATGTTTTGCAGGTAACATAATCGCCAAACCATTGGTGAGACAATTCATGTGCGACAAGCAAAAAGGAAAAATTTACCAGGGTAGTCATGGTCTGATGTTCCATCCCTCCACCCGATAGGTGCAACACAATGCCCGTATTTCTCATTTTTAAAGGGATAATCGCCATACAAACCGGAGTAAAGTTTGATCAGATCGGAGGTCTTATCAATCAAGTGACTTATTTTGGTTAAAATAATCTGCATTGTTGTAAATATAATTCTGTACAAGCACCGAATCGGTATCGTTTACAGGGGCATAAAAGCTGTAATCCATATAATCTCCTACAGCAAAGGATATCAGGTAATAATCGATCGGATGGCGGCACTTCCATTCATATCTCACCCGGTTATCAGGCAAATCCCTGGTGGCTGTCAGCAATCCGTTTGATCCTGCTTTCAGATTCTTGTCCGTACTCAGAAATACATACACTGAATCCGCTTTGTCAGTCAGCGACTGCTTGCAGGGAAACCAGCTCAGGGCATGAAATGATTCCGACAGCGTCCAGGTGATCCGCTTATTGACAGAAGCATTTGATTTATTGTAAACTCCCGGGACCTCCCCGGCATTTTTCCCGAGTCCGTGGTAAAATACATCAATTACAACAAGTGAATCTCCTGCCGGCAAAATGGGAAGGGTAACGTTCAGCATATCCTCCGTATGATTGAAGACAGCTTTGTCCTGATTTACTTTGACTGAATCAGCCTGGAGAAGGTGCAGCATGTCGAGCATGATCAGCGATCCGGTCTTATCGTTTACGGTAAGATGGATGGCAACATGTCCTGCAATATACGTGGAAGAATCGCTTATATTTAAATCGAGGAAATAAAAGCGAATATTATAATTTCGTCCTGTTTCAACTTTTGATTGAAAAGGATTAGTTGCCGTTTCCTGCGCCTGGACTTTGATTGAGGATAAAAAAACAACCAATAACGTCAGAAATAAAAGGGCTGGTTTTTTCATGGCTGCTTAATTGCTTACAGGAGATAAAAGTAACGAAAATTGTCCTATCAAAAAAGCAAATCCCGGATGAACTCTATCATCCGGGACTTAGCACCCAAAACTAATAAACCCTATCTGACAAAAACCTTACTTGAATTTCTTCTATTGTTTATAACTATATTTTTGAATTAATTTCTTACAGTACAAATTTACGCCTGATATTGATTTTAGTTTGATAAATGCCGGTGATTTGCATTACAGAGACCGATGATATTTATCAATCTTCCTTTTTTCGTGCCGGTATGGCATGTTCTTTATAGTTTCATACAGAGTATGTTTAAGTTTTTTTAACACTATTAGGACCTGGTTATCATTAATCCCAAATCAAATTCACTATTTTTACTTACAAATTATGGTGTTTTCATGAACGAAACCGTAATTAATCTAGCCATTCAAACCATAGCGATTTTAAAAACCGCCGTTCAGGAAAAATCTGATATTCCTGAAGCGGGTATAATATTTCAATATTTTGGAAAGCTTGGTGTTAATTCAGAGGATATTAACCAGGTTTACCAGCATTACCGTTCATCAGTTAAGGAGTGGTCCGGGTAAATCAATTTCCGAGAGTTTATGCCAGGAAATTAATACAATGCTTCGTTTTAATGAAAAGGTATATCTGTTATTGCTGGTTCAGGATTGTCTTTTAAAAATGCACGATAGAGAGGGCTTTAAGGAACAATTAAGCTTTCTGTTTAAGGGAATTGGTGTAGACAGCTCATTGATAGACAGATTCCGTTCATTCCTGGAGCATGATGATCCTGCATCAGGTAGAAGGTGCCGAATATCTGCTGCTTTCGCCCCTCGAGGCTTCTCAGGATGAAATACTGGAGGGCCGATGGATTGAAAGCAATGCACCCCGTCAGAGGGAAAATTACAGCATATTTGAGGCAGAGGGTTTTAAGGGTTACATCCTGGTGATGTTCGTGGATCAGATCAAGTCGTATGTCATTCGGTGCATGATGCACCCCGGGCAATTTTTCGATGAGGAAACGCGATTGCAATGCCGTTTCCGCTTAATTGAACCAGGCAATGAACTTAGCTTAAAGGGAGTTTCCATTCTGACCTATTCCGACCTGAAAAGCCGTTTTCTTCAATTTCAGGAAAAAAGAGGTCTGTCTCTTGTTGCAGATCAGGTTCAATATAAATCTTCAAGTGGGACAAAAGAGGTACACTCCTTCATAACTTCAGAAACTACCGGTCAGCTTATTGGAATTGTTGGCAAGGAGGGTGTAGGCAAAAGCACATTGCTTAAACTGCTTGCGGGTAAAATTAAGCCCGATAGTGGCACCATATATATTAATGGATATGATCTGTGGAAGAATAAATATCTGCTGAAAGGTACAATTGGATATGTACCTGAAGAAGATCTGCTGTACGAGGAATTAACCGTTTCTGATAACCTCACGCTGACTGCCAGGATGTATTACAGCCATCTTTCGGCCCGGGAGCTGGATGCCCGTGTGAACAGTGTTTTAAGCCGGCTTGATCTGCTGGAACTGAAACATGTTGTGGTTGGCGGAATACTGAGCAAGCATATTCAACCCGGCCAGCGACGGATGATCAATATTGCCCTTGAACTGTTGCGTGAACCGCAGATTCTGCTTGTGGACAATGCACTTGTCGGGACTGGGAATGGCGGATGCTGCTAAGGTCATCAAGATATTGCATGATTATTCCTTCAAGGGTAACCTTGTAATTACAACCATCAGCCAGGCTGATAGCATTACATTCAGGTTCTTCGACAAGATCTGGATCCTGGATGAAGGAGGTATCGCCGTTTATAATGGTCCCGTGAAAGGAGCAGCCGAATACCTCAGCAAAAACCTCAGGCTGGCCTATCACGAGGTGCAGGATGTGGATCCTTCCCAGTTACTTGACCTGGTAAATTATAAGTTACCCGACAAGGAAGGACATGTGTGGAAACGGGTTTGTGAACCCAAGGACTGGCATGACCTTTACCTTCGTGATATGGTCCTCAGGCAGGACAGAACCGTTACCAAATCAATGCTGCCTGCCAGAATGCTGAAAATTCCCAACCTGGAGGTGCAGTTCCTGATTTTCTCCATCCGGAATTTTAAATGTAAGTTCTCACGTCTTAACGATATTATCCGCACGCTGATCACGGGTCCGGCTATTGCATTGCTTATAGGTCTTGCCTTCCGAATTAAGGTAAATGGCACGTACACCTATTCTGCCAATGATAATATTCCGCTTTATCTGTTCCTCAGCGTGGTTGTTGCCATCTTCCTGGGATTGGTGCTGAGTTCCGGGGAAATTTTGAAAGAGCGGAATATGCTTGAAAAGGAAGAATATCTTGAATTCAGCCGTTTCAGCTATATTAATTCAAAAATAATGTATCTGTTTCCGGTTATTGCCCTTCAAACATTTCTCTATGTTCTCACAGGCAATCTGATACTGGGAATCCACAATATGGTGTGGTTTTACTGGCCTGTACTTTTCAGCGTGGCATGCTTTGGAGTGCTTTTTGGATTGACCTGCTCAGGCAGTGTGAAAAATGCAGATGTGTTGTATAAAAGGATCCTTCCTTTAATGATTGCCTTGCAGTTAATACTTGGCGGTGGGATTATTCCTTATGAACGTATGAATCTCGGATCAGGGAGATATACTCCTATTCTTGCCGACTTAATGGTTGCACGCTGGGGATATGAAGCTCTGGCAGTAAAGCAGTTTACTGATAATAAATATGAAAAAATGGTGTATGATGCCGATAAGAATTTAAGTCAGGCTTCTTTTTATTCGTCCTATGTTATTCCAAAGCTTCAGGAAACACTGCTTTTGTGCTTGCATACCAAAGATGAAGACAGTGTGGATTTTTATACGGGACTTCTGAAAAATGAAATGCTCAAAATAAAGGCTTTTCCTGACGTTTTTCCTTTTGAATATGTTAACGACCTGGGTGATCTGAAGAAAAAGGAAAACCTGGCAGTTGAAGCTCATGATTACCTAACGTACCTGAGTCTCCGCTTTTATGATCAGTACCAGAAGCTGGGACAGAAAAGGTCCATGCTTCTCGACAGTCTGAATAAAACCCTGGGTAAAGAAACCATGGCGGCTATACATCGGGATGATTTTAATCATGCTCTTGAAAATGTGGTTACCAATAAGAATTATGGTGTACCCTATGTAAGGATTGGAGAAGAGCTGGTGAGAACCCGGGATAATATTTACGAGGAACCCACCTCGAACTATGGACGGGCCCGGCTTTTTTCGCCCAAAAAACAGCTGAATAGTCAGAAAACCGATACGATCTGGTTCAATATATCCGTGATTTGGATGTTTACCGCTGTATGTTACCTGCTGGTTCTGTTTAATGCCGCTGCGCTGGTTCGCAGGATTGCGGGTGTAAGGGCTATATAGATGAACGCCTTCGGCGTTCTGAGAATCTTCCTTTAATCTGCGATGGGACAATTTTGCGAGAAAACCTACCTGTAAATAATGAGATAGCCAAAAGTTTTAACGCAGAGTCCGCAAAGTTTTTTTGTCGCAAAGCGCGCCAAGAGAGGTCGCAGAGAAATCTCATTGCATTCGATTAACCGTTTCAGAGTATAGATTCATATAATCTGCGAAATCCGCGAGATCTGCGAGAAAAAAAGCCCCGAAAGCCTAAATTAATCTGCGAAATCTGCTATGATCTGCGAGAAAAAAAGCCCCGCAAACAAAAATTTCACTGCGAGATCCGCGAGAAAAATTTCCCATATAATAGTTAATAACTTATTTCCCGTAATGGCATACGCAAAATAGTTATTTTTAATTTCGTAAAAAACGCAACCCTGTGTCCGGTTACTCAGTAAAAATGTTTGATACGTGATTTTATAAAGGCTTATGGAGAGGTATTTTCTGAGAACGATCTTGGTTGTGGGGGCGCTGGTGATGTCAAGCCTGTTTTACCGTTTTATTCCTGACAACAAACTCTTTTCGAAAGGTGATTTTAAGTTAAAGGAAACCAGGACCGATCCTGTTTTCCTTAATACTCCGGACGTATGGGTGGATTCGGTGTTGAATACTATGACGCCGGAACAAAGGGTGGCACAGATGATCATGATTGCGGCCTACTCCAACAACAACCCTGTAAATGAGAAAGAAGTTGAAAAACTGGTGAGAGAAAATGGAGTGGGGGGACTGGTTTTTTTCCAGGGTTCACCTGGCAGACAGGCCCGCCTGACTAATCTATACCAGTCGGCCTCCAAAATTCCCCTTCTTATTGGAATGGATGCAGAATGGGGACTGGCTATGCGTCTTGACAGTACCATACGTTACCCGAAACAAATGATGCTGGGCGGCATACAGGATGACAGGCTGATATTTGATATGGGAGCCAGATTGCCGAACAATTAAAAAGATTGGGTGTACACATTAATTTTGCACCTGTTATTGATATCAACAACAATTCAAATAACCCGGTCATCGATAGCCGCTCCTTCGGTGAGGACCGGAATAATGTCACCCGCAAGGCCTTGTTTTATATGATAGGGCTTGAAAATAAGGGAATTCTTGCAGTGGCAAAGCATTTCCCGGGCCATGGAGATACAGATAAGGATTCCCATGACGAACTTCCGGTGATAAAATACGACAGAAAGAGGCTCGACAGCCTGGAGCTGTTTCCGTACAAGGAATTGATTTATAATGGATTGTCTGGTATTATGACAGCACATCTTCAGATTCCGGCACTGGAATCACGATTGAATATGCCGGCTTCACTTTCCAATATTATTACGGATTCATTACTCAGGCACGATCTGCAATTCAAGGGGCTTATATTTACGGACGCTTTGAATATGAAAGCGATTTCCAATTTCTATAAATCTGCAGAATCGGCTGAACTTGCTATTAAAGCGGGCAATGATATACTGCTTATGCCTGATGATGTTCCGGGAGTGATTGACGCAATCGTCAAACAGATTAAGAAAGGTAATATAAGCCAGGAAGAAATTGACAGTCATTGCCGGCGCATTCTATCTGCCAAGTATTTTGCGGGATTAAATCATTATAAACCGGTAGAATTGGCAAATCTCGATAAAGATCTCAATAAGCCCGAGTACCGGTTGCTACAACGCCAACTTATAGTTTCAGCATTGACCGTTCTGCAAAACCGCAATAGCCTGCTGCCATTGAGGCATCTGGATTCTCTGAACATAGCATCCGTAGTTTTAAGCACTGACCGGGACACTTCTTTTCAGCAGGCATTGGGACTTTATGGACGAGTTGATTATTTCAGGCTGAAGGGAGATGGATTTGATAACCTCGACAGCATATTTAACGAACTTAAAAAATACAACCTTATAATAGCGAGTGTTCATTCAACTGATATCCGATCAGTAAGGAAATACGGGATCAGTGATTGCATGGTAGATATTGTTGATACGCTGGCCCAGACGGGTAAGGTTATGCTGGATGTGTTTGCCAATCCTTATGTGTTAAACCGCTTTCATAATCTGGATAAATTGAAGGCACTCGTAGTTTCCTATGAGAACTCATCCACGGTACAGGAATTATCAGCACAGCTTATTTATGGGGCGATCAGTTCGCATGGCAGTCTTTCGGTAAGTACCGGAAAATGGAAATCCCTGGCCTCCGGCATACCGGTTAACGCAATTGGCCGGCTTGGATTCAGTCTTCCCATCGATGCCGGCATGAACGAGGATACCCTTCGGCGCATCAATGATATAATTGCAGAAGCCATATCAAAACAGGCAATGCCAGGTTGCCAGGTACTTGTGGCGAGGCATGGAATGGTTATAATGAACAAGGCTTTTGGCAACCCGGTATACAACTGCACACGGCCTGTAAGATCCACCGACCTGTATGACCTGGCATCGGTGACTAAAGTTGTCGCCACAACCCAGGCCGTGATGAGGCTTACAGATGAAGGATGTGTTGATATTAACCAGAAACTTTCAGCCTATCTTCCCTACCTGGACGAGACCAATAAGAAAAACATGGTTATAAAGGATATGCTGCTGCACCAGGCAGGACTGGCGGCTTTCATGCAATTCTATTTTGCAACCATGGAACCTGTTTTTAAGAATCAGCAACTGATCAGTAATAAGCAATCGGACAGCAACCCGATAAAAATTGGTGCGAATCAGTATCTGAACAGGTATACGCGCTACAAGAGCAATATTATTTCGAATCATTATTCTGATCTCTATCCGCTTAAAGTAGCGGATCATATGTATATTGTCAGGTCGTGGGTGGATACAATTTATAATGGAATTGCCAAATCCAATCTATCCGCGAAGAAAGAATATCTGTACAGCGATCTTGGTTTTATGCTGCTGAAGCAACTGGTGGATACCGTAACCCACGTCCCGTTTGATACTTACCTTGATTCGGCTTTCTACAGAAAACTGGGAGCTGACAGGTTATGCTTCAACCCGCTAAACAGGTTTACTAAAAAGGAAATCGCTCCCACCGAAGATGATCAGCTTTTCAGAAAACAACTGGTACATGGTTATGTGCATGATCCAAGGGCCGCCATGTTAGGAGGGGTAAGCGGACATGCAGGTTTATTTGGTGATGCTCTGGATGTAGCCAAGGTGCTGCAAATGATGTTGAATCACGGGGAATACGGGGGTGAACGATTTATCACACCTGAAACAATTAAACTGTTCACCGAAAAGCCGTTAAGTGCAGGTAACAGGCGGGGACTTGGCTTTGACAAGCCTGAACCGGATAAGATCAAAACCGCAGCCGACCTGTGACGGGCCTTCCCTGGCAAGCTATGGACACACCGGATTTACAGGTAATATGATATGGGTGGATCCTGCCTATGACCTCATTTATATATTCCTTTCCAATCGGGTATATCCAGATGCCGAAAATACAAAGCTGGCAGAAATGAACGTTAGAACCAATGTGCAGCAGGTTGTTTACAATGCATTAATCAAACATTGATTTTTTGTATATTTAGGGAAAAATGAAACCTGTCATTCACGTTGGAATATTGTCATATGGAATGTCCGGAAAGGTATTCCATGCCCCGCTGCTACATGTCAATCCGGGCTTTTCTATTTCCAAAATTATGCAACGCACTGGCAGCAATGCCCTTGAACAATATCCTTATGTTGAAATAGTCAGGAATATTGAAGATATAATTCATGATCCCGCCATTGACCTTGTTCTTGTCAATACCCCGGATCATACACACTATGATTTTGCTTCCCGTGCCCTCGAAGCCGGAAAACATGTTGTTGTGGAAAAACCCTTTGTTCTGGAAGTAAAAGAAGGAGAAACCCTGATTGAACTTGCCGCTAAAAAGAAAAAAGTTCTCACAGTTTTTCAAAACCGACGGTGGGAAGGAGATTTTCTTACCATTCGCAGTATACTCGATCAAAAATTGCTGGGCCGGCTGGTTGAATATGAAGCCCATTTTGACCGGTTCCGGAATTTCATCCGTGATTCATGGAAGGAAAAAGCGGATAACAGGACAGGCACATTATACAACCTGGGATCGCACCTGATTGATCAGGCACTTGTTCTATTCGGAATGCCTTCAGGGGTATATGCCGATATTCGCAAACAAAGAACCGGAGCACAGGTAGATGATCTGTTCGACCTTAGCCTGTATTATCCCGATGTTAAAGTTACCCTCAAGGGTAGCTACCTGGTACGTGAACAGGGCCCGCGTTTCCTGATACATGGCACCGAGGGCTCATTTGTAAAATATGGTGCTGATCCACAGGAAGAAGCCCTGAATGCAGGCCGTTTTCCAAATGAAGCAGGATGGGGAACAGAACCGGAAGATAAATGGGGGATTCTCAATACAACAATTGACGGATTGCATTACAGGGGTAAAATTGAAACCCTGCCCGGATGCTATCATCAGTTTTATAATGAATTATATGAAACATTGACTTCCGGCAAGGAGATTACAGTTAATCCCCGGGAATCACTGAATGGCATAAAGATTATCCTGGCAGCCTATGAAAGCAGCATAAAGCATGCTGCAGTTGACCCGGCCAGATTTTCCTAGCTCTTAAATCCTGGCTGAAGCTGGTTTTCCAAGTTTCACGAAATAGGCTACCTTTTCAAGAGAAGTAATCATATCAATTTCTTCGAGGTAGATATCATCCGGAACATTGATATTCTGGGTTGTGAAATTCAGAATACCCTTTACACCCGAACCTATAAGCGCCTTGGTCATTTGCTGTGCCGCATCCGCGGGAACTGTCAGAAGTGCCACAGAAATATTATGGCTGTCAATTACCTCCCTCAATCGTTCAATTGAATAACATTCAACAACGGATTTTCCGGAACCGATCTTTTTCGGATCGATATCAAAGGCAGCCACCAATTTTAACATGGGCCTTTTATTGAGAAGATACGCTGAAATAGCCCGGCCGAGATTTCCATACCCTACAATCGCGAGGTTAAGCACATCAACCGGATCAATTATATTGGCAATTACCCTGATGAGTTCCTGGATATTATACCCTTTTCGTCCCTGGCTTGCATAACCAATAAACATTATATCGCGTCGGACCTGCACGGCAGTAATATTTTGCATGTCTGCCAATTCATGCGAAAAAATATGAGTTTTGCCTTCATCCAGACAGCGAAAAAGGGTTCTTCTGTATTCGCTGAGGCGTTCAATCGTTTTTTCAGGCAGGCTCTTCATAAATTCATATTAGTTATGAAAGCTAAAATACAAAAAAATAACCATTTACATGTTTTCCATTAAAATTTGGATCGGGATCAATCTTTTTTATCTTTACAACACTTTTGAATAAACAATGAATCATCGACGTGAAATTGTAATTTGTCTAGGCAGTTCCTGTTTTGCAAGGGGGAATAAAACCATCCTTAAGATTGTGCAACGATATATAAATTCCCATGGCCTGGCGGACAAAGTTTTTTTTAAGGGTGATCATTGTTTTGGGGAGTGCAGTTCTGGCCCGAATCTGAAAATCGGAGGCAAGATTTATACGCAGATCAGCGAAGAAAACATTCATCATATTCTTGCGGAAGCGCTTCATGATTTAAAATAACAAAGGAGGTACTGTTTTGAAACCCCTGGTGAATTTGGATGCCGAGGCATGTACTAAAAGTTATGCCTGTGTCAGAGTCTGCCCGGTGAGGGCAATTCAGGTAAAAACTGCAAATGGGTTGCCTGAGATAAATCATAACCGTTGTATTGGTTGCGGCAGTTGCATTTCCATTTGTAATTCAAAAGCCATTTCCTATCGCAGTTCAGTTGATGAGGCCAAGCAATTGCTTGAATCGGGAGAGAAAATAGCAGCACTTCTTTCTCCCAGTATTGCAGCAGAATTTGATGATATTTCAGATCACAGGAAACTGGTTACCATGATCAAGGCCCTGGGTGTCAGCTGGGTGAATGAGGTTTCCTTCGCTGTTGATCTGGTTGCATACAGGTACCTGAGTTTACTTAATGATTTCAAGGGACGTTATTATATTACAGCCAATGATCCGATTGTGGTATCCTATATTGAAAAACACCATCCCAATCTGATCAGCAACCTGGCCCCGATAGTCTCCCCAATGATTGCCATGGCCAGGGTAATCCATAAACTACGCGGAAACGATATTAAGATTATTTATATCGGACCCGAAATTTCCACGAAGGAGGAAGCCCTGATTTTTGAGGATGACAGCAAGGTAGATGTAGTGATCACTTTCGAAGAATTACGCGAGCTATTCAGGGATTACAAAATTGAAGAATCGAACCTTGAGTTTTCTGTTATTGATGCACCCCTGAGTTACAAAGGAGCGCTTTACCCGTTGAGAAACGGTTTTGTGCAATCGGCCGATATGGACGAAAATCTTCTCACGGCAAGCCTTACATCCATTGAAGGGAGAAAGGAAATGATTGATGCCATTGCTGAGTTCGAAAACAACATCAGCACCATTCAACGGCATTTTTCCATCAGCTATGGAAACTCACTGGAAGGACCCGGCCTGACGAAGCATGGGAATCGTCTGTATAAGGAGCATCTTGTTACAAAATATGCCAACAAGCGCCTCCAAAATTTCTTCAGGGTAGAATGGTATGATAACCTGCAACGATATCTTGAACTGGATTTGTCCCGGACCTTTACTGTTGATGATCAGAGGCTGCCGGAGCCTTCCCCTGAAAGGATACTTGAAATCCTGGCAGACCTGGGAAAATCGGAAACCGATACAATGGGCTGCCTGGAATGCGGTTATAATTCATGCCGTGATTTTGCCAGGGATGTGGCTACCGGCCTGACTGTGCCGGAAATGTGCATTTCTTTCGCCATGCGGAATACAATGAATTATGAGGAATCCTTGCATGAGATGAATGAAAAACTTGCCCAGGCACGCAAGTCACTGCGTGAATCGGAAGAAAAAACAAGGCAGCAGAAAGAGAGTGCCACGCAGGCCTCGGAATTGAGCAATGCCATGCTGGAAAAGCTTCGGGCAGGTGTAGTCATCGTGGATAATATGCTAAAAATCGTTAAGGCAAATACAACATTTACCACCATTCTGGGTGAAGAAGCAGAACAGATCAACGAGGTCATTCCCGGCCTGGTCGGAGCTGACCTGAACCGGTTGATCCCCAATAATTTTATAAACCTCTTTTCCTATGTGCTCACGGAAAATGAGAACATAGAAAACCGGGATGTCAAGATCGGTGAAAACCTGCTTAATGTTTCTATCTTTCCCATTGTAAAAGGAAAAATAGCAGGCGGTATTATCCGTGATATGCGTGCTCCGGAGGTTCAGCGGGCTGAGGTGATCAACCGCATTACCGAGGTAATTGACAGGAATCTGGAAATGGTACAGAAAATTGGGTTCCTGCTCGGGGAAGGGGCCACCGACATTGAACATATGCTCAACTCCATCATCGAATTTTATAAAGGAGAAAATAAAAAACTGATTCCTTAGGTTATGGGCGACGATTTCTTTGTGGAAGTAGACTGCCAGCAGAAAAGCTATGAAGGACAGCGGATATGCGGCGATATCTTTCTTTCGAGCAAGGTAAAGGAAGAAAACCGTATTGTGGTTGTTTTGTCCGATGGCATGGGCCACGGCGTAAAAGCCAGTGTTCTGGCAACCCTGACTGCTACCATGGCCATGAATTTTACCAAAGAGCACAAAGAACCGGAAAAGACGGCAGAGATCATCATGAAAACATTGCCCGAATGCAGTGAACGCAAGATGAATTATTCCACATTCACCATCATCGATATTGAACACAGTGAAAAAGTGACCTTGCTGGAATATGAAAATCCCGAATGCATAATCATCCGTGACAGAAAGATCCTCAAGCCTGCATCTAAAAATGTAGTGCTGAGTGGTAACAATTGTGGAAAAAAGATCAGGGTTTGCAGCTTCATTCCCCTGAAAGGCGACCGCATAGTTTTCTGCACCGACGGCATTGCACAATCGGGTTTAGGTACTCCCCGTTTCCCTTTTGGATGGGGGAATGACAATGTCGCACGATTCTCCATCGACATGATAAAACAATACCCCCAGATATCAGCACGGGATCTGGCGGGAAAGATACTGAACATGGCGTATCGGAATGACGGATTCCAGTCGAAAGATGATACAAGCTGCGGGATTATTTATTTCAGGGAACCACGTGAACTGCTTATATGCACAGGCCCGCCTTACAACAAGGAAGATGATGTGCAGCTGGCCGCCGCCGTGAGAGAATTCAAGGGAAAGAAAATTGTGATGGGAGCCACTACAGGGGATATCATATCGCGTGAACTGGGACTCGTCATTGAAGATGTGTTTAAATTCGAAGATCCCGAACTGCCGCCCCTTAATGTAATGGAAGGAATTGACCTGTTTACGGAAGGCATTCTTACCCTTAACAAGGTGGAAAAAATACTGAAAGCATATAATCCAAATTATAAGTTGAATAAGGGACCGGCAGATGAAATCGTTAAGCTGATTCTTGAAAGTGACGCGATCCGCATCATCATCGGCACCCGCATCAACATTGCACACCAGGATCCCCATTTGCCGGTTGAACTGGAAATCAGGCGGACTGTCGTTAACCGCATCGCACAGTTACTGGAGGAAAAACTGCTGAAGAAGGTGAATGTGGGTTATATTTAGAAGAAGTAAAAAATCCCTTTAGGGATTGACTGTCGGTAGATATTCGGTTCTGCAGTTCTGCAGTATCTGCGGTTCTACAGTTATGATCTTCGGATTTCGGCATTCGACATTCTTGAAGCCCAGAAGCCTAGATGCATAGAAGCCTAGAAGCCTAACAGCCTTAGAAGCCTCAGTCTAGCCTATCAGCCTACAGCCTTCTCAACTTTTCGTTTTTAACTGATTGTTTACGTCCTCTTCTCCTTTGGGAATTGAATCAGGGGGCAGGATCTTTTCTTTAGTCTTCAGCAGAGAATTACATTTCTCATACGCTTCAAGCGTGGAGTAATAACTTAAAAGTTTCTGGAAAAACTCTTCATCTTCAAATTTCGGGTGGGTGATATTAAAAACAAGCTTACCCTGGATGGTTAACTCAAAAAGCTCGTGGTCATCCATAAATAAATCCGGGCTCAGATCCGGCAGTTCTTCTTCTTCGAGAATTGGAAAATCCTTATATTTTTCCATGAAATTTACGAGGGTAACCTGCAGATTAATAAAGTCATTGTTTTCGCTGAGCAACACCTTGTTAATATCATAATGTTTTTCAATATAATAAGTGCGCTCTGCCGAAAGGGGCTGGGTCAGCAATTGCCGTATTTCTGACTGGTTCTGGTTAATAGTATCCAGATTTTCCTTAACCCTTTTCTTCAAAATATCTATCGTGCGTTGTAATAGTGCTTTCATTCCGCTAAACTGATCTAAGTCAAAATTAGACAATATTTATCTTCGTTGCCATAAATTTTGATGAAACTGAAAATGTTGGAGACAGAAGTAGATTTGTTGATTTGTTGATTTGTTGATTTGTTGATTTGCTTGAATTTACAATCAAGTCAGGTTGAGAGCCAATGATTTGTATTGTCGCTTGATCTTGCAATCCTTACACATTACAAATAAGAGACTGATCAATTGTATTTTTCTATTTTATTCTATATTTGTAGACCCTGAATTGCACTAATTATACATTAATTTGGCTATAAATTATTTAATATTAGCCTTTTATAATCGATAAATCAAATTGAATCTAAATAATAACTGAATGAAAGTTCTTGTATGTATTAGCCAGGTACCTGACACCACAACGAAGGTGAAGTTTATTGATGGCAATAAGAAATTGGATACTACTGGTATTCAATGGATCATCAATCCATGGGATGAGTTGTCACTTACCCGGGCTCTTGAACTGAAGGATGATCCTTCAACAGGCGTGAAATCTGTTACAATTGCGCATGTTGGACCTGCCAGTGCAGAACCGACTATCCGCAAATGCCTCGCAATCGGTGCCGACGATGCCATCCGGGTGAATGCCGAACCTGCAGATGCTTTCTATGTGGCCGCCCAGCTTGCTGAAGTTGTGAAAAGTGAAAAGTTCGATATAATCCTCTGTGGGATCGAATCAAGCGATCATAATGAGTCAGCCGTAGGTGGAATGCTTGCTGAAATATTGGAATATCCCTCTGTTTCAGCAGTTTCGGGACTTTCCATTTCGGGAGGCGAGGCCTCTGTTAACAGGGAAATTGACGGTGGCCGCGAAATTGTTTCTGTACCCTGTCCATTTGTCGCTATTGTTCAGAAAGGAATAGCAAAAGAACCACGGATCGCAGCCATGAGGGGTATTATGATGGCCCGTTCAAAGCCAATCAAGGTAGTTGAACCGGTTAGTGCAGCAAGTTATACTGAAGTGTCGGGATTTGAGCTTCCAAAGCCCGGGGCAGCCTGCCGCTTTATTGATCCCGAAGATCCAAAGCAGCTGATCAGTATACTGCAAAACGAAGTAAAAGTGATTTAACGAATTTTTCTTACGCATATAAAACAAAACATAATGTCAGTTTTAGTTTTCGCCGAAAATTGGGATGGGAAATTTAAGAAATCATCCTTCGAACTTGTCTCCTACGCCAGTAAGGTGGCCGGAATGATGAATACAACAACCACTGTACTGAGTGTGGGGAAAGTGGAAAAAAGCGAATTGGAAAAACTTGGCGGGTATGGTGCCGATAAAATATTAAATGGTATGGGAGAAAACCTGGATGTTTTTGACAGCCAGGCTTACTGCAGGGTGATCTCAGATATCGCCGTCAAAGAAGGGGCAACTGTTGTCATTCTCTCAAATAATAATTCCGGCAAGGCGCTGGCTCCCCGTATTTCCGTCAGACTCAAAGCCGGCCTCGGCGCAGGCGTGAGCAAACTGCCGATCAGCATCAGTCCGTTTGTAGTGTATAAGAGAGCTTTTTCAGGAAATGCCTTTGCGCATCTGACTATACAAACTGATATCAAAGTCATCACACTGGCTCAGAATTCATTTGAACTGATCGAAAAGAATTCCGGCGCTTCCATCGAGGATGTTTCCATTCATCTTGATGGTGTGAAAACCCGGGTTAAGGAGGTACAAAAACAATCCGGCAAAATATTGCTGACCGATGCCGATATCGTTGTCTCAGGCGGCAGGGGTATGAAATCACCCGATAACTGGGGGCCTCTCGTTCAGCTTGCAGATCTTCTTGGGGGTGCAACCGCCTGCTCACGTCCCGTATCCGATGAAGGATGGCGCGGACATGAGGAGCATACAGGTCAGACCGGAAAGATCATTGCTCCCAATTTATATATTGCCATCGGAATATCAGGTGCTACCCAGCATCTGGCAGGTGTAAGTTCATCCAAATTTATTGTTGCCATTAACAACGATAAAAGTGCTCCCATTTTTGAAGCTGCGCAATTCGGTATCGTGGGTGATGCAGCGAAAGTATTGCCCAAACTGGTTGAAGCGGTAAAAGAAATCAGATCATGAAACAAATACTTTTTGCAATTATCCCTGTTGATTACGCTGGGTATCTTTGCATTTACGGTAAACAGGCTCCTGCAGTTTTTTAAATTCACCCGTCCGGCATTTCCCGTAAAGGATTTTGGCAAAAGATTCAGGGTGATGATGGATGTGGCATTTGGCCAGACAAAAATTTTCCGCAAACCTGTCATTGGTTTTTTTCATGCACTTGTTTTCTGGGGTTTCTGTGTAATTCTTATCGGAAGTATTGAAATGGTCATTGATGGCCTCTCCGGAACTGAGCGGGCCCTCAGGGTGCTTGGAGTGGTTTATAATGTGATTGTTGCATCCGGTGACGTTTTCGGCTTGATCGTGGCTATTTCCATCCTTATTTTCCTGAGCAGAAGATTGTTTTTTCATATCAGGCGGTTTGAAGGGGTTGAAATGAAACACAGCACGCACATCGATGCCAATATTGCCCTTTCGATGATCCTGTTGCTGATGGTTTCCCTATTGGGAATGAATTCAGCCTATGTTGCCAATAAAACCCTGTCGGGTGAAATCATGTCGGGCGTTTATCCGGTAAGCCAGGTGTTATCGTCTTTATTCATGAATTCTTCGGCACAAACAGCCAACACATGCGTATGAAGTATTCTGGTGGTCGCATATTCTGCTGATCTTCTGTTTTGCCAATATGCTGCCTTATTCCAAGCATTTTCATGTTTTCATGTCGGTTCCCAATGTTTTCCTGTCACGGCTCGAACCGCTCGGAAAACTAACCAACATGGACAGTATAACCCGGGAGGTAAAACTGATGATGAATCCTGACACGGCATATGCTGCCCAGCCGGCTGATGCTCCGGTGGAACGATTTGGCGTGAAGGATGTGGAGGATGTGACCTGGAAGAACTATTTCGATTCTTTATCCTGTACTCAATGTGGACGATGCACTTCCGTTTGCCCGGCCAACATAACAGGCAAACAGCTTTCTCCCCGCAAGATCATGATGGATGTGAGGGCCCGGATGAATGAAAAGGGTCCCGGACTGGTAAAAAACGGAAAGGAATACAATGACAGCAAATCCCTGCTGCATCATTTTATCACTGAAACAGAATTATGGGCATGCACCACCTGCAATGCCTGTGCAATGGAATGCCCCATCAATATAAATCATCCTTCGCTCATCGTTGATATGCGCCGGTACCTTGTTATGGAAGAAGGCGCTGTACCGGGAGAATTAAAATCGGTATTCAGCAATATCGAAAATAATGGTGCGCCCTGGCAATTCTCTCCCGAAGACAGGCTTCTGTGGGCGAAGGATCTTGAAATGAAAATTCATTAATTTTTATCACCGGTAAGTAAATGGAAACTCGCAAAATAGAAATTCCTGTCATGGCTGATCTGTTTGCACGGGGCGAACAACCTGAATACCTTTTCTGGGTGGGTTGTGCAGGTGCATTTGATGATCGTTACAAAAAAGTGGCCAGGGCATTTGCTAAAGATTCTGTCTCATCTTGGGGTTAGTTATGCTGTGCTGGGCAAAGAGGAATCCTGTACCGGTGATCCTGCCCGACGTGCAGGCAATGAAATGCTTTACCAGATGCAGGCCCTGCAGAATATTGAAATCTTCAAAATGTATGGTGTGAAAAAAATACTCACCATTTGCCCGCATTGCTATAATATTTTTAAGAATGAATATCCTGATCTTGGCGGGGACTATGAGGTAACCCATTATATTGAGCTCCTTGAGCAATATATCCGCGAAGGCAAACTCAAATTGAATAAGTCATTGTCAGCCGACCTGGCTGTCACCTATCATGATCCCTGTTACCTGGGCCGGGCAAATAATATGTATGCAGAGCCGAGGTATGTGCTGGGAGCACTTTCGGCCAATATGGTGGAAATGAAGCGTAACCGCAGTTTCTCCCTGTGCTGTGGTGCCGGGGGTGCACAGATGTTCAAGGAAGCAGAAAAAGGAAACAAGGAAATTTTTATTGAACGTACTGAAGATGCACTTGAAACAGGAGCAGGAATAATTGCCACCGCCTGTCCGTTTTGCATGACCATGATGACCGATGGATTGAAATACAAGAATAAGGAAGACGAGGTTAAAAATTATGATATTGCAGAATTAATTGCGATGGATTTGGATTTGTAGAATACCGATTATTAAACGGATGATAGAGATGGTTTCAAACCCATCTCTACATTAGATGAATCATAATAAACAAAATAATATACAATGGAAACCAGAAAAATATTGAAAAGTGGTGAATTTCTCGTAAGTGATATTGAATCAAAAGATATTTTTATTCCGGAGGAGTTGAATGAGGAACAACTCATGATCGCCCAAACCTGCCAGGATTTTCTGAATACTGAAGTTTATCCGAATGCAGATAAGATGGATAAGCAGGACAGGGAACTGATGAAGGAAATACTAAAAAAATCCGGTGAACTTGGCCTGATGGGAATTTCAATTCCTGAAGAATACAATGGATTCGGACAATCTTTCGTTATCACAGATGCTTGCAGCAGAAACCATCGGTGCCGGATATTCATTTTCGGTTGCTTTTATGGCACATTGCGGAATTGGTACCTTGCCCATCATGTATTACGGCACTGAAGAACAGCGTCAGAAATATGTTACCAAACTGGCCACCGGTGAACTGCTTGGTGCATATTGCCTTACCGAACCAGGTGCAGGAAGTGATGCCAATGCCGGAAAAACAAATGCCAGACTTTCGGAAGACGGAAAACATTATATCCTGAACGGTCAGAAAATGTGGATCACCAATGCCGGTTTTGCCGATGTGCAGACTGTTTTTGCAAAAATCGACAACGACAGGGTTTTAAGTGCATTTATTGTTGAACATAATTTTCCGGGTGTTGTTGTCAGTCCCGATGAGCATAAAATGGGTATCAAAGGATCCTCCACTGCCCAGATATTTTACAATGATGTAAAAGTGCCGGTTGAAAACCTGCTGGGCAAACGGGGTGAAGGTTTCCGGATTGCACTGAGCATTCTTCATATGGGACGGATTAAACTGGGTGCCAATGTACTAGGAGCTGCCAAAAAAGCCATCAATGATTCGGTAAAATATGCCAATGAACGAAAACAGTTTGGTCTTCTGATTTCCACCTTTGGTGCCATCAAATACAAACTGGCCGAACAGGTGATCCGCACTTTTGCTGCCGAATCAGCAACATACAGGGTAAGCAAGGATATTGATGACCTGATTGACAAATATAAAACCGAAGGTTGTGACAAGGGCAGGGCTACCATTGAAGGGATCAGCCATTATGCCGTTGAAGCTGCCCTTCTGAAAGTGTATGGCTCGGAAGTTCTAGATTATGTAATTGACGAAGCAGTTCAGATCCACGGTGGTATGGGATATTCTGCCGAAATGGCTGTTGAAAATGGCTACCGCGATTCCAGGATCAACCGTATTTTTGAAGGAACCAATGAAATAAACCGGTTGCTGATTGCCGACACTGCCATGAAAAGAGCCATGAAAGGTGATTTTGATCTCTTTGGCCAGGCTGAAAAGGTTTACAATTCACTTCAAAGCCTCAGCAATGGAAAGACAAATGAATTATCCTATTTTGAGGAAAAGAATCATTACATCCATAATTTCAAAAAGGTGATCCTGATTGCCATACATGGTGCATCAAAGAAATTCGACAAGCAGCTTGTTCAGGAACAGGAAGTGATGAATAATATTTCAGACATCATGGCTGAAACGTATGTTGCCGAATCACTGGCATTGCGGGTTCAGAAAGTCGAAGGCATGAAGGGTGAAGCTGCTTCAAGCCTTTACAGGGACATTCTGAATGTATTTGTTTATGATGCAGCCAGTAAGATCAGGAAAGCCGCCCTCGATGCAGTTTATGCCTTTGCGGAACCGCAGGAGGCAGTTGTTCTGGTAAAAGCAATCGAAACCCTGACTACCGTTGCCGGTGTAAATGTAAAAGCAGCCCGTCGCCGAATTGCCGATAAATTGATTGAGGATAATTCCTATAAATTTTAATTTATTGATGTGAATTGTAGAGACAAGGCATTGCCTTGTCTCTGCAAAATTCATCATATATCATTTATCATTCATCATTATCCTGAACATATATTTCCCGGATCCGACCTGTACTATTGTTTTTTCTTTTTCAATATTAATCAACGAAATTTCCTTACTATTAATAACAGGTTTCCCGCTTTCTTCGATATTATTCATATCGGTGGTGGGTAAATATACTTTGGCAGTGGTATTAGCAGGTATTTCAATAGCTAATAATATCATATCTTTTTCTCGCCTCCACTCCGAATGAATAGTTCCATAATTGGAAGTGTATGCACCCCTGACAAAAGTCAAATCATTGATAAAATCAGGTCGAATGATGACTTTTTTAAATCCGGGCGCTGAACTGTCAGGTTCTATACCTGCCAATGAATAGTAAAACCAGTATCCAAGTCCTCCTCCCAAAGGAGGCATTTGGACTAAACCACCCTTCCAGTCTTCTTTAAATATTCTGGAGCCATGATTATAAACCATATCGTACCACCCCGGGAAGGTTTTTTGATTTGCCATAGAATAGGCCAGTTCTCCATAACCCAGATCGGACAATCCTGTTAGAATAAATGGGGTACCGACAAATCCCGTACCTACATGATTGGAATCAGCTTCAATTTTCTTAACTAATGCAGCAAGTACCAATGGTCGCTTATTTTCGGGGGTCAGGTCAAAATATAATGGCAATAATTGTGAGGTTTGGCTATACCTTGCATATTCACCGGTTTCATTATTAAAGAATGTTTTATTGAATGACGTTTTTATATTTTCGGACAGGTTAAAATAGTATTCTGCATCTTTTTTGTATCCAAGAATAGTGGCTGTTTTAGCTGTAATGCGTGCAATATTATAAAATGCTATGGTTGAAGTAACAGGAACCGGTGTTTTAACTGGCCTGACGCTTCCCGGTTCTAACCAATCTCCAAGTCCCCATTTAACAATATAATTACTGTCGATGGATTCCAGGTAGCCGGTATATTTTTTCATGGCGTCAAAACTTTCTTTCAGAATTTTAACATCACCAAAATACTGATATATTTTCCAGGGCTGATAAACAATCATACCTCCCCACCAGGGACCATTTATGGTCGGACCATCAAATCGGCCCGGAACCACTGGTGGCACATAACCGTCATCATGAATAATATCTAAAAAATCATGTTGCCACTTTATATACATGGATGAACAATCATAAGTATACGCATACACATCAAAAGCATTTTCTACGTCTTGAGTCCATCCTGCTTTTTCACGTACCGGGTCATTTGGAAGATGAACTACGTAATTTCTCATTGTGTTCTTTAAGATCAGATACAGATCATTTAACTTTTCATTTGAACAAGCGAACTTTCCGGTCTCGGGAAAATCAGTACCTACATTCATTCCAGTAATATCTGATAATGCAGGTTTATAGTCCAGACCATATATTTCGACTGTCTTAATGCCGTTATAACTGAATCGCGCATCAAATGATTCTGTTTCTTTTCCTTTAAAAATATATTCATATGTTTGATACCTTCCCAAAGTATGAGAACCAGCACCAGGATATTTTACAGTTATTCTGCTTCCTTTTGTGCCTTTGGCCCTGATTCTGCACCAACCTGTAATCTCCTTTCTCAATTCAACAGAATATCCATTTTCAATTTCAGTAATTCCGGTGGCATTTACACTGTCGATAATTCTCACAGGATATAAATGTTGTGCTTCAAGTTTTCCGAGAGGTGCATCGGCAATTTTGGCCTCTTTCCAGTTGATATCAGCATAACCGTTTTTATTCCAGCCGTCCATTTCTTTGTTTGCATCATAGGTTTCACCACTAAGCAGATTGTTAAATTGAATCGGCCCATCCGTAGTAAATTTCCAGGTGTTATCGGAAACTACTGTCTTTTTTGTACCATCAGTGTAAAAAATATCAATTTGAAAAAGTAACCGCGGAGTGGAAATATAATCGGCTGCATAATATCGAAGGGCATGAGGTATTACCAGATTATACCAGCCATTTCCCAAAATTACGCCAAGAGTATTATTGCCCTCTTTTAGAAAACCGGTTACATTATAAGACTGATAAAATATCCGCTTCTGATAATCTGTGGGGGCTGGATTTAACAATTCATTACTCACCTTGGCACCATTGATATAAAATTCATTCAATCCTAAACCACAAATATTGGCTGTTGCATATCTTATCTGCTTATTTAGATCAAATTCCTTTCGCAGATAAACCGCCGGAGCCGATTTTATGTTACCTGTTCTTCCTCGGATTTCTTCATTCAATTTCCACATTTCAGATTCTGTTTCCATACCAAAGTCGGGTAATGCTTTTAATTCTTTCTGAAGATCCGTTAGTTCCAGATCAGACGCTATCCATTTCCCTTTCCAGTCAGATAGGTTCAGCATTCCCATAGACCAGGATGTTGCGGGACTCCACTCTGATTCCTTCCCGTTTTTATCCCAAACTTTAACTTTCCACCAGTATTTTTGCAGTGTCATCAGCGGCTTGCCACTATACTCAATATACACACATTCCGGGGATGAAATCTTACCTGTATTCCATATATCACCAATGTTCTGGTTTAATTTCAAACTATCTGTAGCCACTAAAATCTGATAGGCGGATTGCATCCAGTTGTCTTTCGCTGGTTTCAACATTCCAGCTAAGACGTGGATTAGTTAAATCTATTCCAACAGTATTTAATTTATTTTCACATCTGAGATTGACTACTTTGAATGGTAATCCTTCCAAAATGTCACAAAAAAAAGTCATTGACAGAAATAGTGAGATAAAAATTACATTCTTCATTTTTTGCTCTTTTAAAAAAAATCACTGATTGGTAATCCGCTTAGGTCCCTTGTATTATGCTAAATTTAGCCAAAAGGTTTTACATGCGATAATAGCTTTGTCATATTTATCGCATACGGCCAAAGGATGGTCAGTATTTAGAATTTCAGATTAAGCCCTACCGTAAAGGCGTTCTGCATGAGCGCAAACATGCGGGGATCAGGGAAGGTATAATAGCTGTAAATATATTTAAACATCAATCCATAATAGGGTCCGATACGGTATTCATATTCCGCTATTCCTGATATTCCGGGATTGGTGACTATACTGTTCATCCCGATATAATCCTTTCCATCCACTTCAAAATTAGGGCGGTAAGCCAGTCCGATCAATGGTAACCTGATACTTAGTCCTACCCTGTTTCTTTCATCCAGTGTATAGGAAATTCTACCGGCCGCTTCCAGATTTGCATTAGCTGTTACATAACGGGCGGGCTTTTCAATTTCGGGAAGATAGGTGGAACCAGTCAGCATGGCAGCCAGACCTCCTCCAAAAGACACGGAAAGGCTGGAAGGCAATTCAGGTACCCTGTACATTAAAGCATAATTCAGAAAAACCATGGAGTTTTTTGCTTCGGGTGACACTACGGGATCGATTTTTCCTTTCGAGTAACCAAAGTTGAGATTCTGAATGTTCTTTGCCTTGAACCGGACATGGGACAGGTGAAACATTAATTCGGTACCCTGAAATGTGTAAGGAGACTGAAACTGATCTTTATGTGTGAGGATGTTTGCCCCGGCACTTAAATACAGGGTGGATGTATCAGGACTGGTCTGTGCAACAGAATTACCGGCGAAGGATAACAATATCAGAAATAGAACAGATTGTATTGTTTTCATTTTATAGCCGGTAAAATGTAGTTCTGGATCATGTCCATATCCTGAATTCCGACGCTGGTGTCCTGGTTTCCCTGTGTAAATATAAGTACCATTTGTTCTGAGGGTATAACAAAAATTTCCTGTCCGCCATTCCCTGAGGCAAAAAATACATTTACCGGACTGTCATTTTTTGTAAATGTCTGTTTCCACCACAGAAATCCATAGCCTGTGTATGGACCCGGCAGCGTTATATAGTTTTGCATGGATTGAAGAACCCAATTCTGAGGTATTACCTGGTTGCCATTCCAAACTCCATTATTGAGCATAGTAAGTCCAATTTTGGCCATATCTCTTGGCCTGAGGTAAAGTTCTCCGCCTCCGCCGGATATTCTGCCGTCTCCGGAAATTTTCCATTTATAGTTTGTAATTCCCAGTGGTTCGAAAAGATTCTGATCGGCAAACAGGTCAAGACGCATTTCACTCTGGTTCTCAATGATCTGTCCCAGTGTCACAGCGCCTCCTGTACAATAAAGACCATGGATACCGGGATCATAAACCTGGGGCAGATCGAGTGTAAACTTAACCCAGTCGCTGCTCTGGTTCATCATCGTTTCCGTATTTGCAAACCAGTCGTCGCAATCCAGCCCCGAGCTCATGTTCAACAGATGCCTGATGGTAATTTCGGATTTTCGCGGATCCGGATTTGCATAACTCGTATATTCAGGAAGAAGCGGGAGGATGAGCGCATCAACGGATTGAATCAATCCTTTGTCAATGGCTATTCCCGTGAGAATGGAGGTTATGCTTTTCGTGGCCGAATAAATGTTATGAGGCACCGACTCTGTATATCCGTGGAAATATTCCTCATAAACCAGTTTATTGTTTTTAAGGATCAGCAATCCGTCAATACGCTTAAATTCTTCCCGAATGATTTTGTCTGTCATTTCAATGATGAGGGAAGAATCCATTCCTTCATCCGTTAAGGAAGATACCTCAAGTTCATTTCCGGCAGAAGGAATGCGGTATGTATAATTTACAGACGGATCGTCGAACTTATGGCAGGTCACAAGGAACAAAGCGGTAACAAAAAGAAAAAGTGCAATTGTGTGTTTCATATGCTGGAATGGGATTCTGTTGCAATTTATCTGCAAAGCTAATCGAAAAGAATAATTCATCCCCTACAGGGATGGAACATTTCGGTTATAAATTCATTCTACAATAATGCATCATCTACGATGATGAAGAATATAACGCAATGTATTTCTACAATAATGTATCCGCTACGCGGATGAAAAACATCGTAGATGTTGAATTATTGTAGAAATGAAGATCACCGCAACCCCGTATGGGGTTGAATGATATGGCCGGAATTTCTACAATAATGGATCCGCTACGCGGATGAAAAACATCGTAGATGTTCCATTATTGTAGAAATACCAGCAGGAATCAACAAACAACCGCGTAGCGGTTGAATTATTATTTGGACAAATACTTGTCTAAATACCCGCTCTCTTTCATAAACACGGTAAAATCCCTGATGTCAAGGATATCCCTGATAGCCTGCCGTTTATCCGTGGCTTTTTTAAAATACTGCTCTGTGATCTTATATCCAATCCAATACCCCAGGTCATTCGGGCGATCGTCCTTTCCAGTTACACCGTATAACCAGTCTGTATAGTCGGCCGTGTCCATCCGGGCTACAAATTCTTTACAAAGCCTGTCTTCATTTTTATCACCATAATTGCAGGCATCCTTGTTTAAATTCACACCTGATATCAATTCGCCCAAAAAATCCGCACTACCCTCAATAATGCTCTGTTGCAAAAGGGTAGGATACTCCATCCAGTTCTTTTGCTGGAAATGGATCAACTCATGCGCCACAATGTATGGCACGTTGTTTACGTCCGTCAGTTTTTCAGCGCCGATAAACAACCCATCCTCATTAAAAGTTCCACCTGAATTGAATGCTCCGATTACAAAATATACAGGTGGAAACCATGCATCCGGATACCAGTATTTCAGCGCATAGAATGTACTCCGGCATTGTTGTTCCTTTTCATGTATGCGTAATGAGTTGGCTCTCGCATTTTCATAATCGGCTGTTCTCTTTTTAACCATGTCAAACAAATGGTCGGCGCTGATAATCCGGTTGGGAATAAATCCTTTCACACCGGCACTGCCGATATCAATGTATTCTTTGTCAAATGTATTGATTGAGGTGTCTTTTTTAAAATGGTCAAAAGCCTGCCAGAAATTGTTTATATCGCTTGTAAGAAATACCGAACTGTCTGGATCATGGGTAAAACTGATCTGGCCGAATGTACAAATCACGACCGCAAATGTGAGCCCGAAGAAAAAAGAGTCCTTTTCATAAAAGTGCTTTATTATGTAAAGATAACGAGGATGAGGCCGTTTAGGGTTTAAAATTAGTGTAGATTTTGGCAATAATTAATCCCCTGCGGGGATGGAACATTTCGGTTATAAATTCATTCTACAATAATGCATCATCTACGATGATGAAGAATATAACGCAATGTATTTCTACAATAATGTATCATCTACGATGATGAAGAATATAACCCAAAGCATTTCTACAATAATGGATCCGCTACGCGGATAAAAAACATCGTAGATGTTGAATTATTGTAGAAAATGAAGATCATCCGCGCTACCATCAACCCCGTATGGGGTTGAATGATATGGTCGGAATAAATTTCTACAATAATATATTCATCTGCGATGATGAAGAATATAACGCAATGTATTTCTACAATAATGTATCATCTGCGATGATGAAGAATAACCCAAAGTATTTCTACAATAATGTATCCGCTTCGCGGATAAGATTTAACGGCAAATTGGTTTATCAGGAAGCAGGCAAATAATCTGCGATTTTTTCATTACTTTCATAATATAATCTAAAATCGTAACGAATGAAAAGAATAGTAAATCTGACCTGTGTTTTGGTGGTTGCTTTTATGTTGCAATCAGCATTTGGTTATGCAGCAAACCCTAAGATCCTTGTATTTGCAAAGACCAAGGGGTTTTTTCATACATCAATACCCAAGGGGATGCAAACCATAATGAAAATTTGTAAGGAAAACGGGATTGCCGTGGATACCACGCGCGATGCTGCCTCTTTTACAATTGACAATCTGAAAAAATATAAGGTGATCGTATTTCTGAATACCACCGGAGATGTGCTTGACAAAGGCCAGCAGGAGGCCTTTATAAATTATATAAAGTCGGGTGGGGGATTTGTGGGTGTTCATGCTGCCACGGATACCGAGTACGACTGGCCATGGTACAATAAGCTGGTTGGGGCGTACTTTCTTTCACATCCCGCACAGCAGCAGGAAGCCATTATTGATGTGGTGGACAAGACAAATCCCGCCACAGCTATGTTGCCTGAAAAATGGAAAAGGACGGATGAGTGGTATAATTTCAAGGATATCAGCCCGGATATTCATGTATTGGCCTACCTCGATGAAACTTCATACACCGGGGGCAAGAACAGTCCGAAACATCCGTTTATCTGGTATCATGAATTCGACGGAGGACGTGCATTCTATACAGGTGTTGGTCACCGCGAAGATAATTATGACGAGCCGCTGGTGCAGCAGCATTTGCTGGGAGCCATCAAGTGGGCGGGGAAGATTAAATAGTGACAAGTGACTAGGGACGAGGAAGAAACGCCAGGCAATTGTCCTAAAACATGTAGAGACGGGTTTCAAACCCGTCTCTAATGATCTTGTAAATTGAAAAAAATCTGCCGCAATTAAACGAGGCAATTTTTTTAAGCCTGTGCGGACGGGCCGCCAAAATTCATCGGTATCAGCATGTCGCCCTGTCCTTCGGCCTGTTTAATCGGTCCATGGGCGGCTTCATACTTTGCTATATTATCCTTCAGCGCCATGAGCAGCCTTTTGGCATGCTCAGGTGTAAGGATGATCCTCGATTTCACTTCGGCCTTTGGGATTCCCGGCATGATCCTCACAAAATCCACAATGAATTCCGAAGGCGAATGTGTGATAATCGCCAGGTTGGAATAAATACCCTGGGCAATGTCTTCCTTCAGTTCAATGCTGATTTGATTCGGACCTTTCTTTTCTTCCATAATCCGTTAGTTTTGTTCTTCTTTAATGGCCTCGTGACTGTATTTCTTTTCCTCGACGAGTTTTTCATACTCTTCCCTGGAACCGACTATCAGATTGGAGAACCTTCTGTTTCCTGTACCTGCAGGGATCAAATGTCCAACGATCACGTTTTCCTTCAATCCTTCGAG
The DNA here is from genome assembly GCA_963790105.1 of uncultured Bacteroidales bacterium. Classification (GTDB taxonomy): domain Bacteria; phylum Bacteroidota; class Bacteroidia; order Bacteroidales; family UBA10428; genus UBA5072. Next base: position 125,377 of record CAWBNI010000036.1, on the reverse strand, counting down.
GTAATCTACTTTGCCAAAGATGGCGGCTTCGTTGAGCACCTTGGTGGTTTCCTGGAATGAGGCAGCAGACATAAAGCTTTGTGTCTGTAAAGCTGCCCTTGTGATACCCTGGAGGATCTGCTGAGATGTAGCAGGGATAGCATCCCGTGATTTTACAGGTTTCATATCCTTGCGTTTCAGCATGGAGTTTTCATCCCTGAGCTTACGGGCAGTAACAATCTGTCCCGGTTTAAAGGTTTGTGAATCACCTGATTCCTCAATTACCTTTTTGCCGTAGATCCAGTCGTTTTCTTCGAAGAATTCCCATTTGTCAACGAGCTGTTTTTCAAGGAACTTGGTATCGCCCGGATCGATGATCTCAACCTTGCGCATCATCTGTCTTACAATGACTTCAAAATGCTTGTCGTTGATCTTCACACCCTGTAAGCGGTATACTTCCTGAACCTCGTTTACAATATATTCCTGAACCTTTGTGGGGCCCTTGATAGCCAGAATGTCCGAAGGTGTTGTTGCACCATCCGACAGCGGGGTTCCTGCTTTCACATAGTCATTTTCCTGTACAAGGATCTGTTTTGACAATGGAACCAGGTATTTCTTCTGCTGTCCGGCTTTTGAGGTGATGCTGATTTCACGGTTACCACGTTTTACCTTACCAAAGGCTACTTCTCCGTCGATTTCGGAAACAACAGCAGGATTGGATGGGTTACGTGCTTCAAAAAGTTCGGTAACACGGGGAAGACCACCGGTGATGTCACCTGATTTTCCAATGGCGCGTGGTATTTTTACCAGGATCTCTCCGGCTTTTACCGGTGCACCTTCTTCAATACTCAAGTGGGAACCAACAGGAAGATTATAGGTTTTCAAAACCGCATCATTCTTGTCCACGATCTCAATACCCGGGTTCTTGGTCCTGTCCCTGGTTTCCATGATTACCTTTTCGCGGTATCCGGTAACCTCATCTGATTCTTCCTTAAACGTAATCCCTTCAATCACACTTTCAAACTGCACCTTACCGGGAACTTCAGAAATAATTACTGCATTATATGGATCCCATTCGCAGATAAGGTCGCCCTTATTTACTTCGGCACCACTCTTTATATACAGTTTTGCTCCGTAAGGAATGTTATTCGTTGTGAGCGATATGCCTGTTTTCTTGTCAACAAGACGCAATTCAGCCAAACGACCGATAACAATGTCGTATTTACTTCCATTGTCCTCAACCCGTTCAACCACGCGCAATTCATCCACTTCAGCAATACCATTGTATTTTGCCACAATTCTTGATTCGGTAGTGATACTCATGGCGGTTCCTCCAACGTGGAAGGTACGCAGGGTAAGCTGTGTTCCCGGTTCACCGATTGACTGGGCGGCAATTACGCCGACAGCCTCTCCGTTCTGAACCATACGGCTTGTTGCCAGGTTACGTCCGTAACACTTGGCGCAAACACCCTTACGCGATTCACAGGTGAGAACCGAACGGATCTCCATGTGTTCGATAGGGGAGTCATCAATAACCCGGGCAATTTCCTCATTGATCTGATCACCTGATGTAACAATCAATTCACCGGTGAGCGGATGATAAACATCGTGAACAGCAGTACGTCCTAAGATTCTTTCGTACAGTGATTCAACAACTTCTTCATTATTCTTGATGGCCGTGGCAATCAGACCGCGCAAGGTGCCGCAATCTTCCTCACTGATGATCACATCCTGCGATACGTCAACCAAACGACGTGTAAGATATCCTGCGTCGGCTGTTTTAAGTGCCGTATCGGCAAGACCCTTACGGGCACCGTGGGTTGATATGAAATATTCAAGAACCGACAATCCTTCCTTGAAGTTCGAAAGAATCGGGTTTTCAATAATTTCAGAACCAGTGGATCCTGATTTCTGCGGTTTTGCCATAAGTCCCCTCATACCTGACAGCTGCCTGATCTGTTCCTTCGAACCCCTGGCGCCTGAATCAAGCATCATATAAACCGGGTTAAAGCCCTGTTTATCGGTCGACAGCCTTTTCATCAGCGTCTGGGTCAGCTTGGCGTTTGTATGTGTCCAGATGTCAATGATCTGGTTATACCGTTCGTTGTTGGTAATGAATCCCATGTTATAGTTATTCATCACTTCATCAACCTGGTCATACCCTTCTTTCATAAGATCTTCCTTTTCCTTCGGAACGATCACATCATCAAGGTTGAATGACAGTCCGCCTCTGAAAGCCATCTGGAATCCAAGGTCCTTGATGCTGTCAAGGAACCTGGCGGTCTGGGCAGTACCTGTTTGTTTCAACACATTGCTGATAATTTCACGCAATGATTTCTTGGTAAGGATCTCATTCAGGAAGCCCACTTCGCGTGGCACAACTTCGTTGAACAGAACCCGGCCAACCGAGGTTTCGATAATCTTTTTTACCGGTTCACCGCTGCTGTAATCCATGATCCTTACTTTAATGGAAGCATGAAGATCTACCATTTTTTCATTGTAAGCAATGATCACTTCTTCGGGGGAATAGAATGTATATCCTTCTCCCTTGATCGGCTGATCCGGCGTGTTTTTGCAGATCTTGGTCATGTAATAAAGACCAAGTACCATATCCTGCGAAGGCACATTGATAGGGGCACCGTTGGCAGGATTAAGAATATTGTGTGATGCCAGCATCAGGATCTGAGCTTCAAGCACAGCACCATTTCCCAAAGGCAAATGAACAGCCATCTGGTCACCATCAAAGTCGGCGTTGAAAGCAGTACAAACAAGCGGATGCAGCTGTATAGCCTTGCCCTCGATCAGTTTCGGCTGGAATGCCTGGATACCCAACCGGTGCAGTGTTGGTGCACGGTTAAGCAGCACAGGATGTCCTTTCAACACGTTTTCGAGGATATCCCAAACAACAGGATCCTTGCGGTCAACAATTTTCTTGGCTGATTTAACGGTTTTAACGATACCTCTTTCAATCAGCTTACGAATTATAAAAGGTTTGTAGAGCTCGGCAGCCATTTCTTTGGGCAAGCCGGTCTCGTGGAGCTGCAATTCCGGACCTACAACGATAACCGAACGGGCTGAATAGTCAACACGTTTTCCAAGCAGGTTCTGACGGAAACGTCCCTGTTTCCCTTTTAAACTATCGCTTAATGATTTCAGCGGCCTGTTGGCATCGGTTTTCACCGCATTCGATTTGCGCGAATTGTCGAACAGGCTGTCTACTGCTTCCTGGAGCATACGTTTCTCATTACGGAGAATGACTTCAGGAGCCTTTATTTCGATAAGTCTTTTTAACCGGTTGTTCCGGATGATCACGCGGCGATACAGGTCATTCAGGTCTGACGTTGCAAACCTGCCACCATCGAGAGGCACTAAAGGCCTGAGTTCTGGCGGAATAACCGGTACTACCTTCAGGATCATCCATTCCGGATGATTTACACCCTTGGAAGCGCGGAAAGCTTCAACAACCTGAAGCCGTTTGAGGGCTTCATTCTTACGCTGCTGTGATGTTTCCGTATTGGCCTTGTGCCTTAATTCATAAGACAGGCCATCAAGGTCGATCCGCTGGAGCAACTGATAGAGTGATTCAGCACCCATGTTGGCAATGAATTTGTCGGGGTGACTGTCATCCAGCAATTGATTCTCCTTTGGCAACGATTCCACGATGTCAAGATATTCTTCTTCAGTCAGAAAATCAAGGTATTGTACACCGTCGGCTGTTTTGATACCCGGATTAATGACCACATAACGCTCATAGTATATAATGCTATCCAGTTTCTTGGATGGCAAACCGAGCAAATATCCGATCTTATTCGGCAATGTGCGGAAATACCAGATATGTGCCACCGGAACTACAAGGGAAATATGTCCCATGCGCTCGCGACGGACCTTTTTTTCCGTTACTTCAACTCCGCAACGGTCGCAAACAATACCCTTATACCTGATTCTCTTGTATTTTCCGCAATGGCATTCGTAATCTTTTACCGGACCAAAAATTCGCTCGCAAAACAAACCGTCACGTTCGGGTTTGTAAGTTCTGTAATTGATGGTTTCGGGTTTTAGCACTTCGCCGCTTGAACGCTCGAGGATTTCCTCGGGTGAAGCAAGACTGATTGATATTTTGGAGAAGCTCGACTTTACTTTCGTGTCCCTTCTGAATGACATAGTTGATTCCTCTTGTTAAGTATCTGTTTCCAAAAATGAATGGCTTACATGAGGTAATTAAACCAGGTTGATGCTCAAACCCAGTCCTCTCAATTCATGCAGCAGAACGTTCAGTGATTCGGGTATGCCGGGTAGTGGCAAAGGTTCGCCTTTTACAATGGCCTCATAGGCCTTGGCTCTGCCTACCACATCATCTGACTTGATTGTCAGAATTTCCTGCAGAATATGGGCAGCACCAAATGCTTCAAGTGCCCATACTTCCATTTCACCAAAGCGCTGTCCGCCAAACTGTGCCTTACCACCCAACGGTTGTTGTGTAATCAGGGAGTAAGGACCGATTGAACGGGCATGCATCTTATCGTCTACCATATGGCCCAGTTTGATCATATATATGATACCTACAGTGGCAGGCTGGTCAAAACGTTCACCTGTACCACCATCATAAAGATATGTTTTTCCAAATCGGGGTAAGCCTGCTTTTTCTGTATAGCTGGCTATCTGGTCCACGGAAGCTCCGTCGAAAATGGGAGAAGCAAACTTCACGCCCATCTTTTTGCCGGCCCAGCCGAGTACCGTTTCATAAATCTGCCCAAGGTTCATACGGGAAGGTACACCAAGCGGGTTCAGCACGATGTCGACAGGAGTGCCGTCTTCGAGAAACGGCATATCCTCCAGACGGACAATACGGGAAACAATACCCTTGTTGCCATGACGTCCGGCCATCTTGTCACCTACTTTCAGCTTCCTTTTCTGTGCCACGTATACCTTTGCAAGCTGAACAATACCTGCAGGCAGTTCATCACCGATTGTAATGCTGTACTTCTTCCGTTTATAAATGGCATCAACTTCCTTGTGCTTGATAATATAATTGTGGATCAAGGTCTTGATAGTTTCATTCTTGTCCTTGTCCGTGGTCCATTTGTTCGGATTGATGTTATGAAAATCGATATCCTGTAACAATTTCAGGGTAAACTTGGCACCCCTGGGAATAACGTCTACATTGTAGTAGTCCTTAACTCCCTGTGAAGTCTTTCCATTTACCACGATAAACAGTTTATCGATGAGTTTGGCCTTCAATTCATTGGAATTGCGCTCAAATTCTTCTTCAATTTTATCAAGGATCGGTTTTGTTGAGGATTTCAACTTCTTATCCTTGATTGAACGGGAGAAGAGTTTTTTATCGATCACAACACCGACCAGTGAAGGGGGTGCCTTCAACGAGGCATCTTTCACATCACCTGCCTTATCACCGAAGATCGCCCGGAGGAGTTTTTCTTCAGGAGAAGGATCGGATTCACCCTTGGGTGTGATCTTTCCAATGAGGATATCACCGGGGTTTACTTCGGCACCTATCCTGATCAGACCGTTTTCATCGAGGTTGCGTGTAGCTTCCTCGCTAACATTGGGAATGTCGGCAGTCAGTTCTTCAAGGCCGCGTTTTGTATCCCTTACTTCCAGCATATATTCATCGATATGAATGGAAGTGAAAAGATCTTCACGAACAACCCGTTCGGAAATAACGATAGCATCCTCAAAATTATATCCCTTCCAGGGCATGAAAGCCACCATCAGGTTCCTTCCCAATGCCAGTTCGCCCTGGCTGGTGGAATATCCTTCGGTGAGGATCTGGCCCTTGACAACCTTGTCGCCCTTGTTCACAATGGGTTTGAGGTTGATACATGTATTCTGGTTGGTTTTGCGGTATTTCAGCAGCTTGTAGCGGCTGACATCCCCGTCAAAACTTACAAATTTCTCTTCTTCGGTCATTACATAGCGCAAAACGATTTCGTTTGAATCTACATATTCAACAACACCGTCATTGTCTGCAATAACCAGGAAACGTGAATCTCTTACCACTTCGTGTTCAATACCGGTACCTACAACAGGTGCTTCGGGATTGATCAGCGGAACAGCCTGGCGCATCATGTTTGATCCCATCAGTGCACGGTTGGCATCATCATGTTCGAGGAACGGGATGAGTGATGCGGCAATGGATGCGATCTGGTTTGGTGCCACGTCCATCAGGTCAACGTCATGGGCGTCTGAAAGAGGGAAGTCACCGTTATAACGGGCTTTTACCTTTGAATTTTCAAATTCGCCACCTTCCTTGATCGGTGCATTGGCCTGTGCAATTACCTTTGATTCTTCCTCTTCGGCGCTCAGCCATACAATTCCCTCCATGCTGAGGTTAACGGTTCCGTTATCCACCTTGCGATAAGGAGTTTCAATGAAACCCAGCACATTGATCTTGGCATATACACAAAGTGAAGAGATCAGACCGATATTCGGACCTTCAGGAGTTTCAATAGGGCAGAGGCGTCCATAATGGGTATAGTGAACGTCACGAACCTCGAAACCGGCACGTTCACGCGACAAACCGCCTGGTCCCAGTGCTGACATCCTCCGCTTGTGCGTGATTTCAGCCAGTGGATTGGTTTGATCCATGAACTGTGACAGCTGGTTTGTTCCAAAGAACGAATTGATAACCGATGAAAGAGTTTTCGAATTGATCAGGTCAATGGGTGTAAACACCTCATTATCCCTTACATTCATTCTTTCACGGATTGTCCTTGCCATACGGGCAAGTCCAACGCCAAACTGAGTGGCAAGCTGTTCGCCTACTGTACGTACACGACGGTTGCTCAGGTGGTCGATATCATCAACATCGGCCTTGGAGTTGATAAGTTCAATCAGGTACTTGATAATGCGGATAATATCTTCCTTGGTAAGGACTTTCACGTCCATTGCAGTATCAAGACCCAGTTTCTTATTGATCCTGTAACGGCCAACCTCGCCGAGGTCATACCGTTTATCTGAAAAGAACAGTTTGTCGATTACATCGCGTGCGGTAGCTTCATCAGGTGGCTCGCTGTTACGCAACTGCCTGTATATATGAAGTACAGCCTCTTTTTCAGAGTTACAGGGATCTTTTTGTAATGTATTATAAATAATTTCGAAATCGGTGAGGTTCTGACCTTCTTTATGTAAAAGAATGGTTTTTGCACCCGAGTCAATGATCGGATCAATATGATCATCCAGCAAAACCGTTTCACGGTCGATGATGATTTCGTTACGTTCGATGGATACCACTTCACCGGTATCTTCATCCACGAAGTCTTCAACCCATGATTTCAAAACGCGTGCAGCCAGTTTACGGCCAACAAGCTTTTTCAGGGCAGTTTTTGAAACCTTGATCTCATCGGCCAGGTCAAATATTTCAAGAATATCCTTATCACTTTCAAAGCCGATAGCTCTGAGAAGCGTGGTGACCGGTAATTTTTTCTTACGATCGATGTAAGCATACATCACGTTGTTTATATCGGTCGCAAATTCAATCCATGATCCCTTGAAAGGAATGATCCTTGCAGAGTAAAGTTTGGTGCCGTTGGCATGTATGCTCTGTCCGAAGAATACCCCGGGTGACCTGTGAAGCTGGGAAACGACAACCCGTTCCGCCCCGTTGATCACGAAAAGTCCCCGTTCCGTCATATACGGAATGGTACCAAGGTATACATCCTGAATCACGGTATCAAAATCTTCGTGTTCCGGATCGGTACAATATAATTTGAGTTTAGCTTTCAGCGGTACACTGTAAGTCAACCCTCTTTCAATACATTCTTCAATCGAATACCTCGGTGGATCAACAAAGTAATCCATGAATTCCAACACGAAATTGTTCCGGGTATCTGTTATCGGGAAGTTTTCCTGGAAAACCTTGAACAGTCCTTCATTTTTTCTGTTTTCAGGAGTTGTTTCCAGCTGAAAGAAATCACGGAATGATTTCAACTGGATCTCGAGAAAATCAGGATAGGACATCTGGTTTTTGGTCCTGGCAAAACTGATTCGTTGCAAATTTAAATTGGTCATTATGTCTTAAAATAAAGTGTTGAACTAAAGTTATGAGAAATGACAAAAAGGTTTAGTCCCGAATCATCGGGACTAAACCTAAATGTTATCACACGCAGGGTAACTTTATTTAAGTTCAACGTCGGCTCCTGCTTCAGCTAATTGTGCTTTAATAGATTCAGCTTCTTCTTTGGAAACATTTTCCTTTATTGCTACCGGGGATTTGTCAACAAGCTCTTTGGCTTCTTTCAGACCCAGATTAGTAATATCCTTAACCAGTTTTACAATTTGGAGTTTGGCACCACCCGGATGGTTCATGAAAACTGAAAAAGTTGATTTTTCTTCAGCCTTTACTTCACCAGCAGCGGCAGGACCAGCAACTGCAACAGCAGCGGCAGCGGGTTCAATTCCGTACTCCTCCTTTAATATCTTGGCTAATTCGTTTACTTCTTTAACAGTTAAGTTAACCAATTGTTCTGCGAAAGCTTTCAAATCTGCCATTTTAATTGAATATTAATAGTTATCAAAATATTTATTCTTTTTCACTTAAAGTTTTAACAATACCAGCCAGTTTGCTACCACCGGACTGTAATGCGGAAAGAACGTTACGTGCAGGCGACTGCAATAAGAATACCAGATCGCCGATAAGTTCTTCCTTAGACTTAATACCTGACAATGCATCAAGCTGATCATCGCCAATGTATATTGATTCTTCCACGAAGGCTGCTTTGAGCACGGGCTTCGGTCCGGTTTTCCTGAATTCCTTGATCAGTTTTGCGGGAATGTTATTCTTCTCGGTAAACATGATTGAAGTGGAATCTTTCAACACGTCATAAAGTCCTTCAAATTTGCCTTCAAATTTCTCCAAAGCCTTTTGAAGCAGGGTATTTTTTACGACAACCAGCGTGATATTTTTTTCAAAGCAAGCCCTTCTCAGTTTGCTGGTAGTTTCGGCATTTAAATCCGAAATATCAGCGAGGTAGAAGTGTTTGGCTTTACTGATTGAATCAGTCAGGTTATCGATAATCCTGTTTTTTTCGTCCCTATTCATAATGTAATATGGTCTTTAGATTATTCGTCGAATGCTTTGGCATCGACCTTAATTCCGGGGCTCATTGTACTGGAAATGAAAATACTGCGGATATATGAACCTTTTGCTGCTGATGGCTTTAAGTTTAACCAGGGTATGTAAAAATTCCCTGGCATTTTCAGCTATTTTATCAGCTTCGAAAGATACTTTACCAATTGAAGTATGCACAATTCCGGCTTTGTCGACTTTAAAGTCGATTTTACCCATTTTTACTTCCTTGACAGCTTTTCCTACTTCCATAGTTACAGTACCGCTCTTTGGGTTCGGCATGAGTCCGCGGGGACCCAGGATCTTGCCCAATTTTCCGATTTTGCCCATAACAGCAGGCATGGTGATAATTACATCTACATCAGTCCACCCATTGGTGATCTTTTCAACATAATCGTCAAGGCCAACGTAATCAGCACCTGCAGCCTTTGCCTCTTCCTCTTTATCGGGAGTACAAAGTACAAGCACTCTGATCTGCTTACCGGTACCATGGGGTAGCGTAACAACGCCCCTAACCATTTGGTTGGCTTTTCTTGGATCGATACCCAGCCTTACATCTATATCCACCGATGCGTCAAACTTTGTGGTAGTAACTTCTTTCACAAGGTCGGCCGCTTCTGACAGCTTATATTGTTTGGCCGGTTCTATCTTTTCAAGAGCCGACTTTCTTTTTTTTGTCAAATTTGCCATGTTAGTCCGGAAATAAAGTTTACTTGTTTACTGGGGCATCACCCTTAACGGTAATACCCATACTACGGGCAGTACCGGCAACCATTTTCATTGCTGAATCGATGGTGAAACAATTAAGATCAGGCATCTTATCTTCAGCAATGGCTCTTACCTGTTCCCAGGAAATGGAAGCTACCTTGTTCCGGTTTGGTTCGGCCGAACCGGATTTTGTTTTGGAAGCTTCCAGGAGCTGAACAGCTACCGGAGGAGTTTTTACGATAAAGTCAAATGACTTGTCGCTGTAAACCGTGATCACAACCGGCAGTACTTTACCAGCTTTATCCTGGGTACGTGCATTGAACTGTTTACAGAATTCCATAATGTTCACGCCTTTTGAACCCAGAGCAGGTCCCACCGGTGGTGACGGATTAGCGGCACCTCCCTTGATCTGCAATTTAATTAGTCCAGCAACCTCTTTTGCCATAATTTACTTGTTTCTAATTTATATAGTTGATCCACACGTTGCAGGATGATTATTCAGGAAGCATTAGGGTTGTTACAATCATCTGTTCACGTATATTGTATAGCAGGTTTATTCTTTTTCCACCTGCATAAAACTTAACTCCAGCGGAGTTTTACGCCCAAAAATCTTCACCATGACCTTGAGCTTTTTCTTTTCATCGTTTACTTCTTCAATAACGCCGGTGAAACTGTTGAAAGGTCCGTCAATGACCTTTACGGATTCACCAACATAAAACGGTACATTGAGTTCTTCATCTCCTTCAGCCAGCTCATCCACCTTACCCAGAATGCGATTCACTTCTGATGTGCGCAAAGGAGTTGGTAACTCATCTCCTTTCGAACCCAGAAATCCAATCACATGGGTGATGTTCTTGAGCATATGCGGTATTTCACCTACCAGGGCAGCTTCAATGAGAACATATCCGGGAAAGTAGCTTCTTTCCTTGCTGATTTTTTTACCATTGCGGATCTGGTAAACTTTTTCAGTAGGAATAAGCACCTGGGAAATAAATTCCTGCAGGTTAAGCCGGGTAATTTCATTGTTCAATATATTCCTTAACCTTCTTTTCCTTACCACCAATAGCACGGAGAACATACCATTTTTTTTCCTGGTCTTCCATGTTTAAATTCCTTCCGAAGGATTAAGAAAATAGACCATAAATCCAATTCATAATATTTTTGAAGCCAAAATCCATCAAGGCAACAACTATAGCAATCATCAGTGATGAAACCATCACAAGGATAGCACTGCCCTGGAGTTCTTTCCACGATGGCCAGGTTACTTTATGTACGAGTTCTTTGTAGGACTCCTCAAGATATAAAATTACTTTCTTCATAATCTTTTATTTGGCACGGGAGGAGCGACTCGAACGCCCGACACCTGGTTTTGGAGACCAGTGCTCTACCAACTGAGCTACACCCGTATGCCTTAAACAGATAAATCCGTCACCCTCCGGTAACGAATTTATCATGATATTTATACACGAAAATTATTTAACAATTTCAGTTACCTGACCTGCACCAACTGTACGGCCGCCTTCACGAATAGCAAAGCGCAATCCCTTGTTGATAGCCACAGGATAAATCAATTCAACATTGATTGTCACATTGTCACCAGGCATAATCATTTCAGTACCTTCGGGAAGAATAATTTCACCGGTAATATCAAGGGTCCTGAGATAGAACTGGGGACTGTAATGATTATGGAACGGAGTGTGACGACCACCTTCTTCTTTTTTCAGAATATACACCTCAGCTTTGAATTTGGTATGAGGAGTAATGGAACCCGGTTTTGCCAATACCTGCCTCTTCTGATCTCTTTCTTGTCAACACCACGGAGGAGAAGACCAACATTGTCTCCTGCTTCACCATCATCCAGAATCTTACGGAACATTTCAACACCCGTAACAACTGTCTTTCTGCTTTCAGCACCCAGACCAATGAGTTCAACCTCATCACCTGTGTGAACATTACCTGTTTCAATTCTGCCCGTAGCAACAGTACCACGACCTGTAATTGAAAATACGTCTTCAACCGGCATCAGGAAAGGTTTTTCAGTTTCGCGCGGAGGAATTGGAATATATGAATCCACAGCAGCCATCAGTTCAATCACCTTTTCTTCCCACTTTGGTTCGCCATTCAGCGCACCAAGAGCAGAACCATGGATGACAGGAGCATTGTCACCGTCAAAATTGTAGAATGAAAGCAATTCACGAATTTCCATATCCACCAGTTCGAGGATCTCAGGATCTTCAACCATGTCAACCTTGTTCAGGAAAACCAGAACTTTCGGAACGTTTACCTGACGAGCAAGCAGAATGTGTTCACGGGTCTGAGGCATAGGTCCGTCAGTAGCAGCAACAACCAAGAATAGCGCCGTCCATCTGTGCAGCACCCGTAACCATGTTTTTAATATAGTCAGCGTGTCCCGGACAGTCAACGTGGGCATAATGCCTGTTTGCTGTTTGATATTCAATGTGCGCGGTATTAATAGTAATACCCCGTTCTTTTTCTTCAGGTGCATTATCAATGGAATCAAAGGAACGGAAACTAGCAAAGCCTTGTTTTTCAAGAACTTTTGTAATAGCTGCTGTTAAAGTGGTTTTGCCATGGTCAACGTGACCAATTGTTCCAATGTTAACGTGGGGTTTAGACCTGTCAAATTTTTCCTTAGCCATAATTTGAATATTTGATAGTTATTATTACAGTTTATTATTAAAATTCATTCAATCTTTGAGCCAATGACGGGAGTTGAACCCGTGACCTCTTCCTTACCAAGGAAACGCTCTACCAACTGAGCTACATCGGCCTGTTAAGTCGAGCGGGAGACGAGACTCGAACCCGCGACCCTAACCTTGGAAGGGTTATGCTCTACCAACTGAGCTACTCCCGCGACCTATTCATTGATTTGCTGATTTGTTGAATTGAGTCTTGATTTGCGAATCTTCAATCCGAATCTTTGAAGCTGATTATTCATCTTATCACTCTACTTTAAATCAATAAATCAACAAATCATCAAATCAGTAAATAACGAACTGTGGGGAGAGCAGGATTCGAACCTACGAAGGCATCAGCCAGCAGATTTACAGTCTGCCCCAGTTGGCCACTTTGGTATCTCCCCTCACACAAAATAACCGGCAGAACCGGTTACCCTTTTTTAAACAAAGAACAAAAAATATTCCTTGAGCCGATGGAGGGATTCGAACCCCCGACCAGCTGATTACAAATCAGCTGCTCTGGCCAACTGAGCTACATCGGCAATACCCTCCAAAATCGGTTCGCAAATGTATAACAATTTATTTATATCGCAAAATTATTTTGGTGATTTATAAACCGCGCTGTTTCTCCTTATGTTTCAGTATTTGCTGTTTTAAGGCATCTACCACTTCATCGGTGGACTCTTCAAACGACTTTGTCTGCTTGCGCGCAAAAAGATCACTTCCGGGTATATCAAGTTTTACTTCCACTACCTTATTCTCCAAATCCGGCGTATTTTCCAGCTTTAAAAAAACTTCAGCGGTAATGATATCATCGAAAAATTTCCCCAATTTGCTTACTTTCTTTTGTATAAAATCTTCAAGCTTGCTGTCGGCATCAAATTTTACTGCCTTAATTCGGATATTCATGGCATTTCCTCCTAATGATTATGCTCTTGGATGAGCTTGTTTATACACAGACTTCAGTTTTTCAAATGTGTTGTGGGTGTAAACCTCCGTTGCGGAAAGATTTGCATGACCCAATAATTCTTTTATCGCATTCAGATCAGCCCCCTTATTCAACATATGCGTCGCAAAAGTATGCCGTAACACATGCGGGCTTTTTTTATCAACCGTGGTCACCATCGTGAGAAAACGATGTACAATCCTGTAAACCAGTCGCGGATATATTTTTTTACCGGAAGAGGTTAAAAACAGGTATTCGACATTCAAACCAGGGAATTCCTTTGAACGTGCAGCTATATATTCCTGCAAAAGCTCGAAAAAAACCGGTGATATGGGTATTATCCTTTCCTTATTCCGTTTACCCAATACCTTTACCGTCTGCTGACTGAAATCAATAGCGCCAATCTGCAGGTTAACTAATTCCGAGAGGCGCATCCCGGTATTGTAAAATGTTTCTATTAATACCCTGTTTCTGAAACCCGTATAATCTTCTCCAAATTCAACCCGGTCAAGAAGATTATCCATGTGATCCTCACTGACGAAAACGGGCAGCTTCTTGTCCATTTTTGGGGTAAGCACCCTTTTAGCCGGATTAGAAGAAATAATTCCTTCTTTCAGAAGATATCCGAAATACCGCTTTAAAGCGGATATTTTACGGTTGGTGGTTCTCGTAGTATTGCCGGTTTCCATGAGATGTACCATCCATTCCCGTATATGTTGCGCGTTTACTGCCGACTCCTCGGAACCGGCATCGAATCCGGAAAAGAAAAAAAACTGCTCCAGATCCTTTTGATAGGATAGAACAGTATTCGGAGAGTAATGCTTTATGTATTTAATATATTGTAGAAAGTCACCGAAGTGCCTCATGATCAGGGATAATTAGTTGCCGGGACAGTAATGGTCTTTTCTGGATTATCCCTGTAAAGGAACGGCTATTCTTCTGCCAATTGCAGCGCCTGAACGTAAACGGCACGTTTAACCACCTCACGCTTGCGCATGGAGGGCTTTTGAAATGCCTGCCTTGATCTTAATTCCTTTACTACGCCAGTTTTTTCAAATTTCCTTTTGAATTTCTTAAGCGCTCTTTCAATGTTTTCGCCTTCTTTTATTGGTACAATGATCATACTTGAATTTTTAATTGAACCGCAAATTTATCATTTTACGATCTATCTACCAAATTTTACCAATAAAAAAAATTTTAAGCTGAAATTCAGGGGGAACCATTATTGATCCTGACTAAATTTATATGGATATAAAGATACGAATTTTTAAGGACATCGGGGAAAGATTTATCCAAAAGAATCACAAAGACACATAATATTTTAACTTGTCAAAACGGTCTTTCGGAATCAATCCGTTAACAAGCAATTCATTTATATTCAATATTTTACCGACATGTGTCCTGTATTTTGCAATCCCGGCTGCAGCGTACTTTCCTATATAGGGATGACGTGCCAGTTCCTTTTCTTCGGATGTGTTGAGGTTGATCTTTTTAATATTGGTGGTATCCGCTTCGAGCCGTTCCCCGATTCTCAAAAAGAGACTATCAGTGACCCCATATACCTCCCTGATCTGTTCAGGAGAATAATATCCGCCCAGTAACATCCTGTACCTGATGATCCTCCTGGCCAAAACAGGGCCTATGCCGGGCAATTTTTCATACAAAACAGAATCTGCGGTATTTATATTGATCGTGGTGGGCCATACAGTAACGGGTTTAGTCTTTGAAGGCAGATCATCCTTTATTCTAATGTATGGGGCAACCGATTGATAAACTTCAGGGGTTAAACCATATATTTTTTTTAAATCGTCCGTGGTCCTGAACCTTCCTCCTTTTTCCCTGTACCTGATGATCGTTCGTGCAATACGCAAACTGAAACCGGTAAGTATCAGGTTTTCCAGACTGGCAGTGTTCGGATCAATGATTGATTTTTGTTCCGCACTTCCGGCATAAGCCATCAACTGTCCGGGCACAGAATCCGTTCCGGGAACAGTATTGTTCCCATTTTCCTCAAAGGCCCCGGTATCCTTCATCCAGTCGGGATATTTATTTTGCGCCGGCGCCGGATGATGCCTCAACAATATCATATTGATACTGCAAATGACGATCAGAACAAAAGCCAGTGCTATGATTCCTTTGCGTTCATCCGAAGAATAGGTGAACAGATCACGAAGCTTGACTTTCATATAACCTGATAACTGTGAAATGATTAACCTAACGTAACGTATCGTAAAGATAAAAACTAAAAGGTAAATGATAAAAGCTAAATGTGAAAATTAATGTGCAAATGTGCTAATATGCCGATGTGCAAATGTGCCAATGTGCTAATGTATTATCGTTCAGGAATTTCAGAATGACCTGATGTCCGCAGCACCTGTCAGAGTCGGAGGAAATAGTCATGCAGTTTTGCAGTCGGGGAATCTTCGGAGTTCGATCTTCGGTGTTCCTTGTTCGATATTTTTTGACGTAAAATAACACCGAACAAGGAACACCGAATAACGAATTCCGAAGATGCCTAACATCCTAGAACGGATATCCGATACCAAAATTCAGATGAAGATCATTAAAGCTGAAGTTCCTGAAAATCGGAATCCATCGGTCATTTTCAGGCAGAGCAGGATCCCTTACTTTTAATCCGAAATCCACACGCAATAAAAAGAACGAAAAATCGACCCGTACTCCCAATCCGGTGCCAATGGCTACTTCTTTATAAAATCGGTTCCACTGGAAATCGGCGCCCGGTTTACCTTCTTCAGGTTTTATGGCCCATACGTTACCCGCATCAAGGAATATGGCCCCCTCCATTTTCCAGATCACTTTAAAGCGATATTCAATGTTCCCTTCAAGCTTAATGTCCCCGCTCTTATTGGGATAGCTGAAACTATTTGAGGATGTGTCTGATCCCGGGCCGAGGTCACGGCTGCTCCATGCCCGGATACTATTGGGACCCCCGGCAAAAAATTTCTTTTCAAAGGGAAGGGCAGTGGAATTCCCATATGGAACTCCTAATCCTGCATAAATTCGATAGGCAAATTTATTTTGCTTATCGATTATATTATAATACCGGATATCAATGTCGGAACGTATGTACTGAAAATAGGGAACATTAAACAATAAATACTGAGACTGCTGTGCCTCGTGTGTGTCAAAGGTCTTGTTTACAAAATTCACGATGTTCCCTGCTGTTTCGATGTTATAATGAAGAAAAAAGAAATCCCGGTTATGACGGATGCTCTGGTTGTTTAGTTCAAAACCATACCGGATAACGTTTACAATGTGATCTTCAAAACTATATCCGAGCGGCGTATCTTTGATCGAATCGAGGAATTCCTGTGAAGACCGGTCTTCATAGATGTTGATATAGTTCACCTCTAATCGGCCAGATTGTATGCGTAATAAATGGCGAGCTGTTCCATTTGTACGAAAACGATGCGTTGGCAATGGAACGGGTATAATCCGGCCGGGACTGGTAATTATAAGATGCTGATATGGAAGTCTTTGGCGAGTATTTTCTTACAAATCTTTCTAACCTGAAAGGAGAAAAGAACTTTGGAAAAATGATGCCGGTTTCAGCTCCAATCTCCTTCATGCTGGTATATTTATTTTCCGTCCTGTTTTTCAGCGCCTCGATTGCCCCGGTAAACCTCATGTTGAAGACTTCTGCACCACGGAAAAGATTCAGGTTCTGGTAAGAAAGATTGCCGCGGATACCCAGGTCACCACCTGAATTGGTTCCTGCAAGCTCGGTCTGGTAAGACTGAACCTTTTTTCGGGTAAGCTCAATATTACAGTCCAGGAACTTCATGAGTTCTGTACCCGTGATAGAATCACTTTCCCTGAAATTAATATTCGTATAACGTATCGGTCCCAGTTCCGACAGGTTCCGGTAGGTTTTGTTTACATTGCTCAGCTTATAGTACTGTCCCGGGATAATATAATTTACGTTTGTAATAACCGCCGGTCTCAGTGTATTTTTCCCATGGGTCAGAAAAAACAGATCTTCGTACTTTGTCGTATCATAGTCCACAGTGGCCGGATTCATGACTCCCCTTACGGTTTCTGTTTCAAAATTGGGAAATACAAAAACTTTTCCAATCTTGAATTTTGGATGGTATTTTACCTTGGTACGGGGATCAGCAACCCCTTCCACAAACTCCTTGAAACCCATCACCAGATCAGTTGCATAAGCTGGTGCGTCAATAGTAGCCTGAAAATAGATGTATTCCTTTGAAAAGCGATAATATCCCTTCTCTTTGAGAAGCGCTTCAATCCGCAATCGTTCATTTTGCAGCACATCCTTGTCAAATTTCATTCCCCGCCTCACCAGTGAATTGAGGGTGTCGGGCAATACCTCGCGTATGAGACTCGTATCTTCAAAAAAGTAAGTGATCTTTCTTACCTTGTAAGGGTCGCCAGGGATAATCTTATATTTTGCAATGGCATTTTTATTATGAAAGATTACCGTATCACTGACCTTGCTGTGGTAGTATCCCTTGTTTTCCATGAACTGGTGGAGCTGATCCGTGCTTCCTTTTGTTTGCGTGGGGTTGAAAACCACGGGTTCTTCGCCAATCCTTCGAAGCCAGTTATGAAACCAGTTATTTTTCTTGATATTGGACAGGTTATAAAGAAACAGGTGAAATCTGACCCCCAGTATTTTCTTGTTGGGCTTTTGAAGCAAATAGCTTTCAAGCTGATCCTGGGGAATGGTTTTTTTTTGAGAAACTTCAACCTTATTTTTACTGAGCAGGTAGCTGCCTGCGGGGACATATTTGGCAGGGGTGCAGGATGCCAGGATCAATACCGGTATCAGGATCAATACTGCATATTTCGTAGCTCTGAATAGTATACAATTCAAATTGTGATGCATTTGAAGCTTTCCTGCTCACAAAGATAATTTTATTTTCCTATACCCCGTCGGGGTCCCCCTCCACCCACCCCGACGGGGTGTCAATCTTTTTTTTTACTTTTACAGGATGATGATAAGCCGTAACAGACTGAAATACCTTACTTCACTTAAAATTAAAAAGTTAAGGACCGAACATCGCCAATTCATTGTGGAAGGCGACAAAATTGTTTCGGATATTCTGAAGGAAGGGAAAACGAAATATCAGGCAGATTGTTGCATCTCCGGAATGGCTTATATCTAACGATAAGCTTATTACAAGCAGGGCAGGAGAGGTAGCAGAGGCTGATCTCACCGATCTCGAACGGATAAGCTCAATGGAGACACCTCCCCCTGTGATGGCTGTATTGGATATGTTTGAACATGCCCTTGATATGGAGGAATTGTCAGATACCTGGTGTATTGCACTGGATACAATTCAGGACCCGGGTAACCTGGGTACAATTATCCGGTCCGCCGACTGGTTCGGGATCAGGCATATTATTTGTAACAAGGGGAGCGCTGATTTTTTTAACCCCAAGGTCATACAAGCTTCTATGGGTGCGATTTTCCGGGTGAAGGTCTATTATGAGAATCTTTCATCAATAATGGAAAAATATGCCACCGGTCTTTCCCTTCCTGTTTATGGCACATTTATGGAGGGCATACCAGTCTATAATATTCCGGCGGGAAAAAAAGGAATGATCGTTTTTGGGAATGAATCGCACGGAATTTCAGAAGAACTTATCCCTCTCATTCAAACCCGTATTACGATTCCCCCGGGAAATAAAGATAGTGCACACATTGAATCACTGAATGTTGCATCCTCTGTATCAATAGTTTGCTCGGTTATTTCGAGGATGTAATTATATTCCCGTATGTTCATAAATTAAAGTAATCAATTTCAAGGTCTTATTATATTTGTAGTAATCCAAAAAATATTCGTATGAAAACAAAAATCTCCCTATCCCTGCTTATCATTATGTTCGTTTTTGCTGCCTGTGAACCAAAAAAAACACAGCCTGCAGAACCCGTGGCAGCAGCCCCTGTAGCTGACACAGTGACTAAAAAGATCATTACGGCCCGTGTTTATTTAAAACCGGAAAAGGTGGCCGATTTTATTGCTGCTGCCCGTTTCATTATTGACAGTTCACAAGCCGAGGCAGGATGTGAAAGTTATATGTTGTATCAGAATCCATATGACAAAACCAAGCTGATTTTTGTTGAAGTATGGAAAGATCAGGTTGCGATCGATAATCATTTTTCAATGAGCTATTTCAAGGCATTTGGTCCCAAGACCAAGGACTGGCTTTCACAACCTACAGAGCTGAAGATATACGACGTGACTCAGAATGAATAAAAAGTTGCGCCTCCGGCGCATTTAAATTTCAACGCAAAGAGCGCTAAGGTATCCGCAAAGGGCGCAAAGTCAATAAAAACTTAGCGAACTTAGCGTAATTCTTTGCGAACTTTGCGTTGAAATTAGCAGGTGCCGGAGGCGCTTTGTTTTTATTAACTATTAAATATTCCTATATGTTAAAATCATGGTCATTACTCCTCGTCATGGCACTGTTTTTTGTACAGTGCAACCAAAATACAAAGAATGTAAACTGTTAAAAAATCCGCGCTCATGGAAGGTACAATAACACAAGCCATTGATTCATTAACGAAAAAATATGGTAATAATGAGCTGGATCGCATAACAAAAGGGGTTAAGCTTACTGCCTCTTTCTGGACAGAGGCGGACGGTAAGGATGCCGACTTTATAGCATTCTGCAACCAGAATTTCATAAGTGATTCCACCGAACTGAATAAGGTTTTTAACAGGATATCGGAAAATTTTGAAGTGATATTCGGATATTTCAATACGATTTCCGTTGACCTGCAAAGACCCCTTCAACTGGATATCGGCGAGATACTTCCAATTGATGAGAAATTTGGATCCTATACACCGTTCACTCATTTTACAGATGATTTCTTCAATAACAAGATCGCATTTATCATCAGTTTAAATTTCCCCTACTTTTCGCTGGAGCAGAAGAATCAGCTCGCCGCAAAATGGACAAGGAAGGAATGGGCTTATGCCCGGCTCGGTGATGTTTTCAATTCACGTGTTCCGGCCGACGTAAACCAGATACTTGCCAATGCCCTCACAACATCGGACATGTATATTGCCGATTATAATATTTTTGCCGGAAGGTTGCTTGATAACAATGGGAAGACCTTATTTCCCCAGGGAATGAAGTTGCTGAGCCATTGGAATATCCGTGATGAGATCAAGTCGAATTATGGCAAAGAGGGTGGACTTGAAAAACAGCGTTTGCTGTATGAAGTAATGAAACGCATCATTACACAGGAAATACCTGTGGAAGTGATCAATTCGGAAAAATATACATGGAATCCTTATACCAACAAGGTACTTAATGATAAGCAGGAAGTGGCTGCCAAACCGGAATCTGAAAAGCGGTATGCTGTACTCCTTGATTTTTTCCATGCCCAGCAAAAGATCGATCCATTTTATCCCGGACTCAATACCTATATAAAAAGAACTTTTGAAGCGGATATGGAAATACCGCTTCAGGAGGCTGAACAATTGTTTGGGCAGTATCTATCCTCCCCGCAGGTACAGAAGGTTGCCGCTGTGATTAAAAAGCGCCTGGGCCGCGACCTTGAACCATTTGACATTTGGTATGACGGATTCAAAACAAGGACCTCAATTCCGGCAGAAACCCTGAATAACGCAACCCGTTCAAAGTATCCGACCAGGCAGGCAGTGCAGGATGATCTGCCACAGATATTAGTCAAGCTTGGTTTTGACAAGGCTGAGGCTATGGATATTACATCTCATATCCAGGTGGATCCCGCCCGTGGTTCCGGTCATGCGACTCCTTCACTTACCAGGGAGCAAAAATCCTTGTTAAGGACGCGGATATTTAATAATGGCATGGACTATAAAGGCTATAACATTGCCGTTCATGAATTTGGTCACAATGTGGAACAGACGATCAGTCTGCACCATGTTGATTATTATATGCTTCACGGGGTTCCGAATACGGCTTTTACAGAAGCACTGGCCTTCATATTCCAGAGCCGTGATCTTCAGCTGCTTGGAATGAAGGAAAATTCGTCAGACCAGGAATACCTGAATTACCTTGACAGTTTCTGGTCACTGTATGAAATCATGGGCGTTTCCCTGGTGGATATTGGCACATGGAAATGGTTGTATGAAAATCCAAATGCCACTGCACCGGAATTGCGGGATGCAGTCAACAAGATTGCTATCGAAGTATGGAACCAGTATTATGCCCCTGTTTTCGGTATGAAAGATCAACGTATTCTTGCCATTTATTCACATATGATCAATGCGCCGTTATATCTGCCCAATTATGCATTTGGAAGCATAATCGAGTTCCAGATTGAAGAATATCTGAAGGGGAAGGATTTTGCAAAAGAAATTGAACGGATTTACAGTTTGGGAAAACTTACTCCTGAATTCTGGATGGAAAAGGCTGTTGGCGGAAAGATCTCGGTACAGCCAATTTTTAATGCGGTGGATGAGGCGTTGACAAAGATCCAATAATTATCTCGCGGATCTCGTATATGCATGCTCGCGTTGCTCGCTGAAGAATTCTCGCAACACAGAGGAATAACAGAGGACCACAGAGTTCTTTGCCTAGTCTTTGTTCCGAAACGGTAAAATCGAATGCAATGAGATTTCTTTGCGACCTCTCTTGGCGCGCTTTGCGCATACCTTGGCGATCTCAGCGTTAAAATTTTTGGTGGTCTCACAATTTACCGGATTGTTTTCCCGCTTAATTTTCTCTCGCAGATTTCGCAGATTGGTTTTTTGGGGCATGACTGCATATTCTACCGACAGATAATCCCTGACGCGATTTCCACCTGAACCGCAGAACCGCATTTAATCCCTGTGGTAATCGCTTCCCGGCCTTGAGCCCGGCGGCAGGCTTCCCGGCGGCATATTAGCGGGATAACCATCATGCCGCTCATGCTGATGCTGATCCTGCTGCGGCGCAGGCTGCTGACCGTTTTTGCTTTTCAGGGTATATTTAAGCAGCACAAGAAAATAACGCTGGAATGCGTTTGTCCGTGTATCGGTTATCGATTGTGCAGTTACTGTCCGGGATATGTTGTTGTTCTGATCAAGAATGTCATATACTCCTATCCTGAATTCGGCAGCCTGTTTTTTCAGGAATTTTTTACCCACACTTGCATTCCACACAAAATAGTGCTGGTTGTAACTTCTCGACAACCCCTGGTTGTTCTGGTACACAAAATCAGAATTTAAGGTGAATCCTTTCCAGAATATCCAGTTAAGATTGCCACTGGCTGACTGGTACCAGTATTTATCATTCATATTTTCCACGTTGGCCGAGTTATTCACCAGGCTGTAATTGGAAGAATAGGAGAGCGTAAAATCAAGGTTTGAACTGATATTGCTCGTAAGGATCAGGCTGTTGGTAAGGTTATATGCATTCGAACGGTTCAGCAGTGTATCGATGTAGCCCGGAGATTGGCTGTAACTTCCCCCGATAACAAAGTTGAAATTGCTTTTGATGGGTTTGATAAAATAGGCCAGGTTAATAATTGCCCTAATATTCATGGCCCTGTCGAGATTCACAGGGTATGTCAGTTGTCCCCCGGGTACAAGAGTTACATTAAATTCAGGGAGATAGAGATAGTTTCCTTTTGCATAGTATGTTTTGGAAGCTATAACATCGGAAGTAAGACCCCCTGTAAGATATAAAAACGCATTGAATCCAGAAGTCGGATTTGCAAAGGCAAAGTTGGTCATTATATTGTGCGAGTATTCCTGCCTGAGGTCGGGATTTCCGCTGCTCAGTGAAAGGCGGTTTGAATTGTCAATTACATTCTGCAACTGATTGACCGACGGTGCATTGGTAGACGTCCGATACGAAAAACGCAGATTTGATTTGTCTGACAATTTGTAGGTAATCATCAGGTTGGGCAGAAAACTGGCAAAGGTTTTATTTATTGACATTTCCTGCGGAAATAGCTGTTTACCTGTGAGGTCAGCCCTCTGATAATCGATCCCGGTTGAGAACCTTACATTATCTTTATTGAAGAGGTAAGAAAGCCCGCCCCGGTTGGTCAGGTAATCATTGTCATAAACATTTGACAAAGAATCCATTCTTCCCAGAATTTCCAGTTCATCTCCTATCCGGAAAGTTTCCTTATCCGTACTGTTCCGGTTAAAGTTGTTATTATAATTAGCCTGCAAAAGCGAATGCTTTCCCAGGGGTTCGGTATAATTCAGGCCCGTATTAATGGAAAGACCACTGGTAGCTCCGTCAATTGACTGATTATCGGGAATCGAATCGGTACTGGCAAGCTGCATATTATCTGAATTCCTGCTGTTTTTGTTTACAGATGACCTTACCGATAATGTCCTTCCTTTTTTGAGAAATTTATGCCTCCAGGTAATATCATTTCCAAAGGAATAACCACTTGCATTTGTTCTGGTTGTGCTGAAAGTGGTTGCATTTACTCCTCCACCGGCAGTAATATACTGCATCGTATTACTGTTATTGTTTTCCTGCAGGCTTAACCGGGGAACAACAATGATTGAATTCATCGTATCTATATTGTATTCAAAACGCAGGTTGAACCGGTGATTGGAATTATCGGACAAGGTTGTTCTATAACTTTTTGCATATTTTGCGGCCTCTGTAAAAAGGTATTCGGTGGTTGTATTCTGTTTTAGAATATTTTCGGTTGTATTGAAAAAATAACCTCCTGTTACCGTGATTTTTTTCCCCCAGTTATCGGTATAATTGAATCCGGCTGAACTGTTTTTTGATACTCCGCTGGAGCCCTGAAAACCACCTCCCCCGGAACCGCCATGTCCACCGCGCATCCCGGAACTACCCACAAGATCCTGCATGGCAAAATTCTGCATGTTCACATTATTCGACATTCCGGTGAATGTGAAGCGGCGGGGACCCTTAAAAATATTCAGGTTACCGGCAACCAGGTACTTATCTGAAAAATTGGTTCCGCCTGAGAACTTGCCAAACTGGCTTACCCTGGCATCCTTGCGGGTAACAATGTTAATTGTTTTTGCAGATGAACCATCATCAAATCCGGTCAGTTCCGACTGATCGCTTAGCTTATTGTATACCTGTATCTTATCAATCACATCTGCCGGAAGGTTCCTGAGGGCCACGCTCGGATCATCACCAAAAAAAGGTTTGCCATCCACAAGGACCTTTGTAATTTGCTCTCCATGTGCTTTGACGGTTCCGTTTTCCACCGTTATGCCGGGCATTTTTTTTACGAGTTCTTCCGCATTGGCATCCGGATTCACTTTGAAGGCTTCGGCTTTCATTACGGTTGTATCCCCTTTCTGAACTGCTGTGCCCTGGCCAATCAACCACCACCTCATTGATAACTTTGCTGTCGAGTGCGATTTCTATTGTGCCCAGATCGGTTAGTTTTTCTCTGATGGCAATCGTTTTCTCAATTTGTGCATAACTCAGGCTTCTGATCCTAACCTTGTAATTCTTCGCCTTTAATTCATCAAGGCGGAACCTGCCATTTTCATCAGTAATGGTTGAAAAACTGGTTGCAGTATCTTTCAGATCAATAGCATTTACGAAGGCTCCAATAACAGGCCGCCTGTCATCATTGTCGATCACAGTACCAGTAAGAATATATTTCTGTGCCGATAAGGTAAGGGAACTGCAAATGAGAAATAATAACGTAAAAAGGTATGTGATCCTTTCCATCCGAAGAGGATATTTGATCATAAATTTACTCAGATCCTACGGGTTCAGGAAATGAAATATACCAAACCACCTTAATTATAGATGAATTCCGAGGTAGTTTGCGCAACTGACGGCTGCATTTTCTCCATCTACAGCAGAAGAGACAATTCCGCCTGAATAGCCGGCGCCTTCACCTGCCGGAAAAAGATTGGTGATCTGAATATGACTGCCGGTTTCCTGGTTACGGGGAATGCGCACAGGAGATGAAGTGCGTGATTCAACGCCAACGATCACTGCTTCACGGGACAGAAACCCCCTCATTTTGGTGTCAAATTTTTTGAACCCTTCTTTCAGATTATCTCCAATAAATTCAGGAAGCCATTCATGCATGGGGGAAATGACAATTCCCGGCGGATAAGAACAAACGGGCAGATTCTGTGAAGGCCGGTTATTTACAAAATCAGTAAGCCGCTGGGCAGGTGCATGCTGACCCGTTGATGCCATTTTAAATGCTTTTTGTTCATACAATTCCTGCAACCTCAGACCTGCCAAACCTTCATTATTCTGATGCGATCTGTAATCTGCAGGCGTCACCTGAACCACAATTCCGGAATTTGCAAAGGGCGAATTACGCCTGGCCAGCGACATGCCGTTTACTACAATTTCGGATTCCGCAGTGGCCGCAGGAACAATTTGTCCTCCGGGGCACATGCAAAATGAGTATACTCCTCTCCCGTTGACCTGCTCAACCACATTATAAGCAGCCGCGGGCAGGTACTTGTCCTTCCGGCAATGATACTGGATATTATCAATAATTTCCTGCGGATGTTCAACCCGGATACCCATGGCAAATGGTTTTGCCTCAAGTGTTATTCCTTTTGCACTGAGCAGGAAGTAAATATCCCGTGCCGAATGTCCGGTAGCAAAAATAAATGCCTTGCCGGTTATTTTTTCTCCCTTTGAGGTAATTACATGAGAAAGGGTATCATCCGTTACAGCCAGGTCGGTGACCCGGGTATTGAACCGGATAATTCCGCCACATGCCAGAATTTGTTTCCGGATAGCCGCTACAACAGCGGGTAACCTGTCGGAACCTATATGCGGATGCGCCTCATATAGAATGCTCTCGTCCGCACCGTTCAGATAAAGAATTTCAAGTATACGGCTGATGTCGCCCCGTTTTTTTGAGCGGGTATATAATTTGCCATCTGAAAATGTGCCTGCTCCGCCTTCACCAAAGCAATAGTTTGAATCTACATTCAGCACATGATTGCTTTCGAGCATGTCGATATCCTGTTTGCGTTCACCAACAGGTTTCCCCCTTTCAAGAAGCACAGGCCTTAGTCCCAGTTCAATCAGCCTGAGCGAGGCCAGCAATCCGGCTGGTCCTGCGCCCACTACCACCACTTCAGGCATGTTTTCCACATTCCGGTATTCAAAGGTATTTTCCACGGGTGGGGTAGGTTCTTCTCCTGCAAACACATCAAAACTCATATTGATCCTGATGTTTCTGCCCCTGGCGTCAATAGATTTACGGGTAACCCTTATCAGGGTTATATCCTGTGCAGGTATACCGCTGGCCTTAATCACTTCAGGCGTATACCCTGCCTCTGAAGAAGCCTGCGCAGGACTTAATATGAGTGATACTTCCTTTTTCAAAACGGATTGCGGGATTACTGCACAAAGTTACTCAAAATGCAGGGTAACCATAAACATTCTGGAAAACAGTTTGTCAATAGCGTTCGTATAAATTGCATCATCTACCGGGGGCACGATGGTCTCACCATGACGCGTTATGCTGGTTCTCAGTACATTCGTCATTCCGACCGAATACGTGAACTCTATCCCGAATTTGAAATACTGAAGATAAAAATCCATGCCGGCCCCTATTTCATAATAGAGGTCAAAAGGCTTTATAAGCACAAGGTTATTTTCTTTCTTTGATCTGCCCCAGGTTTTTTTTGTGGCTGCCAGATCAAGCCTTGGATTGAGGCCGCCGGTCAGGAAAGGCCTGAAATTATTTAATCGTACTGATTTATACTTGATCAGAAGAGGAAATTCCAGGAAGTTGGATTCAATCTTCACAGGAATATCTTTCGGATTGATCGATGAATTGTTGGGATTAGTAATCGTGTAATTGATTTCACGGATTCCGCCAAATGCAATTCCGGGGGTAAAACGCAGGTCGAAATTCCTTCCAAGTCGCAGATTGGATAGAGCATGAACGTGAAAGCCTGGTTTCAGCAGGGATACCTCGGTATAAATACCGGAATCAACTGCCATTTGAGAGGGCACTATCTTAAAGTCCATTGTATTGGCACCGAGTGAAAATCCAAAATGAAGCCATTTGTCATCATGGTAGGGTTCATTTTTAACTTTTTCCTTTTGTGCCGAAAGCAAGATCGGATAAAAAGCAAGGAGCAACAGAAACTTTTTCAATATGCAGGGTAATTGATCAGAGTTATTAACGTGAATGACACAAAAATAGTATTTTATAGCATATGAGCAAAGCAAGTAGGGTTGGGTGGCATGTAAAAATGTGTAATTTAGCACCCTTTAACAGGATCAATTTCACTCACTATGTATACAGTAAAGTATCTTTTTGATTTCACCCGCAACGTATTTGTAAAGATGGGTTGCAGCAATTCCGATGCAGAAAAAATTGCAGATGTGTTTATTGCTGCAGAGCTTCGGGGATTGCCCTCACACGGGATGATCAGGATAAAGGATTATTTCCAGCTATGGAAAGCTAACCGTATAAATGTAAAACCGGATATACGGATTATACATGAAACGCCAAGCACAGCTGTGGTTGATGGGGACAGGGCCGTTGGAATGGTGGCAGCGGCGCGTTCAATGGAAATCGCCATTGAAAAAGCCTTGCGTGTTGGAACCGGATGGGTTTCCACCCGTAATTCAAACCATTATGGAATCGCAGGATATTATGCGATGATGGCCCTGCGTCACGATATGATCGGTATTTGCATGACCAATGCCAATCCGCTTGTCGCTCCAACCTTTTCAATCAGTCCCATGCTGGGAACAAATCCGATAGCAGTTGCTATTCCGGCCGGCAAACAGCCTCCTTTTGTGGCGGATTTTGCAACCACTCCCATTGCCCGGGGCAAGCTTGCTGTTTCAGAAAAAAAAGGAGAAAAGGTACCTTTTGGCTTCGTCCAGGATAAGGAAGGTCAGCCCTCCGATGATCCGGCCATACTGAAATCAGGCGGATCCATGCTCACCCTGGGCGGTGATTATGAACATGGCTCCCACAAAGGGTTCTGTCTGAGTTCAATTGTTGATATCTTTTCAGCTGTATTTTCAGGTGCAAATTTTGGTCCTTTTGTTCCTCCCTCGGTAGCTTACCTGCCGGTTCTTGAAACCAAGGTAGGAGAGGGAACCGGTCACTTCTTCGGTGCCATGCGGATTGATGGATTTCAGGATGCAGGTGTATTTAAAACATCCATGGATAAATGGATTGAAACCTTCAGAAATGCTAAACCTGCAAAGAACAGGGAAAAAGTCCTTATACCCGGTGATATTGAAAGAGAAAAGGAAAGCAAGATCCGGGCAGAGGGAGTTTCCATATTACCGGCTATTGCGAAGGAAATTTCGGAAATAGCAGGTGGAACTGGGAATTGAGTTTGAAATGCAGGGACGAGGGACGAGGGACAAGTGACGAGTGCAAGAAACCCGTAGGGATCCTGAGCTCAACGGTATCTTCAGCCTTCAGCCTTCAGTCCCTTCATAAATCCCTGCTTCCCAATCACCTCCAGATACTTCTCCGAAAAAAATTCATTGTCCTTTTTAGTGTATCTCTTTTGCGTGAATATCTGGGC
Source organism: uncultured Bacteroidales bacterium (assembly GCA_963790105.1). Classification (GTDB taxonomy): domain Bacteria; phylum Bacteroidota; class Bacteroidia; order Bacteroidales; family UBA10428; genus UBA5072. The sequence goes on along the minus strand of CAWBNI010000036.1, from coordinate 96,490 downwards.
AAGAGTTTCCAGCTGGTTTATTTCCAGGAGGGAGGCCGTCAGCGGCAGCGATTCCTTTTCCCGGTAAAGCCTGTCAATATCAGCCGGTGTATAATTGCTGTACGTTTCACGATGAACAACCGCTTCTACCGGGAGTCTGTCGGTTAAACCGGGATCCTCGGCCGGATATCCCACTACAAGTGTCGTTGCCGGTACAACAAATTCAGGCAACTGCAAAATATCAATGATCCTGTCCGCATTGTAGGTTGTCGTTCCAAGGTAGCAGATGCCCAGACCGGCCGCTTCTGCAGCAAGGGCACAATTCTGCGCTGCCAGCAAGGCATCCGTAAAAGCAGTGATGAAGGACAAAAAATTATCATAACCCGGTTCCGCCTTTCTTTGCCTGCACCAGGTATTAAAGCGGTTGAAATCAGCACAAAATGTAAGGACTACCGGGGCCTGCCTGACCATATTCTGTTTAAAATGGACTTCCCAGAGTTTTTCCCTGAGTGAATCGTCTGAAGTAACAATAATACTGTATACCTGCATGTTTCCGGTTGTAGAAGCCCGGCTGCCTGCCCGCAGAATCTCTTCCAGAATCGATTCAGGGATAGGATCACTTGTATAATTTCTGATTGACCGGTGATTAAAAATTGTGTTCAGCATATGGATTTCAATTAATAATCATAAAAGTACCTGATTCCTTTAAATTACATGATAATATTTCTATTTTTCAAAGGTTGTTTCATCTTCTGGTGTATTTTTACAGCATTAACGAAAAATTCAATTTCAAGGGATGGTATTCGGGGCATTGCTAAAGGAAAACATTCGGGTATCCGTCATGTCGGTGAGGACAAACCTTCTCAGAACAATCCTCACCGTTCTCATAATTGCCTTTGGAATTATGGCTCTTGTGGGTATCCTTACTGCCATTGATTCGATAAAGCATACAATCACCAAGCAGTTCGCCACCATGGGTGCCAACACCTTCACTGTTGAAAGCCGTGGCTTTACCGTACAGATCGGGAAAAACCGTTACCGCAAGAAAAACCATCCCTATATTAATTACAGGCAGGCCAGGGCTTTTAAAGAGCGTTTTGATTTTCCGGCCATGGTTTCCGTTTATACAAATGCTTCCGGCATGGCTACCGTAAAATTCAAGTCGGAAAAAACTCATCCAAATGTAACCGTAATCGGATCCGATGAGGATTATCTCGCCACAGCCGGTTTTGAAACGGCAAGAGGCAGAAACCTTTCTTACCAGGATGTGATCATGAACCGGAATGTGGCTTTGATCGGAGTGGATGTGGCTAATAAAATATTCAAGAATAATGAAGACCCCCTGGGCAAACAGGTATCAATTGGCAAAGGCCGTTACCTGATTGTTGGTATTCTGAAAAAGAAAGGTTCAAGTATTGGCAGCAGTGATAATATCTGCATTATTCCCTATACGAATGTACGTCAGTATTTTCCTTCTCCAAGGCAGGATTATTCCATCAATATAACACCTGAAAATGAATCCCTGGCGGAGGCAGCTGAGGGCTATACTGAAGGGCTCTTCCGGTCGGTGAGAAGGCTTAATGTGATTGATGAATCAGATTTTAATATAGTGCGGAGTGACTTCCTGTCGAATATATTTAAAAGTATGATCAGTATTGTACTGATAGCAGCTACCATCATCGGCGTAGTAACCCTTTTTGGCGCAGCCATCGGGTTGATGAACATTATGCTTGTTTCTGTTACCGAGCGAACGACCGAAATTGGCATAAGAAAAGCAATTGGGGCCAGGAGTTCCGTTATTAAACAGCAATTTCTTTTCGAGGCCATCCTGATATGCCAGCTTGGTGGTATTTTAGGCGTCATATTAGGAATTTTCATCGGAAATATTGTATCTTTAATTATGAAATCAGATTTTCTGGTGCCGTGGTTATGGATGGTTGCAGGTATAGTACTTTGTTTTATTGTAGGATTGATCTCGGGCTATTACCCGGCTGAAAAAGCGTCACGTCTCGATCCTATTGTTGCATTGCGGTATGAATAAATTTTATAATATCATTTTAGTATTATGAAAGAATTAATGATTTCAAAATCAACGAATACACCAGGTATTGCTTTCAGTCCTGATTCAGGTGTAATGAAAATTGAGGGACGTTCCATACCCGAAAATCCGGGTGATTTCTTTGATCCGATTATTGAATGGCTCGATAATTATTTTAACAACCCCGCCGAGGTTACCCGATTCGACATGAACCTTGAATATGTTAACAGTGGATCATCAAAATATCTGCTTGGAATTTTCCGCATCCTTAAAAAGAAGCATGACGAGGGAAAAACCTGTTCAATCAACTGGTATTATGAAGAAGACGATGAGGCGATTTATGGACTCGGAGAACATTATAAGAATACTGTAAAGATCCCCTTTAACCTGATTGAATATATTCAGTAGATTAATTTGGGTTTTCTTATAAATAAAATCCCGGATTTCCTCATCGATAAAAGGAAATCCGGGATTTTTATATAATTCATAATTCATAATTCATAATTCTTATTTCATGAATGCCTTACCGCCTGGGAGGGATTGATGGAGGCAGCCTGGAATACGCGCAAGCTAACGGTAAGCAGGGCAATTGCCAGTGAAATAAGAAGTCCGGCCAGGAATATCGTAAAATGAATCTGCGTTTTATAGGGAAATGCCTGCAGCCATTTATTGAGCAGGATCAGTGTAACCGGCGCGGCAATAAGGTTTGCGAGAATGATCCAGATGGAGAATTCGCGGGCAAACATCAATACAATATTCCTGGCTGAAGCACCGGAAATTTTCCGGATCCCGATTTCGCGGGTCCTTGTTTGCGTGAGAAAGGATGAAAGCCCAAGAAGGCCAAGGGCAGCAATAATAACTGTAAGAAGGGCAAATGTCCTCGCCAGCATGCCAATCCTTTTTTCGCCACTGTAATATTCCCGCATTTTCTCATCCAGGAAATCATATTTAAAGGGGTACATATCCTTGAAATCCTGTCGCACCTTATTGATGTAGTCAATGGATTTCTGACGGTTTTTGCCATCTATACGGATATTCGCAAAAAATGTATTCCGGTTATTGTCATTCAGCAAAATAACCAGTGGATCAATCGGATTGCGCATTGACCCGTAGTGGAAATCCTTGACAACACCAACAATAACACCATCCCGTGCAGGCTGATTACCGGGATTAATGCCCCATTGAAATTTCTTTCCAATGGCACTGGCATAATTCATACCCGATTTACTGGTAGAATCCACCCATCCAAACTTTCGGGCTGCGGTTTCATTGATTACAAAAGCCTTTTGAATATCCGATTTCATATCCCTGCTGTAATATCTTCCTTCCACCATTTTCAAACCCATCAGATCGGCATAATCATAATCTGCAAAGAAATTGTTAACAGCCCTGTCAACCAGGCTGCCGCTGTCCCCTTCAATTCGCATTACCTGGATATTTATGCCATATCCCGGGTCCCCGTTTGAAAATGACACGCCTTTAATATCAGGATTCCTGAGCAATTCCTGTTTAAAGGGCTCAAGGCTCTTTTTAAAGGTTGTATCCCGCATCTGCATAACGAGCAGGTTATCTTTGTTGAATCCGGGATCAGAACTCTGCAGATAGTTAAGCTGGGACCCAATAATGAAGGTACCTGTAATCATTGCTACTGAAATGGCAAACTGAAAAACAACAAGGATTTTACGCAGCATCCCATTTCCCCCGCGCATATCGCTCTGTCCTTTAATCACATCTGCAGGATCAAAGGAAGAAAGGTACAAAGCCGGGTAGCTTCCTGAAATTGCTCCTACCAAAACTGCCACTCCTGCAATACTGCCAATGATCAATGGCGTGAACAATACAGAAATGCTCAGGGTTTTATTTGCAAGCATGTTGAAATAGGGCAGAAGAAGCCAGCTGAGGCACACCGCGATTATTGTAGATATAACTGCAATAACGATGGATTCAATCAGGAACTGCCTTATGAGCATTGTCCGTTGTGCACCTGCGATTTTTCGCATACCGGTTTCCTTCGATCTTCTCGATGACCGGGCTGTGGCCAGGTTCATATAATTAATGCAGGCAATGATGAGAATAAGAAGGGCCACAAATGAAAAAATGTAGACATATTTTATGTTTCCCACAGGCTGATCATATCCGAGGTCTGATGAATAATGATGCACCCTGGCCAGGGGTTGTGCCATCAGCATAAAATTTCCATTGATCTGGTCGCCTAATGACTTCATGTATTTATCATAGAAACTGGGAAACTTTTCCAGGATCGGTTTTATATCCGCTCCCTTCTTCAGCATAATATAGCTGAAGATCCCAACGTTCCAGAAGGAACCCGCGCTCCGGTCATTGAACTGTGCAACGCCAATCTGCTGTCGGATTGTGGCCACCGAAAGTATGCCGTTAAAGCGAAGGTGAAGGTTTCCGGGAAGGTCCCTGATTACCCCGGTGATTTCATATAGATTTCCTTCCACTGATTTCACGGTTTTTCCAATCGGATCCTCGTTGCCAAAATATTTTTCTGCGAGAGATTCTGTCATCACCATGGTATAAGGCTTATTCAGCATGGTGGTGGGATCTCCTTTTATTACCGGATGGGTAAACACTTTAAAAAGGGTGGAATCAGCAAATACAATGCTGTCTTCCTGAAATTCACGTTCGCCATATTTAAGGAACAGTGTACCGGTAGGTAAAAACCTCACATATTCTTCTATCTCAGGATATTCATCTTTTAAGGTAGGTCCCAGCGGTACCTGAGTCACGGCAAAAAAATCGTCTTTGCCATTAATCGTAAAATGAGATTCCAGCCTGTAGATACGCTTGTAATTGGTATGTGACTTATCATAGGTGAGTTCATCCACTACATACAAAAAGATATAGATCGCTGTAATAAGTCCTATGGAAAGTCCCACTACATTCAGCAAGGTGTAGAACTTGTCCTTTACAATGTTACGCCAGGCCGTAATAAGGTAATTTTTTAGAATACTCATTTGAAAGATTTTAAAATTGACTTATAGGACTTACTTTGTAAGACGACCCCAACCTGCTGAAGTTACAGGAATCAATGGTAAATATAAAAAAATCCTTGCAGAAGCAGTTCCATGCAAGGATTATTATAGGTTTATTCGCCGCTGCAAAGAATGAGAGGGCATTCAATGCACTAATTTTAATAGGCCGGTAACTTATTCGGCAATGTTGCATTTGTTCATTTGAACATCCATCAGGTATCCCATGCAAATGCCTTTCACATTGATTTGTGCCCCGGGTATTACCCGCACAGAATCAAAGCTCGATTTGTCAAAACTGCATATAATACCGGAAATGGCATCTTTTTCTTTAAGGTAAACCGAATAACCAAGGCTGTCCTTTGCAACCGAACTTACAGTCCCGGAAACCAGGATAACCTTGTCGCGATATTTCACGTTAGCCGAATCCTCATTCGTTTCAAAAGCCTGCAATAGTCTGGGTGCATCAATGGTAACTTCTGTTTTATGGGAAGCCACATTGGATTCGGAATCTTTAAATGTATATTTCCAGGCGGCCACTCCGGCTATGAGCGCCAGAACCAGAAATATAAGGATGTATCGGATTTTTTTTGACATGGTAATTATTTGTTGGCGGTATAGGTAGCTTCAATAGTCACTTCAATCTGCTTGGCAATTTTATCCGCCACTACCGATGGAATATCTATATTCCAATCCTGTGGTGTGGTGAGGAATTTCGAATTGGCAATCACCGTACCGCCTTTTACCTCCAATGTTCCTTTGGCGGATATGGGTTTGGTTACATTATGGATGGTCATATCACCGGATACTTCCGCATTATAAACACCGTCCTTTTTGAAATTGATTTTATCCAGGTTGGTGATTTTTCCCTTAAACGAAGCCTTTGGATATTTATCCGATTCTATATAATTTTCATTAAAATGTTCCTGCATCAGGGCTTTTTTAAATTCAAAAGACTTGACCAGCAGCATGAAAACCATATCTCCAGTGGCAGGATCCAGTGTGCTGACAGCTTGTCTGTTGTGCGCTTCAACTTCCTCGAGTGGTGTCTTTGAATAAAACCAGATATGTGCGGTTTTTGCGATCAGATTCTGGGCTTGTGTGACCTGAAATATGGCCAGCATAGCCAAAAGCAACATTTTACCTTTCATATTATGTTTATTTTATTTGTTAGAATGATAAACAAAAGAAAGAGCATTTTGATCATTTGAGCGTGAAAACTCTGGAAAGATTGAAACCCAGATGTATTCCGGCACCTTTCCATTGATCAGTCGTTTCTCCGATAAAGCCCTTTTCTATCATGGCCACGGCGTTGGTAAACATAATGGTGAATACATGTCCTCCCGTTTCAATATCCACCCCAATAGCCAGCGGATTGTAGGTTTTTACGCTTCGAAAATCATTAACGGGAGGTATTATGTAATAGTATTCGGCATTGAATGACATCCGCTTGGTGAGTTTAAACCGAAAACCGGCACCCACGGACCAGGTATCATTGGGATCAACTTCTGTGGTCACCATATTTCGGTGCACATAGGTGGGATTTATTTCAAAAGAGAACCTTTCATTGAATTTCCGGGCAACCAGAAGTTGCGCTACATAGCTCATTCTATCCCAGGGACTGACATCACCCGGCAGATTCAGCTTTACTGTAGCATAAGCCGTGCTGGTAAACAGGGACATGGAAACAGGCATATTCCTTTCTCCCTTCGATTGGCGGAGCAGGGAAAACTTCAGAAAACCGTCATAGGCTTTTTCATAGGTTCCCCGACCAAGGCCTGCCATCAGCCAGTTGGTTATTCCGTATTCCAACCCGAGGTGCATATTCGCCTGGTCGAGCCCCCAAAGGTTATATGCACCTGAATTTAATGGTCCAAAACGATGGGAAATTCTTACATCAAGCTGTCCTCCCGGCATTCTTTCAATCGAATGGCCATTGATGATGCGGGTGGATTTAAAGGTTGCCGTTGTGAATTGGGTGGAGCTCCCGGTGGCCTCCTCCAGCATTTTATCGAGATCCTGTGACCAGATGGGGACTGAAACAGAAATAAATAAGAAGAAAGAACGGGATTATTCTTCTGATTATCATAATTCTATTTTGTTATCAATAGGTTAATTCTATGATTCATTTTTCAAGACCTGTTTTGCTTTTTAATTTTGCTGAGCACCCTGTTCAATCCACATTTCTATTTTCCGGATCGAACATTCATCCAGTGGAGGGGCGGGAAGTTGAGGCATCGGGGTAAAATCCGGACATTCTCCTGATAACCCCGTAGAATCGGTGTATTGTTTCTTAATGTCGTAGCATAGGAGTAGACATTGCATGTACCCATCGAGATTAACTCCTCCGCTGGCAGTACTTAGGTTATGACAACTTACACAGTTGTTCTGCAGAACTGAATCCACACTGGAGAAAAGTATGGTTCCGGTTGTATCACACTGGTTGTTGATCTGTAGGGAAAAGATATTCCTCGCTGTCATAATAGCAGGTAGACAGGAAAATCAATAATCATCAGGATGGAAATAATATTATTGCTGTATTTTCATTATACTATTGGTTCAGTTTAACAAAACAACTTCAGCTTTTATTTTTCATTATTCTGCTATTCGCTATTCACTATTCAGCTATTTCAGCTACTGCTCTTTTAATCCTTGCGTAATCCAAGTTCCAGGTTCGGATACTGCATTGATCCAGAGCATACGTAGCTGGCATTGATTTAAAATCCGGCTATTCTGCTTAACCGCCCCGATAAGCACGGGATGTGCCGTTCTGGCAGCGTTTGGACGCAGGGTTTCAGCCACGGTTTTCACCTGGTTGTAACTGCTCAAGATCCACGCCACGACTCTGGTTATAAGTTGCAGTGCTATGACAACCTATACAATTATGCTGTAAGAATCGGAACAATCTGTGCAGTGATAGGTAATAGTTCCAGTTGTATCACAGGTTCCCCCCGTGCAGCTGTTGTTCATGGCACCTTCACTGATCCATTTCAACAGCATATCTTTGTCCGACGCAGTCACCGGCTGGATTCGGAGGGGGTGGCATCATCTCCTCGCCGCCTCCGCTTAACACCTGTATACAGTTTACTTGATGCGGGGTTGGAGGGATCTTACATATGGTATTATGGTTTCATAACTATCCAATGAAATAAATTGTCTTCACCCCGATGAGTAATACCGTCATGGCACCATGCGCATTTGGATGTAATAAACGGGAGGATCTTCTGCTGCAAAATAAATGCTGTCACTACATGCTTTAGATTTCTCCGCCACCACCTCCGGTATCAACAGGCACCGTTCCTTGCAGGTTTTGTTATGTGCACCCTGGGCAATCCATACCTCAATAAGTAGTCCTGTTTTCCTGTGAAAGCGGATGATCAGGTGGCATACATGTTTCGCCATTAATATTCGTTATTACCTGGTAAAGTTTGCTTTTCCTTGGGATCTAACGGGTAACGTATTATACCAGTGTCATGATAGAGGATGTATCATAAATGTTCAAGCCCTCCGTGGATCCATCATGACATTTCAGACCATTACTACCACAAGAGTTCTGTAAAATAGGCATTACCTGGGTGTCAAAACAAACCGTATCCAGCAATTCAACACCCACCGGATCATGGGTACAGGACGGAACCATCAGGGACGTCAGGCAGAGAATAAATCCGGAAAAGATGCCAGGGAGTGATTTTCTAATTTCCATGATGTGAGGAATTGATTTCGAAAATACAACGCATAAACTGCTCAAATAATTATAATTGCTATATAAATATATGAAATTCTTATAACCGTTTCGCATGCTCCAGTCAATTTAAAATGTTCCTCTCAATTTAAAGACAAATTTATTTTGATTTGGTCCTAATCCAAAATGGATTTTATTCAAAAAAAAATCCGGCATGTTAGTACCGGATTTTTCTTTTAATTTAATAACAGTTATTTAACCGTATTCATATAAGCGATCATATCCAACAGCTTGCAGGAATATCCCCACTCGTTGTCATACCATGCAACAATTTTTACAAAGTTAGCATTCAGCATGATACCTGCTTTTGCATCGAAAATGGAAGTGCGGGAATCACCAATGAAATCACTTGAAACCACTTCATCTTCGGTATATCCGAGAACACCCTTGAGTTCATTTTCAGAGGCTTTTTTCATAGCGGCCTTGATTCCTTCATAATCCGTACCTTTTTCCAGACGGCAGGTCAGGTCAACAACAGATACATTGAGTGTAGGAACCCTGAAGGCCATGCCGGTGAGCTTTCCTTTCAGTTCGGGGATTACTTTGGTAACAGCCTTGGCTGCACCGGTGGAAGAAGGAATAATATTCCCGGCAGCTGCGCGTCCGCCTCTCCAGTCCTTCGCTGAAGGTCCGTCAACTGTTTTTTGTGTGGCGGTGGTAGCATGTACTGTTGTCATTAAGCCTTCAACAATTCCGAAATTGTCATTCAGTACTTTGGTAACGGGTGCCAGACAGTTTGTAGTACAGGAAGCATTGGATATCATATCCATTTCTTTCTTGTAACTCTTGTGATTTACACCATAAACAAACATCGGGGTCTCGTCCTTTGAAGGAGCGGACAAAATGACTCGTTTTGCGCCTGCCTTTAGGTGTGCTTCAGCCTTATCGCGGCTGAGGAACAAGCCGGTAGACTCAATTACATATTCGGCACCTACTTCTCCCCATTTCAGGTTAGCGGGATCTTTCTCAGCAGTAACGCGGATAGTGTTACCGTTGACAACCAGGTGGCCGTTCTTTACTTCTACTGTACCCTTGAATCCACCATGAACGGTGTCATACTTCAGCATATAAGCCATGTATTCAACATCGATCAGGTCATTTATTCCAACAATCTCAATATCATTTCTTTGAATAGCTGCCCTGAAAGCAAGTCTTCCAATTCTGCCAAAACCATTAATTCCTACTTTTATATTTGCCATAATTATTTGTTAATTAGTTGGTTATAAAATGAAACTGTGAATTTACTAACACGATGTAAATCTATATAAATTTCTCCATTTGTGAAAATATTTCCGGCATTTATGCGGTGACTGGTGACTGGTGACTGGTGAGACTGGTGAATGGTGAATGGTTGCCGGAAATGAAGCTGACTGCAGAACTGCAGAACTGCAAAACTGCAAAACTTTCTTATTCTCCTTTTCTTTTTCCCTCTTTGGTGATCTTGGGGGTTTTGTATTTGGCCGCTACAACCCAGCCGAAACGGTAACTAACGGCCAGGGTAAGGAAAAACTGGTTATTCAGATCGGTATACATGATCGGAATCTTCTTTGCGAAAGCATCAAATGTGGCGGATACTTCCAGCGCATTAATGAGATGACTATATTTTCCAAATTCAAAAGTCATCCCGAAATTTGCATGGAGACCCGGATACACAGACAGCTCATCCATGCCTTTCCAGAAGGATGCCCGCCCCGCAATCTCAGTAGTTGAAGGATGCTGCACAAAATCATATGTATGAACCTGGGTATCAACTATATAATTGATTCCTCCAATAGGCGCTATTATGTTGAATGTATAATAAATGGGTTTTGTTATACCAATGCTTGGTCCGCCTCCAAAGAAGTATTTTATGGCGATACTGCCCCTGTCCTCCTTTGAAAAGATTTCACGCTGAAAACCCATGGAAGGCCTAAAATTTACGAAGAGATTGGTTTTGCCGTTCACATACCTGCGGCTGGTGGCATAGGAATACGGAGAAGCAGAGATCTTTACTTCCTTGGGATGCTTTATATAAGCCACCTCAAAATCGAAAATGGTTTTATCGAGATAGGTTTTATGCTTGCCGAATCGGTAACCTGCGGCAAACCCGTTGGTTGTTAATGAAATGGAAATGCTCCGCTCATTCTGAAAGAGCACCTTGTCTTGCGGGTCTATCTCTCCCTGACTCCTGGCAACCAAACAGGACAATATAAAAAGAAAAAAAATAAAGATTCTTTTCAATTCACTATAAATTATTTAAAAACCCGATACAACAAATACGTTGCAACAGCAAGATATCAATTACGCTCAGCCCGGATGTACGGCTGATGTCTCGTGATTGATCCGGCTATAAGCGGGACAAACGCTTTTTGTACTGCTGCAGGCTACAAAGGTAAAAACAAAAATTACCAACAGTACAAGTGAAATGAAATTTTTCTTTAAATTCATTTTTATTTCCGTTAATTCAGAAATAAAATTAGTTAAAAAGAATGAAAGTCAACAGACCTACCCGTTTTTTTCAACCGTGGTTACTGTATCACTTTTAACGTAGGCCGGGCATACGCTTTTGTTGCATGATACGAGGGATCCGATAACTATTACTACGGCAATTAAGGCGAGAACTACTTTTTTCATTGTTTTTAGGTGCTAGATAAAACAAAATTACTGTTTCTTGAGGCAGTAAAATTGCCTGTTAACAACAGGCAGCAGATGTTATTACGCAAATCCATCGAATGGGTTACAATAATACCTGTGCCCTTTTGACTAATAACTGAAAAACGGGGACGGATATTGTGGAAATACAGATTTATCTCCGGAGATAAAATAGTAGAGACAAGGCATTGCCTTGTCTCTACGATATCCATCAATATCACGGAACCTGTTTATTCTTCGTATTCTTTTAGAATATCCATTATTACAACCGAATCCGTTTATTCCTCGTATTCCTTCAAAATATCCTTTACCATTTCGGGTGAAACGCGGCCATAGGTTTTCTCACCCACCATGACCACCGGGGCCAGTCCGCATGCACCCACACACCGCAGACAGCTGATTGAAAACTTTCCGTCACCTGTGGTTTCACCCACTTCAATTTTCAGGGTTTTCTTGAATTCAGCCAGTACATTCTCAGCACCACGCACATAACAGGCGGTGCCCGTGCATATGGAGATCGGATGCTTTCCCTTGGGGATCATCGAGAAAAAGGAATAAAAGGTGACAACCCCATAAACCTTTGCCACCGGAACATTCAGCTCTTTGGCAACAACTTCCTGCACTTCAGCGGGCAGATATCCAAAGGTATGCTGCGTCTTGTGCAAAACATTGATCAGCTCTCCCGGTTCATTGTCAAAGGACTTGCAGATATCCTTGATTTTATCTACATCCTTCTTTTTCAATTCTACTTTTATTCTTGACATATTCTGTTTTACCTTTTAGCATTAGTCAGATCAAATGTAAATTATTTTCTTGCTCTTATCCACATAGTGGGTATGCAGCAGCTTATGTGATTTCTCACTCATGGGCTTGCCAAGGAATTCCTCGTAAAGCTTAAGAATATACGGATTTTCATGGGATTTGCGGATCGGCTTGCCGGCATCCTCACGATAGATAGCAGCCATCCGTTGTTTCAATATCTCAAAATTGCCATGATGGATTGGCTGTCCGCCGCCCCCGATGCATCCGCCCGGGCAGGCCATGATCTCAATGGCATGATAGGAACTCTTGCCAGCCCGGATATCCTCGAGCAATTTGCGGGCATTGCCTAAGCCATGTGCAATCCCGATCTTGATGGGCAGACCGTCGAAATCGATAGTTGCCTCCTTGATGCCTTCCATACCCCGAAGTTCATTGAAATCAAGTTTTTCGAGTTTCTTTTTGGTAAACAATTCATAGGCTGTTCTGACGGCTGCTTCGATTACACCGCCGGTTGCACCGAATATTACGGCAGCACCGGAGGATTCTCCCAGCGGGTTGTCAAAATCTTCATCGGGCAAGCTGTGGAAATCAATGTTGGCCTGTTTGATCAGATGGGCCAGTTCACGTGTTGAAACCGAATAATCCACATCGGGATTTCCGTTTACCTTGAACTCATCGCGTGTGCATTCATATTTTTTGGCCAGACACGGCATAATCGATACCACGATCAGGTCCTCTCTTTTTACCTTGATCTTTTCTGCAAAATAGGTCTTGGCAATGGAGCCGAACATCTGTTGAGGTGACCGTGCTGTTGAAGGAATTTCAAGCATGTCGATGAACTGTGATTCAAAGAAGTTCACCCAGCCCGGACAGCAGGAGGTGAGAATAGGCAGCTTAACTGATTTGTCTCCGGCCAGATGCCTCGATAGCCTGTCGAGCATTTCAGTTCCTTCTTCCATAATGGTAAGGTCGGCACTGAAATCCGTATCAAATACATATTTAAAGCCCAGTGTTCTCAGGGCAGATACCATTTTACCCGTTACCAGTGTTCCGGCCGGAAGGTCAAACATTTCGCCCAGGGCCGCTCTTACAGCAGGTGCCGTTTGAACGATCACCGTTTTTGACGGATTTGACAGGTCACGGATCAGCCTGCGGGTATGGTCCACTTCAGTTAATGCACCCGTGGGGCAAACTGCAACACACTGACCGCAATATGTACAAACTGAATCTTCCAGGTCCATTTCAAAGGCAGGAGCTACAACCGACATAAATCCGCGGTTGATGGCCGATAATGCACCTACCGTCTGGAAATCATTGCACATGGTTTCACAACGGCGGCACATGATACATTTGTTCATATCACGGATGATGGCCGGTGAGAAATCGGTACGGTAAGTTGACATTTCCGAAATATCCTCGTTGTGGATTTCGCGGATTCCCATTTTTTCTGCCAGGCTTTGAAAATCGCAGGTACCCGATTTAGCGCAGGTAAGGCATTCCTTGGGATGATCTGACAGCAAAAGTTCCATAACCGTACGGCGGGCATTCAGAACCCTGATTGAATGGGTTTTTACCACCATGCCTTCACTAACGTCGGTACAGCAGCTGGGTGCCAGGTTACGGCGGCCTTCAACCTCCACAACGCATACACGGCAACCTCCCGGTTTGTGTTCAATTTTCAGATCGTGCAGGTCCATATAACACAGGGTAGGAACCTCAACGCCAACCTGTTTCGCAGCCTTCAATATGGTTGTTCCTTTTGGAACTTCAACCTGCTTGTTATCTATTGTGAGTTTTACCATTTCCATTTTTCGATCGATTAATTTACTATTACTGCATTAAATTTACACCTGTCCATACATGCACCGCACTTGATACACAAAGCAGGATCGATGGTGTGTACTTCTTTTCTTTCGCCTGCAATAGCACCAACCGGACAAGCCCTGGCACAAGCCGTACAACCCACACAGTTTTCAGCTACGATTTCATAGGTCATCAGGGCCTTGCACACGCCTGAGGGGCATTTTTTATCATGAACATGGGCTTCATATTCGTCCCTGAAATTGTCAATGATGGAAAGAACCGGATTGGGAGCCGATTGTCCCAGCATACACAAGGAAGTATCCTTGATTACATTGCCGAGATTTATGAGCCTGTCAATATCATCCGCTGTTCCATTTCCCTTGGTGATATTATTCAGCAATTCGTGCATTCTTTTATTCCCGACACGGCAGGGCGTGCATTTTCCGCAGGATTCGTCAACTGTAAAATCGAGGAAATACTTGGCCACATCCACCATGCAATCATCTTCATCCATGATGATCATTCCTCCCGATCCCATCATGGCGCCTGCAGCGATCAGACTTTCATAATCAATGGGCGTGTCGAGGTGTTTATAGGTAAGACAACCGCCTGAAGGGCCACCGATCTGCACTCCTTTAAATTTTTTGCCGTTCTTGATACCACCGCCGATTTCAAAGATGACCTCACGCAAGGTAATTCCCATGGGAACCTCTATCAATCCCACATTATTCACCTTGCCTGCGAGGGCAAATACCTTCGTTCCCTTTGATTTTTCGGTACCAATCTTATTATAGAAATCAGCACCTTTCAGAATGATAACGGGGATACTGGCAAATGTTTCCACGTTATTTACATTGGTGGGTTTTCCAAGATATCCCTTTACAGACGGGAAAGGCGGTTTCATGGTGGGTTCACCGCGGTTTCCTTCCATTGAATGGATCAGCGCCGTTTCTTCACCGCAAACAAAGGCTCCTGCACCATAGCGGAGTGTGATATCAAAACTGAATGAACTTCCAAAAATATTCTCACCCAGTAATCCATATTCTCTTGCCTGGTCTGATGGCTGTTTTTAACCGTTCAATGGCCAGGGGATATTCAGCCCGGATGTATACAAGTCCCTTGGATGCACCGGTACAGAATCCGTTAATTGTCATTGCTTCAATTACGCTGTGGGGATCGCCTTCCAGGATTGACCGGTCCATAAATGCACCGGGATCGCCTTCATCTGCATTACATACCACATATTTTTCAGGGCCCGGAGACTGAAGCGTGATCTCCCATTTCAATCCTGTGGGAAATCCTGCGCCACCGCGACCGCGGAGACCCGACTTCTTGATCACCTCGATTGTTTCCACCGGGGTCATTGAAGTGAGTACCTTGCCCAGTGCGGCATATCCATCACGGGCAATATATTCGCCAATATTTTCAGGATCAATTACACCGCAATTACGGAGGGCAATTCTCATCTGTTTTTTATAGAATTCCATCCCCTTGGAGTCGGTAATGATCTTGTCGAGCTTGGGATCCTTGTATAATAACCTGCTTACCTTCCGGCCCTTTACAATATGTTCCTCCACAATTTCCTTAGCATCCTCGGGCTTTACCTGGGTATAAAAAGTATTGTCAGGAATGATCTTGACAATGGGACCCTTTTCACAGAAACCGAAGCAACCGGTGCCAACTACCTGGGCAAAATCATCAAGTCCCTGGTTTTTGATTTCGGTGCGAAGATGTTCTGCAAGCATCTGGCTGTGGGAAGATTTGCATCCTGTGCCTCCACAAACCAGTAAATGAATTTTATAATCCGCCATGGATAGTGTTCTCCTTTATTTATTAATTATCAATTTTTTTATAATTAACCGGAATAATGCCTTCTACAAGTGCACCACCCTTAATGTATTTCTCAATAATTTCATCGGCCTTCTTCACATCCACATAACCGAATACAACGGGTTCCTTTCCCGGCAAAATCACTTCAATAGTAGGTTCGGCATAACAGTAACCCATGCAGCCGGTTTGTGTGATTACAGCCTCAATGTTTCTCTTGTCAAGTTCATCCACTATGTAATTCATGGTTTCCCTTGATCCGGAGGCAATACAGCAGGTAGCCATCGCTACCTTAACCTGTACAAGCAATTCAGGATATTCACTTTTTTCACGAAGCTTCGTACCCGATTGAAGCTTTTCCTTTAAATCTCTCAGATCAGCAAGATTCTTTATTTTGTTCATAGAATAGTTGATTTTGGTTCACTAAATATATTTCGAAAGTCCATATTTCTCTTTTGATTCCCTATGATTTTAGACATCTGTCTGCTATTTGTAATTAATCTCAATAACATTTTTACACCAGTTTCTTTTCATGTAAGACATCTCACATTTGAACGTACAAATTCAGTAATAAATTCAAGCACTTCACGTCGGCTGAGATCTATATTACCCAGTTCTGCACGCATTGCTGCTGTATTAAGTTCAAATTCCTCATCATCTCTTTCCTGCCTGTATATAAAATCTTTCAAAGGTTCTGACGCAATCAGCGTTCTCATGGTTGCAGCCAGGTCACCTTCCGGAATCATGTCAATGTTGCGTGTATTAAATACTGCTGTCACAACAGTCCCCTTATTCAATTCCGAACTCACTTCAAATACACCTCCTGTTTGTTCTGCATTCTGTTTAAGCAGAGGAAGGCCTAACCCGACTTTTTTTGTGGTTGATGACGTGAAAAACGGATCCGTAACCATGGTCCACCATTCGCGGGTCCATTCCTGAACCGTTGTCGGAGATAGTCAGTTTCAGTTTTCCTTCCTTCGTGTTTTCCTTCATTTCAATCAATATCTTATCGGCTCCCGCATGCAGTGAGTTCTGAACTATATCAAGAATATGGAAGGATATATCTTTCATAGAGTTTTAATTCTTGTATTCCAGTCTCCTGATAAAACTCTCTTTAATTCTGAAAAAACAGGGGTTTCAAGCCAATATTCGGTTGTTGCCATGCCAATTTGCTGAAGCGAATGGGCATCTGAATTCCGGAGCAGGGGATAACGCCCGATTTCCGGATGATCCTGATAAAAATTATCATTTCCTGCTCTCCGGTCCAGTTCCAGGGCGTCAGCCTTTAATCCTTCAGGCAGAAAACCAAGCTGGCTGAACATGCCATTGTACATACGGTTAATATGAGCGGGAACAACGAGGCCTTCAAGCCGGTGAACCTCGGTGATCACCTCTTCAATTCCGGTTTGCAGGGCCGCTACGAGCAACCGTTCTTCCTCATCCAGGATATCTTCATTTTCGTCCACCAGGTACTGATGACCATAGATCTCCGCCTTATTGGGTATTACAGTAAGGTTATCATCGATGTATTGCTGAAACTGATCGGCTTTATCGATGTTTTCAAAGAACGCAAGGCAATGGATCTCTTCCTTTGTATTCAGTTCTGCCCCTGCAATGACTGTAATGCCGAATTTTCCGGCAATTTGCTGAGCAGATCTGCAGTGCTTTGTGCTATTGTGATCGGTAATGGCAATTATATCCAATTTTTTCTCCACAGCTTGTCTGACAATATTTACAGGACTCATATCCAGTCCTCCGCATGGCGATAGAACTGTATGGATATGAAGATCGGCCTTATACCAGCGCATCCCTTTCCATGAGTTTATAAAGTTTCCCGCAGGTTGCAAAAGACCTTTCCCTGGTTCCCAGCAGAATGACACCTTCTGAGGCGGCAGATGCCACGGTTTCAGGTTCGGGCCGGCCGCCGTTCACCACCAGGATGGCAGCCAGTTCCTTCAGGGAGGCTACTGCTATAATATTCCTGTGGGTCTGCATCGTGATCCATACATCCCCTTCCTTTGCTTTTCCCATCACATCACTGAGAAGGTCAGATGAATAGGCACCTTTTACAGGTGACTGAAGTTTATCTGCCCCGCAGAAAACTTCGAGTTCAAATTCCTTTACCAGATCTGCATACTGTTATCATTTTTATTATTTTTCATTCTATTTCAACACCGAACACCGACTTCACCGAACTTCACCGAAGCGGATACCGAATACCGATTGCACCCGTTGCCGTCAATTCCACCCCCTGCCCCCGCTCCAGCGGGCGAACACCATCCTACTCCGGCAATAGATTTCCGAACCTCCTCTTCCCCCATATCTCCTCCGTATAATCCACAACCTGGTTCATACTTTCTCCACCTTTCACCTTAATGGCCACAAATACGCAGTCACTTGTATGAGCGCGTCTTTGCACCACGTCTTCGGCCAGTGTGCGACAGGTAGGTGAACCACATGCCCCGCAATCTATTCCGGGCAGGTAATTATGTATTTTACGGATCTTTTCCATTTTTTTCATGGCCAGCACCACATCTTCATCCAGTTTCATGATTGACCTTGGTTCAACCACACCGATAGATGCGTTGGCAATAACATGTTCCCTGTAATGATTTATTGTTTTGTTATCATGGATCTTTCCCTGTTCCTTGTCAACAAAATACTGTTCAGCTCTTTTATGCAGCCTTTCACTGACCAGAAACCGGTTAGTGGCGGAAAGGATACCGCCTGCACAGCTTTCATCACAGGCCCGCATTTCGATATAATCGAAAACGCCGATAGTATCGTTTTCAAGTTTTTCAAGGAATTCGATTGCATTATGAATGCCATCGATTGACAGGCAACGGCCATGCACGTGCCTGGCCTCGCCGCCTGTGAGGGTCCAGATCATCTCTTCGGGCAGCAATTGTTCCTTTTCAGGAACCATACATTGTCCTCTTTCATCCCTGTTAAGCATGGTAAATACCCTGTTATACAAGGTGTTTAAGTTAATTACCCCATTAATGGGGGATATCATTTCACCAACCGGACTTTTGACAGCTGCTATTTTTGCGGCACACGGCGTTACATAAAAAATACCGGCCTGCTCTTCAGGAATGCCCTGTTCGGCCAGTTTACGCCGGAAGGAAATAGCTGCCAGGTCCAGTGGGGCCTTGAACGGGAGAATATTGTTCACCAGCGACGGAAACCTGACCTGGATGAGTCGGACAATTGCCGGGCAGAACGAAGAGATCACCGGACGAATTTCCGGTTTTTCTGCCAGGTACTGGTTGATCAATCCGATAAGAATTCCCGATCCGTGCTCTGCTTCATAAACATGTGTGAAACCTTCTTCAAGTATGCCACTGTAAATTTTTCGTGTGGCAATATTACGCGCAAACTGTCCGATACAGACCGATGGAACCAGGGCAACCCGGTAGGGGAAATCAAAGATCCTGTTGAAATCGTCATCCTCAATTGTGATGGCATTAACCGGACATGCCTGCATACATTCCCCGCAGTCGACGCATCTTTCAGGAATCAGGCGTGCCTTTCCTTCCTTAACCCGCAGGGCCTCGGTGGGACATGCCTTGATGCAATGCGTACATCCAATGCAAAGGTTTTCGTTTATTTTCAGTGCATGATGGAAAGCCATCCTGTTATTGTTTTGACTTTGTGTATGTGGTCATTTCAACCACGGTTCCCTTGTTGATCTCGCTGTTTATCACAAGCTGATCAGAGTTCTTCTTCATATTCGAAAGACCCATTCCGGCGCCAAATCCCATCTCCCTTACCTTGTCCGATGCAGTTGAATAACCTTCCTGCATGGCCCTGTCAATATCGGCAATTCCCGGACCCTCGTCCTGAATGGTAACCAATATGCGTTCGGGATTAATTTTTACCTTAATTATGCCCCGGTAGGCATGGGCTACCACATTAACCTCCCCTTCATACATGGCCACTGCAATGCGACGAACGATCACGGGGTCGATGTTTAACTGGTTCAGTATTTTTTTTACATCACTCGAAGCATGACCGGCCCTGACAAAATCACCCCCTTCAATCCGGTATTCAAATTTTATGTCCTTCATCTCACGCCGGCATTGGTTACGTCAATAAAGGGGTTTTATCCCTGCCTGGTATAATTTGCCACTGACCCCGAACATCGATCCTTTGCATTCAATGATCATCAGTCCGTTTTCACGGGCCAATGAAAGCATTTCATCATTGGTTTTTTTGTTTCGGACCAGCAGCACGCAGGTTACTTCAGCCATTTCAGCCGTCCTGACGGTCTGCAGATTGGCTACCCCGGTAATCAGCATAATGCCGGGCTTGCTGATTGTGAGGACATCACTGAGTAAATCGGATGAAAAGGCATTTTGCACTTCCTTTTGAAGCAAATCATGACCGCAGATCACCTTACCCTCTACTATGTCTACTATTTCAGCTATCTTCATTCTCTTTTCCGGCTTCCACCGGCCTTTTCAGCGTACGGATACGCAGAATCAAAAATTACGTTACAAAAATAACAATTTTAATGTTATTAAAATAACACTAACTGGAAAATGGTTGTAATATGGAAGGATTCTAAATAGTTGATGGTTGATAGTTGATAGTTGATAGTTGAGGCTGATAGGTTGATAGGCTTGGAAGGTTCTGTAAGGTTCTGTAGGTTTGAGGTTTGAAGGTTTGAGAGTTGATCAGTTGATCGTTGATCGGCAGATCGGAAATTAGATCCTTGTATGTGACTTAAAATTAACAAAACCATCCCTTCTGATGTTATTCGGCCATAGAAATATCAAAAAATGCAACCAAAACATTCCCTTTTAATCCTTATCGCCGGACCCTACCGTTCCGGAACAAATGATGATCCCGCCCGGATTCAGGCCAATGTTAAAGCCATGACCGATATGGCCCTTGAAGTATATAAAATGGGTCACCTTCCGGTATTGGGCGAATGGTTTGCACTTGCCCCTGATTGAAGCTGCAGGTTCAAAAAAAACTGGGGATAAGATTTTCAATGAAATTTTCCATCCTGTAGCCGTACAGCTAATTGATCACTGTGATGCAATTCTGCGGATTGGCGGACAATTCATCCGGGGCCGATGAAATGGTGAGCGCCGGCCGTGAAAGAGGCAAAACAATTTTCTTCGATAAATCTGAAATTCCCCTTGTATTTAAAAAATCCATGATTAGTGAAATGGGAATTTTAACCCGAGTGTGGATGGATTACTGGAATTTTGATAAAAAAATTTAAGCATATGAGTTGAAGACCAGAGCCGACTGGCATTATTTTACTAATTTAATCCTGAATTTTAACTCATATTGTTGGCAATTCTTTCGCAAAGCGCAACCTTTATCAGGATTATACATCTATTAATTGCTTCTTATGAAATAGCTAAAAAGTGTTATATCATTTCAATTTATTTCAATTATGAAAAAGCCAAACCTGGTTTTTCTTTTCTTTAGCCTTGTCTTGTATTCATGCCCCTTCGGAACCAGATACAAATATCACGAAGGCACTTTTACCAAAACCCCGGTTAATTTGTCAGATTTTAATACCCAGTACGATGACTACAATTCCACATCACCGGATCTGGGCGGAACTTCAGTTTTCTGCTTCTCATCGAATCGCGAAAGCAAGGGTGCTGATTTTAACATTATTTTCAGAATGCTGTATGTGTCAATGGACAAATCGGATGGTGATTTTACAATCGGGGAAGCCAACAAAGAGTGGGGTAGTTATACGAATAATGTAAATCTGTACAACGCTTTAAATACAATAAATTCAATTCATAATGAATTAGGACCCTATTTAATTCCCAGTGGCTGGGGTAGCAGTAATAACATACAAACCCATCCTGATTATAACAAATACCTGTTTTTATATGCCACAGATAAAGCCGGCAACCTCGATATAATGTTTACCCAGAATATAACGAATGAAAATTACTCCGTTGCAAAAGAAATAAAGTTCCTCAATTCTGACAAGGATGACGCCTATCCAACTTTAAACCAGGATAGTACATTGATATATTTCTGTTCAAACCGGGAACTGGATTTTGATATTTACTCGGCCAATTTGAATAGGAACCGGGATTTGCTTTCTGAATTTTCAGATTCATCGGAAGTGACAATCACAAAGGATATGGTATTGTCTTCTGCATATGATGATAAATGTCCGTTTATTTTGGGAAATCTGATTGTATTTGCCTCCAACAGACCAGGCGGATATGGAGGTTTTGATCTGTATTATTCGATTTTTGGCAATGGTAATTGGTCAGCTCCAGTCAATTTTGGCGATAAAATAAACACCCCTTATGATGAATACAGGCCCATCGTAAAAACATTTTATGATGAATTCACCAATGATTTCATGGTTTTTTCATCAAACCGGCCGGGAGGCAAAGGCGGATACGATTTATATTATGTGGGTATAAATAAAATGACTGAATAATTAATTCACTACCTTTGCATCCTTATGAATTTTGCAGAACTCAAGCTCGATGAGCAATTGTTGGAAGCCATATCCTATATGGGCTTTGACACCGCCACACCCATTCAGGAACAGGTAATTCCGGTCATCCTCGAAAACAGGGATATTATAGCATGTGCACAAACGGGTACCGGTAAAACCGCTGCCTATGTATTACCGGTCCTGCATAAGCTGGTCGGCAAAAAAGAAAACACGGTCGATACACTTATAATTGTTCCAACCCGGGAACTGGCTATCCAAATTGAACAACAGATTCAGGGTTTCTCCTATTTCATTTCCGCAGGTTCGATGGCCATTTATGGAGGAGGCGACGGAAGCGACTGGGAATCACAGAAATTTGCCTTGCATAACGGAACGGATATCATTATTGCCACACCTGGAAAATTGTTGTCCCATTTGAAAATGGGCGATATTTATTTCAATCACATTAAGCACCTGGTTTTGGATGAAGCCGACCGGATGCTGGATATGGGATTTATTGATGACATACAGACCATTATTTCGTATTTGCCAAAACAACATCAGACACTGATGTTTAGCGCAACTATGCCGGATAGCATTCGTCAGCTTGCCAAAAAGATACTGCATCACCCGGTAGAAATATCGCTTGCCATTTCAAAGCCTGCAGAGGGCGTTGATCAAAAAGCGTACGCAGTATTTGATGAACAAAAGATCAGGTTACTTATCGCTCTTCTGGATGAACGCAAGGACTATGACAGCATCCTGCTGTTTACATCCACGAAAAGCAAGATCTTTGATATAGTCTCCTCCTTAAACCGCCATGGATTTCCGTCACACGGAATATCCTCCGACCTCGACCAGGACAAGCGTGAAGAGGTATTAGGCAAGTTCAGGGCGAAACGAATACGTATCCTGGTGGCTACTGATGTGATGAGCAGGGGGATCGACGTAAAGGAAATCAACATGGTGATCAATTATGATGTCCCCCACGATGCAGAGGACTACGTTCACCGGGTGGGCAGAACGGCCAGGGTAAATATGAAGGGTGAGGCCGTAACTTTGGTCACTCCAAAGGATATGGAAAAATTCAAAAAGATCGAATCGTTGATTCAAACGGTTATTCCAAAGCCAGAAGCACCGGGTGCTATCGGTCCGGTTCCTACGTGGGATTTCAGTTCACCCCGTCCCCGGGAGAAGAAGAAATTTTTCAAGAAGAGGAGGAAGAATTAGGGTGGAGGTTTCTAGGCTTCTAGGTTTCTAGGCATCTAGGCATCTAGGCTTCTGGGAATGTCGAACGCCGAACACCGAAGATTTAGAAACGCAGAACATTTTCTTCCGTAATATATGTTGGAAACCGCGCAGACAAGGCATTGCCTTGTCTCTACAACATTCCTTCCTTCACCAGTTTCCGAATGCCGACTGCGCCCGCACGCTGTCGCTGAAGCTTTAGCGTAAGCGTCCGAAGCTTCAGCGAAGGCGGGATACCGATTACCGAATACCCTTCACCTTCTCCATCCATTGAATCCACGGTTCAAAACCTTCCCCGGTCTTCGCGGATAATTCAACAAAGATCAGATCAGGATTCACCTTACGGGCATTGTCCTTCAATTTCTTCATATCAAAATCTATATAGGGAAGCAGGTCGGTTTTGTTGATAAGGCAAACCTGCGCTGTCCGGAACATATTGGGGTATTTCAGCGGTTTGTCCTCGCCTTCGGTAACGCTGATAATAACCACCCTGAAGCTTTCTCCCAGGTCGAAGAGGGCAGGGCATACAAGGTTTCCGACATTTTCAATAAGGAGAACGGAAGACTGCTTTGGATCCAATTCCTGCACTGCCGTATGGATCATATCTGCATCGAGATGGCAGCCATTTCCGGTATTCACCTGTATTACCGGTGCCCCGGTTGCCTGTATCCTGTCAGCATCCAGAGTTGTCTGCTGATCTCCTTCAATTACATATACCGGACGTTCCGAAACCAGCCGAATGGTGCGCTCCAATAGGGTTGTTTTACCACTGCCGGGCGAACTCACAAGGTTCAGACAAAGTATATTTCTGGCTTCGAAAAAACCGCGATTGCGTTGTGCCAGTAAATCATTGTGGTGGAGAATATCCTTTTCAACGGTTACCCTCCTTGGAGAATCGTGAACGTGATCATCGTGATCATGAGTATGAGAAAGGTTATGATCATGCGTATGGCTATGATCATGGTCATGATTTGGATTACTTCCATGATGACTATGACTTTTTGCCGCCGGGTTCAGGATTGTATAGCCTGCGCCTTCATCAGTACATCCGCAGTGATCACACATATTGTTTAGTATTTAAAGGTAAAGATAATAAATTGATGATTCGTCAGGATTCAATTGCCACCACCCTCAGTTCTTTTCCGGATATAATGCTGGCATTGATATCACCGCAAGCCGGACAGGGATAGTATATTTCATCCGGCTCATATTGCATACCGCATGTACGGCATTGCAGGCAGAGCGGAATAAAATGCATTTCCAGCCTTGCATTTTCCAGAATGGTATTTTTTCGTGCTGATTCCCATGCGAATTCCATAGCTGACGGTTCAATACCCGAGGCTTTCCCGACTTCTATTTCAACACAGCTGACGCTTTTAAGCCCGTTCTGGTCTGCTGATCCAATAGCTATGTCAACGATATTGTTTACGATCGAAAATTCATGCATACGTTAATGTTCCGTTCAACAAATACGGGGAAGTTGTTCTCCTGCCAGTTTATCTATCAATCGGGTTCCACCGGTCACCGACTTCATTACTACCCTTCCCGGATTTGGGCTGGTGATGGCACCAATTATCCGGGCATCCTTGCCTGTATCAAACTGTTTCATGATTTCAACAGCCCCGGAGGCAGATTCTTTTGAAGTAATCATCAGCACCTTTCCTTCGTTAGCCAGGTAAAGCGGGTTAAAACCATAAATTTCACACAGGCCGTTAACCTGTTCCCGGATGGGTATCCACTTTTCTTCTATTTCTATGCCGAATTTTGCGCCGGAGGCAATCTCAGCAAGGATTGTAGCAACCCCGCCGCGCGTTATGTCACGCATGAACCTGATATCAATCCCGGCATCCAGCAGTGATCCGATCATTTTATTCAGAGGTGCCACATCACTCAATATGGCTTCTTCAAAGGCCAGATTTTCCCGGGCAGAGAGAATGGCCATTTCATGATCACCGAGAAAACCATTTACCAGTAACTGGTCCCCCGGTTGAATGAGTGCCCCTCCCGCAATCATTGAATGCTTTTTTTCAATGGATCCGATTCCGGCTGTATTTATGAAAATCTTATCGCATTGTCCGCGTTTGACAACCTTGGTATCCCCGGTTACAATCTGCACACCGGCAAGTTCAGCTTCATGTGCCATGGAGGCAGTGATCATGTCAAGTTCTATCATTGAAAACCCTTCTTCAATAATAAATCCGGCGCTGAGGTAAAGGGGTTTTGCCCCTGATACACTAAGATCATTAACCGTTCCGCATACGGCCAGTTTTCCAATGTCTCCTCCCGGGAAGAAAATCGGGTCCACAACAAAGGAATCCGTCGTAAAGGCCAGACTGGCGCCTTCAATTTGCAAAATTGCAGAATCCGACAACTTATTTAAAGTACTGTTGTTAAAATACCTGAGGAACAGATCCCTTATCAGGTCACTTGTCATCAGTCCGCCGCTGCCATGACCCAGGAGAATGGTTTTATTCATGCCGGAATGTTTTTGGTAAATTTATAAATTGTTGCGAACTTTGCGGCCAACCTTTGAAATTGCTTATACTATTGAATTCTATGAAAAAAAATCATCTCCCTGGCATGATCCTTTTAGGAATCCTCCTCTTTTCCTGTTCCGAAAAAAAAGTAACATCTGATAATCCGCTTATGATTGATTTTAATACCCACTTACAGGCTGTTCCGTTCGACAAGATTAAGCCTGAACATTACAAACCGGCATTTGATAATGCCATTCAGGAAGCCAGGGCTGAACTGGATAAGATAATTAAATCTTCACGCAAGCCAACGTTTGAAAATACTATTGAAGCACTTGAACGTGCCGGATACAGGCTTAAACGTGTTGAGTCGATATTCTTCAATATCAATTCAGCTGAGACCAACAAGGAGATACAGGCAATAGCCCAGGAAGTTTCGCCGAAGCTTACAGCTTACTATAATGATATTACGCTCAATGAAGACTTATTCCGAAAAGTTAAGCAGGTTTATGACAGCAGGGCAAATCTGAAATTAGATACAGAACAGCAAAAATTGCTTGACGATACCTATAAGGCATTTATTCGCAATGGGGCAAACCTTTCACCCGAAGCCAAAACCGAGTACCGGAAAATTACTACCGAACTGGCCACACTTTCATTGAAATTTGAGGAAAACCTTCTGGCTGAAACGAATGCATACCAGATGAATCTGACCAATGAGGCCGATCTGGCCGGTCTGCCCGAATACGTTAAAGAAGCGGCCGCGCAGGAAGCCAAGGCAAAAAATGTAAAGGGCTGGCTTTTTACCCTCAAAGCGCCGAGCTACATGGCATTTATGAAATATGCCGACAACCGGAAATTGCGTGAAGAATTATACAGGGCAAACAGCTCCAGATGTTTTCATAACAACGATAAGGATAACCAGGAAGTGATCCGTAAAATTGTAGACTTATCGTTTGCGCCTGGCAAACCTCCTGGGATTTAAAACCTATGCCAATTATGTCCTGGAAGAGCGAATGGCCAAAACCCCTGAAAAGGTGAATGCTTTTCTGAAGGAATTACTGGATGCTTCGATGCCTGTGGCAAAAAAAGAATATGCCGAGGTACAGGCCTATGCCCGCAAATCGGGTGCTAAATTTGAATTGCAGCGTTGGGATTGGCCATACTATTCTGAAAAACTGCGGAATGAAAAGTTCTCTCTAACGGATGAAATGGTGAAGCCTTATTTCAAGCTCGAAAATGTGGAGGCAGGGGTGCTGGGACTCGCCACAAAATTGTATGGTCTGACATTCGTTGCGGATACTGCAGTGCCGGTTTATAATCCTGATGTGAGGGCTTACCAGGTATTTGATGAGAATAAGAAATTTGTTGCGTTGTTGTACCTTGATTTCTTCCCGCGTGAAGGCAAGCAGGGTGGAGCATGGATGACAAATTACAGGGAGCAGTTCAAACTAAATGGTGAGGATTTCAGGCCGCATGTATCCCTTGTTTTGAACTTTACCAAGCCAACAGAATCCAAGCCTTCCCTGCTTACATACGATGAAGTCAGAACCTTTTTACATGAATTCGGACATTCCCTTCATAGTATGTTGAGCCAATGCACTTATATGAGCCAGTCAGGTACGAATGTCTACCGTGATTTTGTTGAACTGCCTTCCCAGATCATGGAAAACTGGGCTGAACAAAAGGAATGGCTTGATGAGGTTGCCGTTCATTATCAGACAGGTGAAAAAATGCCTGAAAGCATGCTCAATAATATACTCAAAAGCCGCAATTTCAATAGTGGATTTGCATCCGTCCGTCAGCTAAGTTTCGGCATGGACGACATGGCATGGCACACACTCACCGATTCATTGAAGGTTTCAGTTCCTGAATTTGAACAGACTGCCATGGCGGCTACGGAACTTTTCCCAAAAGTTGACGGAACCTGCTTCAGTACTGCATTCTCTCACATTTTCGATGGCGGATATGCAGCCGGATATTATGGGTATAAATGGGCCGAGGTTTTGGATGCAGATGCTTTTTCAGTGTTTAAGAAGAACGGGATATTTGATAAGGCTACAGCCAGATCTTTCCGTGAAAACATTCTTTCACGCGGAGGTACTGAAGATCCGATGGTTCTTTATAAACGTTTCAGGGGCCAGGAACCTACGGTTGATGCATTATTGGTAAGAAACGGCTTAAAGAATTAGTTTTTTACGCTAAGAAGCAAAGAAAATTATGAATTATGAATTATGAATTATTAGGAGGATGCAATTCATAATTCATAATTCCTAATTCATAATTAATTCCTGATTCTTCTTCCGGGTAAGGTACAACCCCGTAAACACCAGCAATCCATTGATGATCAGCAGCTCAAATCCAAATTTGTAGCCCCAGAATAGCTTCTCTGAATACATATTCAGGAAATAGCACAGAATGGGGGATATTACTGATATATAGGGAACAAACCGGTCATTGGTCTGGTATTTTGTCAGTATTCCAAAGGCAAACATGCCAAGCAGGGGCCCATAAGTATATCCGGCTATTGTAAACAGGGAGTTGATGACACTCTGGTTATTCAGTACCTTAAAAACTATAATCACAAGGAACAGCAGCAGAGAAAATCCGATATGGACCAACGTGCGTGTATGCATCCGCTGATTGTCTTCCTTAAATCCCAGGAAATCCACACAAAATGAAGTAGTGAGTGAAGTAAGTGCCGAATCGGCGCTCGCATAAGCAGCAGCAAGCAAACCCAGTATGAAAACAAATCCAACGGAAGCCGGAAGGTAATTAAATACAAGGAATGGGAACAACTGGTCGGTTGAACTGCAGGTAAAGGTTGCCGAGGAAGGACTTTGCAGGGAAATCGGGCAACCTTGTGCTACTGCGTGACTGGTGAAGTTTTCAATTATAACACCCTTTGAATGAGCATACAAATACAAAAGAGCACCCAGCGACAAGAAAGAGAATATTCACAAAGATCAGCATGGAACTCATCCAGTACATGTTTTTCTTTGCTTCCCCAATATTTTTACAGGAAATGTTCTTCTGCATCATATCCTGGTCAAGTCCCGTCATCAC
The DNA here is from genome assembly GCA_963790105.1 of uncultured Bacteroidales bacterium. Taxonomy (GTDB): domain Bacteria; phylum Bacteroidota; class Bacteroidia; order Bacteroidales; family UBA10428; genus UBA5072. The sequence continues at coordinate 67,488 of CAWBNI010000036.1, read as the reverse complement.
GATGCAGATAAACATGCCACTTAGGAAATGCTTGAAAAAATTGTTCTTTGGCCGCCAGTCCCATATGAACATATCGGAATACCGGCTCTCGTGCACTTTTTGCACCATGTCGGCCAGGCCCAGGTGCATTTCCTTTGAGATCAGAACGATGGAAAGAACAACTCCCAGAACAAGGAATACAGTCTGGAATGTATCTGTATAAATGATAGTTTTAATTCCTCCTTTGAAAGAGTATACAAATATCAGGGCAATGGTGATAAACACCGTCAACCAGAACGGTACACCAAATGCAGACAGAATATAACTGTCAATGACCATCGCTACCAGGTAAAGTCGGAAGGCAGAACCGATTACACGCGACACAAGAAAATAAAAGGCACCGGTTTTATAGCTGTGAATTCCCAGTCGTTTTTGAAGGTAAACATAAATGGAAGAAAGATTCATGCGATAATACAATGGCATCAGCACATTGGCGATGACCATGTAACCCAGAAAATAACCAAGGACAAGCTGCATATATGAAAAGGCCGTTGCGCCTACTTCACCGGGAATTGAAATGAATGTAACTCCCGAAATAGAAGTTCCGATCATTCCAAATGCAACAACATACCAGGGTGATTTACGATTGCCTACAAAAAATGAGGCATTGTCGGCTCCCCGGCTGGTGAAAACAGAAATTGTGATCAGGGTTCCGAAGTACAAAACCACTATCAGCAATAAGATCCATGGGTTCATAGATATACTTTACTTTGCAAGAATAGTGAAAACATTCAATTAAAAAAACGCAATATTTAGATTATTTTTGTCACAGCCGGGTTTATCCGGCACCGGTAAATACAATATATATGAATTTTAGCTATCCTTCCCGGCTTCTCGAAGATGCTGTAAATGAATTTTCAACGTTGCCCGGGATAGGTCATAAAACTGCCTTGCGGTTGGTATTGCACCTGCTCCGGCAGGATAAGGCTGCACTGGAGAAGTTTGGAGATACTATTGCCCGTCTCGGACGTGAGATCCGGTATTGCAGGATTTGCATGAATATGTGCAATGATGAGATCTGCCCGGTTTGTGCCGACAGCAAAAGAGATCATTCAGTGATCTGTGTGGTAGAGACCATCAAGGACGTGATGATCATTGAGAATACTCAACAATACAGGGGGGTTTATCATGTGCTCGGGGGAATTATTTCACCCATGGACGGGATGGGACCGGCGGACCTTCATATATCTGCCCTGGAAGAACGGATGAAAAACGGAAAGGTGCGTGAACTTATCCTTGCCCTGAGCGCAACAATGGAAGGAGATACGACAAACTATTATATCTATCGGAAGCTTAACGCCTATAATCCGGTATTCTCTACCCTTGCAAGGGGCGTCTCAATTGGAGATGAACTGGAATATACCGATGAAATTACGCTGGGACGGTCCATCATCAACCGCATTCCCTTTGAGGCGAAGTAAATCCAAAAACTAACCACTAAGGTGCAGTAAAAATTAACCACAAAGAGCACCAGGGCTATCACTAAGGAACACAAAGGAATTTTAAAAAAAACAAAAAATGCCACAAAGTCACAAAGGCCTAAGTAAATATCTTTGTGTCTTTGTGCCTTAGTGGCAAAATTGCTTTGTATTCCTTTGTGGTTAAAATTTGCCTTACTTCTTCAGATTGACCTTGGCAGCCATAGCGGCACCAATAATACCGGCTTCATTCAGGAACATAGCCGGAACAACTTTAGCCTTCAGTTTCAGCTGATCCTGGAAAAGTTCAAGTTTTTTACTGGCTCCTCCGCCAAGAATGATCAGTTCAGGACCTGTAAGAAATTCCAAAAATGATATATATTCATTTAATCTGACTCCCCAGTCTTCCCAGGAGAGATTATCCTTCTTTCTGGCTGCATCTGAAACATACGTTTCAGCATCCATTCCCTTGAATTCAATGTGGCCGAATTCTGTATTCGGATATAATTTCCCCTTAATAAACAAGGATGAACCAATTCCTGTGCCGATGGTAAGAACGAGCACAGCGCCTTTAAATCCGGCTCCTGCGCCAAGTTTAACCTCTGCCAGTCCGGCCGCATCGGCGTCATTGATCACCCAAACAGGCAATTTGGTGACTTCATTAAATAATTTTCTTGCGTCGGTATTTATCCACGACTTGTCAATATTGGCCGCAGAACGGACTACGCCATGCTGGACTATAGCCGGAAAACCACAGCCGATAGGACCTTTCCATTTAAAATGCCTGACAAGGTCCTTGATGGTTTTGGCAACCTTTTCTGGTGATGAAGGTTCGGGAGTTGGAAGGCGGTATCTTTCCTCTAATAATTTTCCGGTTTTAAGATCAACTGGTGCACCTTTGATTCCGGAACCACCAATGTCAATTCCCAAAATTTGTTTTGAATTCATAAGTTATCAGGTTTTCTGGTTTACACCATATCGCAAGATAGCAACAAAAATCTGTTTTCGCTTTGACTTGTTTCAATTTTCTTAAGTTTTCTTTTTTGTTAATATTTTACATGTAATCTGACTCATATATTTCTTTAAAATAGATATTTTGGTGTAATTTTAGATAACAGATTTGTTATCATAATTTCTCTTTGTAATGGAAGAAACTATTATTGCCCTGTTGAATAATAATCTCAGGGTAATCATACCTGATTTCGGAGCTTTTATTATCCGGCAAAAACAACCACGGATCATCGTATTCAATGAATTTCTCCGTTACAATGACGGTATTCTGATCGATTTCATCGTTAAAACAGAAGGAATCGACCGCGATATTGCCGAACAGAGGGTTATGGATTTTGCTGAAGACGGGTCAAAATTACTGGCTAGCGGCAGGGAATTGATAATTGAGGGTCTTGGATCCCTGCGCAAGGATAGTAGCGGAAAGATCAATTTTATTGAAGCCTCTGAAATTATTGAGATTGAAAACAAAGACACCGTAGAACCGGAAAAAAGTGAAGTAACTGAAGAGAAACAGAAGATTCCACAGGCAATTGAGCAGGAGGTTCCGAATGCAATTGAGCAGGAGGTTCCGAATGTAATTGAGCAGGAGGTTCCGATAGTAATTGAGCAGGAGGTTCCGCAAACAATTGAACAGGTGATTCCGCAAACTATTGAGCCGAAAATACCGAAAAAGCGTCAGTCCAAAGCCATTGCCAGGCCGAAAAGCAAAACAAAAAAGGCTCCGGCTAAAGGTAAGACGACACGTACTTCCAAATCCTTGCCAAAAATACCTCCTGCTGATGTTCCGCTGCAGGTTATAGAACCGGCCGCTGTTGAACCAGGAGATAGTTGAAGCAGCATATGCAGAACCACAGGAGGCAGTAGAATCAGTCCTTGCCAAACCACAGGAGGCAGTTGAGTCAGCCCCTGTCGAACCACGGGAGGCAGTTAAAGCTGAAGTTGTTGAGCCTCACGCATCAGTTGAGGCTGTACCATTAGAAATGTCGCAAACTTCAGAACCTGAGCTTATTAAAACACCTCAGGCCGTTGAACCTTTATCAGTTAACTCTTCTGTTGAGCTGGAACCCAAAGTAACCGAACCTCCCAAAGCAGTAATACCTCCGCCACCCGGTAAGCCTCCAAAGGATGATGAGCCTGTGGGGACTGCTGACAGGCCTGGGTCGGTTTCCACAAATCGTATTCTGGCCTGGGTGCTGATTATTTTATTTGTAAACGCAGCAATCCTTGCCTGGTTCGTTTTCAGGAACAAAACAAAGGGAACCCCTGCCGGGAAAACTGTAACAACAATGATTTCAGATACATTGTATGATCGGCTGGCTGATTCGGTCAGGGCGGCAGCAATGGACAGCAGTATTGTTTATGATGAAGTTCCGGTTGAAGAAGGTAATCCTGCAGTGAAATGCAATGACTCCCGGTTCACGGTATTATATTGTAGCCGGTTGTTTTCGCGATGAGGTCAATGCAGATTCTCTTGTTACTTCTTTAAAACTTCTTGGATATAAAGCTGAGAAATTTGGCAAAATAGGCAATTTGTACGCTGTTTGCTTTGCCTCATTCGATAACAAAGACAAGGCTGTTTCTGAGCTTAAAAAAAATAAGAGAGAAAATCCCTTCTGCCTGGATGACCAAATTCTGATATTGTCTTAAATCTTAACCCTTACTATTATTATGAAGAAAATCGCATTATCCTTAATTGTCCTGGGTTCAATTATCCTGCCGTTCGCATTGAACGCCCAAAACACAAACCTGGTTATCCTGAATGCAGATATGGCAAAGGACACGATCAGCCGTCATATCTACGGTAACTTTTCGGAACATCTGGGTCATTGCATTTACGGTGGAATATGGGTAGGAGAGAATTCCCCCATACCAAACACTCGTGGAATAAGGAATGATGTGGTTGCTGCGCTTAAAAATCTGAATCTCCCGAATCTGAGGTGGCCGGGAGGTTGTTTCGCAGACGAATATCACTGGATGGATGGAATCGGACCCCGTGAAAACAGGCCAAAAATGGTAAATACCCACTGGGGTGGAGTGGTGGAAGACAATAGTTTCGGCACCCATGAATTCCTTGATCTCTGTGAACAGGTTGGTACCGAACCTTACATTTGTGGTAATCTGGGGAGCGGATCGGTTGAGGAAATGTCGAAATGGGTTGAATATATCACGTTTGACGGACAAAGTCCCATGGCCGAATTACGCCGTAAGAACGGGAGAGATAAGCCCTGGAAGGTCAGTTTCTGGGGAGTGGGTAATGAGAACTGGGGATGCGGGGGTAACATGACGGCAGAGTTTTATACTGATCAGTATAAACGATATGCTACATATTGTCGTAATTATGGAAGCAACCGGTTGTTTAAAATCGCAGGAGGTCCTAATACGAACGACTACCACTGGACGGAAACCCTCATGAAAAATATATCCACCAATATGCTGGGCGGGATATCACTCCATTACTACACAGTTCCCAACAGCTGGGACAAAAAAGGCTCGGCCACCAACTTTACTGAAAAGGATTATTTTGCCACGCTCAAAAGTACCCTATACATGGAGGAGCTTGTAACAAGGCATTCCAGTATCATGGATCAGTATGATCCTCAGAAGAAGGTTGCCCTTGTTGTTGATGAATGGGGCACATGGTATGATGTGGAACCGGGCACAAACCCGGGCTTCCTGTTCCAGCAAAACTCCATGCGTGATGCCATGGTTGCTGCCATTAACCTGAATATTTTCAATAACCATTGCGACCGGGTGAGGGGGGCAAATATTGCCCAGATGGTAAACGTGCTTCAGGCGATTATTTTCACTGACGGGGCCAAAATGGTGCTGACTCCTACTTACTATATTTTTGAAATGTATAAGATCCATCAGCAGGCTGCACTTATTCCGCTGAATTTCAAATCCCCGGAATATGTGTTTCGAGGGCAAATCAATTCCCGCAGTGACTGCTTCCGCTTCACGCGATAAAAAAGGGACCATCCATATAACATTTACCCAGGCCGATCCACATAATGAAATTGAAATAAACCTGGATATCCGCGGACTTCAGGCAGGTTCTGTAAAGGGAAGGATTCTGAAAGCCAGCGAACTGAATTCTCATAATAGCTTTGAAAATCCGGATGTGGTCAAAACAGCAGATTTTACAGCATTCAAAATGAATAAAAACAGGATCACAGTTAAGCTGCCGCCTGCCTCTGTGGTTATGCTTGAACTGAACTGATCACTCGATTTATAACTTCTAATATCAAATCTATGAAAAGCAACCGGAGAGAATTTATCCGGAAGAGCACCCTTGCAGGAATGACTGCAGTTGGGCTCTCCATGACTGGAAATAATCTTCTTGCAGGACAGGACGAAAAGGATAAAAACAAAAAGGCTGAAAACAGCGGGATGCTCCGGGCAGGGTTTATTGGTGTGGGTAGTCGGGGCCGGAGCCATGTTCATGATACTCTTTCAATTCCGAATGTTGAAATTGTTGCCATTTGTGATATTCAGCAAAAGTCAATCGATGAAGCAAAAAAGATAATTCTTGGGAAGGGCAGGAAGGAGCCTAAAATATATACAGGCAATGAAAGGGCATTCGAAGATATGCTGAAAAATGAGCAGCTTGATTCTGTGATTATTGCCACTCCATGGGAATGGCATGTACCCATGGCAGTTGCTTCTATGAGGGCCGGTGTTCCGTATACCGGAGTTGAAGTATCTGCTGCCAACACACTTGAGGAATGCTGGGACCTGGTTAACGTGCATGAAGAAACAGGAATGAAGCTGATGATCCTTGAAAACGTTTGTTACAGGAGGGATGTTATGGCTGTCCTTAACATGGTCCGTACAAACCTGTTTGGGGAGACTGATCCATTGCCGCTGTGGTTATGAGCATGATTTGCGGACGGTTAAATTTAATGACGGCGTTAACTACGATTATGAAAAGGGGGGTGCCCTTAAAATGGGCAAGGAAGCCTATTCAGAGGCCCAGTGGAGAGGTCTGCATGCCATCAGGCGAAACGGTGATCTTTATCCTACACATGGAATTGGTCCGATAGGCAATTACCTCGATATCAACCGGGGAAACAGGTTCCTGACACTTTCCGCCATGGCCACAAAATCAAGGGGATTGCATAAATTCATTGTGGACAATGGTGGCGCCAGCCATCCCTATGCTGATATTCAGTTTAACCTGGGGGATATTGTTACCTCTATGATCAAGTGTGCCAATGGGGAAACCATTATTGTTACCCACGATACCAATCTTCCCCGGCCCTATTCCCTGGGTTTTCGTGTGGAAGGAACCAGTGGCCTCTGGTATAATGACGGGGATACGATATACGTGGAAGGAAAATCAAAAGTACCGCATGAATGGGATGATTCAGCCGAATGGATCAAAAAATATGATCATAAATACTGGCGGGAAAGAGGAACAGAAGCCGAAGGCGGTGGTCATGGGGGTATGGATTTCATCATGCTCTATGATTTTTATGATGCAGTTCGCGGTAAAAAAGAAGTTCCGCTGGATGCCTATGATGCTGCAGCCTGGAGTTCCATTTCTGCTCTGTCGGAAATGTCTGTTGCCAGGGGTGGTTCATTGGTTGATTTCCCTGATTTCACTCGTGGCCAGTGGATAAGACGTAAGCCCTGGTTTGCTCCCGATGATCAATTTCCTGTTGCTGCAGAAAGAAACCTCATCAATAACCTGTTTTGAACTTTATGAGAACCCCAATACTTCTCCTTTTTACATTAGTGTCTTTGTCCGGGGTTTTTAGCCAGTCATATTCTGAAAAGCCTATACTGATTGATGATCACTGGTATTTTCATCGTGGTGGAGCGCAACGGGCAGAACAGCCTGAATTTGACGATGCCTCCTGGCGGGTAGTTGACCTGCCGCACGACTGGAGCATTGAAGATCTTCCGGAAACTCCTTCCCCTTTCGATCGTGATGCCATCAGCCAGGCAAATGGCGGTTTTACAACCGGAGGTACAGGATGGTACCGGAAAAAGTTGTTTATTGGGGAAGACATGAAAGAGAAGATCATCACAATCCTGTTCGAAGGGGTTTATATGAATGCAGAATGCTGGCTGAACGGACATTCCCTTGGAAGCCATCCCTATGGTTATACTTCTTTTGCCTTTGATATAACTCCGTATATTCGATTTGGAGGGGAGAATGTGCTCGCCGTAAAAGTGCGGAATGAAGGGGAGAACAGCCGCTGGTACTCCGGTTCAGGTATCTACCGTCATGTTTGGCTTATTGTTAATGAACCTGTGCATGTTTCACTTTGGGGAACGGCAATCACTACATCGGCTGTAAGTGCAGCCTCTGCAAAAATAAATGTGAAAACAGATGTTTTTAACCAGGGAAAGTCTGCCGGTGACATTAAACTGGTTACCCGGCTGCTTGACCCACTGGGAAACGAAGTCGGGAAGGCAGAAACCTTGAATTCACTGAACGCCGGAGATCATGCAGTTTTCAATCAGGATATTGAAATAACGAATCCCCGCCGCTGGTCGCCCGATGATCCCTCGCTCTATACAGCCCGGGTTGAGGTATATATTGACGGCAAGCAGACGGATGCAGAAAAAACAGTATTTGGTATACGTTCCCTTTCGTATGATCCTGTCCACGGTTTTACATTAAATGAAACACCGCTTAAACTGAAGGGTGGCTGTTTTCATCATGATAACGGACCCCTTGGTTCAAAAGCATTTGACCGTGCCGAAGAACGAAAGGTTGAATTATTAAAAGCCAGCGGCTATAATGCTGTGCGTTGTTCCCACAATCCTCCTTCCCCGGCCTTCCTGAATGCCTGTGACAGGCTTGGAATGCTTGTTATTGACGAGGCCTTTGATATGTGGAAGGATGCAAAAAACCCGGACGACTATCATTTGTTTTTTACCGACTGGTGGCAGAAAGATATAGAAAGCATGGTAAAAAGGGACAGGAATCATCCCTCGGTGATCATGTGGAGCATTGGAAATGAAATTCCCAACCGGCATACACCTGAGGTGGTGGCCATGGCAAAAACACTGGGTGATTTTGTCAGAAATATTGATCCTTCAAGACCAGTAACGTCTGCGGTTAATGATCTGAAACCTGACAAGGATCCTTATTTTGCAACCCTTGATGTGGCAGGATATAATTATGCTTCAGGCGGGGATCATGGTCAGCAGAATATATATGAACAGGATCATGCACGTGTTCCCGGCAGAATAATGTTAGGTACTGAATCCTATCCCCTTGAAGCTTTTCAAAGCTGGATGGATGTGATTGATCACCCCTGGGTAATTGGTGACTTTGTCTGGACGGCCTTTGATTATATTGGGGAAGCCAGCATCGGGTGGAGAGGATACTGGCAGGAACAGAATTTTTTTCCGTGGAACCTGGCCTATTGCGGTGACCTGGATATATGCGGATGGAAAAGACCCCAGTCATTTTATCGGGATGCTTTGTGGAAACAGGATCAATTGTCGGTTTTTGTAACACCGCCTTACCCCTCTTTCGCACAGAATCCCAACAGGCAATCATGGTCGAAATGGCATTGGTTTGACGATGTGGCGGACTGGAACTGGAATGGAAGTGAAGGCATGCCTCTGGAAGTAAAGGTTTATTCCTCATGTGAAAAAGTGGAATTGTTTTTAAATGGAAAATCACTTGGCTCAAAGGAAGTAAACCGCGGAACGAAGTTTACGGCAAGCTGGAAGGTACCTTATCAACCCGGTACCCTTAAGGCTGTCGGTTATAAAAGCAAAAAGATTGTTGTAAGCAGGGAGCTTATAACGGCTGGGGAACCTGCAAGAATAAAGGTGACCAGTGACAGAACGGAAATTAAGGCTGATGGCCAGGATCTGTGCTATATAACTGTGGAACTCACCGATGCCAATGGTATTCGAAATGCAAAAGCTGAAAACCTGGTGAATTTTACGGTAACCGGTCCTGCAACAATTATCGGAGTGGGTAATGCTAACCCGGTAAGCCTTGAAAGTTTTACTTTGCCCCAACGTAAAGCCTGGCAGGGAAGATGCCTGGTAATTCTTCGTGCCGGCCGGGAAGCGGGCACGATCACTTTGCACACAACTTCACCAGGGATTGATGGCTCGTTGATTGAAATTGAGGCAGTGGGAGAGAGTAATGAGAGATGAAAGATGAGAGATGAGTATTTCAGTCGTGCACAACTCCTTGCTAACGAAAGTCTTACCCTGGCTGGATTTTCGAACTGCAGAACCGCAGAACTGCAGAACTGCAGAACTTTTATTACCGATCACCGATCACCAATCCACCCCGCCAATTCCGAAGGCTTCACAGAATGCTGTTCGCCGGTAACCATGTCTTTGACCGTGAGCATACCGTCCCTTATTTCATTTTCACCGGCCAGTACGACATAGGGAATGTGCCTGGCATTTGCGTATGACAATTGTTTATTCAGTTTAACCGCGTCTGGGTAGAGTTCTGCTGAAATCCCTTCTTCGTGCAGCCTTGCAAGCAGGGCAAAACAATAGAGACCTTCTTTTTCTCCAAAATTTGCAAAAAGAACGCTGGAAGACACTGCTGTGTCTTCAGGAAATAAATTCAACTGTTCCATCACATCATAAATCCGGTCTGCGCCAAATGACATACCTACGCCGGATATATTTTTCAAACCGAAAATACCGGTAAGGTCATCGTAACGCCCGCCACCGCAAATGCTTCCGATTTCAGCATCCAATGCTTTAACCTCAATGATGGTTCCTGTATAATAATGGAGTCCCCGTGCGAGTGAAATATCAACCTCAATTTCAGATTTCAATTGTGTTGGCCGCATGCAGTTCAGCAAATATTCCATTTCCTCAATTCCCTTAAGGCCAATTTCGTTCTCTTTAAACAGTTTTTTCAGGCTGGCCAGTTTTTCCTCATTGGTGCCCGAAATTGAAAAGAGAGGTTCGAGTTTAAGTATGCTTTGTGTTGAAATGCCTTTCATTTGCAATTCCTGTATCACTGAATCAGAACCTATTTTCTCCAGTTTATCAAGTGCCACGGTGATGCTGGTTAACATTTCGGGCTGACCAATATAAGCTGCAATGCCAGCCAGTATTTTGCGGTTATTCAGTTTAATCCTGATATTTACTTTAAGTTTCCGGAATACCTCATCAATGATGCAAAGCAGATCAGCCTCATTCAACAGGGAATTGCTGCCGATCACATCGGCATCACACTGATAGAATTCACGGTATCGTCCCTTCTGGGGACGGTCAGCTCTCCATACAGGCTGGATCTGATATCTTTTAAATGGAAATTCAATTTCATGCTGGTGCTGCACTACATAACGGGCAAACGGCACTGTAAGATCATAACGTAATCCTTTTTCACAGATCTTCAGGGAAAGTGCATTGCGGCGGTCGGCCGTTAAATCTGCCTGGTCAATTCCGGATAGAAAATCTCCGGAATTCAATATTTTGAAAAGCAATTTATCGCCTTCCTCACCATATTTTCCCAGAAGGGAATCCAGGTTTTCCATAGCAGGGGTCTCTATGGGAAGATAACCATGATGCTTGAAAATGGTGCGGATTGTATCAAAAATATAGTTTCGCCTGGCCATTTCGGTCGGTCCGAAATCGCGGGTGCCTTTTGGTATACCGGGTTTCTGTACTGCCATATATGAGTATGCTTGATAATTTTATGTCCAATCGCAAAGTAAGGAAAGATTTATTGTATAAGCTAGAGGAAGAAGAAGTTCTCGCAGATCTCGCCAATCTCGCAGTTTTTCATGAAGGGATGCCTTCGGCAGATTGATTCTCGCAGTTTACACGGTGGCTTTTTTGCTCGCAGATCTACGCAGAGATTTCGCAGATTTCATTTAATCGCTCTGCAAAATTGATCCAACAGATCTCGCAAAATAGCTCTCGCAGATCGCATCTGCGATAATTCGCTTCCGCAGATTTTTGCAGATTAATAAATTCTCGCAAAGCCGCAAGCCGCAAGTTTATCTCTCAGATTTCGTTGATCCAAATATTTCTATATATCACGTAACTAAATATTTCTATATATGCAATACATTATAATATACACATAATCAAATGTATGAATTCAAGTTGTTCGACATCAGTTTCATGCTTTTCATAACACTTTTTTGCATAGTTCATGGAAATGTCTATATTTCGCAAATTAACCTAATAAGAAAAAGTATATGAAAAAACAACTTTTGCTGATTACTGGCCTCGTAGGTCTTGCTGCCATGGCATTTGGCGGTGGGATAGTGACCAATACCAACCAGAGTGCAGCCTGGGTAAGGACAATGGTTCGCGATGCCTCAACTGATGCAGATGCCGTTTATTTTAATCCCGCAGGTTTAATAAAACTTAGAGGATGGCTTTCACTTTTCACTGAACAGCCAAACCATTTTTCAAAATAAAGACGTTACAAGCAATTATCCGTTTCTTAATGGTACACCCAAAAAATACCATGGTGAAGTAAAAGCTCCTGTATTTCCCGGTTTTTATGCAGCATGGAAAAAGAACAAACTAGCTGTATCATTCGGTTTTAATCCTATTGGTGGTGGTGGTGGTGCCGAATTCAAATCGGGTTTACCCTCCTTCGAACAGCCACTTTCTGATCTGGTGCCTGCTCTTAGTGGACTTCTTGCACCCATGGATTCAGCGTTAAAAGTTCCGCAGCCTATACGGTTATGGCTTCAATCCGAATTTAAGCGAATTAACTGGTTACAGCGGAGATATATATTTTAAAGGTACTTCCGTATTTTTTGGATACCAGCTTGGAGTTTCCTATAAGATAAATGAAATGTTCGGTGTTTATGGCGGTATCCGTTATGTATCCGCAAAAAATACTTACAAGGGATATATTCATAACTATCAGATACAGGCAAATCCCGCAGAACAGCCTGCACCTATCTTTAATCTTCCTCCGGCTGGTTCCTATACACCCGGTGATTATCTCAGGGCAGTTTCAGGAGTTTATGGTCTTTCAATGGTTCAGATTGGACAATTGCAAACAGTACGCAGCCATGCTAGATGTAGCTACTGCTGATGTTGAGGTAGATGCTGAAGAAAAGGGACACGGAATAACCCCGATACTGGGCATGAATATTGCCTTAAATGAAAACCTGAATATCGGTCTGAAATATGAATTCAAAACCAAAATTGACCTGAAACAAACCGTATTATGACGGTAAAGACGGTGGTGGAATGTTTGTACAGGATTCTACCGTTCATAGTGACATGCCCGCCATGATTTCAGCTGGTATACGGTACAGATTTATTCCTAAAATGTCTGTTTCAGCAGGTATCCATTATTATTTCGACAAGAATGCCAATTATGGAAAGACCTCTGATGCTACCGGTGAAATGGTATCCAATGATAAGGTAATTGACAATAATTATTATGAGCTGGCCCTTGAGTCTTGAATATAATATTACTGACAAATTCCTTGTCAGCGGTGGCTACCTGTTTGCAAAGACCAGGTGTATCTGAGGATTATCAATCAGATTTAAGTTTCAGTCTGTCATCAAGCAGCTTTGGCTTTGGATTTGGATATAAATTTACCGATAACCTGATGGTGAACCTGGGTGGTTCCTATACAGCTTACCAGGAAGGTGAAAAGAATTATGTTCATAATATGAGTCTTACAGGATTGCCAATACCTGTAAAAGATACTTATTACAAAGACAACATATTCTTTGGAATAGGCCTCGATTTCAGCTTCTAGACTAAAATGAAAAAACCTAACCTGGTTAGAATATCTAAACCGGGTTAGGTTTTTTTGCATACCTGAAGTAAAACTACCCCCTTTGAAGTTTGATGTCGGATCAGGCAGGAACCTGCTCCCAGAAAAAACTAAGATCTTGATCTGAAATTCCTTCCGCCGCCGGAATTATTTTCTTTCTCTCTGGCCTGGTTGACGTTTACACTACGTCCTTTAATTTCGGTACCGTTAAGATTGTCAATAGCCTCTTTAGCTTCCTTGTCATTCAGCATCTCTACAAAACCAAAACCTTTGCTTCTGCCCGAATACTTGTCGGAAATGATTTTAACCGATGATACTTCGCCGTATTCTTCAAAAGCTTTTCTTAATTCATCTTCATTGACATTGAAATGAAGATTACCTACATAAATGTTCATAGAATAAAAAATAAAAAAATGAATAGATTATCAATACAAAAATAAGCTAATTATTGGGATGAGGAAATTTTTTGACTTTTATTTACAGGTTGTTGAAAAAAAGGACTAGGTAGGCATTAGGCTGGCTTAGGCTTTAGGCTGTTAGGACTGTTAGGCTACGTAGGCGTCCTTTAGGTTAAGGAGCGGTATAGATACTTGTGAATCACTTGGTTTTTGCTGCATCGAATCGTTATCTAATCTCTGAACAACTGATTTTACTCCTAAGGCACGGTAATCTCTAGCAGCCTAAGCCAAGCCTAAGCAGCCTAGAAGCCTAAAGCCTACAGCCTCTTTCTCCTTCGTAAAATTCTTCTTACCAGATAATAAATCACTGAAACAATGATCCAGAAAGGCCACAGGCGGATTATAAACAAGGTAAATGTGACCAGACCGAACCATCCTTTTACAAGTGAAAATTTGAGCCTGTCAAAGAAATTCCCCTCATTTTGCGGGATAAAATTATAATCATTTTTCTTAGTGATCCTGAGTTCTAAGGTGCTAAAGTCAACCTGGTTGTTGAGATATTTCAACCGCCCCTCTGTACTTTCTATCTCTTCCTCAATCACCCGGGTTCTTTCTTCAATTTCAAGAATATCTTTTACTGACTTTGCCTGTTTTAATAATTCGCCATATCGGTTCAGATAATTTTTTTTGTTTTTCAGCCTGGTTTCAAGATCTATAAATTCTTCAGTCACATCCCTGGATGAAACGCTTTTAAAAATCAATTCGCCAATTGCCGATTCTGCCTGTGCGATAAACAACTCAAATTTTTCTGAAGGGATCCTGATTTTTAAGGTGAAATCATGTGAATAATCCTGGTTGTTAAAGGTTTCCTCGGCATAATAGCCCTGGAACTTTTTAACCAGACTGTCGATCTGGACCTTCCCCAGTTCCAGTTTCTTCACCCTGATTTCCATTGTGCCATCTTTGATAATCTTCCGTGTAAATGCCGATGGTACAGTTTCTGGTTTCATTTCCTTTGGAGAGGATCCCTCATCCCGGGCTATATCCTGCATAGGAGGCGGAGGCGGAGGAGGCAGAGGAGCAATCACTGATGAACTGGTCATCAATGAGGCACTTTCCGGATTGCCACCTTCATAATTTACTGATTTTGAACGGCAGGAACAAATAACAATAAATAATCCCAGGAAGAGTTTAATGGCTATATTGATTTTCATGGAGTGAGATTTTGAATACAATATAAAAAATTTCGCAGTTGGGTTGAAAACGAATGTCATTGATCTTTAAGAACCACCGAACTGCAAAACTTCATGACTGCAAAACTGCACACTGAACTGCAAAACTGCAAAACTGCAGAACCGCAGAACCGCAGAACTTAATAACACCGAACAAGGAACACTGAACACCGAATATCGAAGTACTATCTCCCTTGAAATTAGTACAAGAAATTCAATCCTATATACAATCCGCTTTCTCCGTCGCCTTTGTCCAGCGCGCGGCCATAATCAACGGCTACAATGAAATTCTGGTTCATGACGATATGGAGCCCGGCACCAGCACCCATGTGCAGGGATTCACTCTGGCTGTTTATCAGTTTTTGGGCAAATTCATCATCGGCCGGAACTCCCGACTTATCGAAGGAATATTTGCCAGTCACCATACCGGCATCAAAAAACCAACTCAGGGCAAGATATACGTTTTGTTTACCAACCTGCGTCCGGAGGAACTTCCATCGCATTTCAACGTTTCCGTAAGCAAAATCATCCCCAACGATCCTGTTCCTCAATACTCCCCTGATTGTCTTCGCTCCGCCCAGCCCGTCACGTGTTAATGAAGGAGCCGTATTGTAAACAAAGGGCAGCATATAATATGGCATGGTGCCTGTAAGCTTGGCCTGGTAACTCAAACGATACGTAAAAGACAACACCTGCGGAGCAATTGTAAAGTACTGCCTGTGTGTAATGGCCAGGCGGGAATAAGCCAGGTCGCCATTTCCCAGAAATGACGGAGCCATCAGCAGTTGTATGTCAGTCCATATCCCCTTCATGGGATTTGCCTCAATGTCGCGTGTGTCATAAACAGCACCCACTTTCAGCAAGGTGGTGTTCCCACCATCAGCCTGGCCTTGAGGAATGATTCCCCACTGAACATATCTGTCAAATAGTAAGGCTGTATCAGGCAATAGATCTTCAGTATCCTTTCCTTTGTTCAGTTTTTCAATATCTACAGTGGCCATTTTTGCATGGTTGAATTCAACGCCTGCAAACCAGCGGAATTTCGGCCCGGTGATCTTGCCCTGAAAATCAGCTTTTACACGGGTCAACTTTCGTTCCTGGTTATAGAACATGCGGGAAATATATTCTGGATTTTTATCATCCTCATAGGCCGCATTGTAATATGATTCATACCCGTTAAATCCGTAAAAGTCGAGCGACTGCTCCGTTAACAGACTGGCTTCAGCAGATACCCTGATACCGGGGATCAAACGCTCGGAGTCATACGTGAACTGGTTGATTCCGCTTCCTTTCGTTGTGCGCGACCATTCAAAATACAAAGAGTGATCGTATTTCGGATATCGTGTACCATCGCCATAATTAAATACATTGATCAATGCACCATATTTGAAACCGATATCGGAATCATAGGCAAGCACCGGTAAAGCTCCAAAATTCCATCCCTTTTTGACCTTATCTGCCTTTTTCGTTGTTTGCGTTGTGTCAGACTGATTTTGAGCCTGAAGTGCCATGATTGAAATAATCAGAGAGAAGGCAACAAGTAAGGTCTTAATTTTCATATACTTACATATTTTGGTGTCATTCATCAACAACTAAATTAGTATTTTTAATGAACGGCACAACCTTAGCTTGTAAAAAAGTTCTATTTTTAATATTTCACGACGTTCTCGCACCTAACGAAAATCAAGTCCATGAAACGCTTTCTGAAAATTCTGCTTTTTATCGTTTTGTTGCCCTGTATCGTTTTAATTATCCTCATCCTGTATGCCACGATTTCAGATTATAAGCCGGCGGAAAAGGAGATTGTCTACAAGGAAGCAGGCAGGGCCGATACGCTCTCCCCGGCAAAATCATACAGCTTATTGATCTGGAATATTGGTTATGCCGGACTCGACAAGCAAATGGATTTTTTCTATGACGGAGGAAAAAAGGTAAGAACATCAAAGGATCAGCTGGATAAGAATATAAGCTGTATTGAAAAATTCATAACGGGTTTGGATTCAGTTGATTTTAAACTTTTACAGGAAGTGGACATTTCAAGCAGAAGGAGTTATCACCGGAATGAAGTAAAGCGGTTTTCGGATGATTTGAGCGGCTATCATGCTTTTTACGGAAAGAACTATGATGTGTTTTTTGTTCCGGTGCCCTTTACCAACCCAATGGGAAGTGTGAATTCAGGCATTTTATCTTTCAGCCGGTATAATCCTGCAGAAGTAACGCGGATTTCATTTCCCGGTCAGTATAGCTGGCCCAAACGCCTGTTCATGCTTGACCGTTGCTTTCTTGTCATGCGCTTCCCGCTATCCGGCGGCAAACAGCTGCTTGTTGTGAATACCCACAATGAGGCTTATGACACGGGTATTATACGGGACGAGCAAATGGCCTATCTGAAAAAATTCCTGTTATCAGAATATGAACAGGGAAACTATATTATTGTAGCCGGTGACTGGAACCAGTGTCCTCCTGACCTTCAGCCCCGGTTTTCAGGGGATATTTTTGACACTATTGATTACAAGGGAATCGAACCCGGTTTTCTTCCATCCGGATGGACCTGGGCTTTTGACAATTCGATGCCGTCAAACAGAAGGGTTGACATTGCTTATATCAAAGGCACCACCCGGACAACCGTGATCGACTTTTTCCTTTTATCTCCCAATCTCCGGTCAACAGCCTGCAAAACCATTGACATGGGATTCTCCTGTTCCGATCATCAGCCTGTGCAAATCAAGATCCACTTACAATAACAAAAACCTAAAGACGTGAAAATCCTGAAAAGAATCCTGCTGGCTCTCCTGATGCTTGTCATTGTAATCGCGCTTGTTGCCGTGATTTTTGTGCGGAATCTTTCACAACGTGCAGTCCCTGATTACACTAAAGATCTGCCTTTGCAGGGTCTTCATGCGCCTGTAGAGGTATATCGCGACAGTTTTGCCATTCCCCATGTTTATGCCCAGGATAAGCATGATCTGTATATGGCCACGGGTTACCTGCTTGCGGAAGACCGTCTCTGGCAGATGGATATGCTCCGGCATGTTACAGAAGGCCGGCTGTCTGAAATTTTCGGCGAAAAATATGTAGAAACCGATCTTCTTTTACGGTCCCTCCGGTTTGGTTTGAAATCTCAAAGAATACTGGCTGCTGCTGATACCGCCAGTCTGGAGGCCATCAGGGCATTTACCGAGGGTGTTAACCAGTTCATTAAAGCGAATGGCCATCACCTTCCTCCCGAATTTGGCATCCTGAAATACAAACCCGAAAACTGGGAGCCTTCGCAGTCACTGAATATGATCGGCTACATGGCCTGGGACCTGAAAGCCGGCTGGAGTGAGATCCTGCTGAACGATATCCGGAAAACTGTGGATTCGCTTGCGATACAGGCAGCTGTTACCTGACCTGATGCGGGAGCAACCTGCTGTGTATTCTGAATTGACAGGCAAAAGCAATCCGGTTTCGGTTGTCCCTGATTTACTTCTTCATACTGATCTGCTTCAGGAATTGGGTGCCGACGTACTCGATGGCAGCAACAACTGGGCTGTATCAGGCACTAAAAGTGCCACAGGCATGCCTTTGCTTGCCAATGACATGCACCTGGGCCTGAGTATACCCGGAATCTGGTACCAGATGCACCAGGTTGTAAATGGCGAAATGAATGTTACCGGACTTGTTTTGCCGGGAGCACCCGTCATTATTTGCGGACACAATGACAGCATCGCCTGGGGAATGACAAATACCTATGTGGATAACCTCGATTTTTATGAAGAAAAGATCAATCCTGCTGATTCAGGACAATATGAATTCAATGGAGAATGGAAGGATTTTGAGATCCAAAAAGTCATAATCAAAATCAGCAATGGTACTCAGGTTGAAAGACAACTTCGGTTTACCCACAGGGGAGCTGTGGTTTCATCCTTTAAAAACATCCCCGGGAAAGTAATCAGCATGCATTGGGTAGGGGATGAGATGAGCAATGAGTTCCGGAGTGTACTTTTACTGAACCAGGCCAATAACTGGAATGATTTCACTGAAGCATTGAAAACCTTTACTTCAATCAGCCAGAATATTGTGTATGCCGATAAAAAGGGAAATATTGGTTTATACTGTGCTGCCGGAGTCCCTGTCCGGAAAAGGGATATTGCTTTTGGAATCCTTCCCGGACAAACAGACGAATATGACTGGAAAGGATATGTTCCTTTTGACCAGTTGCCCCATTTATTTAACCCGGCCCAGGGTTTTGTTGCCTCGGCAAACAACCGCACCACCTCGGCCGATTATCCTTACCATATCGGATCATGGTACAGCCTTCCAAGCCGGTACGAGCGGATCACTGAAATGCTGGAAGATAAAAAAATCCTGTCAGTTGACGATTTTAAAACCATTCAGAACGACCAGCATTCCCGGCTGGCTGAAAAATATATGCCGGTTATTCTCCGGTCACTTGAAGCACATACAGGTTGGAATGACACCGAAAAGAAGGCCCTGGCGCTGCTGAAAAACTGGGATTATTCTATGGATAAGAAAAGCGGTGCTGCAGCCATTTTCGAAACATTGTACCTGCAACTGATCAAATGCACTTTTGCGGATGAACTTGGTGGCCGGTTTATTGATTTTAACGGTGTTACCTCGATCAGTCGCAATGCGATGGACCAGTTAATGGAAATTAAGGATTCCCCCTGGTTTGACGACATCACAACTACCGGTAAAAAAGAAACCCTCAATGATGCAATCGTCTGTTCATTCAGCGGAGCAGTGTCTGATCTTGGAAAACAAATGGGAACAGATCCCCTGTCATGGGAATGGGGAAAGATCCATCATCTTGTCCTGGCCCATCCACTGGCATCCGTTAAGATCCTCGACAGGATTTTCAATCTCAATCGGGGACCCTTTCCGGTGGGAGGCAGCTTTCACACGGTTTCACCGTACAGCTATGATGCCAATAAGCCATTTGAATCCAATCATGGTTCCTCACACCGGCATATCTATGATGTGGCCAACTGGGATAATTCATTCACCGTAATACCAACGGGAAATTCCGGAATACCGGCAAGCAGGCATTATTGCGACCAGACTGAAATGTATCTGAACGGGCAATATCATCATGATTATTTTTCAAAGGAATTGATCGTGTCTCATGCAAAATATAAAATGAAATTCACACCCAATTAATTGGATCGAAAATGTACAGACGGGTTTCAAACCCGTCTCGCACGGATCTTACCACTGGAAAACATGCAAAGCGGGTTTAAACCCGCCTCAACATTATCCATATATTTACTATATAATGAATTATAAAGGAATTATTTTCGATCTCGACGGTACATTGGCTGACACCCTGGCCGATATTGCAAATTCGATGAACAGGGTATTGCAGGAGAGGGGATACCCGGTTCACCCGGTGGAGGATTACAGAAACCTGATCGGCAGGGGACTTGAAAATCTTGTTACGTCCTCTTTACCAAAGGAATCCCGGCTGCCTTCAATCATTACTGCATGCCTGGCATCGCTTTTAGAGGATTATCGGGACAAGTGCCTTGTTCATACTCATTTGTATCCGGGAATTGAGACCCTGTTATTCCGGCTGCAGGAGATGGATTTAAAACTGGCAGTTTTCTCTAATAAGGCGGATGATCTTACCCAGATCATTGTAAAATCCCTTATGCCCGGAATTCGTTTCGGCAAAATAGTAGGTGCGAGGCCCGATTATCCAAAAAAGCCTGATCCATCCGGCGCCAGGCTTATCAGTAGTTTTTTAGATATAAGTCCGGAACAGATTATTTACCTTGGTGATTCAGATGTTGACATGCAAACTGCCAGGGGAGCCGGAATGCTTGCGGTGGGAGTGCTCTGGGGATTCAGAACAAAGGAGGAACTCCTTCTCAATGGTGCAGACCACCTGTTGAGTGATCCATCGGAATTAATGACGCTCCTTGAAAATTAGTCCGCCAGCCCGGTATCGTCAAAATTGAATTTCGATCGCTTCAATCCCAACATTATTAATCATAATATGTTATTTTTGTTAGGATCGCTCATGCACAGCCGTTGACATCGCTTGAACACTAACTAAACAACATACCATGAAAAAACTATCTATTTTATTTCAGATTGGATTATTAATGCTTGGAATGATTTCCATACAGGCGCAAAAACTGGCGGATCATAAACTTCATGTCATTATTATTGGCGCACATCCCGATGATCCTGATGAAGTAGGAGGCACAGCCTATAAATGGGCACAACTGGGATATGATGTAATGATGGTTTCGCTGACTAACGGAGATGCCGGGCATCAAACAATGAAAGCCGCCGAACTGGCAAAAACACGGAGGGAAGAAGCCAGGAGGGCAGGCGAAGTTATTGGTGTAAAATACATTACGTTGGATAATCATGACGGACAATTGATGCCAACCTATGAAAACAGGTTACAGGTGATCAGGCTTATTCGTGAACAAAAGGCGGATATTGTTATTTATCCCCGGCCTTACGACTATCATCCCGACCATCGTTATACAGGTGTTCTGGTCAATGATGCCGCTTACATGGTAACAGTACCTACCATTCTGCCGGAAGTTCCGTTCCTGCCTAAGAATCCGGTATTTCTGTATACCTATGACCGGTTTACCCATCCCGAGCCTTTCAAGGCAGATGTTGTTGTTGATATTGATGATGCGATTGAGAAAAAACTCGACATGTATCATCAGCATACTTCGCAGATGTACGAATGGCTTCCGTTTAACCAGGGTATCCTTGACCAGGTTCCGGCCGGTGATAAGGAGAGAAGAGAATGGCTTGGCAAAATGAGAAAGGAAGAATGGAGTGCTGAACCTTTCCGGGCTAAACTGATTGAGCTTTATGGTCCTGAAAAGGGAAAGAAGATCAAGTATTGTGAGGCATTCCAGGATTCGGAATATGGGACGAGATTAACAAAGGAAAACATGGCTTATTATTTTCCGTTTATTAATTCTGGCAAATAATAGTGATTTAGTAATTCATTGCATATTAAAACCATTATTTCATGAAACGCTATATTCAACCAAAACTGCTGAGATTTGTCCTGATTGCGCTTGCATCATTTGTGTTTTTTCCGCAGATTTCGTTTTCCCAGGGTGGATTGGATCAGCCGATTCCAGTCGATCAGAAAATTAAGATTGGTAAACTCAAGAATGGCATGACCTATTACATCCGGAAGAACAGTAAACCCGAAGACCGGGTGGAACTTCGCCTTGCGGTGAATGCCGGGTCTGTTCTGGAGGATGATGATCAGCAGGGACTCGCGCATTTTGTTGAACATATGGCGTTTAACGGAACCAAGAATTTTGCCAAGAATGACCTGGTTAAATACCTGCAGTCGGTTGGAGTGAAGTTCGGTCCTGAGATCAACGCCTATACATCATTTGATGAAACGGTGTATATGCTGACTCTTCCTACCGATTCAATCCATATTCTTGAAAAGGGATTTCAGATCATGGAGGACTGGGCACATAACCTGTCTTTTGATGATGCTGAAATTGACAAGGAACGGGGTGTGATTGTGGAGGAATGGCGCCTTGGCCGCGGTCCCTTCCAGCGTATGCAGGATAAATATCTTCCCTTGCTTTTTAAAGGATCAAGATATGCTGAAAGGATTCCCATCGGAAAAAAAGAGATCATTGAAGGAGCTCCGCATGATCTGATCAGAAAATTCTATAAAGACTGGTACAGGCCTGATCTGATGGCTTTTATAGTGGTAGGGGACATTGATCCGGATGCCATGGAAAAAATGATCCATGATCATTTTGACAATCTTCCGGTTACTGCATCACCCCGGTTACGTGAACATTATAAAGTTCCTGATCAACCGGGTACATCCGCAATGGTAACATCAGATAAGGAAGATCCCTATACACTGGTTCAGGTGATCTGCAAAACGGATCCGCAGATACAGGTATACCAGAAAGATTATCGCACAGGTCTCATTACACAACTGATCACCAGCATGCTGAACCAGCGGTTGGAAGAACTGAAAGAACAGGCCAATCCTCCTCTGTTATATTCTGCCGTTCAGTATGGATCAATCGGTACTCGTGAAAAAAGCGCATTTTACCTGGCTAGGGCTGGTCTCTGAAACCGGACTGGATACTGGGTATTAAAACCCTGATTACCGAAAATGAAAGGGCTGCCCAGTATGGGTTTACAGCCGGTGAACTGGATCGTGAAAAAAAGCAGTTCTTTTCTTCACTATGAGAGCGCCTATAAGGAGCGTGACAAGACGGAATCGGAACAGCTTGCTTCAGAATACATCAGAAACTTTCTTACCGATGAACCTATTCCGGGAATTGAATACGAATTCAATTTTGTGAAAACCTATCTCGACAGCATTTCCCTCGATGAGGTCAATCAGCTGGCACAGAAGATGATCAAAAAGGATAACCGGGTTGTCATTGTAATGGCCCCGCAAAAAGAAGGAGTAACATTGCCGGATGATCAGCAGGTTCTGGCTGCCGTGGCAGCAGTTTCCCAAAGCAAGACTCGAACCTTACAAGGATAAAATGACAGGCAGCCAGCTCATGCCTGAAAAACCACAGAAAGGGAAGATCCTGCTAACGAAAAAGAATGAAGCGCTTGGCGTAACCGAAATGACCCTGTCGAACGGGGCAAAGGTGATCCTTAAAAACACCGACTTCAAAAATGATGAGATCCTTTTCCGGGCAACCAGTCCGGGGGGATACTCACTGTATGATCTGCCCGATTACCAGAGTGCACTTTATGCGTCCGATGTTGTTGATGCCAGCGGCATTGCCAACTATTCACCCAATGATCTGACCAAATTGCTGGCAGGAAAGAACGTGTCGCTTGCTCCTTATATCAGTGCCTATTTTGAAGGAATGAACGGATCATGCTACACCAAGGGATCTTGAAACCATGATGCAGCTTGCTTATCTAAGTTTTACGAGTCCCCGGAAAGACAGTGCGCTTTTTTCCTCCTTTATTGCCAAACAAAAGGGAGTAATAAAAAATCTGTTATCCGATCCTGAAAATTATTTCAGTGATCAGTATAACCGCATCAAAACGCAGAATAATCCACGGGCAGATGTTATTCCTACAGAAAAGGACATCGATCAGATCAATCTTGGCCGGGTTTATGAAATTTACCACGACCGGTTTGCGGATGCTTCCGATTTTACCTTCTTTATTGTGGGATCATTCAAAACAGATAGCATAAAACCGCTTATTGAAACCTACCTGGCCAGTCTTCCATCCATCCGGCGTACGGAAACCTGGAAAGATATGGGAATCAGGCCTCCTGCAAAGAAAACAGATAAAGCAATATACATGGGCAGTGATCCAAAGAGTATGGTAGCCATGTACTTTGAAACCCAGGAAGCATGGGATCCATTGCAGGATCATATGTTTGAATCACTGGCTCAACTGCTGAATATCCGGTATATTGAGAAACTGAGGGAAGAAATGAGCGGAGTATATGGCATGGGAATCCGGATTAACCTGGTGAAAATTCCTTATAACCACCTTGAGATAACTTTGAATATCCCCTGTTCGCCCGAGAATACTGAAAAACTTA
This sequence comes from uncultured Bacteroidales bacterium, assembly GCA_963790105.1. Classification (GTDB taxonomy): domain Bacteria; phylum Bacteroidota; class Bacteroidia; order Bacteroidales; family UBA10428; genus UBA5072. Next base: position 43,128 of record CAWBNI010000036.1, on the reverse strand, counting down.
CCAAGGCCGCCCTTGATGAAATCAGCAATATCCAGAAAAATGGCGTCACCGACGAATACGTGAATAAGGTAAAAGAGGCACAGCGCAGGGACTGGGAAAAGAACCTTAAAGAAAACGGCTTTTGGATGAGCGCTCTCATGAGCGTATACAGGCTCAATGATCCGGGAATGATCACCCAGTATAACGACCGCATCAATGCAATTACTTCGGCCAGTTTGCAGGCGGCTGCCATGAAAATCGATCTGAAGAATTATGTACGTGTTGTTTTATACCCTGAGAAGAAGAAATAATCTTGTAGTCTTGCAGTCTTGCAGTTATGCAGTCTTGCAGTTACCAAATAAAGTAACTTCAGAACTGCAGAACTGCAGAACTTCGGGACTGCTTATCCGTATAATTGAATATGCGTGTTCATAATTACCACTCAACTCTCAACAATTTTTCTTATGTTTGTTCCAATTAACGGCAATAATTTATACTGACAGGTGGACAAAAGAACATTCATTAAGTCGGTTTTTCTTGGTAGTACAGGCCTTTTGATTTCAACCCGGGCCTATAAGCTGAAGGCCTCTGTAAATAAAAAAAAGTGGGACGGGAAATTTATCCTTCCTGAATTGGGATTTGCCTATAGTGCCCTGGAGCCGCATTTGGATGCACATGCATTGCAACTACACCATAGCCGGGAACATGCAGCCTATACTGATCGGTTCAATGCTGCAGTGAAAGAGGCAGGATTGACAGGTAAGACGGCTTTTGAGATCCTTTCCGATGCATCAAAATATTCTGAAACCATCCGGAATACGGGCGGAGGATACCTCAATCATAAATTATTCTGGAAAATGCTGGCCCCTGCCAGGGGACAGAAACCTTCAAGGCAATTGATGACTGCCCTTGAGCGGGATTTTGGCTCCTTTGATGCCTTCAGGGAAAAATTTGCACGGTCAGCTAATTCCATTCCCTCCGAAGGATGGGCGTGGCTTATATATTCAAATAACAGGCTGACAGTTACCCATACAACAGAGAATAACAGTCCCGTGATGGATACGGCATATGAACAGGGAACACCGCTTCTTTGCCTTGATCTGTGGCAACATGCATATGCAGAAACCTACCGTGATGACCGATCTGCTTATGTGGAATCTTTCTGGAATGTTGTTAACTGGGATTTCGTTTCCCTGCGGTACAGCCGCAATCTCAGGAAAGTGACAAGAGACAAGGGACAAGGGACAAGCAGAGCCTGAGCCGAGACACCCCGACGGGGTCCCCCCCTTATTCCTCCTTTGACAATTCCAGGTCAATCAGTTTATCTACGCGAATTACCCTTTTACGGAAGCCGGAAATAATAACCGGGTTTTCATTGGTATAACAGGGTTATCTCGTCTTCATGCCACTGAACCAGTCGGGCAAATTGTGACTTTTTGCGGAATGCAACTTTACCCGGGACATCCTGTGTCTTTAACATACTCGAGTTTTTCAAAAGCACGTTCGATTTTATCACGGTTCTGTTCAAATGAACCATTGAGATGCCTTTTTATTTTAACAAAGGCGATCATCGGATAAAGCATACCATATAAAATCAGTATACCAAACATGGTGGTAAAACGGCTGTTCGTAAGCAAATCCGTCAATGAATCTGACAGCGACTTTCCGTATTTCATAAGTGGGTAAAGGCCCAGCACGACAAAAAAGATGAGAACAATGTAAAGGATGAACTTTGCTGAACGTCGGATGTAATCTTTCATGGTGATTATTTATTTATGGTTTGAAGTTTGAGGTTTGAGGGAGGGGTTTGCAAGGTTTGAGGTTTGAATTATTCTATAAGAAAAACAAGGCTACTCCTGACAGACTGATCACTGTACCCAACATTTCACGGGCTGTAACCTTGTGTTTGAACAGTAAAATGCTGGGAGGAATTATAAAAATGGGAACCAGCGCCATAATTGTGGATGCAATTCCCGTATTTGTATGCTGAATAGCCAGCAAAGAAAAAGAAACACCCAGAAACGGGCCGAAAAATGAACCGATAGTTATCGGAAGCATGGCCTTCGGGTTGCCAACAGCTGCGCGAACGGAACCCCATCTGCCGCCAATTGTAACCACCACAAAAAAACCGATTATTCCGGTGATGATCCTGATTTGTGTGGCTGCAAACGGATTGTAATTCTGCATACCGTATTTGCTGAATACTATGCCCAGAGCCTGGCCGAAGGCACCGCCAAAGGCATAAAGAATACCGAGGATTGGCTTGCTCATGGTAACTTTCCGGTTTGCTTTGTCACGCCTGAACATGGCCAGCACAATTCCGGCCATCGTAAGGATTATACCTGCTATGGATTTCAAATCGAGTGTCTCATCAAGCAGTATCCATCCGAATACAGCCGCCATGGGTGGCGCCAGTGTCATTATAAGCATCGCAAACCAGGATCCGATAATTGTGTATGATTTGAACAGGAAAAAATCTCCCAGAACAAACCCGATCAATCCTGAAACGGATAGCCATATCCAGTTGTGTACAGATGCGTCGGTCGGAAAAATCAAGCCCCTGACGATCAGGTTCAGTAATGACAGGAACACAAATCCAAGAACCAGGCGGATAATATTCACCGGCAGTGAACCTACTTTTTTGCTGGCTGATTCAAATGAAAGTGCCGTAATCGACCAGAAAAAGGCAACCAGCAGAGCAGCAAATTCGCCATAGTGTCGTTGAATCATGATTTTTTTTTGAGACAGCAAATATAGGATTTTAATGGAGAAAGTGACGAGTGACGAGTGACGAGTGACAAGTAGTTCTGCAGTTTTACCGCAGAGGCACAAAGCAGTGTATAATTGGCACATTAGCATTGCAGTCGTTGGCAAGTCTCAGCATATTAGCACATTAGCATATTGGCACATTAACACATTTGCACATTTTCAAATTAGCACATTGTTTTCCACTTTTAGTTTTTATCTTTTAGTTTTTCACTGTCATCCAGTATCCAGTATCCAGTATCCAGCATCTCAGTATCCAGTAACTATTGTTAAACATCTAATAATAATTACTTTTGTTTTCTAATTATTTCATCCATGCCGGATATAAAAAAACAACTTAATCTCATCAAGGCATTTGCGTTTGATGTGGATGGTGTTTTCACCAATGGAACCGTAATGCTCCATCCGGGCGGAGAGTTTATCCGGATGATGAATATAAAGGACGGTTATGCCGTTCAGCATGCGGTAAAAATGGGTTACCCGATTGCCATCATCAGCGGCGGTTATTCAAAGATGGTGCGGAAAAGATTTGAATATCTCGGGGTTAAAGATATCTTTATGAAGAGTGGAAATAAAATTTCCGCATTTCAGACTTTTTTAAAAAAACATAATCTGCAGCCGTCTGAATTGTTATATATGGGCGATGATCTTCCCGATTATGAAGTGATGAAAATGGCTGGCTTTTCTGCCTGCCCGTCTGATGCAGCTTCAGAAATAAAAGAGATCTCATCCTATATTTCCTACCAAAAAGGCGGTGAAGGATGCGTGCGGGATATTATTGAACAGGTTCTCAGGCTTCATGACAAATGGATGAATAATTTCTCCTTTATATGGTAGAGAATTCAGGACATATCAGTGCATTGTTCAGGCTTTTCCGTCTGCCAAATATTCTCATTGTGGCCGCAACACAGATACTTATCCGCTATTGTATCATCAGTCCGCTGCTTGGCCAGGGGAACATGTCATTACAGTTGCCTGGAAGCCTTTTTGCCTTGCTTGTGGTGGCAACGGTTTTTACCACGGCAGCGGGATATGTGATCAACGATTATTTCGACCGGAAAATTGACCGGGTCAACAAGCCATCCTCAGTGATCGTTGGCAGATTCGTTTATCCGCGGCATGCCATGGCCTACCATTTGTTCTTCAGCATAACCGGTACCATACTGGGAATCTGGGTTTCATTCAAGGCTGATGTATTGTATCTGAGTCTTATTTTTTTTATGGTCAATGGATTATTGTGGTTTTATTCCACAACGTACAAGCGCCAGTTTCTGCTTGGAAATTTCATAGTTGCCCTGCTGGCAGCTCTCGTCCCATTCCTGGTGCTGTTATATGAATTGCCTTTGCTGGCGAGGGAATATGGATCACAGGTTGCCCCAATGGTAAGGTACCTCATGATCTGGGTCCTGGGATTTGCACTTTTCGCCTTCCTGCTAAATCTTATCCGCGAATTTGTGAAAGATGCAGAAGACCTGGAAGGCGACAGGGTTTTCGGAAAAAGAACAATTCCGGTTGTTTGGGGCATACAGGCTACACGATGGATTTCTGCAGCCCTGCTTTTATTGGCGGTTCTCCTGCTGATATCTGCATGGTATTTTTATATTCCCGATGGCATCTCGCTCATTTATTTCATCTTCTTTTTAATTATTCCCATGCTGGTAGCCATGGGCATCCTTCTTACCAAAAATTCCACCGGATCATTTCACCAGACCAGTTTACTTTTGAAATTTATTTTGATAACCGGATTGGGTTATATGATTATTGTGAATATTATTATCGACCGGTTGACATGATAACCCTGGCATCAATCGACAGGCTCAATTCCTTTGATATTGTCCTGGCTTCAAAATCACCCCGCCGGCAGCATTTGCTTTCGGAATTGGGATTGCAGTTCAGGATTATTGACCACATCGATATGGAGGAAGTTTATCCTGCTTCACTCCGGGCTGAAGAAATTCCCCTTTATCTTGCAAAAGCAAAGGCCTCATGCTGTGAACATTATATAGATCCGAATACCATATTGATTACCGCAGATACAATCGTATGGCTTGAAAACGAGGTGATCGAAAAGCCCTATGATCATGAAGATGCAGTTAAAATGCTGGGCAAGCTTTCCGGACGGATGCATGAAGTATTTACCGGCGTATGCATAAAGACCGTGGCCGGGGAGTCATCTTTTTATGCCAGTTCCAGGGTCTGGTTCAGGCAGCTTTCAGAAGAAGAGATCCGGTATTATGTAGAAAAGTTCAATCCTCTGGATAAGGCCGGTGCTTATGGAGTTCAGGAATGGATCGGTTACGTCGGGGTAGAAAGGATAGAGGGCTCGTATTTTAATGTAATGGGACTTCCAGTCCAGCAGCTTTATAACGAATTATTAAAATTGATCTGACCACACAATGAACATCAGGTATTATCCGTCATTTTATTCTCCTTGGTCTTATTGTTTTCCAGTCATTATCTGTCCAGGGTGGTGAAGGCATGTGGTTACCCATGCAGGTCGACAGCCTGAAGCTGAAGGAAATGCAGCGTCTGGGATTTGCCCTCGGATCAGGAGATATTTACAGCAGTGATCATCCTTCCCTGAAAGATGCAGTTGTAATTTTTGGAAATGGTTGCACCGGCGAGGTGATTTCGCCTGATGGACTGTTAATCACCAACTATCATTGCGGATTTAGCCGGGTACAGCAACACAGCACGGTTGAGAAAAACTATGTGAATGATGGGTTCTGGGCCGCTTCACGGGATAAGGAATTGCCAAATCCCGGACTCACCGTTGCTTTCCTTATCAGAATGGAGGAAGTTACCAGGGTTGCTTTGAAAGGACTGAGTGATACGATTTCTGAACAGGAGCGAAACAGCATCATCGCAAAAAATGTGGCCGGAATCCAAAAGAAAGCAACTGAAGGGAATGGCTATAATTCTGAAGTAAAATCGTTCTTCTTTGGCACCCGGTATTTCCTTTTTATATACGAAGTTTTTCCGGACGTCAGGCTGGTGGGTGCTCCCTCAGAATCCATCGGAAAATTCGGGGGTGACACTGACAACTGGATCTGGCCCCGCCATACAGGAGATTTTTCACTTTTCCGGGTATATGCGGGAAAGGACAACAAGCCTGCGGAATATTCACCGGACAATGTTCCCTATAAGCCTGTCAAATATCTTCCGATTTCCCTTGATGGAGTGAACGAAGGAGATTTTACCATGGTCATCGGATATCCGGGCCGTACGGATGAATATCTTACCTCGCAGGGATTGAGCCTGGTGGCTTATAAATCCCTTCCTGCCAAAGTTGAAATGAGAAATCTCCGCTTACAGGGATTGAGAAATGAAATGGAAAAAAGTACGGCAGCCAAATTGAGATTCGGTGCCAAATATTATAGTATCGGCAATGCCTGGAAAAAATGGATCGGGGTGACCAAAGGCGTTGAAAAATCAAATGCAATCAGTCTGAAGGAAAAACAGGAGGAGAAATTCTCACAATGGATCGGGTCAAATCCTTCAAAAGGGGCAGGGTATGAATCCCTGCTTTCCCGGTTTAGCCAGACTTATGACAAATACGAGCCGTTGTTCCTGGCCAATGACCTTGGAAACGAATTTCTGAACTCTGTTGAGCTATTTAACCTGGCCAAAAACGCCTTGTCAAATTACTACAGTCTGGTTGATTCTTCGCGTGCTTACAACCAGGCAGCTATTAAGAAACTGAACAATTCGGGAATGAGTTTTTTCAGAAGCGGGGCAGAAAATGTTGACAAATTCATATTACCTGAATTATTGAGAATTTATGCGAATAATACGAATGAGAAGTTTCATCCTGATTTGTATAAGGAGATAAGGGAAAAATATAGCAACAATTACAAGGCTTATACCGATCATGTTTTTCAGACCAGCCTTTTCACTGATTCCATCCGCTTTAAAAAACTATTGAAAAAATCACCCAAAGTAATCCATAAAAAATTATGGACTGATCCCCTGCCTGCCATGTATCGTGAATTTGTCCATATGCTGTTGTTCAATGTGCATGGAAAAACGGACAGCCTGGAACGGGATTTAAACCTCCTTTACAGGCAATATATCGCTGGATTAATGGCGATGGATACAGGCCGTATTTTTTATCCGGATGCCAATTTTACAATGCGTATCGCTTTTGGAAAAGTGGAGGGATATAAATCGCAGGATGCAGTTTCATATACTGCCAACACCACGCTGGACGGGGTGATGGAAAAGGAGGATGAGAATATTGTAGATTACAGGGTTTTTCCCAAACTGAAGGAAGTATACAGGGAACATGATTTTGGCAAATGGGCAGTCAACGGAAAAGTACCGGTTTGTTTTATTGCCTCAAATCATACATCAGGAGGAAACTCGGGCAGTCCTGTTCTAAATGCAAACGGTGAACTGGTCGGGATAAATTTTGACCGGAACTGGGAAGGCACTGTAAGTGATTATGTTTATAATCCCTCCATTTGCCGGAACATATCACTCGACGTTCGTTACGTACTTTTTATTATTGATAAGGTGGCCAACGCATCCTGGTTAATGGATGAACTCACCCTGGTTCATCATTCCCAAAACTGATTATTCAGTTTTTACGTTAGTCATTCTTTCCAGGGCCAGCATCAGGGCCTGTGTGCCTTTCTTTCCATAGCCCAGTGCCTTAACCGATACATATAATTGATTTACAAGGGCTAGTCCGGGTAGTGAGATATCCATGTTACGTGCTTCTTCCAGCGCAATGCCCATGTCTTTAATAAAATGATCCACAAAAAATCCAGGTTCGAAATCGCGGCGCAGGATACGCGGTGCAAGATTATCCAGAGACCAGCAGGCTGCCGCTCCTCCGGAGATGGAACTCAGCATGACCTGGCAGATCCAGGCCGGCCCTGTAGCCGTAAAGCAGGCATTCGCACATACCGATCATGGTACCGGCAATTTGTATCTGGTTACACATTTTTGTATGCATTCCTGATCCTGCCTTTCCCTGGTATATGATTTTCTTGCCCAGGACGGCAAAATAGGGTTCAACTGCTTCAAATACTGCATATTCTCCGCCCACCATTATTGACAGGGTGGCATTCCTGGCACCGACGTCACCCCCCGATACGGGAGCATCAAGAAAATGCATTTTCTTCGAGACAGCCGTTTCATATATTTCAATTGCGATCCCGGGACTTGTAGTTGTCATGTCAGTAAGTACAGATCCCTTTCTGGCATTGTTTAGCAAGCCATCCGGGGAGAGATAAACCTGCCTTACATCGGCAGGAAAACCAACCATCGTAAAAATCAAATCTGCCCGTTCACATAATGCAGGGATGGAGGAACACCACCGGGAGCCTTTTGATATTACCGCATCGGCTTTTTCCCGGGTCCGCGTGAAAACGCAGGTTTCATAGCCCTTATCAATGAGATGGGATAGCATTGAATTTCCCATGACTCCTGTTCCTATCCAACCGATCACCGGTTTGCCTGGTAAAATTTTACTCATTTGTAACTGGTTTGTGCCGTAAATCTACCAAAAAAACGCGGTTAAGGAATGCAAGACATTCGTTTTTGAGATTTTCAACCTAAATTTGACATTGCCCTTCAAATTGGGGTAAATTTTGTAATGCATTCATTTAAAACCAGGATATATGATTGTAACATTGGTACATATTTGGGTTAAAGACCAGTTTGTGGATGATTTCATCCGGGCTACAATTAACAATCATGCAAATACTGTGAAAGAGCCGGGTAATATCCGGTTTGATTTTTTATCCGATGCCAATGACAAAACAAAATTTGTTTTGTATGAAGTATTTGCATCGGAAGAGGCTGTCGCTACCCATAAAGCTACTGCACATTATATCAAATGGCGTGATGCGGTGGCTGATTGGATGGCACAGCCCCGTCAGGGTTTAAGGCATAATGTAATTTGTCCAACTGAGCCTTCTTTATGGTAGAAACATTTGGATTATTACGAACTCCGAAAATATATTGCGGGACGGGTGAGATCAGTCGTCTCCCTGCCATATTAAAAAACCGCTGCAAACGGGCGCTAATTCTTACCGGATCAAAATCGTATGCTCATAATAAAGCAATTGCTGAATTGATCAGTGGTCTGGAAACAGGAAAAAATCGTCCTTCGATTTTGAACGTATTCGAACATGAGCCTTCACCGGAAGACATTGACCACATAACCATCAAATACAGGAATACTGATCTCCAGGTGGTTGTAGCAGTGGGAGGGGGCAGTGTGCTGGATGCCGGTAAGGCTGTTTCAGCGATGCTGCCGATGAACGGAGCCGGTCAGGGAATATCTTGAAGGAGTGGGCACTCGATTGCATCCTGGCATTAAGGTGTTTTTTGTAGCTGTTCCTACCACGGCAGGAACGGGAAGTGAATGCACTGCCAATGCCGTACTATCAGGTTCCACAGACGGCATCGCATTTAAACGCTCACTCAGGCATGAAAATCTGGTTCCCGACGTTGCCCTGGTTGATCCTTCGCTTTCCCTTAGTTGTCCGAAATCTACAACAGCAGCATCCGGTATGGATGCGCTGACACAACTGATCGAATCCTATTTATCGGTTAAATCGGGTCCGGTTACGGATGCCCTGGCCCTGGAAGGGATTGTTCAGATCCACCATAATCTCTATAAAGCCTGGGAAAATGGTGAAAATATAAATGCGCGGTCGGGTATGGCCTACGCGGCCATGCTTTCGGGAATAACACTGGCTAATGCCGGTTTGGGACTGATCCATGGATTTGCATCTTCCGTGGGGGCTTCTTTTGAAATCCCGCACGGGGTTGTATGCGGAACTATGATGGCTGTTGTAAACCGGTATAATATACATTCTGTTCTGTCCGAAAGTGATAAGGGCAATCTTGCCAAAAAATATGTTTTTCTGGGTAAAATATTTTCAGGAATTGAAAACCGTGAAAATGAATGGTACCTTAAATTCGTTGCCGATTACCTTGATGAACTGACAATCCGGCTGGAGATCCCGCGACTTGGTATGTATGGGGTCTCCACTGCTGATCTGGAAAAGATTGCATCAGCTACTGATCATAAATCAAATCCTGTGCGGTTTGAAAAAGGGCAATTAATTGAAATGTTGAGGGAGAGATTGTAATAGTTGATAGTTGATAGTTGATGGTCGATGGTTGATTGACAATGTGCTAATTGTGCAAATTTGCTAATTTGCCAATGTGCAAATGTGCTAATGTGCTAATGTGCAATTTGCCAATGTGCTAATGTGCATAAGTGCTAATTGCATAACTTTGCTTTGTGACTTAGTGCCTTTGTGGCAAGACTGCAAGACTGCAAAACTGCGAGACTGCAGAACCGCAGAACTGCAGAACTACTTGTCACTTGTCACTCGTCACTTTATACAAATTCTTCAGGTCCTTTTCAAAAATCGTAAATGTATCCTGTTCAAACAGCAGGAAGTCCTGGAAGCTTTTCTGACCCGGGAAGGGCACATAAAAATGTTTTCGGTTGGCATTCCGCCAAACCATCAGATACGAAATATTCCTTGCCACTGAATCATCCTTGATGGGTGCCAAAAGGTATTGGGTCCACCAGTTTTTTACAGGGATGCCATCGAATCCACATTCAGTGAGTGCAGCCAGTTTCTTCCGTTCAGTGGCCATTTCCACAAGCATTCTCAGCTGAGCAATGCCATTTGAAATTGTTGCGCCCGACTGAAAATCCCAGTAATTTTCAGTGCCCAGTATATCCACCCATTCATCTCCGGGATACCTTTCGAGATATTGTTCCGTTGATTCGAACATGTCGGTGGAATAGGCATACAACAGATTATGAACATGCAGCGAATCCCGAAGATAGGATACTGTGAACTGCCATAAACGGATATATTCTTCCTGTGTGCAGTGACCCTTTCCCCACCAGAACCAGTTGCCGTTATTTTCATGGAACGGCCTGAAAATGATTGGAATTGAAACACCATTTGCTGATTTCAGACTTTTAAAAAATGACGCTACTTCCTGTAATTGAGATTTATAATAGTCATTCTGAATACTGTCGGGTAGAATATCCTTTACGGCAGGATAGGTGTCCCAGGCTGTTCCGGCAGTTACCGGATTAGCGAGGTGCCATGTAATCGTATTAATGCCACCGCGGTCAAATACTTCTCTTATACGTTTAGTCAGTATGGAAAAGGGTATACTGTCAATGTTATTGGCATTGCCAATGCCCGAGATTTCCCATCCATATACTGCCGGATAGGTTCCGGTGATCTGCTTTACATCAGAAAGGCTTAACGGGTATTTCCAGTCGGCACCGGTAGTGGTTGCATCCTGCTGACCGAACAGTATGCCCTTTCCCTGCAATCTTTTCAGATTGATCCATAACGCTTTGGTCTCTTTTGTAAGAAGTGAATCAACCGGTTTTTCCACAGGGGTGATCACAGGTCCCGGATCAACCTTTGAAACTTCCTTTTCCTTTTTGGGATGATGACAGGACACAAAAAGACCAGCCAGGAGAAAAAGCCAGAGTATTGATTTTAGTCCGTAAATCATTTGTGACGCGTTTTCAGAATTTCAACTACTTCCTCAATACGGCATTCTTTGGCTGTGAGGAGAACCAGTAAATGAAACAGCAGGTCGGCCGATTCATTCAGAAAAAGATCCTTGTTGTTGTCCTTTGCTTCAATTACAAGTTCAACTGCCTCTTCTCCTACCTTCTGGGCAATTTTATTGATGCCCTTATTGAAAAGGCTTGTGGTGTAAGAGTTTTCCGGCATTTCTGACTTACGTCTTTCAACCAGGTCCTGCAAATAGACGAGGAAATCGATATTGTTTTCTGGCATAGGTGCTTTTATCAATGTGAAATTATTCTTACCGGTATATGTTGTTTATCAAGATATTCTTTAAGCTGGGGTACGGTAATCTCATGAAAATGAAAAATACTGGCAGCCAGGCCGGCATCCGCCTTTCCTTTTGTAAAAACTTCGGCAAAATGTTCCATGGATCCGGCACCGCCTGAAGCAATAACGGGAATGGACAGGCTTTCGGATAAGGTGGCAACTGCATCACAGGCAAAGCCATCCCTGGTTCCGTCATGATTCATTGATGTAAAAAGTATCTCCCCGGCGCCCCTGTCTTCAGCTTCTCTGGCCCAGTCAAACAAATCCCTGCCCGTGGAAATCCGGCCCCCATTGATGTATGTGGTCCATACCCCCTTTTCTTCCCTGGCGTCAATGGCAACCACAACAAACTGGCTGCCAAAATTACGGGCCATCTGATCAATTAAATCAGGATTCCGAAGAGCTGCAGAATTAATGGATACCTTATCGGCACCAGCAGCAAGCAGATTTTCTATGTCGGCCAATTCACCAATTCCACCTCCAACGGTAAAGGGTATGTTAAGGTGAAGGGCAATTCGTTTTACAAGGTGAACGAAAGTTTTCCGGCCTTCGTGACTGGCTGTGATATCAAGGAAAACCAGTTCATCTGCTCCCTGCTCGGCGTACATCGCACCCAGTTCCACGGGATCACCTACCTCACGGATATTTACAAAATTGATACCCTTCACGGTTTGTCCGTTTCGCACATCGAGGCAGGGGATTATACGTTTAGCGAGCATAGATCAGTAATCAGTAATCGGTAATTCGGTATTCGGTATTCGGTGTTCGGTATTCAGTATTCGGTAATCGGTAATCAGTAATCGGTATTGCTGAGGCTTCGAGTTCGCTAGCTTCAGCGCAGTCGGTAAGTCGGTAATCGTAAATCGTAAAGGTCTTGCAAGCATTCCGTATCAGATTTCGCATATTCGTAAATCGTAAATCGTAAATCGTAAATCAATTTAGAAACTCCCTTAATTCTTCCAGTTTAATATTTCCCTCGTAAAGAGCCTTGCCAATGATCGCACCGGCAACACCGTATTCATTCAGAATATGGATTTCTTTCACCGAGGTGATGCCGCCACTGGCAATAATCTGCATACCTGTAAACTTTCCGACCATTTCCTTATATAAATCCACTGAGGATCCTTCAAGCATTCCATCTTTTGAAATATCAGTACACAATACCTGTTTAACACCCATATCTTTATACTCCTTCAGAAAATCGAAGAGATTGATTGCCGTGGTATCCGTCCAGCCTGAAACAGCAATTTTTCCGTTACGGGTGTCTGCAGCGAGAATAATTTTCTGGGGACCATAGGCAAATAGCCAGCTTTCAAACAAATCGGGATCGGATACTGCAATGCTGCCGACAACCGCCATGGCGGCGCCACTGTCAAGCACAACTTTCAGGTCCTGGTCGGATTTAATACCGCCTCCAAAATCCACAATCAGGCTGGTGCGTGATACTATTCTCTCCAATGTATTCCAATTGACGACCTGTTTTGCAACTGCCCCGTCCAGATCAACAACATGGAGCCGTCGTATCCCGAAATCCTCAAAACGCTTCGCAACGGTTAGCGGATCTTCTTCATATACTTTTTTTAACCTGTAATCGCCCTGTTCAAGACGGACGCATTTGCCATCCATGATATCTATGGCCGGAATTATTGTAATCATAATTCAATAAAGTTTTTAAGAATTTGTGAACCTGCATTTCCGCTTTTTTCCGGATGAAATTGTGTTGCATAAAAATTATGGTGATGCAGAGCCGCGCTGAATGTTTGAGGGTAGTTGCAGCTCGCAATAGTATCCTTGCCTGCGGCAGCATAATAGCTATGAACGAAATACACATGCTCGTTTTCTGAAATACCGCGAAAAAGTCCGGTTTTGAGATTAAAAATATTATTCCAACCCATATGGGGCACTTTTAACTTTTCCTCATTCTCGCCGGGGGGGACAAATTTTTTTACCGTCTCCTCAAAAATTCCCATACAGGGGGTATCATTTTCCTCTGAATATTTGCACATCAGCTGAAGTCCAAGGCAGATTCCCAAAACCGGTTGTTTCAAATCAGGGATAAGCAGGTTGAGCTTTTTTTCCGAAAGATATTTCATGGTAGTATTCGCCTCACCCACGCCCGGGAAAATCACCTTATCAGCAGCCCGGATAAGTTCCGGGTCGTCGGTCACCTCCGCTTTTATGCCCAGTCGCTGCAGAGCATAATCCACTGACATGATGTTGCCTGCGTTATATTTTATAATGACTACTTTCACTTCCCTGATTCTAAATCGTAAATCGTAAATATCTTTCTACAGACAGTCAATCCCGGTACGTTATCCCCCGCTGGCGGGGGTAGGGGGTGGACTGATGCATCCTTTTTCTACCGATATTCAATCCCTAAAGGGATTTATTCCTGCTCGTCCCTCGTCCCTTGTCCCTTGTCCCTCTTATCCCCTGATCTTCCTCTATCAACTATCAACTATCAACTAAATACAAATTTAATTAAAAACGACGGTTCTATTATTATATACCAGGATCCGACGCTGTAAATGCATTAAAATGGCCCTTGACAGTACCAGTTTTTCCACATCCTTGCCTTTCATGATCAACCTGTCGATTGAATCACGATGGGTGATTCTGACAATATCCTGGTCAATGATCGGCCCGGCATCCAGGTCGGATGTTACATAATGACTTGTGGCGCCAATGATCTTTACTCCCCGCTGGTAGGCAGAATGATAGGGTTTGGCCCCCGGAAAAGCCGGAAGAAAAGAATGATGAATGTTGATGATCTTATTCGGATAATGGTTGATAAAATTTTCGCTGACTACCTGCATATACCTTGCCAGCACGACAAAGGTGATGCCGTGTTTTTCCAATAATTCCAGTTCACGGCGTTCCGCTTCCTCCCGGTTTTGCTCGTTTATTTCCACAAGGTGAAAATCAATCCCGAATTGTTTTGAAACCGGTTCCAGGTCGCGATGGTTGCTCACGATCAGCGGGATGTCAACATCCCATTCCCCCGAATGAAACCTTGACAGAATATCATACAGGCAATGTGATAATTTGGAAACGAAAATGGCCATGCGCGGTCGCTGATCACTGAAATAGATATTCCAGGTCATGTCAAATTTGGCAGCAATCAGGGTACCGAAAAAATCAGCGATCTTTTCCTGGGGTATCAGAAATCCATTCAACTCCCATTCAATACGCATGTAGAAAATCTTATCGAGCCTGTCTACATGTTCATCCAGGGTTATGATATTTCCCTGGTTGTTATTGATAAATTCAGTTACATCAGCAACGATCCCTTTCTGGTCATTGCAATGCATCAGCAGAATGGCGGAATTTTTGTTTGTTCTAGGCATGTTTACAATGTTCCTTTGGTGGTTGGCAGTTCATAACTAAATACGTCCCTTTTTACAGCCATCTTAATGGCTCTTGCCAGGGCTTTGAAAATGGCTTCTATTTTATGATGTTCATTGGTGCCCATGGCCGATATATTCAGGTTACAGCGGGCGGCATCGGAAAATGATTTAAAGAAATGCATAAACATTTCAGTTGGCATTTCCCCGATTTTTTCACGTTTGAATTCGGCATCCCATACAAGCCAGGGCCTCCCGCCGAAATCAATCAGCACCTGTGCCTGGCAGTCATCCATCGGCAGGGCATATCCGTATCTTTCCAGTCCCTCTTTTATTCCCCAGGGCAAGATAAAAGGCCTCGCCAAGCGAAAGGGCAGTATCCTCAATTGTATGGTGCTCATCTACATGCAGGTCTCCTTTCACTGTTAATTCCAGGTCGCAGCCTGAATGCCGTGCAAGCTGACTGATCATATGATCAAAAAAACCAATACCGGTGGATAATTGATATTTTCCGGTACCATCCAGATTAAGATCCACTGTGATCTCCGTTTCCCCGGTTTTTCTTTCAACATGTGCACTTCTCAGACCAAGAGCTATCTTTTTAAATATATTGTCCCAGTCATCGGTAACAAGCGAACAATAACTGATAACCTCATCCGTAAATTTACCAGGCTGTGGCGTATAAAGAATGGCCCGTGCACCCAGATTCCTGGCTAACTCCACATCATTTCGCCGGTCTCCTATCACCCAGGAATTGGCCAGGTCATAATCACCGTTCATGTATGCGCCGAGCATACCCAATCCGGGTTTGCGGGTAGGTGCCTTATCAGCTGAAAAAGTCCGGTCAACGAGGATATTATCGAATTGTATTCCTTCATTTTCAAAGGCCTTGAGCATTTTCTTCTGAACCAGGTTAAAATGGGCCTCTGGATAGGCAGCAGTGCCCAGGCCATCCTGGTTTGTCACGATCACCAATTCGAAATCGAGGTACTTGCGAATGGAATAGAGATTTCTGAAAACACCCGGCATATATTCCAGTTTTTCTAGCGAATCAACCTGAAAATCATCCGGAGGCTCATGAATGAGGGTGCCGTCTCTGTCTACAAAAATAACTTTTTTCATTCCTGCTCTGATTTATAATTCCTTTAAAGCATTGATCAGCATACTGTTCTCTTCCGGCGTTCCCACAGTTATGCGGAGATACCCCTCGCATAGAGCTACTTTAGACCGGTCACGTACGATTATCTTTTTTTCAATAAGAAAGTCAAATACCTTCTTCGGATCATCAAATTTAACCATCAGAAAATTAGCATCTGCAGGCAAAATATTTTTGACCATTGATAACCGGCTCAGCTGGCTTATCAACTGACTCCGCTGTTCAAGTATCTGATTAACCCATTTATCCTTGTTCTCAGTGCTGGACAAATGTTCCAGTGCAACCTTCTGGGTAAGGATATTTACATTATAGGGATACTTTATCCGGTTTAGCACACGGATGATTTCAGTATCAGCAAAGGCAAGGCCCAGCCGGATACCTGCCATTCCCCAGGCCTTGCTGAATGTTTGAAGGATGACCAGGTTTGTATATTCCTTCAATTGCGGGGCCATGGAGGGATGCATTGAAAAATCAATATAGGCTTCATCCAGAATGACCAGTCCCTTGAACTCTTTTATAAGCTTCAGTATATCAGCAGCATACAAACTATTTGATGTTGGATTATTCGGAGAGCAAAGGAACATCAGTTTGCTGTTGTTGTCGGCAAGGCCTGTCAATTGTTTAACATTCACCTGGTAATGTTCATTCAGCAATGATTCGCGATATTCAACGCCATTAATATCGGCACATACCTTATACATTCCATACGTGGGCTTAATGGCCAGGATATTGTCCACACCCGGTTCACAAAAAGCACGGATAAGGAGGTCGATGGCTTCGTCGCTTCCATTTCCCAGAAATATATTCTCCGGAGCCACACCCTTGATTTCCGATATCCTTTTCTTCAGCCTTACCTGAAGCGGATCAGGATACCGGTTAAGCGGACTATTGTATGGATTCTCATTGGCATCCAGGAATATGGCCTCCTCTCCCTTATATTCATCACGGGCAGATGAATACGGAGTGAGTGACCTGATGTTATTACGCAGTAAAGAGGGTATATCAGCCATGTTCTTTCTTTAATCGTGTGTTTATGGCATTACTGTGTGCCTGTAGTTCCTCGCTCTCAGCCATTTTCATGATTGTAACCCCAAGATATTCAAGACCCTGGCGTGTAATATGCTGAAAAGTGATTTTCTTTACGAAATTATCCAGGTTTACTCCGTTATATGCCCTGGCATAGCCATTGGTAGGCAGGGTATGATTGGTACCCGACGCATAATCCCCGGCACTTTCGGGAGAATAGTGCCCGATAAAAACGGAACCCGCATTGATAATGCTGTCTGCTACAATCTCAGCTTCATCCATCGCAATTATAAGGTGTTCAGGAGCATAATCATTCACCATATCTATAATTTCCTTTACATCCTTCAGGATATAGATCCGGCTATGTTCAAGGGCCCGGGCGGCAATCTCCTTGCGGGGAAGCATTTCCAATTGTTTTGTAACTTCATCCTGCACACGTGCTGCCATATCTTCATTCAATGTGAATAATAATACCTGGCTGTCAGCGCCATGTTCAGCCTGCGATAGCAAATCCGATGCAACAAATGACGGGATAGCGGTGTCATCTGCAATAACTGCCAGTTCCGATGGTCCTGCAGGCATGTCAATAGCTGTTTCACCCTGTGCAACGATCTTTTTGGCAGCAGTTACATATTGGTTGCCAGGACCAAAAATTTTATATACCCTTGGAACAGATTCCGTACCGAATGCCATAGCGGCAATTGCCTGAGCACCACCGATCTTGAATACATCGGAGACACCTGTAAGCCGCGCTGCATAAAGTACGGCCGGATGAATTCTGCCATCTTTTCCCGGTGGCGAACAGAGCACAATGTCTTTACAGCCGGCAATGCGTGCAGGGATGGCAAGCATCAGCACAGTTGAAAACAACGGTGCAGAACCGCCGGGTATGTATAATCCCACCTTTTCAATGGCTACCGGCTTTTGCCAGCAAATTACCCCCGGAGCGGTCTCTATTTTTTCTGAACCTGATTTCTGCGAACGGTGAAAAATCTCGATATGATGTGAAGCAACAGCAATTGCTTTTTTCAGGTCATTATCCACCAGGTTCGTCGCTTCAAGAAATTCCTCCTGCGATACACGCAGATTGGAAAGCGAGACATGATCGAACTTTTCAGTATATTCATACAATGCACGATCCCCGTTTTGCCTGACGTTTTCTATAACCGGCATTACGATGGCATTCATATCCTTTCCGGAAAGTGCGGGGCGTTTTAAAATTTCCCGCCATGTGGATTTATCCGGATTTCGAATAATAAGCATAGCTCAATTTGTTAAGTGATCATCTTCTCAATCGGAATCACAAGAATACCCTGGGCACCAAACTTCTTCAACTTTCCGATGATATCCCAGAATTCATTTTCATTTACTACCGAGTGAACTGAGCTCCATCCCTTTTCATACAGGGGCAGCACCGTTGGACTTTTCATTCCGGGCAGCAGTTTTACAATTTGTTCCAGGTTTTCATTGGGCGCATTCAACAGAATGTATTTGTTGTTTTTAGAGCGCCGAACAGCCTGAAAACGAAAAAGCAGATCCCTCAGGATCTTTTCCTTTGCGGGAATCATTCCAGGCGTAGCAATGACAACTGCTTCGGATTTTGCAACAACCTCCACTTCTTTAAGCCTGTTATGAAGGAGCGTACTGCCGGTACTGACAATATCAAATATAGCATCGGCCAGACCAATGCCGGGAGCAATTTCCACTGACCCGCTGATCTCATGAATATCCGCTTTCAGATTATTCTTTTCAAGCCATTTGCTTAAGAATGTGAGGGTAGGAGGTTGCAATCCTTTTATTATTGAAATAGGCCAACGCATGATACTCGTCTGATTGCGGAATGGCAAGGGATAACCTGCATTTTGCAAAGCCCAGCCTTTCAACTATTTCAACCTTCCGGTTTTTTTCCATTACCTCGTTTTCACCCACGATTCCAATATCAGCCACCCCATCGGCAACATATTGGGGAATATCATCATCGCGAAGGTAGAGGATCTCAATCGGAAAATTTTCACCCAGGGATATCAACTTTCTTTTGCTGTCCTGGTTATGGCGAACCCCGGATTCTTCAATTAATTCAAGCGATTTCTCGCTTAAACGACCTTCTTTCTGTATGGCAATCTTTAGTTTATTCATTTGTTTCTTTCAATAAATGTAAAAAAAAAGGGTTTGCAGTATTGCAAACCCTGAATATATTTTCAAGTACACATACTGCATCTGTCCGGTTTTTACGGGTGATGATGATGATGTGTATGATTAAATTTCATATTTATAATTTTGTTCTGCAATAATACAACATTTTATTGAAATAAAAAAGAAAAATCAATTGCCGTCAGCTTAAGCTGAAATCAATTGCCGTCAGCTTAAGCTGACGGTAAACGATATTTATCTTTACTGCAATGACTGCAAAAACAATTCTTTGCGTTTTTCTCTTTTAAGTTTTCTATAATGGGCCCTATGTTCCCGTTTTAACTTCCAGGTATGAATTAGCTTATACATTACCGGAATAAATATCAGGGTCAGCACGGTGGCAAAGGACAATCCGAAAATAATCGTCCATGCCAGGGGTCCGAAAAACTGCTTGGTATCGCTTCCAAAATGAATATGGGGCTGATATTCTGTCAACAGGGTGGCAAAATTGATATTAAACCCAAAGGCCAGTGGAACCAATCCCAGGATGGTAGCTGTTGCGGTAAGTACAATAGGAGTGATCCTGATCTTACCGGCTTCAATGATGGCTTCACGGGTTCGCCACCCTTCTTCCTTCAGTTTATCCGTAAATTCAACAAGTAAAATTCCGTTCCTCACCACAATACCTGCAAGTGCAACAACACCCATACCGGTCATAATTACGGAGAAGTCCATTTTGAAAATGGTAAATCCAAGCAATACACCAATGATACTGAAAATTACTTCGGATATGATGATGACGGGTTTGCTCAGTGAATTGAACTGGGTGATCAGGATAAATAATACAAGACACAGTGACAGGAACATCGCCTTGCTGAGAAATATCATATTATCCTGCCTGATCCTGTTGTTCACCCGTTATTTTAATTTCAGTTCCCTGGGGTTTCACGAAATTTGTGAGTACCTCCTTAATGCGGGCGTTCACTTCGTTTGAAGTATATCCCGAAAGCAGGTTTGAGGAAACGGTGATCACCCTTTTCAGATCCTTACGGTTAATACCGCCATAGGTGTTCTGGTATTTTACAGTGGCAACCGATGACAGAGGAATGCTTTTCAACCGGCCTGTTGCCATATCCATAAAGGTAATCTTCAGGTTCATCAGGCGATCGATATTGTCGCGCGAATACTCATTATACCTTAGCTGCACCGGATACTGATCTTCCTCTTCACGGTATTTTGTTACCTCGGTACCGAGAATGGCTGTACGCAATTCACCACCAATCTGTGCAGTGGTAATTCCTTCACGGTTGGCACGAACCCTGTCAACCTCCACGATTAACTCCGGTTTCCGGTCTTCAAAGTCCATTTTCAGGTCTTCAATTCCCGGTACCTTTATTGAATCGATATACCGGATGAGACGGTTTGAGGTAACGATGAGTTCGTCAAGGTCCTCACTCGAAACTTCAATATTGACTGGTTTTCCAACCGGGGGGCCCATATTTTCCTTATCAACCGTGATTTCTGCACCGGGTATATCCCTTACGGCATTTCGGATTTTGTCCATGTAAGGAGTTGTTTTTATTCCCTTGCCTCTTGGCAAATTCCACAAAATTAATCGTGATCTTTCCCAGGTTGGATGTAATGGTTGCGGAACTAAACATATCCGTAGAAGCTCCAAGCGCAACGTTGGATATGACCGATTCAACAATCGGATTATCCTTGCCAAGAATATCAATTACCCTGTTTTCTACAATTTTGGTGACAGAATCGGTAACCTGAACCTCGGTTCCCACAGGCATTTTTATGCTTACGAAAACAGAAGCAGGATCGCTATCGGGGAAAAAGACCAATTTGCTGCTGCCCATATTAAAAATGACGATGGTGACAACAAAAAGCGCAATCAATTCCCAAAGCAGCCTCTGTGGCCTTTTGCCTTTTAAGGCCCAGCGCAATGCTTTTTCATAGGCGGTCATCATGCGGGGAAGCGCATTTTGCTGGAAACGGAGTAACACCTTATACATATACAGGTTGTGCAGCACATAACTGATAGCAATAAATAATCCCAGGTTAGCCAGGCCAATGAAAAACTTCATGTGCAATCCTAAGCCCGGAAGGAAAAAGAATGCAGAGATCAGGGCAATGATAAGTCCTGTTTTGTAGATATGTTTTTTATCGCGTACTTCTTCTAATCCTTCTTCATCGGGTTTCATAAAAGTAACTGCAAAAACCGGATTAAAGAGATAGGCGATAATAAGTGAAGCAATCAGGGTAATGATCAGTGTAACCGGAATATAGTACATGAATTTCCCGACAACGCCCGGCCAGAATGCCAGTGGAAAGAAGGGAGCCAGCGTGGTCAGTGTACCTGAAAGAATGGGCACAAACACTTCCCCCGCCGCCGCCTTGGCCGAGTTGACAATATCCATCCCTGTTTTTTTGAAGATCCGGTGGGTATTTTCAATAACCACAATGGCATCATCCACCACAATTCCAAGTGCAAAAATGAAGGAGAACATCACGAGCATGTTCAGCGTGAAATCGAAGGCAGGCAGCACAATGTATGCGAGAGCCATGGAAAGCGGCACTGAGAAACCGACAAAAATGGCATTGGTGAGACCCATGAAGAACATCAGCACAATGGTCACCAGGATAAATCCGATTATGATTGTGTTATTAAGTTCTTTAAGGATAATATTGTGTATAATAGGACTGGTCACCGGATATAACGACATTCAAATCCTTGGGGAGATCATTCTTTTTCATTTCTTCAATGATCTCCTTAATCTGGTCAGCAGCATTGATCAGGTTGGTACCGCTTTTCTTCACCACATTCAGGGTAATTACATTTTTACCGGCCAACCGGGCAAAACTTTCTGCCTTTTTATTGGCATCCTTGATTTCAGCAATATCTGAAAGCCGCACAATAGCTCCACTTGAAGATACCAGGCTGATGTTCTTGATCACATCTACATTGGCAAATTCACCTACTACGCGGACAGACCGGCTCATCCCTTCCATATCGATGCTTCCGCCTGAAATAGTCATGTTTTCATATGCAATTGCATTTTGAATATCACGGAAAGTGACCATGGCAGCCTGCATTTTGAACATATCCACATCCACCTGGATTTCGCGGTCAAGAGCACCTACTATATCCACACGGGTGATCTCAGGAACCGTTTCAATGTGGTCCTGCATTTTATCGGCATACTGCTTCAGGTTTTCCAGGCTATAATCACCCGAAATATTGATATACATGATCGGGATCTGGGAAAAATCAATTTCATTTACAACCGGTTGTGTAAGCAGGTCATTGGGCAGGTCGGACTGGGTTTTATCCACAGCATCCTTTACCCTTTGCTTGGCTTCGGCAATTTCAATACCTGTGTTAAACTCCACAACGATCATGGAGAAATCCTGTACCGAGTTGCTCGTTATTTGCTTGACATCCTCAATGGATTTCATGTTTTTTTCCAGGGGACGGGTGATAAAGTTTTCTATATCGGCCGGCGATGTGCCGGGATAAACCGTATTCACCATGATATAGGGAATCTCGATTTCCGGAATCTGCTCCTTGGCAATTGTAGAATAACTGATAAAACCATAGGCGGCCAGGATAAATGCCAGGACGTACATGCTGGTTTTATTATCGATGGCCCAGCTGGTGGGCTTAAATTGTTTATATTTTTCAATCATGGTTTATTGAATATAAATGTAAAAACCTGCAATCATAGGGGTGAATTTAAAACCGGATGATCTGACCTTCGTTCAGATTCATGTATCCGCTTGTAATTACTTTCTCGCCAGGTTGCAAGTCCACCGGTAACTTCGGCAAGTCCGTTATACTTCTGTCCTGTCTGCATGGCCTGTTTGCGTGCAACGTACTGGTTATTCTCCTGTTTTGCAACGAGTACAAAATTACCTTTGTTATCAGTCTGGATTACATTGAGTGGCAGCACAATAGCTTTTTGTGCGCTATAATCGTTGATTTTCACCACGGCAATCATATTGGCTTTTAAATTACCTGTAACCGTTTTCAGTTTTGCTTCCACACTGAATGTACGGTTGGTGGTATTGATGTATTTGCTGCAGAAGGTAATCTTGGCATTGATTTCCTGTTTGATGTCGGGAAAATAAACAATAACATCATCACCCACATTTACTTTGGCGGTGTATGCTTCAGCAACATCGGCAGTGACTTTCAGACTGCTGAAATTAACCACCCGGAAAGCCGGAAATGAAGGGGAAACGGACTGGCCGACTTTTACCATCGATTCTTCCACAGTACCTGATATCGGTGATTTGATCGTGGCCATGTCAATTTGTTTCTGAATGGCGGCGATTTGCGATTCGAGACCTTCTTTTGCAGCTTTTGCCTGAAGATATTGCATCTCCGAACCGATTTGCTGGTTCCAGAGATTTTCCTGTTTTTTAAAAGTTTCAGCGGCCAGGTCATAATTTGTTTGCAATGATTTGAGCTGTTCCTGGAAAGCTGCATCGTTAATGCGGGCCATCGCCTGGCCCTTGTTTACATGTTCGCCGACATGCACGGTAACACTGGTCACAACGCCCATTGATTCAGGATAAACTGACAGGTTTTCATCACCGTCGAGTTTTCCCTGCACTTCAATATAATGATTGAAAGGCTGAAACTGTATATCCTGAACCGATACAAAAACACCGGTTTTTTCCTTTGCTGTTGAATCAGAACTTGCAGCTATTTCTTTTTCCAGTTTTTCAATTTTCTGGGCAATGGCATCATGTTGTTTTTTTAATTTATCGAGCTGGGCTTGTTTGTTACTTCCACAGGCCATGAGCATCGACAGGGCAATTAATACGAATACTTTGGTTTTCATTTTATTTCGGATTATATATTTATGACTTATTTTACTTTGGTTAAAAGGTTGTCCAGTTTTGCTTTCGCAGTTACCAGGGCCATAAGGGCATTAAAATAAGTGCCTTCAGCCGTGAAATACTGTTGCTGGGTTGTATTCAGGTCCAGACTGCTGCTTACACCCTCCTGGAATTTTATGATTGATTTTTTGTAAATCCTCAAGGCAAGATTCCTGTTTTCCTGTTGAAGGAAGTACACATCACGGGCCGTTAAAAATCCTGAAAGGGCAGATTCATATTCAATTCTCAGATTATCAGCGCCCATTTTCTTATTGGTTTGTGCCTTCTGATATTCCAGTTCACGCTGTTTAACCTGTGACAATCTCATTCCGCTGCTGAAAATGGGAATAGCAAGTGAAAGTCCGAAAGTATTGGGTGACTGATCATTGAAAAAGTTATTATCCAGACTTTTATAATAGGAATAATATCCATGAATGGTGGGAAGAAACATTGATTTTGATAATCTGTAATTTAACAATCTCAGTTTTTCCTGCGTCTGCATCATATTATAATCCACATTGCTTTCAAGGTCAAAACTATCAATCACGGCAGTTTCCAGGTTCATTACAGCCACCAGGGGATCGATCTGATCGGTAAGTATAATCGGCTGGTCAATGGGCAGTCCCATCTGAAATTTAAGCATTCGTTCCATAATGCCAACCTGCCTCAATGTGACCGAAAGGTTGCTTTTGATGTTTGATTCAAGGATTTTCAACTGATCAACATCGGTTTGTTCCATGAAACCATTGTTAAACATCTGCTGGCTTTCATATAATGTTTTTTGAATCGCTGGTAAGCGTTGAATCAAGGATATCACTGGATTGCTTCGCTACCAATGCTGTGAAATAGGTATTGGTGATATTTTCTTCTAAACCGATTTGTGATTTGGTATCAGCCAGTTGAGATAGATTGGCGTACACCTTAGCTGCTTTCAAACCAACAATATAGGATCCGCTGAAAATAAGCTGATTTAACTGTCCGCTGACAAAAAAACTGGTTTTCAAATCGTTGGCATTAAAATCCGGGATGAAGGTGCCCAACTGGTCAGATAAACCTGCCAATTGAGGTGAATAGGAGTAGGCGCTGCTAACATCTACCTGGGGAAGACCGGTTGCTGTATTCTCCCAGATCATTTTCTTTGAGATTTCCACATCCCGTGCGGAGTTCAATAAAACCGGGCTATTATTCAAAGCATAGTTTTTGGCCTCACTGAGAGAAAATTTCATTGGTTGAGACGGACTTATCTGTGCATTGGTCGGAAATACAATGCAGAGCAGCAACGTCAGAAATAGAGAAGAGATCTGACTTTCATTGTACCTGATTTAAAAATATTAATAAACTTGATTGTCATAAAATTTGTAGTTAAATAGGTTATTCATCATTCATATTTTTTTGAACCGTTTGTTCCGTGGAATTCAAGTTCCATCATATGGGTTTCAAAAAAGCTAAGACCTTTTGAATTGACAATTCCCCGGATATGGTATGCAAAAAATTCATTAAAGAACTGGGGATCCATGAATTCTGAAATGGTAATAACTTCGCTGTCAACCATATTATCGATCAGGGAAACGTTCAGACGCGAAATTGTGTCAAGCTTGATCTCGGCCCGGTACAGACCCTCTTCAATGCCTTTTTTGAGGTTATCAAAAATGAATCGGAAGACATGATTTCTTCTCAGTTCACGAACTTTGATATAAAGGTCGGGATAATACTTTTTGAGATCATATTCAGAAGCAGCGCTGTAATCTTTTAACATGTTGCTGATACATCGTGCGATTTCCAGAAGTTGTTCAATGGCATTCTTATCATCACTGCAGGTGATGTTCATTCTTTCTTTTCGATCAGAAATTTCCATTTCAACTACTTTATGCACAAGATCATCTTTATCATGCACATACTGATACAACGTTTTCTTTGAGATGCCCAATTCGTGGGATACATCATCCATGGTCACACTCCGTATTCCGTATTTACGGTAAAGCTGGCGTACCTTCTTAAGAATAGTTACTAATTCATCATTCATGCTGCAAATATAAACGAAAAAAACTTTGGAAACAAAAAATATAAAAAAAGTTTCCTAAGTTTTTTAAGTAGTAATGCAAGTCTTTGTTTTATGGACGAACAGGAGGAGAAAATATTTTATTTTTAAAAATATTCTTAAAGTTACCGGGGAGAGTTGCGTAAAAATTTAACCAGATAAGGATTTAGCCAATCTGCGAAATCTGGGATAATTAGCGAGAAAACATTCCGATAAATAATGAGATTGCCAAAAATTTTAACGCCGAGGCACGCAGAGTTTTTTCGCAAAGATCGCCAAGAGAGGTCGCAGAGAGAAATCTCATTGATTCGATTTTGGTGTTTCAGAGCAATAGATTAGGCTACTCTGTGTTAGAATTCTTCATGCGAGCACGCGAGCATGCATATGCGTGCCGAAGGCATCCCTTCAGGAAAATCAGCGAGAGATTTTTACCGGAATTCCAGTGTCCCGAACCGCTTATAATCATGAAATGTGCCGGGAACGGGCAGCCATGACCACTCAGACTGGCCATGATCATAATCTATCCGGTAGAAATTGGCACGCCAATGTGAACCTTTAACAGGCGCGCCGCTGATGATCGGTTTTAACAACGCGTAGGGAATATAAAACTCGGCGGTCCATGATCTGCCTGAATTGGAGGTATTTTCTTTAATGGCTACAGCATGTCGGGTTAGCCGCTTACCTTCATAATGCCATGGCCTCCAGCCATAAAAATTTCCATCATAATTGGGCACCATGATAGGCAGCTCATAATTCATTGGAGATAACTCATATTCAAAGTAAACAGGCACACGCTCATCCGTCCAAAAAAAAGCCTCCACCACATCTTCATGCCATAGATCCAGGAAATCACCTTTTATTGTGGATACGATGGCGCTGTCCATGCACTGGTATAAACAATAAATTCCTGAATCGGAATACATGATTTTAAGCCGTGTCTCGTATAGTACACCTGGCTGTTGCGGGTTAAGGACAGTCCATTGAGCGGAATTCCAGGCAGACGCTTTGCCATCGCCCGTAAGCTCAAAATCTGAACAATGAACAACAGGCAATATATGATCGGCGGGGTTGGAATTAACGGTTGGTTGAGCCGCCAGGGCAGTAGCTGCAAATGCCAGAATCGCTGTAAGTAATCCCGATGTATTTTTCATAGTAATAAAGTTATTGAAAAACATTTAGATTGCAATGGTCTACGGTGACTGGTGACTGGTGACTGGTGACTGGTGAATAGTGACTGGTGACTGGCGAACTGCAGAACTGCAGAACTGCAGAACCGCAGAACTGCAGAACCGCAGAACTCCTCGTCCCTTGTCCCTTGTCCCTACTTCAGATACTTGTCCAACCAGGCGAAAAACTCCCGCTGCCAGAGAATGCTGTTCTGTGGTTTTAAAACCCAATGGCTTTCATCCGGAAAGTAAAGAAGCTTTGACGGAATTCCAAGGAGCTGAGCCGTATTGAATGCCTGCAGGCTTTCTGTATAGGGAATGCGCAGGTCATTAGCACCGGTAATAAACATTATAGGTGTATCCCACTTATCAACATAAAGATGTGGAGAGAACTGAGTATAACTTTTTGGCTTGGGTTTATCCCAAAAATAGCCCTGCAGATCATGATGCGGGAAAAACGTCTCTTCTGTTGCTGCTGCCTGACTCTCGAGATTAAAGTTGCCACAATGTGCAATAAAGGCTTTAAATCTTTTTTGATGGCATCCGGCGAGATACATTACCGAGTAACCTCCGTAACTGGCACCTACCGCACCAATATGGTCACCGTCTACATAGGGCTCTTTTTTCATATCGTCCACTGAACTCAAATAATCCCGGATGTTCTGGCCGCCATAATCCCCTGTGATTTCATCATTCCATTCCTTTCCGAATCCCGGAAGTCCCCTGCGGTTGGGGGCAATAACAATATATCCCTTTGCAGCCATCAGCTGAAGATTCCAGCGGTATGAAAAGAATTGTGAAACTGCATTTTGTGGCCCTCCCTCACAAAACAGTAAAGCGGGATATTTTTTTGTACTGTCAAAATCAGGGGGATATACAACCCATACCAGCATGTCTTTTTTGTCGGTTGTTTTTACCCATCGCTCTTTTACATCCCCCATTTTCACTGCATCATAAATGTTTTTGTTGATGAAGGTCAGTTGGGTTTCCTTCCCTGATCCGGGATCGATGCTAAAGATCTCTGCGGCCATCGACATGGAATTCTTTGTTCCAACCAGCCTGTCACCACACCTGTATATTACATTATAGTCATGTTTACCTGAAGTTACGGGTCGTATGGCTTCCGTCAACCGTATTGCATTCATACACCTGGTAAGTTCCGTGGATAATGGCAATAAAATTAATTTTTGTTCCCTCCGCATTCCATACATAATTCGCGGCATTGTAATCAAAACCGGCAGTCAGGTTTTTCATGCTTTTTGAATCGAAATCATAAACGAACAATTCTTCCTGGTCAGATTCATATCCCGGAGTTTCCTGGCTTTTGAAGGCAAGCTTTTTACCATCAGGGGAAAAAACCGGATTTTTATCATATCCAAGCATGCCATTTGAAATATTGGTAGTTGTATTATCCTTTACGTCGAAAACATATATGTCAGAATTCGTACTTGTTGCATAGGCTGTTCCTTTTAATTTCTTGCAGGTATAGGCCAGTTTTGAACCATCCGGACTCCATGCAATTTCTGAAGCATCAAAATAAGGTGACATAGGAGAATCAAATGGTTCCCCTGACAGGATATCCTTACCTGCTTCAATTTTATCACTGGCAAAGGATGTAACAAAAATATGACTGTATGCATAATCATGCCATGAATCCCAATGCCGGTACATCAGGTCTTTTATGATCATGCCCTTTGCCAATGGCAGGTCAGGATAAATATCCTGCGTGGTAGAGTCAAGTTTTACATCCTGAAGGTAGAAAAGGCGGTCACCTGAATTTGTAAATTCAAAACCATTAATTCCGCCAGTTATTTTTGAAACCACTGTTTTATGGCTGCCGTCAGGATCCATTTTCCAAATCTGCATGCTGCCATCGGATTCACAGAGGTAAGCAATACTTTTGTTATTTATCCAGCGTGGATTTGCACAGGAAGGGCTTCCCCCGGTTAGATTCACGGAATTTCCGCCTTCAGCCGGAACTGAAAAAATCCAGGTATGACGCTTGTTTGTATGGTAATCATACCGGGTAACGGTATAAATAATGGTCTTCCCGTCAGGAGATGGTTGTATTTCGCCCAGCCGTCCAAATTTCCACAGCATTTCAGGTGTTAGCCTGGCGCCGCTAAGTTCTTCGGCTGTCAGGTCGTTTGAGAAATTGCTTTCATCAACGGCATTTTGTGGGGTGCCTTTATCTTTACAACTGCCAAGAACAGCCAGAATGAGGAACGCAAATAATAGATTTTTCATCGGAATGGGATAAATGGTTAAAATGATCCTGCTAAAGATATAATTAAAATGGTTTTACTAATCTGAAAAAGATCATGCCTGGGGATAGTTCTGCCTGAATAATTACCTTTGATAAGCGTAAATAATTACACTTAAAAAATGGCCCGTAAAGATTATATTATTGGTATTGATGCCGGAACATCGGGAATAAAGGCCCTTGCATTTTCATGGACAGGCGAGCTGATCCGTTCGGAGAAGAGGCAATTGGAAGTACTGCCCTCGAACCAGGGGTGGATGGAACACGATGCGGAATTAATTTACAGAAGCACGCTCTCCTGCCTTACCGATCTGATCAGGTCAATGGAATATGAACCGCTGGCCATCGGCTTCTGTACTTTTATGCACAGCATTATGGCGGTGGATAAACAGGTGAAGCCTATGGGGAACCTGCAACTCTGGAATGATAACCGCAGTGCTCCTGCTGCAAGCCTTCTTAAAAACACGGACATTGGAAATGATATTTATTTGCATACGGGAGTTCCCATACATCCCATGTCTCCTCTGACAAAACTCAGGCAAATGAGTATCTCTGATCCCGAGATCTTTAAAAATGCCGCCTGGTTCATAGGCATTAAGGAATACCTGATCTATAAATTCACCGGCAAACTCATAATCGATTATTCCACAGCCTCTGCCACCGGGTTTTTTGATTCCCGGATCAAGGAATGGTATTCACCGGCACTGGATTGGTGTGGTATTGATGCCTCCCGGCTTGCTGAACCTGTTTCTTCGCGGCAAACCTTTCCGTGCATTCTTGATCAGATGAAAGACATCCTGATTGTTCCGGGCTTAAGTGACGGAGCGGCTGCAAATCTGGGTGCGGGAAACATTGATCCTTCCGAATGCACCCTGACGTTGGGCACCAGTGCAGCCGTAAGGTTTACAGGATCTGAAAAAACGACAGACCCGATGGGAGTGCTTTTTTCCTACAGCATAGATGAGGCTAATTTTATTTCGGGGGGCGCCAGCAATAATTGCTTTAATGTTATAGAAAAGGTTGTATCCTCCCTGGGCCTGGGTCCCGAATGTTTAAATGATCCGGAATTTATGTCGGATGCTGCTGACAACCTGCTTTATCTTCCGTGGATGTTCGGTGAAAGAGCGCCGGTTCAACTCCTGGAACCGCTCTCAGGTTTTATTGACCTCCCTGCATCCTGCAAGCCTGTTCACCAGGTAAAGAGTGCAGTTACCTGTATTTTATATAATCTTAAACATATTGCTGAAAAACTTTCCCGGTTGAACAACGGAAATTTCGAATGCCTTCACCTGAGCGGTGGCCTGTCTCATATAAAACCAATCAGGCTGCTGACTTCCTCAATTTTTAACATTCCTCTGGCAGAACATATTACCGGAGAAAGCTCAGCCCTGGGAACAGCAATTTACACCGCCCGGGCTGCCGGAATAGTAACCGATTATAAGGATATACGGCAATGGAATCCTATCACGGCTATGCACTATGCTGATCCGATACTGGCCGATAAATTCGGATTTTTATATCTGCGTTTCCGGGAAATTTCCAGGGATTATCTCAGGAACGAGGGAAAGAATTCGTAAGAAATTTCCTGCCTATCCACCGGATTTATTCCATTATAATAGCATAGGGCTTGATATTGCTGACGAGCACTTCCCGATCTCCCGTTCCGTCAAGACTTCCCCGTGCAATAACATTTGCATTTGTTTCCGACCAGTAAATTCTTTTGGCTACCTTATCCACAAAAACACCATCGGGCCTGTCAACACCATCTGCATTATCAAACAGGACAACAGGTGTGCCGGTGCCATCCATATTGGCTTCTACAACCTGGTCGGCATCTTCATCACACCAATAGATCTTGCCCTTATCGGTATCCAGAAATATATTTGAAGGGGCGATCAAATGCGGGTACTTAATGTTATCCCATACAATTTCAGGGGATCCGGTTCCATCCAGATTACCCACTTTAATAAATTGATTAAAATCGCAGATATACAATTTGTTGTTCTTTTTATCAATCGCCAGACCATAAGCATATTCAAGCACAACCTGGCCATTATAAAGAGGGGTTGGCGTGTCAAGTCCGTCTGCTGAAGCTTTGAAAACCTGGCCTGTGCCTGAATTGCACCAGTAAATTTTACCAGTTGAGTTGTCCACAACGATGGCAGTGGGTGTGCTTACTCCATCTGAACTTTCGTACAGGGTTATGACATTGCCGGTGCCGTCCTTTTTCATTTTTATTATCTTGCCCGTGCTCTCTTCGGTAACAATAAGATATCCGTCTTTTGTAAGGGTGACACCTTCAGGAGTCGTAATACCATCGGATCCGCTGAACAGACCAGTAATTGAACTGGGAGCTTTACCCAAATCAATTTTGTTCACTGTATTATCATCATAAACTGTAAAATAGAGGTTGGATGCTTTGGAAGGTGAATCATTTTTGTCTTTTTTGCAGGATACGAAAAATAATGCCGATGACATCAACAAGGCAAAGAATACTTTTATGGCCTGATTTTTCATCTTATGGGTTTTTTAAGTTGAATTTAGCTCTAGAATAACAGTTAACATATAAAAATAGTTAACCCGATATAATAATATTAAGATAAAAAAATCCTCTATTATGATTTCCTTTGTACAGGAATAATCCAATAATTAGTTTTCATCTCATATAATGGTTATTTTTGTCCGTTTTCATTAATTACCCTGTTTCGCATGAATCGAATTGTCGCTAAAAAATATCTCTCCGCTAACGTGGTTGAATTGGAAGTGGAATCCCCGTTGATTGCACAAAAGAGGAAGGCGGGACATTTTGTAATATTGAAACTTGGAAGCACTGGCGAAAGGATCCCTTTAACTATTGCAAAGGCAGATTAGTGAGAGGAACAATTACCCTGATCATTCAGAAGGTAGGGGTTACCAGCCACAAAATCTGCAACCTGGAGGTTGGTGACGAAATTACAGATGTGGTGGGTCCCTTGGGTCATCCAACCCACATCGAGAAGTATCGGAACCCTTGCTTTGTGCCGGTGGCGGAGTAGGGGTGGCGCCCCTGTTGCCAATTGTGGAAGCGATGCACAAGGCCGGAAACCGCATTATTACAGTTCTTGCGGCCCGATCAAAGGAACTGATAATTCTTGAGCCTGAAATGCGTGCTAATTCAGATGAGGTAATTATCATGACCGATGATGGCAGCTATGGTAAAAAAGGAATTGTAACACAAGGCATGGAGGAAGTGATTTTAAGGGAAAAGATTGATATGGCGCTCACCATTGGCCCTGCCATTATGATGAAGTATTGCAGTCTGCTTACCGCAAAATACAATATACCCACCATGGCCAGTCTGAATGCAACCATGGTGGATGGCACAGGAATGTGTGGTGCCTGCCGGGTTACCGTGGCCGGAAAAACAAAATTCGTTTGTGTCGACGGTCCTGAATTCAATGCCCACGAAGTAGATTTTGATGAATTGCTGATGCGTTTGGGAGGATATAAGGAAGAGGAGAAAATGCTGTTCCAGCAATACATTGATAATAGTGAACATTGATCAGTGAACAGTGGACCCGCTGGCGGAGGCAAGGGGAGGAGTTTTTGAACACTCTTGTTCCTAATAAATAGACAATATGACAGACAATAAAGATATAACTTCACGTGATGAGGCCTGGCGTGAAAAACTCAGGCAGGACCTTAAGCCGGCAGAACGCAGCAAAAAGGTACGTGTTGAAATGCCGGAGGCCGATCCGAAGGAAAGAAGCAAAGGATATATTGAAGTAAACAGGGGATTAACACCCGATCTTGCAATGTCGGAAGCCAGTCGTTGTCTCGACTGCAAAAATCCCACCTGCATAAGCGGCTGCCCGGTCGGGATTGATATTCCCGGATTTATCAAAGAGCGTTGAAAAAGGCGATTTTCTGGCAGCATCCCGGATCATTAAATCAGCCAGTGCATTTCCGGCAGTATGTGGAAGGGTGTGCCCTCAGGAAATTCAATGTGAAGCAAAGTGTATCTATGCCGATAAGATGCACAAGGAGCCTGTGGCTATTGGGCATCTTGAACGATTTGTAGCAGATTATGAGATGCATTCGGGACAAATATTTATTCCGGCTACTGCCTGCAGCAATAACACAAAGGTTGCGGTGGTAGGATCCGGGCCGGCAGGACTTTCGGCAGCAGGCGATCTGGCCCGGCTTGGTTATTGTGTCACTGTTTTTGAGGCATTGCATGAATTGGGCGGAGTGTTGAAATATGGAATTCCTGAATTCAGGTTACCTAATGAAATAGTGGATACGGAAATCGAAAACCTGAAAAAGATGGGTGTCGAGTTTGTGCGTAATTTTATAGTTGGAAGGACTTTGTCTTTTGAGGATTTAACAAACCAGGGATTCAGGGCCTTTTTTGTTGGCAGCGGTGCCGGATTGCCAAACTTCATGAATATTCCCGGTGAAAATTATAACGGTGTTCTTTCATCCAATGAATACCTTACCCGCGTTAACCTGATGGGTGCAGCAAAAGGAGATCATGATACACCTGTATACTTTGGTAAAAATGTTGCTGTGATCGGTGGCGGGAATACAGCGATGGATTCAGTAAGAACCGCACGCCGACTGGGTGCTGAGAGGGCCATGATAATTTACAGGCGATCATTTGATGAAATGCCTGCAAGGAAAGAAGAAATCAAGCATGCCCTGGAAGAGGGGATAGAATTTTTGAACCTGAATTCCCCGGTTGAATATCTTGCAGATGAAAAGGGACACGTGAATAAAATCAGGCTTCAGAAAATGGAACTGGCAGAACCCGATGCATCGGGAAGGAGAAAACCCATCCCGGTCAAGGGATCGGAATATCTTATCGATGCGGATCTTGTAATTGTCAGTATTGGCGTTTCTCCGAATCCATTGATTGCACAAAGCCTGCCCCGGCTAAGTGTAAGCAAATGGGGAACAATTAATTTAACGGAGTGGAACCATGCAATCCAGTATTCCCGGATTATTTGCGGGAGGTGACATTGTCAGGGGTGGTGCAACCGTGATCCTTGCCATGGGTGACGGAAGACGTGCGGCGCGGGAAATACACGAATACCTGAGCAGGGACGAGGGACAAGTGACGAAGGGACGAGGAATCAGACGGGAAGAAATCCCGATTGGGATTGAAAAGACAGGGACATCGTAAATCGTAAATCGTAAATCGCTAAATTTCTTCTACAGATCCTTTAAAAGAACATTCTTCGGTGACTGTCGCAGATCATCATAAAAGGATTCCACAATGGCTGATATTTTCTCCTTTTCAGGAGTTTCATGATCAAAGGTTATCTGGTTCCCCAGTTTATCAATTTCATCAAATACGTAACTCACCGTAATTTTGGAAGGATCGATAGCCGGCTGATAGGCAACTTCCCGTATTTCCTGGTTAAAGGTTTCAATAATTATTTTGGAATTCAGCAATATATAAATAATATCCCTTACAATCCTCACCGGAATTGATAAGCTCCAGGGCAATTTCTGCAGCATTCATTGCAGGCCGGCCTTCCACAAAATTCCGGATTATTTTCCTTGTCACCAGAAGCGTAAGTATCTTCTTGTCTTTCAGACTTACCTGCACACCCTGAACCTCCTGTTCATAATGAACGGCATTCTGATAGGCATATGATATTTCCGCTCCCAGTAAAACAATCAGCCAGCTGAGTTCAAGCCACATCATGAAAAGGGGAAGTGCTGCAAAGGTTCCATAAATGGCACCATAACTTGAAAGCAATGACTGGAAATTAACATATCCCCATTGCAGGAGCTGAAACATGGTGCCTGCAATAATCCCGGCAATCAATGCAGGAATAAAATTCACCTTGGTATTGGGGATCACAATGTAAATCAGGGTGAACACAAACCATATCAGGGTGAATGACAAAACAGTCACCATTAATTTCAGAAATGAATCCAGGTAACGCAGAAAGGGAATGCTATCGGAAATGCTTGTCAAGCCGGGATACATTGAAGCTGCTGGCGATGACCAGTAATACCGGGGCAATAACAACGAGGGAAATATAATCGGTGAATTTGCGGGTGATCATCCTTGATTTCTTTATTCGCCAGATGTTATTAAATGAACTTTCAATGTTGCCGAGCACTTTCATCACCGACCAAAACAGGATGAGCAGGCCAATCCCGGTTATATATCCCTCGTTAATGCGGCCAAGGTACTTTTCCACAAAGCCAAGCAGCATTTTGAGCATGTCCTGATGCTCCTGAAATTTCTCGATCAGAATGGTTTTAAGGTATTCCTCAAGACCAAAACCCTGGGCAATTCCAAATACAAGAGCAAGAATAGGAACGATGGATATCATTGTATAAAATGATAATGCCGATGCCCTTAATTGTATTTTATCTTCGTTATAACCCCGGACGGCAATGATCAATATCCTGCCCTGTTTTACAAGGAAGCTGAATACCGGATGTTTATCCTTAATGGATATCTTCCAGATATCCTTTTCAAAAAAGTTTATTACCTGTTGAATCCTGTTCTTTTATTGTCATACTGATTCTTATTCGCCCTAAAGCATGGTTTCATGCTTTTTATGGCTGGTTAAAAGTACGATTTTTTATACTTTTACGCTTACATTATATATAAGGTTCTTTATGTCCTTCCCAAATCTGCAAAATAAGACCGTCCTGGTTGTTGAGGATGATGACATGAGTTTTCTCTATCTGAACCAGCTTTTCATGTTAACAAGGTGCAAATTGCTTCATGCCAGATCAGGATCAGAGGCATTGGAAAAATTTAGCACCCGAGCAGCCGGATATGATCCTGATGGATATCCAGTTGCCCGATATGGAAGGAACTGAGGTTACGCGACAGGATAAGGCAATCCGGCAGCGGAAATACCGATTATTGCACAGACAGCGGGAAAGAGCGGTGATGAGCAGGATAAGGCGCTTAAAGCAGGATGCAGTGATATTCTTATAAAACCATTTACGATGGAAAAATTGTTTGAGGTGATTTCGAAATATGCCTGAAAAGAAACAATCTCCGCGGTTTCCCGGGAGATTGTCTCAATCATAACCCTAATCTAACCAAATCATAAAAACTAACCTAAACCCTAAAACTAACCTAATACTAACCTAAAACCTAATACCTAAACCTAATACCTAAAACCTATTATTAGACCTGTTAATTTAACTCTAC
The DNA here is from genome assembly GCA_963790105.1 of uncultured Bacteroidales bacterium. Lineage (GTDB taxonomy): Bacteria > Bacteroidota > Bacteroidia > Bacteroidales > UBA10428 > UBA5072. The sequence continues at coordinate 6,332 of CAWBNI010000036.1, read as the reverse complement.
TTTTTCTACCGATAGGCAATCCCTAAAGGGATTTTTTGCCTTTAATTCTCTTTTCTACCGATATTCAATCCCTAAAGGGATTTTTCTCTCCATCTCGTCCCTCGTCACCTCGTCCCTCGTCACTTCACTCTCGGCTTCATATACACCACATAAGGTGTGGAAACAACCCGTGTGCAGACATTGCAATTTACAGCCGGTTTTTTTGTTACAATATTCCTGATCTTATACCAGGCCGTATTTTTCGATTTCTGAAAATATCCAACCTGCATCACATCGTTGCCGTGACCTGGGATTTGATTTCAGCTCATCTTTTCTTTCCTGCGAACTTTCAACCAGCAATACAGGCGTTGAATCTGTGTTTAGAGATTCTTCAGCTATGGCTTTCAGGATTGTTCATTGCTGCAGGAGCCTGTAGCGTATATGGTTTTCCGTGTACTGCAAGCAGGTCAAGATATTCCAGGCCTGTTCAACCATCGAAACTACTTCCTTATCATACCCGCTTTTTACGGCAGGCTGTGCATACATTGAAACAGACAAGGCCATCAGGACAATAAAAAGGATGGCCCATTTTTTTGATTTCCTGATGTCAATTTGTGTTTTCATTATAGTAGATATTGCATTGTGTCGCTTTCATATCTACTTCACACAAAATATGCCAAACAATATAAAATACTGATATTCAGTAAATTAATATCAAATTTACTGGCATTACCAGGAACGTAAAAGTGTTTGTTTTTATGAATTTTGTGTTCGTTTCCGAACAAAATCAGGAGAAATTATTTTTGAGTTTTGGGTTTTGTGGTTTTCTTCTTTGCGGCAGGTGCCTTTTTTTGCTCGCTTTCTTCAACGAGCCGGTTCTCCGGTTCTGCTTTTTCAGCAGCAGGCTCTTCTTCAAAACTGAGCATGTTCAATGACAGCAAGGTATTATACCAGGTAACCAGTTTTTTAATATCGGATACATATACCCTTTCATGATCGTATGTAGGCAATATCTTTTCCATAAATGCCTTTAACTCTTCAGGTGAAGATTTTGGATCGGGAGCAGGACCTCCATTTTCATGTTCGAAAATGCTTTTAAGGACTTGCTTAAGCGGAACTTCCTCTTCACTTGTGAAAATAGCAATATCTTCAAGGGAACTAACCTTGCTGGAAGCATTGACAAAACTCCTTTTCTTGTCGGAAAATGCTTCTACGATTATACCATTCCGGCCTTGTGAAATAAACCTGAAGAGCCCGCTTTGTCCGGATACGGACATAATTTCCTTTAAATCCATCATTTGTTAGTTAGATACAATATGGTGCAAAAATACAATTTCTTAATCACAATCAAATTATTGCAATGGTTTTGTTTTGATCACCATGCGCTTAATTCATTTTTCTTTCCTTTTTAATGGCTTCGTAGGCTTCGTTGATTTTTTGAAACTTCTCCTGCGCCTTTTTCCTGATTTCCTCACCCAGGTAGGCCACTTTATCAGGATGATTTTTCAGGGCAAGCTGCCGGTAAGCTTTTTTGATTTCTTCATTGCTGGCCCCGGAGTCGATTTCAAGGATGCTGTATGCCCAATCGGCAGACTGAAAATACATATTTTTCACTGAAATGATATCCGCACCGCTTAACCCGAGATCATAAGCGATCTGTTCTATTACGGCCATTTCAGCATCGGAAATATGCACCATCAGCCTTTGCAATGCCATATATCAGATGAATCAGCTGGAGCCTGGACGGATAATCCATTCTTCCTTTAATCTGGAAGGTGACTTCCTTAAGCGGAATATCCTGTTTTAAAATATCGCGAAGTATTCGCAGCATTTCAAGTGCTTCTTCTTCCCCAAAAGCCTTTACCAGGTATTGTTTTACAAAGGCAAGTTCCGATTGCACGACCTTGCGGTCGGCTTTCATTACAGCAGCTATCAACACAAGCAAACTGACGACAAAATCCCCGGTAGTCGTATCAATCCTGGTATTTTCGAATTTTTCGATATTGGAGGCATCCACCAATGAACCAAATGCAAAACCAACCAATGCACCAATTGGCCCACCGATTGTCCATCCCAGTCCTGCACCGATCCATTTGCTAAATTTTCTCATTCCTGTAGTGTTTAATTTATCTTGCTCATTTCATATTATTGACAAAATAGGGCATAAATCTGATAAAATGGGGCAGATCAGTGTTCATCATAAAATGCGAACGTACAATTTTTTCTTCTTCCGGTAACTGATTCTTCATTATTCCCAGGATTTTTTCCCTGGTCATCCCCGGCCTGCTTAAGACCCTTTGTATACGGATCTCTTCAGGTGCTGTAACAAGAATAATATAATCAAACAATTTGAACGCATTGCTTTCGAAAAGAATGGCGCTTTCCTGGATTACAAAAGGAACGCTGGGGAAAGAGGAGCACCACTTGCTGAAATCATGTGCCACCCTGGGATGAACGATCCGGTTTACTCAGCAAGTAATTTGGGATCCTCGAAAATCAAACCTGCCAGTTTTGACCGGTTAAGTTTTCCACCAGTATAAATAGTGTCACCAAAAATACCGGTCAGATCTTTTCTGATCTCCGGGTCATGATCCATCAGATTTTTGGCGGCTTCATCTGCAGTATAAACAGGAACACCCAAATGTGAAAAAACCTGGCAGATCAATGATTTTCCACTTCCAATACCGCCTGTAACTCCAACCTTGATCATTTACGGGTAATTAGGAATTCAATTTCATGCGGATTAAACCGCACATTGCTGATCACCCTGGGGGTGTCGGCTAAAAATACGGTTAGCCTGCCTGAATTTGATAAGATTAATATCCTTGTAGTTTATCCTTGGCAAAAGTGGATTGTGCAGCATCTGCGGATAATTGCTGAGACATATATGATAGGTTACTTTTACCTGTCCCGGAATTGCGATCATCGACAGGCTATCCGGCACGTTGATACTCTGAACAGGCAGGTTGCTTTCAACCTCGGTAAACCGGTCCACCGGTATGGTAACCCTGACTTTCTGAACGGAATAAGTCAGTGATTTCACAGGCTTCAGCTTGCAGTCTGTAGTCACTGTATCTGTGAGGTTTGTAGAAGGAAATGGGTTCGGTATAAATGAAATGTATTTGGCATTAACAATATTATTCGGACCTGAAACAGTGATGCTGTCAGGCGATACCCGGATATCTCCGTTCTGTGTAAACTGTTTCTGATAAAAACGTTCATGCATTTTGAGTGCCGGCAAAACAGGCACTTTTCTTGTAACGATATCTGTAAGCCTGAAAAACAATGTGTCCGGTGAAATACTGAGGATCTTAACCTGGTCGAGTTCTTCTGAAAGCATATCCCTGATGTTTCCCGTGATGACAACATAGGTGTCCTTTCCGGAATTATTCATGGCATATGAATTCACATTAAACCGCAAGCGGGATTATATTCAGATTGAGCCGGCATTTTAAAATACTGAACCCGCTGGCCCGCACCCTGAGTACTAATTTTTGAGGAACGTCACCGATGAGGACCTTGTTTTCAGGAAAGTCGGTGTATCTTACAGGATACGTAACGTTGGTTTCATATTGCTGCCCCAGCGATCGCACGAACCAGAAACACGTGGAAACAAGAACGAAAAACAGGAAGGTGATCAGCTTATGGTGAAAAGGAGAGCGGACATCAGCCAGAAGCCTGTAGTATCTTAAGATATAACCCGGCCAGATTTTTCCTTTGTTATCGATACTACTCAAATGAAAAAGAGTTTAAAGTATATGGCAAATATACCTTAAACTCTGGTTATTCATGTAATTACTGTGGCTTGATTTTCAACGTCCGTTGTGTCACGGAGAACTGAATTTTTGTCCACTTTTAACAAAACGTTGTTTCCTACATCAACTGTAATAAAATGATCGGAAATGTTATTGATCTTTGCCATATATGCCACCGGCCGTTACAATACGGTCTCCTTTTTTCAGTGATTCCCTGAAAGTTTTTAATTCTTTCTGTCTTTTCATCTGCGGACGGATCAGGAAAAAGTAAAAAACAACCATGATCAGCAGCAGGGGAACAAGGGATGACCAGGGACTACCCTGTCCCTGTTGTGGCGTACCCATGAGAACAATACTTAATAAATTACTCATCTTAAAATTATATTATATTAATAATCAGGAAATTCACTCAAAATTCATCCCTAAATATAAAACGCAAAGTAACAACAAATTTATTAACTCTGCAAAAATGGAAAGCATAGTGTGAGATTACTCCTCGTCTTCACCAATAAGTCCCCTGCCGGTTTTTACAATCCTGCGTTGTTCTTTCAGGTGCCTGAAAATCTTGTCGAGCAGTCCATTGATGAACACGCTGCTTTTTTCAGTGCTGTAAAATTTGGCAATTTCAAGGAATTCATTAATAGTTACACGGGTAGGAATCGAAGGAAAAACAACGGCCTCTGTGATGGCTATTTCAATAATAAGAAAATCCATAAAGGCAACGCGTTCGATATCCCAGTTTTCAGTAAACGATTCGACAAGTTCCCTGTATTCTTCCTTATGCATGATAGCATTGCGATACAGATCCCGGGCAAATTCACGGTCATCTTCATTCTTAAAAAGAGGCATCAGCTCTGCATTTTCACCATCTTTTTGCCTGAATACCTTAATGCGTTTTTGTGATCATGCTGATCACAAATTCAACCTCATCATTCCAGTATATGCTTTGTTCCTCCAGCGTCTGGTATAAATTTTCAAAATTGATGATCTCGCTCGAATAAATTTCAAGAATCAGTTTCAAATCACTTTCGTAGCTCCTTTCCGGATTTTCCATGTATTCCTTGAAGAAAGGAGCCATGCGGATACGGTTATGCAACTTTTTAATGAGATCGGGAGAATTGACCCAGGTAAGTTTTGTTTTGCTTAAATACTGGTTTAGCTGCCTGTTTGTGCGAATCTGCTGAATAATTAAATTATCCACAAATTTTGTATTCGGGTTCAGGTCTTCCCGTGTAGGGATCTTTTTCTGGAGAGCAATCTCAATCCTTGAGTTCGCATAATCGGCTATTTCAACGATGAGCGACAACAGGTAATGATAGAGGTCGTATGTTTTCTGAATGCTGAAGAATAATTCTTTTTCTGACTTATTCAATGAACTCTCGGCACTTTGAAAGTAAGCATACAGGAGCTGTAAAATCTTAATTCGTATTATCCTTCTGCTGATCATAATTGAAAGAACGTTCTGTATGAGTTTTTGAGATATTCCTGGTTAAAGTGCTGCAAAGTAAATGTATTTTTTGAATATTATCAATATTATCCCTGTATCTGCAATAACTTGTTTTTCGTCAAAAAAATGATAATACAGTCAATCAAATGAATGTTCGAAAAAAAAAATATTTATTTTTGAGATGCATTTAAACTCTACAACTACAAAATACCCTAATTTATGATGGATGAAAGAACAGATAAAAACGATGCCTTTGAAGATTCCGAACACCGGGAAATTTATTCAAAGGCAGTCAGAGCAGGAAAGAGGACATATTTTTTTGATGTAAAGGCAACCAAACGGAATGATTACTTCCTGACAATTACAGAAAGCAAGAAACGTTTTCAGAAAGATGGTCGCTTCTTTTTTGAAAAGCATAAAATCTTTTTGTACAAAGAAGATTTTGAAAAATTTGCTGATGGGTTTACCGAAGTCATTGACTACATTAAGAATGTGAAATCCAGTGAACAAGGTGTAAATGAAGAAATGATACACCAGGAATCTGAAAGAACAGAGGATTATACCAGTGTTGAATTTGATGATCTTGAAAGCGTTGAAGTAGAGGATAAACAAAGAAAAGGTTAGCACGGTATTTTCACTGAAAACCCGGATATTTCTACCTGTATCCGGGTTTTTTTATCATAAACCAGTTACCGAATACTGATTACCGAATACCGATTACTGAATACCGAATACTGAATACCGATTACCTTTTCTTTCTTGCCATCAGATTTCTGATCTGACTTCCGGTTAAAATCCTGACGTTGGTGATCAGGCATTCATGATCAATGAAGTTTCCATACAAATTACATTCTTCGATAACCTTTTCGAACAAGGGTTGAATGGGGATCTGCAAGGGAATAACAGACAGGATCCTGCATAATTCCCCGTTAAAATGAATACTTTCCAGCTCGCCATGATTTCTTTTCAGGCTAAACTGCATTTCTGATCTGATGAGTTTCTTTTCATAATTCGAAAAAACCCTTCCGCTTGAAGTTTGAAGAACCGTGAAATACCTGAGTTTCAAACCTTTTCCGCCCAACCCCGTAGATATAAGTATCTGATTCTCATCCAATAAGCTGCTTTCAAGCAACATTTTATTTTCCTGAAAG
>CAWBNI010000035.1:0-35658 GCA_963790105.1 uncultured Bacteroidales bacterium | reverse complement strand
GGAGCCGTTTCTGAAGGCCCATCGTTACTGCTCACTTCCGAATTGCACAAACCTTTGCTTGCAAAAAAAACAACTTCCGATGAGTGGGATAACACCGGCATTTTAAATGATTTATTCAATAACAAGGAAAAACAAAGCCCCGGGCTTTTAACCATTGGTGATTGCATTGACAAAACCAATACGCTTGCTTCCTTGAAATACGACTTCCAGAATCAAAACAGTCTGAACTGGAATTATTATGAATACAATACAAAAGCAGTGTTGGCCTACAGCAATATTTCTGATTACCTCATTGCTTATGCATTTTTTGTAAAAGGCATTACAGAAGTGAATGGCCTCATCAACTTTGTCCGCAGTCATAAGGAAGGGGTAAATAATATTGTGAACTATGCGGTAGTAAGCGCTGCACGTTTACACAATTCAAAGCGAATCATTGAACATTCCCGAAGCAAGCGCAGGTGGGAAAGATAAAGACAAGATAACTTATAATAGCGATCAACATCCTCTTATTCAAAAAATCACTTCCTCACAACTTTCCATTTCCGCCGCTTCATTTAAAGCAGCTTTGCAAAAAGTGATTGATGATTATATTTTCAATGGCGAGCAAATGGATATCATTGAAAAGGCCGGCATCGGTAATATTGAAGATGACATAAAACCCTTGCTGGTAAAATACATAAAGAATTCATCAGAATCATCAAATCACTCCGAAAAATGCCAAATATTTTTTGCCGCTGTTTATTTCTCAAATCAAAGGCACGCCCCAGGTAGCTGATATTACAGAGGCAGACCCGGAGCAATCAGACAAGGATTTTGATGTGAAATTTTTGGAAGACGATGCCTCTGCAGTTCAAATCAGTGTATCCAATGTAAAATGCGCTGCGCAACTATTTTACTGCATGGTGCTGGGTGATGAACTGGATGTTTTTGGCGTGGTGAATTATTTTACTCATAAATTTCTCATCCGTGGCGGCATTGAAATTCAGGATCACAGGCTGCGTGATAATCTTCAACAGTATGTTTTCTCCAATAAGTTCACGGATATTGACAGCGGCAGATTACTCGACCGTACACGTCCGGCAGAAAGACAAATGTTTTATAAACAGGTGTTCAATTATGGCAACGCAAGAACCACCCAGGATGTTATTGTAAACGATGAATTTGCAACGCTTTGGAAAACGCTGATGTTCGAGTCTGCAAAATATATTGAAAGGGCACAGGAAAGTCCGAATCCGGTCAATTATGTTTCGCGTCAGACAGTGATGCAGGCCGTTGAAGATCTGCAATACAATTTATCAACGCATTGCAGCGGCATGACCAATGTTATTACACCCTTGATTTATGATGAATTGAATTTTGTGATTAAAAACATTCTGATGCATCCGGAAGTTACACGGCAGGTAGTTCCCGTTGGCGGAACCTGGTGGCGTGTAGTGGAAACTTTGTATTCAGCCATGAAGTCTTCAAGACCTAAATCAACAGTGCTTTACAATAAAGCCAAGTTGGGACAGACCATTCTCAAATCCATTGCCGAATATAATCCGGCTTCATTTGAAGATGATGCCAACTTCTCAGGATTCATCAGCAATGTGGATGCCTTCATTACAACACAAAGCATTTTGCAGGAATCATTGCCTCACGAAATCAGGGAGGATAAAAAGAAAAGGCAGGAGGATGAAGACGATGATCATCCCACGGCCAGTTATAAAAAACCTGAACGCGAACAACAACCTGCAAAAGCAGGCAGTGATGAATGGGATTTTTAATCAGAAAAACTGACTTCTATGAATGACACGACATATGATGGAATTGAAGCCTTCCATAAAGGAATATGCAAGACAACAGGCAAAACTGGTTCTTGCCCAAAGCCAGTCTTTCGGCACCTTGCCGATTGAAGATCAAAAAAATCTATACCGGTCGCTGGTGGATGAATACATGACGAAGGAGATGGACAAACGGGGTGTATCAAAATCCCTGGCAACCGATAGTGGCAAGGAAATGGGTTATAAGGGTTATGATCCCTCATTTGGCAACGATACCAGGTCCTTTAAAGAACTCGTGGATTCAGTTGATTTTCCAAAGTTTGTTGCTGATTTACTGAAAGCTGTTTTTGATGCCAATCTTCATGTAATGAAAGTGCAAACGGACAGTTACATCAAGCTGATGAAAGAAGCACTAAAATCATCTGCTGAGTTTATTAAAAAAGTGAAAGATGATGACACGTTTGGCAAACTCATAGAAAAACATCCCGACAAATACAACATTACCAAGAAGCCTGATGGGTCTATGGAATTGACGAATGCAGACAATGAAAAGGCTGATATGGAAGATGCCGAAGTGAAAAAGCACATCATCGATGCAAAAATTGAAATGGCTAAAGAGCACAGGGCTGCATTGCGTGAAGTGCTGCTGATGGGTGTAACAAGACTGGTAGTGGAAAAAGGTGAAATTGATGCCCAGGTAGAATTTACCATGCATGCAACAAGAGAAAGCAAGGCTCATCATGACGATCAGAATATGAATGTCACCTCGGTTGATATGGAATATGGTGGAGGATAATGGGAGCCATATTTGGTGGTCCAAGCGGCAGTATGAACATGACCAATACCAATATTCAGGTGAACTCGTCAGATAAAAAAGCAACGGACGATCTTTCGGCGACACTCAAGGGTCATGTAAATATTAAATTCAAGACCGACTACTTCAAGCTTGACAATTTTGCCAACATGTATGCCGACGGCGGTGTGGCTGCATTGAAACCGCAACAGGGACAACAGGGACAATTGCCGGCAGGGGGTGCACCGGCCGGAGGTAAATAAATCAAAGCAACATGGCTCTAGCCATTCTTGAATTTATTGCCTTCGAAAAAGGAGGAGCAAGGTTCCGGATTGATACGGGCACCAATCCATTCTATCGCATTAAAGTGGGGAAAAGTTTTTCAGAGACAAATGGATTGAAATGGATTGATGAAGTTTCGCACAGTACACCCTTGCATCATGAGGAACGTGGAGATTATCTGTTAAACACCGGTAAGGAAATTTTATTACCATCTTCCTATTTTGACAGGGATAATTGCTATGCACAGCTCTTCAGTTTTAAAAATGCCGAAGGGAAATCCCCGGCTTTTTCGAGAATGGTAAAAGTGCCGGTTGGATTAAAAAACAGTATCGGCAAAGATTATTTACTATCGCTTTCACTACTAAATACAAATGCTATGACAAGTGATACGACAAGTTCTGATGTAAATTTTAATGATTGCCGCTTTGTTGACGACTCAAAAAAAACGGGCAATTATTCAAGCCAGCAATCATTTGATATTTTGAATATTATTAAATCACTGGCTCCTGTAGTGCAGGAAGTGCTGGCCGGTGCTCAAAACGGATCGGGTAGCGCCAATGGACAATCACAAAATCCATTGACGAATATACTGCCTGCGGGTACATGGAATACGATTTTAAATGTGCTGCTTCATGGATTGCCTGCCCTCACAGGGAATGCACCTCCTACCCCGGCAGTCGCCAATCCTGCCCCTGTAGTCGCCAATCCTGCCCCTGTAGCCACTCCTGCCCCTGCCAATGCAACACCTCAAAAGCGGTGCCAAATCTCTTTCTGTTGCAGGGAATGATGACGACAACCGTTTTGTAAGCGCAGAGCAACAGGCTTTTTCACAGCCCTTTATTTTTGGCATTGATGATGCTTTGATTGCTTCGCTTGCTGGTCCGGTGCTTCAGGTATTGCCGCAATTGCTCACTGCTGTCAATCAGCAAAAAATACAAAAACAGGCACTCAACAACAAGCTCATTACCGATCTGATTGCCGATACCAACAAGCGAAGAATACTTGAGCAACTCCTACAAAGCCAGAGCGATCAGGCCAATGCAGCAAAAGCACAACTGGCACAGCTGTTGCAGCAGGCTTCAATGGCGCAGGCTAATGCCGAACCACCCGTTGCTATTGCCACCTCTCAAAGCATTGACTCTTTCGGTTATCAATATGCAGCATCACTCAGCACCAGCACTGTTGTTTCGTTTGATACAGGAAATCTTTCGGACTGGAACGGATTGAAAAAAACAGTGTACAGCAAAAATGGTCCGGTTACTTTCAAAATTAAATTGAATGTACCGGAGCCTGCCCCGAAATCTCCATTGCCAAAAGCCATCATTAAATTTTATTTCAAGGAAACCGAAGGCGCAAAACCTTTTTTGGAAAAAACATTCAAGCAAAAAAATGTGGCTGCCGGCACCTTGCTTCCATTTGTTTTTTCGAAAGAAGAAATTGCGAAGCTGCCGCTGAATAAAAACCTTATGGTGTTTGCAGAACTGCGCTGGCTTAACTAAAAGTGGAAAAGAAATAAAAGCCCTGGGTTCAACAGAAATTGTTGTAGCGGACAATTATTTTTTGAAAGAGCAGGGTAAACCCATGTCAGAGGAACGGGAACTTACCGACATGAAAACCTACAGGGCTTTCTGGAATAAAGTATGGGAATCTCCCCTGCTGGATTCAATCAATCAAAAAAATCCCGATCAAAAAAAATACATGTGGGAGTTGAATGCAACATTGAAATATGGTTTCAGCCTCACTGCCGATCATGATTCCAATGGTTTGATGCCGACGAAAATGCTGAAAGGCGCTGATGACAAAGAAAGCCTCACGGAAAAACAGGAAGGCCGCATGAAAGGCGGATTAGAAATCAGCATTAACGAGCTCAATAAACTCTGTTCGCTTTGGGATAAGCAACCGGTTTTGCCGGATGAAAAAAGAGATGCGCTGAAAAATGTTTTATTCATCAAAAACAATGCATCCGAATGTATTTATCATGCAAAACTGAAAGGCAATGCTTCGCAAAGAGGAATGATCTGGGTAGGGCCTGTGCTTAAACTTTTTTCCTGCAAACTCAATAAAGTAAAAACCACCAATGATTCCGGACTGGTTACGGAAGTGGAAGAAGAAACAATCCAGTTTCCATTGCCGGTATCTGCCAGAATCATTGGCATTAAATCAAACTAGCCATGAATAACAATATTTATTCGCAATCATACAGCGATGCCTGGGACAGCGATGAAAAAGATGAAGCCGGCAAACAGTCTTCCGAATATTCCTTTCAGGGGTTTGCTATTGACTTCAATGAAAAAGTGATGCTCACCCCGGTGGATGAATTGAAAAAAACCAAAGCAAATGGATGAAGCATTTATTCCATTGAGCAAAATGATCGAAAGCATTACCGATATTAATGGAGAGATTTATACGGATGATCAAAGCATTCACTCCTATATCTATGCTTTCGATGTAGGCACCCCGATTGAGCTGGATGTTTTCAGAGACGAGAATGGAAAATTGCAGATTGGAAGTGTGCCGCCGATATACAGGGTGCCTACAACTTTTCGTCCCTTGTATCACAACATTTCGTTGAACATGAAAAAATTAAACGACCCGGATGGCCACTGAAAACACCTCATGGAACCTGGAAGATTTTGTCGACTCGCTTGTAGTGGAACTCGACAAAACAAGGGAAACGCTTGCCATTAAAGCCATCAACAAACCTTTAACCTACACGGTAAAGGACATGGCGATGGACATCAATATTTTTCCAACGTACGATGGCGAGCAGGTAAAATTTGTAACTGCACAACCGGGACAAACAGGTGCCTCGAAAGTAACGATACAATTAGGTTCCATCACCGACCAGCAGGTTAGAGCCACAAGTAAAATCCCGGGTTTGAAAAAGGACATTAATATTGATGATATTGATGTGGACAAAAAAACAAAGAAGCAATTAAGAAAAATGGGCGTGACATCGGTTGACGACATTAAGCAAATCGAAAATAAAAATGTTGACCTGGGTAAAGCATCCGATAATGCTATTGATTATACACAGCTTGCCAATCAAATCCAAAAATCGAGAAGGAACACAAATCCGCCCATTGTAAAATCAGTAAGCCTTTCTGTTGATGAAAATAAAAAGCCCATCCTTGTCGTATCGGGAAAAAATCTGGCAGTGGATCCGAAATTCAAACCCGTGGCAGTTGTCAATCAAACTTTGGCAGAAGTCAGGTCCCACGATGAAGATAAAATTGAAATACTGCTTGACAAATCGCATGGCATCAGCAATAGCAATGAACTGGTGCTTACATTCGATCCCTTTGCAATAATGAAACTAAATATTAAAGCCTAATCTGCAATTGTTATGAAGAAGACAGGAAAAAAAGTCACTTCGTATGACGACATGATTGCCGGCTATTACGGCAAACCTCCTCAAGTCAGAACATTCCGCTGTCAGATAAAATTTCAGAAGCATCATAACGGTGGTGTTGTTGTTTCAAAAAGTTTTGACAACGGCGAAGTGCTTGTTCAAAATACAAAACCCTTCGAAGAATATGTGGTGCAAAGTTCCGTTGACGAACCCCGGTTTGAAGAGTATGTTGTTTCAAAAAGCATGGCTGCAACAAACTGGTCGCCACAGGAAATTACCGATGTCTCTTTTGAAATGGTTCCACCTGTCGAAAGCAATCCGGCAAATGATCTTCATGTTGATGTTTTAAATCCTCTCCAGGAAAGTAACAGTTCCGATAATCCTGCTGATCAGATATACGCTTCTGCAAAATCCACAGAAGATCCTGTGGCTGTTGTGTATGTTGAGGAAGAAAAAAAGCCGAAAATATCCGAAGACGAATTGCTGGCTGATATGAAATCCATTTTGAACGGCGAGAAGCTTTATGATCCGGTAACCAAACAAACGGTAAGCAGGGATCAACTGGGTAAACAGAATCCACGGCCTCAGCCGGCAGCATCAAAAATGCAAAGTGATGAACCGCCACCACCTGAATTTAAAAATGAGCATGCCATATTTGACCGCATTGCCCAAAGCATGCAATATGCCAATGCTTATGATATGGGAACCATGGAACTGGATAACCGTTTTTCCGATTTTGACCGGCTGTTCGATTATGAAGAAGAAAGCAAGAACAAAAAAAAGAACGTACAGGAAAAAAAGAATGATCCGGATCTTAAAGTAGGCAATGAAGAATTTATCCAGGATTTGGATGCCATCAGGCAAAAGGCCGGCGATATTCAAAATGCCGTTGTTGACAATGCAAAAAAAATGGCAGAAAATGCCAGGGAAGCATCAAAATCTGAAAGCGAGGATATAATTCCTGTTGCCATTTCAGACGAAGAAAAAAAGGAGCAGCCTGATTTATCATTTGGCAAAATAGTCAATCCGCCGGATGAAAGAACTGTAGTTAGCAATACGACAGTTATTCCTTACCGGTGGATATGTAAAATAGAACCAACCTTTAAACATCCCGATACCGGAAATGAAATTGCCTTTGTTCCGGGTACTGGTTTGCTGATAGGCCCCCGCCATATTCTCACGGCAGCGCATGTCGTTGAAAATTTTATCGACACCAGAGGCACCAATAAACACCAATGGCAAAAAGCAGTTAAAGTCAAAATAACACCGGGATCAAACGGCACGGGAAATGAGCCATTTGGTTCTTATGTTACATCAAATTATTCAATTCTTCCTGCATGGTCGTCTGCTCAAAGTGTGGACAACAGGCATAATGACTTTGCAGTGATTGTATTGAATGAAGATATAGGATTTAAAAAATTTGGTTCACTGAACAATCAACCCTTAGGTCATTTTGGTGATACAGCTACCGGGGGCAATACACACATGACTACTCTTGTTCCTGCTATTATTAAAGGCATAACAGTAGAAACTGCAGGTTACCCGCATGACATTCCCAATACACAGTTGGGAAAACATGTGGAAGGCTTTGGGAACCATACAGGCTTTCCCCAATGACGATCCTGTCTTTCTGCATACCATGGATACCGGCGAAGGACAGTCAGGCTCACCCATATGGAAGGAAGACAAAAATACAGGAGAAAGGATCCTGGTTGGGATTCATAATGGCTCAATCACCAACGCATCAGGGACAAGGAATTTTGGAGTAATGATGACTGCAAACATAGTGAACCAGGTAATAAAATGGCTGGCATAGGATTTAATAAAATTGAATTCTCCATTTAATAACCATAAATACTTTGAATGTGGAAAATCGTTTTATTGAAATGGATGAATACCTTCAGCAATTCACCCGCAGCAAAAAAAGAAATCCTCAAAAGCGTGACTAATTTGCCTGAGCCATCTAACGGTTTCGGCTATTCCATTTCAACATCTTTTGAATGGTCGGCACCGCTTTCGGTGCAAAACCGAGTGCTTGTTGTGCTCATGGAAAATGGAGGTGTTGACCTGGGCCTTCCGCAATTGGTTGACAAATTGCTGGCTGCGCTTCATGTAAATTTTGTTCCGGATGCCATCAAGCAAAAAATTGCAGGTTATCTGAATGATAAATTCAAAAGCCTTACCGATAATTTGCTTGAAACGGCTGAACTCACCATCAACCGCTATTCTTCTGCCAGGCCTTCTTTATATGGTGATGTGATTGTACTGAGAAACGGATCGGCAACCTACCAGCAATTAAAAGACACAATCGTTCGCCTTTCGCAGGAGAAAAAAGTAATTGACATTTTTGTACTCACCCATGGTTCCGACAAATACATTGCACTTTCCGGCGGCGATGGTGTGGATGAGCAAAAAATCAGTTCTATCAAAACAGCTAACGGTGCGCCACTGAATATTCGCAGTGTATACATGATGAACTGTGTGGGATCTACCCTGAACAAAGCCTGGCTGGATGCAGGAGCTAAAGTTTCAACAGGCGCCATCCGGAATAATTATTTGCCTGAGCCGTCCATGTTTTTCTTTTGGAGTGCATGGAAAGCCGGACAAAACTTTGAAACATCCGTAACGAGCGCCTATCGCAAAACCATTAACCTTTTGAATGATGCGGTAAAAAATATTCTCAGTAATATTCCGCTTTTATCATCTTATGCTTCCTCAGTCAATTTTGAAAATTTTGATTTTGTAAAAGACAGTGCGCCGGTTATTCAGGGTCAACGAACACTAACCATCAGCTCCGACGAACTGAATTTTGCGCAAAGCTTTTATAACTCCATGGCCACAACCGTTCTTCCGGTAAGCACATTGCAGTCGCTTTCTGTGTCGGGGAGTCTTTCAGCAGATTCAACGGCACGTCCATGGAAAACATCAAAGCAGGGAATTGACCTCATAAAGAAATTTGAAGGCTTTCATTCCATAATGTATAACGATGCAGCAGGCAATTGCGCCATTGGTTATGGAACTTTGCTGCATCAGGGGGCATGCAATGGCGCTGAATCGGAAAAGCCATTTAAAGATGGAATTTCAGAAGAGAAAGCATCCGATTTATTGCTGGAGAAAACGAAACAATTCGAAGACACGATCAATAATAATGTCAAAGTTGATTTGAACCAAAACCAGGTTGATGCACTCGTCAGTTTTATCTATAATGTAGGCAGTGATAATTTTAATGATTCAACGCTTTTAAAGGTGTTGAACCAAAAAAAACAGGAAGACGTACCTGCTGAAATAAAAAAGTGGACAAAGACGAAAGCAGACGGAAAAATGGTTGACCTTCCGGGGCTCGTTACCCGAAGAAATGCAGAAGCCACTTTGTTTGCCATGTCTTCCCTTGCCAATGCGCAAAGCATCATAGATAATTTCAGCCATCCTTTTTATGACACCGGCGAACATGTTTTGTTCGGAGAATTTATTGACAATGCACATTCCGGTCCCCTGGCAAATGTGCAGCCGCTGCAGCCTTCCACAACTTATAACATCAACACGGTTGCCTTTACTTATGGGCAAATTATTACGATGGGAGATTTATATGACAAATACGCAGATTTTAAAAATGCTCCTGCTTCAGAATTGATCCGGATAAAAAAACTGGTTGAAAAAGATGAGGATCATTACAAGAATACCGTTTTGCACCTGGGTCGCTTCATTGAAGGTGTTCCAAATAAAGACTGGGGTGACGACAAGATTGGCATTGGAAAACGCTACATTGATCTTGCCTTACTGAATAATTCGCATTTTGCTCCCCCGCCAGCCGGTGTTGTTTCCTCTCAAAAGAATAATAAATCGAATGGGAATTTTATCATAAACAAGCAATAGATGCTGCAAGGGGAGGAATGCCTTTGGACCAGGTGTATCCTGTCAATGCATTTGGCGATCATTTTCTTACCGATGCTTTTTCTGCAGGGCATTTGATCAACAAGGAAATTGTGATGAACAAGTTCATTGGCAATGTCATAACCAATGGAAAAATAAATGATGCCGGCGATAAATTATTTGAAAAAGTGGCAGCGGGAGCTCTTGCCATACCAGATGTGAAAAAAGAACTGGCCAAATATGAAGTAACGGAAACTCATTGGTATTTGGCAGGCAAGCATCTGAATCTGGATGATACCGTTCCTGTTCATGTTTTTTACAGGGTACTGAAAGGAATTATGGAAGACACGGATCATGGTGGCCGGAAACAAATTGCCGGCCTTGCAGCAAAAGCAATTCATGATTTCCTAAATACTTATAAAAACAAGTGGGATAGAAAGGTGTTCCGGTAAAAAATAATAAAGGCATGTCATGGAGCCTTTCCGGGCGATACAACACTGGAATGGAACGGGGGTAACCATGTCAATAACGCTGGAAATTGTGCAACAGGCTGTAAAACAATCGGTAGAAAATATTGCAGATGCCGTGGCCAATAAAAGCACACCTCTGTCTGTGTATTTTCAAAAAGTGTGGGACTATGTGCCCATTCTTACCGATCCCACGACAAAAACCATCATTGATAATGCGATTGCAGTTTTTACCAATCCTTCTTCGCAGCAATTGATAGATAAATCCATCAGCCTGGTGAAGGGCGAAATAGTGACTCTCCTGAAAGCATTGCTGGATGCAAAAAAAATACGAAGTATTAATACCACAAGTGGGGTTGATAAAAATAACTTTACAAATAAACAGTCTTATGGAAAATCGATTTATTGAAATGGATGAGCTGATCACTGCTTCCGTAAAACCTCGAAAAATTTCCATGCTTCATCATTAACCGATACCATTGCCCGGTCTTTTGATGCGGTTTCCTATAAAGTGCCGGGAATTGTAAATCCAATCAGGCAGCCATCAAGCATGGTTTGCTGGGCCACTGTTACTACCATTATGATTTCATGGAAGCGTCAGCAATCACTTTCCATTGATACGGCCGTTGGTGGCATTGGCGCTATTTATCTGAACAAATACAAAAACAACCAGGGGCTTACTGCCGATGAAAAAATTCCTTTTCTTAAAGCCGCAGGTTTTTTATTTGAATACCCTGAAAGTCTGTCCATTGGAGGCTGGGAACGATTATTAAGAAACAATGGACCGATATGGATTACAACTGCCGAAGGAACTGATGCAAATTTTGGTATTCATGCCCGCATTATGACTGCCATCAATGGCGATGGCACAGCAAACGGAACTACATTAACTATTGTTGATCCGGCAACCGGCACTTCCTACAATGAAAAATTTTCTGATTTCCTTGTAAAATTTGAACGTGAAGTGAGAGTCAGTTCTGACTGGGATGGACGGATTCAAATTGTTTATTGGCCTGCAGGAACATCCGTCGCCAAATCTTTTTCAACCGGAAAATCATGGAATATTTCGCAGCAAGGTGTTGATCTCATAAAAAAATACGAAGGTTTCTTCAGTAAAATGTATAACGATCCTGTCGGGCATTGCACCATTGGTTACGGAACGCTGATTCATCCGGGCAATTGTAATGGTGCTGATTCTGAAAAAGAATTTGCTAATGGTATATACTGAAACAAAAGCTATCGAATTATTGAAAAATGAAGTGAACAAACATGTGCAAACCATCAGTAAAAACGTTACGGTGGATTTGAACCAAAACCAGATAGACTCCCTGGCAAGTTTTGTTTACAATGTCGGCGATGGAAATTTTTTACAGTCAACCTTACTAAAGCGATTGAATGATGGAAAGTATACTGACGTGCCAACAGAAATGCGAAAATGGACAAAAGGCAGAATAAATGGGGAGTTGGTTGATCTGCCGGGCCTCATTAACCGCAGAAATGAAGAAGCTGCGCTCTTTGCCACTCCGCCTGCTGCCAGTCAGTCCTTCAGTTATTATTCATTCGGGCAAACCGTATTGAGTGATGCTGATTTGAATAATTATTTATCAGATGCCGTACCGGTGAGAACATTAACGTTAACGCAGGCCCGTGATGTATTACAATCGCTTGCCGCAAAAACGTCTTCAGGCATTACATTGGATTCGCCTCCTTTCAATGCATCACTGAAAGTTTCTTCCACAAGAAAGTGGACGAAAAAAGTAAAAGACCAGCCGGATCAGGAAGTAACTGAAACACATGATGTGCCAAATACCTATACGGTAAAACCTTCCATCATCAACGGAATTGAAATTAAGTACATGAATTCTGCAACCGGTGGTATACTGTTATCAAATCTCAACAACCTTGATCCCCGGATGGTGGTATTTCTTTACAAGTTCACCAAATGGCTGAAGAACTACATGGGGAGTTGACACTTTATATCACATGGGAATTGGCCATGGCAGTGGTGCTCAATTCGATTGTCACAATACCGGCCGCGCATTGGACCTTGGTGGATTAAAGGGAACATATAACGGAACTGCGTTTGAAGTTTTTGTGCAAAGGGACTGGGGCAGCAAGCCTGCAAAAATAAACGGAGGGAAAATTTATTACCGTCTTTCAGCTTCCGATGGATTTGGTTATACCCTGTTTAAAGATGTGTATCGCTACATGGTCACTCAAATGAGCGACACGTTCCATTATTATGAAGCAGCAAAAACCGGAAGCGACCTGGATGCCAGGTTGATTCAGGATAGTGTTCCTATTCCGTCCAATTTCATTATTCATCCCGATCATCCGGATTCCGGTTTGCGTTCCGCGCATAGCAATCATTTCCATTGCCAGGTGGGTAGCACTTCCTACGAAGCCAATCCGCCGGTGTAGTAAAGACTTAAAATATAAATTATGAGTCAGACTACTTCACTCAACACTTCAACTGGTTTTGACCTGGAAGAGTATGAACGCAAAATGTTTTCCGCGTCAAAAAGTTTTTCTGTTGAAGTTGCAGTTTCTTTCGGTGATTCAGATGCGGCAGATTTGCTTGAGGCGTATGAAAAAAAACTGCTTACGGGTCAATGATGTTTGATGATATCGATGCATTTTTCAAAACGATACCATTTATTGATTGACTTGCAGAAATTCAACAAGCTAATGATCAATTGACGGCAGTTGCAGAAGATTGCGCTTTTCTGCCATTTACCTGCTTAAGCCCGGAAGATATTTATTCCTGGGAAAATTCCGCATTAGCGACTAATGTTACCTCGTCACTAACCATAGCGGAAGGTGCAGATTTACCAATATTAAAGTCTTTACGATTAAGAGCACCGGTTATTTTAAACCCGGCTATAGTCTTCTGATTTTGGGGATTTTTTCCCATTCTGCATAATGCATCGAGTTCAATTGTTTTAGTAACTCCACGCATGGTAAGATCCCCGGTAACTTTATATGTATTCTCTTTAACTTTTTTGAATGTCTTGCTCTTGAATGTGATCGTATTATATTTTTCAGCATCAAAGTAATTTTCACCTTTAAGGTCCTTATCCCTCATTTCATTGCCTGTATCAATGCTTTTCGCATCAGCGGTCATTTCAACAACTGCATTTGAGAAATCATCAGAAGGTGAAGTGATTTTTGCATCAAATGATTTAAACACTCCATCCACGTCCGAAACCATGAGGTGTGTTACTGTAAAACCCAGCTTCGCATGATTCTTATCCATTGTCCAGGTTCCTTTTTTCAATGACGCGGATGAAGAAAGAATGGCTATAAAAGCCAATAGCAGGTAACCGATATTCTTTTTCATATGTATTTCAGATTTAGTATTATAACAAAAAAGTCGTGATCATGTTCAATCACAATATACCCGCCACAAAGCCGCGTAAACAATTCTTTGCATCTCCTGCGGCTCTGTGCGCAAAACTATCTTAGCGACTAAGCTAGAAATACATCTTCTACAGGAACAAAAAAAAATCCCGCCAAAGGCGGGAAGCGCTGCGTGACCCCGATAGGACTCAAACCTATAACCTTCTGATCCGTAGTCAGATGCTCTATTCAATTAAGCTACGGGGCCTTGTTTATTACTGTATGGGCTGCAAATATAGAAAATTATTGAAAACAATGATCACGTAACAATGAATAATGTGCCGAAGGCATCCCTTCGGGAGAAAACAATGATGCTGAATTGCTAATGATGCAGAATGTGCTAATGTGCTAAGTGTACAATGTGCTAAGGTAGATGTGCTAATCATACATTGCTTTGTGCCTTAGTGCCATTGTGGCAAAACTGCAAAACTGCAGAACTGCAGAACTGCAGAACTGCAGAATCTTTTACCGCTTACTGATTACTGATCACTGCCGACTGATTACCAATCAGCCTCGTCAGTTCATGTATCTTCTTTTTGTAGGATTCTTCAATTTGCATCCGTTCAAGCTCAGCGCCAACACGGGAGGCAAAAATAGATAGCATATTCCGTGAATTGGGAATTTCCTCCATTGGCTTGTCATCCATCATCACCAGCAAACCGCAGACTTCGCCTTTTACATCAAATACCGGTGTACCCATGTAGCTTTCCATGCCGAGATGCTGGATCAGCTTATCATCGGGAAACATTTCCCTGAGATTATTGGGATAGTAAGCTGTATATCCGCGAAGTACATTCAATGACGGACTGGTAGCCAGATCATATGATTTGCATTCCAGGAATTGCTGCTTGTGCCAGCAATGGATAATATTTTGTTTTTGAAGATCCTCGTCTATGCTGGCAACAAATGCCACGCTTACACCAAATGATTTGACCAGTAATTCCGTCAGCACACCAAAATATTCCATACCGGTTACCCGTGCCGTTTGTTTGATCATCGTGGACAGCATTTCTGCCGTTTTCATATAATCTACCACACGTCTTACACGGAACACAATAACGGGTCCCCTGGCTGCTTCTACCCTCTTCACAGAACACTTGCCCCAGAAAATATTTCCCTTTAACGACCGGAAGGCCATCTCCTGTGTATGATCTGCGCCCTTATTGATCGTATCGATAAAAACATTTTTACTGAAGTCTGCCGGAGGCGCATCATATAGTTCAAATGACTCCCGGCACGTAAGATCCGACTTTTGATCACCCTGAAAAAGCTGAATGGCTTTTGCATTGCAATCAATAATATTGAAATTGCCCGGACTGAGCATAAAAATGGCATCGGGCGATTCTTCAAAAACAATTCTGAACAAGGCATCCTGATCCGCAAGAAATCCTGCCTGAAACTGATCGTTGTACATTTTGTAATGGCGCATATCTTGAATGCTGGGTTTTGGTTGATCTGATAACATGTAAGATTACGATTTAACAATTAAAAAGTTAGAATAATATTGACGAGTGAAGCAAATAAGTGACTAACAGCATATAACCGGATGTTAAATGACATTCGATATTTTAAAATATACAACGTACAGAATGGAAGAATACATATGCATCTCAGGTAAAAAGTCCTTCATCCCTGATTAGCATGAGTATGGCATTATGGGGAATAACAACATATTTCTCATTGTTAAATTCAATTTCCCATCCGCTTTTCTGCAGATATACTGCTACATCTCCCTCCCTGGGCTGCAAAGGCACATATTTCACTTCCTCTCCTCTGTCTTTCCATGGCTCATCGGCTTCCTGAATAGCAGGTATCGGATATCCGGGACCTACTTTAACAACATAACCGGTTTGAATAGGCTCCTGTTCATGCACTCCCGGAGGAAGATACAATCCGGTTTTAGTCTTGTCATGAGGGGTTCTTGGCTTTGATTAACACCCTGTCTCCCACCATAATAAGCTTACTAATACTTTGTTCGCCTATCTCAAACGCCATCTGGAATCATTTGGCGCAAAGGTAAAAAATTTGTTGAAAGTTGTTAGTTGATAGTTGATTGTAGATGGAAGAAAAATTATGAATTATGAATTATGAATTATGAATTATTTGCCGCCACATCCCTTTGGGAAAGATCTGCGAGAAAACATACCGGTAAAGTGATAGATTGCCAAAATTTTTAACGCAGAGTTGCACAGAGTTTTATGTGAGCTTAACGTTGCTTTCGAGGGTCGCAGAGAGAATCTCATTGCATTCGATTTTGCCGTTTCGGAACAAAGATTAGGCAAAGAACTCTGTGGTCCTCTGTTATTCCTCTGATTTTTCCTCTGTGGTTAGAAATCTTCATGCGAGCAACGCGAGCATGCATCATGGCGAAATCCGCGAGAGGTAGTTATTTACCAGATATTCAGGTAAATCGGCTCGAGACCAAACTGT
Organism: uncultured Bacteroidales bacterium; assembly: GCA_963790105.1. Taxonomy (GTDB): domain Bacteria; phylum Bacteroidota; class Bacteroidia; order Bacteroidales; family UBA10428; genus UBA5072. The sequence goes on along the minus strand of CAWBNI010000035.1, from coordinate 19,302 downwards.
TCCCTGAGACAGAGTTTTGCATATTCAAAATCCCGCGTGAAACCCAGGATGTACCCTCCTCCACCGGATCCGAGCAATTTGCAGGTATAATATTCCCAGTCGAGTCCGTATTGCCATACCATCCGGAATTTTTCGGGAATCATATCCTGAAATATCCTCCACTGAAACAGGGATAGTTGTACAAGCGATTCGTAATCAGGCCGGCCATCCGTAAACTGATCCACCACCTCGTTTACCAGCGGAATATATTGTTGTGTAAAACTTTCTTTCAGGCTTTGTCCCTGTAATTTATTCCGAAAAGCTCCGACCAGGTCACTTGTATTCCCTGTCAACCCGGTATCCAGAAGAAAGGCATGCAAACCCTGGTCCTGCCATATTTTCAATTTGCCAGGTCCTTATGCTTTCTTTTCCCTCAATGACCAGGGGTTTGTTGTAATAAATGCAAAGCGGATCGATCCCTGAACTGGTTCCATGAAACCAGGATTCCATGCAAGCCAGGGCTTTTTTTACTACCAGTAACTCCTCACTCTCCGGTTCTTCTGAAAATTTACTCTTTCCCCCGGCATATTCATCGTATACAGCTGCGCACAAGGCACCCGAACTTCCAAGACCATATCTTTTGGGGATGGAGGATCGGAGATAAAGTCCCTGGTCAATGTCCCGGAACAGCCTGGTCATATTCAGTTCCGGAAGGGCTGAGTCTTTATTTTCCTTCAACCAGAGGGCAAACTCATACAATACCCGATTCGATACCAGATCTTCACCAACGAGCGACTGCCGCGTTAAAACCAGACTTGCTGAAACATCCGGATATGGAATTACCAGCGCCCTGGAGCCTTCAATGACAGAATGTTCACCAATCAAAAGCAGCTTGCCAGGAAATTTCCTGTTTGACAGGATCGTAGTATCCATGATCAGAGAAATTTAACCGGTCCGGTTCCGATCATATCATGAATAATGTTTCCCTGCTGGCAAAAGCCAACCAGCTGGCCCTCAATAAACGGTTTTATTTCACTGATTAAACGGGCCGGATAGATAAGGTGTACGTTCGCCCCTGCATCAAGGGTAAAACTTACAGGCAAACCTGTAGCGTTCCTGAACTGTCTTACCCGGTCAATGACTTCAAGTGAATTGGGCTTTAACAGAATATAGCCGGGTTGTGATGTCAGCATCATGGCATGCAAAGTCAGGGCTTCTTCTTCAACAAGCGCCGAAAAGGCTTGTTCTTTCCCATATTGCAAAGAAACCAGTATTTTTTTAAGATTTTCATACGCCTGGGTAACCCGTGCCGCAGCATAGGGATGATGTTCCATCAAGCGGTGTCCGGCAGAACTGGAAACCTCCTTTTTGCCGGAATCGATAATAAGAATGCTGTCGCAATAATCAGAAAATACGGGATGAAGGATAAAATTCAGTGAAATGGCCGCTTCATTGGTTGATGACATCAGATCCTCAGTTCTTCCCCATAATGAAAAGCCGCCGTAAACTGACCGGCAGGCACTTCCCGAACCCAGCCGGGCCAGAAAAGAGGCCTTCTCTATGAAATCAGAATCTTCTGAAAGCGTGCCAAACAAGTTACGTTCAATATCACAGAGCGCAAGCGCCAGGGCACCGAATGATGATGCCGATGAGGCTATGCCGGCCGAATGGGGAAAGGTATTGTGCGATTTGATCACCAATTCGGTGTGATTAAGAAAGGGAAGATATTTTGATACATGTTCCAGATATTGCCGGTACCTGTCCTCAAAGGTTGGTTGTTGTTTTTCTTCAAAAAAATAAGAAAGCGACATCTTTTTCACTTTCCGTTGATAAAAATACTCCACTGAAATAACCGTTTTGGATCGTTGCAGCGTCATGCTCACAGAAGGATTCATCGGTTGCTGGAACTGCTTCTTCCCCCAGTATTTTATAAGAGCAATATTGGAAGGACATTCCCATCCCACTTGCCCGGGAAGATAAACATCCGGATGAAGAAGTCCCTTTGACTGAACAGAGAATTTGTCTTCCAGTGAATTAAACATTAGGATAGGATCAATGATTGAAAATCGAACACCGTTTGAATGTTTTTTTCCTGGAAATAGGTACGAATTGAGTCCGCCGGCATTTCAGAGACAGCCATCATCATGTCGCCTCCCCAGGCACCCAGCGATTTGATTTCACCGTTGAAATCGCTGAAATATTCCTCTTTAACAGTTTTCCTGCCCAGTATGTTTGAAATAAATGATTCATGTTCAGCCACAATTTGCATAAACTGCTTCAGATGTCTCGTATGCAGCAATTCACCCGTGAAATAATTGATCATTTCAATCTGTTGCCTTGTAGGTTGGGGTAATGTGCGGAACCCGGAGAGGCTTTGTTCTGTATCCTGTTTTTGACCCCTGTAAACAAACCAGATATGCTGGTTGAAAGAAGGCAGGAATCTCACGGGAATTATCTTCGCCTTATGGTGGATGGTGCTGAAAAGGATTGGCCCTTCGGCCAGTGCGGCGGCAATATCATAGCCCGAGCCCTTGTTCAGGCGATGGAAAAGATCAAACGGTTCGATCATGGCCCACCGGGCCAGATTGGCGATAAGCGCAGAACTGCTTCCCATTCCCCAGTTATGATCAAAGGTAGAAACGGTAGAAAAGGAATAACTCTTTCCGGGATCAAACAGTTCCCTGTTCATTTCGGTTATTTCACTGAATATTTTCACCAGTCGGCTTGCTATAAGCGGATCAGAAGACTGCGCAATTTCCATGTGCGGCAATAGTATGGTTGCAGAGAACCACTCTTTATCCAGAACCCGTGCCTGCCACTTCAGACAAGGCGTCTCATCTCCCCCGGTTATTTCAACTTCAAGCCATTGCCCTTTTTTCAAAGGAACGGCAAGAGCTTCAGCTCCTGAAAGAACAAGGTATTCTCCTGAGATCAGCAATTTCCCGTTGGCATAATACCGTTTTATACCTTCACTTTTCAAGACGGGTACGCGAATTAGTGAGAAATTCCTCCACGGCAGAAAAAGATACGGCCCGTTTACTGAAGTATTCCATGGCGGCCAGCTTCTCTGCATTTGATGCATGAAACTGGTTCAGAACATTGGAAAGATGCAGTTTCATATGTCCCTTTTGAATTCCTCCTGTAATCAGCGCCCTGATCGCACTGAAATTACTGGCCATTCCTGCGGCGGCCACAATCGACATAAGGTCCGATGCATGAGGATTTCCAAGTATTTTCAGCGAAACTGCAGCCAGCGGATGCAGACCCGTCAGTCCACCCACAGTACCCAGGGTAAGCGGGATCTCAATACGACAATTGAAGGATTCTTTTGAGACCTCTGCATCCGTTAATCCGCAATAATTCCCGTTCCTGGAAGCCCAGGCATGCCCGTCAGCTTCCACAGCCCTGAAGTCATTGCCTGTGGCGATCACCACTGCATCCACGCCGTTATATATTCCCTTGTTATGTGTTACAGCCCTGTAAACATCGTGTTTAGCCAGGTTCACTGCAGTCTCGAATTTCCTGCAGAAATCGATACCCCCCAGGTTATATTCCGGATGGGCCATTCCCCTGACAGAGCTATTCACCTGGCATTCAACCGTGCATTTCGGAGAATAATTCGAAAGGACTGACATGATTATCTCAAGACGTCCTGCCAGCCCTGCCAGTTGAACCTGCTGGTAAAGAAAATCCGCCATTTGTTCCAGGCAGGAATTGACGAAATTCGCTCCCATGGAATCTGCCGTATCAAAAATAACCTCAAGCTGGTAATATCCCTCCATCTTATCTGTTACATCCTTCAGGTTGATTTCCAGGATTCCCCCACCCCGCTGATTCATTCTTTTTGTCAGATAGGCAGTTACATTGTAAAAGCCGGGGATCAGATCATCAATGAAGGTGGTTATTTCCGGGGTGCTACCCTTCCACGTGAAATGAATATGTCCCGGTTTCTGCATGGTAACAATGCGGGTAAGAAATCCACCCCTTTCCGACCAGTATTTGGCAGCGGCAGCGGCAGCAGCAACCACAGAGCTTTCTTCAGTGACCATTGGGACCATATAGTATGTATCATTTATCCTGAAATTGGGCGCAATACTATAGGGAAGGAAAAAATTGGAAACCGAATTTTCAGAAAACTCCTGGTACATTCTCTGGCGCTTTCCATCCGGCAACAAATGCGCGTCAAGTTCATGAATGATTCCGTCCGGATCGGAGGTGAACGATGCCACCAGTTTCACCTGGTCATCCCGGCCAAGCTTCGAAAATCCCTGTATTTGTCCCTGGATTTCCATTTTATACTTTTTTTATGGTCAGATAGGTGTTCGCCAGGTTTAAACCATTCACCTGGTAACTGACATATTGATGAAGTTCATCATACCCTTCTTTTGCATGTCGCAGAAATCCTGATGCCTGGCCAAATATCGAGGTCGTCTTCAATTTTTTCATTAAATAGAATCCATCGAGGAAACTTTTAATGCCGCCAGATATGATGAACTGACGGCAATTGATGCCGGGTTCATCTGCCAGAATTTTATTCACATAGGTAACCATTTCACCAGCGGATTCGCCCACACTGGCAAGGGGTCCATACTCATCAATGGTGCCCTTTTCACTGCGAAGCATTTCCAGCTTTGAAAAATTGGTACCACCAAAAGCAGCAAATTCTATCGCTGCCAGGGGCAAACGTATTAATTCCCGGAGGCTGGCAGGCCCCATCCCCTGTCCTACCTCTTTTACAATGACAGGAAACCGGGCTTCATCGAGCAGGCGCTTGATAGATACAATGGGTGCCAGTTTTAAACGATCTCCACCGGGCTGGAAAAATTCCTGCAGGGGATTTACATGAACGACGAGGCCATCGGCACGCAATTTATCAATGAGGATCCTGATTCTGTCCACTTGCTTGCTTTCAAGCAACTGTTCTACCTGGCTAATGCCCAGGTTGGCAAACAACGGCAGATCATCGCCAATGATGTCGCGCATGTCAAAGTCATGCAGGCTTGCATTGCTGTCAAGCAGTGCCCGGCAGGATCCCAGTCCCATCCCCATGCGAAATTCGTGACAGACCCTGGCCAGATTTGAATTGATTTTTCGGGCGGCAAATGTTCCGCCGGTCATGCTGGATACCCACATAGGCACCCCCAGCTTTTTTCCCAGAAAGGTAAGGGATAATGATCCATCCAATGGATGTGGTTGAAGCAGTGGTTCATAAAAGAACCGGTTGTCATGTTCTACCTCATTTACCTGAGACAGAAATGCCATTTCAATGTGATCAGCCTTACGGTGTTCCATATTTTAGGAAATGTGTTTCAATCCCAAATACCGCGAGATCACCACCCGCAAAATTTCTGATGTCCCTTCACCGATCTGCAGGATTCGCTGATCCCGGTAAAATCTTTCAATATCGCTGTCCTTGAACAAGCCGTAGGCCCCATGTATCTGCACCGCCTCATCAGCTATCTCCCGGGCAATTTCGGAGCAGTACAATTTGGCAATGGCGGCTTCCCTGCCAAACGGCAACTTGTCATCCTTCATTTTGCAGGCTTTGTAAAGCGTGTTGCGGGCCAGTTCAAGTTTCATGTCCATATCGGCCAGCTTGAATGCGATGGATTGGAATTGAGCGATCGGCCGGCCAAACTGAACACGCGTATTGGCATATTCAAGAGCCAGTTCAAATGCACCCTGTGCCAACCCAAGTCCCATGGCTGCAATCGACAACCTTCCGCTGTCAAGGGTCTGCAACATGATCTTGGCACCCATTCCCCTCTTACCCAAAAGGTTTTGTTCCGGAACCCGGCAATTTTCAAAATACAGCATCCCGGTATCCGCAGCACGCCACATCATCTTGTTGCTTATTCTTTCACACCGGTAACCGGGTGTATCGCGGGGGACAAGGATCACTGATAGTTCCTTGTCGCCGTTGCTTTTGCTGGTAACAACCTGTATTGTTGCCCCATACGATAGTACAGAAGCTGAATTGGTAATGAACATCTTGGAGCCGTTGATCACCCATTGTCCATCGCTAAGAATGGCTTCCGTCTTAGTTCCCCGTGCATCTGAGCCGGCTGTTTCCTCGGTGAGTCCGAATGCCCACAACCGCTCACCGGTGCAGAAACCGGCCAAAAGATCTTCCTTCTGCTTATCGGTTCCATACTGGTATATAGGACCAATGCCCAGGGAATTATGGGAGGCCACCGTGGCAGCCTGGGAGCTGTCAATACGTGCAAGCTCTTCTACGGCAATTATATAGGAAAGTGTATCCATATTCGTTCCACCGTACTTTTCAGGAAGATTCATTCCGAAAAGTCCAAACTGGCCCATTTTCCGGGTTAATTCGGGTGAAAAAGTGCTGGTTTCATCAAGCTTTCGGGCAATCTCCTTAATTTCCGCTGGTGGCAAATTCCCGGACTTTGTGCCTGAACTTTTCATGAGAGGGTGTAAGAAATGGATGCATTTATTTCAAATATTATAGTTTATTGGTTATTCGAGAGGTTTAATAAAAATCAATGGATCATTTTGCCTGACCTGAGCTCCTTCACTTATCATGATCTGCTGAACAGTTCCTTCATGGGGGGCCAGAATGCCATTTTCAAGTTTCATTGATTCAATTGTGATCAGATGATCACCTTTGCTGACTTTATCATTCAATTTAACGAATATCCGGTTTACCTTCCCCGGCAAGCGGTGATCTGACCAGTTCCTGTCCAACGGCGTTTTCTTCCTCAAAAAGACTAAAGTCAACCGATTCAATCCGGTCAGTACGTCTGAGTTCGAAATCAAGACCGTCTTTTGTAATCACGATTACCCCATTGGTTTCGGGGACATAATACAAGCAGGTATTAACATCATCCTGATTATAGGACACTGAATTTTCTTCAACACGGATATTTGTAATTGACTGCTTTTCGGAATCATACCAGACATCCGCTGAATCATTGCTGATTATGCGATACTCTGCAGTATATTTCTCATTATTGTATATAAATCCAATACGTGGTGCAATTCGCCAGTAACCCAACGACTTCCAGACGGAGGTTCCCTGTTTTTTAGGAGAAAACAGGGAGACCAGGGTTGCGGCAAGGATCAATTCCCTGGCCTCAGTATTTTTCTTTCGGTCCGAAATAAGCTCTTTGAACAATTCATACCTTTCCTGCAGGTAGGTTGTGCTCACCTCATTCCGCCTGTAATCCTCATCTGCCAGGATGGCGCTAATGAGGGGAATATTGTGTCGCACGCCGGTGATCACCGTTTGCTCCAGGGCCTTCTCCATTTGCGAAATAGCCTCCTCACGGTTTGTTCCATAAGCAATAACCTTGGCAATCAGGGGATCAAAATCGGCAAGTATTTCAGTGCCTGAGACAACGGCAGATTCCATGCGAACATCCTGAAGGGAGGGCTCCCTGTAATAATGCAGTTTTCCCGGCGATGGCAACAGATCGTTCTCCGGATCTTCAGCATATATTCGCGATTCAATGGCATGGCCGCGTGCTCAGGATCTCTTTCTGAGAAATGGATAAGGGCAACCCTTCAGCTACCCGGATCTGTTCCTTCACCAGGTCAATGCCGGTAATCATTTCTGTTATGCCATGCTCAACCTGGATGCGGGTATTCATTTCAAGAAAGAAAAAATCTCCGTTATCATCCAGGAGAAATTCGATGGTGCCGGCGTTGTTATACCTTACTGATCCGGCAATGGTGAGTGCCGCATCAATTATTTCTTTCCTTACCCGGTCGGTCAGGCTAACTGCAGGTGCCTCTTCAATTATCTTCTGATGCCTGCGCTGAATGGAACATTCGCGTTCAAATAAATGAACAATATTTCCATGCATATCGCCCATTATCTGAACTTCGATATGGCGCGGGGCATGAAGGTATTTTTCAACATAAACCCTGTCATCGGCAAAGTACTGATACGCTTCATTAGCAGTAATTTCAAGAACATCTGTAAGTTCTGAATGCGATTTCACCAGGCGCATACCCTTTCCTCCTCCGCCTGCTACTGCCTTTACCAGAACCGGATACTCAATCGAATGACGCAGTTTGCTGATTTCATGAGGTGTATCAATTATCTTATCGATGACCGGGATACCCAGTCCGGATACAAAATGATGGGCCATCAGTTTATCACCCATAAGCTTTAAAATGTCAGCAGACGGACCAATAAAGCGAATCTGATTTTCTTCACATGTCTTTGCAAAAAGGGTATTTTCCGATAAAAACCCGTAACCCGGATGGATTGCATCAGCACCCGACTTTTTAGCCAGCGCGATTATTGAAGCAATATTAAGATAGGTATCAGAAAGCGGGCCATTCCCCAAGGAATAGGCTTCCTGAAATTGACGGATCCAGGAGGATTCTGATTCCTGACCGGTGAAAACAGCAACAGTCGGAATATTCAGTGATATGGCAGCACGCCTTATCCGCAAGGCTATTTCACTGCGATTGGCAATCAGAATTTTATGTATAGATCCCGGTTTCAATACAATCTTCCTTTCTACTGGCTGTTCATCCAGCCTGGTTGTCGTTTCTCCAGGAACGCCTGGATACCTTCTCTTGCTTCTTCCGACACCCTGGTTTCAGCCAGCAGTGAGGCGGTTTTTGCCATGATGGTTATGTCGGGGGCAGATCCGGTAAGAGAACGGATCAATTCCTTTATTTTGAGCTGGGCACCAGGGGCTGCCTTCAGCAGTTCACTAAGGAGATCTTCATGTGCCTGTTCAAACTGCTCGTCGGGTACAGACCTGTTTACCAATCCGATAGATACTGCATCATGCCCGCTGAATTTCCTTCCAGTCAGCAGGTACTCCATAATTTTTCCGCCTGAGATTTTACGCAGCAGGTAGGGTGCCACAGTAGCCGGTATTAGTCCCAGTTTAACTTCCGAAAAGGCAAACACAGTGGTATTAGTTGTAATGGCCATATCAGAGGCTGAAACCAGGCCCATCGCTCCACCCAGAGCTGCGCCATGAATACCTGTTACAATAATTTTCGGACTTGTATACAAGGCATGAAAACATTGTGCCAACAGGATACTTTCCCTGTAATTTTCCTCGCCTCGAAAGGCCCTGCGCCTTTTGCATCCATCCAAGATCCGCGCCTGCACAAAAAGAAGTGCCCATTCCCCGCAAACTGACAATACGGATTGCCCGGTTGCTATTGATTTTTTCGATGGATGAAAAAAGTTCTTCAAGCATCTGTTTGTCCAAAGCATTTCTCACTCCGGGGCGATTTAACCACAACCGGGCCAGAGGTCCTTTTATCTCGGTGATAATAGTCTGGGAGTTCATCATGGTTTTCGGGTTACATGCGATATATGCCATTGGCGGGTTCAGAAAATCTTTTATTTAATGACATGGCAATTCCCATGGCCACTATTTTTCGGGTATCAAGGGGATCAATAATGCCGTCATCCCATATTCTGGATGTGCTGTAATAAGGTGATCCTTCCCGGTTATATGTGTCGTATATCGGATTGCCGGATTCAGGCGGGATTAGCGTGATCCGGCTGGTCCTCCTGTTTTCCGATGCTGCCAAGGACAACAGCAGCCTGTTCAGCACCCATCACGGAAATCCGGGCTCCGGGATACATAAAAAGCAATCGCGGATCATATGCCCTTCCGGCCATCGCATAATTTCCGGCACCATAGGAACCGCCAATTATCATAGTAAAACAAGGAACAGTCGAGGTGGCCACTGCATGCACCATTTTGGCCCCTTCTTTTGCAATCCCCCGGTTTTCAACCTCTTTTCCCACCATGAATCCATTGATATTCTGAAGGAACAGCATGGGAATTTTCCTGAAATTGCACAATTCAATGAAATGGGTTCCCTTGAGGGCTGATTCCGGGTACAAGATGCCCATATTGGCCACTATGCCAACCGGGTAACCCATAATCCGGGCAAAGCCAGTAATTAAGGTTGTACCGTAACCGGCTTTAAATTCCTGAAAACGGCTGCCATCCGCCAGCCGTGCAATGATTTCACGTGCATCCGGGATCTCCCGGGATGTAAGTCCAAGCAAACCATACAATTCTTTGGGATCATACAGCGGATCTTCAGGGGGTGCAAGTTGAATATCCTGTTTTTGCGGCAACGGAAAAGTTGCGGCTATGTTTCTGCAAATATTGATAGCATGATGCTCATTCACTGCAAGGTGATCAGCCACACCCGAAAGGGTGGTATGTACAATTGCTCCTCCCAGTTCTTCGGCAGTGACAGTTTCACCGGTAGCTGCCTTTACAAGGGGTGGTCCTCCAAGGAATATAGTTCCCTGTCCCTTCACGATCACGGTTTCATCACTCATGGCAGGTACATAAGCCCCACCGGCAGTACAGGAACCCATTACAGCAGAAATCTGCGGGATGCCCATCGAGGATAACCTGGCCTGGTTATAAAATATCCGGCCGAAATCATGCCTGTCAGGAAATACCCTTGCCTGCTCAGGCAGAAATATCCCTCCTGAATCAACAAGATAAAAACAGGGCAGATTATTTTCAAGTGCAATTTGCTGGGCCCGAAGATGCTTTTTTATGGTCTCAGCTATATACGTTCCGCCCTTGACAGTCGCATCATTGGCGACAATTACCGTTTCCCTGTCGTGGATGACACCGATCCCGGTAATAATGCCGGCACCGGGAAAATCATCATTATACTGGCTGAGTGCAGCCAGCGGGGATAATTCAAGGAAAGGGGTATTTTCATCCACTAAAAGGCTGATCCGTTCCCGGGCCATGAGTTTGCCCCTGGAAGTATGCCTTTTCACCGATTCCTGGCTTCCGCCCCGTGTCCTTGTCCTGACGGTATCATGCAGATCTTCCACAAGGGCACTATATTCCCGTACCCGTGATCTGAATGCCGCTGAACCGGATTTCGTATTTGATTTAAGGACGTCCACATTCATGATATCTCGAATGGAGTAACATACGCTGGTCGCAATTGTTCATCCGGCTTATTCCATGACATGATTCGTAACAAATCGGCGCCTTTACTCGTAAATTATACAAAAAAATTACCCATGACAACCCTACCCCAGGCAAAGCGCAAACAAAAAAAGTACAACTTACCCGTCATTGGATATTTCGGCGACAGAAACGTCAGATTTAATTCCATTCTGCAGGCTGAAAGCGTCACAGGTGTAAATTACAATCTCATATTTGAAGCCTGCATTGGCAAAATTTATCGTGCCGGCAACATAATCTGGGAATTTGAAAAAGGAAATCATTTCATTAAGTATAAGGCTTATTATCTCAGGATACGGGAGAAGATTAAGGAACTGGAGGGGAAGCACGGGAAGTGAGGAGGGAGAAAGGAGTAGAGGAGTAGGAGAGGTGAGAGATGAGAGATGAGAGGTGAGAAGGAGCAAATATATAAGGGAGATTGAATATTGGCATAAAAAAGGACCTCCAGGGTAGAATATTCCGGAGGTCTTTTTATTTTTCCTACATTAGCACATAAGCATATTTCATTTGCATATAGGCATATTTATCCTTTTATCTATTATCTTTTAACTCCTTGTCTCCAGTCCCTGGTCCCTTGTCCCTTTTTTTATTATTTTTAAAACGTGAAACCTGAAGAAATGGACGAACCTGAAGTTGTCAATCAGTCTGTGGAAGCCGATAGCCCTGTTGCGGAGAAGAGCTGGCGTTATTTTGGCAGAAATGCATTGATTGCCCTTAAGAATAACTGGCGTTCCTATGGCAAAAAGGCGCTGGTCATATTGAAATGGACTGCTGTGTTTTTTTTCGCTTCTACTTTGTTTGTTGAAGTTTTGTTCACCTTTATTAATCCTCCGGTAACTCCCCTGATGATCACCCGGGTTATTGAACAAAAACTGGCAGGCAAAAAAGCTAAACTGCATAAGAAGTGGATGCCCATTGAGAAAATTTCTCCCAATATGTACCAGGCCGTTGTGGCCTCTGAAGATAACCGCTTTCTTGAGCACTGGGGAATAGATGTTCAGGCCATCGAAAAGGCTGTTCAATATAATAAGCGACACAGACGGAAACATGGAGCCAGTACAATAACCCAGCAGGTTGCCAAAAATGTTTTTCTATGGCCTGCCAGGACATGGCTGCGCAAAGGATTTGAGCTCTATTTTACAGTTACAATTGACCTCATATGGAGCAAACGACGGATCATGGAGGTATACCTGAATGTGATTGAAACCGGGAATGGTATTTATGGAACCGAGGCGGCTGCAAGAGAATATTTTCATAAATCAGCGAAAAACCTCTCCCGTGGGGAAGCTGCCCTTATTGCAGCCTGTTTGCCAAATCCGAGGAAGCGAAATCCCGCGGCACCCACCTCTTACCTTCTGAACCGACAGGGGCGGATCCTGAACCTGATGAATAAGATCGGGCCTGTAAAATTTTAACAATTTCCTTATTTGGAACCGATGTAGAGACGGGTTTGAAACCCGTCTCTAATCGTTTCTTTGCATAGTGATTCTATCATCCGGGAACATCCACCGCACAACCCGGACAGCCCATCACCTGCGATTTCTTCGACGGATAAATCATCCTGTAAAGGCTAAAAAGAATATAGGCGGTTGCAGAAGCAATCAAAAGATAGGTTAACAGATCCTGGATCATAATTTTCAAAATTACACAAATAATTTACCAATCTGGAAAACGGCCAGGGACACAAACCAGGCCAGTCCGGTGGTATACAAAACAGAAAATGCCGCCCATTTCCATGAACCGGACTCCTTGTATATTGCAGCTACCGTAGCAATGCAGGGAAAATAGAACAGGGTGAACAGAATAAATGATATAGTCGCCAATGGATTAAAAACAGGCTTCCCTTTATGAATTCCGCTGCTATAGGTGGCATTTTTGATTTTTCCCTGAAGGGATGTTGTGTATTCCTCTCCTTCATTTGCCTGGTAAATTACGCCCATTGTACTTACAACAATTTCCTTCGCCGCTACTCCGGTGAGCAGGCAGACTCCCATTTTCCAATCGAATCCCAGCGGCCTGATCAGCGGCTCGATCTGCTTGCCAATCTGTCCGATATATGATCTTTCCTGGTGTTCAGCCTTCATCTTTACATCCAGGGCTTGCAACTCACTATCCCTGGTTTGCTGAAGATGCAGAAGCCGGGCATTGTCCTGTAAACGAAGTGCCTGATCTTCATATTTTTTTACAATTTCAGCCTTTTGTCCGCTATAATTCCGGGTATAGGATACCTTAACAGGATAATGTCCGAGGGCCCAGATTAAAATAGAAGCAATCATGATCACACCGCCCATTTTCTTAATATACTGTGAGGCTTTTGACCACATATGCTTGAAGGTGGATCGCATTGTAGGCATACGGTATGGTGGCAATTCCATTACGAACGGGGCGTCAGAAGCACGGAAAAAGGTATTTTTAAACAGAAGGGCAACCAGGATGGCCATCACAATCCCTGTAAGATAAATTCCAAAAAGGAGGGTTCCGCTGTGCCGGGGAAAAACAGCCCCGATGAGCAATAAATATACCGGCAGGCGTGCACTGCACGACATGAATGGATTGATGAGCATGGTAAGCAACCGGTTATTGCGGCTTTCAATGGTGCGGGTTGACATAATGGCCGGAACATTGCAGCCAAATCCCATGACGAGCGGAATAAACGATTTACCATGCAACCCGATCTTGTGCATGAGCTTGTCGGTCATGAATGCTGCCCGCGCCATATAACCTGTATCTTCCATAATGGATATAAAGAAGAAGAGGATCAAAATATTAGGCAGGAAAACGATGACCCCGCCGACACCACCAATAATGCCTTCTGAAATCAGCTGTTTCAGTGATCCCTCAGGCATCACATTATTAAATGCATTTCCCAAAACAGTTACCCCCTGGTTGATCCATTCCTGCGGATAAGCACCCAGCGTAAAAGTAACCGTGAACATGACCCAGAGGAAAAACAGGAACACCGGGAATCCCATGTATTTATTTGTCAAAAGCTGATCAATACGGTCAGAATGGGTTGCCTTGCTGCGCGGGGCCGCTTCAAATGTTTCCCTGAGTGCGCCAAAAATAAAGCCATAGCGGGCATCGGTGATAACCGATTCAACCGTATCATTCATTACCGAGGCAATCCGGTCGGATTCACGCCTTGCAACTGACAAAATCTCATTGTGACGCGAAAAACCAAGAAGGAGGGTTTCAATATGCCTGTCCCTGTTCAGCAACCTCAATGCAATAAACCGGGAAGGAACTCCTTCAATAAGATCACTGCCGCAAATAGTCCTGATTTTTTCACGTACCTGCTTTACGCTTTGCTCAACCTCGGTTCCATAATTAATACTGATATTCCGTTGAATCGGGTTTTTACCGCTGTATACCTCGATCACCTTTTGAAAAAGTTTATGGATCCCCTTTGCCACGGGCACCAACCGTCGGAACAAAGGGTATTCCAAGCATGCTTCCCAGGGCGGCATGGTCAAACTTATCCTTGTTCTTTTCAAGTTCATCGAACATATTCAGTGCTACCACCACTTTTACGTTCATGTCGATCAGCTGCGTGGTGAGATAAAGATTGCGTTCGAGATTGGCAGCATCCACAATATTGATGACAACATCCGGCCTTTGTTCCAGAATAAAATCCCTTACATACAGTTCTTCAGGGGAATAGGCCGACAAAGAATAGGTACCGGGAAGATCGGTCAGCTGAAAAGTATAATCATCCAGTTTAAAAGTGGCTGTTTTTGAGTTTACAGTTACTCCTGTATAATTGCCTACATGCTCACGTGATCCGGAAGCATAATTATAAATGGTTGTTTTTCCGGCATTTGGATTCCCGACAAGTGCCACCCGGATTATTTTTCCAGTATTTTCATCCTGGCGGAATTCAATATCTTCTTCTGAAAAACCATTGATTGCTGTCTCAGCAAGTTCAATCTCTGCAGAAACATCAATGAGCGAAGCTTCATGTCTGCGAAGAGATACATTATATCCCATAAGACTAAATTCAACAGGATCATTCAGGGGAGCATTCTTAACAACCGTTATTTTCTTTCCCTTAACGAAACCCATTTCACTGATCCGCTGCCTGAACGCACCTTCTCCCCTTACCCTGTGGATATAAACACTCTCACCCGTTTCAATTTCACTCAAGCGCGACATACCCGTCATTCTAAAAAAATAAGGACAATAGTAACCATTAAATAGGCTCCCGGCAATACCAACAAATAGGGAAATTTTTACATCGTTTTTTGCTGATTTTGAACAAAAATGGCATTTGATTTGTCGTTATTTTATTATCTTTATTATTATCATGAAAATTATCAGGTGAGCAACAACGATAATATATATGATAAAATCAAGGAATTTCTGGGAACAATGTCCGGAAATGTAGCCGTCCTGGAACACCAGATTGATGCTGATATTCAACTGGAATATAATCATTTGGCCGAGCAGGAAATGGATATTTCCAACCCCGAGGAAATTCTCCGGAAAAAAGACACACTGAACAGTTCCGGCTATTCCATCGATTATAAAAAGAAATACCTTGTTGAACTGGCAAAAATAGGCTCGGTTGAATCGCATCAAATCCTGGAGAATTACATCACCTTTCCTGATAAAGAATTAAAAGAATGGGCAATGCTGGCCTTTCAGGAAAATAAGATGTTGCTTGAAAGCAGTTTATTGGATGAAAATCAGATACTTATATCAACCGGGTTGGGCGGTAAGGGTTTGAAACTCCGGTATTTCACGGTTCTTCAAACAGCAAGCGGAGGGGTTTTTTCGAATTATGAAAAGAAACTCATCAGATCAGAAATGAAGTTCAGCCTGAAAAGCAATCATGGCGAGCTGGAAAGTATTCATTTTAACGGGGAACTATGCAGGATCCTGTCTGTTATTCCCTTGCAGATCCCCATTCAACCTTTGTTTGAAAAGGTTATCGAAGAATGTAATTTGTATGGAAACTTCATTGATCATGAATGTCTGATCACCAACGTCAAAATTTTAACCGGAAGTCAGATCAGAAACCTGATGGCAAGAAAGAAAAGGTAATCGGTAATCAGTAATCGGTATTCGGTAATCGGTATCGGTATATCATAAAAAACCCGGATACAGGTAGAAATATCCGGGTTTTCAGTGAAAATACCGTGCTAACCTTTTCTTTGTTTATCCTCTACTTCAACGCTTTCAAGATCATCAAATTCAACACTGGTATAATCCTCTGTTCTTTCAGATTCCTGGTGTATCATTTCTTCATTTACACCTTGTTCACTTGATTTCACATTCTTAATGTAATCAATGACTTCGGTAAACCCATCTGCAAATTTTTCAAAATCTTCTTTGTATAAAAAGATTTTATGCTTTTCAAAAAAGAAGCGACCATCTTTCTGAAAACGTTTCTTGCTTTCTGTAATTGTCAGAAAGTAGTCATTCCGTTTAGTAGCCTTTACATCAAAAAAATATGTCCTCTTTCCTGCTCTGACTGCCTTTGAAAATATTTCCCGGTGTTCGGAATCTTCAAAGGAATCGTTTTTATCTGTTCTTTCATCCATCATAAATTAGGGTATTTTGTAGTTGTAGAGTTTAAATGCATCTCAAAAATAAATATTTTTTTTTTCGAACATTCATTTGATTGACTGTATTATCATTTTTTTGACGAAAAACAACTTATTGCAGATACACGGATAATATTGATAATATTCAAAAAATACATTTACTTTGCAGCACTTTAACCAGGAATATCTCAAAAACTCATACAGAACGTTCTTTCAATTATGATCAGCAGAAGGATAATACGAATTAAGATTTTACAGCTCCTGTATGCTTACTTTCAAAGTGCCGAGAGTTCATTGAATAAGTCTGAAAAAGAATTATTCTTCAGCATTCAGAAAACTTACGACCTCTATCATTACCTGTTGTCGCTCATCGTTGAAATAGCCGATTATGCGAACTCAAGGATTGAAATAGCTCTCCAGAAAAAGATCCCCACACGGGAAGACCTGAACCCGAATACGAAATTTGTGGATAATCTAATTATTCAGCAGATTCGCACAAACAGGCAGCTAAACCAATATTTAAGCAAGACAAAGCTTACCTGGGTCAATTCTCCCGATCTCATCAAAAAATTGCATAACCGTATCCGCATGGCTCCTTTCTTCAAGGAATACATGGAAAATCCGGAAAGGAGCTACGAAAGTGATCTGAAATTGATTCTTGAAATCTATACGAGCGAGATCATCAATTTTGAAAATTTATACCAGACACTGGAGGAGCAAAGCATATACTGGAATGATGAGGTTGAATTCGTGATCAGCATGATCACAAAAACGCATTAAGGTATTCAGGCAAAAAGACGGTGAAAATGCTGAGCTGATGCCTCTTTTTAAGAACGAGGATGACCGTGAATTTGCCCGGGATCTGTATCGCAATGCCATCATGCATAAGGAAGAATACAGGGAACTTGTCGAATCGTTTACGGAAAACTGGGATATCGAGCGGGTTGCCTTTATGGATTTTCTTATTATTGAAATAGCCATCACAGAAGCCGTAGTTTTTCCTTCGATTCCTACCCGTGTAACCATTAATGAATTCCTTGAAATTGCCAAGTTTTACAGCACTGAAAAAAGCAGCGTGTTTATCAATGGACTGCTCGACAAGATTTTCAGGCACCTGAAAGAGCAAGCGCAAGATTGTAAAAACCGGCAGGGGACTTATTGGTGAAAACGAGGAGTAATCTCACACTATGCGATCCATTTTTGCAGAGTTAATAAATTTGTTGTTACTTTGCGTTTTATATTTTAGGGATGAATTTTTAGTGAATTTCCTGATTATTAATATAATATAATTTTAAGATGAGTAATTTATTAAGTGTTGTTCTTATGGGTGCGCCACAACAGGGACAGAGGTAGTCCCTGGTCATCCCTTGTTCCCCTGCTGCTGATCATGGTTGTTTTCTATTTTTTCCTGATCCGCCCGCAGATGAAAAGACAGAAAGAATTAAAAACTTTCAGGGAATCACTGAAAAAAGGAGACCGTATTGTTACGGCCGGTGGCATATATGGCAAGATCAATAACATTTCCGATCATTTTATTACAGTTGATGTAGGAAACAACGTTTTGTTAAAAGTGGACAAAAATTCAGTTCTCCGTGATACAACGGACGTTGAAAATCAAGCCCAGTAATTACATGAATAACCAGAGTTTAAGGTATATTTGCCATATACTTTAAACTCTGTTTCATTTGAGTGGTATCGATAACAAAGGAAAAATCTGGCCGGGTTATATCTTAAAATACTACAGGCTTGCTGGCTGATGTCCGCTCTCCGTTTCACCATAAGCTGATCACCTTCCTGTTTTTCGTTCTTGTTTCTACCGTGTTTCTGGTTCGTGCGATCGCTGGGTCAGCAATATGAAACCAACGTTACCTATCCTGTAAGATACACCGATTTTCCTGAAAACAAGGTCCTCATCGGCGACATTCCCCAAAAATTAGTGCTCAGGGTGCGGGCCAGCGGCTTCAGTATCTTAAAATGCCGGCTCAATCTGAATATCATCCCGCTGCGGTTTAATGTGAATTCGTATGCCATGAATAATTCCGGAAAGGACACCTATGTTGTCATCACCGGAAACATCAGGGATATGCTTTCAGAAGAACTCGACCAGGTTAAGATCCTCAGTATTTCACCGGACACATTGTTTTTCAGGCTGACTGATATCGTTACAAGAAAGGTGCCTGTTATGCCGGCGCTCAAAATGCATGACCGTTTTTATCAGAAACAGTTTACACAGAACGGAGATATCCGGGTATCGCCTGACAGCATCACCATTTCGGGTCCGGATAATATTGTAAATGCAATACATTTCATTTATACCGAACCCATCTCTTTCTCAAACCTCACCGATACAGTTACAACAGACTGCAAGCTGAAACCCGTGAAATCACTGACTTATTCCGTTCAGAAAGTCAGCAGTTACCATACCGGTGGACCGGTTTACCGAAGTTGAAAGCAACCTGCCTGTGCAGAGTATCAATGTGCCCGATAGCCTGTCGATGATCGCAATTCCGGGACAGGTAAAAGTAACGTATCATATATGTCTCAGCAATTATCCGCAAATGCTGCACAAGCCACTGTTGCCACGGATAAACTACAAGGATATTAATCTTATCAAATTCAGGCAGGTTAACCGTATTTTTAGCCGACACTCCAGGTGTGATCAGCAATGTGCGGATTAATCCACGTGAAATTGAATTTCTAATTACCCGTAAATGATCAAGGTTGGAGTTACAGGTGGTATTGGAAGCGGAAAATCATTGATCTGCCAGGTTTTTTCACAATTAGGTGTTCCTGTCTATTCTGCAGATGACGCCGCCAAA
>CAWBNI010000034.1:0-12557 GCA_963790105.1 uncultured Bacteroidales bacterium | reverse complement strand
AACAATGTGCTAATTTGCTAATGTGCTAATGTGCCAATGTGCCAATGTGCCAATGTGCCAATGTGCCAATGTGCCAATGTGCCAATGTGCCAATGTGCCAATGTGCCAATTTGCCAATGTGCTAATTTGCTAATTTGCCAATGTGCTAATTTGCTAATTTGCCAATGTGCTAATGTGCCAATGTACTCTAAAGACTTCCGATTGCAAAACTGCAAAACTGCAAAACTGCAAGACTCCTCGTCCCTAGTCCCTTGTCCCTAGTCCCTAGTCCCTTGTCATTTAGCATAAAGATAGCAAATCCGTAAAATATGGCACACGACAATTGTCATGTACCATTTTATTTAATTGAATTTTATTTCTGAAATTAAGGTACTTTTAAATAATTTTAGCAACCTGAAACTATAAATTTTTTCTCATATGAAAACCGTGATTTACAGTACATTAATTCTTATCATCGTGATAATCAGTTCATGTAATGGAAAAAAGGATAATGCAAAGTCAACAGTACAATCCCATGCCAAAATCACTAAAACCGAGGTAGTGCAGGTTGTAAAAGATTATTTCAAACATAAGTTCAGGGAACCCATTATAAGTGAGAATGAGGGCCTGGTTAGAATTCAGGGCAATCAAGAGATCGCCATTTTCAAAGCAGGATAAGATTTTTATCGGAAAACTCGACAATGATGATACACAGGATGCCGTGGTCACCTATGGTTACCAGAAAACCGGATCCCTGGCATATGACAGGCATCTCATTTTGCTGAATACAGACTCCCTGCGGATTGTAAACGATTTTCCGGCGGCTATGGAGATAAAGGAAATAGCTTCCAAAAGAGTGATCGCCCTGGTAGATACAACTCCCAAAAAATTAGACACCAGTCCCTGCCCCTCATGTCAGTTCCTGGTGCAACTTAAGTTACAGGGAGATTCACTAGTGATGGAGAAAAAGTGACGGAAATCAATAGCCCGGGTTTTGCACCAGCACATCGCTTCCCTCCATATCAATCTGCGATTGGGGAATGGGCCAGTATTCGTTTCTGCCTTCTGTAAAATGGGTTGGATTATATCCTCCAAAAAGTGATCGGAACTCCCTGTCTTTTTCCATATATGCGTTGAGCACCTCAGCAGCAATTCCCCATCTTACAAGATCAAAATGACGGTGACCTTCCATGCCGAATTCAAGCCGTAATTCATGGCGAATGGCCTTCCTGGCATATTCATCATCAGGAAAACCGGGATATTCTTTCACAAGATATCTGGCAGCCGGTTTGCTGTAATCAACCAGGAAATGCTGATCCGCAGATGCCGGAAGCTCATAGGAATAACAGCGCCCCATGACCACATGGTTTGCCGCCCTTCGACGGACCCTGTTTACCAGTTCCAGGGCATAGGTAAGATCCCCGAGTTCAACCGCACATTCTGCCCTCCACAACAAAACATGTGCATAACGATAGGCCCTGTAATTATTCGCATTCACTCCCGTTGCCCATCCAGTTGTGGTAGAATAAATCCCTTTTTCCGATTTCATGAACATGTTCTTTTTGTACAAATAAGGTCCGTAGCTCTGCTGATCTCTTATCCAGTCCTTTCCCCTCATAATACCCCAATCCAGAAATGGTACGCCGCGCCTGCCAATTGACCAATCCAGTCTTGGATCCACAGTTTGCACTGTATCCGGCACAAAAAAATCCTGTGATCGGATTCCCATGTCATTGGTGAAATTTTCATCATTGAAAGAATCGAGCAAAGGAAGACCCTTATCATCTGTTTTAAAGGCATTCACAAAATTTTGGGTTGGCTGATGAAAACCACAGCATGTTCCTAATCCATCTACATTTTGAGGAAAATTCAGCGCATCGCCATACCCTGCATTAGCTGATTCATCGGCACCATCATTAACTGAGTATTGAATTTCGAAAATTGATTCAGCGTTGTTTCGCTTGGCGATAAGATAATTATCATCAAAATTCGGCATCAGGACGTATTTTCCACTGGCAATTATTTCATCAAAAAGATCAGCTGCTTCCTGCCATTCCTGCTGGAACAGATGTACCCTGCCTAATACGGCCATGGCAGCAAACCGGGTGGATCTCCCCGGATCCGATTGATTTTCCGGCAAATTATCAACCGCAAATTGAAGGTCGGCTTCTATCATAGGCCATGCGTCCTTTTTATTTGTAACCCTGGCAGGATTGACATCTTCGGTGATATATGGAATCTGATAAAAAACCCTTTTTAATTCAAAATGAAACCAGGCCCTTAGGAATAAGGCCTCAGCCTTAAATTCATTTAATCTGTCCAATGGTACATTTGACGCCTGTGGAATTAACCTGAGCACATCATTGCATCGGGAAACACCCTCGTAATCGGCACTCCACTTTTCAAGCAAGGTATTGTCTGTTGGATCCACATAATACTGCTCAAGTCCTGCAAAAGAGCAACAATCCGATATATCAGATCCCCTGGTGCCATCGTCAGAAACCATGGAGCCCCACATCCAGTTGCTGACTGATGCTGCCCATGCCCATGAACCAAACCATGTGTTGTTCTGCAATCCTGCGCCGTCAATTGCGGAATATGCACCAATCAGAACATGATTAATCCCTTTCTCATTGGCCAATGTTTTGTTTGAATTAACCGCCGTCGGCGTGGTATCAAGAAAATCACCGGAGCAGGAAAGGAAAAGGAAAAACCAGATCAGCTGATATCCGGTTTTAAGAAAGGAGAGTGATTTCATCTGTTTTGAGAGATTACATGAACTGCTAAACAAACAGGCTAACCAATTCAAATATAGGAATATTCCCTCCCGAAACGAAACCATCGCGTCGAAAATATTCAGTATATTTGTTAAAACGGCAAAACAATGCTGGGTAAATCCGACAAAAATCCACAATTGAACCTCACCGAGGTTCCCATGGTACATTTTATAGATCCGGGACATGAATTATACCGCCTGGCAAGGAAAATCAACTGGGATGAAGTAGAAAAAGATTTTTCCCGGTATTACAGCACCAAAGGAGCTCCATCTATTCCAGTCCGGATCATGGTTGGACTGATCCTTTTAAAACAGGTTTACCGTTACAGTGACAAAAATGCCCTGGTCCAATGGCTGGAAAATCCTTACTGGCAGCATTTTTGCGGCCAGGTATATTTCCAGCACAAACCTCCTTTTTACTTTAGTGATTTCAGCCATTTCCGCAAACGAATCGGCAATGACGGCGATAAAAGAATCGCCGAACTCGGTAATATGGTTTTTGGTGCCGCTATGCAAAAAGGGATAAAATCATCCGGCAAACATTCCCGCGAACCAGGAAATGTGTTTGCCAGATCAATTAACCGGTTTGGAAATTACCTGGTAAAAATCTCCTCCCGATAACTCCGAAGACTCCTGACTGCAGAACTGCAGGGATCTGCCTCAGACTAATCGTAAATCTTATTTCTACCGACGACATAGCCCTCACGGGATTTTCCTTTCTGTCAATCGTCAATCGTCACTCGTCACTACTTTCTACCAACAGACAATCCCATCATGGGATTCGCCTGAACCGCACGACTGCCTGACCTATTGGTTTTCAAGGTAATTTACTATATTTACGTATATATACTAAAATAAATGAAAAAAGCGCTTCCGATAACTATCCTCCTCGGCCTGAATTGGCTGATTGCTGTGAATGCCCAGCAACCGAAAGCAAGTGAAAAATGGACTGACCTGTTTACAAAAGATCTGTCCAATGCCGAATATCCGGCCGGAATATGGACATTTAATGACGGTATTCTCACCGCCAGTGAGGATCAATGTATCTGGACAAAAAAAGACTACCAGAATTTTGAGATCGACCTGGAATTCAAAACTGCCGAAGGCACCAACAGCGGGGTGATCGTTTATTGTACGGATATGAAAAACTGGATACCCAATTCAGTGGAAATCCAGATAGCCGACGATTTTGCCAAGGAATGGGCCGAAAGCCCGAAAACCTGGCAGTGCGGCGCCATATTCGGACACCTGGCCCCAACCATGAGCATGGTAAAGAAACCGGGAGAGTGGAACCATTTTACCATAACCTGCAAAGGCAAGATCATCCAGGTTTCTTTGAACGGCATGAAGGTAAATGAAATGAATATGGACCTATGGACCAGCGCCAAAACAAATCCCGATGGCAGCGAGATCCCTTCCTGGCTAAGCACACCGTTTGCCCAGCTGGCAACCCATGGCCGGATTGGCTTGCAGGGAAAGCATGCCGGTAAACCAATTTATTTCAGGAATATCAAGGTAAGAGAATTTTAACCCATTTTGAAATAATTTCACATCCTATGAAGGCTAAATTCGTTCTGTCCTTTGTAAGTGCCTTTATTATAAATCTACTATTTTTTTCCTGCACCAGGGATGAGTTGGTGCCTGCTCTGAAAGGCAGCCTGGTTGGCTATGTCTATACCTTTGATGAATTTGCCAACCTGCTGGATGATCATAGCAATGTACAGGTTACAGCCCTGGGACTGGATCATTTTTCAACCCGGACAGATGAGAACGGAAGATTTGAATTTAAAGACCTCCCGGCAGGCACGTATGAACTCCATTTTGAAAAAGAAGGATTTGGCACAATGAAACAGTTTGGAATTCAGCATCTGGGCGGACAGCCCACCACACTAGGACTTAGTTTCACCGGATCAACAAACAGCTCAGCATTTTTTGTCTATCAAATGCCAACTACGGAAATAATCAGTCTTTCTGTGGAAAATGATACCCTGACCGGGGCTTTTTCGTTTGCAGGAGCCCAGCCGGAATATGTTCCTTTACAGGTTTATTGCTCCACTATTCAGGACTTTGAAATTTCCCAGGCCCAACTGGTTACCGGAGCATTTTTAAACCGGATAAATGGAGAATATAAAGGAGTGGTCTACAATCTCGATACTAAGTTTAAACCTGGCGAAGTAGTATATTATAAAGCCTGTGTTCTTTACAGGAAAGGAGCAATAACAGATTTTGTAAACAGGATAGTAGTCGGTATTGATACATACCTTGATTATTCAACCAACATCACAATATATCCCAATTCAGGCGATGAATCCACACAATACACGTTTATTTACCAGGAATAGTCTTTTTGCCGCCGGAGTTATGCTCCTGTCCGGAATGCTGGGTTGTGAAAAGGACCCCGAGCCATTAACATCAAACAGCGTAATTATCGGTTGGGTGTCATTATATAATAATTATACAGATGAACCCGCCAATATCCGGGTAACAGCAACAGGTCCCTATGGTCATAAGTCTGTGGAGGTTTATCCCTCAGGTATGTTCACAATCGATGGCCTGGGCAACGGAACATACTCACTCGATTATAGCCTGGATGGTTATGGTCCGGTCCGTGAATACGGCATAAAGCTCTTTGGTTACGACACGGCAAGGGTTCAGGGTGCACAGCTTTTTAAAATGCCTTCGGGGGTATTGCCCGCATTTACAAAAGCATATACGGCTATCAGGGACCGGTATGGTCCTCCCACAACTTTTGTTTGCATTGAAACCAGCGTTTCAGATTATTCAACTTTTGGGCTTGAAGTCATGATCTATATGAATAGTGGTTCGGATGTGGCGTGGAACAAATATGAATTTTTTTACCCTGCCTGGGATGCTAATTTTAATGATGCCAATGTTCATACCATCTATATAGATCCGGCAGTACTTCCCTTTGAGAGTGGTACCAAGGTATATCTGAGGGGATATCCCTGCAATACCCAGGAGTATTTTAGTGGATATCTCGACACTTATCAGGGTGTGAGAATGCTATCTACACTTGACAAATCAAAATCCACCACTGTCCTGAATTTTATAATGCCCTAATCCGAAAAATTTGAAACCATTATATTCGATATTAGCCCTGTTCCTTCTTCTGGCTAATTGCCAAAAAGATCAGGAAATTATTACGGGTGACATTTTCGTCAAGATAAATAGTTATGACCAATATGGATTCATGATATCTGACCAGTCGGGAGTCACTGTTAAACTGTTTCGTGACACTGCTCTGTTGGAAACCGCCTCGACCGATTCACAGGGTCAATACTCTTTTAAAAATCTTCCCTACGGAAAATACAGGATTTCATTGGAAAAAGAACATTTCATTCAAACAAGGGATCCACATATTATTTATCATGCAGGAGGGTATAGCCCTACTTTGGCAAATTATTATTTATTTGAGGTACCCACCTATCAACTCCTTCTTGACAGTATGGGGTATTATGCGGAGGATTACAGGTTAATAATTCATTTAAAATTTAACGGGGATACAGTATTGCCTGCTAATGTTTACGGACTTCCTGTCAGAGTATTTGCAGGCAATTCTCCGGAAGTTAGCCGTGAAAACTATGTCTCAGCAGGAAAGGCATATCTTTCGGAATATGGTCCGGGTGAATGGCAGACGAAAGTGGCAGTATATGGCAGCTTATTTGATTATGATATGGATCAGAATTTTGATCAACTGAAGGAAGGGACCATTTATCTCCGGCTGTATCCGATTGCGGTGGGACAGGGATATGCTATAAATGACTATTTTCCGGAAGCACTGGGTCCCCCTTCCAATGTGATCAGCTTTGTGTGGGATGAGGTGGTCAGTAATCAGTAATCGGTAACCAGTATTCGGTAATCGGTAATAAGTATTCGGTAAACAGCATCCCCTGTTTCGTATCCAGGATCCATCTGCAATCTTCCATCTGCAATCTGCATCACCTGCCACCTTTTTTCGTATATTAGATTCATGCATTTCAAAAAACTAATACTCAGTTTTGCTATCCTTGTCAACCTAAGTGTTTCAGGTTGCAAAAATACCATAACCCAACCCGATCTGGAGGGAAGCCTGGTTGGCTATGTTTTTACTTTCGATGAATTTGGCGGTTTATTGAATAATCATGAAAAGGTTATGATAACCGCCACAGGTTCTGGGAGGTATTCTTCGTATACCGATCAAAACGGAAGATTTGAGCTAAAGGGTATTCCGACCGGAACCTATGAACTTGATTTTGATAAGTCCGGTTTCGGATCCATGAAGCAATTCGGGATCCAGCACCTGGGCGGAAGTCCGACAATTCTGGGAGCAAAAGGCCAGATTAATTACTCATATGGAACGGCAATCTTCCTGTATGAAATGCCGACAACCCAAATTGTTAATCTCAGGATTGAAAATGATTCGATATACGCCGATCTTAACTTTACCCGGACACCTCCCGAAAAGATTTCAATCCTTTGTTATTTTTCCAATAGTCCTGGTTTCGATAAAACTGATGCCCAGTTTTCTGACCAGTACACTCTGGAAAATAAAAATGGTGTATTTGCAGCCGATATCGGTTATGATATTCTCAGAAAATTTGTCTGGCCACCTTTTCAGCCGGGAAATACAATTTATTTTAAGGCAACTATGCACTGCACTGTATGGAATTGTGGGTTTGAATCTATAGACTATTATGGAGTAGATAATTACTATGATATCGAAAATAATAAAACCATTTATCCAAATGAAGGAATGGAATCTGCAGAGTTTTCAATGGTTGTCATGGAATAGTCTTAAGCTTTCATTCGGCTTCATTTCCCTGATCCTTTTTTCATCATGCAAAAAAGATCCGGATCCCTTGTTTACAAACAGCGTTATTATTGGCGATGTAAATATATGTTGCAGGTATGATTCTTCCGACAACATTAAGGTAACCGCGAAGGGGCCATTCGGAAACAAAACCGCATTGACGGATAATTCGGGCCGTTATTCAATCAGGGGCCTCGGAAACGGAACCTATTCGCTGGAATATACCAAAGACGGATATGGTACCAGCCACCAGTATGGTGTGCAACTTTTCGGGAATGACAGTGTGTTCCTGTGGAGCTTTTACCTGTTTAAGAAAATTGAAAATTTCAACGTGCCGGGATTTATTGAGATAGATCCCCATTTTGAACATTGGGGGATATATTATATTGGTCTGAAATCCAATATGATGGAACGAAATCACAATCTCGCATTTTTCATGGATATGAATAATAAGGTAAGTTACAAGACTTATTCCTATCTCAATACATTAGTGGAATCAACCGAGGATGAAAGCACAGGCAGCGTCTTTCTTTTTTATCCTGACAACCTTCCTTTTAAAAGCGGTTCCACAGTTTATATGATCGCATATGTTTGTAGTGAGTTTGAATTGGGTTATAGGTACTTCGATGACTATTATGGGGGAATCCAGCTAACCACACTTCAACCGGACAATCATTCTGAAGTTTTAAGTTTTGTTATGCCCTGAATCGAGAAACTATGAAAATTCTTTTGCCTTGTTTCCTGATGTTTATTTTTATAACCGGATGCAAAGAAGAAAAGGAAATAATGTCGGGGGAAATAACCGGCATTGTTTCCCTGTATTCCCAGGAAAATATTAAAATGTCCGATTGCTCCGGGGTTAAAGTCGGTTTATACCAGGATGATAGCCATATCGGCGATACAGTAACTGATTCTTACGGTGAGTTTCATTTCAAAGATCTTCCGTATGGCAAATATTGCGTTGATCTGGAAAGGGATAATTATATCAAAGAAGACGTTTCCACCTGTTTTGATCATCTGGGAGGAGGCAAAACCACTGTGGCCAATTTTAAGATGTATGAAATACCTGATTATCAGATCACTATTTACAGTTTTGAATCAAGAGGAACAGGCTATTTTAATGTCTATCTAAAGGTGAATAATGACACGATAATTCCTATTGTTAATGATCCCTTGCCATTTGCTTATAATTTGAAGGCTGTTTCCGGCAGTACACCTGATTTCAGCCTGGATAATAGCCTGGGTTACGCTCTGGGTTATCTTACAGACCGGCAGCCATATCTGGGAACTGTAAAAACAGCTGTTTATGGCGACCTTTACGATGCCCGTGGTTATTTACAACCGCGTGGTTATGATTCTGTTTATCTTAAAATTTATCCATGTGCATTTGGACAGGGAGTCAATTTTGAGGTTAGCGATAAGGCCCTTGGAAAACCATCGAACGTAATTGTATTCCATTGGTAAAGCAAACTGTTTGATCAAGCTGAATATACATTCAAAAATCATGATAATATGCGACTGTTATTATACTCCATAGCGATTGTCCTTTTCGGTTTGGCCTTTACTTCCTGTAAATCAAAAGAAATAGCTGATCTGATCTTCCCATCCGATACAACCAAAAAATACGCGCTGATCTGGTCGGAGGAATTCAATTATACCGGTTTGCCCGACAGTACGAACTGGATTTATGAGACCGGTTATCAGAGAAATAATGAAAAACAATATTATACCTATATGCGATCTGAAAATGCAAGAGTTGAAGAGGGCATGCTCGTGATCGAATCAAGAAAGGAGAACTGGCAAGGGTTTGCCTATACTTCCGCCAGCATTAATACGCTGGGGAAAGATTCATTTCCGGTAAACTCAAGAATTGAGATCCGCGCAAAGCTTCCCAAGGGAAAAGGGATCTGGCCTGCCCTGTGGATGATGGGAACAGATATTAATAAGGTGGACTGGCCTGCCTGCGGGGAAATCGACATCATGGAATACCTGGGCAGAACGCCCGGCGTGATCTATGGAACATTTCACTGGCAGGATGCATCACGATCCGATTCTGCATTACATCGTTCAAAGGGCGACAGCACACGATGCAATGATGCATCAGACAATTTCCATGTCTATGGAGTGGAGCGGACTGCAGACAAGTTGTCATTTTTTGTGGATAACAGGTATTTCTTTGATTTCAGAACGGATAGCACTGTAAAGAAAGATCTTTTTCAGCACCCGTATTACCTGCTTATTAACACCGCAGTGGGTGGTGACTGGGGCGGAGAAATTGACACCACCATCTTCCCGCAGAAGTATTATGTGGATTGGGTAAGGGTGTTTGATATGAACGGTGATCGGTGATCGGTGGTCGGTAATCGGTATTCAGTATTCGGTAAAATCGTCACTTGTCACTTGCACTTCTCAGACGTCAATTTTAGTATATGAATTGAAAAGCCAAAATTGCAGATCGAAAGATTTTATATATATTAGAAGGATGAAAATCAGGCGATTATTTTTAATAATCCTGGTATTTTATACCTTATGTGGCTGTAATAAGGAGGATATGTTCCTTCCTGATCTAAATGGCAGCCTTGTAGGCTTTATCCTTACCTATGATGAGAATGCCGTTTTAAGGGAGGATCACAGCGGTGTATCTGTAACAGCAATTTCTTATGGACAGGAACATTATACGCAGACAGACAGGCACGGCCGGTTTGAATTTAAGAATCTGCGTGCCGGTACATATGAGCTTCATATGGAAAAGGAGGGATTTGGGACCTTTAAGCAATTTGGGGTCAGGCATTTAGGTGGGATGCCTACCATACTGAACCATGGTCCGTTTTGCATGTATGAACTCAGTGATAAGGATCCGGTTCTTTCGTTGACAATTAAAGCAGATTCCCTGTTTTTCAGTCTTAACTACACCGACAACCGGTATAATGATGTTGTGGCAAAGCTTTATATGTCTTCAACTTCAGGATTTACAATTTCAAATGCTCCTTATGTTACAACCAGAAGATTGTATTATAAATATGAAAATCTGTATTTTACCGATTTATTTGCACCCACCCTCCCTTTTCAAAAGGGACAGGAAGTTTTTATCAGGGCACGCGTAAGTTTTAATGCTATAGAAACAGAATATACCCGTTGGTGTATCAATTCCTATTATGATATCAACCTGAATGAAACAATTTATCCTAATCTAAGCAATGAATCTTCGGAGTTTTCATTTATTATGCCCGACTAGAAAGATCATTCTGCTTATTGTGATCGCAGTTGGCCTGTTTATTTCCTGTGAAAAGGAACCTGAACCGGTTTTTACGAATAATACCATCATGGGAAGAATCAATATTTATAACGATTATAATGCCCGCCCGGAAATCAAAGTTATAGCAACCGGTCCGTACGGAAAGAAATCGGTTATTGCAGATACGGATAACCAGTATGAAATTAAGGGACTGGGCAATGGAAGCTATACCGTGGAATTTATCGCTGAAGGGTATGGAAAGGTTAAGCAATATGGAATTGAGTTATTTGGAAATGATACAGTTACAACATACGCCAGCCTTTTTGAAACTGTTGAAGATTTTGAAATGCCAAATTTTAAAAGTTTTGATCCCGTCAGTTTTATTCTTGAAACAGATCAAAAAAGCGGGGGTGCAAATATTGTCTTCTTCTTCGATACCCGGAGCACTGTAAATTACAAAGATTACCGGCATGTCTGCGAGGAGACATGGGGTGAGATGTCCGATGCCGGTGAGATGGAATATCATTTATGGCCATACGTCCCATTCAAAAGCGGTACAGAGGTATTTCTCATCGGGTATGCCTGCAACGGAAGCGAGGCCAATAATTCGGGATTTAATTTATACCTGGGAACCTGCCAGTTCTCAACACTGATCCCGGAAAAGCATTCTGTAGTATTAAGTTTTATTATGCCCTGAAAGAATTATGCGATCATTTTCACTCCTGTTTTGCATATGCTTTCTTTTTTGTGAATGCAGAAAAGATAAAGAACTATTGTCAGGGGATATATCCGGCGTTATTTCAGCTGTTAATGAGGATAACACCCGGGATCCTGATCAGTCTGGTACCCAGGTTTTTATATATCAGGATTCCAGGCTGGTAAATGAAACAAGTACAAATTATTCCGGACAATATATATTTAAGGATATGCCTCTTGGAATATATGCCATTGATCTTCAAAGGAGCAATTTTGTAAAAACCAGGAGTTCCTTCAAAGTTGAGCATCTGGGGGGCTATAGTCCTACGCTGGCCAATTTCACAATGTATGAGATCCCCACTTTTATATTAACCATCGACAGTATTATAAAAATTGAAGGGGATCCATCCAGACTGGATGTTTTATTAAAAATAAACGGAGATACTATTCTTCCTTACTATAACTACGAATACGTTCCTTATTATGATATGATCGTATATGTGAGTGAATCTGACGATGTATCAAAAGATAATTATGATTTTCAGGTTAAAGGATTTCTTGAAACAATTTCAGGATCCTACTATGACGGTTATAAAAAAACGGCAGTGAAGGGACTGGTGGTTGATTTTTTCCCTGATCCCCGGGTCATTGCAAAAGGGAGACTTTTTTTCAGATTTTACCCGATGGCTTTTGGTCGCGGATATGCCGAGTGGGATTACTATAAAGAAGCACTCGGCCCTCCCTCCAATGTAGCAACCTTTATTTGGAATGGACAGTAACCGGTATTCGGTAATCGGTAATCGGTAATCGGTATTCAGTAATCGGTATTCAGTAATCGGTAATCGGTATTCGGTGACGTGATCCTTGCTGTGATCGGTGTCCGTGATTGGTGCTGTGATCAGAATTCTTTATGCCCGTATGGCATTTATTATTGTAGAACGTGCAGTCCTGCAGTCTTGCAGACGCGCAAAACTGCATAACTGCATAACCGCAAAACTGCAAAACCTCTCACCTCTCCCACTCTCCCTCTCTCCCACTCTCCCACTCTCCCACTCTCCCTA
>CAWBNI010000033.1:0-138794 GCA_963790105.1 uncultured Bacteroidales bacterium | reverse complement strand
GCAAAGCAGAAATTACCAGGATTCCAGTGGCTCTTTTGCATATGGGGAAGATATGCATCAATTGTTTTCAACTCATCCAAACAATGTTTTTCTGCTCAAATTTTCGTACTGGTTTTCTTTGTAAAAGACAATAACCCTTTTCATTCAATTGGGAATTTCTGCAAATCATAACTTTCCCGCGTATGGGTAAAAAATTACGCTGATTGTGGAATTTTTTTACCTGTTATAAATATCCTGTATGGTTTATTGGTCACAATATGAGCCTGTTATATTACTGGACGATATTTTGAAAAGAGATATCTCAGTGAAATAATATTCAAGTAATATTTATAAACCATGGAAAATTTACTTTATATTCTGGCAGTAATCTTTGTAATAGCCTGGGCTATTGGCTTCTTCGTTTATTCGTTAGGAGCTTTGATTCATATTTTGCTCGTTCTGGCTGTAATTACAATCCTTCTTCGACTGATCCGTGGAGGAGGTACCGTTTAATAACTACTTTTAAATGAAAACGTTATGGGATTATATAGTAAAAATATGGTATGCACACATTGCATAAACATGCTTCAATCAGAATTAAAATATCTGGATCTGGAGTATAAAGAGATTGGGTTAGGCTTGATAGAAATTGCTGAAGATAATAATATGACGAAGCAATTCAGGTTGAACAAAATCATTGAAAACTATGGCCTGAAAGTTGTTCCGGATCATAAAAATGTCATGATCACCAAGATTAAAAATCTAATTAAGGAGTGGGTCAAAAATCCAGGAGAAGAGGATAAATTTGTCTTATCCTCCTATTTAAGCGAAAAGCTGAATTACGATTATACTTATTTGTATAACCTGTTTTCTTCACGAACCGGCCAGTCAATTAAGTTTTATTTTATGACGCAGAAAGTGGAGCGTGTGAAATATTTGCTGGTACATGAACAGTTGCCGGTTACTGAAATAACGTATCTGTTAAAATACAGCAGTGTAGCTCATCTTTCAAATCAATTTAAAAAGTTAACAGGATTTACACCAACAGAATATAAAAATCATAAAAATAAAAGGTTCCTGCAACCAAGAGAAAAGACAAAAATGGTTGTGAAGTATGCTTAAAGAAGTATAAGCCGTTTCGGAAAGCATTATCAGTATTGGATTTCTGATATCGGATATTTTTGGCTCGTTTAAACCAAACATAAAATTATATGTTATAATTTACAAACAGCCAAAAACCTGAGAGATGAAATTCCTGCGGTCGGAACAAAGAGTCCGAAACGGCTATTTTGGTGCATTTGCTTTATTAATTCTCATTTATTCCTTTGTATTTCTGAGCATGCTTCAAATGGCAAAACGCTTTATTGATATGGACCGCGGTTATAATGTGATTTGGAATCTCAAATTACTGACCTCTTATTTAAACCATACAGATATTACTTTCAAAAATTATTCAGTCGATAGTAAACAGCCCTACCTGGATTCAATTTCTGCAATTGAGCACAATGCGGATTCCGTATTGCTGGTATTGAATATGCTCAAACCAAATAATAATGAGAACAGAATCGACACGTTAAGAAGGTTAATCCAGCAAAGATTTGATTTCCTGCATACCGTTGTTAACCTTCCAACTCCCAGGGATACCGCTGTTCCCAGGCCAGTTACATTTCTGACAAATCCGGATGTGAACAGTCACAAAATAAGATCACTGATAAGCAGAATTGAGGCCTCGGAGAAACTGGTTTTTAGCAGAGGAAAGAACAGTCTGAATAATATATCGGGTTTCTTTATTACTACAAATGTAGTGGGATTTCTGCTTTCTCTGTTTTTGGGTTTTTATGCCTTTAATACATATAATAAGGAAAATCATGCAAAACGTATTTACCGCATGCAGTTGGAGGGAGGAATAGAACAACTTAAGGCGACTAACCGTGAATTGGATGAATTACGCAGTATCGAAAAGTTTGCAGTCAGTGGCCGCATTTCCAGGACTATTGCCCACGAAATCCGCAATCCGCTTACCAATATCAATCTGGCCTGCGAACAAATAAATGTAGCTGAGGACGAGGATTCGAAAGTTCTGCTCGAAATGATAAAGCGAAATTCAAAACGAATTAACGACCTGATAACTGATTTACTCAATTCCACTAAATTCTCAGAACTCAATCCGCAAAAGGTATTTGTTCATGATGTTCTCGACCAGGCATTACAACTGGCTTCGGACAGAATCAACCTTAAAGGAATTCAAATCAGTAAGGTATATGCTGTACCCAGGGAGGTTGAGATTGATCCGGAAAAGATGAAAATAGCCTTCCTTAATATCATTATTAATGCCATAGAGGCCATGGAACAGGATAAAGGGATCCTGGATATAAAGGTCATTAATCAGGATAAAAATTGCCTGATCACAATCAAAGACAACGGATGCGGCATGGATAAGGATTCTCTTCAACGCATTTTCGAACCTTATTTTACTTCGAAAAATGAGGGCAATGGATTGGGATTGACACATACCCAAAACATAATTCTCAATCATAACGGTAAAATAAATGTTATCAGCACTCCGGGCTATGGAACCACCTTCTTAATTGAAATAAAATATAATCTGGAATATCACTTACATGATCAAAATGGTTTTACCTGATTTCAGGCCGAATATCTATTATTGCCTATTAGGGAAATGAAAAAAAATGATGAGAAAACTTTTCATGCATTAATTATTGACGACGATATCGATACATGTATTTTGTTAAGCCGAATTTTGGTCGAAAATAAAATCAAACCGCTATCTGTTAATACGTTGCATGATGCGGAGAATATTTTTAAGTCTGTCAATCCGGGTTTGATATTTCTCGATAATAATCTTCCGGACGGATATGGTTTGAATTTTCTTTCTTATTTAAAAGAAAAATTTCCCAGCGCGCTGATTGTTATGATTACTGCACATATTTCTGATTTTAACAGAAGAACTGCGCTGCTCAGAGGAGCCGAATTTTTTATAGAAAAGCCATTCAGTTCAAATGATATAAATAACGTTATTCATTCTATATCAACAAACTACATGGATGATGAGGCGGATAAATGACCAATAATAATTTTAAGGCCATGAATAAGAAAATTTTAATAATAGATGATGATATTGATATTTGCACTGTTTTAAGTCGCTTCCTGAACCACCATGGTTTCGAGACGGATGTAGCATATACTGCTTCAGGAGGTTTAACGAAATTCAAAGAAGGGAGTTTTGATATAGTAATTACTGATTACCGGTTAGGCGAAAAATCGGGGCATGATGTGTTGATCGAGATAAAAAGAAGCAAGCCCGAGACAATTGTTATTATTATAACGGGCTATGCCCATATAAAGACGGCTGTAGAAGTTGTAAAGTCCGGTGCCTATGATTACATATCAAAGCCGCTTATTCCCGATGAAGTATTGAGTTTGCTTTCAAGAATCGTGGCTGATAGAGAAAACACCTCCGAAGATGAAGGTACTGTCAAATTACAGAAACCGGTGAGTCCTGGGTCCAAAGAAACCTACCTCACAGGCCGATCTAAGGTTGCCCAACAGTTATATAACCAAATAGAAATGGTGGCACCGACCAATTACAGCGTTATTTTGTACGGTGAAACCGGTACCGGGAAGGAAGTAATTGCAGAAAGTATACACGCAAAAAGCAGCAGATCTGACCAGCCTTTTGTTGCAATAGACTGTGGCGCCATATCCAATGAACTGGCCGGAAGTACATTGTTTGGACATGTAAGAGGTGCTTTCACGGGAGCGATTTTCGACAAGGAAGGACATTTTGAATCTGCCAATCACGGAACTATATTTCTTGATGAAGTTTCCAATTTATCCTATGAAACGCAAGCTATTTTGTTGCGCGTTATCCAGGAAAGAAAGTTTAAAAAAATGGGAGGTCTTAAGGAATTTGATCTGGATATTCGCATTATTGTTGCCTCAAATGAAAACCTGCTGGAAGCAGTTCACAATGGAAGATTCCGTGAAGACCTTTATCATCGCTTTAATGAATTCACGGTGCATGTGCCCGCTTTACGGGACAGGGGAGAGGATATTCCATTGTTTGCCGAATATTTCCTGGAAAAGAGTAATGAAGAACTCCATAAGAATCTTACTGGCTTTGAGAGTGAAGTATTGAATATATTCCTGAAGTATTCATGGCCGGGTAATTTACGTGAATTAAGAAATGTTGTACGACGTGCCGTCTTGCTTACAAAATCGGGAAAAATAAGCATGGCAAGCCTTCCATATGAAATTGTTCATCCATTTGAATCTCCTGGCGACAGAAATGAAGTCACTGTTACAACGCATCAGTCAAACCGCACTGATTTTGATCTAAAGGATGCCGCTTCACGAGCTGAATATGACACTATTATGAGTGTTTTAAGACGTGTAAATTTTAATAAAAGCAAGGCGGCTGAAATCCTTAAGATAGATCGCAAAACATTGTATAATAAAATAAAGTCATATGAAGATTCATTTAAGGATGTTCATCAATAAATTCCGCCATTACCATCTTTTCCCGATTTTAGGGTTCCTTCCTTATACTCATGCATCACTTTCTCCATTTTATCCTGTGATCCTTTTGAATACTTTACCATGGCTTAAATTTTTAAAAATTAATAGCAGAGAATAGCTTTCAATAGCCAAAGGTCGCAGTGAAGTCACTCATTTCTGTTATATAATTCCCCCATTTTGTTACATATTCTTCACCTACAGATACATATTAACAGTGAAAAATCGGTATTTTGTAACACATTCGGGAAGGTATGTAACAATTTTGCCGGAATTGCACCTAATTTTGAAAATCGACGCTTACTAAAACTTGTAATAATGGAGATTACTAAATCAATTGATCCGATCCCCGTAAAAACCGGATCTGAAATTAATAAGACGACTACTCTCTATAAAAAGATCTTTGTTAAAGTTAAAAAGGTATTACGCATATTAGGTCCGGGACTCGTTACCGGTGCCAGCGATGATGATCCGTCCGGTATTGCAACTTACTCACAGGCAGGAGCACAATTTGGATTATCCGTTTTATGGACAGCCTTTATTACTTTTCCGCTTATGGCAGCAATTCAGGGAATGTGCGCCAGGATCGGCATTGTTACCTCACAAGGCCTGACTGTGACAATAAAGAATAATTATCCAAGAGTGCTTCTTTATGCCATGCTTATATTAAGTTTCCCGGCCATCACATTAAATATTGGAGCAGATCTCCAGGGGATCGGCGCAGTTTCCCATATGATTATTCCATTTATACCGGTTTCTGTTTTTTGCATCTGCTTCACAGCCATACTTATGTACATCATAATCAAGTACCCCTATAAAAAAATTGCCATGATCCTGAAATGGCTTTGTCTTTCACTTTTGTTGTATATTATTGTCCCTTTCCTGACAAAACAGGATTGGGGACTTATCGCTAAGAGCACATTTATTCCTTCAATTAAATGGGATAAGGAATATCTGTCAATCATCGTGGCAATTTTGGGAACCACAATTTCACCATATCTTTTTTTCTGGCAAACCACCATGGAAGTGGAAGAAAACAAGAATAAAAGCAGGGTCATGATCAACAAAAGAGTGCTTACAGATATGAGAAAAGACGTAAATATCGGAATGCTGTTGTCAAATGTTGTGATGTTTTTCATCATACTTACA
Organism: uncultured Bacteroidales bacterium; assembly: GCA_963790105.1. Lineage (GTDB taxonomy): Bacteria > Bacteroidota > Bacteroidia > Bacteroidales > UBA10428 > UBA5072. The sequence continues at coordinate 133,130 of CAWBNI010000033.1, read as the reverse complement.
ACGGCTACTGTATTATATACAAGTGGCATCCGTAATATTGTCACAGTTGATCAGGCAGCAAAAGCCCTGGAACCATTGGCAGGAAAGCTCACTTACCTGATTTTTGCACTTGGCATAATAAGTACGGGGGTTTTAGCCATCCCGGTACTCGCTGGTTCGCAATCCTATATGCTCGCAGAAACATTTGGATGGAAAACAGGCCTTGATAAAAAATTCCCGAAAGCAAAAGCTTTTTATATTACAATTATCATTTCCCTTCTGATTGGATTATCACTTGATTTTTTTGAAGTTAGTCCTATAAAAGCACTTTATTATACTGCGGTTTTATATGGACTCACAGCTCCCTTCCTCGTCGCTGTAGTTCTTTTGATAAGCAACAACAAGAAAATCATGAAGGATCACACAAACTCATTATTCTCCAATATTCTTGGCTTCATAACATTAATTCTTATGACAGGGGCAGCTGTGGCGCTGATTTATTTTGAGATTAAGGGTTGACCGGAATTATGTAACACTTTTCATAGTTTTATGTAACACATTTCATTGTTCATGAGCTTAATTTTGATCTGAATTAGTAAGAACTAAATTTTATGACCATGAACTCAACTGTTATTAAAGGAAACTGGAATGAGCTAAAAGGTAAGCTCAAACAGAAATACGGAAACCTTACCGATGACGATCTTATCTACTCTGAAGGCAAGGAAGATGAAATGTTAGGAAGGCTTCAAAAAAAACTTGGCAAATCGAAAGATGAAATAAGTCGGCTTTTTGCTGATCTATAATCTGTTTGTATTAATAATCGTTAATAGTAATTAAATTTAAAAACAATGAAAAAAATAACAATGTTTGTTTTGACTGGCTATGGCAATTGTATATGGTTCAGCAAATGCACAATCCGTTGTGGTCAGCGATAAAACCGGCTGGCACAAGATCGGATCGAGGACAATAGATTTTAAAAATGATAAAGATGAAATCACAGTCCTGGGTGCTGATAAATTTTCGTCCATCAAGTTTAAAATAAATGATGCACCTGTTAATCTGAAAAATGTAGAGGTGTACTATGAAACCGGTGATAATCAGAACATAGAGGTTAATTCACCAATTGGTCCCGAAATGGAAAGCAAAGCCTATGATTTAAATGGCAGTGAGCGTAGTTTAAAGAAAATCACTTTCGATTACAACACGCTTCCAAACATAAAAGATGAAAAGGCTGAGATTGAAGTGTGGGGATTAAAAACTAATGCAGACGAGAAGAAGTAATTTGAGTCTGATTTCATTAGCAAAAGTCCTCCGGAAATTAGAAACTCCGGGGGATTTTTTTTTAATCTCACCCCCTCACCCCCTCACCCCCTCTTTCCCTCTCTCCCCTCCCCATCATGATTTCCTAAAGCTTCATAATAATGGGGTTGAATGCTTTTGAGAATACGATGATCTGGTCCCCTTCATATAAATTTTCCACATCGTTTTGAAATGCAGTAACCTTGATGATCTGATTCATTCCGGTTACAATTGTAAGCAGGTAAAAAGTATCAAATTTTTCAATCTTTACTACTTTTCCCGTAATCTGTACCTTTCCACTGATATGATTGTCAATAAAAAGTTCATCCGGACGACCTACCGAGGATATCTCGCCGTTTTCAAGCTTAAGTACCTTTTGTGCCAGCCTGAATACCTCCGCCAGATCATGGCTGACTAAAAAAGTGGTGGTTTTTTGAATTTCGTGCGCTTTTAATACCTCGTCCTGCAACAGGGTTCTTGTTTTGGAGTCCAAAGCGGACAAAGGTTCATCAAGCATCAGAAAATCGGGTTTTCGTGCAAGGGCCCTTGCCAGGGCTACTCTTTGCATCTGGCCGCCTGATAGTTTTTCGGGTTTCCGGTCGGAAAATTCCGACAATCCAAATTTTTCAATTAGTTCGCTATGCCAGATGCTTTTCCCTTTTCTTTTGGGCATAAAGGATATTTTCAAAAACAGTCATGTTAGGAAACAAGGCGTATTCCTGGAACATAAATCCGATATTCCGATGTTGTACCGGTACATTTATTCCTGATTCTGTATCCAGCCATACCTTGCTTCCCATTTTAATAAATCCTTTGTCAGGCATTGTTAAGCCCGCAAGAATCCTCAGAAATGTTGTCTTACCTGCGCCCGAATCTCCAAATACAACAAATAGTTCTCCCTGTTTTAAATTGACCTTTATATGCAACCTGACAGGGCCTCTTGCAGATACCAGATCCTTTTCAACATCGATTACGATCCGATCATTTTCCATGTATCATGTTTTCTGTTAATACTATAAATAAATACCAGCAGAACAAAGGATACCACAAAAAGCACCAGGGCATATTTGTTGGCGGCATGAAAATTCAATGATTGTACTTCGTCGTAAATTGCCACGGAAGCAACCCGGGTTTTTCCCGGCATGTTTCCTCCCACCATCAGTACTATACCAAACTCACCGATACTATGGGCAAAAGTAAGTGCAAGGGCAGTGATTATAGAAGACCTGATATTGGGTAAAAGAACCTTGAAAAATGTGACCGTTTTTGATTTTCCCAGAGAATAGGAGGCCTCCCTTATTTGCCGGGGGAGAGACCTTAAACCGTTTTGCAGTGGCTGTATCATAAAAGGGAGACTGAATATCACCGAGGCAATTAAAATGCCTTCAAATGAAAAAGCAAGTCTGACATTGAATATCCTGTCCAGTATATCTCCAAACCAAAATCTCGGACTGTATGCTACCAGAAAATAATAACCCAATACAGATGGCGGCAGTACAAGTGGCATGCTTACAAGGGCTTCCACGACAGGTTTTAGCCTGAATTCCGAGAAAGCAAGCAGGTAACTGAAAGGCAAACCAATTATTAATAAAATGATCGTGGTTAGCGAGGCAAGTTTAAAAGTAATCCAGAGCGTTATAAGGAATTCGTGATCCATCCGCTTAATTTTTTTGCATTAAGGTAATCTCATTGGCTTTTATCATAGCTGTAACCTCATCGCCTTTTTTCAGCTCAAGCATGTCGACCGACCGGGTAGTGATGGCTGACTGTATTTTGAAATCCATGAAAGACATATGAACTATGCTCATCAGATCCCCACGTTCAACCTGGATTACCCTGCAGGGTATTTTATTTCGAAGACTTATTTTTCCTGAAAAATCTTTTGCAATGGATACTTCCGTTTCTTTAAACACGGCATAGATAAGATTACCTTGTATAAGCCAGCCCGGATTATGTGGCGCATCAATGAGAAGTGCAGTCATCGGCAGGCCGGTCGCATCCATATCCACCATGATGATGCCGCCTGAATTCATCACCTTCTTTATGATTACCTCTATTCGATTCATTTTGTTATGTCAATGTGGAACATAGAATCCATACTTTTCAAACAGGGGCCTGCAGGCATCACTCAAAATAAAATTCATCAATTTTAGAGCTTCCGGATTGCCTTTGCTGTTCTTTATAAGAACACATGCCTGTTCAACAGGTTTATAACTTTTTGGATCAGGAACAAAATATGTTCCTTTATTGCATAATTCAGGGCCTATTACCAAAGCATAGGCAATAAACGAGGCTTCAGCATTTCCTGTTTCAGCAAATTGTGCAGCCTGCGAAACGTTATCTGCATAAATGAACTTCGGCTTTAATACATCGTAGAGATTGTAGAATTTGAGACATTGTACTGCAGCTGCACCGTAGGGAGCAATTTCGGGCTTTGCCAGAGCAATCCTTGTAACTCTCTTTTCTGACAATATGCTTAATCCTTTTGAAACATCCAGGGTATTGCTCCATAAAACAATCTTGCCAAAACCATATGTTTTGATGTCTCCCACCGTACATGCCTCCTGTTGCAGTTTTTGAGGAAAGGTAACATCTGCGGCCATAAAAAAATCGAAAGGTGCCCCATGGATGATCTGTTGTGTCAACGCTCCGGAAGCACCCAGAGAGACCTCAATTACTGAATTGGGATTCACTTTGTGATATAGTATTTTTATGTCTTCAAGTATATATCGAAGACTGCTGGCCGCTGCGACCCGTACTGTCTGAGCATGCATTTGCATGTTCAGAAACAAACATAATAATACAGCGTATTTTTTCATTTTTTAAAACGATGCTTCGTTGTGGCTCATTTTTGCCAATAAAAGTACTGTGTATTGACGGATTAACATTAATTGTTATAACAGTTATTTACTGTCTTTTGATTTATGTAAATTTGTTTGACCAATTTTAAACCTGCTATAAGAGCAAATAACGAACAAAACAACTAAAACCAGGCTATGAAAAATACTTTGTTATTCTTTGGATTGCTTTTGATTGTAGTATCGGGTAACGCACAGGTAACGGATGCTGAAAAGCAGCTTAAGACCCAGAAAGTTGATTCAGTTGAAGGATGGAAATCGGGAGGAATGATTAATTTAAACATGTCGCAGACGTCCCTGACCAATTGGGCAGCGGGAGGACAGAGTTCCATCGCGATGAATGGTTTGTTGAATCTCCATGATCAGTATAAAAAGGGCAATGAATTATGGGAAAATTATCTTGACCTGGCCTATGGATCAATGAAACAAGGGAAAGCCAACTGGTGGAAGACAGATGATAAAATTGCGTTTACGTCAAAATACGGTCACAAGGCGGCCAAAAATTTATATATTGCCGCATTGCTTGATTTCAAAACACAATTTACTAAGGGTTATAATTACCCCAATGACAGTGTAATGATTTCCAAATTCATGGCTCCCGGTTATTTGCTGGGTGCATTGGGAGCTGAATACAGGCCTAATGACAATTTTGATGTTTTTATAGCACCCTTTACCGGTAAATTTACCTTTGTGATGGACCAGGCTTTAGCGGATTCAGGCGCCTTTGGAGTTAAACGGGGTGATAAGGTATACAGTGAGTTCGGGGGATATGCGCGCATTTTCGCAAAGAAGAACCTGATGGAAAATATATCAATTCAAACCAACCTCGATCTGTTCTCAAATTACCTGCATAATCCCGGAAATATTGATGTAAACTGGGAAGTGCTTCTATCAATGAAGGTGAATAAGTACTTTTCAGCAACCATTTCTACCGATATGATTTATGACGATGATATAAAGATTGTCGAGGACAAGAACAATGACGGGATAATTGAAAGCGGTGAAAAAGGTCCCCGGCTTCAGTTTAAAGAAGTACTTGCCATCGGAATATCTTATAAGTTTTAGCACAGGGCTGGAATTGCTATAATTCCAGGTAAATGCGGATTGCATTCTTACGGTATGGATGATTTTGATCCTTGGCTATTTTTATCAGAAGTTCGGAGGCTTCTTTCTTTTTATCCATCTTTATCAGGCAGAGTGCGCTGTAATATTGTTTCATATAAACGAAACTGCTCTGGTCGCTTACCCGTCCAAATGTTTGAATGGCCCTCTGCGTATCATTCATTTCCATATAACAAAGCGCCAGCATGAAGTAGGCTTTTGAAGCTGAAGATGCTTTATTCATTTTAATCATTTTGTTGAATTCTGCTGCTGCTTTGTCAACTTTGTGATTTGCATAATAATTCAATCCCTGGTCCCAGAATAACTGGCTGGAATCATTATCCTCACCTCTTACCGTAAATTCGTTGATATCAGGTCTTTGGTAATATGACATATAAATCTCTTCCATAGATTTTTGAGGATGAAGAAAAAAGTACATTGCCCATCCGAGACCAATGAGCAGGACAATTGATGCAGCAATGGCCAGGTATCTTGTATATGGGGTCCTGTTATGATCCTTCAGTGACAATCCTTTTCCGCTTTCAATCAGGTGATTTTTCAGACGTTCATTGGAAGCAGAAGCAATGGCTGATTTTGATAAAATATAGTTTTGAAGATCTGATGCCACCTGGGCGTCTGAAACGACAAGCTTTTCAAATGCTTCCTTTTCTGAAGCGCTCATCCTGTCTTCGTAGTAATTTTCCAGTGTTTCGAGATCGACTTTCATTTTATATAAGATCTTAATATTGTTTATTCGAAATCTGCAGGTTTGGTTTTTCCCGCCAGGGCCAATAACTGTTGAAGGCAGGTATATCGTTTGCTTCGGGCAACATTGGCGTTGAGCAATGCATTTCTTTCCGCTATTTCATCCATACTGTATCCATCATTCCAATCCATTAAAATTTCCCTGCACCTTGAGCCCAGCATGGCCATCAGGTTATCGAGGTATTTTTTCTCCACAGTCATGGTAAGCATTTGAACTATATCAGGTGAATGGTCCTTTATGTTTTCAGGAAAATCATTAATTATTGTATGAGTCGTTTTCTTTCGCAAAATGTCAATGCATTTGTTATTAAAAATGCTGTATAAATAAGTTGAGCATTTGGATTTATGCTGGAATTTTCGATTTTTTACCTGTTCCTTAAAATCGATCAGAGCATCTGTATAAGCATCTATCACAGCCTCACGGTTTAAGCTATACTTTTTTTCCATTACACCGATGAACCTGATATTTTCCTTGTAAAAAGCTTCAAGGCACTTTTCCATATGTGATCCTCCCTGGATTATTTCTTGTATGATCTCATTGTCATTCATAGGATTATCACAATTATTTAGTAGCTATAACAAAATTGCATTTTTTTGTTGACATTTTTTTTAATTCTGCGACTAATGGGTAAAAGTAAAGGATATGAAAAAGATATTTTTTTTACTGGAAAGAGAAAAAAGTAAAGAATCCGAACTAATTTTATACATAATTCTTTTGGTTCTATTTCTTTTAGGTCCCTTGTCAGGGATTTACAATCCTGGCAAGACAATGCAAGTGGCTGAAAAGCGGTATCATGAAAATCCTCGTGGATTTTTCACGTTTTTTGTGTTGTTGCCGGACAAGAATTCATGCGGGGGAACACCTCAGAAAATCAATACTGCTTTTGAAGATAAAATACTCTCGATGGATACCACAAAATCATATCCGGTATTATATAACCTCAAAAGAACTAAACCTTAAAATCCCCCACCATGAAAAAGTCATCAGAAAACCAGACCCTGAGTTTAGTACGGATGCTAACACCTGTTGCCTTATTATTTGCAGGGATTATGTTAATGGGTTCCTGCAATAAGACCAGTTTGGTCATCGACGCTTCAGTTAAGCCACCTAAGCCTGATACTCATTATGTTTTTCTTAAAGACTTTAATAATCTTAAAGAAATTGAAGTGGATTTTTTATCGCGTACAATGTCCGCCAATAAAGCATTTATGATGGGACCCAATGATGAGATTCTAAGTTCCGTCGAGGTTGTACCATCGGGGAAGAAAGATATGTCTGCAAAGGCAGCATTATATCACATGAAAGCAGTATTTCCGGTTGACAAAGTAAGAAATGTAGATCTGATTAAAGTGACAATACCAAATACCGAATCTTTTCCTGAAGGCAACGAAACATTATTTATAAAGATTCGATGAAATAATGGTCTGGACGATCATGACTTTTATAAGTTATAATCATGTCTGGTCTTTTTCCGGGATGTAATAAGAGTCGATTCCGAACAATATTCCTGATTGTATTGTATGGAATACCATTTGTTAATGCGATAAGTGCTTCAAACAGCAACCAGGAACGAAAACACCTTGAAAATTATTTCAATTCTCCGGTTGGTTCAGGCATCTATTCGAATAACTATGATAGTGCCCGATTGACTTTATCGGGTATTATACAAATAACTGAAAAGGAAGGATACTGGGACCTCTGTCTGAAAGCGTTGACGGAACTTGCTTCAATTTCCGATGAAAATTACAGGTATCAGGTACAAAAGGAGGCCGTGGAAAAAGGAGTGCTGATTCTGCAGCAAAATTCCGCGGCTTTAGATTCGCTTGATGAGAATTATTCGATAAGAGCAAATATGTATTTGATGACCGGATCCTATTATAACAAGGGAGGAGAATTTAACAAAGCATTAGTTGTGCTTCAGTCCCTTATACAGAAATTGAATGAGATAAAAACCGCTGAGAAAAGGGACAAGTTTAATGCATTTGCCTACCTGGCAGATTTATATATGAAAATGGGCTTATATGAGAAGGTGTATGAGTCCTATTTATTGGCCGGAGAATGTATTCCCCCGGAAAAAGAAGAGAATTTCTACTATTCTTACGTTTACGATCAATACCTGGGTAGTTATTTTTACCGCATAAAAAACTTTATACTGGCTAAAAGCTACTATATTAAAGCATTAAATAAAATCCGGAGCATGCCCGTTTCTGCAGACTGGAAAGGTTATCTTGTTCCGAATTACAATATTCTGGCTCTTATTTATCAAAGTCTGAATCAACGTGATTCAGCATTGTTCTGCCTCCAGAAATCCCTTTCATTGCAGGATCCCGATGATCCTGAAATTAGCGAGACTTATGAATACTATGGAGATTGCCTGCTGAACTTTAATGATTTTGCTGGTGCATTGTCCTATTTTGAAAAGATTAGATTGTATCAGGACAAAAGCGCCAATTATACTCCATATAAAAAGGCCAGCATACTATCCAAAATCGGTATTTCATATCAGGGGCAGGAGAAATATCAGGAAGCTCTAAAGAACTATCAGCAAGCCTTTGCGATCATTTACAATGATGCTTCATATTTGGAAAATAATGCTGTTAATCCGGATTTCAAGTCAATTCAGGCGGACAAGACAATAATCAGGTTACTGATTTTCAAATCCAATGCTCTTTATGAACTGGCAAAGCACAGCAAAAACAAACCCGAACTGCTTTTGCAATCCATGAGGACATATCGCCTGGCAACGCTTGTAATTGATGAATTCCGGCAAAAAATAAGTACAGATGATTTTAAGGAATTTTTTGTTACTGATGTCCGGAAAATGTATCAGAATGCGATCAAGGCTTCTTATTTATCATATCAAATTTCTCCAAATGATTCCATAATGGAATTTGCATTCTTTTTTATGGAGAAAAGTAAAAATCAGGTGCTTCTCGACGCAATAAGGGAAAACTCGGCCATCAGGTACAGCAATATTCCTGACACACTGATAACAGAGGAAAACAAATACAAAATTAAGCTTGTAACCTTGCAGAACAGGTTGTACAACCTGAAGTTCAAAGATGCCGATCCCGTATTAATTAACAATTGCCAATACGAATACGCCCGGACGCAGAATAGTTATGGGGATTTTCTGCACCGGCTGGAAACTGACTATCCTGAATATTATCGACTTAAGTTCAGTTATAAGGTTCCTTCCGTGCCTGAAATTAAAAAGTTACTTAAACATCAACTTCTGATTGAATACATGGTCGGTGACAATTTTGTAGGAGTCATTGCGTTTGACCGGGGCAGATCATTTTTCAGTTTAGTTCCCTTGAATAGTGTCTTTATAAATAATCTCACCGGATTATTAAAGGATCTGGCAAACACAGATGACGAAAACAGGTATAGTCCGGAAAACTTTCAAAGATTTGTCCGTAATGCCGGCGCCCTGTATTCAATTTTATTGGAACCGGCTTTAAAATCTTTCAGGAATACCAGCCAACTCATAATTATCCCGGATGAAAGGCTTTGTTTCCTGCCCTTTGAAGTCCTCATTGACAAAATGCCGGAAAACATTCACCAGGTCAATTACAGGGATCTTGATTATTTATTAAGGCGCTTTGTCATTCATTATGAATTCTCCTCTGAATTATTTGTAGAACATTCGCACGTTTCTGATCATCAGTTTCATGGAGATTCCTATTTAGGATTTGCACCTGACTATTTGCAAAAGGAAGGACTGAAAAAGGTCAGGGTCCTTGGGAAGGGAAATTCAGCCTATCTTACTCCTTTAGCCTTCAACAGGCAGGAAATTGAAGAAGCGGCCTCAATTTTCAACGGCAGGGCGTTAATAGGCAAAAGTGCCAATGCAAAAGCCTTCAGGGAAAACAAGCTTTCATCCAGGATAATTCACATTGCGGCACATACTGTGATAAACGATTCGATACCCGGGCTATCCGGCATCTTCTTTTCAAATGAATCGGATAGCGTTATGAATGAGAATGATACATACAATGATGTGATATACGTAAATGAGATATATAATCTCGACATTAATTCCAGCCTGGCCATATTAAGTGCCTGTGGAACCGGAAAGGGCAAATTATTGAGAGGGGAGGGGCTTATCAGTATTGGGAGAGCATTTCAGTATGCCGGATGTCCGGGAATGATCATGAGTTTGTGGAAGATCAGTGATCTTTCAGCGGCTGAAATAATGAAGAGTTTTTGTCGCAGTCTTAAAAAAGGCAGGAATGTAGATGTAGCCTTGCGTAATGCTAAAATTCAATTTTTGAAGGATGCCGGTGTCACTGGCCACTCACATCCATTTTATTGGTCGGCGTTCGTTCTGATTGGAAAAGAAAATCCACTTTTCCATCGGAACTATACTATTCCTGTAATCCTGTTTATTTTATTAATTGCAACCAGCGGTATGATATATTACAAAAGGATACGCCAGAAGATATAATTGTTCAGTCTCCCAGGCAGGTTCCAACCGCCCTGGCGCTTCTTATCCAGGCATGGTCCAGCGGAACAATCTTTCTCTTGCCAACGATTTTATCAAGAGGTACGGCTTCGGCTTTTTCACCTTTTGAGGCAATCATTACCCCAAAATTTCCCAGGGCAATATGGTCCATACAGGCACTACCAAGTCTTGTTCCCAGCAAGCGGTCGGCAGCCGACGGTGTGCCGCCCCGTTGTAAATGTCCAAGGATGGTCACCCGTGATTCGAGATGGGTAAGTTCTTCCAGTTTTTTTGCAAGGTTCAGGGAATGACCCACCTGCTGACCCTGACATTTTTTCAAAGCCTTTCTCAGTTCCTCCAGCTTTTCATCTTCTTTTGTATTGTCGATTTCATTCTGAACCTCATTTGCTTTTTTGAAGGACTTCTTTGACAAAGCTCCTTCAGCCACCGCTATGATACTGAAATTGGAACCTTTTTTGAATCTTGAAAATATAGAATCCGCAATACTATTTATGTCATAGGGGATTTCAGGAATCAGAATTACATCGGCACCTCCGGCAAGTCCAGCGCCTAATGCCAGCCATCCTGAATTATGACCCATCAGCTCAACTACAATAATGCGATGATGACTATGTGCCGTGCTGTGAAGCCTGTCAATGGCATCCACTCCAATTCCCATAGCGGTGTCGAATCCAAAGCTTGTATCCGTCATGGGAATGTCATTGTCAATTGTCTTTGGCAGGGTGATAATATTGAGTCCTTTTTTCATCAGGATATAGGCATTTTTTTGTGTACCGCCACCGCCAATACATACCAATGCATCCAGCTTATGCTTGTGGTAATTTTCAACAATAAGATCTGTCCTGTCTTCGAATTTATCTCCAACCGGCATTTTGTGCGGCTTTTCCCGGCTTGTTCCCAGGATTGTGCCCCCAATGGTCAGTATACCTGACAGGTTCGACTTATCGAGTTTCATATACCTGTCCTCCATGATCCCCCTGAATCCATCCTTAAATCCGATGACATCCAGGCGGTAATTGTTCAATGCCGATTTGCCAAGCCCCCGGATGGCTGCATTCAATCCCGGGGAATCCCCGCCGGCTGTAAGAATTCCAATGTGTTTGATCATAACAGGAAATAATCTGGTTTGTAATAATTGAAAATCAACTTTCAATCCTGTACAAAATTAAGATTTAATTCCCGAGAATTTTTCTCGCAGATCGCGCAGATGCCGCAGATTACTTTTCGAGGATCTTTTTTTCTTGCAGATCTTCGCAGAACACGCGGAATTAGTGGATTTTTTTCGCGTAGCTAAGAAAGCGACTATACCAGTGTTTCGGATTCTTTTTTTGCTTTTTCCCTGGCTTTCAGTTCATTCTTTGATTCAAAAATCCAGTCCCAGTTTGGGGTGAATTCCATCAAATTCTTTAGACTCTCATTTACTTCCCTCTGCAAAATAAGGTGGTTTTCGAGTTGGGCAGAGAAAAATGTAATCATAAAGGCCAGGGCAAACAAAATGGCACTTATGACCAGGATTCCCAGATGATCGAGGGAGATGGCCAGAAGAATGAAAATTCCGCTAAAAAAGATCATAACCAGGGTTGCCTGGGAATGACTTAGTCCAAATCTCAGCAACCTGTGATGAAGATGATTATTGTCGCCGACGAACGGATTACTTCTTTGCTGCAAACGTATCAGGGTTACCCGTAATGTGTCAAACAGGGGCAGGAAAAGTATTGCGAGGGATATCGCAGGTGCGGATACAAATTTTATGGAGGTTGAAGCCTCTACATTGTGCGCATTAAACTTCAGAGTCAGGATGGCAAGCAATAATCCAATCGTGAGGCTACCGGTATCACCCATAAATATCTTAAAACGGCCCTTGTACATGTTATACGGGATGAATGCAGAGAGAGCACCGGCGATACAGGCAGACATAATTGAATACCCGAGCTCTCCGTTCATCCAGAACATATAACCATAAACAGTCGCCGAAATAATTCCGATTGAGGCAGCCAGGCCATCTATTCCATCAATCAGGTTATAGGCATTCATTATGAAGACTATCAGTAATAGTGTAACAATAATTGACATCCAGTATGGAATTTCATGAACACCAAGAAAGCCCTGAAAGCTGGTGATCCTAAGTTCTGTTGCCAGGGTTATAATCAAGAGCAACCAAAAATTCAAAAAAGAACTTCTTTTTGGCATTCATGTTGATGAGATCATCCTTTTGCCCTATAAAAAATATGATCATAGTTGAAGCAGCTATTATGGACACCTGCTTAATATTGCCATTGTCAAACAGCATCAGAGATATAAAAAAGCCGCTGAATATACCGATACCTCCAAGAGTGGGTATACAGTGTTTATGGATCTTTCGGGATCCGGGTTTATCCGATAGTTTTTTAATTACGACAACCTTGATGATTTTTGGAATTGAAAGACTTGTAATAGCTGCAGAAACCAGGAAGGATGAGACAATGTGAAACAGTGAGAGTGAAAGCATGAATGATTTTTTTGTCTTTAACGAAATCTTAATACAATAGTTGTGCCTTTTTTGTTGAATTAAATAAATTTAGAATGATAACAAATAATCCTGCAATTGCCAGCAAATATAAGTATTTGATTAAAATCTGATTTGGAGAAAACCGATAGTTGTTAACAAAATAACAATTACATGTTGATTACATTTAAAGAATGCATTTTGATTTCAGATATTCAAAGTTTCCAGAGCTTTAGATATATTAAATTACATAATTGATAAAATCTTGAAATTACCTTTTTGTCAATTCAAAAATCCCACAACCATAAGTGCATGAAAAGCTTGACTCAATGTTTTCAGGTATTAACAAGACTTCTTCGTGAAAATCTCCCGCATCATCAATAAATGAAAATGAATTTAAAATGAAATCCTTATTTAAGAGTTCAAGAAGATATTTTACGGAAAATACCCTGTGTGCATTGAATTCAATTCTTTGCGGACCAATAGGTACGGAAAAATAGAACTTACCTCTGCTTTGAAGTATTTTGGTAATATTTTCCAATGCCTTTAAATACCCATAGTAATAAATCGGATCACCATACCTACCCAATCCAAAATGTTCAATTGAATGCAGAGCCGATATAGAATCGCAATAATTGGTCATATCATCGGGAAGTTGCATTAAGTCAGCCTTTCTGAAAGACACATTCTTTACCCTACTAGTTTGTTCTCTGATATCAAAAACTTCAATTTTCCGGAAGACGGCCAAATGGGCAACAAAACCATCTGTTCTGGACCCGATATCTACATGTTTGTTCGGATTGTCATTGAAAATTTTTCTGGCCACAAATAAATCCTGATGAAAGTAATGTCCGGTCATCGTTCCAGATTCGGAAAAACGCTCTCCAAGTATTGCAAATCTACGCCCAAAAAAGAAAGTAGAGTCTTGTCCTTTTTGATTCTTTAATTTTATAAAGTCGCGAATATAGAAAGGTAAACCACGAATAGCATTTAATGTTACAAGTGGATCAAAACCAAATAGTTTGGATATATTATAGATAAATCTCATTATTCTTCTCATCGATAACCGTTATTAAAAAGCTATGATATTTTCAAATTGTGAAAAGTAAACTCTATTTTATGTATCCCAATTTTTTTAAAGTATCCTTATTTATTTTCTTTCTTTGGTGATCAAATAACCATCCCCATTTTTGAAAGTATTTGACCGCAGAGATAATGTGATATTTAAGAAGATTAACATTTTTATAAGAACCTTTTTCATAATTATGTATGACTGTAACTCCTGGATAAAATACAGTTTTTGACAATGATCCAATTCTTCGACAAAGGTCTAAGTCTTCACAATACATAAAAAATCTTTCATCAAATCCTCCTGTTTTTTTCAAGATATCGGTTCTCAACATCATAAAGCAACCTGACAGCGAAGGAACCTGCATTATTTTATCATAACCCGAAAATCGCAATTCGTATTTGTTGTTTCTTTTCGTTGAAACGTTTCTTAATTGGTATGAATCGTCTCCCTATCAGATCAAAGGGAGTGGCTAATAGTTTGCATAAATATTGGGTCTCCTTGTTCGGATATTCTATATTTGGCATTAATAGTCCAATATCTGGGTTGGCTTCCAAATATGATATAAGTTGATTAAAACCTGGATTTGAAAATAATATCAGGGTTTAGAACGAGATGGTACTTAATATCGGCTTGAATTGTTTGACTGATAGCAATATTATGAGCTTTACCATAACCTAGGTTTTTACCTGTATGTATATAATTTTCAAATTGTTCTTGAAATTTCTTGTTTATTAGTGGTGAATTGTCAATTAAAAAGATTTTGTTTTATTTGGAATTTTCTTTTAGTGATTCCAAAAGATTTGAAATTTGGAAAATATCAGTATTAAAAATAACTATCGAAACGTTAATCGCTTTATTCATAAAAAATTAAATAGATTAATAAATATAAACTAAACTTGAACCTATCTGAAATACTTCTTTGATAATAATAAGCATTTACCAAGCATAACCATCCTGCTCAAAAAAGCTATTGAAAATGCAATAAATACTTTTAAATCTAGATTTATTAAAGATTTTAATGCACCTCCGACAGCTCGAATACAAACAATTAAAGCTCTTAGATGCAACTTATGTTTACAAAGCATAAATACAGTCCCGTTTCCATAATTTATAAACCTGGAAATAATTTTATTTAATGACATTTTCGAGTACCTGTCATTGGGAGAGGGATGATAACAATATATTTTTTTTTATAAAGGAACCCTTCATTACTATGGTAACAGCTTCTTATGAAATAATCAACATCTTCACCACCTCCATATTTCGCTCCTGCACCAAGTCTTTCATCAAGAAGACCTACTAATAAAAAGGTTTTGAAGCTAATTATCATGTTTACACTCATCACTGATTCGTAATTGTTTTTGGCCAAAGCTTCTCCTTCTCTGTGATTTATCCTCTTATAAAGAATTTAGAGTCAAGGCAATAGATGTCAATTAAATAATTTGAATCATTTTCAATGGTTTGTGTATATTGATTGAAAAAGACATCAGGAAAAGTAGAATCATCATCTGGAAACATAATGTGGGAAAAATGAATATTATTGTCCAATAAATATTGTATCCCTGCATTTCTAGCCTTCGAAGAGGAAACCGTATTCTTTTTTAGCTGTCTGATTTCAACTTTGCTATTGTTTAAATTTTCAAATTCAAAGTTATGCTCACTTTGGTTAATAAAAATAATTAATACAGTTATGGAATGGTTGTTTTCCAAAACGCTGTTTAACATGTGTTCTATATAATAATCGTTTATACAAGTAACAATTAATACAAGGTGGTATTTATTTGTCATGCGGGAATATAACTATTGAATTTTTGTATTGTACCATTCTTAAATATTGAACCATCTCACGCGGTAATATTCTTAAGGAAATAAGTACTAAATATTGTTTGACAAGTTTGAAAATGTATCTATAATACCTCTCCTTTACAATTAGTTGATTTTCTTTAATATGGGTAATTCTGTTTAAATTGCTATAACCCTTACTTTCAATTTGTCCAAAGGGAATATTAATATATTTAAAATTGGCTTTATTATCAAGGCAATATTTAAAGAAATCCTTATCAGCACAAACTTTATACGTTGTATTAAATTTATGACTTTGCAATAGTAACAAATTCACTAAAACACTTTGATGGCAAAAAGGCATGGGATCGGATGCTGATAATTTTCTTCCTTTGAGATAAAAATTACTGCCATTCATTGCTAAGATAGTATCACAATATATGACATCTTCTGACCTTGAACTTCCAATTATTAATTCGATTGTTTCATTCGAAAAAATTATGTCACCTGAATTAAGAAAATAGACATAAGTTCCATGCAAGTATGACAAGGATTTGTTCATTGCATCATAAATTCCAAAATCCTTTTCACTAATCAAACAAGAAATGTTTTCTCTGTAATTTTTTAGGATTTCTAATGTACCATCATTGGAACCGCCGTCAATAATTATATATTCAATGTTCAAATAGGTCTGGTTGATAACACTTTTTATTGTACGTTCTATATTCAATATATCATTATATACCACGGTGACAATTGAAACAAGAGGACTAATTTTATTCATATTTGTGTTTAGAATATTGATATATTATTCCTGATCTTAAATTAACTTCAGATAAGCTGCTAATTCACTATCATTCATTGACCGGAAAGCCTTACTACTGACTACTCCTAATAAGATCCAATAAAAAAAGAAGTTGAGATCAAACAAAGTGAACTCCTCAATAAAGAAAAGATTCCATCTAAAGGCAATGAAAAGTCCGAAAATTTTGCTTAACCAATTATTTGATTGGTAGATAGCATAAAATGAAACAGTAAAAAGGAATATGAAATATATAATAACTCCCAATATGCCTGAAAAGAGTAGCGTGTTAAGGAATCCAACTTCTGACATGTATCTTCCGCGATCATCACCAAAGTCATAAAAATCAGTTTGATATTTTCCTGTAGCTCCTTTTCCCAAAGCGAAACTATTATCTTTAATTAGGGAGGAAATAACTTCAACATAAAGAAATGTTCTGTTGTCCACAAATAAATTTCTTGTTCCTCCTCTATTGTCAGTCATTTCAAATTCGCTTGTTTTTTCCTTAAAATTTAGAATATTGAACTGTCCAATTACGGCCAAATAAAGAAAAATCGCAGGTGCGAAAAAAATAATATGTGAAGGAATTTTATAAAAATTTCCTTAATGTATTTCTGTAAGTAAAAAACAACCATTAACAGAATGGCCACAGTGATTCGAATAATGTTTGTTCTGAATGCAATTGAAGATAAAATTGAAATGACTGCCACTATAAGAATCAATATACGCCACTTAGGTTTTACAAAGGAAATAAAAGAATAAGAATACCCACAGGAACCATAAGCCTTGAGTATAGTTGTGAATTGGTCAGAGGCAGCAAGTGGGATTAAAATGAATCCGAAAAGGAACAAGTATCTTAAAGTAAATGAAAGTATTTTTTCTATATATAATGGATACATGCCAATGACCAGAGCCAATGGTATTAAAAGAAAAAAGAAAGATGTATCCATCAGGAATTTCCAATCATAATAATCCTTGGCATAAATTGAACCACGAATTATTGTTAATATATTCCAGGATATTAAAGCAATAAAAATATATAATATTGATCGCGGAATTAAGTCGAACCATTTCTGCTTAAATGCAACAAAAATTAATATGAATAATGCGAAAAGCTTCATGGGCATAACAGCATAGGTTACCCAACCCGGACCAAATCCATTCCCAACCTGAGATACATCAGAATATCACAAATTGAAATAAATAGGAAGGAAATTATGAGACCAGTGCTTGATTTTATCACCATATATTCATAGCTATAAAAAAAGATCAGACAAAATCACCAATAGCAAGCATTTTCAACTTTTAGAGCATTATCAGGCCTTTCTTTGTCACTAGGTCTTACCCAATGCTCACTAAATAAATTAGTATAGGGATAGAATGAGTAGTCTTCCCATCTTTTACCTTTAATCCCAAATAGCATTTGGGTTACACCTCCTAAATGAATTGCCTTTTTTCCCATTCTTTTTACATGAGCAGCCAGAGGAAACCCATAGGCTCCGAAACCCAGAATGCAAACATCAAATTTCTTTTTTTCAATTTCTTCTTTCATGTAATCCAATGCCTCAAACCAGTCTCTGTAAGGAGTTTTTTTCATCAGAAATACTTTGAACTGCTTTAATGGTTAAGAGCTCAAAGGAGGGCAATAAATCATTTTCAAATAGGTATTGCCTTTTTTTAAATTGCATTTTTATGGTCTCTTCAAAAGGATGTATTACAAGAACTTTTTTACCTTCCAAAGCATTTGTCCAGGGTTTAGCAGTAAAGAAAGGTTCAAGATCTTCTAACATTACTTTCTTGGTATGATTTAACATATCTCCTATAAATATTTCCTCTTTTCGCCAGGAGCCTAATATATCAACATAAGGTATTTCTTTTAGCATTAGTTCACAAAACATTTCAATTTTTTCAATACTTGCCGGGAAAAAACCTGCGTTCTGATGCATATGTTTTATGGCATTAGGTTCCCACCACCAGCTTGGGGATTTACCTAGGATGAAACGTTTTATGCTCCTATACTTTTCAGGATCGTGAATTCCTAAAAAATTGACTATACATTCCAACTCGCTTGACCCAAACCTAGCGATCATTAAGGGATTTGAATCTAAAAGAGCGTTATAAATCAAAGAGGATGAATATATTTTGTTTGGCATAATACTCCAATTACGTCCAAGATATGAGCTATCCGGATGACTTAGACAATATGCCTTCCTTAACAATTTAAGTGAATTATGATAAATGATTTTCATTTATAGTATATTTTATTAATCAGCCATTCTTTAAGTAAAGCAGAAAATAGTCAATTTTACTTCTGATTTCTGGATTTAAATTCCCGATCCTTCGCTTTATCTTGCTAAATATAGATCTGGGAGGCGCACCTCTTAAAAAACCACGAATATTATAATCAACATAAATGCCATTATTATTAAAAATATGAACTACCTCATCAATCCAGTAACCTCTTATTATGCCAGTAAATACATAAGGAATAATTTCATTAATGTTTAGTTTATATACATTACGATTTACACTATAAAAATTATGATTTAGTATTTGAGAACGTTTGGTTCCGAATTTCTCAAATTGCCATGGACTTTCATGCTTTCTCAAATATTGAATTAAAACTGAGCGATTCCATAAAGCAGCCTGACAACTAACCCTATACGGAGCAAATCGGTCAATTAACCATAAATCTTCAAAATTTGACATTGAGAAAGGACCTTCGCTATTTTGATCGGTTAAATGAATACAATCTATTTCATTATGGATCATCATTCCAGATAATTCTTCAATTACGCCATAGTTTACCTTTGATTTAATAAAATAATCTTCCTGCATATATAAGATAACCTTCTCTTCCATGATATTTAATGCTTTTTGAAGGCAATTGCTCCATGTTGGTGTTTCCTCAGCCATATATTGACTATTTCTAACAGGGACGATATTTAAATCAGGAAATGAAAAAAATTTTGATTCTGTGTTTAGGTATATTTTCCCCCTATATTCTGGCCAATATTTTCTAAACAAAGTAAAAAACGGAATCCAACAGTCCTCATAACTATCGGTAGTATTAATAATAATGCTAAAGAAATTCACTGACATAGATGGATTATATTACCGACAATCGTTTAATTCTAATAGTCAATATTCCAAGCCAAATAAAATAAATAACCGAAAATAAATTGCTGGCAATTATAATTCCTGGAATGCCGTAATAATAGGCAAAAATGAAATTCATAATGATTCCAATGGTTGCAGAGGCTATTTTGGGAAATAGCAGAAGCCGGGTTTTCATCTTACTCTGGATATTGATAGTAAGCGTCTGTCCAGCCGCAAAAATTCCTCCAGAAAGTACTAACCAGGGTAAATATTTCGATACTGATGAATACTGAATGCTAACAAAAATGTGAAATATCCAATTATGAATAAAATATACTATTATGAAAGCAAACAATGTCAATCCTAATATAAATAATGTCAGCCACCAGGTTTGTTTCTCAACTTTCATGTTTCTCTGATCATCTCTTGCATCACCTGCTTGTTGATAAAAAATAGGTGCAAGTAATTGCACTGCCATACCAGACATCAAAGAAATAGGGTAATATCCTAATTGGTATAAGACTGCAAAAAGTCCAACTTCCTTAGTGCTGTTATAAAATTCCAATGCCCAGCGGTCCGATACCTGCTGAGCCCAAGTAAATAAGCCCCATGCCGCAAATGGCCAGGAGAAATCTATTATTTCTTTTTGAAAATTGGTTGATTTTTTGATTGAGCTTTCAGAACTGGAACTGCCCGGATTAGCAATATATTTTTTAAAGAATTTGTATTGGGATATGTAGACCAAACTAATTCCAATTGTATAGCCAATTAATGCAACGAGACTTGTCGACCCAAATAGCAATATCATGCCACTGGCCACTAAATACCTCATCCATGGCTCCAATCCTTGATGTATAGCAACTATTACTCTTTGTCGTGCAGCATTTTGAATGCCGCATAAAATAAAATTATTACCGTTTATAATTGAAAAGACAAAAGCTACTATTATTAAGGCAATCAGTTCAAACTTTCTTAATATAAGGCAGTAAATGATTGATAAAAACATTAAAACTAATACTAAAATACTGCCATAAATAGTGAGGTTATTTGCTGATTTGAGATATTGCTGTAGTTTACCAGATTCCTTTGCTGGAGCATAATACTGAGTAATCCCATTGCTTAAAGGTCCTGTAACAATTTGTACAACTAAAGCAGAAACCGTAACTGCAAGCATTAGTTCTCCATACACATTGGGCTCAAGAAATTTAGTAAGTAGCTTTATGCCAAGTAACGAACCAAGAACTACCAAAATTTGGCCTAGAATAATCCATGCACTTTCGCTAAAAAGTGATTTAAGTCTTTTTGTCCCTAAAATTTCAGTCATATCATGGATTGATTTCCCATTTTTCTCTTAAGGTCCTTAATGTTCTAAGCTTTGACTTTTCTTAAAAAAAGGACTTTTAAGATACTGACAACGCCTCCCAAAATTGCAAACCAAAACAATATGGTTAAACCGCTTGTATTCGACTTTTTTGTTGGAACTCTTGCAGGTTCAATAATTGTAACGCTCGGTGTTTGTTCCTGCACTTTCATTCTTGCTTTATCCACCTGTTGCGAAAGACTTGTATATATATTATATGCAAGAGATTGTTCATTTTTAAGTCTCTCCTGCTCAATTTTAACAGATTCTAGAATTATATTTTTATTTTCATCGATATACCTGGCATAATTTTTTTGTTTTTCAAAATAGTTTTGTCTCGCCTCAGCAAAGATCTTTGTGGCAAAGCTAAAGTCCTTTCTTGCTTTATTGGTTTTATAGTCAATTATATATCGTTCAAGTTTTGAAACTAAAGAATCTGCAATTTTTGCAGATAAAGCAGGGTCCTGGAGGGTCACGCCTGCAGAAATTACTCCTGTTTTTTTGTCAATACTTACATTGATCCTTGATTTTAATGAATTAATTATCTTCTCTTGTTGTTTTGTGAGCTTATAAGAATTTATTTCCATCTGTTCCTTTTCATGCTCGGCTTGAAAAACCGCTAATAGTTTAAACGGGTAACTAAAAACAATAGTCCACCAAGGTTGCTTTATTTCTGTATCCAGATAGTTGTATAGAGTACTATTGGAAAACTTGTTGTCCTTAATCGTAATATTGATCATCTCAGTCATAAATGGCATACTTTGAACAATGTCAGGATATAATGAAAAGTTAATTCCATCTGCATTTCCAGTTCCAAGGCTTATTCCAGCTATTGCGGCCAGACTGGACATATCACCGGTTATGCTTGTTTTAGATCCTTCGGGAGCCATTTTGACTGTACAGGTATATTCTTTCGGGATACTTATGGCAATTATAAAACCGAATACTAGAAAAATTGCTGCAATTTTGCAGATATACCATTTTTTTTTCCAAAATAAATTGGCTAGTTGCTTTAAATCTATTTCTAGGTCTTGAGAGTAGTTGGCTTTATTATGCATTTTAACATTAATTTAAAAAGGATTATTGCAGCACACTGATCAACATAGCAATCACAGAAGCAAGTGACACTGACATGGTTGCTATGGCCAGTATTTCAGGTCCCTTGGTACCTCCGGTTTTAGAGCTTTTCATCGGAACAATTATCTCTGAGCCCGGCTCAATTTTGGGATATTTTTTAATCCCCATAAAACTCTTCGTGGAGGCTACATCCCCATTCATATATACCACATATGGTCTTTTGCGGGCCCCGTTCTGATAGCCGCCGCTTTTATACAGGTAGGATTTAAGTCCCTTGCCTTGCTCAACTGTCAATGCATTAGGATAGAGTACAGCGCCGGAAACTTTTACCACTCCCTTATATTTGGGAACATAGATCTGGTCACCTGCCATCAGTATAACATCATTATGACCGCCGGATTTATCCATTGCTGATTTCAGATTTATCCCCACGGAATAATATTCATCCGGACGCAATGTCTTCAGCGATATGGTGTCTTTTGACCTGCCTTCGCTGGCAATCCGCATCATGGATTCGAGTTTGTTTTTCTCTTCCTCCGTATATCTTCTTTTAAGGCTTGCACCCCCTGTATAGGCTGCAGGTGTTAAACCGCCTGCTTTCTTAATAAGATCCGATAGTCTTTCCCCATCACTCGCCAGCACATACTCCCCTTCAAAAAGAACTTCCCCCTTAATGAATACCGATGTCTGAACTTTATAACCGGGTGAACTGCGTATAATAATCTCATCGAATGGCTTCAGTGTAAATCCTGAGGCTTCAGGAGATAATTCCAGGCTTTTTGAAATATTGAACGAGAAGATCTCTGCCGTTTTGGGAGTATAATTTAATTGATCCTGAATCCGGCGTGCTACTTCTATCTTTTCTACCGATGCTGATGCCATAATGCCACCGCATTGCAGGATGGCATCTTCAATTGTCATATTTTCCTGGAAAGCAATTGTATCAGGCTTGTTAACCTCTCCCTTTACTATTAGGTAATAAGCCTCTCTCATATCAAATATGGTGGGAATATAAATCTCGTCATTGGCCATAAGTCTGATATCAGTCTGGCCCATCACAACATTTCTTGTATTGAATGGAATTATTTCATAAGTAAAGTCTTTTTTCCTGCGGCTTATCTGACCCCTTGATGTAAACTCGTTTCCTTTGAGTCCTTCAGCAATTTTGATTAATTTGGAAAGACTATCTGTCCTGGAAGATAATTCATATTCTCCCGGATTCCATACCGCTCCCTTAATGATCAGCCGGTTACTGTATTCACTGATTATCGGACGCACCACAACACTGTCCCCGTCGCTCATCTTAAATGAATCAAAATCAGATGAATTAATAGTGAAGATCTGGTACGACCTCCCTGATTTTCGCTTTACCTGGATGTTTTCACTGTATGCCCCGCCTGTGGTTCCTCCGGCATATCCTACAAGCCTTCCCAGCGTTTCTTCCTTCGTTAATTCGAATGTCCTTTGCCGCTTTATCTTCCCGCTTATCGAAACAAGGTTCTGATAGGGAGAAACTATGACCATATCATTGTCTTCAAGACGGATATTTGTATCATATTTTCCATTCAGCAGGAAATCATAGACGTCAAGTGTAGCCACTTCCTTGTTATTCCTGAATACCCTGATCGATCTCAATGATCCGATGTCATTTACGCCTCCT
The DNA here is from genome assembly GCA_963790105.1 of uncultured Bacteroidales bacterium. Lineage (GTDB taxonomy): Bacteria > Bacteroidota > Bacteroidia > Bacteroidales > UBA10428 > UBA5072. The sequence continues at coordinate 109,322 of CAWBNI010000033.1, read as the reverse complement.
GCAGAATAAAGTGCATTAAATAAGGTTGCCAGGGAGGGGAGGGTATAGGTTCCCGGCATGGCAACCTCTCCAACAATATTGACTTTTATACTTCTGATCTGCCCAAGCGATACTTTTACCTGGGTCTGATTTCCAATGCCTGACATGATTTTTTTTAAGGATGACTTGATTTTTTGTTCAGCCTGGTCAACTGAAAGTCCATTGAGATATACCAATCCAACTCCCGGTAAATTGATGTTCCCATCCGGGGAGATTTTTAATGTGGCATTGAATTCCGAAGCACCCCACACATCAATAACGACTTCATCCCTTGCTGCCAGGATATATCCTGCCGGTGTGGGCATATTATAATCCGGTGCAAAAGTCAGGTTCTGGGTGGCGAATATTTCACGGCCAAAAACGCCAGACGGTTTCTCCGGGGACGGTTTGACAGGTGTAATTATTTCCGGAACTTCCCGCTCTTTAACCTCATCTTTTGCATCGCCAACACTATTGGTTTTTTGCTGGGTAGTATTTGCCCCGTCCTTTTTGGACATTGCTTCGTCTATTTGTTCCTGCGTTACGCCGGCTGCTTTGGCTTTTTCAAGCAATGCAGGATCGATGGCCTGTGAATGGACTAATTTCGGTAAAATGAAAAGGAAGACCAGAAATAAAACAATCTTTCCTGATTTAATCATATGAGATTTTATTAAGTAAGCAATTGTAAATAATGCGTAATTCTTTAGTGAAAATGGGCTATTGTCATCGGGGATTTACATAATGAGTAATAAAACTCAGATAATGCAGGATTAAGAATCTTAGGCGTCGCAAATGTAAAAAAATATTAAAAAAAACCTGCACATTTTTAGTTTTCTCTCCGAAAACTCATCTTTACGTAATGAATTGGCATTAGTTACAACGTAAGCTTGTCATAACCATTTGCGGCGATGGAACTGAAGCACCATCAAAATAGCAGTGGCAATGCAAATCAGCCAGAATACCGGGTAAGCCCATACCATATTCAATTCAGGAAAATAACGGAAATTCATTCCATATACTCCGGCGAGGAAGGTTAATGGGATAAATATGGTTCCGATGAGTGTCAGAACCTTCATTATCTCGTTCATCCTGTTAGAAACAGACGACATGTAGGTATCGGTTAAATCGCTGGCAATTTCACGATAGGTTTCTATCAGGTCAATTAGCTGAACTATATGATCGTATAGATCCCTCAGGTAAACATGTGTCGTTTCGCTAATGCATTCGTGCGAATCACGCTGAAGTGAAGAAACAACCTCCCGCATCGGCCAGATAACCCAGCGCAGTCTTAATAAATCACGCTTAAGCTGATGGATATTATTGATCAGATCAGGATGGGATCTTTCAAGTATGAGGGTTTCCAATTCTTCGGCGTGATCACTATAGTTTTCAAGAATTGGAAAACAACTGTCAATGATAGCATCGATAAGTGAATAAGCTAAAAAACTTGCATCATTGCTGCGTAGTCGTGAGCCTTTGACTTTTAACCGCTGAAGTATTGATTCCCATTCAGTGCCGGGACTGTCCCGGAAGGTAAGCACCGTATTATGCCCCAGAAATATTGAAACCTGTTCATTGTGCAAATGATTATCTTTCATCTGAAGCGCATGGGTTACAATGAATAAGCGCGCCATATGTTCGCTTTCTTCACCTCCATAAGCTTCAACTTTTGGCCGTTGGGTTTTTTGCAGAATATCTTCAATCGCCAGAGGATGAAGATCATACTTTGTGGCCAGGGATTTCATAACATGCATATCCGAAAGACCATTGACACTGATCCACCGGACGGTAGTCCATTCAGGCCGATGCATTTCAAGGAATTCTTCAAGGTTATTAATTTCCTGCATGGACGATTGAGCCGGGCAATAGTCAATGCAGAAAATGCTTACCAGCCCTTTTCCTCCGGGAAAACTCGAAATTTCATGGTGCTCAATTCCTGGTGCTGTTCCCGGAACACTCTTGTCAAGATTGTAATATTTTTTCATGATACATCCTTTCGTAACAAAATCCTTTCTGGCTTTTTAACAAAGCTATTTGAATTTTGACAATTATGAAAAGATGAATACAAGGAATGGAAAGGAAGATTCCTCAGGACAAGTAATTAAAACTCGGGACAAGGCACCTCACCTTTTTTATTTTTCCTGGGAAGTGCGAATTTTACGTTCATGGATACTTCATGTGAGCCCAATGCCTGCCCGATAAGATTGGATATGGTGAGGTCGTAACTGTATCCAATATTAAAATGGTCGGTTTTATAGCCTACCAGGATCATGAGAGCATCTCCCCGCTGCGAATTAAAAGGTGGGATGCCCCGGTACCAAAGTCCAAGTACAAGCGGGTTTTTATGCCAGTATAATCCAAGGTCAAGCTGCTTGTAAGGTCCCTGGGCTTTAAAAAGATAGGCAAGTGTCATGGTTTCATCCAGGGGTTTAAGCAGACGGCTTTTTCTCACTAATTCAAATCCTCCAAAAATAGAAACCTTTATTGGCGCCAGGACCTCATCATCATACAAAGAAACATTTGGTCTTAATAAGTGATCCACCGTAGCTCCGGCCCACACTCTTCTCGAATAAACCAGCGTTGATAACGCAAGATCAACATCTCTCACCCGCTCAAGGGGTTCCGGTTGCACGGTGCCATCTCCTGCCAGCATAATTTCATCGATAAATTGCAATTTATCCCATGCCAGCCCATGTTCCATGTATGAAAAATGTATTCCGGGCCGAAGGGAAACAGCATCAAATAATTTGAAATTGTAAGAATATTGAACTCCCATGCTGAGCGTTCCTAACTGACCCGATCCGGCTGCATCCTTGTAACCAAGAAGACCAAAACCACTGTTGAAATGTGAAAAATAGTGATCATATGAGAAACTATAAGTCATAAATGTCGCAGGCAGACTGAACCATTGATCACGAACATTGGCACATATCCGGCTTCCTCCGGAGGCACCGGCAAAAGATGGTGCCAGGTAAAGGGGATTGGAATAAAACTGGGAAAATTGTGGATCCTGACTGTATATATCCGCATCAGTTATAATGACAAAGAGGCCTATAAGTATCAACTTGTGCATTATTGGCTGTTTTTTCTCACCAGCACGGTAACATCTCCTGCATCAACATATGGTCTTCCGTTACTGAAAGTAGCCGTTACCCGCCATACATAAACGTCCTGTTTTACAGGTGAACCCTTTATAAATCCATTCCAGCCCTTGTTCACATCATCACTGGTAAATATAAGTTCACCCCAGCGATTATATATTTCGAGCTTATAATCCTCAATTCCTTCAGCCACCGGCCTGAATATCCTGGGATCAGGTTCATCCGGATTGTAATACTCCTGTGCTGCATTGTCCGGGAAAATTGTAATTACATTCGGGAATTTTAGCTTGCCTCTTCCTTCTATCACAACTGGTTTTTCCAGAGTCAGTGTATCCAGGCATCCTTCTGCCGATTCGGAAATCAACGTGATATAAAAAGTTCCCAATGACATATACTCATGCAAGGGCTGAAATTCTGTACTGGACTCGCCATCACCAAATTCCCACTCGTACGTCTGACCCTGCCTTGTGGTGTTAAAGAATTTAATTGGAGTTCCCGGTTCAGTTGCACTGCCAAGCCATGCGTAATCAGGTGAAAATGCAAAACTGACTATTGGTTTCGGATAGACAATAATTTTTTTATAATCCCAATTAGTTCCTCCATCTCCTTCAACAGAAAGCCTGACGATATATTCTCCTGCAGAGTCATAAACCTGTGACGCGGGATTTTTATCGGATTCAGAAAGATTACCATTGCCAAAATCCCAGTCGTAGCTATCGGCATAATTGTATTTTGTTCTTGAAGTAAAATCTACCGTTAATGGCATACAACCAGTGATATCCGGACCAATCTCCACCAGAGGAAGGGGAGGATTTATGACGATATAATGCAGAATCGTATCAGAACATTCCGGGTTTTCGGGGTTCGATGCAGCGAGACTGACCGGGATGCGATTACTCATTGAAATATCACCCCAGATAGTATAATCCTTTTCCAGATTCTCTAAGGAGGAACCAGAGGTTGTTCCATCTCCAAAGTTCCAGACATAACTCCATGCAGCCTGGTTACTTGTGAGATTTCTCATCAGAACCCTCGTGATATCAGTGGCTGTATTGAAATCCTGAACCTGGGGATCCGGCAAAAATTCAGCTTTCGGTTTGGGGTAAATTGTAACCTGTTTGGTGGTATCATCTGTACAACCATTAATTGATACAGCCCTGAATTGAATGTTATATACCTTGTTGGTTGCACCTTCATTTACGAACCGGTAATAGGGATCTTCATAATTGCTAAAGATTTCTCCATCAACAGACCAGTAAAATTCGTTTTCATTGGTGGCTGTACCATCGAAAGAAATGCCCTCGGGATTACATCCCTTCCATGACGATGCAGTAAAATCAACCTGTACGCCCGGATATATTCTCAGGGGTTTTACAACTGTATCGGCACATGAAAAAGCTGTTTTAACAATAAGAGTAATGTTATTCGTTTCAATTTCGGTACCCGTATTATCAAATATTTGGTCAGGATTGACAAGACTGCTCGTATTGCCATTGTCAAAATCCCAGGAATACGATAATGCAGATCCCATCGAATTATTGGTAAACGGAACTGTAAAAGGAGGACAATCCGACGCCACTGGAAAATTAAAATCAGCCAGTGGTTTGGGATGCACTGTAATATTTTCAGAAATTGTACTGTCACATCCGAATAATGATGTCGCTGTAAGAGAGACTTTTACACTCAAATCGTCAGTTCGGCTGAAATTTTTGAAATCATGATCAGGATTTTGATTGATCGAACTTGAGCCATCCCCGAAATCCCAGAAATAAGTTAACGGGATACCAGGCTTTGATAAGTTCGTGAAATGTGTGGAAGCCGGGTAACATACCTCAGCAACATCCATACTAAAAGCTGCTCTTACCTGGGGATGTACAGCAATATTTTCGGTCCACGAGGTATCGCATCCCTGGACATTGGTTACAGTTAATTTAATTTTGGGACTAAGATCTGAACTGCCCACATTGAAATAGGTATGGTTAAAAACAGGCGTGTTTTTGTCCTCTTCAGCAATTCCATTATTATCATAATCCCAGAAATAGTGATTAATAGCCCCCGCTGAGCCGCTCCTGTCAATTGTGAAAAGTTCATCTGAACATATAGCAGGTCTGTCAAGCGTGAAATTAGCATAGATATAAGGATATACTTTAACCGTTATGGTGGTATCATCCATGCATCCATATTGTGATGTAGCCTGGAGATGCACATTGTGTAACACACTCTGATTGGTCAGGTTGCCAAAGGTGTGATAAGGAGGTGTTGTAAGGTTGGAATAACGTCCATCATCGAAATCCCATAAAAATGAAGTATTTGATAAGATATTAGTCGTGTTCTTTAGTGTAATTCCAAGGGGCTGACAACCTTCGAGGTCACTGATCTGGAAATCTGCATGTAGTTTTGGATAAACTGTAATTATATTTACTGCCGTATCATAACAGGCATGATCATTTTTGACGATCAGTTTAATTGTATCCTTTTCAAGAAGCAAGGTGCCATTGCTATAGGGATGGGATGGCTCAAAAACATTTGAAGAATTTCCATCACCAAAATTCCACGAAAAATACTTCGATCCCGGTGAAGAATAATTGGAAGTCCTGACAGTTAATGGAGAACATCCTGAAATATTATCCACTCCAAAGACGGCTTTAACAAAAGGATAAAGGGTAAAATGCCTTGTTAAAGAACTTTCGCATCCCTGTGGATTGGAAGCTGTAAGCATTATATTGAAAGTTGAATCAGAGGTTTCGTAATTGTTGAAGGTTTCCGAAAAAATCTGCGAATTATTGGTTTTAACCAGATCCCCAAACTGCCAGTTGAAAACCATGTTATTTCCGGTGGAATGATTCTCGAATACTATGCTGGTCGGACTGCACCCGGTAGAATCAGACATTGTGAAATTCGCTATTACATGCGGCAACAGGTTAATGGTTCTTTTCATTGAATCACGGCACCCTTCGGGACTAATCACTCTAAGGGATATAATAAAATTTGTATCACGGTCAGGAAGCGGATTGATATAATTGTGCCAGATGACAGGATCCGAAGAATTAGTGAAGGGAGATCCATCCCCAAAGGTCCAGTTGTTTAAAGCCACATGATGACTGAAATTGTTGATTTGCACATTTAATGGAGAACAATTATTTGTGTTTTCAATTGTGAAAAAGGCGTTTACCCTTGGATATACAGTGATGGTTGTGTCAAAGCTATCGTGGCATAGATATTTATTGGTTCCTTCCAATGAAATTGTGAATGTTTTTGATATTTCATCGAGATTGTAGTATGTATGATAAAATGTGGTGATCGCTGTATCCATTGCTGAACTGCCGTCACCAAAATCCCATGAAAAAAAGGCATCCTTTCCAAAGGACTCATTGATGAGATGCGTTTGAGAGGCATCGCATAATTTGGGTGGATCAATGTCGAATTTTGCCCGTATTTCAGGATACACTATGATATCTTTAGCTGACACCGTATCCGAACAACCCATCCTGTTCTGGACAATCAGGTGGGTTCTTATTGTGTCAGGTCCATTCTGATAGGTTGTGTCGGAATATGGAATGTATATGTCCTCTTTTGTGAGTTTTTTGAAATTCTTAACAAACAGCGGTGATTGAATAGTATAAAAAAATGTATCAACCCCAACTGAATTTACAGGAGTTAACCGCGATACTATAGGGGAGCAACGGTTGGCGGAATCAACAAGCAGTGAACCCCGGATATAAGGAAATACTTCAATTGATTTAGATATGGAATCCCTGCAGTCAAATGGCGAGATCACCGTAAGTTTGGCTTTGAATACTGCCGTTGCAGTCCCAAAATTCTGGTATGTGTGTGTTGGCAGGCTGTCGTATGATTGCAGATTATCTCCAAAATCCCAGTAATAGCTATTACCTGTCAGATTTCCAGTTGACATATTATTAAAGGAAACGGGAAGGGGATGACAGTCTGATGAATCATCCACAGAAAAGCTGGCTTTTACGCCCGGCTTAATAAGTACTGTTTTTTCCAGGTGATCGGGACATGCATTAAAAGGAGCCCATGTATACAGCCGGACCTTATATGTCATTATGGTGTCCGTGTTATTTTCCGGGAATCTCCATTGAAATGGATTGGTTAGTGTATCCTGGAGGGCTTTTGGTACCATATTGGGATAATCAAAATACCACTCCATTCTTCCAACCCGGCTCATGTCCACCTTGGGCGTAATGGTAGCCGTAAGCGGTGAGCATGCTTCCTGTTTATTAATATCAAAATCAGCAACAGGACGGTACATTATAATTATCTGCAATGGAAGATTTACTTCAGGACCGCAATCCTGGGTGATTTGAACATTGAACATGTAATTTCCAGAAGTGACCGGAAGGAAGAAAGGATCAGAAATAGTCGTGTTGCTGATCAGTTTGGTAACGGACGGATCAGAGGTACATGTCCATTTATATCGCATACCACCCCTGGCTACAAGCCGAACCGGGTCAAGATCACAATATACCTCTCTTGTATTGCTTAGCGCTCCGCCTATTCCGGCTGAGGTGTTTATTACCTTATAATCGGAAAAATACCCGTATTTGCAGCCGGTATTGATATGTCCGTTAATGATGCCCAGATGGAATTTGGTCAGCGGATTTCGCACCATGGCAGCCCATCCGGGTTCAATAGTGCTGGCAATAAAGGCCACAACAGCAGGATCCCTCTTCAGTACCGCATAGGTTGAATCAAGCACATAGGTAAAATAGGATTCCGGGATTGGCGTAATAATTCCGTTGCTGGTAATTGAGAAATTTTTTACTGCCTGGTTTCGCATCGGGTCCCCCGGTGTAGTGACATTTTTAACCATGATATTCAGGTAAAAATTCTCGGATGGATCCGGACTGCGGTTAAATGCTACGTCATAGGAACCGGAGCAATTTCCAATGGGCGGTAAAATAGCCCCTCCCAGATCCGCCTCAAAACCGGTTATATGATTAATATATACAGGCGCGGAGGTTGTAACAAGTGTGGTCTGGTTTACAATTGCATAGGAGAAAACTTGTCCCTTGTTTATGGTTGCAACGGGAACCGGATTATTGTCGATAAAGATTTTAGTATTGTCTGCGGTGGCTGTTACAAAAATTCGCTCTCCTCCATCTTCAGGGGCGTCAACCATAAATCCCTTCATCACAATATACTCATTTCCTACTATGCTTAGCGGTACGATCTGGTCACCAAACAGGTCCCAGCTTGTTCCGCCAGTTACTCTTTCCTTTTGCATGGCATCATCATAGACTGTAACAGCAATATTATTGTCTGCAACAACTCTTATTCCGTTGATGTGCCTGTTAGCCAGCGTGGAAAGAGCCCGGAAGGCATAGGTTTGTCCTGAATTAAGCTTTATTGTAACCGTTGGAGGATGGGGAACAAAATACAAAAGGTCATCATTCAGTTCAACAGTAACAGTGGTATTATCTTCCATTGCCACTATCACAAAACCGCTCCATGCAGTGCCTTTATAATCACCATTTATAAAAGCGTTTTGAGTGGATACAAAAAATTCCTTGCCGAGGCCATTGGTTCCTTTTAGTGGAAATATATCCTTGTTCTGTTTGTTGTCCAATTCATAATAACAGGAAATTTCACCCGGGTAGGCTGTAATCTTAAATCCCTTGTTTTGAATGGCTGTAGGATCTGTCAGCGCCCTCGGATAAGTTTCTATCTGGTTTATAGGAAGAATTGCATTTAATTCGATCGACTTGTGCTCCAAGGTCCTGCAATGTGAGTACGATAGGGGTAAAGGTCGGGTCAGCAGGGCGGCTTACTGTAACTGTGGTTGCATATAATGCTGTGAAGTGTAATCGTATGGGAGCCCCGTTTTTTGGTGCCTGGCCATATTCAGACGAAATATCCGGAGCCGCAAACCAGAATTCTGTATCAATCTGGCCAAACGTCCGGAATGAAAGCAACATTAGCAAACATAACAATCTGATCTTCTGCGCAATATCCTTCATATCAGAATTTTGAATAACCTAACTTAGGATGTGAAGTATACGAAATTTGCCCATCAGGGTTGGAAGTTGGAATTGACCAAAGCTTTATTAACTAGGATAAACAAAAGATTTTCATTGACATATAATCTGATTTTTTATTTGGAGCCAAATGGCAACTTAAAGCCCTGAAAAACGTAAAAAAAGATTAGGTAAAAAGTTTATGGGCAAAAGAATCTCACTATTTGCAATCTCATTATTTGTAGGTCTGATAGTTCATGCACAGACAGAACCGTTGTTTTATCTTAAGGAAAGCTTTGATGACCCGGTTTCAAGAGCTGAATGGAAAAGTTTTCCGGTTGATCCCCAGGTAAAATGGACTTATAAGAATGGTGGATATAATTCCACCCCGATTAATGCCTTTGATGGTGACACCAACGCTATTTTGCAGCGCAATGCCTTTCAAACCTATACACGAACGTTGATTTCACCTCCTGTTAATCTTGAGAACGCGATCAAGCCAATGCTCAGCTTTGCACATGCCCAATATCCGTTCTTTTTCGGGCAGGATGAGCTAAGATTACTTTTTAAAGCAGGAGTTACGGCAAAATGGGATACCATCCTGATCCGTAAGGAGGCGGTGGAAAAATGGGATGAGCTCTTTTTCAATATTGATGAATATGGAAGCAAATACCTTGTAAAGGATTTCTATGTGGGATTCTGTGGTACTACAAACAGTGGCAACGGTGTTTGCATTGATAAGGTGGCTATTGAGGAAAAAGGATTGATACCCAAATATATCCGTGATATCAGTGTTGAAAATGTTAAGCAGGGCGTTGTGCCTGCCGGGGTAAGAAACATTCCACTTATGAAGGTTTACCTGGAGGTCTTCGGAAATATGGATTCCCTTTGTTTAAATTCAATTTCGTTCCGTTCCCTTTGCGATGATAATAATGTATTTGAAAGCAATGGCCTTAGATTATACGCTACCACAGGCAATGAATTCCGTACAGTTGAACATGGGAAATCCACGCTTATTACTCCTTCTATTAGCATTGTTTCGGGTAATGTGGTATTTACGGGCATCAATCACTGGCTTAAAACCGGCCGCAATTATTTATGGCTGGCTGCGGATATAAAACCCGACCGCTTTACACAGGGTAAAACCATCGACTTTAAATTGATGCAAAACAGCATCAATGTCAGCGGTCATTTATTGCCTGTATCTGAAATTAGCCCCTCAGGGTTCTGCACCATTGAAGAAAGCCTCTTTTTTGATGATTTTGAAACGCCCAAAGGCTGGACATTAAATCCTGATTTTGAGATCGGACCACCGCAAGGCTTCATCATAGGATATACAAGAGATCCGGACTATACTTATAGCGGACTGAAATGCCTGGGCACTGACCTGTCACAAAATGGTGCCTACCTGATGAATATTAATTCTTCCAATGCCTATTATGCCACTACGCCACCCCTTAATTTGAAGTATTTTATCAATGCGAAGTTGCACATGAAGACCTGGAATGGATTTGATGCGCTGGATAATGCCACCATTGACGTCTCTGTCGATAACGGGGTCACATGGAAATCAATCTGGGTGAATTCTACAAACGGCCTGCAGGCAGAATCAAACTGGAACGATTTATTATTTTCTTCGGAATTTGATGCCCTGGTCAGGAAGAAAGAAAATGTGCGCGTTCGGTTTGCCAATCAATTATTCCGACAATATGTTCGCCCTGTCCGGCTGGAATATTGATAATTTTTCAATTACCGGCAACCATCTGGACACAGACCTGGGTATTACCAGAATTATTTCTCCATATGATGATTGTTTTGGAACCAACAATGATACAGTAAAGATAATTGTTAGGAATTATGCTGATGGTCCATCCCCGGCCAGCATCCCTGTTTATTTTGCACTTCAGGGGAAAGGAGGGATAAGGATTTATGACACCATACCTGGTCCAATAGCCAGTAATGACAGCGTGATATTTAAATTTTCGAAAAATGCCGCCTTCCCGGATGCCGGAAATTATGATAGGTTCATTGTTGCGATAGAACCTGCGGGAGATGAAGATACTCTGAATAATTCGTTATCAAAGCCGGTGTTTATTCAACGCAGCATTGTGCCTCCTTCAACCGAAAAATTTGAATCAAATGGAGGATTCTGGAAGGCAAATGTAAATTCAAGCTGGGAATGTATGCGTCCTGACGGAAGTATACCTGCAATTCCTGAAAGTCCGACATCCTGGATGGAATCTCCATACGGAGGTTATGCCAATAATGATATATCTTATCTTGTAAGTTCCTGCTATAATTTGGTTGATGATCCGGATATGATCATCGAACTGAAATATTGGCTTGAGGCAGACGAGAGTAAGGACGGCATGAATATCCAATATACGACTGACAACGGAAATACGTGGACTCTTTTAAATGCTTCTGTTAAGGGAGCCAGTCCGGGATGGTACACTGAACCGGTAGTTTCCGGGTGGCCCGGGCTGGAGATAAATACCCCCGGCTGAAAAAAGTCAAGGAATTTCTGCCGGCTTCGTTATTGACAAAAAAGAAAGTTGTCCAGTTCAGGGTTAAATGGACTTCGGATAATGCAGTGAATGCAAGAGGTGCGGCCATCGATGATTTTAAAATCTTTCCCGCACCGCCTGATATCGGCGTGTCACAAATAATTGGTTTTGCAGATCGTTGCCAGTATCTGAATCCTGACCGGATGACAGTTTCAATTAAAAATAAGGGGAACGTCACCATGCGTCAAAACGATACGATCATCGTGGGTTTTGATATGAATACCGAGAATATTGCCATTGATACTTTCCGGCTTTCTGCTGAATTCGGATTGCCCGGGCAAACAATCCAGCACACTTTTGCGGAACCGGTAGATGTGACCCTGCCCGGCAATTATAATATTACTGCCTATACACTCATTGAAGATGATCCCTGGTTCTATATGCAGGAAACAATGATACTGTTTCGCTCAATTTCGCTGTTTTGCCAAATCCGTTGACCTTGCTTGAGGATACCATTCATACCCGGCAGCCGGATACTGTGATGTTAGCTGAACTTCAACCCGGATTACAATTATTTATGGCAGGACAACAGTACGGGAAGCACATATAATGTAAATCATGGTGGCTGGTATTTTGTAAAGGTTACAAATACCCGTGGAAATGGTTGTTCATCCTATGATCTGAGTTATGTGGAGCTGCTTTTTAGTGAATATCCTTATCCACCAGTTATCCAATCCCAGCACAATAACTGCGGTTTGATACCAGCGAGTACCTTTCTGAGCAGATGAACTTCGGTACCGATAGCATTGCGATCCCGGCAAAAAATAGCAATTGCCTACGAGTTAAAATGACGGAATGCCTGTAAAGGATACTCTTCAATTGCCGGAGAAATTGCTGGCAGGACATACCACCGTGTACAGTTTTAAAACCGGTGCTGTAAAATCTGTCGGCAAAGGGAATATACCATTTCAATATATATACGGAATATAGCGGCTATACCATCCCAACTAATGATGCAATCACCCGGGATGTTGAAATATATGGACATCCTTCGGTAAGCCTGGGACCTGACAAAACAGTCATAGCCCTGTCACATACCCTGGATGCCGGCAGTGGATATATGAGCTACCTGTGGGATAACGGTGAAATCTGCCAGAACCCGTACCATAACACAAACCGGCAATTATTGGGTACAGGTTTCAGATGTAAATCAGTGTACCAATTTAGATACGGTATATATCTGGTTTAAAATAAGGGATATTAGTCCGGATGGATTTGCCAATCCTATTTCAGATTGTCATTTTAGTTCTTCTGAGCCGGTAATTTTGAATATATTGAACTCCGGAAGCGATACAGTTCCGTCAGGTCAGCAGATTTCTGTCAGTTACAGCCTGAATGCGGGAACCGCTTTGAATGAATCCTTTATTCTCACCCAGAAACTTTTACCCGGTAGTTCATGCCGATCATACATTTACAGGTAATCTTCGACTTGAGCAGCGAGGCGGATTATTCCCTGTATGCCACGACGGCCATGTCAGGCGACATGAGAACAGGCAACGATACAGCAAGCCGGATTGTGTACAGGTATTCCAAACCTGCTGTTGATTTTGGACTTGCGGAAATTGAATACGTAGAAGATGTGCAACTTCCTATAGATGCAGGATATTCGCCGTTCTATTCTTACAGGCGGCAGGATGGCTTTGATGAACACCTGTACAATGCAACCAAAAGCGGTCTTTACCATGTTAAGGTAAAAGATACCCGCACCGACTGTTCAGCAGGTGATACTGTTATGGTATTCCTCGTATTCGGTGATGTGGGTGTAACCGGCACTACCATGTCATCCAACGGTTGCACCGGTGCAATTGAACAGGTTTCTGTAAGAATTAAAACCTTGGCCCTTCCAATATCGGAGAATCAGCTCCGATTTACCTGGCCTGTGATGTGAATGGTACAAGGGAGATCCTGGATACGCTTGTTCGAACCGGCAATTTTATAACCGGAACATCTATCGACCTGACTTTGTCTGATCCGGTTCATATTTATTCCGAGGGGGCAAATGAGGTATTATTTTACACCATATACGGAGGTGATAAAAAACCCATTGAACGATACATTTACCTTCCAATTCAATGCCCTTCCGAGTCCTGTAGTAGATTTCGAGAGATACAGATCGAAACCTGAATACGGATTACTTCTCGCACTTACTCGATGCAGCACACGGGAATAAATCCTACCTGTGGCAGGACTGGATCTACAAACCAGACCTTTACAGTCAGCACGAATGGAACATACCGTGTTTCTGTAACCGGTCAGAATAATTGTCAGACCATCAAGACTGTTTACATAAATCCTTCAACAGGATTTACAGATTACGCAGGCAATTCCGATAACATCATTCTTTATCCCAATCCTAATAGCGGACTGTTCCGAGTTTCAATGAATTCAGAAATTCAGGGAAAACTTACTGTGAAAATCATCAATAACCAGGGACAGTCAGTTTTTGCAGGTGAGTTCAACGTTCAGGAACTGAATAATGAAATCATTGATGTACAAAATTTGCCGCGGGGTATGTATTATATTCTTATCTATGATGATCAACTGTCGTACAAGGAAAAGCTGATCATCCTCTGAAGCAGTCCCTTACGCTAGCATAGTCTCCAGACTACGCTCTTTCTTTTTGCTATATTGTATCTTTATTTTGTTCCGAACACCCGATATGAGTGAGGTTTAACAGTTATTTCACAACTGAGTTGAGTGGACCGGATCCCTCGAAGGGAATCCGGACTTTACAGCCTTAATTGCTAAATTTTCATTGGACAGAAGATCGGTTATCCCCTTGATTGGATCCCTGACAAGAATCTTAACAGTCACCGGTTCAGATCGGAAAGATTGTACAATAAAGGTTCCATTATCATAACAAAACAGGCTCACCTGAGAAGGGCCTTCGATCCTCACTCTAAGATCGCCGGAAACGATTGAACGGATGCGGTTCAATACTTCAGGAGGATATTGGTACAAATCGGAAAAATTATCCGGAATCGTCAGCACATACAGGTTGGCTTTCGAATATTGCGCCCGGTGCACAATTGGCCAGCCTGATGCCCCTTTGATGGCAGAAACTTCTTCCCATGAATCGTTTGTAAAATAGGTGATCTGGGGAATAAGAATTTCCTGTGATGATTTGGAAAATCGTCCCCACCCGGATTTAAAATCAGTCACTAATGCCTTGCGGTCCGTGCATTTTAATTCAACAATATCGGCAATTCCTTTATCCTGCAAAGCTTTTAATAAACCTGATGTAATCATCACATTCTTACCGGATTGTAACCGATCCTTAATCTTTTGAATTAATTGGGGATCATATTTTGCTGATTCGGTAAGCAGGATCATATTTCCATCGACAGGAAATTCACTTGAAAGTTCCATCGGAATACCGATCATACCCAGGTAATTTTGAAGAAAATCTTCACCGGTAGCATGAAACGGACGATAGCTCTTTATTCCCACAGGATTCCCAAGCAGGCCCAGAAACTGATCCACCTGTTCGAATGTAATTCCAGCCGCACGGGCAATGGTGGTTGGCTGAATGGTCTTTCCGTCTTTCATTTGGACTGGCTTCATCATGGCATCAAAATCAAAGCTTGTCCCGGTGCCCTGCCATGCTGCACGGGTCTCTTTTTGAATTGGCATTTGAAGCGACCTGTAGTCGAACATCGTGATTTCCGGTGCTTTGGCAAACAGGGTTAACCAGAATTGTTCGGCGTACCTGTCAAGATAAGGGCTTCCAAAAGGATCTACCCAGCCGCCGCCATTTCTTCCGGGGGCAAGGCTGTTGAAATACCGGATGATCAGATAGCTCTCATATTGCTGCAGGTGCTGATCGGAATTGACTGCATCACGCGTTTCAGTTCCGGTATAAATTCCGTCGAACATCCCGGGTTCGGTCTCCAGGTTAAAACCCAGGCCCTGGAAATGCTCATACCAGTTTGGATATTTGATTACTATTTTGACTTTCGGATTAACCGCTTTGGCAGGATCAATTATAAGCTCCCGGGCAGCTTCAGTCATCAGTTTCAGCCGGTAATCAGTCCAGCTCATATCTCCCTTGGCCTTTATGCACAGATCACATTTGCAGCTGGTGAAGAAGAAATCATCGAGGATGAACTCATCGAAATATTTTGCCGTGTATTCGGCAATTTCCTTTGCCTTCTTTCGGTGCTCCGGGTTTGAAAAGCAGAATGTCTCAAAATTATTGCTTTCGTTGATCGTAAATGTTATTCCGCCGGCAACCTTTAATCCTTTCGATTTAAAAAAACGGATGGCTGATTCTAGTGTCTTTTCCGGAACTATGATCTGATCACGATGGGTCTCGAGATAGATCTTATCTATTTTAACCTGTTGTGAAATCAGTTTCCAGGATTCCTCAAGTTTTTTCTGATCCGACATCTCCCTCACTTCATAAGCCCTGGTATAAACTGAAACCGCAAAATTTTTATAATTGGCAGGCTGCTGGGATGATAGTTTCATAATTCCGGAAATTAATAGAAGGCAGGCAAGTATATTCTTCATGATGAAATGGATTATAAGCTTTACGAAAGTTAGAAATTTATTCCGTAGAGCCAAATATTGTTATTGGAATCACAGTATTTTAAGTTATCTTTAGTATGAATAACAAAGAACACTGACCTGATTCCTGTTATTATATTCATTGAGATACATTAGATATTTTACTGCTATGAAAACAAGATTCTTTCTTTTATTTCTGATAATGGGTACTTTATTGGCTGTTTCCTGCGAGAAGGACAGCACCACGCACGCCGATAGCCGGAGGTGAGTATGTTGTCTTTGCCTGGAATAACCTGGGCATGCATTGCCTGAATCCAACCTACGATGAATTGGTGATTCTTCCTCCCTACAATACCGTGGAGGCCCAGGTCGTAAAACGTGGGAATCCTCCGCAAATAATTACTACAGGATTAACCGTTGAATACAGTCTTATAAATAATACCTACTCCTTTGGAAAAAGGGAATATGGCGGATTCTGGACAAATTTTACAGCTCTGTTCGGGGGTACACCTCCAGCCAATGATATTGGGCTTACTGGCACTCCTTTGGCAGGGACAATGACCGTCAGTTCCGATCATTTTATTGCAGAGGGAATGCCGGTAGTCCCGGTAGATGATGCCGGGGTTTGGGATCCTTTCCAGGTTATTGAGATAAACGTTAAAGACGCATCGGGTAAATTACTGGCAACAACCCAGGCAACTGTTCCTACATCCGACGAAATAAACTGTGCAAAATGCCATTCCGGAGGTCCGTCAAGTGTTTTTACAAACATTCTTACATCCCATGATAATGCATTAGGTACAAACCTGGTTAACCAGAAACCGGTATTATGTGCCAGTTGTCATGGAAGCCCTGCCCTGGGTACAAGCGGACCAGGATCATCCGGCAAATATTTATCCCAGGCCATTCACGGATTCCATGCCACAAAAGATGCAAGTTGTTATGATTGCCACCCCGGAGCAACTACCAAATGCAGCAGAAGCCTTGCCCATATGGGTACGACTAATGACGGTAACTGTATCACCTGCCACGGGGATTTGGCCAATGTGGCATCAACCATTGATAACGGCAGAGTCCCCTGGGTTACTGAACCCAAATGCGTGACATGCCATGCAGATGTTAGCGGGGTAGAGACCAATGATGTTCTTTACCGTAATTCAACCGGACATGGCAATGTATATTGCACCGCATGCCACGGAAGCCCGCACGCTATGTATCCTTCGCGTGAAGCAAAAGACAACTATCAGCCGGATCATTACCAGGGAAGTAAAATAAAGACCATTGGAAGTTGCGGTATTTGCCATGACAGATTCCCGGGGTGAAGGGGTGGGTGGTGAATTTGCAGAAACACACGGGGGAACAAATCCGGAACATGAAAACGCTTGTCATGTTTGTCATACTGTCATTTCCGAGAATACTGCTTCATGGCCTCACGGTTACACCTGGAAAAATACAAACTAGAGCAGCTCTTTTTTTGAGTGGGATATTAGGAACTGACATATTTCTGCCAGGGCAAGTTTTGATTCACGGAACAGATCTCCGAATACGGGGTAACAATGACACATTCCCTTATCAATTCTGAGAGCAACATCAACTCCTGCTTCCTTTGCTTTTTCAGCAAAATGAATTGAATCATCCAGGAGGATCTCATTGCCACCGGCACTGATGTGTAATGGAGGTAATCCTTTCAGATCACCATATAAAGGTGAGATCAACGGATTTCTCCTGTCGTGACCACCTGAATACATCTTACTCGCATTCTCAGCACAACCTTCCGGTGAAAAGCAGATTTTCCTGTTGGTTTGATAGGATTTTCCTGTCAACATCAGGTCGGTCCAGGGGGAAAGCGCTGCAGCCGCAGCAGGCAAGGGCAGACCCTTATCTTTCAGAGCCAGAAGGGTAGCCAGACATAAACCACCCCCGGCTGAATCTCCTGCAAAAACGATATTGAAAGGATCATAACCTGCCGATAGTAAATAGTCATACGCCTGCAGGGCATCATCAAGTGCTGCAGGAAAAGGATTCTCCGGTGCCAGCCTGTAATCGAATACCAGCGCATTCATCCCACAGCCTTTTACAAATTTTATCACATGGGGACGATGTGCCTGGGGTGATCCAACCAGGTACATTCCACCATGAAAATAAAGGATGGCTTTATTTTTATTTGTCTGCGGAATTTTAACCCATTCGGCATATCGATTGCCTATGGAAAGAGGTTCAATCTCAATCTCTTTTGGCAAACGGCCAAACATTTTACCCGCATTTTCGGTGCGTTCCCTGAAGCGTTGAATTCCTTCAGGCGACGGGTCGAAAGGCTTGCGTTTCAGCTGCAGTTTAAACAGGTGACTGTGAAGCAGCAAGGTAAGGATCAGTTTACTTTTTACGCTTTGCATAATTCGTAATTCTATAATTCATAATTCATAATTCCTTTAAGAACATACCCAGGATAATATTTTTGTCCGGCATGATGAAATCCGCTCCATAAATAGCTTTATTGAGTGCAAGTCCGTTCATTGTAGAAAAGAAAAGGGTGGCCATTTCGCTCACGCGATAGTCTTTAACAGTTCCCTCAACCTGTCCCTGTTTGAAAATCCGCATCATTACATCATATTTAATATTGTTCTTGGAGCGGATAATATCTTTGGCTTCCCGGGGGAAAGCATCGGACAAGGCAGTTTGCGTGATAATAAAATAGTAATCGGAAGTGTTGGCATTCTCACTAAATCCTTTCAACAGAGATTCAATTGCTACTATTATTTTTTCTTTCGCAGATAATGGAAGTTTTTCAAGGTTGACAGCTGCGGAATTCATCTTCTCAATTGCTGTATCCACGAGATTTGTAAACAATTCTTCTTTTGAGCGGTAATAATGATATACCAATCCCTGTGATATGCCCGTATTTTTTGACAGGTCGGACATTTTGGTTGCAGCCAGGCCTTTGGCTGCGAAAAGCTTTAAGGCCGCAGTCAGAATTTGTTCCCGGCGTTCATCTTTAATTATCTGATTCAGTTCCTTGTTTCTTGACATTATAAATTGATTGAATAGTTATTCAATGTAAATATAATACTTTTTTTAATTGCTGATTTCGATTCAGGCAAATTTTTTCTCTTCGATTTAGCAGATTTTTCCCGCAAGGCCAATAATCTTTAAACAGGCCAAATGCAAACCAGGACCCAAAGTTATTTGTATAACTCTTTTACACTGGGTGCAATCTGTTCGTTCTGTGTAATTATCTTGGCACAGAAGCAAGGTAAAAATTCATCTTCATTGTTAAATTCCTATCTTTACGGTATAATCTCAAAATGTTATTCGCTTTTAATGCGATAGTCAATGACACCAGGCCAGTGGAATAAGTTTTTGTGTCGGTTAGTTTTAACTTTACCCTGCTTTGAATGTCCCTGAATAATGGCGTACCCCTTCCCAACAGGATGGGATGCACTGCAAGTGACATTTCATCCACCAGGCCCAGGTTTATCAGCGAAGCAGTCAGACCAGCTCCTCCGAAAAGCCAGATGTCTTTTCCTTCTTCGTTTTTGATTCGCTCAATTTCAGCTTTACTATTTTTTTCAATTAGGATTGCTTCGTCACTTACTTTTTCAAGAGTGGTTGAAAAAAACATAATTTTTCAGTTTCGAAAAACCCTCTATTCCAATGTCATTCATTTTCATCGTCAATTCATAGGTTTTTCTGCCCATAAAAATCGTATCCACCCGGTTTACCAGTTCAGTGATCCCGTAGTCCTGGTCTGTAAAGCACCGAAGTAAGACCAGCTCCTCCGAAAAGCCAGATGTCTTTTCCTTCTTCGTTTTTGATTCGCTCAATTTCGGCTTTGACTATTTTTTTTAATGAGGATGGCTTCGTCACTTACTTTTTCAAGAGTGGTTGAAAAAACATAATTTTTCAGTTTTGAAAAACCCTCAATTCCAATATCATTCATTTTCATCATTAATTCATAGGTTCTTCTGCCCATAAAAATCGTATCCACCCGGTTTACCAGTTCGGTGATCCCGTAGTCCTGGTCAGTAAAGCACCAATCATATTCCCCATTGGGGCCCTCGATAAAACCATCAAGACTGACCGCCAAAGACAATATTACTTTTCGCATAGAAAGAGCTTTATAAATTATTTATTAAAGAAACAATCTGCTAAATTAACCATCGGAAGTTTTTTTGGTTGTACTAGTATAAATATGATAAAGATGGTAAGAATAAGGCCGCTATGGTTTGGACCTGTTTTTCCTTTGATACTTTCTATTCTGAATTCCTGCGCATATTCTTCAAAAGCATGTAAACAGCTGTTGCAGGAATCTCTTGGTAAAAAGTATGATATGATCGTGGTGCCGGGAGTTCCCCTTGAAAATGGGAAATGGAGTCCTACTATGAAAGACAGGGTCTTCTGGTCGAAATTTTTATATGAAAAAGGAATTGCCAAAAATGTGATGTATAGCGGATCAGCTGTTTATTCACCCTACCGTGAAGCAGAAATTATGGCCATGTATGGCGAAAAACTGGGCATACCCAAAGAAAATATTTACACCGAAATAAAGGCTGAACACAGCACGGAAAACATATACTACTCTTACAAAAAAAGTAAAAAGCTTGGTTTTTCAACGATTGCACTCGCCTCAGATCCATTCCAGACTAAAATGTTGCGCCGGTTTACCCGAAAAATAGTAAGCCGGGATGTGGCTTTTATTCCCATAGTGTATGATACGATCCGGCATATGGAATCGATTATACCGGATCCCACCATTGATTATGAAAAGGCGTATGTAAAAGATTTCAAGCCGATCACAAAAAAGGATGGCTTTTTCAAGCGACTCAGGGGAACACGGGGCCTGGATATTGATACAACCGCCTACTGAGACTATTTCCCTCTTTTTATGGCAAATCCGGTTATTCTAACCCCTTCAATAGTAACCGGATTCGTAATGCCTCCATGCAAAACCGAATTGGTCTCCACATTGAAATTGATAATCGCATCAGCACCCAGGGCGACACATTGTTTGTAGAGTTCCTCTAATACAGCATCCATATTGAGGTTTTCGGGTACCCAGTTCTTTTCTATTTCAGCCGGATGTCCAAATTCAGGGGTAACAGGCTTGTTGTTTTCATCAAGCTTGGTCCTTTTCACATAAACCGCGGCAGGCATCTTGATAAAATCGATCATTCCGATGGCATGATATTCCCCTGAATACTTTTCCGGAGTGATTAGAAATCCTTTATCACTGTATTTCCTGAAATCAATTTTATTCATGATCGTGTATCCTTGAATCTTTGTCAGCTCTTGCATTTTAACTGTGCATGAAGCCATTATAAACAGGACAAGTGCAAGAAAAGCGATTTTTTTCATGGTGAAATCAATTAAGTTTAAGGACTAACACACCCGGGCAAAGGGTGTAATATTTCAGCAAATA
Source organism: uncultured Bacteroidales bacterium (assembly GCA_963790105.1). Classification (GTDB taxonomy): domain Bacteria; phylum Bacteroidota; class Bacteroidia; order Bacteroidales; family UBA10428; genus UBA5072. The sequence goes on along the minus strand of CAWBNI010000033.1, from coordinate 87,733 downwards.
AATATAGCCATTTAATTAATGTCGAACGGACCCGTTCGAAGGAAGTTATTCACTATCTGCGTTTGATATCAAGGCCATTTTTTGAATCTGCAAAAGTCTCAAAACTATTCAACGTATAAAGTTTTAAATCTGAAAGAAACTGCTAAATTTGTTTCTCAAACGTTTGAGAACCCAAATTTTGAAAAAGGAAAAAGTCACATTAAAATTCCTGGCGAAGGAGTTGGGACTCGATATATCCACCATCTCAAAAGCGCTGAATAACAAGACCTGACATTGCTAAATCCACCTGTGAACGGGTTAAGAAATTCGCTGTGGAAGTAGGTTACCGGCCGAATCTTCTGGCCAAAGGCCTTATAAACAAGCGTACCCACATGCTGGGTGTCATTATTCCGGACCTCCGGTTATCATTCTATTCCCAGGTACTGGAAGGTATTCAGCAAAGCGCCGAAGAGCATGGCTACATGCCAATCCTGTTGCTGAATGATGACAATGAACGCATTGAAAGGAAAAACCTTGAGTTTTTCGCATCCCTGCCGGTAGATGGGATCCTGATTGATGCCGCTCCCGGGAGGCAGAATATTTCACTGATGAACAATATAGCACACCAGGGAATTCCACTGATCTTTTATGACAGGTATATTCCGGAAGTCAGGGCTAGTCGGGTTACAATTGATGATATTAGTGCATCCTATGATTTAACCATGAGCCTGATCAAAAATGACAAAAAAAGGATAGCCTATATGGGGCCCACCGATGGAATGTCAGTGGCTTCTGACAGGTTCAGCGGCTACAGGAAGGCTTTGGCTGCAGCAGGGATCGCGTTTGATGAAGAGCTTGTCATGCGTTGCAGAATTGATGAAACGGATTCCAAATTGCATATTCATAATCTGCTCAAAAGAGGGATTGTGCCCGATGGAGTAGTGTGCATGGGGGGACTGGTAGCATTGGGTGCAGGTGAAACATTGCTCAGTGCCGGTTACAAAATTCCCCGGTGACTTTTTGATCGCAGAATTCGGGGATAATGATATTGTGGCAAAACTGGGGGTCCCTTACCGAAGCATTAATCAATCTCCTTTTGAGATCGGGAAATCAGCAGTCAATCTGATCCGCGAGGAAATTGAACGAAACAGGGATATTGACGAATTCAGGCATGTCATTATCCCATCCACCCTGATTGAACATTAAATTAAATAATCACTAATTTCTCAAACGTTTGAGATAAAATTTATATTCTATGAAAAACAAATATTCCATGATCCTCGGCAACCTGGGCAATACCTGCGACAGGTTCTGTAAAGGCTATAAGGACAATCCCACATCCGATGAAATGCTGGCGATTGCCAAAGAAAAAATCCCGCATATCGAAGGTATTGAACTGGTTGGTACATGGGACATCCGGCCGGACAATGCCAAAGAAATGAAGAAGAAACTTGGTCATTATGATTTCAAATGCGCTTCCATTATTCCTGATACATTTACGGATCCGCTGTTTGCCAAAGGAAGCATTACCAGCATTTCTGCATCCACCCGTAAAAAGGCACTGGATTATCTTCGCCAGATGTGCGATATAGCCAGGCTGATCGATTGCCCGACTATGAATTTATGGCTCGGACAGGATGGCTATGATTACCTTCTCACGGCAGATTACGACCAGGAAAGGGAATGGCTGAAAGAAGCCACATTTAAACTGGCTACAGAATATCCTGATCTGAAATTTGCCCTTGAATATAAGCCAAAGGAACCCAGGAATTTTTCATATCATAGTCGAATGGCTGATACCATTCTCGCCGCCAAAGAAACAGGATGCAAAAATGTTGGGGTTACAATCGATACCGGCCATAGTTTCGTAGCCGGCGAAAACGTTGCGGAAGCTGTTGTGCTGGCAAAGAGGGCAGGGAATATGCTTTTCCATATGCACTTCAACGATAATCACGGAAGCTGGGATGACGATATGATCGTAGGTAATGTACATTCAATTGTATATATCGAGTTGCTCTTCTGGCTTAAAAAAACGGGTTACGAAGGATGGCTTTCCATGGATCAGTATCCTTATCGTGAGGATGGTGCTGAAGCGATTGCCGAAAGCATATTATGGGTTAAGAAATTTGAAAAGATTGTGGATGAATATTACAAGGAAATCGAATCCCTGATTTCCCATAATGATGCCATTGAAACGTCAAGATTTCTGAGAAAACTTTTTTAGCAACAAAAGATGAAAACAAAGTTGAGCATTGTACTGGTTTTATTCGTTTTATGCACCTCATTTACAGGAAATGTAAAAGAGTCCGCGACCAGTCTGAAGGTAAGCAATTTGAAATGCGAATATGCCATCAATCCGCTTGGAATGGATGTCGCCGCACCCCAGTTAAGCTGGTGTATTGAATCTTCAGAACGAGGGACTTTTCAAAACGGGTATGAAATCATTATGGCGGATTCCCCTGAAGTCCTGGCTGAAAACAAGGGCAATATCTGGGAAACCGGAATGATCGGATCATCCCTGTCTGCAGGAATAAGGTATTCCGGACCAGAGCTGCAAAGCCGTAAACGTTATTACTGGAAGGCAAGGATCCGGAATTCAAACAACATGGTGAGCGAATGGAGTGAACCTGCAAGTTTTGAAACCGGGTTGTTGAAGGAAGAGGACTGGCAGGGAGACTGGATTGGCTTTAATGGCGGAAGAACCGGCAGAACACTGTATTTTAAAGGGATCTTCACCACGGGCAAACAGCTTCAATCCGCCAGGGCCTATGTTTCGGGTATTGGTTACTACGAACTGTTCATCAATGGCAGGAAGGCAGGGGATCAAAAACTGGATCCGGCAATTAGTGAATACAGCAAGCGCGTATATTATTCCACTTATGACATTACCGGCCTCCTGAAAAAGGAAAATGTAGTAACTGTTTCAGTCGGACCCGGTTGGTATGGTATTCCAAAACTCCGGATACAACTTGAAATGAATTACACCGACGGAACCCACGAGGTAATTACATCTCCTTCCATGCGAAGCGTGACAACAGGACCCATCATCAAATCGAGTATCTACGATGGAGAGTACTATGATGCCAGGGAAGAAAGCAAGGAATTGTATTCCTATTCATTGCCGGACAATTTTATCAACAAAAAATGGGGATATGCTAACATAACCGATCCGCCAGGAGGCCGGATGGTATCTGAAAAGATGGAGCCTATCCGGATAATGGACAGTATAACACCGGTGGATATAAAGGAACCAGTCCCGGGTGTATATGTTATAGATGCCGGACGAAATCTGGCAGGCTGGGCATCCGTTAAAGTTAAGGGTGAAAGAGGCACCGAGATCACCATGAAATTTGCAGAGGCATTGTATAAAGATGGTACCGTTAACCAGGAAAACCTGCGATCCGCAGAAGCAAAGGATGTTTATGTTTTAAAAGGAGGGATGGAAGAACAGTGGGAACCCCAATTTACCTACCATGGATTCAGATATATACAGGTTGAAGGATTTCCATACAGGCCAAAACCGGGTGACTTCCAGATTAAAATAGTTCGTTCTGCGGTTAGCCAGACCGGAAATTTCAACTGCAGCAATGAATTATTAAATCGAATTCATAAAATGGTTGCTTCCACGGAGTCAAGTAACCTGCACAGCGTTCCAACTGACTGTCCTCAGCGCGATGAGCGCATGGGATGGCTGAATGACCTCACGGTAAGAATTGAACAGGCTTTGTATAATTTCGATCTTTCAAGGTTTTATGCCAAGTTTATTGATGATGTGGAGGATACCCAGGGACCGGATGGCACCATAACCTGCACGGCTCCATACAGGTATGGGGCAAGGCCGGCCGATCCGGTGTGTGCCAGCTACCTTCTCCTTGCCCTGAAAAGTTATGAATTTTATGGAAACAAAGAAATTATCCGCCAGCATTATGCAGGATTAAAAGCCTGGGTTGATTATTTAAATTCCAGAACTGAAAACGGGATTGTCAATTATAGTTATTATGGTGACTGGTCCCCTCCCATAGCATTTGGGGTAGATGGTTCCAGCCCGGTTTCGCAATTCACTCCAGGCAAACTGATGTCCACGGGATACCTGTATTATTGCAGCACGATCATTGCCCGGATGGCCGGTTTACTGGGTAACGAGGTCGATAGAAAATTTTATACTGATCTGGCTGACAAAACAGCGGCGGCATTTAACAAAACCTGGTGGGATGAAAAGGCCGGTGGATATGGTTCCAACAACCAGGCATGCAATTCGTTTGCATTGTTCCTCGGGATCGTGGATAAAGAAAAAATTCCACTGGTCGTGAATAACCTGGTAGCGGATGTTCAGAAACATGATAATCACCTTACCACCGGTAATTTATGCACCAAATATCTCCTGGAAATGCTCACAGAACACGGTCAGGTTGAAACTGCCTATAAAATAGCCACGCAGGAAACATATCCCAGTTGGGGATATATGCTGGCAAACGGTGCAACAACCCTGTGGGAAAGATGGGAATTTGAAACCGGAGGAGCCATGAATTCACATAACCATCCCATGATGGGATCAGTTGATTCCTGGTTTTATAAGTACATTCTGGGAATCCTTCCGGATATCGACGGACCCGGTTTTGAAAAATTCACGATCCATCCGTATATCCTGAACGATTTGACCTTTGCTGAAGGAGAATTGAACACAATAAAAGGGAAAATCAAAAGCTCCTGGAAAAAGGAAAAGGGTTCGGTATACCTCGACATTTCGGTCCCCTGCAATTCCCTGGCGACAGTATATGTGCCCTCAAAAAATGTTAAAGGCATTACCGAGGGAAACCGTAATGTCCGGAACCGGGAGGAAATAAAGTTTCTCTTTGCACGGGATAATTATGCGGTTTATCAATTGGGATCCGGCAACTATCATTTCAAATCGGACTGGTAGAGCTCCAATCTCATCCACAAGTAATTACCTTTTAATATCGTCCTATTCCTTAAATAATCTATTGCTATTAGACCGGAATTATTTATATTAGAACGTCCTAAATCATAAAAACAGATCCCGGACAAAGGATTTATACGGTCTTGTCTCCCGGTTCCTTCTTAATGTCATTTGAATAAATATGTCAGGTTTGTGAAACAATTATTAACCCTTTCAAGACTAATAAATAAAGAACTTCTTTTAAGCTCTATTAGGATATTTGTCTGGGGGTTGGTTTATTATCTGGTTGCCTGGTTTAGCCTGGAATATCTTTTAGATGCCAATGGAGGTGCTATAGCCTGGCCACCGGTAGGAATTTATATTTCCGCCATTTTATTGACTCCCGCCAAACTGCGTCCATATCTTATAGCGGTGATCTTTACTGCAGATGTTGCCGCCGATTTGCACACCGGAGTATCCCTGATGACGAAAATCGCTTATGCATTGCTGTCCACTGGTGATGCATTAATCAGTGCCTGGGTAATGCTTCGTTTTGTAGCCAATCCCTTTGTGTTTACAAAAATCAGAAATTTCCTGCTGTATTTGTTGTATTCAGTTTTATTATGCCATGGATTTTTTTCCATTATTGGTTTCAGGCGTAACAAGTTTTACTCAGGGTTCTGAATACTGGCCGGGTGTGTTATCATCATGGGTGGCAGATGGCGTTGGAAATATGATGATTGTGCCATTCATCATCAGTTGGGCGTCATTGTCAAAACAGAATCTGAAAAATATCAGTTTGAAACGATTAGTTGAAATCGCGATCCTTGTTATTGCCCTGGTTGCTTCAAATATATTGCTGTTCCCCTATTCAAGAAATGGCCTTTTATTCTCATTTATAATCAATTATCTGAGTTTTCCATTTATAATATGGGCCATTTTCAGGTTTGATATGAAGATAGTAACCCTGGTTCTGATGCTATTGACACTGGTAATGCTGGTGAACCTGATGGATGATATAATGGTGTTTCGGAATGGCATAATTAGCAAGCATTTCCTCTTTTTCCAATTGTATATTGCCTCTATTTCAATTATTTCCATTTTGATAACTTCTGTCACCTCGGAGAGAAATCAGGCCCGGACTGGAATTAATGGAAAGCATAAAACTACTGGTAGCGGCGGAAAGAAAACTTGTTTTCAATTCAATTGAAATTGAAGAAAGGGAACGTAGCCGTTATTCCAGGGAACTGCATGATGGACTTGGGCCGTTGCTTTCAACTATTAAGATGTACATGCAAAGCCTGTCAGAGACAAACGATGCGGATAAGGTTAAATTCATTGCTGAAGAAAGCGAGAATAATATCAAAATAGCGATTCAAACTATGCGTGAAGTCGCTCATGGCCTGTCTCCGTTTAATCTTAGTAATTTCGGATATGTAAATGCAGTGCTTGAATTCACCAAAGGGTATTAATAAGATGCATCGAGCTTGTGATTGATTTCACCTATAATTCTTATGTTCGTTTCAGCGATTTTTATGAAATAATTTTGTATCGCATTACCACCGAATTAATCAGCAATACGCTGAAGCATGCGCATGCAACACATGTGGAAATTGCCTTCAATTACTCTGATGATAAAAAGAATATTACCCTGGTATACCATGACAATGGACGGGGTTTTGATTCATCCTGTAAAGAAGCAAAACCAGGTATGGGCCTGATGAATATACAGGAACGGGTCAGGATACTTGGTGGTAATTTCAGAATTGAAAGTGTTATTGGCAAAGGATGCACAATATTTGTGGATTTTCCGGTAAACGAAGCAAGTAAACGCATTGAGGCTCATAGTCTTCAGAATGTGATATGAGATATTTTGAAATAAATGAAACAATTTCCTGTTAAATCAATCTTAAGAAAAGGAGGAGGTTTAATGCTTTTCATTCTTTCACTCTTATTGTTATTTGTGCTCATTTTTGCCGGAGTGTTGGCTGTAAAAAGTCCCGGAAAACCACTCCCGTTTTTGGATGAAAAAGGGGATGTGCTGCCAGGAAGTATTTCCGAAAAAATTTATGTCAATATCAATGGGGTGAATCAGGGTATGTTTATCAAAAGCAGGGACTCCCTGAATCCGGTACTTCTTTACCTGCACGGCGGGATGCCTGAATATTTCCTCACAAAGAATTATCCTATTGAACTGGAAGACCACTTCACCATGGTATGGTGGGAACAACGCGGTTCAGGGCTCTCTTATAGCGCTGAACTTCCCCGGGAGACATTGACGCTGGAGCAGATGATATCTGACACCAGGGAGGTCACAAACTATCTCAGAAAGCGATTTAAGCAGGACAAGATCTATCTCATGGGTCATTCAGGAGGTACCTTTATTGGAATACATGCAGCTGCAAAGATGCCGGAGTTATACCACGCTTATATTGGCATGGCCCAGATGTCGGATCAGCTCAAATCGGAGATGCTGGCACATGAATACATGCTGAAAAAATTCAAAGAAAACGGCAATAGGAAAATGGTCCGGAAACTCGAGGCGGCCCCCGTCACAGTCAACGGTACACCAAAAGCATATCTTGTCTTGCGCGATCCTGGCATGCACCCCCTTGGCATTGGAACCACACATGATATGAATTCGGTAATCACGGGGGTTTTTTTACCATCGCTGGCATTCCGCGATTATACGATGACTGAAAAGATAAATTTGTGGCGTGGTAAGTTCACATCGGGTGTCAGCTCACTGTGGAATGAGATGCTTGCTGTGGACCTGGCCAAAGAGGTGCCATCGCTGTCAATTCCTGTTTATTTTATTCAGGGCATATACGATTATACAGTATCCTATACGCTGGCAAAGGACTATTTTGAAAAGCTAAATGCGCCGGTGAAGGGATTCTATACATTTGAACAGTCCGCCCACAGTCCGATGTTTGAAGAACCGGCAAAAATGCAGAGGATACTGCAGGAGGATGTACTGAAGGGATTGAATAAACTGGCCGACAAATAATAAAGACAAAATACTGTTTGAAGCGCACAATTCAGATGACGGGCCTTTTGGATATGCTGGTTTAGGTTTGAACTTCAGGGTATTCTGACTTCAGCGCTCAACCTGATTCAGGAGTTGGTTATTTATGGCTGCTGATCTTTAGGGCTATATCCAGGGAATAGGGTGGAGTAATAACTGAGAAATTTCCTCCCTTCCAGTTATGCTTTTCAGAACTCATAACAGCTCCGGATACAGGATTATACCATTTTAAAAAATAAACTCCTTCGGGAATATCTCCCAGGGTGAGGGTATCCACGTAATTTCCGGGTTTTGGAACAAAGTTGGCTCCCCATTCACTGTCATGGGAACCGTGAAATAAGTACAAGGCATACTGTTTTCCATTTTCTGCAAGCCCGCTGCAAATTGCGTCATCAGGCGTGCCACTGATTTTTGAGAATCTTGTTAGTCCCGACAAATCGAGCCCATCCATGAATTCTTTCAGTATTTTCCTCTGTGGTGCTATCTGGTTCCTTGTAATTGAAAGCCCTTCTTCATTTTCCCTGTAATATTCCCCGTTCAGATTAATATTTCCGGCTCCCCCGGCAAGCATAAACCACCATCCCTCAATACGGATAGCATCGGCAGTATAGGGATCTTTTGTCAGACTGGTCCCGAAATAATTTGACTCCACATTAACAATGGGTTTATTTGTTTCATAATCCATATTCAGGGCCTTTTCAGCAGGTCTTACATACTCGGCTGCCAGCCATTCGCACCAGGAGTCTTTTGAGAAATCCGGCGATAGATTTTGCACTGTTTGTCCAAGAAGGTGCTTTTTTGGCAATGATTTTTCGGCCTGCAAAAAGGCTTCCTTCATCTCAATTATCCACGGGGCAACCATACTGTCCGGATTGACTATAATGCTGCCGTTCGGCAAGCCCTGTAAAGAGGGCTCATCACAGATGTCATAGATTATATTATCATACTCATTCAGTTCTGTGACAATCTTTTGGATGTAGGCTTTTTGATATTTCATTACCGGTTTGTTCCGATCATCCGTTGTAGTGAACAATCCGCAGTTTTCTGCCGCATACTGTCCGATATTTTGAATGTTGTTTACCTGATACATGGCCATCAGGGGCCAGCAATCCGCATACATGCCATTAAAGAACGGAATCTCAACTATAATATCATTTTTTCGGGCCAGTTCTACAAAATCCTTCAATCGATCAAAATACTGAGGATTCCATTTGTCAAGATCATATTTATAGGAGGGCTTGCCCGATTCTGCGAGGGACGGGTTGGCCCCGGTCTGTTCAGATAATGCCCAGGGCAGTAGCTGCCGCCCTGGGCGAGGTCCTAGCGGATTGCCTTTCAGAAATTTATCAGTGGGTTCGAACATTCCGCCCGGATATATCCGGGTAAGGTTCATATCATTATCTGACAGGAATTTCAAATATTTCACAAAATCGAAATCCTGGTCAATCACCGCACCATAATGATGATCTGAGGTAATAAGGACAATCGGGTGTCCCTTATAGCTAAAATAGTGTGGTGTTTCCGGGCAAATCTGAACCGGACCATTAGCGCAGGAAACAACCAGCGCGAAAAAAAGAGAAAAAATTATGGGGGAAAAGAATTTCGTTTTCATGCCAGTAAAATGTTATTAAAGCTGCGTAGAGCGATTGGCTGGTTTGTTTGAGAGATTTACGGGTTTCACGGATATGCTCCTTGTTTTCAATAATCCGGATGAAAAATTCCGCGGCTGAATTCCGGCTTAAAACCATAGTTGCTGGTTTTTGATCTTCCGGTGTTGCCATGGCTCCCGTGGAGTTGATTTTCATCGGATAGCATGGGTGCCCTGCAGATGGTGTAGTCCATGGTGGAATTTTCAAGAATTTCCTCCTGTTTTCCGTGATCCTGAAAAGCATATTTTAAATTGGTAATGGAAACAAAGAATCTGAGTATTCCCGGAGCGGTTTTCCAGGAACGTCCGGCACCGATGGCACCCAATGCAACAAACCTTTTAATGCCATTTTTCTCCATAGCTCTAACAGCGTTGGATGCAGATTTTGATATCATATCCTTTGGTGCTGTGAGCGGAGCCCAGGGATTGTCTGATTTTCTTGAAACATTGAGGGTGTTTATAACAGCTTCACAGCCTGTTATGGCTTTTTCAACAGTATCATAATCATAGGGTGTCCCGGGGGTAATTTCAATGTTAAAATCTTTTAGCTTTTCAGGATTACGGGCTATGGCGGAGATTTTATGCCCTCTTTTTATCGGCTTCGGCAATAATCTGCACTCCGGTTCTTCCGGTAGCACCCAGTAATAATATTTTCATGGTTGTTTTGTGTTTTGAAAGGAAATATATACGTGCTGTAAAATTTTTGATCCTGTCATAATCCCTAAGTTACGTTACAATATTAAAAATAGCAAATTGAATATCCCGGTTCATGCAAATATTGACAACCTGCTGCCAGGCAATCAGTTATACAAATAGTCCTGAACAACCTTTTTAAGAACTGTTTGTTGTACTTTCCAATGATCCGAATGCAATTCTTGCCTTTACTATTTTATCAATTCCCTTATGTATAAAAATGAATACAGTTCATTGGTTGAATTCCTCGCAGCAAAAAAAAGTGTGGATGATCGTTCATTAAATAAGATTGTCTGGGATGCCATGCTTAACAATTTAAAGCAAATCAGGCATCCGCATATAATTGAAATCGGAAGTGGAACCGGAGCAATGTTAACCAGGCTATTGGACAGCGTACCTAACAATTTCCAGGTTTACACTGCAATTGACAGGGATCCGGTACTAATGAACGAATCAAGGAAAAACATAATGAAATGGGCGTCTGAAAATAGCGCTGATTTTAGGGACAATATTCTGACAACGGAAAGAGGTAATATAAAACTGAATTTCGTGACCGACGACATTGAAAATTTTTTGAAAAAGAACGTGAACAAAAAAGGCTACGATCTCGTGATTGCCAACGCTTTTCTTGATCTGGTAAACATTCCGGAAGTCCTCCCCGGGCTTTTTGGAATGCTTAAGAAAGGAGGTTTATTCTATTTTTCAATAAATTATGACGGAAGAACTGATATTGAGCCTGTTATAGATCAGGAGCTTGATGCTAAAATTATTGAACTTTACCACAAAACCATGGATCAACGGGTTATCAATGGCGTTAAATGCTGTACTCGTTATTCAGGGCTGCTGCTGTTCAGGGAAATATTAAAAAACAAGGGAATGGTAATGGAAGCGGGTAGTTCTGATTGGTGCGTTTTTCCATTCGAAAATAAATACAGGTTCAGTGAAGGCTACTTTCTGCACTATATTATCAGCACAATTAAAAATGCACTACATAACGATCCTTCCCTTTCAGCGGAAATGCTGGATGAGTGGATAACCAGACGGCACCAGCAGGTTGACCGGGGCGAACTGGTTTTTATTACACACCAGCTGGATCTCTTTGGAAAAACCAACGGTTAATTGTCCTGAACGAAGCAAACTTCTAACCTGGAAAATACCAAATGAAAAACCGCGGAGTATTAACCATACCAGTTGAAAAAAATGATGATGTCAGGAAATACTTTGACAGCATTGCCCACGAATATAGTGATCAGCATGGAAATCCGGATCAACTGTTAAAATACCGCGTAGGCATCCTTAAAAAGGAGGCCTCAATAAGGGAGAGTGATGTGATCCTGGAATTATGCTGCGGCACGGGTGACCATATTATTGCCCTTGCTGAGTTTACCAGCAGGGGAGTGGGCATTGATTTTTCACCTGAGATGGTGCAGGTTGCCAATGCAAGAATTTTAAAAAAGGAAATTCAGGGGAAAACAATCTGCCAGGTAGATAATGCGACAAGACTTGATTCATTGGAAAATGAATCGTTTGATAAAGCATTTTGTGTAGGGTCCCTGGAACACATTCCCGATAAAGCTGCCGTAATTGAAGCAGTATTCCGGGTACTCAAACCATCCGGCCGTTTTATTTGCCTTACCGTGAACGGGGATTACTTGTGGTATACCAGAATAGCCCCGCTTCTTAATTTTAGTACCCGCCATTTTTCTTCTGACAAATTTCTTAGAAGAAACGATATTGAAACTATATTAAGTAAAACATTGTTTGTTCAGGAGAAAATTGGGTACTGGAGTTTTGTTCCCCGCGGGGATATGCCATCTGCCATTGGATTTATTTTTAGATTTCTTGATCTCATAGGTCGGTTTTTGAGGATTGCACAACTTCGGGGCGGTATTTTTTTTACACTCAGCAAATTGCCTTCGGCAAGCTGATGATGAGAATTTAATCTTGAAAACGGTCAATCGAATGCAATGAGATTTCTCCGTGAACTCAAAGCGCGCTAAAATCATAGCAAAACTCTGTGAAAATCTGTGTAATAACTTTGGACAATCTCACTTTACCGCATAATCTCCTTTAATATGTATTTAATTCATATGTGGTAGAATATCAATGACATTGATGAATTGAAATTCAGCGAAGCGAAATCCACGGGCAAAAATACAAGAGAACTAAACCTCAAATTTTATGAAAAAAAGTATCAAAAAATTTGTTTAATAAAAAACTCCTTTTTAACTTTGACTAACCGTTCAATCAAAAATAAATGTCACCAAGAACTCAACAACAGTTTAAGGAAATGAGGGAAGAGAAGATGACCCTCATAATGGACGTTGCGCTGGAGCATTTTGCCAACGAGGGTTACTATAGAACAACCATAAACCATATTGCCAGGCATGCAAAAATGTCAAAAGGCCTGATGTATAATTATTTTGACAGCAAGGAAGCTTTACTGAAGGCCATTATACACAAATCTGTAAATGAAATTTACCGGTATCTGGATTTTGACAAGGATGCATACCTTTCTGAGAAGGAATTTGAATTTTCCATACGGAAATTAGATACCTTATTGCAGGAAAAAAGATATTTCTGGCGGTTATTGTTGCAGCTTTTCATGCAAAATGATGTCAGGGATCAGTTTCTGAATGCATATCCTGAATCGGATTCCCTGATACATCCCGGACATGAGCCTGGAGATAACTATTATCCCACAAAGGTTCTGAAAATGGTAAGGGATTACTTTTATGCCAAAAAGGAGAAGAAGGGAAATTCATATGATCCGGATAATGAGCTTGAAATGTTTTTTATTACTCTTTTAGGGTATGCCGTAAAAACAATTTATTCAGAAAGGCAGGATGATAAATCAGATACAAAGTCAATAAACAGGATAATTGAGATCTTTAAATAGTTCGTTATGAAAAGCAGATTTGCCACCATACTATTTATTTTGATCCAGGGAGTTGGTTCAAATACGCTGCTGGCACAGGCGATCTCCGCGACCGATATTGTAAGAAAAGCTGATGAAAAATTCAACGGGGAGAAAAGCGGTTACAGTGTAATGTCAATGACAATAGTCAGGCCTACATGGCAGAGGACAATTGAATTTAAGAACTGGACTTTGGGAAGAGATTTTGCGCTGACCCTGATTACTGCTCCCTCCAAGGAAGCAGGACAGTCCTTTCTGAAAAGAGCTTCCGAAATGTGGAGCTGGAATCCTTCTATTTCCAGACTTATAAAACTGCCTCCTTCAATGATGTCACAGGGCTGGATGGGATCGGATTACACAAATGACGATATTCTGAAGGAATCTTCCGTGGTAACAGACTATATCCACGAAATTATAGGAGAAGAAAGCATTGGAGGACTTCTATGCTATAAAATTAAAATGACTGCCAGGGAAAATGCTTCCATTGTCTGGGGCAAGCAGATCAGGTGGATTGACAAGAAGGATTTTCTTGTACTAAAAGTAGAATTATACGATGAAGACGGTTACCTGGTAAGAACTGAAACCGGTTCCGACATCAAAATAATGGGTGGAAGATCAATAACCTCCAAAATTGAACTTGTCCCTGAAGAAGAACCTGAAAACAGGACACTTCTTGAAATCAGGGAAATTAAATTCAATATACCTATCGAGGAAAGTTTTTTTTCCCAGCAGAATATGAAAAGGGTTCGCTGATAGCGGAAAACTAAAATCATGAAAGAGGAATTCAAAATAGCATGGAGAAATCTCTGGAGGAACAGGCGCCGCACTATTATTACTTCGGCATCTGTTTTCTTTGCGGTTTTTTTTGCCGTTATAATGAGATCCTATCAGCTGGGCTCTTATGATAATATGATTACCAATTTCATCCAGTCGTTTACAGGTTACCTGCAGGTGCAGCATGTCAAGTATCAGGATAACCCGCTTATCGATTACGCCTTTGATTACAATGACTCCACCGCGGCTGCCATTTCAAGGATTGAAAATGTAGTTTCAGTAACACCGCATATAGAATCTTTCACTCTTGCTTCAAGCGGCATACAGACGAAAGGAGTAGCTGTTATAGCCATAGACCCTGTAAGGGAAAAAAGCTTTTCGGATCCTGAAAGCAAGCTGGTTAAATACAGGATCAATGATAAGACTGTAAATCGCCTGAAGGAAACAGGTGCAATACCCGATAATATTCTTGAAAAGGTTAAAAAGAATCTTGGCAGATCTTATTCGTCGTCTGCGAGGCTGAAACTTGAACTTGGACTTACTGATGATGACGAGGAACATTATATGGCCGGGATTCTCAGGTTTTCCACGGTATCAAATGGGTACCTGGCCAAAGACGATGAAGGGATTCTTGTATCCGACAAGCTTGCCAGTTATCTCAAAGTTACAGTTGGAGATTCAGTAATCCTGATAGGGCAGGGGTATCACGGAGTTTCCGCCACAGGGATATTCCCGGTAAGGGGAATAATAAAAATGCCTTCCCCTGAAATTGATAATAAATTGATTCTTATGACAATACCAACAGCACAAAAATTCTTTGATGCTGAAGGCAAAATAACTTCACTTGTAGTAAACCTGACGGATAAATCAAACCGGACCATTAAAACTGCAAAGGCCAGTATTAACGCCCTTCTTCCCGACACGAACACAACGGCCAAAACATGGTATGAGCTTAACCCAATCCTATACCAGCAAATACAGGGCGACAGTCAGACCGGAATAGCCATGCTTGGGCTTCTTTACTTCATCATTTTCTTTGGCATTTTCGGAACTGTACTGATGATGGTTTCGGAAAGGAGAAGAGAATTTGGTGTTATGGTGGCGATCGGAATGCAGAAAAAGAAACTGAAAAGGATAGTCACATTTGAAATGATGTTTCTTGGCGCTATTGGTTTGGTAAGTGGATTACTGGCGAGTGTGCCGCTGATTCTGTATTTTTATTATAATCCGATCCTGCTGAAAGGAGAACTGGCCAACATGATGGAAGACTGGGGATGGGAAGCAGTAATGCCCACTGCCTGGTTCGGCCCTTATTTTTACTGGCAGGCCCTGATTGTATTAATTATGGTAATACTGGCCACAATTTACCCTTTACGAAAAATTGGGGGGTTGAAAGAAATAGAAGCGCTTAAAAGCTAAAAAATGAAATGCCATGATCTGGTCAATCGCATGGAAGAATGTCTGGCGTAACAAAAAAAGAAGCCTTGTAGTTATTGTAGCAGTAACGCTGGGTATTATATGCGGAGTGCTTCTTGTGGGGGTTATGGAAGGTTGGGTCAGGCAACGCCTTAATGACGCCATTTATAATGAGGTTTCTCATATTCAGATCCATAATAGCGACTTCATTAAAAATGAAGAAATAGATCTTACCATACGAAACCTGGATGAGATTACCCAAAGCATCGATTCCCTGCCCGAGCTTTCAGGCTTTGTAAAAAGGACCAAGATAATTGCCATGGCAAATACTCCCTGGGCAAATACCGGGGTAATTATCTATGGCATAGATCCGGAAAAGGAAAAACAGGTAACCGGGATCTATAAGAAAATTGTTGCGGGGGGCGGAAAATATCTTGATGCCCAAAGCCCCGGTGACATTCTGATCAGTGACAAAACGGCCGAAATACTGAAGCTGAAACAATATATTGTTACAGATAGTGTACTTGAAAAACTAAGGGAGGAAAAAGTTCCGTTAACTGTCCTTACTGAACTGGAAACTCTTAAGGACATGCGATTCCGATCGCCCAAGGATTTCAGGGAAGCCTTAAGAAAAAAGTTCAGCAAGAAGGAACTTGACAGGTTTGGCCTGCTCATAACCGACAAAGCGCTGGATTACAGGATCCGGAACAAGGTGCAGATTGCAATTTCAGACCTGGCTGGAACCCCGATCCAGGGTATTTTCAGAGTATGCGGTATATATAAAACAACGAATACGGGTTTTGACCAGACTGCAGTTTATGTGAATGCCGGCGAACTGGCAAAGCTATACGGGGGTAATGATATCCTCACTCATGAAATTGCTGTTCTGCTCACCAACATCGATGATGCCGGTAAGGTTAAAGAAAAACTGAGTCGTGTTTCCGGCGATAATTCAGTAAGGACATGGAAAGAACTGGCTCCGGATGCAGCCATGATGAATGATTTTATGATTTTGTACTATTTCATTTATATAGGAATAATTATGCTGGCATTGGCATTTGGTATTATAAATACTATGCTGATGGCAATTCTTGAAAGGACCAAAGAGTTGGGAATGCTGATGGCAATTGGCATGAACCACAAAAGGATCTTTAAAATGATAATGCTGGAAACTATTTTTCTCACAATGGTCGGAGCGGCAGCCGGAATGCTTTCCGGTTGGGCAATTATAGCAGTCCTTGGAAAGACAGGGATCCATTTTGCAGGTTGGGGGGAAGGATTTGAAGCCATAGGATTTGCGTCAAGGGTTTACCCGGTTGTTACCCTTGAATTTTTCCTGTTTACTACCATAATGGTAATTGTCACGGCAATTATTTCTTCAGTCTGGCCGGCTCGCAAAGCGTTGAAATTAAAGCCGGTTGAAGCACTCAAAACAGAATAGTATAATTTTTAAACAGCAAGCCATGAAAGTAATTGAAGTAAGGAATGTGAACAAAATATATAATTCAACCGAGGTTAAGGTGCATGCAGTAAATGATGTCACGCTGGACTTTCAGGATGCTGAATTTGCTGCCATCGTCGGACCCTCCGGTTCGGGTAAAACCACACTGCTGAACCTGATTGGCGGGCTTGATATGCCCACATCAGGAGAGATAATCATTGACGGCACCAACCTGTCGCGGCTTAAATCATCGAAGCTTATAGATTTCAGGTTAAGGAATATAGGTTTTGTATTTCAGTCCTATAACCTGATACCTGTGTTGACTGCGAAAGAAAATGTTGAATTCATCATGACCCTCCAAAAATGGCCGCAAAAAGAGAGAGATGAACGAACTTTTGAGCTTTTGAAAGCGGTTGGCCTGGGTGAAAGGATAAACAGCCGGCCGGCCAAACTTTCAGGCGGGCAACAGCAACGGGTTGCGGTGGCAAGAGCTCTTGCTTCCAGACCAAAATTTGTTCTGGCCGATGAACCCACTGCAAACCTTGACTCAAAATCGGCCACAACACTTCTCGAAATTATGGAGAAGCTCAATCATGAAGAGAAGATAACTTTTATATTTTCAACACATGATCCCAGGGTGGTGAAAATGGCACATCGTGTAATTACACTTGAAGACGGAAAGATAGTTTCGGATATTAAGCTGGAATAACTCACAAAATTCCCGGGCAGCGTGCTTCAGAAATTTGTTTTCATATGCTTACTGATTTCCTGTTACTGTGTTTCGGGACAAGCGCAGGAGAAACAAAAGGCCATCACCCTGAACGGCTATATTACTACAATGCAAAGTTCAATGTTTGATTCCCTTTCCGGGCCCTTTCTTAATGAAAACCTTTTGCACAACAGGCTTAATTTTAAGGGATATCTAAGTGAAAATATAACCCTCGCTCTTGAATTCAGGAACAGGTTATTTACCGGGGACATGGTAAGATATGGCAGACTCTATTCGGGCATGATAGGGGAGGATGCAGGAGTGGTGGATATGTCATGGAATATCGTGGAAGAACAATCCTTTCTGCTTAATACCACTATAGACCGCGTCTGGTTTGATCTGCATTACAGTAAATTCCAGGCAACAGTGGGAAGGCAGCGGATTAACTGGGGACAAACCTTTGTCTGGAATCCGAATGATATTTTCAACGCCTATTCTTATTTTGACTTTGACTATGTGGAAAGGCCGGGGAGTGATGCTGTAAGGCTTCAGTTTTTTCCTTCCTCATCTTCTGTGGCAGAGCTGGTGTTAAAAGTAAACAGTGACTATGATGTGACTGCCGCAGGGCTTTACAGGTTCAATACATGGGGTTACGACATCCAGTTTCTTGCAGGGATGATGAACAGTGAGGACATAGTCATCGGAACCGGCTGGTCGGGATCCCTTGGAAGTATTGGATTCAGGGGTGAAGGTACCTGGTTTGTTCCATATGAGGATTATTCCGGCAGCGAAAGCACTGTTCTCGTTACCTCAGGACTTGACAAAGTATTCAAGGATAATTCGGTAGCCCAGGTTCAGCTCATGTATTGCAACAATCCGCTTGATCTGACCAGTATTGGCAGCCTATATTCAAGGAATTTCACTTCAAAAGACCTGGCTTTTTCCCGGTTTTCGGCGTTTGGACAGTTCACCTGGGCAGCTACTCCCTTATTAAATATGACCATTGCAGCGATGTGGTTCCCGGATCTGAACGGATACTATGCCGGGCCTTCAGTGGATTACTCCCTGGCCGAGAACCTTGATTTTTCCCTTATCTGGCAACATTTCGATGCCGTAATGAACGATGAAAATTCCAAAATCAACATGGCCTTTCTCAGGTTGAAATTCAGTTTCTAGTCTGTTCCAAATCTTACAGTTTTTCACTACTTTTCGGGTTAACCGAATAGGCTATCTAAGGTCGATCCATTTTATTTTATTCGGGTATATAAATCATAATCTATTTTAAAATCCTGAAAATATGACAAGAACCAAATTCATCCGTCGGGATTTCTTTCAGCTATTGGGTATCACAGGTACCGGAATTGCTATTCCAACCTTATTCTCTTCCTTTAGAAGATGATGGGCAACCTGTTAGTCAAAGTAAATCGTTCCGAACACTCCTGGAGAAAATAACTGATACGCCACTCATTGACACACATGAACACCTATGGGACGAAATTACCAGAACAGCCGGCGGAAAATACATCGATGGCAAATGCAACGACTGGCTATGGCGCTTTCTGAACTGGTTGAAGAAGGCTATCTTTCAATTACAGATGCTATCCGGTACACCGACGTATTGATGCACGAAAATGCAGAAAGATTCTTTCAGCTTGAAAAGAAAACAGCTTTGCTTAAGGGTTTTGATTGGGATAGGGTTTAGTAAATATGGCGTAACAAGTAATGTTTTGTTCTGCTCCATCAAAAACTCATATTCATGGCAAATTCCAATGGAAAATCTTCATCTCCGGCTAGTTCAACATACCTGGTCCGATGAAGAATTTCTTTTATTACTGTTGTCTCAAATGATTCACACGTCAGGGATAGAATGGCTCCTGTTCCGGCAGTATTTCCAAGCGATATTACTTTATCCTTCATTCCCGGAGGAATGAGGCCGATCTTCATGGCACTTTCCACATTCAGGTAGTTGCCAAATCCCCCGGCCAGAAACAGGGCATCCATCTCCTCAATTCTGAGATTTGCCTGTTTAAGCAATATGTTAATCCCGGAGGCGATTGCTGATTTGGCGAGTTGAACCTCCCTTATGTCAGCCTGAGTAATTTTTATTGTCTTATTTGTTCCGGAGTGATCTGCATCAACGATTTCAAATTCGTTTTCAAGAAAGCCGCTGGGGTCTACCAGCCCATATTCAACCATATAAGCCACCACATCCACCAGGCCCGAACCACACAGTCCAAGTGGTTTTTCATCGCCTATCACCTTGTATCCTGTGGCTGAATATTGTCCAATAGCACCTTCCACGCCTCCCATTCCACAGGAAATAGTCGCCCCTTCAAATGCCGGTCCTGCAGCTGTTGCGCAGCACCAGATTGTTTCAGGAGTCACCAGCGCCAGTTCTCCATTGGTGCCCAGATCGACGAATATATAGTTGCGATACTGATCCATAGGTTGTATTGAGCTGATTCCTGCAACAATATCGGCACCCACGTAGGCGGAAACAGAAGGCAATAAGGTTATCTCAGCCCCGGGATGACAGGCCAGGTGAAGTTCAAGGCCGGTTCTTTTCTGAATTCCTGTAAAAATCGGAGTGTATGGAGCCTGTCCCATGGAAGTTGGATCTTTACCCAGAAGAAGGTGCAGCATGGTGTTGTTTCCGGCTACAGTGATTTTTACTATATCATGCGGGCTGATACGAAGGAAGTTCATAAACCGCCTTAGCTGTGTGTTAATGGCGGAGCAGATGGAAGTATGCAATTCCATCAGGGCCGACGGTGATGAGGATGCATATTGTATCCTGGAGATCACATCCGCTCCGAAAACACTTTGAGGATTCAGCAGGGTAAGAGTTTCAACGAGAGAACCTGTTTTCAGGCTAACCAGATAGAAAACAAGTGTGGTAGTGCCCAGATCAATCGCAATACCATGCGGATTATCGGACAATCGGACTGATTCGCCCGGATTCAACGGAAGATCACGGGTAAGCGAATGTTGTGCACTGAGAACCTGCGCTACTCTTTGTTCCGGCATTACCACTTCAATGGAATCCTTCACTTTAAACAGGCACGACGTTACCATTCCTGTGCCTTTAACCATCACCAGGCACTTACCACAGGAACCTTTTCCCCCGCAGGGAGAATAAATTGAAAATCCTTGACTCCTTAGTGCATCGAGAAGCAGTTTATCCTTTTCAATTTGAAACGAATAGAGGTTATCACCATCGTGAATCTTTAATTCAGGCATACATGGAGCGTACTTTATAAACCATATTCGCTTAGAATAATTTTACCCGGGTCAAGTGAAGGTACTATCATTTCTACAAAATCAGATTCTTTATTAGGAATTGAGGCAATATCATCCTGCAATATTTTCATCCAGTCCGATTCCTTCGGATCATCCATAAGGCGGCCGCTTTTCTGTGATTCAAGGATGAGATCAAGAGCTTTCTGGCACCCGCGTTTCGTGGCATCGATGTAATTTTCACCCTTTACAATTTCTTTGGATATTTTTATTACATTCTCCGGTGCCAGGACAAATGCCTGGGGATCAAAGAATATATCTGACTGAACCATTAGTTTTTGCAGAAAAAGGACATCATTTTTACCTCCTTTAATAGCCTGGTTCATCAATCGTACATCATATTCCAGCTGTTCAAGATAAGCAGTCGGTGCATTGCCGGATAACAACCGGATATTCTGTACCGACTCATTACTCCACAAATCGGCGCAGGCAGCGGCAATATTGCCTACAGGACTCAAATGGGCGCAGGCAGCGGTTTTCCCTTCCATTGATATGGGAATGCCCGAAATGGCCTTAAGGTATGGTCCCTCGTACCCGCAATCCTTATCCGGACCTTTGGCGCCCTGCTCAAATGCAACCAGGGATCTTACAACAGTAGCCACCCTGCACACAGCTGCGAAAACTTTGGGAATGTATTTCTTTTCAGCCAGTACCATGGCGGTATTTCCAAAACCACAGGCAGTATCTCCACCGGCTATAGTCCCGGTACGGTTGGCAATATCAACAATTGCGGTCCATAGCATTTTCATATCACGAACGCCGAGAACTGCCTGGCTAAATATAAACTGTTTGATATCGCACATCATCAGGGCGTCATCCGATACTTCCTTGCCACCAGTAGATTCAATGGATAAAAGATTTCCCCCTGCCAATGCTCCCCGTTCAAAAAATTCGAGCATGGTATCAAGATGCTGGGAAGTACGCTGCTTTGGCGGACGCTCGAATTCCCTCAGGTCATTGGGGGTAAGTCTTATTTCACTTTTTAGCCCGTGATTGGCATAAAATGATTCACATAGATCATTCATTCGTTTTATAAGATCTTCACCAATGGATGGAGTCATAATCATCTCCATCAGGGTCTCAAATTCAAAAATAACACCATTCGAGTGAAGGTGCAACGATCTTTCCAATGCACCTGATATGATTTCCTCATAATGCTGCCGGATGGTACCCAGGGTTTCATCACAAATTTTGATCGGAGGGAGGGTGAAATTCAATTCCGGATAAACGATGCCTCCACCAATTGTAAGTCCTCTCGGAGTTTTTATGGGATTGGGAGCGTATCCAAAAATCAGATCTTCAGGACGATCAATCATTAATTTATTATATTTCATTCTAGATAGCATTAGAAGTTGAAAATAATTCCCGGCTGGTTTTGAACCTTTAATCAGCTGCAATATAAACAACAATTTATAGAAACACATCACATACCATCACAGTTGATATAATACAATCACAGGCTTTACCTGGTCAACCCAGCCGCTTATGAAGTTCCGAAAAATCTTTTCGGATACTGCCAGTAGGTATACATAAAGTTTTTATCCTCCGAAAAACTTAAAGGTTACCGGAATCAAAATTCATTTTATTATTTATTTTTGATGGTGGTTCTATTGAATTGAACAATAGTCCGGCTCCTGATTATTAGGCTTATTTTATCTATCCATACTGCAAATGACGGATAATGATATCATCACTGTTGAGCACTTGTCTCATTCTTTTGGAGATAAGATAGTTCTTCAGGATATTAATCTTTCCATCAGGAAAGGTGAATTTGTAACCATTCTGGGTCCTTCGGGTTGTGGAAAAACTACGCTGATGCGGCTTATCGGTGGCTTCCTTAAGGCTTCCGAAGGAAAAATAACCATTGCCGGCAAAGATATGACCCTTACCCCTCCACATCTTCGGCCTGTGAATACTGTTTTTCAGAAATATGCACTGTTCCCTCATCTGAATGTATATAATAACATTGCTTTCGGACTGAAACTGAAAAAATTACCGGAAGAGGTAATTAAAAAAAAGGTGATGCAGGTGCTGAAGATTGTGACCATGACCGATTATGAGGAGCGTGATGTGGATACACTTTCGGGTGGACAGCAACAGCGTGTTGCCATTGCCCGTGCCATAGTGAATGAACCTGATGTTTTGCTTCTCGATGAACCCCTGGCAGCACTCGACCTGAAAATGCGAAAGGATATGCAGATGGAAATAAAGGCAATGCACAAAAAATTGGGTATCAGCTTTGTATATATCACCCACGACCAGGAAGAAGCGCTTACCCTAAGTGACAGAATTGTGGTGATGAGGGAAGGTGTAATACAGCAGATCGGTACACCAGCCCAAATATATAATGAACCGGTAAACTCCTTTGTGGCTGATTTTATTGGCGAAAGCAACATTCTTAACGGGGTAATGATTGAGGATTGCCTGGTTGAATTTGCCGGTCATCAGTTTGAATGTGTTGATAAGGGATTTGGTCCGAATGAGCCGGTTGATGTGGTAGTTCGCCCTGAAGATATTTATATTTTCGAAAAGCTGGAGGCAGCGCAGTTTAGCGGACAGGTTACTTCAAGTATTTTCAAAGGAGTGCATTATGAGATGATGGTTAATACATCCGAAGGTTTTGAGGTTATGATTCAGGATTACAATGGTTTTGATGTAGGCGAAACAGTTGGGATGCGCATTAAACCCTTTGATATTCAGGTAATGAAAAAGGAAAGGCTTTGCAATACATTTGAAGGTATCATCGAAGACGAATCGCATGTACGTTTCCTTGGGAATACCTTTGAGTGCAATAGATAACCATGGATTTGAAAGCGGAACTGATGTAAAAATTAAAGTTGATTTCCAAATGTGGTATTGCACGATAACGAAGAAGATGGAATGCTGAGCGGAATTGTATTTTTCATTTTGTATAAAGGCGATCATTATCATCTTACTATTCTGACCGAAGGAAATGAACATATTTTTGTAGACACCAATGATATCTGGGATGATGGTGACCGGGTAGGAATCAGCATTTCACCTGAATCAATTCAGATTGAAAACGATTAAATCCGCTAAACGCGTGTTGACAAAAGTTTTATCATTTTTTGGACGGAGAAGGAACTGGTCAATACCCTATGTTCTCTTTCTTATGTTTTTTGTGCTGGTTCCCCTGGCGCTGATTGTGTATTATGCATTTACCAACGAAGAGGGTGGTTTTTCCTTGATCAATTTCCGGAAATTTTTGATGCATCCGGAAGCCCTGAATATTCTCATTTATTCGATTGGTGTGGCAATGATTACAACTATTTTATGTCTTTTAATAGGTTATCCTGCAGCCTATATATTAAGCAGAATGGAAGCGCGCAGGGCCAGCTTGCTGGTGATGCTTTTTATTCTTCCCATGTGGATTAATTTTCTTATCAGGACACTGGCCACCGTTGCACTGTTCGACTTTCTCAAACTGCCACTGGGAGAGGGTGCACTGTTGTTTGGGATGGTATATAACTTTCTGCCTTTTATGATTTACCCGATATACAATGTACTGCAAAAAACCGATCCTAACCTGATTGAAGCTGCACAGGACCTTGGAGCAAATCCGCGGCAGGTATTTTTCAGAACCATTTTGCCATTATCGGTTCCCGGCATTACCAGCGGTATTATGATGGTTTTTATGCCGGTTATTTCCACCTTTGCCATTGCCGAGCTGCTTACCATCAATAATATCAAACTGTTTGGTACCACCCTGCAGGAGAATATTTACAACGGAATGTGGAATTATGGTGCTGCCCTTTCACTGGTGATGCTTGTGCTGATCAGTATAACTTCACTGCTGAATAACCAGGGAAGTGCCAAAGCAGGCCGAGGAAGGAGGATTGATATGATGAAGAGAATACTTTCATCTTCCTACCTGGGAATTCTGTTGTTAATGCTTTATGCTCCTATCCTGATTATCATTATTTTCTCCTTTACCGAAGCAAAAGTACTGGGAAACTGGACAGGATTTTCACTTAAACTATATACTTCCCTTTTTCATGGCGGGGTGCATCATTCGCTTACCAGTGCGCTATGGAATACGCTTATCATTGGATTGATTGCTGCTTTTGTGTCAACCATGCTGGGAACCATGGCTGCCATTGGCATTTATAACCTGAGCACACGCCAGCAAAAAGCTAGTTCAAATGGTAAATACAATACCCATTCTGAATCCGGATATTATTACAGCCATATCCCTTTTTCTGCTTTTTGTAAGTCTTGGGATCTCACAGGGCTATACAACAGTCATCCTGGCACATATCACCTTCTGCACACCTTATGTTGTGCTGAGTGTGTTGCCGCGGCTTCGCCGCATGAATCCCAATCTTTATGAAGCAGCACTGGATCTTGGTGCCACCCCTTTTCTGGCCCTCAGGAAAATAATGCTTCCTGAGCTAAAACCCGGAATGATCAGTGGTTTTATTCTGGCTTTTACCCTGTCGATTGATGATTTTGTGGTTACCCTGTTTACGATTGGTAACGAAGGGCTTGAAACCCTTTCAACCTATATTTATGCTGATGCACGCAGAGGAGGACTTACCCCGGAACTCAGGCCCCTGTCGGCCATTATTTTTATAACTGTTCTTGTGCTGTTGATGATTATCAATCAAAGAGCTGCAAAAAAAATAACCTGAAAAACCAATGAGAAAATCTTCACAACCTAAGATATTTAAGTGTCATTAAAGCTGATTATTCTGCTGATGGCTGTTGTATTCATTTTTAATGCCTGCAAGGAAAGTGACCAATCCAGGAAAAAAATCCTGAAAATATACAACTGGGCCGATTATATCGATGAAGACCTGCTGACGGAATTTCCCAAATGGTACAAGGAACAAACCGGTGAAGATGTTGAGATTGTGTACCAGATATTTGACATGGCTGAAGTAATGTACACAAAAGTTGCCCTGGGCAAAGAAGATTTCGACCTGGTTTGTCCCACCCAATACATTATTGAACGAATGCTGAAACAAAACATGCTGCTTCCCATCGATCGTAATTTTGGAAAGACAGGTGATTTCCTGGGAAACATCTCACCCTTTCTGCGCGATCGAATGGATGCCTTCAGTGTTCCCGGTAAAAAAGCCGTAGATTATATGGTTCCTTATATGTGGGGCACTTCGGGAATTTTATACAATACCAAGCTGATATCACCCGAGGAGGTTCAATCCTGGGCGTGTTTGTGGGATCCGAAAAACAAAGGAAAAATTCTGATGAAGGACCACTATTGGGATGTATATAATATGGCTGCCATTTGGGGTTTTTATCGATGAAATTGCATCGGGAAAACGCACCCGGTATGATGTTTCCAACGATCACACCGATGAAGATATTGCCATGGTTGAGAAACAGCTGAAGCTGTTGAAACCCAACCTGGCCGGCTGGGAAGCTGATTTTGGAAAAGAAATGATGACCAAGGGTGAAGTCTGGATGAATTATGCCTGGAGCGGTGATGCAGTTTGGGCTATTGAAGAAGCAGCCACAGTGAATGTTTCCCTCGATTATGTGAGTACCACGTGAAGGCAGCAATATCTGGTTTGATGGATGGGTGATTCCCAAAAATGCCCGCAATGTAAAAGCTGCCAGTTACTTTCTCAATTACCTTTGCCAGCCCGAAATTGCCTTGCGCAATATGGACGTAAGCGGCTATTCCAGCGCAATAGGAACACCTGAAATACGGGATGCACAAATTGATTCAACGCTCACCGAAACCGTTAACCTGAGCTATTTCTTCGGTCCGGGCAACGACAGTTTGCATGTAAACCCGATTCAGTATCCCGACAGCAGCGTGGTAGAACGCTGTGTGCTGCTGCATGACTTTCTTGATAAAAATGACCAGGTACTTGAGATGTGGAGCCGTGCCAGGGGAGATAACCTGAACAAAAGAATGATCTTCATAATAACCGGATTGGTTATTTTGATCGCTGCCTGGCCGGTATACCGCCTGGTTAAAAAATTCCGCGGTAAAAAGAAAAAACAGGGGAAGAAGAGATAGGGCGGAACGCCAAACCACTGCGCTAGGCGGAGTTTGCAACTCCGCCTCCAAATCACTTCGCTGAACTTTTGATACTAACTCAAAATTACAGCGAAAATCCCACCACCACATACAGGCTCTTCCGGTCCGGGTTGAAAATTACCTGGCCATTAACGGGTATTGAAAAGGTATCCGTTATTTTTATTTCCTTTTCCGCCATGATCCCAATGTTGCAGACGGCAAAGTCACCGTCGGAAGTGGTCCAGCCATTGCCGGCTCCCAGAAAAACGCCAAAATATTTAAAACTGTAGGCAGCCTCAAAGTACAGGTCGCCACCTTCTGATCCTACGCCGCCTGCCTGGTTAAGAATAACGTTTGCACTCAGGCTCAGCCCTTTTATTTCGTAGCCGGCGGTCAGTTCAAAGGCATGACTCCCTGTTGAATCCGAATAATCAAAATAATCGAGATCGGGATAATAATAGTCGGTTAGCCCAACACTCAAGCCAAATGGCAGGCTATAGGTTGCATAAAGATCTGTTTCTGAAAATCCTGATGCATCAAAGGATCCCCAGGCACCAATTGTTAAACCGCCTGTGGCAAATTCCAGGTAAGGCTGAACGGCAGGGCCTGTGCCTTGTTTTGAACCACGCCAGATGTAACTGCTGTAAAAATCAACCCCGGGAGAGAATTTTGAAGGATTTTCATTCTCTGAATCCTGGGCGACAAGAGTATTTCCGCATAGGGATGTAATGATTAATACCGCAATAAATATTCTCATTTTTATTGTAGTTTGATTTAGGGTTTAACTAAAATTATCTGAAAAATATATAAATTTTTAATAGGACCCGTATTTACAATGAGTTTATTTCCAACATCATTAGAAAAACTGCTGACCACGACCCTTGGATGCCGGAACCTGATGATCCTTTAAAACCTGTTCTTATCGATTGTGTCTGCATTTCAGATTTAATACGGAAGGTTGAGGTATTTAGCACGTTAAAAAAAGTTGGGTAATTGATATCTTCTTTTTATTTTTGATTATTCGATTCAGAAACCTGCACAAAATTAGGTCTTTACATTTTCCAAATGAGAAGCGAAATTCATGTAGGTATAGTTGATGCATTCATATTTCTTGGTGTATTCCAGGGATTTCTTTTATCCTGGTTTTTTATAAAAAGCGTGCAGAATACGAGGAAGGCAAACCTGTATCAGGGATTGCTATTACTATCCCTGTCACTTTGCATTTTTGAAGAATGGCTTAACAATACAGGGTATATTGTGAAGGTCCTTGCTTTTTCAAATTTCAGTGAGCCACTGAATTTTGCCCTGACCCCTCTTTTTTACCTTTATATTAGAAGCAGCCTGAACCCGGAAGAAAGAAGAAAAGACTGGGTACATTTTATTCTGACACTATTCTGGATGTTTTATATTGTTTTTTATTTGATGCAATCAAATGAATTCAAGTATAATTCTTATGTGGAGACAAAACATCCTGACTGGGGATATCTTCAGGTCCTCCCCAGAATATCAGACGATCCGTTAGGGATCAGAACCTATTGCAATCAGATAACTGCCATACAATTCATTTCTTATCTTGGTGTTTCCATCATTGTATTGCTTAAAAGATTCAGATCACTGAATCAGTCACTTTTTAAAACGGATAATGAACTGTTGATTATTTTGCGGAATTCAACAATACATATCATTCTTATGATTTTGTTATTTTTCATAACAAAATTGTATTTTGGGATTAGAAGCGACATTGGTGGATATATTGTAGCAGCCTATGTTTCATTCATGATCTATGCAACCAGCTACCAGGTACTGAATCGTTCAGATTTCTTCAATGAACAGGGTTCGTTTTTTTACTTTCCAATATCAAAATATCAAAAATCTTCGCTTTCTGATGAAAACAAAGAATTGATCCTGGCAAAAATCAAAAGGGAAATGGAGGGGAAAAAATATTTTACAAACAATTTAGCTTCATTGTCAGGTCTTTCCAAACAAATAAATGAGTCTTCACATCATGTTTCGCAGGTAATTAATGAGAAACTGAACAAAAACTTCTTTGAACTTCTGGCCTATTACAGGGTGGAATATGCAAAAAAACTCATTATGGACGATCGTGACATAAAACTCACAGTTGAAGAGCTTGCAGAGTTGGTCGGATACAATTCAAAATCCTCCTTTAATATAGCCTTTAAGAAACATACCCTGATAACACCCTCAGAATACAGAAAATCCCTAACATATCAGTAACATTCACGTTATCTGATATATAACCCTCCTTTTATTCTTCATTTCTGTTTTTCCCGGTCGGCTCATACATCGTCCCGATAGGCTGATTCGCTATGTCTGGTCAATCGATCCTATGTTTGTACAGGATTTCAAAAACAGCAAAAATGGGCAAAACGAATTTGAAAATTCAATTGTTGGAGGGCTCTTATTTAATAGGGATTCTGGCAATGTTCATCCTCCCGGTATTCAGTGTGCCGGGGTATTCCATAATTAGAAATACCTTAAGCGAGCTTGGAGCCCAGTCTGCACCCTGTGCATGGATTATGAACCTGGTTTTTATAATCCTTGCCTTAAGTTCAATAATCGCCGGATGGGAATATTTTGAAGATTTTTTACTGCATCGGATTGTACTGCTATTATGTTCAGTTTCATTAACATTATTGGCTTTTTTTA
Organism: uncultured Bacteroidales bacterium; assembly: GCA_963790105.1. Classification (GTDB taxonomy): domain Bacteria; phylum Bacteroidota; class Bacteroidia; order Bacteroidales; family UBA10428; genus UBA5072. The sequence continues at coordinate 58,254 of CAWBNI010000033.1, read as the reverse complement.
ATCATGCACCTGCTAATCCTGATATTCTTTATAATATAAAAGAGGCGGGATGGCATATATATTTCGCAGGTACTGCAGTCCTGTCTTTTGCCATTCTCAGCATATCCACAAGTTTTATCCTGGAAAAGCAATATGAAAGGATATTGTCTATGGCTGCAGGGCTTTCCATTATTCTTTTATCTCTGCTGATGTCTTTAGCTGAAATGTATTCTGGCGTGTGGCAAAGACTGATGTATTTAATCTCATTTGGATGGATGATTTACCTGCTAAAAACCCGGGATTATGAATATCCTGTAATTAATTCACCGGATGAATAATATAAACCAAATATGATCAACTCACGGAATATTAACCACTTTAAAATCACAAAAAAATGAAAACACGTATAGCACATCAAAAAAACCATCAGAACAGAAGGCTTTTATTAGTAACTGTCGTTCTGATGTTGCTTTCTTACGAAGCAAAAGCACAGCTGCAGGATTCAACACATACCTTGTTAAAACCGGGAGTTAAGGTCTGCGAACTATGGTCTCCTGAAGTAAAAATCAATTCAATACAAGGACATGTTGGCACACTTCTCGGAATGTATGGGGGCGCACTGATCAACCGCACCTTTCTTATTGGCATTTCAGGGGGAATAAACCTGGGGCATCCCACTGTCAATTATGGGTATTTCGGAGGAATTATACAATATATTCCTAAACCGGCAAATCTTATTCACTACAGTGGTCAAATCTTCATCGGGGGCGGATCTACCAAGGATTATGAAAATCCAAAGTCAAGTCTTTTTGACAATTTCTGGAATATCTCGGGAGCCAATTTTTTTATTATGGAACCGGGTATCAACTTTGAGATTAACATAAGTACAAGAATAACTTTTGTAACCGGTGTAAGCTACAGGTATGTTTCTGGTCTGGATGAAAACAATGAGAATGTGCAGATTACCCATGTAACCAACAAACAAATGAGCGGAGTAAATTTCAGTATCGGCTTAAAGTTCTTTAAGGAAAAGAAACCGAGAACATGAGTGACTTTATATTGGTCATTTTAAACCTTTAAAAATGAAGACAACTATTTTCTTGCTAAGCATAATGCTCTGATAGGATGTCGAAAAATGGGCAGGGCTCTGGCTATTTTTCGGTATATCCTTTCTGCAATGAATAGTCTGCGAATGTTTTAATAATCATTATAATAAAGTGGTTATTAATTTTTAAATTTGATTAAGTAAAGCTATAGCAACCATGATTCAACAAGTATTTATCCTTTCCGACGGAACCGGAAGAACAGCGGGACAGGTATTAAGTGCAGCTTTGGTGCAATTTGAGAACGTCAAGGTTCAGACCACCGTATATCCTCATGTTAGTACTGAGAAGGAAATCCTGGAAATTATAGCCGAAGCCAGCGTTAAGAAAAGTCTGGTTGTGTTTACTGTTGTTTCCCAAAAGCTTCGTGATGTTATCAATAAACAGGGCCGTCTTTATGATGTTGAAACCATTGACCTGATAGGGCCCTTGCTGGCACATTTTTCGCATCATTTTTCCCATTTGCCCTCTGAAAAGCCGGGTATTTATTATGAGCTCAATAAGTCTTATTTCAAACGAATTGAGGCGGTTGAATATACTTTGCGCCATGATGACGGGCAAAGAATTGAAGAGCTGGATAAGGCTGAAATAGTCATTTTGGGTGTTTCCAGAACGGTTAAAACACCGGTCAGTATTTACCTTGCCCATAAGGGATGGTTGGTAGCTAACATTCCCACTTGTTTTGGGTATAGAGCCACCGGAAGAACTATTCAGGATCCCGCCCGAACGGGTATTCTGTCTTACGACTTCTCCTGACCATCTGGCCGAATTAAGAAAAGTCCGTGAAAAGCATCTGGGCGGGAATTTGGGGGATTATGCAAAACCTTCTTATGTTCAGAAAGAGCTGGAATATTCTTTTAATATCTTTAAACGCCAGTCACGTTGGACGAAAATAGACGTTACCAATAAGCCCATTGAGGAAATTTCGATGGAAATCCTATCAAGTCTAAGAAAATATGATGAATAAAGTGAACTTGCAGTGATCAATTCCAGTTATCAATTTTCAGATCATGAGGTTGGGGTTTCCCTTTGCCTGTTTCCACATATTCCCGAAGGCTTAACAGGAACACAGCCCACTTCATGCTGCAGTGTGCAGTAAATTCAACAGCCTCTCGCCAATTTCTATGACCGAAGAGAACAATTGTCTGATCATCCTGCTGATTTAACTGGAAGGTGATGTCGGTTCCAATCCATTCCTCAGGTCCCTCTTTGCAACGCCACTGTACATCTTTTTCAGGACTAAGTTCAATCACCTCCATTACCATTCTGCCTATTATCTCTCCTGTTTCCGATCGAAAAGTGAATGCGATTTCTCCTCCGATCCGCTCATCACCTTCAACATCCTCTGTCCACCAATGAGCGAGACCATCTATTGTTGATAACGCTTTATAGACTTTATTTGAAGGGGATTTGATACCAATGCGATGAATAATGTCTACCATAATTGCCTTTGTTTGGATTTTTACTATAGAAACAAGTAATTTATGAAACTGTTTGACTCAGGTATCTATAGAAGTAACAACCTGGCGGTAGCCGGAAGGAATTATGACCCTCAAATCCAGAAAAAACTGAAAAAAGGAGGAGTTATAAAAAAAATCCCCCTCGTTGATAGAGGGGGAGTGTGATCCAGCTGGGATTCGAACCCAGGACCCCATCCTTAAAAGGGATGTGCTCTACCTGCTGAGCTACTGAATCGGTAATGTTCTTACCTGTTATTTTTAAAGAGTTGCAAATATAGTATCTAATTCTTAACCATGAAAAGATAAGGCTACATTTTTTTAACATAATGTCAGTTTTATCTGTAATTTATTTTGAGCTCAGATGGAACAAAGCTCCGGATTCACCGTAAAAAGAAAGTATAATTTTTGAATTATTAACTATAATCGGGTCATAATATACTTAAAACCAAAACTTGCGCATCATGAAAAAAGTAAATCGATTAAGAATAGCATTCCTTTTATTCACAGTTCTTGCCCTGCAACCCATATGCTTTGCCCAGATCGAGGAAATCGGCAGGTTTATGGCCGGAGGTCCGGATGATGCAGAACTCCTGCTGGAACCCTATATTGCACCGGCTGTGAATGCCTTTGGTGCTGCACTGGGCGGTGGATGGTATAACAATGCCGAACCACATAAACTGGGAGGTTTTGATATCACCTTTACTTCAAATATTGCAATTATTCCCGAGAAATATGAGAAATTTGCAATTGATGATTCCAAACTGACTACACTGAAACTGGCCGATCAGGCAGATAATATTACACCAACAATTGCCGGTGATAATACGGAAGGTCCGCAAATGGTCTATAATATTGAAGGATATACTGCAGAACGCTTTTCGCATGCCCGAAGGATTAAATACCAATTATGTGCCAACCCCGATGGTTCAGGCCGGAATTGGACTAATAAAGGGCACAGAGGTCATGGTACGCTATATGCCAAACATCAGTTCACGGGGCAATGAGATCGGATTCTGGGGTATCGGCGGAAAGCATGATATCAAACAATGGATTCCCGGATTAAAGAAACTTCCTGCTTTACAGCTTTCCGTTATGTATGGCTATACAAAATTGCATGCAAATATTGATATCAATATCACACCCGATGAAATTGGTGCAGGCGGACTGCCAGGTTCAACCAGCAGTGCCTGGGACAACCAGTGGATGACAATTATTACGCAGAGCCATACGGCCAATCTGATCGTTTCAGGAAATTTTCCCGTGATCTGCGTTTATGGAGCAGTCGGATTCGTTTCTTCAAAAACTAACCTGAAACTCGAAGGTGATTATCCAACCGTCAATTGATCCGGAAAGACCCTATCCACTGTAAAGGTCATTGGTTGATCCCATCGATATGGAAATTAAAAACCAGGATGGCAGCGTAACAAAACCCAGGTTTAATGCCGGTGTCCGGTTTAAAATGGCTATTGTAACCATTCATTTTGATTATAGCTGGGCTAATTATAGCGTGTTTACCGCAGGACTGGGTTTCAGCTTCAGGTAAACACAAAGGAACAAATGCCTGAAAGGCACTAAAATGTCAATAATTGCCACAAAGTCACAAAGGCACAAAGAAAATCACTTCTTCGTGCCTTTGTGACTTTGTGGCTTTTTCAAATCTAAAATCCGAAACCGATACGAAATATCGGATTGCTGTAAGGAGAGTAAGGACTGTTTGTTACGTCCCAGAGTATGAGCACGGAAACGCTGAATTTGGAGCTGAGCGACTGGCTAAGGCCTCCGCCAATCAGGAAATTGTCAATCCATTGCCTGCCGGCAAATACAGGTTGCCCAAACTGGTCGTACATAAGTGGTTGCACATTAAGCACTTCGTTTTCCATATGCAGAATCAGGTTCCCGATCTGAAAATTGGGATTGATGTCTGTTCCCCGCAAAACGGTAAAGGAAGTAATTACCTTGGCCCCGTACATGGAACTTTCAAGGTTATAATTTTTATAGTTTTCATAAATGTATATCGGACCCAGACCAACGATCAACCTGTCTGTAACCCGGTAACCAACTGCAGGGGAGACATTTATGTAAGTATAGGTTCCCACACTCAATCCAATATCCCCTCCGAACATCAGCCGGTCACTGAATTTCGGCTTTTCCTTCACGGGTTTTTTGCTACCCTCAACCTGAACAGGCTCTTCAACCTGGGCAAACAGTGAAAAGGAACATACAAGAAAAGCGATAATGGAAATTGTGCGTCTGCTTATCATACTTCTTTGTTATCTTTATGTAGAAATCGGGCCAAAAATACAAATTCAAAAGCAATTTTCATATGGTAATAGTAATCACAGGAGCAAGCCGCGGAATTGGATTTGAAACAGCCAAATACTTTGCCCGCAAGAAGGATGCCGAAATTTTCGCCTTGTCACGAAATAAAATGGGACTTGGACAATTGGCCACTGAATGTGCAGGCCTGCATAAAACTTCTGTTCTCCATCCGCTTGTTTTTGACCTTGATGACTTCCTTGTTAATCCGGGATCACTGATTAATAAAATTCCGACGCGGATTCGGCACATCGACATTCTCATCAACAATGCCGGTATCCTTATAAATAAGCCCTTTCAGGCGATGACCCTGGAGGAAATAGAACGGATTTTCAGGGTTAATATTTTTGCCCCTTCCATACTTATTCGTGAGTTAATGCCTTTTATGGGCAAGAAAGGCATGACGCATGTGGTGAATATAAGCAGCATGGGAGGATTCCAGGGCAGTGTAAAGTTTCCCGGGCTGAGCTATTACAGCGCCAGTAAGGCCTCACTTGCATGCCTGACGGAATGCCTGAGCGAGGAATACAGGGATTCATCCATAGCCTTTAATTGCCTGGCCCTTGGGTCGGTTCAGACTGAAATGCTGGAAGAAGCTTTTCCGGGTTATAAGGCCCCGCTTCAACCTGAAGAAATGGCGGAATTTATTGGTCACTTTGCACTTACGGCACACAAACAGATGAGGGGGAAGGTGATACCGGTGTCCCTGGTTAATCCCTGAAACAGAATTATGAATTAGTGAATCGATGAATCAGTGAATCAGAAGTCGGTGATTCTATAGCACGAATCATGTCAATATACTTCATAACTCACTCATAATTCATAATTCATCACTTCGTCCCTACTTCATCATTTCATCCTTCTCCCTGTCCCTGGAATCCCAGCACGGAAGTTTCACATTCACCATGGTGGATTCGTCATATTCCTTGGGTTTGATCTCGCCTTTCAGCACCATCAGACCGTTCATGGCCAGTGCATGCATTTCATCTTCTCCGGGATAGATCACCACAGGGGCAATGAAGGAGACCATTTTCTTGATGTATTCCACTACCATCGGATTATGTGAGATACCGCCGGTTAATATGATGGCATCTACATCCCCATGTAATACAGCACACATGGAGGCTATTTCCTTCCCGATCTGGTATGACATCCCATCCTGAATCAGGCTGGCTTTTTCATCCCCCTCCTGTGCCAGCAATTCCACCTCATATGCGCTGTTGGTTCCCAGGTAAGCCACATAACCCCCTTCGCCGGTGATCATCCTTTTCATTTCATCCAGCGTCAGTGTGCCGTCATAACATAACTTCACGAGTGCTCCTGCCGGCAGGGTACCTGAACGTTCGGGTGAAAAAGGACCTTCCCCGTCAAGAGCCTGGTTTACATCAATAACCTTTCCTTTGCGATGAGCTCCTACCGATACACCACCGCCCAGGTGTGCAATGACAAGGTTCAGTTCTTCGTATTTGCGGTTCATCAGCCTGGAATATGCCCGGGCCGTGGCTTTCTGATTAAGCGCATGGAATATGGAAAAACGCTGGAACCTTGGATGCCCGGCAATGCGGGCGACATCCTGCAATTCATCCACAACAACCGGGTCGGCAATAAAGGCCTTGCAATTCGGAAGATCTTTGGCAATATCAATTGCAATCAATCCACCCAGGTTGCTGGCATGTTCTCCCATAACCCCTTCAAGCAGGTCATGCCGTAACCGTTCATTTATGTTATATACCCCTGATTCAATCGGATGGATCAATCCGCCACGTCCTACAATCACTTCAATATCTTCTATATCCAGGTGGGAATTTTTCAATTCCACCAGAATGATATTTTTTCTGAATTCATGCTGATCACTGATCCGTTTATATTTTGAAAGTTCCCTGGGATCATGAAGAATGTTTTTCAAAAATACAGGTTTGGCATTAAAGTAAACCGCAATTTTTGTTGAAGTTGATCCCGGATTGATAGCAAGAATTTTATGATCCATACATCAGATTTTAAGCGTTTGTACCGATGATAACCTCATTCCATGGCCGCTGCAAGGGCAATGGACAAAAATTTGCTTTTGTCGGAATCAGAACGGGAGGTTAACACTACCGGAACTGACGCACCGACAATCATGGCTGCAGTCACTGCGCCGCCAAGGAAGATAAGCGATTTATAAAGAATATTGCCCGAAGTGATATCAGGCGCCAGCAGAATGTCAGCATCACCGGCCACTTCAGAAACGATTCCCTTGTGATGGGCAGCTTCAGCTGAAACTGCGTTGTCAAGGGCCAGGGGACCGTCAATCAGGCAGCCCTTTATCTGATTTCTCTTTTGCATGGAAACCAGCATAGCTGCATGGGTTGTGGCTTCCATTTTTGGATTGACTGTTTCAACAGCAGCCAATATGCCTACCTTAGGGATTGCAACCCCCAACCGGTGAAGGGCATTGACTGCATTATTGATAATCCCTGCTTTTTCCTGCAGGTCGGGACTTATGTTTAATGCCGCATCAGTTACACAGATGAGCTTATGATAATAGGGGGACTCAAAAAAAGCAATATGACTCAGCAGGCTGCCCGACATGAGTCCATTTTCCTTATCAAGCACGGCTTTCATTAAAATGCCGGTAGTTACCATCCCTTTCATCAGGATGGAGCCTTTATTATCCCTGGCCATACCTGCAGCCATATTACACGCCTGCTGGTTATCGGTTGCCGGAAATACATCAATATCTGAAATGTCCAATCCGGCCTCCTCTGGCCGCTACCTTTATCTGATCCGGATCCCCGACAAGCAAAGGTTTGATTAAACCGGCATCGGATGCAGACTTCACGGCAAGGAGTACATCTTTATCCTGCGCAACAGCAACAATAAGGGTACGCCGGCCATTTTTCGCCGCCATATTAACCAGATCTTCCAGCCTTTTCACAATTGCATGAATTAGATGATTATTTCATCTCATTAACAATTCTCATGGTATCTATGGCTATTACCAGTTCCTCATTGGTAGGAACAACCATCACTTTTACCTTTGCACCTTCTTTACTGATCACTGCTTCTTTCGAACGCAACCCCTTGTTTTTTTCATGGTTCAGATCGATACCGAGAAATTCCAGTCCCTGGCAAACTTCCTCACGGGTTTCGGGACCGTTTTCACCAATGCCTCCGGCGAAAACAACGATGTCAACACCACCCATGGCTGCAGCATAGGCGCCAATATATTTTCTTACCCTGTAATGATACATTTCCAGGCCCAACATGGCCCGTGGGTTATTATCCTTAAATGCGGCATCTTCAATTTCACGCATATCCGAAGAAATACCCGTAATACCCAGCATGCCGCTTTGTTTGTTAACCAGCGTGCCAACCTGTGAAATGCCGATCTCCTCTTTGTCCATAATATAAGTGAGCACTCCGATATCCAGGTCGCCTGAACGGGTACCCATGATCAAACCCTCAATTGGCGTGAATCCCATGGAGGTATCAATGGATACTCCATTTTTCACAGCAGCCATGGAAGCGCCATTTCCGAGATGGATCGTTATGATTTTCTGCGTTTTGATATCAACATTCAGTATTTCACAGGCTCTTTTGCTTATGTAATAATGGCTGGTGCCATGATAACCGTACTTTCTAATACCGTATTTCTTATAAAGAGAGTAGGGGATGGCATACATGAATGCATGTTTTGGCAGCGTCTGGTGGAACGCAGTATCAAATACTGCAACCTGCGGTTTGCCGGGCATCAGCAGCTTGATGGCATATACTCCCTTCAGGTTGGCAGGATTGTGCAGGGGAGCCAGGTCGATATACTTTTCAACTTCTGCCTGTACCTCATCGGTAATCAGCGCACTGGTATTGAATTTTTCACCGCCGTTTACCACGCGGTGGCCGACTGCATCGATTTCATCAAGGGATTTAATACATCCGTGTTTTCCACTGGTTATTATTCCCAGGATATATTCAATGCCAGTCTGGTGATCCAGGATTTCTCCCTCAAACCTTACTTTATCCCCATTTTCCTTCTCCAGTTTCACAAATGAACCTTTGATTCCAACTTTTTCGGCCACTCCCTTAGCCAGGGTGATATCCTTTTGCATATCAAACAACTGAAACTTAATGGATGAGCTGCCACAATTCAATACTAATACCTTCATAATGTATCCCGGTTTATCTTTTATTTCAATATTCTATACTTTTTGCTTATCCGATCTTTCTTCCGCTTTCATCATACACATAAAATCCCTGTCCGGATGACCGTCCATACTGATGTGCCCTCACATGACGCTTAATGATAGGTGAGGCCTTGTACTTGATATCGCCGAACTCACCATACAGGTTATCCATCCACCGTTCCACCTTGTCGAGGCCTACCTTGTCGGCCAGTTCGAAAGGTCCCAGTGACAAGCCCAGGCCAATCCTCATGGTGGTGTCAATATCAGCTTTTGTTCCTACACCTTCCATCAGTATCTCACACGCTTCGTTTACCATGGCAACGAACATCCGTATGCTGATCAGTCCGGGAGATTCCTGCACAGGCACCAGCTCTTTTCCCAGCATGGTTACAAACTTGCTTACCTTGTTAAATACTTCATCGGATGTATAAAGGCTTCTGACCACTTCGATCATTTTTGCACCCGGGGCATTGGTGAGAAAATGCAGACTTACGCATCTTTCCTTATGTTCCAGTTCTGAAGATAATTCAGTAATGGCAATTGTAGTGGAATTTGTGGCAATGATGGCATTGGGCTTGGTGAATTTTTCAATGCTCTTGAATACCTCCTTGCGGCAGCTCACTCGCTGTTCACGCGTTTTTGACCGGATGGCTTCAATAACAAGATCACAATCTGCAAGATGCTCATATCCGACATATCCCGAGATCCTAGACAAAATAGCCCGCTTTTCTCCGGGCGTCATTCCCCATCGGCCAATCATATTATCCAGTTCTTCTTCGATATTTTCTGATGGCTAAGTTCACCTTTTCCTCAGACAGCTCAATAAATACTGCTTCCAGCTCTTTCTGGCTGATGAGGAGGGCAATATTCTGTCCCACCGTTCCGCAGCCCACGATACCCACCTTTGAAAACAAGGTGGCTGAACGGGATTTCTGACTCAGACCATAATTCTCAATCGATTCAACAATCAATTCTGCCATATATCTCTAATTTGAATTGTATTTAACTTTTTTACTTTATACCGATTGCCTGGTTGGCGGTAATAGCCACCAGATCTACAATATCTTCAACAGAACAGCCTCTTGAAAGGTCATTGATCGGTGCTGCCATTCCCTGCAATATCGGACCAATGGCTTCAGCATGGCCGAGCCGTTGTACCAGCTTATAGCAGATGTTTCCGCTTTCCAGGCTGGGGAATATCAGTACATTCGCCTTGCCTGCAATTTCGCTTCCCGGTGCTTTTTTCAGTCCTATTGAAGCCACGATAGCTGCATCAGCCTGCAATTCACCGTCTATTTTAATGCCCGGGTCCATTTCCCTGGCAATACGGGTTGCATTCACAACCTTATCCACCATTTCATGACTGGCACTTCCCTTGGTGGAAAAACTCAGCATGGCGATCCGGGGCTCAATCCGGGCGATCGACCGGGTCGTTTTTGCAGTAGCTACTGCAATTTCAGCCAGCTCACGTTCAGTTGGATTCGGATGCACCGCACAATCGGCAAATACCATCAGTCCGTTATCACCATATTCCTTGTCCTTTAAGAACATGAGAAAAGCTCCCGAAACAACACTGATTCCGGGCAATGTTTTTACATACTGAAAAGCAGGACGCAATACATCGCCGGTGGCATTGTCCGCACCGGCTACTTCGCCATCTGCATCACCATATTTGATCATAACCGTGGCAAAATAAAGCGGATTGTTAAGTTGCTCCAATGCCTGATCCCTTGTAAGTCCTTTTGCCTTACGCAGTTCAGTCATCATATTGGCATAAGTCTCACGTTTTTCATTGGTGAGGGGATCAATCAGGGTTGCCTTTCCGATATTTTTTAAACCAAGACTGGCAGCCTGCTTTTGAATATCCTGTGGCCTTCCAAGAAGTATGATTTCAGCAGTTCCATCCTGCAGAACACGATCAGCTGCCTTTAAAGTCCGCTCTTCATAGCTCTCAGGCAGGACAATCCGTTGTTTGTTTTTCCTGGCATTTTCCTTGATCTGATCAATCAAATTCATTGTGTATCTAATATTTAGGTTAAAAATTATACTATAAATGTAACGAAAAAGAAAGATTTCGCTGCAAAGGAAACAATAAATTATTGCTTGAAATCGAGCGGTTTGAAAAATATACTATTTTTTTTTCAACTATGATGATAAATATCAACACCACGATTTTAATGGGCCTAATGATCGTACAAAGTTAATTATTAGCTTTGCGTTAATCCTGATTTTAAACCAGGAAAAACAGATAAATTCATTTGAACAATTTACTTGATGAATACAGCCACCAAAACACATCCACTTGATATGCTGGCAAAAGAAATGGCCGGCGACCTGTTTCATGATATGACCAACCGGCTTTTGTATGCAACGGATGCCTCTGCTTACCGCGAAGTTCCTGTTGCAGTTGCGATGCCGCGTGATGAAAAGGATATTCAGCTGCTTATCCGTTATGCAGCAAAAAACAAAACTACACTGATTCCGCGGACAGCCGGAACATCGCTGGCGGGACAGGTAGTTGGAAACGGAATTGTTGTGGATGTTTCAAAATACTTTACCCGTATTCTTGAAATTAATCCGGAAGCAGGATATGTGCGTGTACAACCAGGTGTCATCCTGGATGAACTTAACCTGAAACTGGCTGAACAGGGAGTGTTTTTCGGTCCGGAAACCTCTACATCCAACCGGTGCATGATTGGCGGTATGGTGGGAAATAATGCCTGCGGGGCACATTCCCTGATTTACGGAAGTACACGTGATCATTTGCTAAAGGTAAGGGCCGTGCTCAGCGATGGCTCCGTGGTGGAATTCGAACCGCTGGAACAGGAAGAATTCCAGGACAAAACAATAGGGGACAGTCTGGAAAGTACATTGTACCGTAATATCTTTGAAATGCTGTCCAAACCGGAAAACAGGGACGAGATCGTCCGGGAATTTCCCGATCCGCTGATCCATCGGAGGAACAACGGATATGCGCTTGATTTGCTGCTCAATACAAGCCCTTTTGAAGAATATGGTCCGCTCCTTTAATTTTTCAACCCTGCTGGCCGGTTCCGAAGGAACGCTTGGCCTTTATTACCGAAATAGAGCTCAACCTGGTTCCATTGCCTCCAAAGATCAAGGGACTGGTATGCATCCATTTTCATACACTGGAAGAGTCCCTTGAGGCAAATCTTATTTGCCTGAAACATAAGCCGGGGGCTGTTGAACTGATGGACAGCACCATCCTGGCCTGCACAGAGGCAAATATTGAACAGCGTAAAAACCGTTTTTTTGTGGAGGGAAAGCCGGGAGCCATCCTGATTGTTGAATTTGCCCGGGAGTCAATGGAAGAACTGATGGAAGATAAAATCCTGATGGAGACCGAATTGAAACAGGCCGGACTGGGATATCATTTTCCGCTGGTTACCGGACCCGATATCAATAAAGTATGGGCCCTGCGGAAATCAGGACTTGGTGTTTTGTCCAACATGCCGGGTGATGCCAAACCCGTATCATTAATTGAGGATACCGCCATAAGGCCCGACCTGTTGCCGCAATATATCCGTGATTTCAAGAAGATCATGGAACAATACAACCTGAGCTGTGTTTATCATGCCCATGTGGCAACCGGGGAATTGCACCTGCGGCCGGTACTTGAACCTGAAAGATCCTGCCCAGGTGGTATTATTCCGCAAGGTTGCCACCGAAGTAGCCCTGCTTGTTAAAAAATACAGGGGTTCGCTTAGCGGGGAACACGGCGACGGAAGGTTGCGCGGTGAATTCATCCCGGTTATGGTTGGCAAGCATAATTATGAACTGATGCGGGAGCTGAAAAATACCTGGGACCCGCATGGCATATTTAACAAGGGAAAGATCACCGATACCCCGCGAATGGATACTTCACTCCGTTACAGGGAATCCGTCTCTCCGTGGGAAAAACAAACCATCTTCGATTTTTCATCTTCCCGGGGACTTTTGCGTCATGCCGAACAATGCAATGGTTCCGGCGATTGCCGTAAAACAGCCATTCTGGGAGGCACTATGTGTCCGAGCTATATGGCAACCCGGGATGAAAAAACAACCACCCGTGCCAGGGCCAATATACTTCGTGAATATCTGAACGATACCGGCAAGGTGAAATCGGTTAACATCAACGCGGTATATGATATTCTCGACCTGTGCCTGTCATGCAAGGGATGTAAATCGGAATGCCCGTCCAATGTGGATATGGCCAAGCTTAAGGCTGAGTTTTTGCAGCATTATCACGACAAAAAGGGAATTTCACTTCCGGTATGGCTGATTGCCCACATTGGGAAGATCCATAAAATCAATTCGCGTTTTCCGGCGGTTTATAATACTTTATTTTCAAATGAGTTTATTTCAGGTATTGTAAAGACAGTGCTGGGATTTGCCTCACAAAGGAAAATGCCCCTGCTTTCGACTGTCACCTTTGAAAAATGGCTTAAACAGAATGGCTATTCCAATGGCAAAAGATCAGGCTCCTTCGGATGACAAGCCTGAAGTTGTACTGTTTTTGGATGAATTCACCAATTTCCTCGATGCCGAAAAAGGGATTGCAGCGGCAAAATTGCTTCAGCATCTCGGCTATAACCTGCATTTTATTCCCTCTACAGAAAGCGGCAGAACCTACATTTCCAAAGGCCTCTTGAAAAAGGCACGGAAAATTGCCAACCGGAATATCCGCAATTTTTCAAAGATACTCAACGAAAAGAAATTGCTTGTGGGAATAGAACCCTCGGCCTTGCTTACATTCCGGGATGAATATCCTGAACTGGCCAGTGACGGATTGCGCGATGATGCCAGGAAAATTTCAAAATTCTGCTTAACAATTGAAGAATTCATTGCCAGGGAATTTGAGGCTGGCCGCATACGAAGGGATCAGTTCACCAGTGAAAAACTGCATATTCACCTGCATGGTCATTGCCAGCAAAAAGCTATTGCTTCAACACAGCCGTCAAAAGTTATGCTCACAATTCCTGAAAATTATACCGTAGAGGAAATAAAATCCGGATGTTGCGGCATGGCAGGGGCCTTTGGCTATGAAAAAAGACATTATGACCTTTCCATGAAAATTGGCGAAATGGTATTGTTTCCTGCCGTTCGTAATGCCTTGCCCGGTTCGGTCATCGGTGCCTCCGGAACCAGTTGCCGGCAGCAGATCATGCGATGGAACCGGTGTTCAGGCACTGCACCCGGTGGAGATTTTGTACCAGGCACTGAAGAAGGGACAAGGGACTGGGGACTAGGTGACGAGTAGTGAGATGGTGTTAATCTTGCAGATCAATTTGCTAGTATGAAATATGCTAATGTGCTAATGTGCTGATGCTGAGGCTACGCTGCAGACTGTATGACTTTTCTATACCGACTAGTCAATCCCTGCCATGATCTCTTCTTCCTAGTCCCTCGTCCCTAGTCCCTGTCCTATACTTCAATCATCTTATTCTTAATCGCATAAATCACCAGGCTGGCGGCATTGCGGGTATTGGTTTTGGTGAGGAGACTGGCCCGGTGATGGTCAACAGTGCGCTTGCTGATAAATAACTGTTCAGCAATTTCCTGGTTTGAAAGGCCCTTGCAAATGAGCAGCAATACCTCCTGCTCACGATCCGAAAGTGTGAGCGAGGGTTCCGGAGCAGTTGTTCTTGATTTGAACCGGTTCACCAGCTTGATACAGAATTTCTTCGGTGAAGTAATTGTTTCCCTGCACCACATTGGTAATTGCCTTCTTAACTTCAGAAAAATCAGAATTTTTTAACAGGAAACCGCAGACACCGGCATCAATCATTTTCTGAAAATATTCTTCATCACCAAACATTGACAACGCCATGATCTTGAGTTCGGGGTACTGCTCCAGGGCCCTTGTGGTTGCTTCTATTCCATTAACCTTTGGCATCTCAATGTCCATAAGCACCAGGTCGGGATGATACTGTTTTTATCATCTGCAGAAAAATCTCCCCATCAGCTGCTTCCCAGATTTCACCCACTTCCTCAAGGCTGGCAAGCAGCAATTTCAGCCCTTCACGGAACAGCTTATGATCGTCAACAATCAGTAATTTAAGTTTTTCCATGCAATGCTGTTTTTAGCTTTGTTTTAAGCACTATGCTTGTCATCATGCCCCGGGGCATGATCCGCTTGAATTCAATTTCACCATTAAGTGCCTTAAGTCGTGATTTCATATTTGAGATGCCCATACCGCTCATTTTAATGGCATCTTCGGGATCAAATCCTACACCATCATCAAAATACTGAATGATGATCTTGCCTTCGTTAAAGTGAACCAGCAGGGAAACCTTGCTGGCATTGGCATGCTTTACAGTATTTTGAAACAATTCACAGATGATCCTGTACAGGTTGGTTTCAATCTGACTTTCAAACCGGGTGTTTTCAACATTATTGTTGAATGTTATTTCAATTTTTCCAAGCCGGTTGATATTCTCGGTAAATGAATTAACAGCACTGGCCAGTCCAAAGTTATCGAGAATATGAGGACTCAGGTTGTTTGACGTGTATTTCAGGGCCGTAATTGACTCATTGATCAGTATGCTGATATTATCCACCACGGTACGGTTAAAACCGTTTATCTGCGATTTATCGAGGGCTGAGACCGACATTTTGATGTTTGACAACAGGGGGCCGATGCCATCATGCAAATCCTTGGCCAGCTGGCGCCTTTCTCTTTCTTCGGTCTGCATTATGGCCTGCAAAACCCTGGTTTCTGACTCCCTTCGTATGTCATCGATTCGTTTCAGAAATTTAAAAAGCCGGCGGATAAAGATTACACCCAGCAACAGGAATACCGAAGTGAAAATTCCCATCAACCGGTCGATAATGTAAATATCGCTTTGAAATTCCTTGTAATAGATAGGCACAAGGTCAAGGATCCGCCTGAGGGCGATCAGCAGAAAGGCAATTGAAATAAGTACCCAGCTGATGTTGAATTTTGTCTGACGCGTCAGCCCCAGCGCAATAAACGCAGCGAGTAACTGAAAAATAATAGATATGATAAGCGCTGCTTTCATTCTGGAGAACCAGGTATGTGAACCATTTATTTGATGGCCATATCGGTGGATATGGGTTTATATTCCTTTATTTTGTTATTTCTTATCTGGTAGGAAACGGAAATGTACCATACCTGCGTTTTATTAAAGCCTTCCGGGGCAGACATGTAAGTATATTTTTCTTCTAAATAATTATCCAGGTAATATCTGAATTTGAACTGGAATCCGGCGGGCAACTGAAGTCCCACGAAAACAGACGGGATAAGGGCCGGCGTGTGTTTGCTGAACCAGCTGGTATATTTTGTCTTGGTATTATCAACAAATGTTTTCTGTTTAAAATGAAACATCCATTCATATTCCGCACCACCGAAAAGGAACAGGTTTTTTTTGAATGAGCCAAATTTAATGGCCAGTGGCATACCCAGGTTATAGGTCCTGTATTTAGCCTTTATCGAATCCTCGTCCGTGATAAAACCGACATTCCGGATTCCCAAGCCCGAGAATATGCCAATATTGTCGGTAATATCATAATGGACATATTCGCCGACATGAAAAAACAAGGTGAAACGCAGGTTAGTATTTACACCGGTATTTACACCATTTATCTTTTTTTCAATATTGCCCGACTGGAAAATAATTTCACCACCTGAAACGGTGTATACTTTCTGAGCCCTGAGGGATAAATTAAAAAGCAATAAAACTGCCAGAACAGTAAAATCCGTTTTTCATAGGAGGTGATTTTAGATTTTAAAATTTACCGATGCAATATTAGTGATTTTTAACTTTTCCATAACTACATCGTATAACACAAAAACGGTGATAAAGCAGGAACATTTAAACACCGGCCGTTTTACTATTAATAACCAAATTAACGATAAGATCCATGATGTCGTCCGTGAAAAATGCAATGTTTACTTTTTCCGCCGGCCTTCTTTGTTTAGGGCTGTGTTTTAGCAGCAGAACATCCGCCCAGGTAACCAGAGAGCAGTTTACCGGTGAACTGAATATCAAATTTCAGTCGGGAGAAGAAAAGAAACTGGAGCGTGGCGTTTCAATACTCAATGAAGCGGAAGCCTTAAAGGACAAGGCTGAAAAGGAATATGCAGCGCTTACCCCGGTTGAAATAAAAGAAAGGGTATCTGATGCGTTATCAAAGTGCATTGAAGCACCTGTTTGAAAGTTCAGAAATGTACAAAGAGGGACATAATCTGATTTACGAGGTTTTTAAGGACAAGGCAAATGCATTCTGGCAAAAGATGATCAAGAACAATCACCGTGCAACCGGCATGGAAAAGGCAAAATATTATGAAGGAACAGCTACCAGGACGCTGAACCGGTCTTTGATCAGGCGACAGCAGGTATTGGAAAGCGACCGGTTTGATTATTCGCTTGGGATTATGAAGGATGCGCTTAATCTTGAAAAACTTGCAGTGCGTGACCAGGGAAGAGAAATGCAGATATGTGCCGATTATCCTGTTGAATACAATTACGGATGGGAGAATGATCTCTACCCTTGAGCAGATTGTTGCCGTAATGAAAGACCCCATTGTGCATGAACCTCCGGCCGATATATTTGCCACAGTTGATCAGAGTGTCCAGGTAGATTCTTCACTTTTCAGGGAAATTATCTTCAAGGTGCAGATCGCAGCCCATACCATGCCCATCACGGATGAATACCTCAATACACTTTACAGGGGTGATCTTAAGATTGACATGATTTTTGAAGATGACTGGTACAAATATTCCATTGGCCGTTATAAAACCTTTGACGAAGCCGAAGCAACACACCGTGAATGCAATATCAAAAAATCCTTTGTAGTAGCCTACCAGGCAGGTAAAAAGATAAGTACAACCGAAGCTGTTCAGATTCTGCAAAAGAGTGAAGCCATGACAAAATAAGGTTCCGGCTAACCGGTGACCGTCTTGTGATAGGTTGACAGCATACCGCAGGCGGCAAATATATCCTGTCCCCTCGATGCCCTGATTGTTGTGAGAATTCCCTTTTCATTTAGCCTGTTTTTAAACCATTGAACGGTTTCCTCGTTTGAGGATTGAAGCTCAACTCCGGGAATCGGATGATAACGGATAAGATTAATCCTGCACCGGAGTCCGTTCAGTAGTTTTGCCAGTCCGTTCACATGCTTTGCCGTATCATTGATACCGCTGAACATGATATATTCAAATGAAATCCTTCGTTGTCCGCCCGGGTGAATTTTTCTTCAGAAATTCTACCACTCTTTTAATCGGATAGAGTTTTTCAACCGGCATCAGGCGCAATCTTTCCTCTTCAAAAGGAGTATGAAGGCTGATCGCCAGGTGGCATTTGCTCTGTTCGAGCATTACTTCGAGGCCGGGAAGCATTCCGATAGTGGAAATCGTGATCCTTGAGGGACTGATTGCATACCCGTAATCAGCAGTCAGGATCTCAACGCTTTTCATTACATTTTCAGTATTGGACAAGGGTTCTCCCATGCCCATGTAAACATAGTTTGTAAGAGCTGCCCTTTCAGGAAGGGAGGCAATCTGGTTGATGATCTCACCCGCCGAAAGATTTCCCTGGAATCCCTGTTTGCCGGTCATGCAGAAAACACAGCCCATTTTGCATCCGACCTGTGAAGAAATGCAGAGCGTGGCTCTTTCCGTTTCCGGAATAAAGACCGCTTCAATATGTTTACCCGATTTTACAGGAAACAGGTATTTTTTTGTTCCGTCTGAAGATACCTGAACTCCGGATGAGGGATGTCTTCCGACATAAAAAGATTCCTCAAGTGACCTTGCGTCCTTCCTTCGACAGGTTTGTCATCTGTTCAAAAGAACCTGCACCCTTTTTATAAAGCCAGTCAGTTATCTGCAGTGGCTGTATAACCGGGCATTTTCAGGTTTTCAACAATTTTCCTGATTTCCGGGTAAGTTTTACCCAATATATCTTCTCGTTCAGTCATTAATCAGTTTAGTATTTTACAATTCGTGTAACGAATCCATCGGCACCGGAGCCGATTTTTAAAATATATACGCCTTTATCCCAGGATTTTGTATTTATTGTCAGAACCCCGTCAGATGGACTTATTGTTTCATCGTCAATCAGTGTGCCGACCAGTGAATAAACACTTATGTGCACAGGTGCCGAATGAAGTGCATCTCCTTTAACATAAACCACATCGCTTGCCGGCTGCGGATAAACAACAAATTCATTTTCTTTTGTTCCGGGCACATCCGTTACAACCAGGGCAGTCAATTGAAGGTAGAAATTACCCTCCAGGCCGCCGCCACTGCCATCCACCTGAATCCAGTATGTTTTACCGGGCGTAACCGGAACCGCTTTGAGCAGCGGGTTGAAATCCGTGGTGGAACGGTCATCATTTGCTGCAAGGATAGTATAATTGTTGTTGAGAATATCAGTGTAACTGGCTGCATCATAAAGGGCCAGTTCATTATCAAATCCCGATGAAGAGATAGTAATATATCCCTGCGGGTGCTGCAACAAATTTAAACCATACACTGTGCTCCACAATATTCAGACCGGTACCGTATTCATCACACCAGGAATACTGGGTTGTGCATGAATAATGAGGCGGCACAGGTTCACCTGCTTCAACAGTCGCACATTTGTTTGAATAAATGACTGATTTTCCCATAATTGATCAATGTTGCATTTTTCAAACTGTCATTCGCCTGCATGATCAGCTGATAGGCAAGTTTCGCCGTATCGGAACAGGTTCCCTGGGTGCCGGTAACCTGCACATTCACTGTCACAGTTGAGTCTGTCTTGAAACCCGGAACCAGGCTAACAGAAACTGTATCACCCTTGTTCTGATCGAGGCTGATTTTATCTTCACTGCCGGGCAGCACATTCCAGGCATAACTCGGTGGCACCGCTTGCAAAGGCAATAAAATGATCAAAGTTACAGAAACACGATTCACCGGCAGGCAGGGAATTAACGCCTACATTAATCGTAGTACCGGCCTGGAAGGCATTTGTAAGTTTCATTGAATCCACTCCATGTGTATTGGAAACGGTAAGCTTGATCGAATACTGTCCCGGCCTGCAGGAATTTAACAACCGGATTTGCAGAAGTATTGTCAGTACCGTCTGCAAAAGCATATGTCGATGGGGTGATTTTCCAGGTTCTGGTATAGGGACCAAAAACAGAATAATCAGTTAATTTGACGGGTGCCTGAATACATACTTCGGAAACCGGTACAGCAATAAAAGCATCCGGGGCATTGGTAGCCGGATAATGGCCATTGAGGGAGGTGATTCCTGTGCTGTCCGGATCGAGATAAGACCCTTAAGCGCTTGTACTTTGGTGCCGGATGTAACCATGAATAGCTGAATTTTCCGTATAAATCATAAATATTATCCCCTCCATGCAACTGTCCGATAATTTGTTTTTTTTTATTGAACAACGGCGATCCTGAAGAACCACCTGCTGTTTTTCCCACATCAAACTTCACCTGCCAGTGAGCTTGCCACAGGCGATGATACACTTCCCTGCCATTGAATTGTAGCTGTGTTTGTGGTGATTGTATCATTGTCAATGGCCAGCTTTTTTGGTAAGTCCTTCCGGGTGATGAATTCCTGAAACATGATCGGCAGGCACATCCTCTGCATTCCATCCTGCATAATATGGCTGATAGAGTGGCAGTGGGCTTGCTGCTGAGTCGTAACAAAGTGTAGTCTGATGCAGGTGAATTTGTAAGAAGAGTTGCTCCGGAAAGCGTGCGGGCAGTTAAGGCTATCCCATTGCAACCTTCCTTTTCATAGTTAAAGTAGGCAACCAGTGTTGAAGCTTCCGCCGAAGTACTGATACAATGACTTGCCGTAAGAAAATAGGGTATTTCATCGTTCCGTGCATTATTCAGCAGAGCACCGGAGCACAGATAGGAGCCCGAATCTGACCGGAAGGTGATTTTGCAGACAGAATGTTTTACATCCTGAAGATCCTTACCCTCGGGGCAGTTCACACCGATATAATCACTTTCGCTGGCAAGTTCATATATGTTTTTATAAGCCTTGCCTACAGCCCCGATAACAACTTCACCGGGAAAATCAGCGCCCGCAGGTTCGAAATATTCAATAATTGCCTTGTTTCCTATGATATCTGCAATAACAAAGGTGGAATCCTTCTGCATATTATTGCACGTGAAGGCGCCCGCTATCTGGGATAAATTCTCATTATAAACGAACAATTTTGCACCAACCGGAATAAAAAATTTACGCAGGATCAGCTGGATAGAATAGGCGCTGTCGGATTCAATTTTAAGACGCCAGATTGTACCGGACTTGTCCGGCAGGATATCTTTGCGGCCATCCGCTTTCAGGTTGATATTTACATCTTCAAAAACAGCATATCTGAATGGAGTGGGATGTTTGCTGTCTTCTTCGATCAATGCCTGCCTGTTCATATGTTTAAGCCTGTACTTGAGGCAGACTCGCAGCTGATTTTAAAGAAGGAAGTGACATTGATGCAGGCAGGCCGCCTTCCGATAACTGAGCAGAAAGCCTGAATGTGCAGGCCAATAATAACAGCAATAATGCAATTGATTTATTCATGGATAATAATGTTTTTCCGATTCGGAAATCCAGTATGCAATTTAAGGTGCAAAGTTATACAAGGCAATGAGAATGCCGACAATTATACACAGAAAGGTTAAATGTACCGCCAAATCCTCTTTTTTTTAGTCTGAAACGACATATTAAAGAGGTTATATATGGTAACCTGAAAAATTGAAAATTGTTGTAAAAACATTAAAATAGTGTATATTAGGTAATATTTATCTGCCATGAAAATAGTCAACCTGTCTCGCGTTCATGAGAGACAATATTTCTGTTGTCTCGAAGAATGGTCAAATGAAATCCGGGAAGCCGGGGATCACAAAGAATGCTGGTATGCCAAAATGAAGGATAAAGGACTGAGGGTAAAGATTGCGGAGAATGAAAAGGGAGAAGCCTGTGGAATGATCCAGTACCTTCCTGTTGAAATCTCATCTGTGGAAGGCCATGATCTTGTATTTTGTTTTGTGCATATGGGTGCATGGTCATCGCAAGGGGATCGGCAATTTTCAGAAAAAAGGACTTGGAAAATCCTTATTGCAGGCCGCAGAAGCGGATGTGCGGCAACTGGGGGGCAAAGGCCTGGTGACATGGGGAATAATTTTGCCTTTTTTTATGCGTGCCTGGTGGTTTAAAAAGCAGGGATACAAGGTCGTTGACAAATCAGGTATGATGCGGTTGCTTTGGAAGCCATTCGCAACGGATGCTGTACCTCCTAATTTTATGAAACAGAAAGAACTTCCGGGACTGGTCCCTGGAAAGGTCAATGTCACTGTGTTCCTGAATGGCTGGTGTCCGGCACAAAATACGGTATATGAGAGAACCAAGAGGGCCGTGGTTGAATTCCAGGATAAGATAGAATTCAATGTTTATCATACGGTTGATCATGAGATCCTCAAATACTGGGGGATATCGGATGCCTTGTTCATCAATGGAAAGAGGATTTGGACCGGTCCGCCACCCTCATACAAAAAGATACACAGGTTGATTGAGGGAAGGGTGAAGAAATTGCGGGAACCCGTGATGATTAGTGTTTAAACGTTGTTATTCGCGGAATGAGTTTCAGACGGTGGTCATAGAGACAAGGCAATGCCTTGTCTCTACGGTTACCATTTTCTTAACCATTTTCCCCCATTTTTGTTATGTGTTCAAAAAACCGTTATGAGAGGAATCATTATTCTGTCAATTCTATTAACCATTACCATTGCGTGTTCGTCACAAGGACCAAAAAAAGAAACTGATATGGCTCAGGAAGAAAAAATGCCCAAAATAAAATCCGAATGGAAAGCAAAGCTCTCCGAGGAACAATATAACATCTGCTTTTTGAAAGGCACCGAAGCACCCGGCACAGGGAAATATGACAAATTCTATGAACCCGGGTATTATAAATGCGTTGTTTGCGGTAACCGGTTGTTCGACTCAAAAACCAAATACGATTCAGGAAGTGGCTGGCCCAGTTTTTATGATATGCACAGCAAATCCGGACTGGCCTTTCACAAGGATACCAGTTACGGTATGATCCGGACAGAGGTCACCTGCGCCAATTGCGGGGCCCACCTCGGACATTTGTTTGAGGACGGACCCAGGCCAACCGGACTGCGTTATTGTATCAATTCCTTGTCGCTGGAGTTTGTTCCTGATTCTTCTGCTGTCACCAAAAATTAGGTTTCGGTTGTGCCAAAAATGGCTAAATTGCCGTCCTAATTTTATCAGATATGACAACAACAGGACGGCGCGGATTTGCCAGTGACAACAATGCAGGAATACATCCGGTTTTACTTGAATCAATAGCTGCAGCCAATTCAGGCCATGTGGTGGCCTATGGCGATGATGAATATACACAGTCGGGCTGAAAAGGCATTCAAGGATCATTTTGGAAGCGATGCGGAGGTGTTTTTTGTGCTTACAGGCACCGGTGCCAACGTGCTTTCCCTGGCCTCATTCACCCGTTCGTTTAATTCCGTCATTTGTGCTGAAACTGCCCATATACAGGTGGATGAATGCGGGGCACCCGAAAAATTCACCCAATGCAAATTACTGCCCGTTGCCACTCCTGACGGGAAACTAACCGTGGATGGCATTAAAAAACATTTGCATGGATTTGGATTTGAACATCACGCCCAGCCGAGGGTGATCTCAATCAGCCAGCCAACGGAAATGGGAACTGTATATACTCCTTCAGAGATCAGGTCATTGGCCGATCTTGCTCATCAGAATAATATGATATTGCATATGGATGGTGCACGGCTTGCCAATGCAGCAGTCAGCCTCGATCTTCCTTTTAAGTCATTTACCACCGATGCCGGTGTGGATGTGCTTTCCTTTGGCGGCACCAAAAACGGCATGTTGTTCGGCGAATCTGTGGTGTTCCTGAAACCCGGCATGTCGGCCGAATTCAAATACCTGCGCAAACAAGGTATGCAGCTGGCTTCGAAAATGCGGTACATCAGCGCGCAGTTTGAAGCTTATCTTACCAAAGATGTCTGGCGTACCAATGCCATGCATGCCAATAAAATGGCACAATTATTATATGAAAAAACATCCTGCTATCCCGGGAATAAAGATCACTCAAAAGGTTCAGGCCAATGCTGTTTTTGCGATCATTCCGGCGAACCTGGTTGAAGCTTTACAGGAAAAGTATTTTTTCTATGTGTGGGATGAAGCCACATCCGAAGTAAGGTGGATGACTTCCTTTGATACCACACCCGGAGGACATTGACGGATTCAGCTCCTTCCTGGCATCAAAAATGTCACTGAGGTCAGTCCTGTTTGCTGAACAAAATTGAACTGTCACCATAACTGAGAAACCGGAAGCCTTTGTCGAGTGCATAACGATAGGCCTCTTTCCAGGAATTCCCGATAAATGCAGCTACAAGCAGCAACAAGGTGCTGCCGGGCTGGTGAAAATTGGTAATCAGGGTTTTTACCATTCTGAACCGATATCCCGGAACGATCATCAGCCGGGTAGAGGAGAACAAATCTGTCATCCCGTGATGATCAAGCCATTTATGCCAGTGCCTGAAAGGCATCCCGGATGCTTACATCCTGCCTGAGTTCATAGGCTTCCCATTGCGCCAGTTTTAGCTCTCCGGCAGGGATCATTCCCTGCTCCAGCACCTTTACACCCATCCAGTATAACGATTCAAGGGTACGCACCGAGGTAGTTCCAACTGCCACCACAGGACTGATTTAAATCCGCCATATGACTGATAAAATCGCGGGTAACCTGGATAAATTCGGCATGCATATCGTGTTTTTGCAGCGAATCCGCCTTGATTGGCTGAAAGGTTCCTGCACCCACATGCAATGTCACTTCATGAAAGGAAATATTTTTTCTCTTAAGCTTGCCGAGTACCTGGTCCGTAAAATGCAGTCCCGCTGTTGGGGCCGCCACTGATCCGTCCATTTTGGAATAAATGGTCTGATACCGTTCCCGGTCATTTTCATCCGGTTCCCTTTTAATATAAGGAGGAAGTGGTGTTTTCCCGATGCATGATAATATTTCCGCAAAGGTGACTCCATCAGGTTGCCATGTAAAATCTATCTCAGCCAGATTGCCGTTTTGTTTCAGTTTTTCAGCCTGCAACCGGATCGTCCGGCCGTTCATCATCAACTCAAGATGCAATTTCTGTCGGTAAACCGTTTCAGATTTCCGATCATGCATTCCCAAGTACATCCTCCCTTCGAATTCAGTGAGAGATCATACCGTAAGGGATCCATCGGCGCCAGGCAGAACAATTCAATTTTGGAACCGGTGTTTTTTGTAAAGATCAACCGGGCCGGGATCACACGGGAGTTATTAAAGACAAGCTGATCGCCCTCCTCGAGATAATCAGCCAGATTCCGGAAATGGTCATGGCGTATGTTTCGCTTCCTTTTCACACACAAGCAGAAGCGATTCCTCCCTGTTTTCCACCGGAAAAGCGGCTATACGGTCATCCGGCAATTCATAGGTATAATCAGAAAGGCTAATATTTTCAAATGGTTTCACTTCCGGTCATTTTAGCCTGCAAAATTAATTAATTTTGCCGTCGTTAAATGGAAAGCGTATGGCAGTGAAATTTAAAAGCGGTGACAAGGTTAGATTTTTGAATGATATTGGCGGAGGAATTGTAAACAAGGTGAATGATAACGGGATCGTCGTTGTGCAGACAAGCGACGGATTTGAAATTCCCGTTTCTTCAAAAGAACTGATTCATGCCGGCAGTTTTTCGATTGAAGACAAGGATGAGCCACAGGAAGAAATACCTGTAAAAAAAGAGGTTCCTGATACAAAAGGTAAAGAGGTTGAAAAACCGGTCCGCGAGGAGCAAAAACAGTTTCCGGGAAATATTGCCGCAGGATGCATCGGTGAATATGCTTCTCGGATTTATCCCTGAGGAGCCCGGCCCGGTTTTCAGCAGCGAGCTGGCCTGTTACCTGATCAATGATTCACCCTACTTCGCCTATTACTCGCTGGGTACGTCGGAAGGCGGCAATTTTTACCATCTTTCATCGGGTATGATCGAATCTGAAACCAAAAACCTGGTTATCGGTATTCAGCCAGACTGCCCTCAGTAAGATTTCGGCATTTCATTTGCAGGTTATATGGCTGAGCAAAGGAAGGTATTTCAGAAAAGAACCGGTGGACACACTGATCGACCTGCATCCTGTAAATTTCAGCAAGGATAGTTATTACAGGGAAAATGCATTTTTTGATGAAAAAGCCATTCTCTTTCTTGTTGAAGGCAAGGACGACTGGGTTAATCCGATGGGAGATCCTGAAGTAACGGAAAAAGTGAAATCTGCAGAAAGTCAGAAGCAGATTCCTCTCAGCCACCGCAGGCCAAAAAACGGGAACCTGCCTCCGATACAATGGAGATTGATTTACATATGGATGACCAGGATCTTCAGAAAAGCCAGTTTTCCTTATCAGGAATTCTCGCCCTTCAGATGAGCCGGTTCCATTCGGCCCTGGATGAGGCGATAAGCAAAAAATGCCGTAAACTTGTCATAATACACGGGGTGGGACAGGGAACCCTGAAAATGCAGATAAGAAAGGAATTACAGGAAAAATACCCTGAATTTTTATTTCAGGATGCCTCATTCCGTGAATATGGATTTGGTGCAACCATGGTTCATTTAATAGCAGATAAAAAGCAGTAGACCGTTCCATCGCTCTTTTCATGCATATTCGTATGCATGACAGGGGAGGAAAGTCCGGACAACAAAGAGCAACGTACTTCCGAAAGGGAAGATGTCCGTGAGGGCATAGAAGCGGAGAAGAAAATAACCGCCCGCCGAGAGCTTCGGCTATGGCGGGCAAGGGTGAGAAGGCAGGGTAAGAGCCTGCCAGCGGTGATGGCAACATTGCCGGCTGTCCGCCTTACGTGTTGAAAGATCACGTATACCGGTGCCTGAGGGCTGCTCGCCTGATACCGGGGGGTAGATCGACCAGACAAATGATGGAAAACCGGTATGTGTCAAACATACCGGAAACAGAATCCGGCTTATAGGTTTACTGCTTTTTTTTTTATTTAACCTCTTCATTTGGCATGCAAGCTTATTAAAATTATTTAAATTACCGGATGAAAATATAACGATATGGTCAGGAATCTTCGTATTTATTTCAGAGTAAGTCAACTAATCTCTCATGGTTTTTCGGAAACTATATATTGCCAGTGTTACTTTGTTTTCTGCTGCATTCAATGGCATCTGCCTTCCCTGTGGATGATAAATCATCTGACAGACCCATACTGGCTTCCGAAAAGAAAAAAGTCGAAAAATTGATTGCTCAGGCTGCCTATCTTGAATCCCTGAAAAATGATAGCTGTATTGTTCTGGCCACTGAGGCACTGCATCTTGCCAGGGCATATAATGCGACTGTCCTTGAAGCAAAGGCACTGGATGTCATAGGCAATTTTTATTTTGACACGGAACGCTACCGCGAATCACTCATCCATTTCAATCAGCTACTTCGTCTTTACACGCAAACCGGCGATTCATCGGCAAAGGCTAATTGTTATAACCGCATAGGACTGGCCAATTACAACCTGGGAATTTATAACGAAGCCATCCGGTCGTATCATAATGCCATGCAAATAGCCAGTTCTCTGAACCATAACTGCCATCATGGCAAAATGCAACCAGAATATCGGTGTTTTATATGCAGAAATGAAACGTCCCGAGGAGGCGATGAATTATTATAAAAAGGCTCTTGATCTCCACCGAATATTGAAAAACAGGTCGGATGAAGCGGGTGTGATGCAAAACATCGGCAATATATTACGAAGATGAGAAAAAATACAAAGAAGCCCTGGGTTATTATCTGTCGTCATTGAGAATATATGAAAACCTGCATGACAGCAATTCCATGGCCACCATGTATCTAAGCCTTGGAAGCCTGTTTGAAGATCAGACAGACTATAACAGATCACTTGATATATTACAATAATTCATTAGCCATTTTTCAAAAAGAAAATTCTCAGTTTGGATATTGCATACGGATACATTAGCCTTGGTTCAGTTTACTATAAAAAGGGTGAATTTGAAAAGGCAAAAACTTTTCTGCAACGTTCACTGGCTTATTCCAAGAAAATTTCGCTGCTTGAAAATGAAGCAGATTGCCATCTTTTGCTGGCAGATGTTTATTATGGGCTGAGAGATTATGTTAGCGCCTATGCCGAAAAGCAGGAATATGAGGTGTTGCATGATTCGCTGTTTAGCCAGACTGTTCAGGAACAGGTCGCAGAGCTTGAATTGCGGTACAAAACCAAATTAAAGGATGCAGAGATTGAGAACCTGAAACTCGAAAGGGAAAAAGCCGTTCGTGACATGATACGGCGCACCATTGGACTGGCTTCCATCGTAATACTTGACTATCCTGATCATTGTGGTATATGTGTATTATAGCCGGATCCTCAAAAGAGCGAATGATAAGCTTACCAAAGAAGTGGATGAACGAACGCGGGCACAGCAGGAATTGCTGACCATTAAGGAAAACCTTGAAGAACGTGTAGTTGAAAGAACCCGTGAACTGGAAATTGCCAAACTCAAGGCAGAAGAATCCGATAAGCTGAAATCGGCCTTTATTGCCAACATGAGCCATGAGATCCGTACGCCGCTTAATGCAATTACGGGATTTTCCGGACTGCTGCTCAGGGAGGATATTTCCCATCAGAAGAAGCAGGAATATAATGACCAGATCATCAAGAATAACCGGATACTGGTGAATATGATCGAGGACCTGATCGACACCTCACGGATTGAATCAGGAAGCCTGCAGTTGCATCCGTCCTCGGTTAATCCCGAACAGATCCTGTCGCAAATGAATGAGCCTATCTTTGAAAATATGGCCAAGAAAAACAAGCCATTCATTGAAATCATCCAGGATAAGGCAAATATCAATACGCCCACAATTTATGCCGATCCGGTAAGACTGCACCAGGTATTATGGCATTTGCTCGACAATGCAGTTAAATTCACAAACAAGGGTTCCATTCATTTCGGATGCAATGAGAATCATCACCATATGATTTTCTATGTGAATGATACAGGAATTGGAATACCCGAGGAATTCAAATCAGTGATCTTCGACAAATTCAGGCAGCTTGATGAATCAGCCAAAAGAAAGTATGGCGGCACAGGACTGGGTCTTTACTACGCCCGTAAAATAGCTGAAATGATGGGAGGAAATATCTGGTTTGAATCCAAAGCGGATGGTGGGTCAATCTTCTATTTCTCAGTGCCAATAACACAAAAATAGCCGGAAGTGAAATAAAAAAGAGAGCCTGCACTTACGTACAGGCTCTCTGCTAATATGGGTCAATCGTTAGGGTTAATGACACGTAAAGATAATAATTAGATTAACACGTGCAACATTTTGTATAAAAAAATATCAAAATATATAAATTTTTGTACCTGATTTTATTTCTCAAAATCCAGAATTGTTTTTCTGAGTTTCACCAATCGCTCCAGCATGGCTTCAAGCAGATCAAGCCTGAGCATGTTGGCACCATCGGATTTGGCCAGCATGGGTTCAGGATGGGTTTCCAGGAAAAGTCCGTCCGCACCGACTGCAACAGCTGCTTTGGCAAGTGTTTCAATCATATCAGGCCTTCCGCCGGTAACACCTGAATTCTGATTGGGCTGCTGAAGTGAATGGGTAATGTCCATAATAACCGGAAAACCAAATTTCTTCATTTCAGGGATACCCCTGAAATCAACTATCAGATCCTGGTAACCAAACATGGTTCCCCTGTCGGTAATCATTACATGCTTGTTTCCCGACTGAACGACCTTGTCAACAGCAAATTTCATGGATTCGGGAGCCAGGAACTGTCCTTTTTTAATATTCACAACCTTGCCGGTTTTGGCGGCGGCAACAAGCAAATCGGTTTGCCGGCAAAGAAAAGCCGGTATCTGCAGAACATCAACATACTGGGAAGCAAAATAGGCTTCCTCTGCCGAATGAATGTCCGTGAGAACAGGAATCTTCAATTCTTTCCGGATGTCGCGCAATAATTCCAGTCCTGCCTTATCACCGATGCCGGAAAAAGAATCAATTTTGGAACGATTGGCTTTTTTATAGGAAGCTTTAAAAATATACGGAATATTCAGTTTATCCGTTATTTCGATCACCTTCCTGGCAATGTCAAAACAGATTTCCCTGTTTTCAATGACGCAGGGTCCGGCGATCAGAAAAAAATTGCCACTTTGGGCATGCCGGATTTGTGGAATGGACTGGATAGTTTCCATAGATATTTTTTCTTAGTAATGGTATTTGTCTTTCCACATGATGGAAAGCTTTTTCTTTATTTCTGCTTCCTTTGGATTTTCCTGCGGATCGTATATTACCTGGTTACGGATTTCTTCAGGCAGAAATTCTTCGCGGGTAAAGTTTCCCTCATAACTGTGGGCATATTTATATCCTTCACCATATCCAAGGTCCTTCATCAGGTTCGTGGGTGCATTTCGGATATTCAGCGGCACGGACAGATTCCCGGTTTTTCTGCACCAGTTCGATGGCATTGCTGATGGCCATATAAGAAGAATTGCTTTTGGGACTGGTGGCGAGGTAAAGGGCGGTTTCCGACAGGATGATCCTTGATTCGGGCCACCCGATAAGGTTAACAGCTTCAAAACAAGCTGTAGCCAGAAGCAAGGCATTGGGATTTGCCAGTCCGATATCTTCAGAAGCCAGGATCACCATCCGGCGTGCAATGAACTTTGGATCCTCACCTCCCTCAATCATCCGGGCAAGCCAGTATACTGCTGCATTCGGATCGCTTCCCCGCATGGATTTGATAAAGGCAGAAACAATATCATAATGCTGTTCACCTTCCTTGTCGTACAGGGCTATCTTTTCCTGTACTATATCCATCACAACCTGGTCGGTTATCCGCAAAGAATCCGGATTTGAAGCCACCAGAGTGCTGACCACCAGTTCAAGGATATTAAGAAGTTTCCGTGCATCACCACCTGACAAGCGCAGAAGTGCATTTGTTTCATCCAGTTCAACCATCAGTTGTTTAAGGTAAAAATCCATTCCCAGTGCCTGGTTTAAGTATCTTTAACAGGTCATCCTTTCCCAGCGGCTTCAGCACATATACCTGGCACCGTGAAAGGAGCGGGGAGATCACTTCGAACGACGGGTTTTCAGTGGTGGCTCCGATCAGGGTTACGATTCCCTGTTCAACAGAGGATAAAAGAGAATCCTGCTGTGATTTGTTAAACCGGTGTATTTCATCAATAAACAGGATAGGAGAGGGATTATTGAAGAATTGCTGGCTTTTTGCCTTTTCAATTGTCTCGCGCACTTCCTTCACACCTGAATGCACAGCGCTGAGCTGGTAAAAGGAACGTTTCAGCCGGTTGGCAATGATCCTTGCCAGTGTGGTTTTGCCAACACCCGGCGGGCCCCAGAGGATAAAAGAAGGAATATTGCCGCTTTCAATGCTGGTGCGTAAAATAGACCCTTCGCCAACCAGATGTTCCTGGCCGACATATTCATCGAGGTCTTTTGGACGCATCCTGTCTGCAAGCGGTTGATTGGTACCAATCATGTTGACGTGTTTTCAAGGGTAAAATTACCATTAAGTTTTAACATTTGGTGACAAAATATCCCGCTGAAACATCAATAGGAATTTACTTTATGATTACTTTTATCGCTCAATCCATTTCATATGAAGGACAAAGTTGTGATAATCACGGGAGCCTCATCCGGAATCGGACTGGCGACAGCCAGGGAATTTGCCCGGATAGGTGCTAAGGTTGTACTCGCTGCCCGCAGGGTAGACCTGCTAAAGGACATTGAAAACGAATTGAAAAGCAACGGGTATGAAGCTGTTTCATTTTATGCTGATGTAACCGTTGAATCGGACTGCAAAATATCTGATCGAAAAGACAATTGAAAAATATGGACGCATTGATATCCTGATCAATAATGCAGGGATATCCATGCGTGCGATTTTTGGCGAGGTTGAAATAAGTGTGCTGAAACGGCTGTTTGATGTGAATTTCTGGGGTGCTGTTCATTGTACAAAATATGCCCTGCCGTACCTGATCGCCAGCAAGGGAACCGTGGTTGGAATGTCATCTCTGGCCGGTATTGTAGGCCTTCCGGCACGGACCGGTTACTCCGCCTCGAAATATGCCCTGCATGGATTTCTTGAAACACTCCGGATTGAAAACCTTCGCAACGGACTGCATGTGCTGGTAATGTGTGCAGGGTTTACTAAATCGGATATCCGGAAAAAGGCACTCACCGCAGATGGCACTCCGCAGGGATTTACACCCAGGGAAGAGGAAAAAATGATGATGCCTGAAGAGGTAGCGCATGCCCTTATAAAAGCGATCAAACGACACAGAAACCTGGTGATCCTAACCCTGGAAGGAAAAATGACGGCCATCGTTAAACGTATTGCCCCCAGGCTGGTTGAGCATGTTGCCTATCGTAAAATGGCCAGGGAACCGGAAACACCACTTGCCCGCATTACGGAAATCAAACCGCCTGTGCCGCTTTCTCCTACGGGAACGACAAACCTCAAACCATAAACATCAAGCCCAAAAAGAAAACGGTAGAGACGGGTTTCAAACCCGTCTCTACAGATCTGCCTCTGAAATCATACAAATCATCAAATCAATAAATCAACAAATGTTCTCAAGTGAAACCACCATCCGTGTACGTTATGGAGAGACTGATAAAATGGGATATTTATATTATGGTCATTATCCTGAATATTTCGAAGTATCAAGGACGGATATGATCCGTTTATTTGGCCTAACATACAGGGAGATAGAGGAGAACGGCATCATCATGCCGGTTCGCAGCCTGAAAGTTGATTACAAAAGTCCGGCCTTCTATGACGAATTGCTTACAGTAAAATCCTGTCTGAATATTCTGCCGGTTGTGAAGCTGGATATAGACTATGAAATCCGGAATGCAAAAAAACAATTGATCTGCACGGGCAATACAGTTCTCGCATTTGTGGATGCTGCCACTGGCAGACCCACGTCGTGCTCCGGAATTTTTTATAAATGCGGTTGCGAAATATTTCAAAACATAATTGAGATAATGCAGAGATGGGTTTGAAACCCATCTCTGCATCATCCATCTCTGAGGCGATATTCGACGCCTGATTTAATTTGTTGTTGCCGGGGCAACACGGTGCTTCCTCCGGAAATTTGAAAAGCTCATCCGGCATATCTTCATTTACCGTAATAGCAGTAAAAGTCAGTTTTTGAACACTTTGTCCCTGCATCTGTGTGTCCATAACAAATGGCATGAGCAATCCGTTAGGTAGTTCCTGGTAATCACTCAGATAAATTTCGATTTCCTGCCCCATGGATTGGGCACTTTTTTGCTTTACCATGATCTGCAGGTTGGTTGCCGTATCAAAATAATAATTTGAAGACATTTCCTTTCCTTCAACACCCTTATTCTTGATCATTTTAATTACGTTGCATTGTGCACCGGCTACATCGGCAGTGCCCTCATAGCTTGCCTCATATCCTTTTGCCTTGTAGTCGATAAACGGATCTTCAAATTCCGATTCATCCTTAACCGCCTGGATCTGATCGTCAGGTACCTTTGTAGGACCATTTCCACCGGCAAAAGGATTTATCATCCAGGCTGTTTCCCCGTCAAATGCCTGGGGAACAATTTCCTGACCCTGGATGTTTAACACAATTTTAAATTTATTGGGGGCCTTCCTGTAAATTGTAAACTGAAATTCTCCCATTTGCATGGACAGATTACCTGTCATTTTCATCGATTTCAGACTTTTCCACTTATCTATCCCGCCTACACTTTCGAAATATTTGTTAATTACATCATCCGCTGTCTGAGCCTGAAACACCTTGAATAACAACAAATAAAAATGCCACCAGGGTCAATGATTTTTTCATAATAGTTGGTTTTGGTTTATATAAATTGTATTTACACAACAGTAAAGATAATTTTATTTTATAGGAAATCATGTAATATTTCCTGCGGATGGTCGTCTTGAAATGAGAAGATCTTTTACAGAATACAGATATTGATAACAATAAATTAAAAATCATCCATATGAAAAAAGTAATGATTATTTTAGCAATGGCTTGTCTTGCCGGAACAGTGTTTGCACAAAAGGATCCAGTTAGTGCAGCATTTGAAAAATACGACGGAAAAGAAGGATTTACAGTAGTAACCCTGTCCGGTGACATGCTTAAATATGTTTACCCAGGCAGCAGAGGAAAAGCATGATACTACCTTTCAGTCAAAAATCACATCACTCCGGATCCTTGTTCGTGAAAAAGATAAAGGGGATGGATCAGCAGTACCCGGATTTCAAAACCGAAGTGTATGACAAACTCGACAAGCAGGCTTACAAGGAAATGATGACAGTGAAGCAATCAGATCAGAATGTAGTGATCCTTGTAAAGGAAAACGGTGGACGGATCAGTGAATTGTTGCTGATGGTAACAGGCAAGGATGATAATGTGCTGATCCAGGCAAAAGGAGATATGCTGCTGAGTGAAATGGCTGATATGGGTGGAAAATGCCAGATTAATGGATTTGAACAACTGAAAATGCTGGAAAAGGCAAAATAATCCGGTTTCAAAAGATACAGGCCATAAAAAATGGATGCAGCACGTTTCAATAGTCTGGTACTTCCAATGAGCAAAAAGCTGCTCCATTTTGCCTTTCAAATGTTGCATGATACCGGTGAAGCGGAAGATGCTGTTCAGGAGGTGATCCTCAAATTATGGAAGATCAGGGATTCACTGGAGAATTACAACAGCCTGGAAGCATTTTCAATGAAGATCACACGCAACTGGTGTCTTGACAGGCTGAAAGCGAAAAAGCCAGTCTACATCGAAGGGTATCAAAAAGGATTTGACAGGCTGGCAGCGGATGAAAACCCGCAAAAACAAATGGAAAAAAAGGACCGGCTCAGACTCCTGTCGACAGTGCTGGAAAAATTACCGGAACAGCAACGGCTGATCATCCAGCTTCGGGATATTGAGGGACTTGAATTCGATCAGATTGCTGAAATTATGGATACAAATGTTAATGCGTTGCGGGTGAGCCTTTCCAGGGCCCGTAACAGGATGAAAGAAGAACTTACAAAGTATAACGAATATGGATATCAAAGAAATACAGGTGCTGCTGGAAAAGTACTTTGAAGGCGAGACTACCCTGGAGGAAGATCAGGCGTTGCTTGATTATTTTTCAGGGGAAAACATCGACCCAAAGTTCCGGCCCTATCAGCAACAGTTTCTGCTGCTGAGATCGGCGCGTGATCCGCTGGTCTTTGATCCTGAATTCGAAAACCGGCTGGCTGGTCTGATTGAAGCACAACAGGAGATTCCCCTGCATGCGCATAAATCGCGTTGGATCACCCGGCTGGCAGTTGCAGCTACAATTGCCGTATTAATAGGGATTTCAGGAGTTATAGTTCTCAATAAAGAATGGCACAGGGAAAAGGATACATTTTCTGATCCCCAGCTGGCCTATGCCGAAGCACAGAAAACGCTGCTGTATGTTTCACAAAAAATGAACCAGGGCATGAAGCCCCTGAATGCCGTATCAAAAATCAATGCAGGGGCAAAACCCCTGAAATCTTTGAAGAAGCTTGATCACAGCCTGGATATGCTGAACCGGGTTTCTTTTATGAATCAGTCATCGAATCTCAAAAAATAATGATCATGAAAACAATTGCTTTTTTAACGACGCTGTTGATGCTTACCATGGGCTCCCGGGCGCAAAGTGCAATGGATAAGGTGTTCGATAAATATTCTGAGCAGGATGGATTTACCACTGTCTACATTTCAAAATATATGTTCGACATGTTCAGGAATAAGGAGGCAGATCCGAAAACCCAGGATGATTTTGCCCAGGTAATGAATAAACTTACACAGCATCAGGATACTCACCACCGATGATGATCTCTACAACACCTGTAACAGTGGACCTTTACAAGGAAATCATGAAGATCCTGCCATCCAATGTATATAAGGAAATCATGGTGGTAAAGGATAAGGATTCCAATGTAAGGTTTTATGCCCGTGAAGTAAATAACAAGGTTGCCGAACTTCTTCTTGTGGTAGGCGGAAAGGAAGGGAAGGGGAGTGCGCTCATCAGCATCCAGGGGGATGATATTGATATGAAAAACATTTCAAAGCTTGGCAGTGCCATGAATGTTGAGGGAATGGAGAATCTGGAGAAGATGAAGTAAGGGACAAGGACGGGTGACAGAGTGACAGGAGGAAGAATCAGAGATGCCTGTATAGTGAATTGACTTGTCACCTTGTCTCTAGTCTGTCCCTAGTCTCACTCAAAAGGATTCTCCCTCAAAAAATCCGGCTTATAATTATGTGCGCTGTTCATTTCCTGTATCCAGCCGTTATAAAATCCAAGCTCTTCCATGGCTTTTTCCACTACGGCATATTCTTCTTCCGTTATTCTTCCTGTTTAATTGCGGATGATTGATCATGCAGGATGTCGGATAGTACTGCGACATCAGGGAGATATGCAGGGAAGGGGATAATTCTTCCGCAATCCATTTTAAAACGGCGATGCTGTCATCCGTTTGTCCGGGTAAAACCAAGTGACGGATAATCAAGCCATTTACAGCCTGGCCATTATCGCTTACTATAACTGAACTGCCTTTCTGCCTGTACATTTCCGTAATAGCCTTTCTTGGCAACTTCAGGATAATCCGAAGCATCTGAAAAACTTTTCGACAGGGAAGCACTGGCATATTTAAAATCAGGCAGGTATACATCAATCAGTCCTTCCAGGGATTTTAAAGATTCCACTGTATCATATCCGTTGCTGTTATAAACTGTGACCGGGTAAAATCCCCGGGAATGAAGCTCTTCGATAATTGCCCTCACATGCGGTACAAAATGGGAAGGAGTTACAAAACCGACTGCCTCAGCACCCTGGTTCAGACAGGAAATGACACTTTCAACCACTTCGTCCAGCGTCATGATCTTTTCTTCAACAAGTCCCTTGTTCCGGCTGATCTGAAAATTCTGGCAATAGATGCATTGCAGGTTGCAGTGGGAAAAGAAAATATTGCAGATGCCATTTGCACCGCTTATAACGGGTTCCTCTCCACGATGAATGCAGATGGAACTGATGTGATATCCCGCGCCCGTCCTGCAATAACCCAGTTTTCCCATATTGCGGTTGACCCCGCAGAAACGGGGGCAGATCATACAGTGATCGAGTTCTTTCATCGCCCCAAAATTAAGGGTTTCAGGCCGCAGTGAAAGGATATTTGCCAATATTTAAAAATATTACTTGCAGAATTGGATATTTTGTTAAATTTGCAGCGCAATTAATAAATCGGTCCGTAGCTCAGCTGGTAGAGCACGTGACTCTTAATCATGGGGTCCGGGGTTCGATCCCCCGCGAGCCGACTAAATTGCCTGAAACCCGCTGTAATGGCGGGTTTTGCTTTTTATGGAAGCAGTGCCCAGTAATAACCATCTCCAAAAACTATAAGGTCTCTGAATAAAATGTCATTACTGATTTGTAGTCGAGGTTTACCAAATCATTAGCATGCTTTCAGACCGCTTGATCGGTATTGTTTTATATTTGTTCAATTTCGTCTTTAGATAATTGTTCTAATTGCTGACTGCAACCAAGCATTAGGAAAACAGTCATAAGGTTTTCCACTTCATATTATCAAATTTTTGAGTTTTCACTAAATGCACCACAACGTCTTGAATATAATGCGTGCCTTCCAATTTGAGTCATTTAATTTTTGGTAGAATGCTATTTATCGAATTGAATGAAATTTAAATGTCAAACGACGAATTTACAAACACATTTATTGCAAAATAATGATTGAACCTTGTGATCAATCCTTTGTTATTTTGACTTTATATCTCATCATTCTAAACAGTTACCAAACCCTGATCGAATGAAAATCCGTTGTATGGCCCTTCTCCTGGTAATCCTTTTAACAACATGCAAGAAGGATGATGAATTTAACACCGGACTTATCCCTGGAACCTATACAGGAGCCATTTATTATTTTCCTTCTGTCGACGGAGGTGGACCAGGTTTCAATGACCCTGATTTATCAAAAGGCGACGATTATAAAATTACCATTACAAAGAATGGTTCAAATTATGTTTTTTCATTTGACACATCCTTTATTTACACCATTCCAGATATGAACATAGAGATTTCTTCATTTAATTCTGAAATTGTTAGTATTCACACACATGCAGGGTCAGGCATATTCCAGCAGTGATGCATTAGAAAATTACCCTGGTCAACCGGCTAATTATATTAGCATTGATAAAGATATTCATAGGGTGGACTGCCATTTGACATTGAGAAGTAATGACCCTGATAGCATCTATTATCTAAATTTTATTTTACTTAGAATTTATTAAGGGTAGAAAATTCTCCAATGCTGCATTTTTATTATCGAAATGATGCACTCTTATTTACCGATTTTATGCATTCCTAATTA
This sequence comes from uncultured Bacteroidales bacterium, assembly GCA_963790105.1. Lineage (GTDB taxonomy): Bacteria > Bacteroidota > Bacteroidia > Bacteroidales > UBA10428 > UBA5072. The sequence goes on along the minus strand of CAWBNI010000033.1, from coordinate 19,719 downwards.
CCGAAGGTGTTTTTACAGCTGCTGGTCCCCCATGTTCCGGAATTCTTCAGTCTCTTTGGATTCTTCCCCAGCCACTGGGGTGAACATTTAAATGTATTCCTGACACACAAGTTCTGCAGTAGGCTCGTGTCCCTTCGCGTTGACAGCGAGTGAAGCAGTTAGAACACGTGAGTAAACCATCTTTATAATCTTATCAATGCTTTCGAAATCTGGGTGATTCTTGCGTACATGGTCCTTATCCCAGTACTGGTTCTCAATCACAACTATGGTAGATACCTGGAACTTTCGGTTCTTGTGTGCATAATGGACGATAACAATGTTGTCTCTTCTAATTAAGGTAATTTTTGACATGGTGTAAATACTGTAACGGATGTATAATGGATACTCCTAAATAATCACCTATTCTACAACAAGCTTTTAGCTGACTTTTACCGTTATACACAGTGTTTAATTGTCCATCCGCAACAGGAGCTTCAAACTCTCGTTTCAACTATAATATTCTCCGGTACCGACCGAATTGTCTGAAACCCGCTCCAATGGAGGGTTTTGGTTTTTAAGGAGTCTGTGTAAAGGATCCGTAACGGATACGCATCAAAACGGGCGATTTGTCCTCGAAAGTGGTATAAAGATTAATTTGGCGCTTCCCTATGAAGACCTGAATGATGTATACCGAATAATGACAAATTAATCACTAAGCCATGAAAAAAAAACTATACTTAATTGGAATTACTCGGAACATTTCATTGGTGGTTCATTAAATCCAGGTTTCAGCCATTTCCACTCGAAAATCCTTCATCCGAAAACAAGCACCGGTTGATTGTATTATCTGATATTGAAGCAGATCCGGATGATACGCAATCTTTTGTTCGGTTACTTTTATATTCCAATGAAATTGATATTAAAGGATTAATTGCTACTACCTCTGTCTGGAAAAAAACGAGTGTAGCTCCTGAATCAATTATAAAAATAATTCAGGCATATGGCAAAGTACAACCAAACCTTGTGAAGCATGAAGCTGGTTTTCCCAGTGCAGAAGACACTCCTGATGCTTGTAAAACAAGGCCTGCCAAAATATGGTATGCTGGGAGTTGGCGATGGGAATGATTCACAAGGTTCCGACTGGATTATAAAAGTACTGAAGGAAAATGATGAACGTCCATTATGGATATCGGTATGGGGAGGCGCAAATACCCTTGCCCAGGCATTGTATAAAATTAAACATACAAAAACAGAAGCAGAAGCAAAAAGATTAATTGCAAAACTCAGGGTTTATACCATATCCGACCAGGACGACAGCGGTATCTGGATCAGGAATAATTTTCCTGATTTGTTTTACATTGTCAGTCCGGGCGATGATTATGGCAGCTGCAACATGGAGTGCCATAAATAGTTTTGTGAAAGGGATAAACAATGAGAAGATCAGCAATACCTGGCTGGCACAAAATATTCAGCAGGGTCATGGTCCTCTTGGTGCTGCATATCCTGATGTAGCCTGGGGAATGGAAGGCGATACGCCATCGTGGTTGTCATTAATACCTAACGGATTAAATGAACCGGAGCATCCTGAATGGGGAGGCTGGGGTGGTCGTTATGAACTGTACAAACCGGATTTTGCCAAACTCAAGAAAGGAGGTTCAGGTGTTCCGTTTGAAGCCGAAACAAGGGAAATCTGGACAAATGCAATTGATAGTTATACCCCTTATATTCATAAAGAATATGGACGGGCGGTTGGACAGGACACGGTTTCCTTTACCGATAATAAAGTGACTTTATGGCGTTGGCGCGATGATTTTCAAAATGATTTTGCTGCCCGGATGGATTGGTGCACAAAATCCTATCAGGAAGCCAATCATCCGCCTGTTCCGGTATTGGGGAATCCCGAAGAAATAACTGTAAAATCAGGAGAAGGCTTTGGTTTGGATGCCAGTAATTCTACTGATCCTGATGGAGATAATCTCAGTTTTCTCTGGTTTAACTATCCGGAGGCTGGTACCTATAAAAAATCAATAAAAATTGAGGGAGCCGAGAATGCACATGGAGCCTATGTGATTGCTCCTGTGGTTGAGAAAAAAGAAACTGCTCATTTTATTCTGAAAGTTACAGATAAAGGAACACCGTCCTTATCGAGATATAAACGGGTAATTGTGAATATTCTCCCTAAATAGTCTATATAATCGACTAAAGCTTCCTTTGCTCCTCCAGCCACATTATCACAGTAAGCATGGTAATGCATAGCAATAGCTGTGCAAGCAATTTTTACTTTTGATCAGGAGTATAAATTTTTGCGCAAGAAATTATAATATTTGATTATCACGGCTGAAAAGCATAATTCTGCCTAATTGAAAGCCCCAGGATCAACAATCTCTCACTGGGTGGAAGAATTGGGTGTTATTGCCGTGAGGAATGGTGCAATGCATCGGATCAGGACATATTGAATTTTGGCGCGGACTTATTTTATTGAAACTTTTCTTGCTTCACCTGACTTATCATTTACAATTTTAACAATATAAACTCCAGGTGATAAATTACTTAAGTCAATTTCAATCTTTGTATTATCGATATGCTGAGACATCATTTCCCTGCCATTTAAATCATAAATGTACAGTTTGCTTGAAATGTCAAATGTTGTCGTCACTACTAAAAGATGATTATTTACAGGATTAGGATATAACAGGATTTTATCTGTTTTGCCTGTATTTTCAAGTGATGTCAATACATCAGACTCAAAAGCACCAATATCATATTTATTGCCTTGAGGACGCGATACATCATTATAATCCTGCTTTACTGAAAATATTGTTAAGCCTGCATTGATACATGGAGAATTTTCCTTCAAAGTATAGTCCGGCTCTAATAATGGATTAGCGGCAACAGAATGTGTATCCTGTCCGGTAGTTACCTTATAATTGTCCCACTGCGACTCATAATCATAATCATCATTTTCAATCCGTGCTATAATCCCTGAGTCTTCAAACCAGCAGTTATTATCCATGATCACATCATTGATATTATCTCTTCGGGCCCATCTGACACCCCATTCAGTGGAATTACAAAAAATGTTGTTCAGAATATAGAATGCCGATGTATTGGCATCATTGGAAAAAAACATTAGATGGGAACCATTGGGATCGGGCCTTTGTGCATGACCCCAACCACTTCCTGCATTCACACAGGTATTGTTGACAAAGTATACATCGTAAACTTTAGCTTTCTCACTCTGTTCCCAAAATTCAAAAGAATACTCACAATTTCGAACAATATTATTTCTGAAGTGCAGGTTATAGACCTCAAATCCCTCCGGAGCGTTGCCGCCCTGAGGTGACATAGCTGCATCATATATCTGGTTAAATGTGCATCGCTCCACAATATTGTCGTGAGCACCAACCGCGAACTCTACACCATTACCCAATCGCACAGTATAGGCACCACCGTATTGGTCCCCACCTCCTATAAAGGAAAAGTCCACATCTCTTATCCCGATATGATGCGTGTTCATGCCGGCTATTCCATGAACAGCCCCATAGCGAAGATCCAGGTCCTCGAAAATAATATAACTTTTAAAACTAATATCGATAATATTTTTTCTCAGGGCAAGCTCTATATCTGAATAAAACAAGGCAGGATTTGTGACAGAATATAATTTAAGTATTTCATTGTTTTCGTCATACCAGAACTCACCCTGCTCGCTAAGGTCGGTTTCTTCCCATACTTTTATTCCACAATAACTTTCATTATTAAAAATAATATTGCCAACATCCATAGAAAGCAATTCAGGATACCCGGAATACTCTTTAAAACTTAATGAATCGAAATAGAATGTTGAACCATCGGGAATAATATTGCCAAAATAAAAAGTAATCCTGCAATCATTTGCTGTTATATTGGCTTTATAAACAAGCTCATATGTTGTCCAGGAGGTTGTAAAAGTTACATCTTTTATAGTTCCTGAAAATGAATAGTCAGTCCAAGGGGACGAATCTTTCATAAGCTTAATATCCGCGGAATTCATCGTAAATTGTTCGGATGCTTTTGGCCTTAAATTTGAACTTATACCATTTTGAACTCTTAACCGGCCAGTTGAAGGTAAAAACCTGGATATCAGATTGATTTACGCCATTGTTCTTGCATATTAATTTTCCTCCGCCCGGAGAGGTGAAGTATTCATCTGTATTTGTAGTTCTTAACAACTCAGATGAAGCCTCATTTTCAGAACTATTATATATATACCATCCGGACATATTATCTTCAAAATCCGGATTTGGCAAGAGTTCTGTATCCTCCAGGGATGCTACAGGCGGAATTGATTCTCCATATATTTTCCCCTTCTTCGACCCAATAATTTGCAGAGTTGCGATTATAGGATCCGAAGAATTTCGGTTTATTCCCCGGTTCCATAGGCTCCGTAAGTAATATAATAAGGATCTGAACCACTTACCGGGATTAAGTTTCCCCTGAATATCCTCACCCCTTTTGAATAACACTGAATCGCCTGCACCTAACGAGGCAGTATTCACTTTATCAATAGTTTTCCATGCTGTTTCCGGTGTTGTCCCGTTATTGTTGTCATTTCCTCAAGTAGCATCAACGTAAAAGGTTGTTGCAGATGATAACGCAGTAATCAGGGAAAAAAATACAGCAAATAATAGTTTCATGTCACTTACTATGTATAGTTGATGAGGCACACATTATTTCACAATCATAAGTTATTGAAATGAATTAAGTGAATCTGTTCTGAAGGCCAGTCAGGTTTCTTGCTTTATTTGATAGAGATTAAATAAAGTACTTCATGTGCAAAGCACCTCACTTTTTTTATAATCTTTAATCTTTGAGTAACCAATAGTCTTTATATTCAAATAATTATAATACTCTTTAAGATGGTCGTCCGTCACGACAACTAATTCCTTTTCCCGGTTTCTTAAAATATCCGATATCCAGGCCGCTGGGATAATTTTCCTGCCGGGCAGAAGTTCCAACGTGCAAAATAAATTCTGAAATTCCATTTGGCAGATGTTCAATAATGTACAAGTAATTTGTTGGTGATGGATCACCCCAAAAGTAATCTATCAGCAAATCAGGATGTAGAATTCCAAGTTCATCCATTCTCTTTACTTTTCTCTCCATTTCCGGAACATGACAATATTTGAGCAACTCAACAGCGCGGAAAGGATTTTTAAAAGCAAATCCAAGCGCTATTTGTCTTCCGCGCTTGTTAAGATGTGAATTCGGAAACACATCCGGATATTTTACACTGGCAATTTAAGGTGTCCTTAAAGGAACATTAAACTCTTTGCAAGATCAACCATGATGTAAAAAAATGGATCGTACAGTGACAAAATCCCATCCTGATCCGATAAATGATCAAGTGGGATATTATTCCTTGTCAGAGCAACTATCTGCGCTCTGAGCTCTCTCTTAAAATCATCAGGAGAGATATTCTTTATTCTGGGCAATAACTCTTCTATCATATAGAATCTGCCGGATGAATTCACCAGGGTAGGGACCTGTTCAGCTTCAAGAACAGGATTTCCGGTAATTATGTTTAAATGCACACCAATGCCGATGTCCGGGTGACTTTCAGATAATTGTTTTAATTCCGGAAGTGACTCACTGAAATTAGTTAACACAGAAACTGCTGTAATAGCCATTTTATCAGCAGCAATTTCGATTCCTTCATTTATGTTTTTCGAAGCACCAAAATCGTCAGCCGTCACAATCAGGAATCTCTCAGAATTATTTTGTATATCAATTTTTGACGTATTTCTAACTGAAGAACAGGAAAGGATCAGAAAAATACACATCCATTGTATCAATCTTGTTATCATAGCATTTAATTAATTCTATGAATAATCCTATGTTCCATATATTTTGCCTAACGTTTTCGTAAATGACCAGTTGCGTTTTTAAGGCGCCGAATTGTCTGGTAATACGAAAGATAGTTAAAAACGAGAACACTAACAAGATCATATTAATCAAAATTCACTTGACTTGGATTTCATTATTTTGTAACTTATAAATACATATAAACTTCTATTAAAATGCTTCGACATTGGTATACAAAATCTTATTGTTATAAAATGCAATTGAATCCCTTAAACTTTTGTAATATAAATTTCCTATCATGAAACATAATTTCCTTTCCCAGTTCGATGCCGAAAATCTAAGAAAAACAATAACCTATTTTGTAATTGGACTCTCATTAATCATAGTTCCAATAGTATTGGGCATAAATAAAAATGATTTGGTAGGATTTATGTTTTTTTTCGGATTTATCTTCTTTTTATGCAGTGTTGCATCTCTGGGAAAATGCAAAATATTATGGGATCATGTGCATCATATTCATTATCCTTATTATACTAATCTGTCTGGTATTAGAAAATGTCATTTTTGTAAAGATGCAATTAGTTAAAAATTATGAAGAAGCATTTGCCTGGTCTTTTTTTATTTGTCTTGCAGGAGTTATCGCGGGTATTATCGGCATTTTACTTTTTAGAAAATAAGATCAATTATTTGGTGATTATTTTTTCACAAATAAACTGAAATATTATTCATGATAAGCCATGCAGACAACTCCTTGAAATCCGTTTCGAGGAGTTGTTTTTATATAATAGCTTAATAATCTGTTAATTAGTCCTTCTCCTCCATCAATAAATCTTTGCTATTGCTCTTGCTGGAGGCGGTTCATGTCAAAATAAACATATGGGCTAATAAGGACTGGTACTATTTGTGCTGTTTAATAATAACTTAAAGGGAAATCTTCGGGAGAAATTAAGGCGTAGTTGTATTAAAATATCCGCGAGATCCGCGAAAAAAAAGTGGCCAACGATAACCTGTGTGTACTATAATACCCACAAATTGACGCTACCCCCAACCATAGCATCTTTACTTTATAGCAACAGCTGCACTGGAAGGCCCTGTAAGAGGCATAATGAAGTTCTTTCAAATCCCGCCTCTTTTGCCCAACCGGTAAAGTCAGTACGCCCGTGAAATCATATCCCCCGGCCGTTTCAATCAGCATATTCAGCGACATAAACAATCCAAATGCATTCTCCCGCCTTTCATCATCGATAATATTTTCAATCACACAAGGGAACCCCCTTTAGGCAGAGCCTCGTATGCCTTGTCGGATCAGTAGTTTCTTTTCCTCCGTATTCCAGTCATGAAGTATATTTCCCATTGTAATTACATCAGCAATTGGGAAGGGGTCATTGAAAAAGTCCCCGGCCCGGATTCCGTTGGCGACACAAATCACGCAAAATTTTCCCAATTTCTCCCCGCAACTTGCCATAAAACACCTTGCGGCGATATTTTGGTATGATGACTACATGGTACTTACATTCCCACCGCACGTGGGAAAGGCTTTGCCATTCGTGCATAGGTCATTCCTTCCTGCCCCAACGGGTCTTCCCGAAGGTATAGCCTATGCCGAATGGTACGCCTTTGCACCCCGGATCGCTCCGAAGCTATTCGGGTCGCACGGCCAAAGGCCGTGGTTTAATAGAAGAATTAACAATTAGCGGTTCACAGGAGTTTCGCGGCGTGGCCGCTGCCCGCCTCCTTCGGTTCAAGGACCGTAGGGGCTCGGCCGGTGCGCATGGAACTGCTACTGCGGCAAAGGCGCGGCGTCGCCTTCGCGCAGGACACGCAGGATCTGCTCATGCAGCAGACCGTTCGAGACGACGATGGTGCCCGTCGAGATGAACTCCTCGTCTCCCTCGGTGGACGTGGCACGCCCGCCGGCCTCGCGCACGAGGAGTCCCCCGGCGCCGATGTCCCAAGGCTTGATGCCAAACTCCCAATACCCATCCAGCCGCCCCAGCGCCGTCCACGCACAATCCAGAGCGGCAGAACCCAAACGTCGCACGCCTTGCGTGCGCAGTTGGAATTGGGCAAACTGGGCCAGGTTGTTCCGGGGATTGGTGCGGATATCATAGGCGAAGCCCGTGGCCAGCAGGCCTTGTCCCAAGTGTAGCTGGGAGGAAACATGGATGGGGCGACCGTTGAGAGTGGCCCCCCGTCCCAGGGCGGCGGCAAACAATTCCTCGTGCAGCGGGTCATAGACGACGCCCACCACGGGAACTTTGCCGCGCAACAGGCCCAGGGATATGGCAAAGAGCGGGAAGCCATGGGCGAAGTTCGTCGTTCCATCGATGGGATCGACTACCCACTGATATTCACTGGTCCTGGGGTGGAGACCGCTTTCTTCCGCCAGGATGGCATGCTCGGGGAATTCCTTCTGCAGGGAGGAAACGATCACCTCTTCCGAACGCTGGTCAAATTCCGTAACGAGGTCAATCACGCCTTTTTGCCGCACCTGGCGTACATGGCCAAACCCCTCCATGACGATGGTCCCGGCCCGGCGTGCTATGGCTTCTGCGATCGGCAAAATATCTGACACGGTCTTATCCTTTCTCCCCTGCATTATCCCTGGTCTGGCCGGTCTCCCCCGGTTTCTCAGATCGTTCCTGCCAACCTTTGCCCGAAACGAAGTCGAAATAGGTTGTCGTAATCCCGGCGACGAAACCCGTCAGGGCAAGGCCAAGCGTTCTTACAGAGTCGGTTCCTCAGCATCGATGGCCACCCCTTGGAAGAGAGAACTCCACACGTGTACCTATCCGGCCGGCGTGACGCCGAGCCTTGTATAATCCAAAGGGGGGAAATCGGGAACACACCCTATTTCCCACGGCTCCTGTCTGGTTTCTCCCCCGACCCTCGGGCTTTCGCCACCGTCCAACTCATTTCAACTTCACCAAATCCGTCCGGCGGACCAGAACCGCCAACCACTTCGTCGCAGCTTCATCAGGGGTGTTTCTCTGGGGAATATTGTGACAAAGGCGAGTAAGAAAGGCAAGGGGAAAGAACGGTAGTCGGTAGTCGGCAAGCGGGCCGAGCCCGCGGGTGCGAAGGGGGCCAAGTGTGAAGGGTGTCAGGGTCAGCTATGGCCTCCGGCCTGTTGTCCGTTCGCGATTCTCGGTGTTCGATGGGAAATCTGCATATTGCCACGCTACACTCGCAATGACATGATCTGCGGATGAAGATCAGTTCTCAGTCCCCGGGATATCTGGGGAGGCCATACTCAATTCAGGTCCGAGATAAGTAACATATCCCCGGAATTTCTCTGAACCGCTAATCGGGTATGATCAGTTTTGTTCCGGACCTGACCGTGTTGGCATCCTTGACCGTCCCGCGGTTAGCCTCGAAGATCTTTCGCCACTCGCCGGTCGATCCGTAATACTTATATGAAATCTCGGACAAGGTCTCCCCCTGGCGTACGAGGTGGAATCTCTGCGGCCTGATCGTCTCCGGTTGTATGGGTACTGCCGGCGTGGCCGGAGAATTACGTTCTACCGATGTCATCCCGATGGTCTGCAGCCATGTCTCCACCAACTCAGGCCACTTCGTGATCGGAAATTCTGTACGACGCAATCCAAACGCGTGTTTGCCTTGCGCATACAAGTGCATCTCCACGGGAACACCAGCGTTCTTCAGGGCGATGTAGTAAACCAGCGAGTTGTTCACGTTGTCCACCGGGTCATTCTCCGCCTGCAACAAAAACGTAGGCGGCGTATTGCGGGTGACAGGAACATTCGGATTCAACACAAAATCCTTATTGGCATACCACAGATGTCCCGGATACACAGCGATCGCAAAATCCGGGCGGCAGCTTTCTTGGTCAGCCGCATCGACCGCCGGATACAAACGCTGGTCAAAATGCGTGCTCATCGCCGTCACCATATGCCCCCCGGCCGAAAACCCGATCACTCCAATCTTGTGCGGATCAATATGCCACTCGGCCGCGTGAAAGCGCACCAACCCCACCGTCCTTTGCGCATCTTCCAACGCCAGCGGTGACTCGAAATACCCCCCCAACTCTCGGAGTCGGCACGCGGTATTTCAAGAGCACGCCGGTCATCCCTCTGGACGTCAGCCAGTCACAGATCTCCGTGCCTTCCAGATCGATGGCCAGACACATGTAGCCTCCGCCAGGAAACACGACGACCGCAACGCCCGTATTCGTTCCCTGTGGGCGAATAGACCGTCATCGTCGGCTGCGACACATTATTGACCACAACGGCCGGCTTGCCGGCATACAGCTCCTTCGTCGTTTCAGCGAACTCCGGCCCCGGGACCGGCTGCGCATCAGGCGCCGCCCCCGGCCAGATCGGGACTTGCGTATGTCCCGGCGACGGCTGCCAGACATTCGTCTGCGCTCTCAGATCGCCCAACGCAAACACAACACAGAAAGCAAAGATCAAAGACTTCATTTTCAACCTCAAGCGGACCGGAACCGCCAACCACTTCGTCGCAGCTTCAGCAAGGGTGTTTCTCTGGGGGAGATTGTGACAAAGGCGGGTAAGAAAGGCAAGGGGGAAAGGCGGTATGGAGCAGTAGCCGGTAGTCTGTAGCCGGTAGGCGGTGAGAAAGGCAGTTGCCAGTTGGCAGTTCTCAGTTCCCAGTCAGCGGAGATAGGAAATGCAGGGACACCGCCGGCGATCCCTGGCCGGCGGTGTCCCACTGAGTAAAACCTGCTGTCCGGTCCGTCATTCCGTGCCGACGGTCACAAATTGCGACATATCGCCCCGCTTGACCAGCAGGAGCACTTTGCCGTTTTTCAGCGATCTTTTGACCGCGGCGGTGAATTCCGCCACGGACGAGACGTTGCGGCCGTTGACGGACATGATCACATCCTGCGACTGGATTCCCTTTTCCGCCGCCGGACTGTCCGGGGCCACCGCCACCACAATGACGCCTTCGCCCGCCGTCAGGTGCAACTGCTCGGCCAGGTCCTGCGTCAGATCCTGGACCTCCAGGCCCAGCGTCTGCTCGGGCTCCTGGGACGACGGCTCCGGCTTGGCCAGGGGGTTGGGACGCTCGCCCAGGGTCGCCGTCAATTCGACGGCCTTGCCGCGGCGCAGGATGTCCAGCCGGACCTTGCTGCCGGGCGACAGCTTGGCCACCTCGTTGCGGAAGGTATCGTAGGATTGGATCTTCTTGCCGTCGATCGCCAGCAGGACGTCATTGACCTTGAGGCCCGCCTTATCGGCCGGAGAGCCGCTCTCGACCATCGCGACGACCGCCCCCGTCGCCTCCTGAGGCCCAGCAGGTCCGCCTTCTCGGCATCCACGTCCTGTGCGGCCAGGCCCAGATAGCCGCGGCTGACCTTGCCGTTCTTCTTCAGTTGCTCCCCGATGTTCCGCGCCATGTTGATGGGAATCGCAAAGCCGATGCCCATGTAGCCGCCGCTCTCGCTGACGATGGCGGTGTTGATGCCGATGACGTTGCCGTCCAGATCGACCAGGGGGCCGCCGGAGTTGCCGGGGTTGATGGCCGCATCGGTCTGGATGAAGTCCTCGTATTGCGGCAATGTGCATGTTGCTGCGGCCCACGGCGCTGATGACCCCGACGGTCACCGTCTCGCTCAGGCCGAAGGGATTGCCGATGGCGATGACCCAGTCGCCGATCTCCATCTTGTCGGAGTCGCCCAGCGGCAGCACCGGGAAGTTGTCGCCCTCGATCTTGATCAGGGCCACCTCGGAATCCGGATCGGTGCCGATCAGCTTGGCGTTGTCGAACTTGCGGCCGTCCTTCAACTCTGACGCGTGATCTTGTCCACGTCGCCGACGACGTGATTATTGGTCAGGATGTACCCGTCCTTGCTGATGATAAAGCCCGACCCCTGCCCTTCCTCGTGGTACTTGCGCGGCGAGCATGCTCGGCGCCCGGCCCCTGAAGAACCTGCGCAGGAAGTCATCGTTGAACTGGCCGAACGGGTCGTTGAACCCCTGGGGACCGCTCATGCCCATCGCGGGACCCGCCACGGTCTTTTCCACCTTGATGGACACCACCGCCGGCATGGCCGCCTTGGCCGCCGACGAGAAGCGCCTGGGACAATTCCCTGGCCGCCTGCGTGTGACTCTGTCCCCATCCCAGGGACGGCAGGCAGAACAGGCCCGCCGCCAGAATAGCAATCATCCGTCCGCTGCTAACGCGACATCCACCGACACTCTGCGCCATCATGGCACACCTCCCAATCAAGTGACTTCTCCACCATCATTTACGGATCGAAGGATCCGTGAGGCAGAGCCACTGCCCCCCTGGTCGTGGTATGCCTGGCCAGGCATCCATTACCGGAAAATACGCGAAAGTCACGTCACGTGTTCGTCACGAGGTGGGAGTTTTCGGCGGAAAAGGGGAGAGGCGGGAAGAAAAGACAGAGGCCCCGGGCATTTCACCCCGGGGCCTCGTAAGTCCGTCGGATGGGAGTCCCGCCGCTACGGTCGCTGCGCAGACAGCGGATGGCCATAGCCGATGTCGTCGAGGTAGAGCATGCCGGTGCCGCCCGCTTTCGGACTGTTCCGGTCGCCCACCCCGATGGTCAGCTTCTTGACCTTGGTCGCCTTGACGCCGGCCGACGTCAAGTCACTGAGCGGAATCGGCCAGAGCGTCCAGGCGCCCGTAGCGGCCGCCGCCGGGTCCGGATGGCGACGAGCTTGCTCTTGCCGGAGCTGTCCTCGACGATCGCGTACAGACCCGCCGCATCGTTGTACTGCGGGCTGTTGATCTGGGCGCCTTGCCAGGAGCCGGTCACGCTGCCCGTCGTGCTGATGCCCTCGAACTGGAAGGTCCGCTGCTCGCCGGCCTGGTGCGAGGTCACGCAGATGCCGATGTAGACCGGAGCGGTCATCTTGATGGTCTGGGTCGTGCCCACTGCATCCAGGTCTTGCCGTCGGCGGAGATGTAGCCGGTGAAGCTGTCGCCGACGCGCTCGATCTTCACCCAGTACGGCGGCGTGATGACCGCCGCCGCATCGGCGTTGCCGCCGCTGCGCCGTTCGCCGGTCGAGCCGGTACTGGAAGCTGGCGCCGTTGCCGGCCGCTCCGTCGGTGTTGGCGGTCATGACCATGTCGGCGAAGGTCGAGCCGCCATTGAGGCTGTCGCGAATCATCACGCCGCCCTTGGCCCAGGTGTTGGTGCCGGTGCCCGACGCTGACCACGCGGGCGACCATCGTGCCGTCGCCGGTGAGGGTCTTGTAGGCAAAGGTGAAGTCATCGGTGTTGTTCCAGATGTCCGTGCCGGCGCCGGTCAGGGTCATCTTGCCGCCGGTCTCGGTGACCGCGACGCTGGTCGCCGCCGGATAGCCGCGGAACCAGAGGCCAGGTGGGTCACCCCATTGCCGGTCCAATCCTGGGCCGTGTCGAAGGTCCGCACGGCCTCGCTGTAGATACGGGGTCTTGGTGTTGTTGTACGCCAGCGGCATCGACTGCTTGCCGCCATGGACGATCGTCCGTTCGGCAAACGGCGGCTTGCATGTAGCCGACCGACGTCGAGCCGCTCTTGCCGTCGGTCATGCCATCGATCCAGGTCTCGTAGATGCGGCTCTGTCGTCATCGTCGTAGCTCTCGAAGTCATCGACGACGACATACTCTTTGTGGTGAAGCTCCAGACCGGCCCGGCCCACAGGCGGGGCGTGCCGCCTCGTTGACCTCGTTGACCCTCCAATAGTAGGTCGTCCCCCAGGTTGCAGGGGCGTCGGGGCGGATAGCTGGGTTGGGCCACGGTCGCGACAGGGGCCGTGGCATCGATTACCGCCTGCGCTGCGGTGCCCAAGAAGTACACAGCGTGCGAAACGGCCTGTCTCCCGGCACGCCACGACAAGGTCACCTGCGGCTCCAGGCCCGTCGCGCCGAAGCCGGAAGCCGGCTCGCGGGCCAACACGGGAACGTACAGGAACCGGACTTCGGCGCAAGCCGTACTGGCGCAGCAAGCCGCCCCAGTTGCTGCGGGCCGTGATGCTGGACATACTTCGCCGCGACGCCCGCCGAAATCGACGGTCGTGTTGAATGCGTAGTTGGCGTTGCCGGGTGCCAGGGCGAATTCCTGGTCCGCGCCGAGGCTCTGCCACGCACTGGCCATCGAGCGAATACTCGACGGTGGCCACCTTGATCCCGAAGCCGATCAGCTGGCTCGGTCACCGTATTGTGATTCCACACCTGCATCTGATAGAGGGAATAGACGGCATCGAATTCATACCGGACCCAGGCCGACTCGCCCGCCGGCACCACGCTGCTCAGCCACATTATCGGCCAGGTCCACCGAGTGCTGGCCGGCGGCGTTCGAGCCCCGAGCCATCCACCGTACCGTCGGGGCCTTCCCGCGGCGCTGGTCGAGCTCGAAGCGACGGCCGTAATGGATTTCGCCGCCAGCGGGACGCCCACGCCCTCACTGTGAAGCTCCGGTCGTCCCTTTGTACAACGGCAGAACTTGACGCCTGCCGACCTCATCGACCCGCCAGTAGTAGGTCTGGCCGAAGGCCAACAGCCTGGCCGGATCATAGCTGGCCGTCGCCTGGCCCTGGCTGACCAGCACGCCCAACGGAGTGGCTCGGCTGGCGTAGGTTGACGTCATCCATGCGAGTCCCCACGTATACGTCATGCACCGCGGCCGAGGGGGCCGGGGTCCAGCTCAGGCCCACCTCGCGTCGGACGTCCACCGCCGCACTGCTCGGCACCGGGCCCGCACCGCCGCCCAAGGCGCCGCCGGCACACGTCGGTGATCCAGGTAGCCCCCACCACCTTCCCGTGCTTCTTGTTCGGCGAACTGTCGTACGCCGTGGTGCCGCTCCCCTCATTGAAGTTCCAGCAGCCCACCAAGCCGGCCTCATCGCCGGGCAATTCCAGCTTCATCGCCCCCCGAATGTCGGCCTGCGTGCGGGCCACGCTCCAGATGTGCAGTTCGTCGATCCATCCCTGAAAATACCGGGCCCCCGTGCCATGAATGCCGCGGCCGATCTGGGTGGTGGGATGGGGGCTGGCCACCGACTGGATGTCCCAGGTACCGTTGGCACTGCCCACCAACTCGCCGTTGCGGTAGACCTGCAGCGTCGTGCCCGTATCGACGACGGCGAGGTGTTGGACCTCGTCATAGACGACCGCATTGTTGATGGTCGCGACCACGACCGAATTGACGGCGAGCCGCAGGCCGCCGCTGCAGTTGTTGTCATCCAGATAACTCCGGGTCGCCAAGACGGCCGGATCGAAAATGCCCAGGACGATATTCGACCACGCGTTTTTCACCGGCTTGCACCAGAATTCGATGGTCTTGGCGAGCATGCGGGAAGACGTCCAGTTGTAGCCCAAATCCACGAAATCTCCATGTTCGTCGAAAGTGGTACAGTCCCCCCCTTTGAACTGCAGCGCATAGTTCTGGGCGACACAGGTAGTAGGCACCGCGATAAGCTGGCAGCCCACAACCCACAGAAACACGGTAGACACACGGCGAGCAAACCCGCTCCACATGGCAATCCTCCTTCCCAAGAAGCTACGCGTTGCAGCGACGGCCTTGCACAACGCTCCTCCCCGCCCGACGAGAGCCACGCCGCGACCACCCGCCTGGACATCGATGAACTAATGAAAACTCGACATGGACCGGCCCGCGCGCGCCAGAAAGCCCGTGCAGGCCGTGGAAGCAGACTTCCATCTTTGTCTTACCACATGCGCCCGGCGAGGTCAAGATAGTTATCGGTCCCTTTAGCCTACAAACCGGGACTTCCCCTTCGGGCCGTCGGATTCCGCTCATCCTGTCACGACCTAAAGGGAAGCCCCGGGCTCAATCCCTCCGGCTAAATCAATGGTGTCTTACCGGGCACGGCCACCGGCGGCATCGGCAGATCGCCGAATTGGTACGCCGGCGGCGTCAGATCCAGCTTCGAGGCGCTGAGGGCCCAATCCCATTTCAACGCCCGGCCCGTATATGCGCTCATCCGACCCATAATCGAGGTCAGAGTACTTTCAGCGACTCGCCGACCCTCATTTAACCGCTGATCTCGGCGAATCGCTTCAATCTGATCGGCGTGTTGTTTCACGCACGGATCATTCTTATCCCAGGCGATCTCGGCCTTCTCCTGGCCTTCGATCACCACGCGACCGGAATCAGTATACATCAAACCCTTCGATGCCACCAGCTTTGATCCTTGCCGATTTCATCCATCGATCTGCGTGCCCATCTACTCGATCGCAGCAGCAGCCCGCTTTGGATACTCGTACTCCACGGCGAAATGGTCGAAGGAATCGCCATACTCGGGCGCCGTCCGCGCCCCGCGACCGCCCATGCCGATACATTCCACCGGGTGGGCGCCGATCAACCAGTTCATCACGTCCAGATTGTGAATGTGCATCTCGGTGATGAAATCGCCGCTGAGCCAGGTCATGAACAGCCAGCGGCGCAGTTGCCATTCCATGTCCGACCAGCCGGGCTCCCGCTGCTGCGGTCCCCAGGTCAACATGCCGTCGCCCAGCCGGACACGCTGGCCGCCCGGATCTCCCCGATGGCGCCGTCGTGAATCCTCCTGGCCGCTTCCACCAGGTGCGAGATCCGGCGCATCTGCGTGCCGGCCAGAATCTTCAGGTTCTTCTTGTCGGCCAAGTCCGACGACTCGATCACCGAGCGCACGCCCACGGGGTCCACGGCCACGGGTTTTTCCATGAACACGTGCTTGCCCGCCTCGATCGCCGCCTTCAGGTGCGCAGGCCCGGAAGTCCGGCGCCTGCGTCAGGATCACCAGATTCACGTCGGTCGCCAGGACCTTCTGATAGGCGTCCCAGCCGACGAAGCACTTGTCGTCCGTGACCTTCACCTTGTCCGGCTGCATTCTTCGTGAGGGTCTGGCGGCAACTTGTCCAGTCGGTCCTTGAACATGTCCCCCATCGCCACCAGCTCGACGCCTTCGGCCGCCTTGAGGCAGTTGCCGGTGTCGTACGTCCCCCGGCCGCCGCAGCCGATCAAGCCCACGCGGATCTTGTCGCTGCCCGCCGCGAAGGCCCGCGGATTGAAGGTGGAAGCCGCCGCCAAGGAAACCGCCCCGGCCGCCGCCCCTTTCATGAAACCACGTCTCGAAACCCCCTTTTGCCTACCCTGCTCGTTCATTTCGCCACCTCAATCATAGCTTGAAAGTACCGGGTGCCATGCCTACGCCCGCGTAGGCATCTTCCAACCTTCGAATCGAACCTGCTCATCATATGAGCTGTGTCTTGCCCGGGATCGCCACCGGCTCCATCGGGAATTCGACGAAGTCGTACTTCGGCGGGGTCAGGTCCAGCTTCGAGGCCGTTCATGGCCCAGTCCCACTTCAAGGCCCGGCCGGTGTAGGCGCTCATGCGGCCCATGATCGCGTCCATCGTGCTCTCGGCCACCTGCTTGGCCTCGTTGATCGGCGTGCCGCTGCGGATGCTCGCGATCAGGTCGGCCTGCTCCTGCACGTAGTGGTCGGGATCGGGTCCGTCGTACTTGAAGGGCTTCTCGCCCTTGATGCACGCCGCGATCGACGTCGGCGTAGCCCTTGGTGCCGACCACGCGCTCGGCGATCCGGTCGCCGCTGCCGCAGTTGTTGATCTGGCGGCACATGCTCATCGACCCGCACGCCGTTGGGGTACTCGAACTCGACGGCGAAGTGGTCGAAGATGTTGCCCAGCGTCGGGCCGGTGCGCGCTGCCGGCCGCCCATGCCGATGCACTTGCTCGGGATGGCCCTGGAGGGCCCAGTTCATCACGTCGAGGTTGTGCACGTGCTGCTCGACGATGTGGTCGCCGCAGATCCAGGTGAAGTAGTGCCAGTTGCGGAACTGCCACTCCATGTCGGAGCGGTTCTCCTTGTCCCACCATTTCCAGTAGCCGAGCATGTCCGCGCCGTTCCAGTAGGCCTGGGCCGCGACGATCTCGCCGATCGGCCCGTCGTGAATGCGCTTGATCGTCTCCAGGTACTTCTTGCTGTGCCGCCGCTGGGTGCCGGCGACGATGGACAGCTTCTTCTGCTGGGCCAGTTCCGCCGTCTCGATGATCGGAGCGGATCGCCGGGATCCACGCCGCGGGCTTTTCCATGAACACGTGCTTGCCCGCCTCGATGGCCGCTTGGAGATGCATCGGCCGGAAGATGCGGCGGCGTCGTCAGGAGAACCGTATGCACGTCGGTCTGCAGCACCTTCTTGTAGGCGTCGAAGCCGATGAAGCACTTGTCCGGCGTGACCTTCACCGCCTCGGGCACATCGGTCTTGATCTTTTGCAGCGACTCCTGCAAGCGATCCTCGAACAGATCGCCCATCGCCACGATCTGCACGCCCGGCGCGCTCTTGACGCAACTGACGAGGTCGCGCGTGCCCTGCCCGCCGCAGCCGATGATGCCGACCCGGATCGTGTCCGAGCCTGCCGCGTACACTCGGCCGGCCACGCCCACCGCCGCCAGCGAGGCGGCCGACGCCTTGAAGAAAACCACGACGCGAGACCTCATTCCTGCTCATAGCCATCCCCTTGCGATTTACTATTTACGATCGACAGTCTACAATGAACGACGACGTACGGGTAAATCGTAACGCCGCAAATAGTAAATCGACTAAATAGTAAACAGTAAATCATTATGCGTCTGCTTCATGCTCCCTATTTGGTGCTGGCGACGGCCTTGCTGCTGGCGCTCGGCGTGTTGGTCTTCACCGGGTGTGCAGGCCATGCCTGAAAGGCAGGCAGTGAAGATGGCTGCACCATCCGCCGGCGCTGCGGCCTCGGCCCAGGCCGATGTCGCCCACTACCGGTACAAGGTGGTCAAGCTCTACCCTCACGATCGCCGGTGCTTCACGCAGGGTCTCGTCTACGAGGACGGATTCATCTACGAAGGAACCGGCCTCTACGGCCAGTCCGCCATCTACAAGCGCGACCTGCCAGACGGGCAAGACCGTGAAAATGCTCCGTCTGCCCGAGAAATACTTCGGCGAAGGGATCACCCTCTTCGGCGACAAGCTCATCGAGCTCACCTGGCAATCCAACGTCGGCTTCGTCTACACGAAAGACACATTCACGCCGCTGCGCGAGTTCAAGTACTCCGGCGAAGGCTGGGGCCTCACCCAGGACGACAAGCGTCTGATCCTCAGCGACGGCACCGCGATCCTGCGTTTCCTCGACCCGAACACCTTCGCCGAGACGGGCCGGATCGAAGTCCGCGACCAGGGCCGCCCGGTCGAGCGTCTCAACGAACTCGAATATGTGGCTGATGCCCCTCCTGTGGCACAGCCGCCCCCGGCTGTGAAATCCGAGGAATCCCCCCCGAGAGCGGGGGTGCCACAAGTCAAGAGCGAAGGCTTGATCTACGCCAACATCTGGCAGACGAATCGAATCGCGATTATCGACCCCCGGACTGGCAGCGTCACCGGCTGGATCGACCTATCAGGCCTCTGGAAACCGCCCGTCGGCGAGGAAGAAGAAGCCGTCCTCAACGGCATCGCCTATCTCCCTCAAACCAAGCACCTGCTCGTCACCGGCAAACTCTGGCCCAGGATGTACGAGATCGAGCTTGTCGCCGAGCCTTCGCAGTAACCACGGCGGCAAATTCCCACCGTTGCGAACATCTGTGCTCCAGAAGACAAACCCGCACTTCTTCTTGCCTTTCCCCGGCTGATTTGGCGATAATAACCGTCAGTGGAAAGACGACCAAATGGGTGCCAAGGCGAATGAGCGCCTGAGGGAGGCTCATCGCAGGCAACATGGTGGGCAGGCTGAGATATGAACGCGGAGAACACCAACGTACAGGAGCAGCAAGATCAACAAAAGGAGACGCCGCTGTGCCTGCGCTGCATGAGGCCGGTGGACCCGTCGGGCTACTACTGCCCGCATTGCGGCGAGGCGACGGGGCAACTCACGGCCTACATTCCTTTCGTCAGTATCGCTTGGGAAACACGCATC
>CAWBNI010000032.1:0-33834 GCA_963790105.1 uncultured Bacteroidales bacterium | reverse complement strand
GACAAGGCAATGCCTTGTCTCTACAATTTCAACCATATATAAAAGAATCCAGGTCGTACAATCATGCAGACAGAACAGCCTCCGAGAGGCTCAATTTCAAAAACCATGGGTAAATTGAAAATCAGCGAAGCTAAACCCACGGAGATGAACCCACTGCCTCTTAGCCTGAACTCAAATTCATCATTCATAATTCATCATTTATAATTCCTTCTATCAACTTTCAACTAACAACTATCAACTATTTTCTCCGATTTCATTTGGATAGATTAAATATAAAACTTACTTTTGTGGCGCTTTAAAACGAGGTGATGTAGTTCAGCTGGTTAGAATGCCGGCCTGTCACGCCGGAGGTCGCGGGTTCGAATCCCGTCGTCACCGCAAAATTAAAGCAGGAACCCCGCCATCGGCGGGGTTTCTTATTTGTACAAACCCTTGTTGGTGCAAGCATTTAGAAAACTATCTGCATGAGAGATTAATTGTCCCGGACGGGATTATCGATCAAGCTTTCCGTATTTCATCTTTAATTCGTTGAATATGTCCGCGACCTAATCCTTTAACCTCACAGCCAAGCTGAAAATAACGACGGATTTTATCATCCGTTAGAATTCCGAAACAATCAATGATGGCAGCAGGTTGGCCAATTGTCTTTAACTACTTCATCCGGATCCAGATTAAGATATGCTTCATGAGGTACAGCAAAGATAACAGCTTCTGCATCTTTAAGTGCTTTATTCAGATCCTGTTCAATATGAATTTCCTTTAATTTTTCCTGGTTACGGAAGAATCGCGCTTTGCTTTGTCCGGTAGCCGGATAAGTATCCTGCTGTTCAAATTCCCACCAATGTTCAACATAAGGATCATGTACCCTGATTTCAGCACCCATTTCGGCAAGTTTTCGAATCACAATTTCTGAACCGCTGTAACGGGTATCACCAACATCCTCGCGATAGGCTGCACCCAGTACCAAAACATCTGCTGCGGCAATCGGCTTGCCCATATTACGTAAGGCATCACGGGTAAGCTGTCCGACATGTAAACCACGCGTATCATTAATATCAATAGCCATGGGGGTGATTTTAAAAATATCATCCTCAAAACCAAGGATATGCTTATAAGCCCAAACACCCAGGCCTCCGTCCTTTGGAAGGCAATATCCGCCGATTCCGGGTCCCGGGAAAATAATATTGCTGTGTGTTGGTCGCACCTTAATGGCTTTGATTACTTTAACCAGGTCAACGCCATTGCGCTCTGCATATAAACTCCATTCATCCAGAAAAGCAAGAATGGTGGCCCGGTAACTGTTTTCAACAATTTTGGCTGTTTCCGACTCAATGGGCCGATCCATTACCGTTAGAGGATATTTGTCCGTATTCAGTACTTCATTTAGAAATTTTACAACCCGCTCTTTCGCTTCTTCATTGATGCCGCTGCAAACCCGCCAGAAATCGCGGATACTGGCAACATAATTTCGGCCGGGCATTACTCTCTCGTAACTATGAGCCAATAATGGATCGGATTCAATCCCCCGCTTTTTAAATATTTTTTTCATTATCGGGTAGGCAACCTGTTCAGTAGTTCCGGGAGCAACAGTAGTTTCGATCAAAACCAGGGCATCGGGTGGAATGTGCTCGGCAATTACCCCAAGGGAAGCCTCCAGAGCAGCCATATCGGTTTCGCCGTTGCGAACATTGCCCAATTCCTCTTTGATATAATCACACTGAACATCAACCACCACAACATCAGCTAGTTTCAGAACATCATAAGTATATGTTGCAATTAAAGTCTTCTTTTCATTAACACAACGTGCAATCATAGGATCCACTTCAGGGTCCTCAGCTTTTACAGGAGAAACTCCGCGATTGAGCAAAGGAATTTTCCAAAAACTTCGCACACTCGGGCGCTGCATCCCAATAACAAATTTCGAGGGCTGGCCCTTTTTATCAACGGTATCTGCAACAATAGCGGCCATAACCGCACCAACAAAACCAATGCCCATCACCACAACAATTTCCCGATTTTTGGCCCGTTCCTCAGCAATTCGTTTTTTAAGGCGTAAGAATTCAATCTTATAATCTTCGGGTGTTGGCAAAGGAAATTTTTCTCCGCTGGGACTAATGGATATATTTTCACTCATGCTGCCTCCATTTTTTAAAGATTTTAAAGTAAGCAAACAGAATAACTAACTAACAGACAATAAATATACAAATTGTGAATTGCTGTTCAAAGCAAAAAGCTCCTGAAATTTTGACCAGAGCAAAATGGGGCAGAGACGGGTTTGAAACCCGTCTCTACATAATTTATCTCTGAAATAGCAGATATAGAATAATTTACTCAGGATCAGGAGGCGCATCTCCCATAATAGTCATTTTCTTGCTGGGTATACGTCCGTATTTGTCAATGCACCGGACATAATACCTCCCGGGAGCGAGATCTCCCTTTTTCAATTTAAAGGGCATTTGTCTGGGTATAAATTCCAACACCGCCTGACCATTCCGGCTACATATCGAAATCTTTAATGTATTGATGTTGTAGTTTCCGGCTATTGAAATCCGGGTGGAATCTTTAAATGGATTTGGATTGATTATAACTTTTCTTTCTGATTTATTCACCCTGGCGGAATCATTTTGTGAATAGCATGACTGACCAAAGGCCAGACAAATTAAAATGATCAGAAAAGGATAAACTATTTTCATGCCCGGAAGATTAAATACCTATTACCGGAAAAACGAGAAATGGATGTTGCCATATTTGCGGGTATCGAAAAAACGGGGATGCTGGTTGAATTTATATTTTTTAGGATGTTCAAGAATTAACCATCCTTCAGGAAGCAGTATATCCTGGCTCAATACTGCCTCAGGCAATTTTTCGAGATCTTTCAATTCAAAAGGGGGATCGGCAAAGATTATATTGTATTTGGTTTTGCAAATTTCCAAAAAGCGGAATACGTCCATTTTAACTGTGTGAATTCCCTTCATATTCATCTTAGCAGCCGTTTTCGCAATGAACTGAATTGACCGGCTGTTTATATCAACCAGATCAATTTTCCTGCATCCCCGGGAGTTACACTCATAGCTGATGCTGCCGGTTCCACCGAATAAATCGAGAAAACTGATCTCTTCAAAATCGAAGTAATTGGTGAGAATATTAAATAAGGCCTCCCTGGCAAAATCTGTGGTTGGCCTCGAATCAAACTCTTTGCTGACTTCGATTATTCTGCCTTTATGCTCTCCACCGACAATGCGCACGCCTGTAAATTAAATAGGTTAAGATATTTGTACGTTAACGCCGGAGTTAGTCCCGCGGGTACAGGCGGAAGTCCTGCAGCTGCATCATGATCGGTGTCAGGCAGATATTGCTTAAGCATTTCAGAATAAACAAGCCTGGAACTCATTTCACCCGACAGGATAAGCGGAAGATCATTTGTTTTCAGTGAAAGCTGTTTGCACACATACAAAACGTAATATAAAAGATCTGTTTCATTAACGTATTGAAAAGTGTTGTACAGCATCAGCTTGCCACCTCCTGTTACGGCTACGTCAAAGAAATCCGCATTCAATCCCACATAAAGGGCTGTATTATTCAGGGAACCGGATTGATTTGACACATTCCATAAAAATGGAGAAGCCTGGCTCGAAAATTCAACCTTTTTGAAATGCAGGGTGACCAGCGAAACCAGTGCCCGTGACAATGAAAATACAATATTTGTATCCAGCGTTCGAATATTGTTGCTGAATAGTTCGCCATCCGATGCACCACCGGCATTAAAATCCATATAATCAATAAGATGATCAGGACTGAAATAACTCGCCGGCACGAGCGTATTTTGCTGCGTATAGCCCATAAAGTGAACATCCAGAAAGGGAAGGTGCAAAATTTCATCCCGGTCGAGAACCGAGATTACCTGTCCAACCAGGTCACTTTCGAGATAAACATGGTCAAACCTGTATTTTCTGAAAACGATAAATTCCTTTTGCCTGCCATTCCGGATACAATAGGCCAATCCGTTCCGGTCGGCCTGCAAGGATAAATGATAATTGACGGAATGGTCCTTATTGAAAGACCTGTCGACGAAATTCAGTTCAGGCATGAAAATAGGTTATCAAAACGCTTTCTGCGAATTTAGATAAAATTTGATTCAATTTATCTAAATTGCAGTTCCCGGAAAATATACAAATGAATAGCGGATATGCTTAAAGGCCATATGATTTCCATGATCCGTGAAAACCTGGGTCATCCCCCGACCAATGGCCAGGAGGAACTGATCGGAAAACTTGCTGACTTTATCATGGAAGATAATGAAAAGAAGGCATTTATTGTGAAGGGGTATGCCGGTACCGGAAAGACTACGCTGGTGAGTGCCGTTGTCAGGACACTTGAGCACTGGAAAATAAAGTCACTTTTACTGGCGCCAACCGGCAGGGCGGCCAAGGTATTCTCATCGTATGCCGGAAAACCTGCCTATACAATTCACCGGAAAATATACAGGCAAAAATCGTCAACGGATGGATTCGGAGCTTTCGTCCTGAATAAAAATCTTTTCAGCAACCTGGTCATCATGGTGGATGAAGCATCCATGATCTCCAATTCATTATCGGAAGATTCTGTTTTCGGCTCAGGACGGCTCCTTGAGGACCTGATCAGCTTTGTAAAGGATGGCGTGCAGTGCAGGCTTATTTTAATTGGCGATACGGCCCAGCTTCCACCGGTGGGAATTAATCTGAGCCCGGCACTCGACCGCACTGAACTGGGTGGAAACATACCTGTAGCCGGTGAACATGTGCTGACTGATATTGTAAGGCAGTCCTTTCAATCAGGCATATTGCAGAATGCAACCAGGCTTAGAAACCAGATCACCGGCAAGACATTTGCCATGCCGGTTTTTAAGCAGGAAGGATTTAATGATATCCGGTTTGCCGACGGAAATGAGTTACCCGAAATGCTTGAGAGAACCTATGGAAAGTATGGAATTGAGGAAAATATAATTCTCTGCCGTTCCAATAAAAAGGCAAACCAATACAACAGCGGGATCCGGAAACAGGTACTGTTCCGGGAGGAAGAGCTGGAAACCGGCGATCTGTTTATGGTGGTGAAGAATAATTACCACTGGGTGACTGAAAATCCTGAAATCGAGTTTATTGCCAATGGGGATATTCTTCGCCTGGTGAAAGTGAAAAAATACGAAGAACGGTATGGCTTCCGGTTTGCTTATGCCATGCTTCGACTGATCGATTATGATATTGATTTTGAAGCCTGGGTATTGCTGGATACATTGACTTCAGAATCAGCCTCCCTTAAAAGCGAGGATAATAAAAGGCTCTATCTCAGCGTACTGGAAGACTATTCCCACATTGAATCGCGATCAAAGCAATATAAGATGGTTAAGGCAGATCCCTTTTTCAATGCCCTTCAGATCAAATATGCCTATGCCATTACCTGCCACAAGGCCCAGGGCGGACAATGGAAGGCAGTGTATGTTGACCAGGGGTATGTACCGAAAGACAAGATTGACATGGAATATCTGCGTTGGCTGTATACAGCGGTAACCCGCGCAACAGACGAATTGTACCTTGTGAACTTTTCTGCAGAACAAAAATTGTGATATTTTGAGTCATGCAGTCATGCGTCATTATTTCGTAATTTTGCAAAAATCTTTCCCATGGAAAAAGAATATACAAACGAATTATTGCTGGATTTTGGTCCGGACGGTAATACATTGGTTCCTGTCATTACTCAGGATTATAATTCCGGCAAGGTTCTTATTCTGGCCTATGCCAACCGGGAGGCATATAAAGAAACCATTGAAAGCGGATATGCTACTTTTTACAGCCGGAGCAGGAAAGAGATCTGGAAAAAGGGACTCACATCGGGAAATCTTCTGAAAGTCATAGAAATCAGGATCAACTGCGAGCAAAATTCATTGCTGTACATGGTAACCCAGGAGGGACAGGGTGCCTGCCATGCGTTAAAACCGGATGGCAAACCGCAGGAAACATGTTTTTACCGCCGGATCATACCGGGGGATAAACTGGAAATGGTGCCGTGATTGAGTTGCATGAACTTGCAAGACAAATGATTGCAGTACTATAACTTACAATTCAATATCAGCGCAAACACTCCAAGCAAAATCAACACCATCCCTGAAAGCAGTTTTTCATGGTGATCAAGAAAATGGGACTGGATAGCACGAACACCCTTATTCCCCAGGTAAACCAGAAGCAACATCCCTGAAACGGTAATGACAACATAGACAGCTGAGACCAGCAGGATACCCATCCATCCCTGTGTTCCGGCCTGAAAATAATAGGCTTCAATTTCCAGACATGGACTAAGGAACATTGTAACAGCCAGGGAAATAATGATGGCCCATTTCGATCGTTTACGGGCTATAGCCGAAGGAATGCCATGTGTGTGGCGATGATGTTTCAGCCGGTCGACTGCCAGGTAAATTACTCCCAACAGGATCAGAAGAGATGGTGCAATTTTCTCGGAAATGAATGTGTAACTTTCATTCAGCCTGTGCCCGACAAAACCGATCGCTATTCCAATGATGAGTGTGCTAAGTGTATGTGCAAATCCGCTGATACCAGTCACTACCAGTGTTTCACGCTGTGTCCAGTTTTCTGCTTTTCCAATGGCAACAACAGGTAACCAGTGATTGGGTATGGTTGCATGAATTATGCTGAGAAGAAAGCTTCCAAAAAAAAGTTGCCACATAGGTAAATTCTGATAAAATTATTCCGGTCGAATGCAAATATAACGGAAACTGGTGAATTAAAGTGAATGCAGAATCCTGATAGTCAATTATCATAAAAATTGACTAAAAATAGTAGCTGGTTTGTGCCGGTAAGAGTATATAAAAATATATTTTTACAATCAGTAACCTGTTTAATATAACATACTATGAGTGAGTCAATTAAACTTATTTTAAAGACAAAATCCATTCCTGTGCTCGTTGATTTCTGTTTGGAAGAAAAAATTGAGTTCAATGTAAAGCCCCAGGATTTTCCCGACACCGACTGGGAATTCAGTTTAATTATCAAGGATATTAAAAGCGGTGTTATCACAGGAATGTTCCTGCGTGAGAATCGTATCGAAATACCGGGAAGTGATTCTCAGAAAGCCAAAAAACCTGCCGTTAAAAAGACCCGTGAAGAAGAAGAAAAACCAAGTGTTGCTCCTGCCGTTGATGAAACACCAGGCTCCGGAATCGGAGGATAAAGGATTATTCTAAAACGATATAAAGGGTGTATTTTAGAGATGGGTTTGAAACCCATCTCTACATTACTTCTTTAGGTTGATCCTTCCCAATCCAAAAACCAGGGCCAGGTAAATTACCACACATAGTACACCGGTGGCGGAAAAGAGAAACAAAACCCTGGGAGAAAAGGCCATCCAGATGAAACCTGCCATGCTGGAAGCAATGAGTGTTGCCAGACTTCCAAAACCGGTGTAAAAACCAATGGCAGTTGCCGTATCCTTGTTATCCACCAGGTTGGTGATCAATGCTTTAGATATTCCTTCAACTGCAGCGGCATACAATCCGTAAAGAAAAAAGACAAGTAAAATCAAACCGACAGCAGTCACGAATCCGATACTTCCATAAACCACGACAAACAGCAGCAATCCGCCCAGCAACACAATCTTCAATCCGATCTTATCAGCCAGCGCACCCAGGGGATAGCTCAGCAGGGCATAGGAAACATTGTAAAAAATATATACACCTATTAAGGCTGTATCGCTAAAACCTTTTTCCTTTAAAACCAGCAGGAGAAAGGCATCGGAACTGTTAAACAAGGTAAAGGCCAAGCAAACCGGCCACAAGAACCTTATAACTTTTGGGTGACTTCTTCCAGTAAGAAAGAAATCCAAAAAGGGGGGTACGGACCTTAATTGCAACTGCTTCCACGTTTTTTCGGTCTTTCAGAAGAAGCGTCAATGATACGGCAGCGATTCCGGGAACAATGGCCAGAATAAACATCCACCGGTATTGTCCGGGATAAAAGGAAAGAAACACCAGGGCCAGTGTAGGTCCGATGGCTGCTCCCAATGTATCCATGCCCCGATGGAATCCAAAAACGCGTGCTTTTGTTTCCTTTGTTGCCTCATCGGAAAGCAAAGCATCCCGTGCACCTGTTCGTAAACCCTTTCCGATCCGGTCAAATGCCCTTGCCATAAAAATCCAGACCGGGGCAATCAGCAAACCCATCATGGGCTTTGAAAGTGCACTCAGCGTATAACCCCAGCGGATGAAAGGGAACCCGCTTCCCGCTGCGATCCGAAAGATTTCCGAAATAGCCCTTGGACAGTCCGGCTGTAGCTTCTGCCATGCCTTCGAGAATACCGATCAGTGCAACTGTAAATCCTATTTTGCGCAGATAAACAGGCATAACGGGATACAGCATTTCACTGGCAATATCAGTAAAAAGGCTGATAAAAGAAACGATCAGTATGGTCCGTGTAAGGATCTTTCTTCCTTCCATGGATGAGTATTGCTTAATTCTAATAAGTGTTCAACCAACGGTAGCGTCGCGCAGTATCGCCAAATTTGACAGCCGCCATAAACTCATGTGTACCGTATGTATGATTCATTAAGGGACTAAAATTATAGTCAAATCCATACCCTACGAAATAACGGTCAAACCGGGCACCCAGAAAAATTACCATGGCATTTCCTGTTCGGTAAGATATTCCGGCCCAGTAATTCTGTTTATAGTAAACCCTGGCATTCACATCGAGCTGCGGTTTGGCAGAGGTAGGTATTTTCAACAGCATGGATGGTTCAACCGTAAATTCATCATTGATTTCATACACATATCCTGCCATCAGATTATAATTCCGTTTCAACCTGTATTCCCCTGTATTATCGCCGCCAAACTGTATTGATGACTGAAATATCTGCATAACAGATGCACCGGCATAAATAGTTCGCCGTTTTATAAAAAACGCCAAAATTGGCATCCGGAATATAAATGGTACCTTTTATCCCATCAATCAGAGCATCATATTCATTATCAGACGTAATCACCTTATCCTTGTTGAGCCGGAACTGATAAAATACACCCGACAAACCAAATGACAGCTGGCCCTCTCCCAGATTCAGATGATAGGCATATGTTGCTTCAAGTCCCGTGCGTTCAAGGGGACCCGTACGATCATCAAAAACATGTGCAGCCCATCCTACCCTGCCCGACCGTGAACTAAGCCTTCTCTTTTTTGCGGACAGAAAGATTCTTTGAAATGAAACTATTCCTCAGAAGCCGTGAGTCAATAGTGAGGGCATGGGTTTTTGGCGCACCGTTCCAATCCGACCCATTGTTCACGGGCAACAAGGCTGATGGATGTATACCCATCGCTTCCTGCACAGGCCGGATTCAGCAGGAATTTATTAAAAGTATACTGACTGTATACAGGCAGTTGCTGGCCTTTAAGCCAGCAAACCGGTATGATCAGAAACAGGCAGGTCAGTATGGAAACTCGAATTCGAACCATGGGTTTTCAGTTATATGGGTTATCGGATAATGGTCACATTACCGGCAATCGGCGAAGTGCCTTTCTACCTTCAAATCAATTATATAGAAGTATGTGTCGACCGGCAGATCCTTTCCGCTTGAATCTTTACCATTCCAGTCATTCTCATACCCTCCGTCCTGCTCGAAAATCACCCTGCCCCAGCGGTCATAAATCTGGATGCTGGCTTCAGGGAACAGGGAGATATTGTTAATCTTCCATGTATCATGAACATTGTCATCATTGGGTGTAATCGTATTTGGAATAACACCCAGGAGCGTTACCGGATCACAAGGCTTGATGACGATTTCATCCGTGCCTTCGCAGCCATCGGCATTCGTAACAATTACACTTACAGTTCCGGCACCTTCACGCACTGTAATCGGATTCACCGTTTCTCCGGTTGACCAGGAATAGCTGTCAAAGTCGCCTGCATTCAGTTCAAGTGAATTGTCACCGCAGATTACAGTATCCCTTCCAAGGTCAACGATCGGTGTAGTGCTGATCAGCAAGGATGCCGTATCGGAACCAGTACACTGATATTCATCCCATACTGTGACATATACTTGTCCGGATTCAGATACAGTCAATGTCGGATCCGTTGAACCATCATTCCATTCATAACTATCGTAATTTTCTGTAAGACTGAAAGTATGCGAACTGCCCTCACAAATGGTCACATCCGGGCCCAAATCGGGTTTAGGCTGTGAAACAAGCACCATCGTATCTTCCTTGGCACTGTAACAGCCCTTATCGGAAACCTTCTCAACCTCAATCACATAATCTCCGCCTGGTACATTCCAGTCAATTTCAATTTCCGTTACACCGTTTGCCGTAATTCCCAATCCCGGAACATTCCAGTTATAGGTGGCATTGGATTCGTCCATTCACATAATAGACCACATTTTGCTGACCGGAACAAACCACATCAACATAACCCGGCACAGATATGCCAATATGCGAAGAGGCAATTTTCTCCGAAACAGGTACCAGGTTGGCAACGGCAAAAGCATCTCCTTCCCAGGCACCCGAACATCCGGATACCGTATTGTATGCTTTGCCCATTACATGCAAGGTTTCAGCTGTTCCAAGTGTAGCAGTGAAAACATACGGAGCTGAAATATCCGTTGAAGCAACAGTTAATCCGTCATCAGTCGAAAAGTCAACCCTGTCGGCATTTGTCAGCGTAGCTGTCAGATCGATACTTCCCGGACCGCATCTTTCAGCACTTTCAATGACCACACCCGGAACCGGATTGACAAGGATATAATCCGTTTTCACCAGGGTATCTGAAAGACCATTGCTGATGATCAGCCGAACCGTCTTTAATCCCGGAGTTGCATAGCTAACGACATGCGGACCTGCAAGGGTTGCTGAAGACGGAGTAGCTCCATCACCAAATTCCCATTCAAACGTGGTACCTGATGTTTGTACCCAGGGAATGATTTGTAAAGGTGACCTCTTCACCAATGCAGAGATTTGTATCGCTGGCCGTAAAATCAGCAACCAGGTCGCATCCTACAAGGTTTACATCAAGCTGTACCGGATTTCCCTGGCATCCGATTGATGTGGTTTCAGTTACTGTTATGGTACCGCTTTCTGTTCCAAAATCGACTGTGATCGCATTGTTATCCGGACCTGTAGCTCCGGAAGCAATGACTGCCAAAGCCGGAACCGTCCAGGAATAACTGGATCCTGCTGTCGGAACCACACTGTAGGAAACACCAGGAGTACTGCACAGCGGGCTGATGTCACCAGTAATTGCAGAAGTCACCGGATCATTACCCGTTACAATCGTAACAGCCAGTCGCAATATGCTTTCACATCCATTAACTGTCTGGCTTGCATAATAAGTTCCATCGGTCAGGATCGTAGTTGCATCGAGCGGAAGTCCGCCGGTTGCGACGTCATACCATTTTATGCCGGTTCCTGTCACCACGATATCGGCCAGAGTCGGGTTATTGCTGTTGCAGAAGGATTGTATTGCATTGCCTGTCGGAGCAGCAGGATCATTTATGGCCACTGTTACTGCAAATCGTGTACTGCTTTCACATATACCTACGGTCTGTGATGCATAATATATTGATCCATCAACAAGAGCGGTTGTTCCTGGCAATGGGGTACCTCCTGCGGTACATCGTACCATTGAAGGTTGGTTCCTGTGGCTGCCAGGTCAGAAACCACCGGTGCTGACATACTGCAGAAGCTTTGTGTTGCACTTCCTGTCGGGGCAGCCGGGTTGTTTACAGTCACTGCCACTGCAAATCGAAGGGCAGATTCACAGGTGCCCACTGTCTGGCTTGCATAATACGTGCCGGTTGCAAGGGCCGTTGTTCCTACCAGGGCAGTTCCGCCGGTTGCGGCACTGTACCATTTAATGGCAGTTCCGGTTGCGGTCAGACTGGCCACCGTCGGGTTATCGATAGCACAGAAGCTCTGGGTTGCACTTCCTGTCGGGGCAGCGGATTGTTTACAGTGACTGCCACTGCAAATCTAAGGGCAGATTCACATGTGCCCACCGTCTGGCTTGCATAATAGGTTCCGCTTGCAAGAGCCGTTGTTCCTACCAGGGCTGTTCCGCCGGTTGCGGCGCTGTACCATTTAATAGCTGCTCCGGTTGCGGTAAGACTTGGCCACTGTCGGGTTATCGATTGCACAGAAGCTCTGGGTTGCACTTCCTGTCGGGGCTGCAGGATTGTTTACAGTGACTGCCACTGCAAAACGAAGGGCAGATTCACAGGTTCCCACTGTCTGGCTTGCATAATACGTGCCGGTTGCAAGGGCCGTTGTACGCTACCAGGGCTGTTCCGCCGGTTGCGGCGCTGTACCATTTAATAGCAGTTCCGGTTGCGGTAAGATTAGCCACCGTCGGGTTATCAATTGTACAGAAGCTTTGGGTTGCACTTCCTGTCGGGGCAGCCGGGATTATTTACAGTCACTGCCACAGCAAAACGAAGGGCTGATTCACATGTTCCCACCGTCTGGCTTGCATAATAGGTTCCGGTTGCAAGGGCCGTTGTACCTACCAGGGCAGTTCCGCCGGTTGCGGCGCTGTACCATTTAATGGCAGTTCCGGTTGCGGTAAGATTAGCCACTGTCGGGTTATCAATAGTGCAGAAGCTTTGTGTTGCACTTCCTGTCGGGGCAGCCGGATTGTTTACAGTGACTGCCACTGCAAAACGAAGGGCCGATTCACAGGTTCCCACTGTCTGGCTTGCATAATACGTGCCGCTTGCAAGGGCCGTTGTACCTACCAGGGCAGTTCCGCCGGTTGCGGCGCTGTACCATTTAATGGCAGTTCCGGTTGCGGTAAGATTGGCCACCGTCGGGTTATCAATTGCACAGAAGCTCTGCGTTGCACTTCCTGTCGGGGCAGCCGGATTGTTTACAGTAACTGCCACAGCAAAACGAAGGGCTGATTCACAGGTGCCCACTGTCTGGCTTGCATAATACGTGCCGGTTGCAAGAGCCGTTGTAGCTACCAGGGCTGTTCCGCCTGTTGAGGCGCTGTACCATTTAATGGCAGTTCCGGTTGCGGTAAGATTAGCCACCGTCGGATTATCAATAGCGCAGAAGCTTTGGGTTGCACTTCCTGTCGGGGCAGCCGGGATTGTTTACAGTCACTGCCACAGCAAAACGAAGGGCTGATTCACAGGTTCCCACTGTCTGGCTTGCATAATACGTGCCGGTTGCAAGGGCCGTTGTACCTACCAGGGCAGTTCCGCCGGTTGAGGCGCTGTACCATTTAATGGCAGTTCCGGTTGCGGTCAAGATTAGCTACTGTCGGGTTATCAATTGCACAGAAGCTCTGGGTTGCACTTCCTGTCGGGGCTGCGGGATTGTTTACAGTCACTGCCACAGCAAATCGAAGGGCAGACTCGCATGTTCCCACTGTCTGGCTTGCATAATACGTTCCGGTTGCAAGGGCCGTTGTACCTACAAGGGCTGTTCCGCCGGTTGCGGCGCTGTACCATTTAATGGCAGTTCCTGTTGCGGTAAGATTGGCTACTGTCGGGTTATCGATTGCACAGAAGCTCTGGGTTGCACTTCCTGTCGGGGCTGCCGGATTATTTACAGTGACTGCCACAGCAAATCGAAGGGCTGATTCACAGGTTCCCACCGTCTGGCTTGCATAATACGTGCCGGTTGCAAGGGCCGTTGTTCCTACCAGGGCTGTTCCGCCGGTTGCGGCGCTGTACCATTTTATGGCAGTTCCGGTTGCAGTAAGATTGGCCACCGTCGGGTTATCAATAGCACAGAAGCTCTGTGTTGCACTTCCTGTCGGGGCAGCCGGATTGTTTACAGTGACTGCCACAGCAAAACGAAGGGCTGATTCACAGGTTCCCACTGTCTGGCTTGCATAATATGTGCCGGTTGCAAGAGCCGTTGTTCCTGCCAGGGCAGTTCCACCGGTTGCGGCGCTGTACCATTTAATGGCAGTTCCCGTTGCGGTAAGATTGGCCACTGTCGGGTTATCAATTGCACAGAAGCTCTGGGTTGCACTTCCTGTCGGGGCAGCAGGATTATTTACAGTCACTGCCACTGCAAAACGAAGGGCTGACTCGCAGGTTCCCACCGTCTGGCTTGCATAATAGGTTGCCGGTTGCAAGGGCTGTTGTACCTACCAGGGCTGTTCCGCCGGTTGCGGCGCTGTACCATTTAATGGCAGTACCTGTTGCAGTAAGATTGGCTACCGTCGGGTTATCAATAGCACAGAAGCTCTGGGTTGCACTTCCTGTCGGGGCTGCCGGATTGTTTACAGTCACTGCCACAGCAAATCGAAGGGCTGACTCGCAGGTGCCCACTGTCTGGCTTGCATAATAGGTTCCGTGTTGCAAGTGCCGTTGTCCCTACAAGGGCTGTTCCGCCGGTTGCGGCGCTGTACCATTTAATGGCAGTACCTGTTGCAGTAAGATTGGCTACTGTCGGGTTATCAATAGCACAGAAGCTCTGGGTTGCACTTCCTGTCGGGGCGGCCGGATTATTTACAGTCACTGCCACAGCAAAACGAAGGGCAGACTCGCACGTTCCCACTGTCTGGCTTGCATAATACGTTCCGGTTGCAAGGGCCGTTGTACCTGCCAGGGCTGTTCCGCCGGTGGCGGCGCTGTACCATTTAATGGCAGTTCCTGTTGCAGTAAGATTGGCCACTGTCGGGTTATCAATAGCACAGAAGCTCTGTGTTGCACTTCCTGTCGGGGCGGCCGGGTTATTTACAGTGACTGCCACAGCAAAACGAAGGGCTGATTCGCAGGTTCCCACCGTCTGGCTTGCATAATACGTGCCGGTTGCAAGGGCCGTTGTACCTGCCAGGGCAGTTCCGCCGGTTGCAGCGCTGTACCATTTAATGGCAGTTCCTGTTGCGGTAAGATTGGCCACCGTCGGGTTATCAATTGCACAGAAGCTCTGTGTTGCACTTCCTGTCGGGGCAGCCGGATTGTTTACAGTGACTGCCACAGCAAAACGAAGGGCTGACTCACAGGTTCCCACCGTCTGGCTTGCATAATATGTGCCGGTTGCAAGAGCCGTTGTACCTGCCAGGGCAGTTCCGCCGGTGGCGGCGCTGTACCATTTAATGGCAGTACCTGTTGCAGTAAGATTGGCGACCGTCGGGTTATCAATTGCACAGAAGCTTTGGGTTGCACTTCCTGTCGGGGCTGCCGGGTTGTTTACAGTCACTGCCACAGCAAAACGAAGGGCTGACTCGCACGTTCCCACTGTCTGGCTTGCATAATATGTGCCGGTTGCAAGGGCCGTTGTACCTGCCAGGGCTGTTCCGCCGGTGGCGGCGCTGTACCATTTAATGGCAGTTCCCGTTGCAGTAAGATTAGCAACCGTCGGGTTATCAATAGCACAGAAGCTCTGTGTTGCACTTCCTGTCGGGGCGGCCGGGTTGTTTACAGTGACTGCCACAGCAAAACGAAGGGCTGATTCGCACGTGCCCACTGTCTGGCTTGCATAATACGTGCCGGTTGCAAGAGCCGTTGTACCTGCCAGGGCAGTTCCGCCGGTAGCGGCGCTGTACCATTTTATGGCAGTACCTGTTGCAGTAAGATTAGCGACCGTCGGGTTATCAATAGCACAGAAGCTCTGTGTTGCACTTCCTGTCGGGGCGGCCGGATTGTTTACAGTGACTGCCACGGCAAAACGAAGGGCTGATTCGCAGGTTCCCACTGTCTGGCTGGCATAATACGTGCCGGTTGCAAGAGCCGTTGTACCTGCCAGGGCAGTTCCGCCGGAAGCGGCGCTGTACCACTTAATGGCAGTACCTGTTGCAGTAAGATTGGCTACCGTCGGGTTATCAATAGCACAGAAGCTCTGTGTTGCACTTCCTGTCGGGGCAGCCGGATTGTTTACAGTGACTGCCACAGCAAAACGAAGGGCTGATTCGCAGGTTCCCACTGTCTGGCTGGCATAATACGTGCCGGTTGCAAGAGCCGTTGTACCTGCCAGGGCTGTTCCGCCGGTTGCGGCGCTGTACCATTTAATGGCAGTACCTGTTGCAGTAAGGTTAGCTACAGTCGGGTTATCAATTGCACAGAAGCTCTGTGTTGCACTTCCTGTCGGGGCGGCCGGGTTGTTTACAGTGACTGCCACAGCAAAACGAAGGGCTGATTCGCAGGTTCCCACTGTCTGGCTGGCATAATACGTGCCGGTTGCAAGAGCCGTTGTGCCTGCCAGGGCAGTTCCGCCGGTTGCGGCGCTGTACCATTTAATGGCAGTACCTGTTGCAGTAAGATTGGCCACCGTCGGGTTATTAATAGCACAGAAGCTCTGTGTTGCACTTCCTGTCGGGGCTGCCGGGTTATTAACAGTCACTGCCACAGCAAAACGATTACGGCTTTCGCAACCGAGGATGGTCTGGCTGGCATAATAACTGGTTGCGTCTGAAAGGGCTGTAGTGGCCGGAAGTGGTGTTCCGCCAATAGCTGAAGCATACCATTTTATGGCGGTACCCGTTGCAGTAAGATTTGCAACGGTCGGATTATTGCCGGCGCAGAATGACTGGGAAGCCGTACCTGTTGGAGCGGCCGGATCACTTACGTTAACGGTTACCGTTTGTGTCAGCTGGCTGCTGCAGCCATTATTGTATGCAAGTACATTAAATGTTGTGGGTGCTGTCAGCTGAAGGGTAGAAAGACCGATATTTCCTCCGGTGCCTGCACTGGCACTGCCGACAGGAATAGCGCCTTCTCTCAGCTGGTAGCTGAAGCCGGACTCTGAACCGGCCACAGTCACTATGGCAATGTTATCATAACATACGGAAGCCGGTGCGGAAACTGTAAGTCCGATGGAAGGCTTTGGATCTACCACCACATTAACAACATTGGTACCTGTGATTCCTGCGTTATTTTCAACCACTGTTACAGAACCGTTACCCACCGTATTCCAGGTTACGGATATCGTATTTCCTGTTCCGGATACCGGTGTTCCTCCAACAACCGTCCATGCATACGTATGTGTGCCTACGAGTGGCGTAGAATAATTAACCACATTGCCCTGGCACTGGTTTGCCGTGCTGGGGGAAATGACGGGTGACGGGGCGTTCACAACAGTAATGGCCTGCACATCCTGTGGCTGCACATCCGTTGGAACTTGTTTCATTAACCTGCAGCTGATAAACGGTTGGAAATGTTCCGGGAGTTGTAATAGTAATATTGGTGGCATTTGCAGCAGGCGATGCAATCGTGCCTCCGCTTGCACCCAGCCAGCTCCATGCATAGGAACTTCCGGCATTGCTTGACAGTGCTGAAATTTCTTATCTCAGCCGCGCCAACAGTAAAGGTTCCCTGTATATCCGGAATATTGGTGGGCTTTACCACTACCGGGAAAACGGTTGCGTCCACAACGCCGGGACCCGTAACATCCCAAACCGCAGTAAGCTGTATATTCCGTGTGCCCGGACCACCCAGATCAGCACCTGTTAGCTGAATGGTATAAGTTCCTGAACCAATCCCGGATTGGGTAAAACTATTGGTTCCGGCAAGATAGGTGAGGGTCCAGTTGGGAGTCCCGGTTAATGTGACGGAAACCGTAACTACTTCACCATTATTACAGATGGTGGCCGGACTAACACTGTTGATCCTGGCTGTTACACCACTTACGCCCAGTGTAAATACATAATCATTCGTGGAAACAGGCGTTGTTGTTGCGACTGTACCGGAGGACAGGGATCCGCTGACCTGGCTGCCCTTTTCCTCCCAGCGGTTCGTAACCCATTCGGTTACCCGCGTTGAAGCCACCGAAGCAATTGAACTGGCTGCATCCCACCGAAGCCGGATGTTTGCCGTATTGGCACCGGGGCGATTTACAACCCAATACTCATTGTTGCTTACTGAAGTAATCGGGGATAACAGATTTAACCTGCTGTATGTTCCATCCGGATTCGCATTCACATAACGCGCTTTCCAGTAATTGGTGGCACTGACTCCTGAAACCAGGATATTTCCATACCGGGCCGGTTTTGCGGATGCGCCGTTATAATTTCCAACCGGGAAGTTAAATGATTGTCCGACAATAATTTGTTTGCTCAAAGGACCATCCACAAAGGAGGCATCACTGCCGCCGGTGACCGGATTGGCCAGGGTGCTTGTAATGGTGAGTAAATTGGCATCGGTTGTATTGATCCGACCATTGGTAAGGTATAACCATCCGGCTACCTCTGCAGAACCTGCAAGGGTTGCACCGCCCGGATTGTTTATCTTTAACCTGTAAAAATGTTCCGGATTGGGTGTATTGATTGTCTGAAGCGATGTTCCTTCAAGGGAAACCATTCCGGTACCGGGAACAAAACCGGAAGCGACATTATCCGTCCAGTTGCCCCATACCGTTATATTTTTGTTGTAAACCGAATTGATTAGCTGGCTTCCAGTGATTAGCAAATTACCCTTCACCAGGATGTTCATGCTTGACATGGTCTTGCTTGAGGGTCCGCTGAATTCCAGGTTCTGGTAAGTTCTTATAATGGGAGAAATATTACTCAATACCCCGGAAGCTCCATTGTATTCAATTGTACTTCCGGTGGTATTCATAAAGTCGGTAAAGTCACCACCCGGAAAAACAAACTGGCCGAAACCTGTATTACTCATGATGATGCGGCCTGCACCACTTACATGCCCGAAGTTAAGTCCAACTTTATTGTTAAGATTGAGTATACCTTCATTTTGAACAGAATAAGCCGATCTGTCATCAGTGGTTACATTTATCCGGTGACCGGAAGCAATAATGACCGGGTTTCCATCGGGTGGAACAGTTGCTACGGTACCACCATGTCCCCCGGTTGCCCATGAACCGGCTAAATTCCAGTCGGCACCGGTAGTAGTGATATTCGGAGCCAGGTTATAGCTGTAATAAACCGGCTTTGAAAGGAAATTCGGGGGTTCGCCACACGTATATTCACCATCAATATAGTTCTGTGTGAGGGTGATTGTGTTGGCGGCTGTATTCATAACGCCGGCACCCAGGTTTGTCCATATATTGTTGAAATATCTTGCGCCTACATATAAGGCTTCATTACCGGTAACATCGCCCTGAAGGTAATTATAGGTATGGGTTGCAGAGGTCATCCCGCCGAATCCTGAGCTGGTAACATTCCAGTAATACTGCAGTTCATTCGAAAGTGCATCGGTGAGGGAAGGAATTTTTACATTCACCGGTTTCAGGGTGATACTTCCCGGTGTTCCAAACGTAACTGCATAAGTGACAGGAGTATATTTTCCTGCCACACCCATCGGGAATGTAAATGATGTTCCGGAAGCTGCAGGATAAACTTTCTTTACACCGCCATCACTGAGTACACCATTGGTAGTAATCCAGTTATGGTTTGCGGCATTCCCTGTGGCACCTGAAATAGAGGACGTTGAGGAAAGTGTCAGCAGAAAATCGTTGATGTAAAGGTAGCCGGTGGTCAGAGTCAGCACACCGTTTATGGTGGCATCGGCAGCCAGGGTAGCTCCGTTGGCTGCACCATTGGCAAGGGTAACATTGCCGAACTGGCCGGAATTATTACCTGAAATAACCTGGTTGCGTGTTCCCTGCAAAAGAAGACTACCAGCACCGGTGGAAGTATGCAGACCGTTGTTTATAACATCACCCTGCAACACAATGTTCAGGTTTCCTGCATTGGTAAGGGTACCCTGGCTGATTGCCAGTGTGTCGCTAATGATGGGATTAATTGCACCCGGACTTGAAAATGTTATTGCAGTACCGGTGGTCTTATCGATAACCACTTTTTTAAAGGTGGTGTTTGTGCCAAATGAGGCAGTCTGCGTATTGCCGCCATTGAAAGTGGTCGTATTTGTTCCGGCAGTATAGACACCGTTATTGGTAAAATTCCCGGCAATAAAGACGTTTTTATTGTTACAGTTCAATGTACTGCTATTGGTCCCGATATTCAGATCGCCGGTGAGTACCAGTGGATTCACCATGATCCGCGCAGTGGCCACACTTGCCGCCATGAAGCTGGTAATATTCAGATTATGCAGGTTGCAGGTTGCATCAATATTGTATGTTTGATTTCCAATTGCAGTTCCCGGTGACAGGTTGATGGTTCCCCCGGTAACTGAACTAACGGAAGGTCTGATATAAAGATCTCCGAAATCAACTCCCGCACCGCGGTAAATATTGATCGTTCCACCGCTAAAAGTGAATGAACTGTTGTCATTACAGATTTCAAATTTGGCCCGGGTGTTATCTGATACTTTACCATAAATATTCAAAACCCCGCCTGACTGGGAGAATCTCAGGGATCCCTGTGTGGTCAGTGAATTTCTTTTGATCTGTCCGTTTACATTTAATGTACCCCCACTGATGTCAATTGTCGGTACGCCATCGGAAGAATATTCGATACAATTTCTCTGGGTATTCCCCATGTTACCGACGTTCAATGTTCCTGCCAGAACTTCGAGTTTACCGGTCAGGAAAAGTGTACTGTCGTTTACATTATTGTTTGAAACGGTAACATTGGCCACACTGTCGATACTCAGGCAACCGGTTTCGGGAATGGAAAAACTCCGGGTGGTTGAAAGATTGAACGTACTTTGCTTGATCCTGAAGGTTCCGTTCCTGAGTGTAACCGCCGGATCAAAGGATGTTGTAATGTTTGACCTTACATTTAATACAGGTGTCTGATCAGTACCTTTGTTTACTTCAAGTGAATAGAAATCCTTGGCAGCACCACTGATGCTGGCATCTGTTGATCCTTTAAAGTAGGTAAGTATCCGTCCGTTTGTCACGCTGGCATCAAAAGTACCTGAGCCGGAAAGTCCGCCGTATAATTCCAGGACATGGTTGACGGCTGGCGCAGCGTTCAGTACTGTAAAGGTTCCATCAACAATTAAATTATTGAGAACCTTGATTGTCTGGATATTTGTATTCTGTAAGCAGGAATGTTCCGGCAGCCACATTCAGATTATGATTAACCTGGATTGTATGCGTTGTTACGGTATTGGTAATGGCCTGGCCTGCATCCGATTTGGTCAGGTCATTATAAATAGTCAGGTCGGTATTGGGAAAGCTTACCCAGGTACCGACAACCGGACTGATCTTCAGATTATAATAATGGTTTAAAACCAGACCGGTAACGTCGGAGGTTATTGGCATGGTAATATTGGCCGGAGAAATGGTATAATATTCAACGGTTCCTCCGTTTTCTCCAATGAAATCGCCAAAGTCCCCCCGCGGGAAATAGCTGTTCGAAGCAATCCGCATGGTTCCGGTACCCGTTACTCCTTTCTCAGGAAGGGCTTCAAAATTATGGCCAGTATAGTTTCTGAGATCAAGGACCGAGTTTGCGTAAATAGTCAGACTACCGCATACCTTGCCATTTTGATTAATAACTACAGTATGATTATGGGTTGCATCTCCGATTACAACAATTGTATTTGCGATCGGGAACGCTAGTCCCGGCAGGACCGCCAACTGCCACAGCCGACCATGTTGCCGTATGGCTCCAGTCGCCGTCGGTTCCGGTACTGTATAAAACTGGGTACGGAGGTAAATGCATTGGATTCACCGGCCGTATATTCGCCGTCCGCCGTAAATGCAGTATCGTAGGTAACAATGTTGGCCCCTTCATTGACCAGAACCGGATTATTGATTGAAGTCCAGGAATTGGATGCATTATTCCGGAAAACCGCAGGAATATATGCGTTTTCAGCACCACCTCCGACAAAATAGTTGGATGATGGATCGTAGGTATAGTTATGAATGACCGATACCTGAGGGCACACCTGAAAAACCGCTTTGAGTTGTTTTCCAGTAGCAGGACAGGGAATTGGCGGTCTGTGCAAGCGGATGCCTTGCATTGACAGGACGTGAGGTTACGGTACCATAGGCTGCCGGGGCACTGCTATATCGGATGGAAGCCGGCATATAATAGTATGTGGCATTGGCACTGTTATAAAATCCAAATGGAAATACATAGGCATTCGTATTTGAATAAACTTTACTCACACCACCATCCGACATAAGTCCGGAAGTCTGGATCATCCGGCTCTGGTCAAAGGCCTTGCCTGTACCTGTTATGTTATCATACACATCGCCGGTAGCTGTAAGCAAAAGGTTGTTCATGCCTATATTTAACCGGGCACTGGTATTGGCAAGGCGAAGGTCTCCCGTAACAGTCATGTCTGATTGCATCGTAACAGTGCCAGCCGTCTTATTCAGAGTGAGGTTATTGAATTTCCCCGATCCGTTGCCTGACAATAACCTGGTTGGCAACACCCGTAAGCTGAATGCTTCCTGCTCCGCTCACCGGTTTAAAATGGGTTCCTGAATTGGAAATATTTCCTCTTACATCAATGATCCGGCCATTATCGTTCAGTGTACAACCCGGGTCAATCTGCAGATTGGCTTTCACAATGACCGGTGTGGCTGCACTGGCATTGTTTATAGTGAGGTTTGATGCATTTGACAGGGTAAGATTATTCAGATTGCCAGCTGATCGTGCCCTGAATATCGAGCGTCTGTGATCCGGTTCCGTTGAAAATTGTAGTATTGGTTCCGGGAGTATAGGTTGTGCCGCTGAGAATATTGAAATTTCCGCCGACCAGTACATTCACATTCTGGGTGTTGTTGAAATTTGCCGTATTCTGAATCGTAAGATTTTGAAGCACAACAAGTGGCAAGAGGCTGTACCAAGATTGGCGCCCGCA
Source organism: uncultured Bacteroidales bacterium (assembly GCA_963790105.1). Classification (GTDB taxonomy): domain Bacteria; phylum Bacteroidota; class Bacteroidia; order Bacteroidales; family UBA10428; genus UBA5072. Next base: position 11,173 of record CAWBNI010000032.1, on the reverse strand, counting down.
AGTGCATCCCCCTTACCTGAAAAGATATTGGCCAGTTCCATATATTTCAAGATTTGGCAAGCGGTACGGTAGAATTGACATATGCAGAGCGGGTGGTGGTACTGATTCGGATCGTTCCGCCGGTTACTTCCTAGTTTTTTGGAAGACTTCCCAGCATAAGGCTGAAATTGTTGGCGGCACCGCGGATCTGCGCGGGAGATCAATATAGGGGATTTGAATATCAATCGTTCCGCCGGTCATAATAAAAACATTCTCAGGATAAGGAATTGAAAATGTGGCATGATAATCGGTGGCCCTCGAAATATCACAGGAACCCAGGGTCAGTGTTCCCCCGTACATCTTAAAAGCGCCCCGGTGGGGATTTCCTGCCAAAACTGAGGTACGGCACGGATCGGGTAACAATAGTTCCATTTTCAATAATAATATTTCCTGATTCACGGATGACAATCCCAATCTGACCCAGCAAAGATGCCTGGCTATGTAGAGGAAAACCGTGACGGTGCCATAAGTAAATAAGGCACTGTATAGCTGTTGTGGATGACATAGTTACATTGGAGCCATCAAACCATAGTCCGGCATCCTCATCAATAACAAAAGCATCAGTGGCCAGTGAAGGAATAACGATGTTGGGTCCAAAACGCACTGTTCCTGAAAGCAATCCGATTGCATTCAGGTTAGGTAGATTGGGTGGTGTACCTGGATTATAAGGTTGTCCTTTCATTTCGGCCCATCAGATTGAAACCGGCTGGTATTATCCGCATCCATATTCAGAATATACGTCTGGTCCGTTCCTTTTGAAATCTGCATCCGGTAAAATACAGTGGATCCGTTACAAACCACATACTGGTCCTTATTGCCATTATTAAAAATTACATCTGACCAGCCTGCCTGCGCACCGGCCGGCGGGATTTCCATTGTAAACAGGGGCCGTCATATTGGTAAATTTCACCGTACCCCCGTTGTTGATCAGGTCTCCCGAGATGGTGATCTGGTGACTTCTGCCACCGGCATTGGCTGCACTCCCAATGTTAATATTGCCAACACCGATCTGTCCGTTTGCATTGACAGTTACATCACCGGATATATTTACAGTTAATGCGGTTGTATTAGCATTATCGTTAATTCTGAGAATTCCTTTCTCTACTGTAAAATTTCCATTAATTGTCAATGGATTGGCAGGGGTAACATATAAGGCCTACATCGGTATTATTATTCAAATTAAGGATCAGGTTATTGTAAGTTACCTGCTGAAAAGTAAACCCGGCCATATTCCGGTATTCCACAGTACCTCCGCCGGTCAGATACAAAAGTTCCCGAGTGCAAAGGCAGGAAAAGTAGCCGTCGAAAGCCTGAGCAAGTCCTGATCCGCTGAAAACTCCAAAACTATGTGCATTTGTATTGGTTGTAAGGTCAAGAACTGCACCTTCCTGAATAGTAAAACAAGGGTGGTGATCGCCGGAACTGCAGCCTGCAATAGTGACCGTTCTGCCATTTAAATATCACTACGGTATTGTTTACAGCTGATGAAGGAGTTGTATTGCGTCGGATTGATCAGGGTGGTTCCCGAAGGGTCTGTCGTCCATGTGCGCCAATCGGTCCAGTTACCGGATTGATAGCTGTACCAGCTGGTCTGGCTGAAAAGCATTTGCGGAAAACAGGATCAGGGTGAATACAAAAGTGAGCAGCTTAAACCGTTTGAGAATCCATGTGTTTGCAAAAAGTGGGATTTTAGTGGTAGAGTTATTCATCATAGGTACAAATTATGGACGTTGGCAAGTTAAAACATCAGGTAACATTAAAAAAAAAATAAGCCACAACTTATTAACTATTTAATATAAATATACATATATCCTTTTCCGGAGATCCCGTAGCCTAATGCCTGACTATATATTTACGAAAGTAACCAATTTAGGTAGGAATTAAAAAGACGTATTTTTATGAAGGGCCTATTTAAACATTGTAACGTCATCATTTAAGTGACTAAATCAGGTTAAATGCAAAAGGTGAAAAAAAATAGATAACTTTGGCCCGTCTAAAAATATAATTTTATTATGAACAAAAAAGCATTTAATTTATTGATTGTGTTGCTGATTGCAGCAGCTTTTGTACCAATGTCCTGCACAAAGAGTACGAAAAAAAATATTGGCTTGCAGCTTTATTCCCTGCGGGATAGTATGGAAACCAATGCAGTAAAAACCGTTGAGTTCGTTGGAAAAACCGGTTATTCCTTTGTTGAGCCGGCCGGCTACAGGATGGCAAGTTTTATAAAATGTCCCCGGCTGATTTCAAGGCGCTTGTCGAAAAGAACGGAATGACCATCATCAGTTCACATACAGGCCAGCCTGTTCCCGACTCAGCAAAATGGGACAGTGTAATGGCATGGTGGGATGCTTGTATTGCCGCTCATGCTGAACTTGGTGTCAAATATATTGTTCAGCCATTTATGGACAGTGTTGGTTACCAATCAATTGCAGGATTACAGAGGTATTGCGATTATTTCAATGCAGTAGGTGAAAAATGCAAGGCCAAAGGCATGAAATTCGGATATCATAACCATTCCGAAGAATTTAAACAGATTGACGGTCAGGTTATATATGATTATATGCTCACCCATACCGATTCATCAAAGGTTACCTTTGAAATGGACTTATATTGGGCACAAGAGGGTGGAGCTGACATCATTGCCTATTTTAACAAATATCCAAAACGCTTTGAGCTCTGGCATGTAAAAGATGTTAAAGAAGTGGGTGCAAGCGGCAAAATGGACTTCAAAACCATTTTTGCCAATGCAGAATTGTCAGGCATGAAATACCCGGTTGTGGAATGTGAAGAATACACAGTTGGTCCGTTCCCGGGTGTTGCACAATCATTCGATTACCTGAACAAGGCGGAATATGTAAAATAATTTATCTACATGGACGGTTTATACCGACGGAATTGAAATCCTATCTATATCATGGAGCGGGCGGAATTTTTAATTCCGCCTTTTTTATTGTCTAAATTTTGTAAATTGCATATCAATATATTCAGATATGAAACTTCTTACCACTATCCTTTTTATTGTCTCATTAGGGATAAGTGCCCAAACTCCGGAAATCGGCATCCAATATCCAGCCTCCAGAATCCAGCATCCAGAAGACCTACTGCAACCCGATGGATATCAATTATCATTACAACTTTGAACAGCTGAATGAAAAAATATCCTACCGTTCCGGTGCAGATCCGGTTATCGTAAATCACCGGGGGGAATATTATCTGTTTGTTACAATTTCGGGCGGATGGTGGCATTCAAAAGACCTGATCCACTGGGATTATGTTGTGCCGGACAAATGGCCCATGGAAGATATGTGTGCCCCGGCTGCCCTGTCTGTCCGGGATACCCTTTATCTTTTCCAAAGTACCTTTGACCTGCGCCCGATTTTCAGCACAACCACTCCGTGGAACGGGCATCTGAAGTTTTACAACAGACTGCTTCCAAAATTGCCCGGGGCAACCGGTCCGTGGGATCCCTGCATTTTTCATGATGAGGATACGGACAAATGGTTTATGTACTGGGGATCGTCGAACGTTTTCCCCATTTACGGCATCGAACTCGATCACAGTAAACACCTCACCTATGTTGGCATTTCAAAACCCATGATGTACCTTGATCCGGCCAATCATGGCTGGGAACGTTTCGGCCGTGACCACCGCGATACGATCAAACCGTTTATTGAAGGCGCCTGGATGACTAAATTCAACGGTAAATACTATCTGCAATATGGTGCTCCCGGCACGGAATACAATGTGTATGCAAATGGAACTTATGTGGGGGATGATCCGCTGGGTCCGTTTACCTATGCACCCTATAATCCGGTTTCCTATAAACCGGGAGGATTTTTGACAGGGGCGGGACATGGAAACACATTTCAGGACAATTTTGGAAACTATTGGAACACGGGGACCCCGTGGATCGCTGTTAACTGGAATTTTGAACGACGGATTGCCATGTTTCCGGCAGGATTTGACAAGGATGGCCAGATGTTCTCAGATACCCGGTTTGGTGACTTCCCCCATTACCTTCCCGGGAACAAATGGACAAACCCTGATGACCTTTTTACCGGGTGGATGCTCCTGTCATACAGGAAACCCTGTACTGCTTCCTCGGTAAGGGACACCTTTGCCGCGGCAAAAGTAACCGATGAAAATCCAAGGACATATTGGGTTGCCAATACCCGTAACGCGGGAGAATGGATCACGGTGGACCTCAAAAAAATGTTGAAGTACGCGCAGTGCAGGTAAACTTTACCGATTATAAATCCGGGATCTATGACAGCGATTCCACCGTATATACCCAGTTTAAACTTTATCAATCGGCCGATGGAAAAAACTGGGAAATCCTGGCTGATCTCACCGGAGAAAAGCGTGACCGTCCCAATGCGTACATTGAACTTCCAAAGCCCGTAAAAACCAGGTTTATCAAATATGAGCATGTGTATGTGGCTTCCCGTAACCTGGCCATCAGTGACATCAGGGTGTTTGGACATGGGTGACGGAAAAATACCGGAAACCCCGCAGCATTTCAAAGCCGAACGGGATACGGATCCGCGAAATGTATTTATTTCCTGGGATCCTGTTCCGGGTGCAACCGGGTATAATATCCGGTGGGGCATTAAACCAGACAAACTATACCAAACTTATCAGCGGTTTGCTGATGAGGGGAACAAACTCGAGATCCGTGCCCTGAACAAGGGACAGGATTACTATTTTGCGATCGAGGCCTTTAATGAAAACGGGGTTTCTTCGTGCAGTGCCCCGGTTTACTGTAAATAGCCATGAACCTGAATAAATTATTGATTGCCGGACTGCTGGCAGCGTTCATTTTGAATGGATGCCGGAAAGAACAGAATATTGTAATGACAGTGAACGGCCCCATAGACAGCAGTGAATTGGGGATTACCCTTCCCCACGAGCATTTTCTGGTGGATTTTATCGGGGCTGACAGTACAGGATTTCACCGGTGGAATAAAGACACTGTTATTTCAATGGTCCTTCCCATCCTTATGGAAGCAAAAAAGATGGGTGTTAATTCCATCTTTGAATGCACACCGGCCTACCTGGGAAGGGATCCCGTATTACTGGAAAGACTTTCCAAAGCCAGTGGCCTGAACATAATTACCAATACAGGATATTACGGGGCAATTAACAACAAGGCCATACCAAAACCGGTCGTTTGATGATACAGCAGATGAAATCGCTGGTAAATGGATTGATGAATGGGAAAATGGAATCGATTCCACAGGTATCCGTCCGGGTTTCATTAAAATTGCCGTGGCTCCTGATTCAGTTTTATCCCCGTTTCATGAAAAACTCATCAGGGCGGCGGCCAGGACCCATCTGAAAACGGGACTTACAATCAACGCCCATACTGGTCCCTTCAAAACAGCCATGGCTGAATTAAACATCCTGAAAAGTGAAGGAGTTGATCCGTCAGCCTTTATCTGGACGCATGCACAGGCCGACAGCCTGAATACCCATCTGATTGTAGCAGGAATGGGAGCCTGGGTATCCCTGGATAATGTGATGGAAAATAATATTCCATATTATGTGGCTGCCCTTCAAAATCTGAAAAAAAATGGATTGCTGAACCGTGCATTGATATCCCATGATGCCGGTTGGTATGATGTAATAAACCCTGCAGGTGTAATATTCAGGGGTTATACTGCTATTTTCACTCATTTAAAACCAGCGCTCATTCAAGCGGGGTTTACTGAAAGTGACTGGCAGCAATTAGTGCGGGAGAATCCGAAACAGGCATATACAATCCGGGTAAGAAAGTTGTAACAACCAAATCAAAAAATAATTGTTAAACAATTACTATTTTTGGAACTTGGACGAGTGTAACAAAATTTTAATTTCATAATTTAAATATCCCACTTATATGAAGATTACAGTAGTAGGAGCCGGAAACGTAGGGGCAACATGTGCCGATGTACTTGCACACAGGGATGCTGCACATGAGATCGTCCTGGTAGATATCAAACCCGGAATTGCCGAAGGTAAGGCACTCGATATCTGGCAAAGTGCTCCCATCGACCGGTTTAACTCCCGGACAATTGGTGTTACCAATAATTATGTACCCACTGCCAATTCTACTGTGGTTGTCATAACCTCCGGACTTCCGCGCAAGCCCGGGATGAGCCGTGATGATCTGATTGAGACCAACTCGGTTATTGTAAAAAGTGTTACAGAACAGGTCATTCAATATTCTCCCTGTGCTATTATCATTGTCGTTTCAAATCCGCTTGACGTGATGACTTACCAGGCCTATATCACCTCCCGGTTTCCACGAACCCGCGTGATGGGCATGGCCGGAGTACTTGACACAGGCCGATACAAAGCATTTATTGCAGATGAGCTGAACGTTTCCCCTAAAGATATAAGTGCCCTGCTGCTCGGAGGACATGGAGATACCATGGTGCCCCTGCCCCGATATACCACCGTATCCGGGATACCTATTACAGAACTTCTGCCCCAGGACCGCATTGATGCAATTACCGAACGAACGCGGCAGGGAGGCGGTGAACTGGTTAAATTAATGGGCACATCCGCCTGGTATGCGCCGGGATCAGCAGCAGCCCGGATGGCCGAAGCCATCACCCGTAATCACAAACGCGTATTCCCATGCTGTATAAAGCTCGAAGGAGAATATGGCCTGGAAAATGTCTTTGTCGGGGTTCCTGTTGTACTGGGTAAAAACGGTGTCGAAAGGATCATTGAACTGCATCTCACAGACAAGGAAAAGGAACAGACCTCTATACATAGCGCAAAGGCAGTAAAGGAAACAATGGATGTACTGGACAAGCTGGAAAGAAAAAAACCGCTAGATTCACATCTAACGGTTTCTTAACAGTTCAATTCTGATTCAATAAGCCGCATTCTCCTTTGCAGGATTCTTCCGTGTGTAGTTTCTTGAGAAATCCACGATCCGTTTGATCACTTCATCATCTACATCGCTCTGAAGGCCTTTCAGGTATGACCCTATTACCTCCAGTTCCTCGCTTTCGAGGAATCCTGCAAGTTTTATCAGCTCGTTTTCACTGTCATCGGAGAATTTGGTTGAACCATTCATCGTAAAGGTTCTGTCCATATGTAAATTATTAGGTTAATAATAAAGCTACAGAAAAGAACGCACCAAATTATTGACGAAATTGTGTTAAAGATAATAAATTTTTTGAAATGTGGTAATGAGTGAAGAGCAATGAACAATGAGATAAAAGACCGAAAATGAATTAGAATTATGGTAGAATGAAGAAATGAACAGCATGAGAAATGATGCGGAATAATTGCAGACTGCAGAAAATACCTGACGGAAGACTGAACGACTGCGACTGATGCTTCTACGTACAGACGATAACTGCAAAACCTTTTCTTCCTAGTCCCTAGTCCCTACGTCCCTTGTCCCTGTCCCTAAGAAGCCGTCAGCGTAAGATTCCGTTCCTTCACCATTCTCCGGAGATTGATCAGTGCGTATCGCATACGTCCAAGAGCAGTATTGATACTCACATTGGTATGCTCGGCTATTTCCTTGAAACTCAATTCGCAGTATTGCCTCAGAATGAGTACCTCTTTTTGTTCGATCGGGCAGACTATCAACAAGTTCCCTTATATCTTTCCTGATCTGCCTGTCGATCATGCCGTCTTCAGCCGGGCGTCACAGCATACTTTTGTGAATTCAGGATATCCATACCAAAATCTTCCCGCGAAGTGGAATTCAGCTGTTTTTCCTTTCGGTAATGATCAATAACCAGGTTATGAGCAATTCGAAGCACCCAGGCAAGGAATTTACCATTATCCTGATATTTTCCTTCGTCCAGAGACTTAATTACTTTAATAAAGGTATCCTGAAATATGTCTTCAGCCAGATGTTGATTCTTTACAAGCAGGAAGATGTAGGTGTAGACCTGTTTCCGATACCGGTTTATGAGCAGTTCAAGGCTATTCCCATCGCCACTGACGAACTTGTCTACAAGTTCATTGTCAGTTAAATAAATGTTATTCAACACTACCTCCTTTTTGAGTTATAAAAAGCAAAGTAGAATTGTGGCGATAGGCTGTCCTCCGGTTTTTAGTTTAGTTTACGAATTACCGCAATATTATGTAAATAAAGCAATATTTTTGCCGAAAGTAATTTAAATTATTAAAAAATGCTAAATAATCTCTAACTTTTTTATGCCTTCGAACAATCTTTATACGAAAATAACTCAATCATAGTTTCAGGTGCAAGGGTTCATAATCTGAAAAATATCAGCATTTCTATTCCACGAGATAAGCTGATTGTGATTACCGGATTGTCGGGTTCAGGAAAATCGTCCCTGGCTTTTGACACCATTTATGCAGAAGGACAACGGCGTTATGTGGAAAGTCTGTCGTCCTATGCCCGTCAGTTCCTGGGCAGGATGAACAAGCCCGAAGTTGATTTTATCAAGGGGCATTCCTCCTGCCATTGCCATTGAACAGAGGGTAAATACCCGTAATCCCACGGTCCACCGTAGGTACATCAACGGAAATATACGATTATCTGAAATTGCTGTTTGCCCGGATCGGCAAGACCTATTCTCCGGTTTCCGGTAAAGCTGGTAAAAAAGGAAACCGCTATCCGATGTGGTGGATTATATTGTTTCTTCGTCCCGGAAACGAGCGTATGCTGATCCTCGTCCCCTGAAGACAAAATCAGGCTGAGTCTTTGCCCAGAAACTGGAAGATCTTGAAGCATCAGGGAATTACGCGGCTGGAGATCAACGATGAAGTGCTGAAACTCGAAGAGGCCATTATCCGATATTCTCCCTGATAGCGGCGATGCAGGTGAATATGGTTATTGACCGGATTACGGTGGTGCACTGATGAAGATTCCAAAAGCCGGTTATGCCGATTCGGCACAGATGGCCTTTCGGCTGGGGGAAGGGATCTGCATGATTAAGACGTCGGAGAAAATCCGCAATTCCGTATCTTCAGCGATGCCTTTGAGGCAGACGGTATCCGGTTTGAAGAGCCCACCGTTCATATGTTCAGCTTCAATAATCCGGTCGGAGCCTGTCCGCTTTGTGAAGGATACGGAAAGGTAATCGGCATTGATGAAGACCTGGTAATTCCCAACAAGAGCCTTTCGGTATATGAAGATGCCATTGTTTGCTGGAAGGGGGAGAAAATGCAGCAAATGGAAAGAACAAGCTCATTTATCAATGCAGATAAATTTGATTTTCCGATTCATCGTCCGTATTATGAGCTTACCGAGGAACAACGGCAGCTTTTGTGGAACGGAAATCGTTATTTCAAAGGTATTTACATGCTTTTTTGATTATCTGGAAACCAAAAAATACAAGATCCAATACCGGGTGATGCTTTCCCGATACCGGGGAAAAACCACCTGTCCGGAATGCCGTGGAACCCGGCTGAAGAAGGAAGCAGTCTTATGTGAAGGTTAGCGGCAAATCCATTACAGGACCTGGTTGTGATGCCGGTTGAAAAGCTGAGTGAATTTTTCGAACTCGATCAACCTGGATCCGCATGAGCAAAAAATTGCCGGCAGGATCCTGGTGGAGATTCAAACCAGGATCAGTTATTTTTGATGATGTGGGCTTGGAATACCTTACCCTGAACCGTCTTTCGTCCACCTTGTCAGGCGGCGAATCCCAGCGGATCAACCTGGCCACCACCCTGGGCAGCAGCCTGGTCGGTTCATTGTATATCCTTGACGAACCGAGCATTGGCCTTCATCCCGCGGGATACCGGGCTGCTTGTGAATGTGCTGAAGAACCTCAGGGACATGGGCAATACGGTGGTGGTGGTGGAACATGAAGAGGAGATCATACGTGCGGCTGACGATATCGTTGACATTGGTCCCCTGGCCGGAAGAGCTGGGTGGAGAAGTGCTGTATCACGGACCTATGACAGATTTGATCAGTACAGGATAACGGACTGACAGCACCTTTCCTGACGGGGAGAGAAAAAAATTGAGGTACCTGGTTTACCGAAGGAAGTGGAACAACTATATTGAAATTCACGGGGCCCGGGAAAACAACCTGAAGAACATCTGCAGTCAAGATTCCCGCTGAATGTAATGACAGTCATCACCGGGGTCAGCGGATCAGGAAAATCCTCCCTGGTTAAGGCTATCCTGTTTCCCTGCCCTGAATAAAATAATCAATGGTTCCGGAGAAAAGCCGGCCAGTTTGGCAAAATTGACGGCGATATTCACCTGTTGAAGAGCATTGAATTTGTTGATCAGAACCCGATCGGTAAATCGTCCCGATCAAATCCGGTAACCTATATCAAAGCTTTTGATGATATCCGCAAACTGTTTGCCATCCCAGCAGCTTTCAAAATATAACGGTTTTACTCCATCGCATTTTTCCTTTAATATTGACGGAGGCAGATGCGAGGAATGCCAGGGTGAAGGGGAAATCAAGGTCGAAATGCAGTTCATGGCAGATGTACATCTGGTCTGTGACAGCTGTCATGGCAAACGTTTCAAGGAGGAAGTACTGGAAGTCACTTAGCCATGGGAAAAGCATTTACGATATTCTCGAACTCACTGTAGATGAAGCCATTGCATTTTTCGGAGCACAGGACGGAACGTTGAAAAATCAATTGTCCGAAAGCTGGCCCCCTTGGCAGATGTCGGATCTGGGATATATGAAGCTGGGGCAGTCTTCAAGCACGCTTAGCGGAGGAGAAAGCCAACGGGTAAAACTGGCTTCCTTCCTGGGGAAGGAAAAAAGCGATGCACCACTTTGTTTGTTTTTGATGAACCTACAACCGGACTGCATTTTCATGACATCAGGAAACTGCTGGATGCCTTTAATGCCTTGATTGAAAAGGGACATACGGTTCTAATCATTGAACATAACCCGGAAGTGATAAAAACTGCCGACTGGGTAATCGACCTTGGTCCTGAAGGCGGAGATGCCGGAGGTTACATGGTTTTTGAAGGCACACCCGAGGACCTGGTAAAATGTGAGAAATCATATACGGGGAAGTTTTTAAAGGCAAAAATCAAGAAACAGTGACGGGTGACGGGTGACTGGTGACGAGGGAAGCGCGTGGATGTCCCCCGCTGGCGGGGGCAGGGGGTGGAATTTGGGCCATCAACAGCAAAACCTCCAGGATTTCCACAACCCCGGAGGTTTTCCTC
>CAWBNI010000031.1:0-134584 GCA_963790105.1 uncultured Bacteroidales bacterium | reverse complement strand
CCAATGATGTGCTGATCATTAATCCGATAAAAGCCAAATACAGGAATTTGCGGGATTACGGGCTGACCCTCACGGCTACCTTGCTCACATCGATTTCCACTGTTTTTGTCCATTATTCTCATTGCACAGTCACTAAAATATTAATTTCAACTAATAACATGAAAGAACAACAGGATATGTTCAATAGCAATCTTGATTACAAGAAAGTACTTCAACGATTTCTCTCATTCCAAAGAATTTATATATTCCTCATCGTTGGGTTACTGATTGCTGCGTTTCTTGTAAACCGGTTTTCAACGGTCAGATACAAGAATTCAACGACGCTGTATCTCACTCAGGATGAGAAAGCGAATCCCATGAATTCACAGAATGATCTTTTCCAGAGTTTCGGACTGTTTAATGTGAAGCAAAATATTGACAATGAACTTGAAATTATTAAATCATTTTCCTTGATCAAGCGGGTAATCAATGAAACAAACCTGAAAGTATCTTATTATTCCTGTAAGAATTCGCCGGCTTCATCGCTGTCTATTCAACACACCCCTCGTAAGAAAAAATGAACTGTATAATGAGTCGCCGATTGAAGTAATTATAGATCCGTCTGTTCCCCAGGCTATTAACATACTTTTTGAAATTACATTCCTGAGTGAAAATGAATTCACACTGGAAGCTGTGGGTGATAAGGTACCTCTTTACAATTATATTGATGATCAGATCGTGTCCTATGCCAGTTCGATCCATTTTAAGCAGCGATTCAAATTTGGGGACGAGATCAAAACGCGGTATTTTAATTTCAGGATTCAAAAAACATCCTTTTTTGACAAGGATTTTACATCGGATTATACCCTGTATTTTCACCTGAATAACATCAATTCCCTGACGCTGCAATACCAGAATTCCCTGTCCACAGAGACTACTTCTGAAAGTTCCACCCTGATCAAGATTACGCTGGGCGGTAATAATATGCAGCGGATCACTGATTTTCTCAATAATCTCACTTCGGCCTACCTTGGCAAGAGCCTTGATAAAAAGAACAAAACTGCCCTCAGCACGATTGATTTTATTGATACCCAGATCTCGGATATTGCCGATTCGCTCAATTTTGTTGAATCTACCCTGAAAAATTTCAGGACTTCACAAGGGGTAATGGATTTGAATTTCCAGGGACAGCAAGTGTTTGAACAATTGAATAAACTGGAAAATGAAAAGGCCATTATTGACGTGCAGAAAAAATACTATCAGTATTTAAGTACCTATCTTGAAAGCAATACGGAATTTACGGATATCGCCGCTCCTTCTTCCATGAATGTAGTGGATCCGTTACTTTCCACACTGGTAACCCAGTTAATGAGCCTGAATGCCGAAAGGGTAAGCCTGATGAATAATAATGCCAACAAGCAAAACCTCTACCTGAATGAAATAAATATCCGGATCGACAATGTAAAGAAAACAATCAAGGAAACTGTAAAAAATACCCTGAATACGCTGAATATTTCATTGAATGAAATCAATTACCGGATGAACAAGGCTTCGGGAGAAATTTCGCAGATGCCGAAAACAGAGCTTCAACTGCGGGGTATTGAGCGGAAATTCAAGCTGAATGATGCCATTTATACCTTTCTCCTTCAAAAAAGATCGGAAGCCCAGATTGCACGCGCATCCAGCATGCCCGACTATGAAGTCATTGATCCGGCAGTTTTGGCAATGGCCAGGCAGGCATCACCCAAAACCAAGCTGAATTACCTTATTGCCCTGATGCTGGGTATCCTGCTTCCATTCCGTATTCATCATGCTGAGAGACCTTCTGAATACAAAAATTGTCAATGCAGAAGAAATTGAAGGTCTTTCCGGATTTCCAATTCTTGGACGTGTATTTCATAATTTCCACCGCTACAAAACAGGTTGTCAATGATCATCCCAATTCATCAGTATCTGAATCATTCAGAGCCGTTCGAACGAACTTCCAGTTCTTTTCGGAAGGCGGAAAACGGCAGGTATTGCTGATCACCTCCACCAGCAGCGGAGAGGGAAAGACTTTCTGTTCCATTAATATTGGCTCTGTGTTTGCACTCAACGGGCACCGCACTGTATTGCTTGAGTTTGACTTGCGCCGGCCCAAGATCCACCAGGAATTTGGATCAAGTAATATTATCGGCATAAGCACATTCTTAATTGACAAGGCAAACCTCGAAGACATAATCGTTCCGACACATATCGAGAATCTTGATCTGATCTCTGCAGGTCCGGCCGCGCCTAATCCCGCTGAACTCATCGGATCGGACCGTACTGCTGAACTTGATCGATAAGCTGAAGGAAATGTATGATTATATAATTATCGACTCAGCCCCGGCAGGAATTCTGACAGAAACCCAGATGCTGATGAAGCATTCCGACCTGAATATCTTTGTGGCCCGTATTGATAAAACCCAGCGCGAGGCTTTCAAAAATGCACTCAAATCGTTTGTAGTGAATAAATTCACACAATATTTCAATCCTCATCAATGATTTGAATGTGAAACGTGATTCCTTCAAATACGGATATGACCATAATTATTATACCGACGACAAAGCCGGCTTTCTTTACCGTTTGTTCCACAGGAAGAAAAAGGCTGCCTGATCGGGTTTAAGAAGCACATAATATCATGAAACAGAAGAACCATAAACGCTGGAAATATGGCTTTCTTCTGTTTCTTTTTTGTATCCCGGTCGATCTATTTATGGCGGGCCTATTCCTGCCTAAGTATTTCCATGCCCGGTAAAGCCAGACATCCTGGTTGTAGAAGGCTGGCTGTCATGAAGATTTGCTGGCTAAAGGCAAAAGAAGAATTTACAGCTAAACCCTATAAACTGCTCATCACAACCGGATTTCCCTATTGGAAGGGATTTCAGATGGGCCAGGATGGCAAGATCGTATTTAAGACCTCATCACAGGGTAAGAGCAACTTCAGACAGCCTGTATACCATTTCACTTACAATCAGGGGAACGCAAATGTGAGGGGGAATTCGCGCATTACAGGCTGTTTGCAGATACAATGATGATAGGTGACCATTTCTCAACAAGGCAGAAAAAGACGCTAACCACAAGGGTTAAGCTGCCCTCCCCGCCCGATTCGATCATCGTTGAATTCGATAATGATGCCTATACCTCACTCAGCGACCGGGATCTATACATTTATTCCGCCGGCATTAACAATGTGCAGCTTCCTGTTAACAGCAATAACGTTTTGTTGTATGGAAGCTGGAAAGGAAAATACGTATTCCGGAGGCATCTCAACAGTTCGACAGCTACACAGATGCGGCCAGCTACCTTGTATCGGAAAATGTTCCGGATTCATTGGTGATCGCGGTTGAAACCAACCATATAATCCGTTCCAAAACGTATACCAGTGCCCTGGATGTAAAAAAATGGCTTGATAATAATCACATGGGTACAGGCAGGTCTGTTACCGTTTTTACCATGGGACCTCATGCACGCAGAAGCTTGATATGCTATAGAAAGGCCTTTGGCAAATCGGCGGAAACCGGTGTAATTGCCTGTACAGATAAACGGATTACCCCTGATAACTGGTACAAAACCCTGCGGGGATGGAAAGATATTCTATATGAAACCGCAGGGATAATATATATTTCTCTTGTAAAAAAATCGTAGAGACAGGGCATTGCCCTGTCTCTGAATACCCTCGTTATTCAGAAAAGTCACCCGCGGTGCCCGGCTGGTCTCCGGATCACCGGCAACACCACGGGCATAATTGGTAACATCCATGGTCACCGGGGTAATTTTTATAAGCACAAATATATCCTGCCAGTTGGGAATGCTTTCCCAATAATCACGCTTCATCTTAACCAGCAATTCCTTGTCATCAATTACTTCTGCCTTGCCGTTAATGGTAACATACCCGCTGGCATTCTTATGATCGGCAAAATAAACACAAACATTGGGATTGTGCCGCATGTCCTTTACCTTCCTGCTTTTCCGGCCAGTGGCAAACCAGATCACCATGTCATCTTTTAAGCGGAAAGGGATTCATGGTGCGTACCTGCGGAAGTCCGGTGGAATCAATGGTGGCCAGGGCACAAAAATGAGTGGACAGCATTATCTCACGGGCTGCCTTGATTAATGTATCTTTTGGAAGGGTAGTCTGCTGAGTTTGCGCAATTCCATTCAGGGAAAGGAAGGCAAGAAATACAATGAAAAGGCCAATGCGTTGTGTTTTGAAGTAATTATTTTTCATGATATATTTGGGTTTATAAATAGATTCTTACTGTTCATGCTTCGGCATTCCGGAACCACTAACTTTTTAGACCGGTTAAAAGAACTTTACCCTATCGGGACTATCTCTGACATTTCCAATTACTAAATTAATGCAGTAAAAATGAAAAAATTAAACTTCCTGGGCATTGGCCCTAAAATCGCAGTCATTCTTCTTCCATGGCTTGCAGCCACTATCGTATTAAGTTGTGTTCATATTGACTTTTTTAAATTCAGCCGGGAAGGCTCTGATGGTCTGTTCATCGCAGGAATTGTACTACTGGTTATCGGCCTGGTTTTTTATTTTTCAACAGTAAGAATGCTGCTGAAAGGGCTAAAGGAAACAAGGCTAATAACGACCGGAACCTACGGGTTATGCCAGAATCCATTATATGCATCCCTTATTCTGATGATAATCCCTGCGCTGTCATTGATTCTTAACTCCTGGCTGATCCTAACGTCCAGTATTGTGGGATACTTTAGGTTTAAGAAATTCATTCATAAAGAGTATGCAGAACTCGAGGGGTTTTTTGGTGAAGAATATTTACAATATAAAAACCGTACTCCGGAATTCTTCCCATTCCCGGGTAAAAAGATGAAGTAGTAACCTGGCTTTGGTTGCTGAATGCCAAGCTAATCCTGTAAAACACTTTATAACTTGCCGGTCAATCCGATTTATAGTAATTTAGTGTTTCTCAAATACTTTGACAGTACTTATGCGAAGGTGGGTAATTGGTGATATTCACGGGGCTCATAAGGCATTGATCCAATGTCTTGAAAGATCGTCCTTTGACCCTCAAAACGATTTGCTCATCTGCCTTGGTGATCTCTGTGACCGGTGGCCGGAGGTCAATAAGGTTTTCGATACGATGCTCACTGTTCAAAACCTGGTTTTACTTCTCGGAAATCATGATGAATGGGCCCTGGATTGGTTTCTGAATGAAAAATCACCGGATATCTGGCTAACACAGGGCGGGGACAAAACAAGAGATTCCTATCCACACGGAGTTCCGCAAAAACATATCGATCTGCTTAGGAATGCCCTGCTTTATTACGAAATGGAAAATAAGCTGTTCGTACATGCGGGTTTCGATCCGCATCTTGATATAAAGAAACAAAGCCGGTATACTTTATTGTGGGACAGGAGTTTCATAAAAACTGCCCTCCATTTTAACCGGGATGGTGAAAATCACAAGCTTACCTCCTACGATGAAGTATTACCTTGGCCATACCCCAACTCTCAATTTCGGACAATCCCAACCGATGAAAACCTGCGAGGTATACCTGATGGATACCGGTGCCGGATGGAAAGGCGGCGTACTCTCCATGATGGATATCGACAGCAAGGAATACTATCAGAGTGACCCGGTTGATCATCTGTATGCCGGGGACTGAAACTGTCCGTATCCGCACACAATCTGTATCGGAAATGTACAAAAGAGAACCTGAAAATAATTGATTTTATTATTTGATATTCAGCTATTTATACGCATTGGCATATTTTGTGAGCTCCTCCTTTTATTATCTAAATTCTAAATATGGGAGGTCAAAATCATGAAAAAATTATTGGTTATTTTGGTGGCAGTTTTAATATGCCTGCCTGGTTTTTCCGGCAATGACTGGATGGAAACCGGCAACGGAAAAATCGACTGCAAAAGGATAAACCTTCGTCTGAATAAGGCAAATGTTGTACTGGAGGACGGACAGAAAATGGAAGTAAATTATCGTGATATCAATTCATTTTCCCAGGATGGAAAGGTATATGTAAAACTTCGTTTGTATCGAAGAAAACAAACCTACCAACAAAATGGCATTTATGGAACTGGTAGGTACCTGGAATGATCTGAAACTGGTAAAGCTTACTGTTCAAAACATTGGATTCTGATAGTAAATCCAGCCGTTATTTCCTTTATAATGGATCAAAATATCACCTGCAGCTTGATGACCGGACTTTAAAAAATACCTGCAATGCATTTGGACTTAATTACGACGAAATTGTAATCGGAATAGATTACAAAAAATGCGGTAGAGACAAGGCAGTGCCTTGTCTCTACTGATTTTTATATAATAAAGTACTATTTCTGCGGGGCGCTATTCATGTCTTTTACTGCTACAGGCCATACTCCGGGTGAAGGAACACTGACTCCCGTATTATTTCCGCGTACCTTATTATCGGGACCGAAATAATACAGCGGCCATCCTTTGTATGTCAGCTGCTTTCTTCCATAAACATTAATACTTGTAAACAGCGACTCGTCCAAAGAGAAGGCACCACTATCTTGGTAGTATCATAGATGGGCCATGTAGCGTTGTTTGAGAAATCAGCTTTGGTATATTTATTTGTATCAAAACTATCCGGCTTAAATGTGTACAGGGTTACTCCGTATAGCATCCGTAAAATAAACCGTTTTACCGGTTCCTTCCGTATAGTTTCCCGTATAATTCTTTCCATCCTTACCTACCAGCTGCGCATTTGTAAGCATGATCGTATAATCCGGTTTTGCAACGAGCCAGTTTGGAACAGCCTCACCGGTAATTTGTCCCCGCGGTTCCAGGCTATTTCCATCCGGTGCGTAATAATAGAGCGGCCATCCTTTATACCGTGTCTGAGGAATGCCATTTACAGTAATCTGATCAAAATCGGATAGTTTCAACCCTGCCCCCAGTTTGTCCTGCGTTAAAGTACCCGCATCGAAATAGGGCCATACATTGGCACACCCACCCGAACAGCTGTTTTCCCCATTAAAATCGTTTGAAAAGAAATACAGCGTCTGGTTATTTTTATCCACAAGGTATTGACCCAGTGTGGCATCGGTTGCGACACTTACCGCATATCCGTTGGTCGGACGGTGTATTGTCACTTGATTTCATACAACTGTATGCAGTTACAAGAGCAATTACGAGAAACAATGGCACCATGGTGCCTAAACCATTCTTTTTCATGTCTTTAAAAATTAATGATGAATAAATAAATAAAAGGGCATATGTATTTCTGGTTACCAGATTATATGTTTAGTACCCGTTCATTCCGTTACCGGAATTTTGATCCGCGGTTGTCACCTGAATTTGATTCACCGCTGTTATCTGAACCTGATCCCTTTCCTTTGGAAAGTTCCGGCTCGCCGCAGGATGAAAAGTTTGTGATGATTTTATTGTAAAGAGAAGTATTGGATGTATTGCTGATCATAATCTTACCGCCTGTAAGCATTGCTCCATCCAGGTCAGCCGATTGAATTCCTGAGAATAACAGGGACAGGTTCATATTTATCAGGCTCGTATAATCATTTACAGCATCCAATGTAGATCCCTCAAGTTTAACCCTGAATTCGAAATCTTCATTTACGGTAAATTCAATTGGAATAACTGAGCCTGCGGTATTTGTATAGGATCCTGCCAAGTAAAAGTCAGGCAGACCGCCTGCATCTGAACTAAACGAGTTTATTTTTATTGAAACTTCATGGTAAATCCCGGCTGAAGTGCAATATTGCCAATAGTTGAATTCAACCTGAAAAGATCGATTTTAACCGGTCCGTCCCATTCAAAATGTACTTCTGAAGGACTACCCGTCATCCCGCTTTCCTGTTTTTCTGCTTCAAGTTCAATTTTTGAAACAACAATAAAGCTGGAATCCCATACAAAAGAAGGCGTTGACAGGGCCGTGGACTTTAGCAGGAAAAAAGATCTGTTAGTAGCCTGCATTTTTACTCCGAGAGATGTTGATGAAGGAGCAGATGTATCTTTCGAGCAGGATGTCACCAGAATACCTGTGACCAACGATAACATTGCAAAATTTCTAAAGGCTTTCATGGTTTTCATTTTAGTTGAGAATTGTTTATTTAGAATCATTCTACATTAATGACAAGAAAAAGGATGGATGGTCCTAATCACTCTGCCTTATTTTCGCTATTTTTATTTTGTAAAAACCAGCCTGCATGGATTTGAAGGAAGAAAGTATTTGGAGGAATATTCAGCAAAAAGATGAAGACACCTTTGAACGCTATTATAAAGAGCACTATAAGAGCTTCTTCCTTATGTCGTGCAAATACCTTAAAGATCCGGCACAGGCAGAAGAAATTGTAAATGATGTTTTTTTGAAAATCTGGGAAGATGGTGATAAAATGAATATTGAAAGCTCATTGAAATCATACATATATAAAGCCATTATTAACCGGAGCATTAATGTGCTGAACAAAAGCAAAAGAGAATTGATCCACCATGCAGATCTCAGTGTAATCCCTGAAGAAAGCTATGAATTAAGAGCAAATTGAAGAAAATGAACTGATGGTAAAAATATATGCTGCGATTGATCAATTGCCGGATCAATGCAAAAGAGTATTTGAAATGAGCCGGTTTGAAGAATTAAAACAACAGGAAATTGCGGACAAACTGGGCATTTCAATTAAAACAGTAAAAAATCATATCACCATTGCTTTAAAGCAGTTAAGCATTGCTTTAATTCAGAATATGCTTTTACCGGTTTTCCTGTTTAAAAATATATTTCGCAAATAATTGGGACTACTGAACCTTTATTATTGTCTTATCAGTGCATAAGGATTGAAAGCATGAACAAGTCGCCGAAAAATGATCTACCCTGGGAATTAATTGCAGAATCTCTGACCGGAAGCCTATCCGCTGAAGAAGAACTTCAATTGCAGCAATGGATTTCATCCGATGCTGAAAACAAGGAGAAATATCTGCAAATTAAGGAACTGTGGAAGAACGGGATGGAGGATTACACGTTTTACCAGATGGCCAATGAAGAAGAATCATGGAAAGCCCTGCAATGCGAAAATGAGAAAAAATAATCCGGAAAAACAGAGACCAAAGTAATTCAGGGTCAATTCAATCAAAGACAAAAATTTATAAGAAATCTCATCGCCATTGCAGCGGTATTTATTGGATTGGTTGGTATCGGGTTATGGTTTGTTTTACCAAAGAATAACCCGGTAATTTATGAAACCGCCTTTAATGTGCAAAAAAAGGTAAACCTGATTGACGGTTCAGTCATCACCCTGCTGCCAAATACAAAAATAGAGGTTCCTGCTGCCTATAATAAATCAGGCAGAACAATCATCATGGATGCAGGGGAAGCATGGTTTGATGTTGTACACAATCCCGGCAAATCCTTTATTGTTGAACTGGGCTCCACTCAAATCAGGGATATTGGCACAAGTTTTACTATCCATAAAGAGTTGAGCAGCATCGATGTTTCCGTATCAACCGGGAAAATAGCATTTGTTAAGCTTTCAACCCAGCGAAACCAAAGAATTAAACGCTGGTTCAGCAATAACATTTGACGTTCAGCATGAAAGTTTTGGAAAAATGAAAGCAGTTGATTCCATGAAGATTGCCAAGCAGTTGCTGAATTTTGAAAATACTCCCTTGTCTGAAGTAATTGTCTCCATTCAAAAGGTTTACGGGAAAAAAATAATTATAAACGATGGTATCGCCAATAAAACATTTACAGGCCAATTAGACGGAATGTCCTATGAACAGGTGTAATAAAGGTAATTTGCGAATCACTATGGACTGGAATATTCAATAAAAGACAGCATTTATATATTGAAAGCAAAAACAATCGAACAACCTTGATGTTTTTGATGTTTCATCTTGTGTTATTGCGTGATCCGGTAACTGTCATTTTGCAATTTATTAGTTATTCATACATGTTTAAAGTAATCAGGGGTCTGGTTTTAATCGCCTTTTTGGGCTGTGTTCAGTGTTCAGGCACAGGAAAATAATCTTTCCGGGGTGACTGGTAACCGTTCAGGTAAGGGACATGCCATTATCCGGCGTTCTGACACTAATTGAACAACAGGTACCCTACAAATTTGCCTTCAATACAGAACTTATTGCGAGGCAGAAAAATATTACCCTTGATGTTCAAAATAAACCCCTGGATGAAATTATTCACCTGGTGCTCAATGGAACATCTATCAGTTATATCGTTATAGACAACCAGATTGTTTTGCAGGAAATTTCACAAGCCTGCCCGGATCACGATCAGCGGCTATGTAAAGGATAGTTTGTCCGGTGAATCGCTGCCCCAGGCTATCATTTATCTTCCTGAAAGTAAATTATATACATACTCCAATAATTACGGATTCTTTTCTATCACGCAAAACAAAGCGGATAGTCTGAAAATCCTCATTTCCTATGTTGGCTATAATAAACTTAAACAAAAAGTTAAGTGGTACAGACAATTCCATGATGAATTTCTATTTGTCGGAAAACAAAATCCAGCTCAGCTCGGCCGTTATAACCAGGTATAATTCGGATGATAATATTAAGAAGGATCCTCCGGGAAGGACCAATATTTCAATGGATATGGTAAAAGCCATGCCATCCATAAACGGCACAGGCGATATCCTGAGCACCATTGAAATGATGCCGGGAGTAATGGCTGGCCTTGACGGCAGACCGGGATACTTTATAAGAGGTGGCAATACCGACCAGAACCTGGTTCAACTGGATGATGCAACCTTATACAATCCCAACCATCTTTTAGGATTGATAGGGATTTTTAATTCATCCGCCATTAAGAGTGCTTATTTACTGAAGGCAGGATTTCCGGCTTCCTTTGGAGACCACCTAAGTTCGGTCCTGGATGTTACCATGAAGGATGGCAATGATCAACATATTGAAGGAGATCTGCAAATCGGAACCTTGACAAGCTGCATTAACACTTTCCGGTCCGATTGTAATAACCAACAAATCCTCTTTCTTTATTTCGGCCCGGAGAAGTACAATCGACCTTTTTATGGAGCCTTTTAAAATGTCGAACTATTACAGTAATTACAGTTTCTATGACATAAATGCAAAATTCAACTTTCGGATTTCGCAAAAGGATCGTCTCTATCCTGAGTTTTTACCAGGGAAAGGATAACAGTTCCTATACAAAGGATTCCACACAACGATATGGTATCAACTACAAACTGGATTACGGTAACCAGGCAGTTGCGCTTCGCTGGAACCATTTGTTCTCGCAAAAAATATTTTCCAATACATCTGTAATCTATAATAATTATTATCATGATGTTACTGCGACACAAAAGCCGTATTATGCTGAATTATATTCAGGGATCAGGGATGTAGTCATAAAATCCGATTTTACCTACTATCCGTCCATGAATCACAAAATTTCTGCCGGAATCAATTTTCTCCATCAAACCTTATTTCCGGCAACAGTTTTGGATAAAAGCATTGCAACAGATACTTCATCTAGCTATAGTTCCGTCAGATATACCCGAAAAGTATTCCAACCGGATTGCCGTTTATTTCGGTGATGAATTATGGTTAAGTCCCAAGTTCAATATATATCTCGGCGCAAGGGTACCGCTCTATCTGGCAGGGGATGTGC
Organism: uncultured Bacteroidales bacterium; assembly: GCA_963790105.1. Lineage (GTDB taxonomy): Bacteria > Bacteroidota > Bacteroidia > Bacteroidales > UBA10428 > UBA5072. The sequence goes on along the minus strand of CAWBNI010000031.1, from coordinate 122,975 downwards.
ATTATCTTCAGTTTGAACCCCGGCTGGCGCTGATGCGGATACTGAATTCGTCCACAAGCATTAAGATCAGTTATACGCAGATGCACCAGTTCCTTAATCTTGTACAAAGTTACAATGCTGCCTTCCCTGCACAAATATGGATAGGATCGGACAAAACTGTAAAACCGCAAAATTGCCAGGAGGTATCCATCGGATTATTTAAGAATTTCAGGCAAAACATGTTTCAGTTCAGCCTTGAGATGTACTATAAACAGATGGGAAACCAGGTGATGTTCAAAGAAGGGCCGAATCCTGACCTTAACAGCAATCTGGATAATTTGCTTGTTTTTGGTAAAGGACAGAGTTATGGCGCAGAATTTTACCTGGGTAAAAACGCAGGGAAACTAACCGGATGGCTGGCCTACACCTTGTCGTATTCGAATCAGCAGTTTGATTCACTGAACCTTGGAAAGCAATTTCCATTTGCCTACGACAGGAGACATAGCCTATATTTATCTGTCGGATATGAAATCAACAAGCACTGGCAGATTTCGGCCAACTTTCTATATGCAAGCGGAAGTGCTTTCAGCCTGTTCAGGGATGTTGCCAGAAATCCTTATAATCCACTGTATTATAATGATGTAAGTGGCAAGTAATTCCGTTTCCGGAAATACCGATAATAAAATCCAGAATAACTACCGGCTTGAGCCATATAACCGTCTCGATTTAGGAGTCCGGTACAGGTGGGAAGGAAAGCTATTCAAAAGCGACATCAAATCGGAATTGGTATTTTCAGTGTATAATGTCTATGCCCATCACAATACCTTTTTTGCCTACTGTTCACTGGATCCTGAAACCAGGCAGCCCATACCTGTGCAGGTTTCTTTTATACCGGTAATTCCGGCCATTTCCTATTATTTGAAATTCTGAAAATGCCAGGAAGGAAATCTTAATGGATTACAACCATTTTGGTTTCAGCAACCCGGTTACCCGATTTCATCCGAACGAGATATATTCCGGACTTTAACCCTGAAGCATCGTAATTTATACTGTGCTCCCCGGAAATTCGGATTCCTCTGGCAACATCGTCAATAAATCGGCCCGACAGATCATATATACCGATATCAACACAGCGAATTATCGCTTGTCCCGGGAAAACAATATATGGAATTGCTGGAACAGGATTCGGATTGCACCTGATCCGGAAAGCCTGATTGTGATATTCCTTCCGGTTGGATTAATATCTGTGGTCGACTCTTCTTTTGAATATTGCCTCATCCATAAATACATATTCCGGACATTCTGATCAAGATATTCATGTCCGCCACTGAAAGTTACGAACTGAAGATGCCAGTTTCCGGCATCCTTCAACAACTGGTAAGCGGCTTTGATTAACCTCCAGCAGACCATCCCTGTGTACCGCAAACAAAATAGGCAGGCATGTCCTTCAGGGCCTGGGCAGCAAATCATCCAGCACATTGGGATAATACCAGAATGCTCCCGCCATGATTCCGAGAGCAGCCCAGGTGTCGGGTGATTTGCTGGCAATGCTCCATGCGCCGTAGCCACCCATTGAATGCCCGCTCAGGTATTTCCTGGCGGGATCTATGAATGCAACATTTTCAAGTGCTGCCATGCATTCCCAGATATCAGTTTCGGAAATATCCCTTGTACCAAAAGTTCCCCCTGCCCCAGGGGGACAAAAGGTATCCGTCCTCAAACGCGGTACTGTTTGAAGGGCTTTGCAAATATGGATAAGTCATGTACTCAATTGAATTTCCGGCCACACTCCATAAGCCATGAAGATTAACATAAAGAGGGTATGTATTTTCCGGATTCCAGTCCTTCGGAAGGGTCAGCCAGGAGAAGGATACAGCTCCATCGGTCGGGGAAACCCATGAAATGATCAAAGGCCTTTTTCTTTGCAGATAAGTTGACATGTTTTGCGGCATTGGCCGGATCGCTCTGCGTTCATGAAGGCATTGTATGTGCTTATGAGGAAGTGTGGAATCAGCCAGGTTCAGGCTGTATTTTGAATTGATTACTGCCAGCATTGAATTACAATGCATCCTGAAAAAGTCATTGTCTGGATTTTTCAGAAAGTGAGGCCAGGGTGTCCTTAAAGGCTTCAACATAATCAACGGCTGTCGACACTGTATTTCAGATCATTTTCCTGGCATCCGGTGTTTCTGGTGATGAAAACCAGAAGAAGCAAACAAAAGACAGTTTTGAGTTTCATGAGATTCAGGTTTCTAAATAGACACCTGAGGCATACGAATACCCTATTTATCCCGTAGGCGTTATTACCTGAATAATCCTTACTCCTATTCTAACCAGGATAATCCTGTTCAGAAGCAGGCTGCTCTTTTGTTTGTCGGTTTTGAAACGAATGGTGATGGTATTAATGAAATCAAGATGACCTAATGTCACACACATAAAGATTGGCGTTCTCTCTTCTGCAGCGCTGATAGTGTTGAAATCCAATCTGAAAGCTGAGTCTGGCGCTGCCATACTGAAAAATCACACCCGAAGGGTTCCTTCATTATGTCAAAAAACACCTTGTAACTGCCCGGGGGTATATCTGCCAGGGATATGCGCAACCATGAATCAGCGCCGGGTGTAAAAAGATAACTTTCCCCACCGGTTCCGTATTTCCAGGTCGTTTTCACATCCAGATTTCCGAAGATGTTGTAATCCATTAACTGGGGATAAATGATCAATGTATCCGGAATATAAACCTTAGCTCGATTCATTGGTTGGTGCAGCAGATTCAATGGCGGGTGAATCTGAATAATAAAGAGCAAGAGAAGTGTAATCCACCGGGAATTTATTCCCTGCAGGACCATGTTCAATGCTCATGTAAAAGCTGTTTTCAAATGAAAGCTTATCCGAAAGATACAACCTGTACCCTCCGGTTCTGCAAAATGGCAAGGAATAATCCAGGGCTCCGTGGAGCGGCAGACTCATTTTACCGTCCCACCGGTCCATCATGGCGTACCAGCCCCCGTTAAAATAATCTTCCGACCCGGTACCATGTATCCGGAAGCTTCCGTCGATAGAAGCAGAATCATCTCCTTCGAAAAAATAAGTCATTCCGGCCTGCAGTCCCTGGGCCTGCAGAATGGTGCCCACATAATGACCCCTTCCATTTACATTCAGAAAAACATGCGGTTTCCCCGGCGTTGATCTCAGATTTTTGTTCCATTTTGCGTAAAACTTTCCTTCCCTTTCTGCAATCCTTGGATCAGTTGAATACCAGACATGAACTGAAACCTGTAACGGAGATCTGATGAGAGGATGCGACGTTCCGGTAAACAAGCTCAATTTTCGCCGATTTATCAAACGGCATGGGAAAACAGCAATAGTTTGTATTATTCCGGCTGCCAAGCAGCAGGCTCTGCATGGATGTTCTGCCAAAAGCATATCCAAAGAAATCCGCCACAGGGCAATAAATGGCAGGATATTTTTCATCATCCCAGGTAATTTTAATATCCATGCTTTTTGTAAGGCCTTCAAAACCGTTGCCGGATTCAGTTCAATACCTGCAATACGGCCTCCCTGCTTTAATTCAAAAACTGTCCTGGTTTCACCCGGCTTGATTTCAAACTGCTGTAGACCTGTCTGACAGCTTATTTGAATACAAATCATATATCGTAAGTTTTTCCTTATTCCATAAGGAAGCGATTTTTTTGAGAGACTCTTTTTCCTCCTTGTTCAGATCAATCCGGAAGGGGATAACCTTTGCGCCTTTTTCATACAGCCGGTATTGGATCTGGTGAAATTGCATCTTCTTACCGCGGCATACGATTTTGCAGCCTGATGCAAAAGGAATTGGCAGATAGCAGTAATATCCGCCCAACTGGTTACCGCATAGAGGGTGCAACAAAAGGATACTTCTTCCCCGAAAACAGGTCTGTATATTCAATTGAAAAAGCAGGATGCGAATCATCATCAATGAAAAAATCAAGCGTATCCTCTGTGGGCGTGGGAGTCCATATCCTGTTGATCACACCGCTCCCCTTCCGGTCAAAGATCACCAGGCTGCCATCCGCATTTCGTTTTAAAAAGGAATATGTACCGCTAAAGCCATCATCATTATTCCCGGTAGTGTCGTATGAGGAGACCTGTGCACAAAAAGTACTGTCAAGATATTCAGGCAGGGAGCCTATTTCATAAAATGCACGTAATTCTTCTGACAGGGAATGCATCATTTTGAGAATGCCTGTAATGTTCGAAGGCTTTTTAGTGCTGCAGGAGGTAACGAAGATACCAGCAATCAGGATAAAACAAAGTGGCTTCATATTATGAGAGTAATTCTCATATAAATGTAAATCTTATTCTCATTCTGTCAAAAAAGGCTATCAGTATTCGTTTGATGTCCCGCGTTTGATCTTATTTTTGCATCAATAGCTTTTTTGTTTCGGAATAACTATCCGTTTGTAGTCTGCATAAATAGATTCCCCCTGTCAGGTCATCCGGCGTCCATTTAACCTGATGTTCACCGGCTGTCTCATAACCATCCGCCAGGGTTACTATCTCCTGGCCTGTAGCATTGAATATTTTCAGGGAAACTTGTGTTGGTTTGTCCAGGTAATATTTTATCGTAGTAAACGAGTAAAAAGGATTTGGGTAGATCTGATACAACATGGAAGACTCCGGAACCGGATTCATAATTTGGTTCGTATTTGTTGGTAGTTTTCCTGCGCTCAGAAAAACATTATCAATGAATACATCTGCAGACGATGCTCCGAAATCAAAACCAAAACGTGCCTGCAGATCAGTAGGGTCTGCCATGATAAAAGAGCAGGTGTATGTTTGTTTGGTTGATGATAAAGTAAAAACCTGATTGCCACTATAAACGGTCCAAGGATCAGCATTTTTTCCAACAAAGACAAAAATGTTCCTTGGCTCTGCAGCATAGGCATCAAATGAGACCGTGTATTCTTTGCCTTTTTCTACCGAAACGGTTGATTGTCCCAAATGCATATCCCAGGCATTCGTACCCCCATTGTCAATTGAAACGGCGTATTCGCCGTTATTAACATACCCGTTTGCCTGAGCAGGGAAAAGCGTATTTAAATACCAGTCATCCTTGCCTCGTTCAAAATCGGGATTTGTCAACTGGTTGTAGCCTGACAATTCAGGGGTGGTGAAAACAAAATCATCGAGATAAAATGTACCGGCATTGCTGCCTAAATCTACATTAAAACCAACTGTGGCACTAACATTTGCTGTAAATATCATTTCGAACTGAGTCCAGGAATCTGTTACTGAAAATGTGTTGTTCGCATATAATGTATAATCCATTGAGTTCATAATTGCCGCACTTAATTGACTTGCGGCGCCGTTTGTTTTTGCCCAGAAGGTAGCTTTATATTGAAATCCATTTATTACAGACAGTTCTCTTTGAGATATCTGAACATCCCATGCGTTTGTTGCCGGCGCTTTAACTTCCACGAAAACCGATGATTTTCCGCGATGAACATTTAGGGTGTCAAGATGTGCAGTGGCATCAGCAGTAGAAGCAATGCTGCAGTTCCAGTACTTGACTCCTTTCTCAAATCCTGAATTTTTCAGAAGATTATAAGATACCTCGACGGGATATTCAACATTATATGAACCTTCATTAGTTTGCACACCTACATTTACCGACCCGCCGAAAATATTCCAGCCTGCCTGGATCCGTGATGAATTCTGACCGGAGAGAATTTCGGCATGTCCGGGCAGACTCCAGGAATAGGTTGTGCCGTCTAAAGCCGGAAAGGTATAGGCAGCAGACTGATTATTGTAGGTAAGAAAGTCAGGTCCGGTAATCTTCATATCCTGTTCAACCTGGTAAACTCTCACATAATCCACCTCCATTACTGCCGGAAAAATGCTCGCTGCATCCGGATTTCCCACCCAGCCTCCACCCACGGCCAGATTGAGAATAATATAAAAAGGCTGATCAAAAGGCCATTTTTCACTTCCACTGTTATCATTGTTAAAGGTAAAGTACTTTTGATCATCCACATAAAAATCAATCCTGTCCGGTGTCCATTCTATCGCATAGATGTGATAAGCACTTTCAGCATCGGGGATTTGGATATTACTGCCCTGAGAGGCTGTTCCCGTAAACGAGCTATAAGCGCCGGCATGAATTGTTCCATAAATTTTATCTACTTGATTTGTAGGATGTTCCATTATGTCGATCTCCCCACTCCATGGCCACCAGCCATACCGATCATCGGCCGGCATCATCCAGAATGCAGGAACAAATCCATTCGTACCGGGAAGCTTTATCCGGGCCTCGATTCTTCCATAACGCCAATAAATGGAATTCTTTGTCCTGAGGAGCGCGGCCGTATAATTGTAACCCTCATAGGATTCTTTAAGGGCAATGATTCGCAATGTACCACCCTCAACAGTCGCATTTTCAGGGCGATCCGTAAAATAATGAACACAGTCATTGGTTGGGCCCTTTTCGAAACTCCAAGCGGAACGATCGATCACCGGCCCGTTAAATTCATCCGACCATGCCAGTTTTCTGGTTTGCGCATAGGAACCACAGGAGCAAATGAGAATAATCAGAATGGAGTTAAGCCTGGCAAAACTTGCTGTTGTGAGGTTCATTTTATTGCTTTTTTTGTTCAACACTCCGAATAATGGTCTTATGAACTTTTCTGTGCTAATATACGCAACTAATCCTTCACACATCGAACAGACATACCCCACTTTACGTTAATGTTCATCCAGAGTGTATTACTGCTATTGTAGTTCACTGTCTGGCAAAAAATACCACCTGTTTGATAGTTTACTCTTGTCCACCACAGACCTTCGGTCCCAATAGAGACGAATGTGCCATCCCGGGGATAACAGACATGGACAATAAGATTGATTTTTGTTAAGAGTGGATTGTAGATCAATCCACTCTTGGAATCCAAATACAGGCTATGTTCTTAATTACAATCAAAAACCTTGTTTTTAATTGTTCCTTTAACCGAAACACCATTTACTTTCATATCTGTCCAGAAAGTTGTTAACCCACTTTTCCCTTTGCCACAATCAACTTTAACTAAAAAACAAAACATTGGATTCATTCCCTTGTACCAAATCTGTAGTACAAGTTATCACCGTTTGATTATCTACATTATTAACGGTATAAATCCTTTGTTGATTTATATTATTCATATGAGGAAGAAAATATTTAATATGAGGGAATGTAAATTCAACAACTGCACCTGTAACAGCTTCCGGACTTATGTACCCAAAATGAGCCATCACATCATAATTAGCAGGATTATATTCTGTTTCACCATTTAAATAGTAAGGAGAAAAGTCATAATCCGGAAATTGAGCAAAGCTATAATTTGGAAGTGCGTCCTGCTGGTGGAGGAAACCATAAAGCTGTCTGTAAACACTCCTATTATTATCCCAAATTGCAGGTACCATTCCCCATGGAGTAATTGGCGATGCTGTTCTTGCCGATTTCAACTGATTTTCATCCGGATTAACCGTAAGATCATCTTCAGATTTTGAACATCCCAAAACAATCAGGAATGCCATCAAACTAAAATAAATTAGTTTTTTCATGATTTGGTGTATTGAACCAAGGTATTCCTACTCTGTTAAAGGATTTTCGGATGCCTCCCCACTATGTTTGTTCAGGGTGAATATGGTATAGTAGAAATGATTAAGGATAAAATCATTCTACCCCGGATGGTTGTTTCTGTAAAACCGTGTTTACATAGTCCTTTACAGATGTTAGTTTAATGGGGATATTTCCCAAAACCTCCATCATATCGATTTGATCTCCAAAGGCTACACAAAGCATCAATCCCGAAAAAGATTTCTGCATCGCGTCGGTACTGCTATTAAACTGTGCCTGGAGCATTTCCATGGGTACGTGTTGCACTTCAATAGTTTGGTGCAGTGCATTTTCGAACACTTTCACGGCATCCAGGGGTGAAATGTTTTGCGGTCCGCCCAGTTCAAGGGTTGTATTATTTGAATAAGGATTGGAAATACTTTCAACAGCAAACTTTGCAACATCTTTAATGGAAATGTAAGCTACAGGATTTGTCCCGGTACCACAAATATTTACTTTTCCGTTCAGCGCATCAAAACCTGTTGCTGCCGACAACCATACTTCCATGAAATAACCGGGTCGCAGGATTGTATAGGTGAGGCCACTTCTTTGCAGGTACTTTTCAACCTTTCTTTTTGCATTCCTTAATGGAAAATCAAGGTTTATGTTTTTGGAAAAAGAAGTATAGATGAAATGATTCACCTCGGTTGATTTTACATGCATCAATCAGGTTGATCATCCCATCTTCGTCTACCAGCTGAATATCATTTTCACCGGGTTTGTAAGAGAACGGCATGGATGAAACGGTTGAGATAACGGTTTTAACTCCCTGCACAGCTTTGATTAAAGTCCCCTTGTTCCGGACATCACCCTGAAATACCTGCACCCCAAGTTTTGTGAGTTGTTCTGTTTTCGCAGGGTCAGTAGCAGGTCTGACCATTGCTTTCACGGGCAGGTTTTTAGCCCTGAGTAGTCTGCATATTTCAGTGCCCAGAAATCCTGAAGCACCCACCACCAATACTGTTGAAGTTTCCATTGTGTACAGATATTAAGTATAGAAAATAGTCACTTATAAAATCAGATTGTATCCGAAATAATTTCTAAGCTCTGCAACAATAAAGGATAAAAAAGGCTATGCTGATAATTTACTATATGATGATTTTCGTTTTAAAATCCTGAGATTTTCACTGCATAATAAAAGATGTGATAAATACGTATTATCTGTACTGTATAATTCATATATTAGTAAATATATAGAAATATATTCGATTACCAGTATTATTTTTTAAAATAAATTTCTGTAAATCAAGTTGTTATAATAATAACACTGACATAGTGATTACCGTTATTATTTATTTATTATTTAGAATTCAGTCTTAATAAAAATAATTATTGTAATTTTCGATAACCATGAAGATAGATTCTATTGCCAGCACCACTCCTGTGTATACCCTGAGTACTACTTCAGTTCTTTCGGGAATTCCTGTTCATTCGATAAGGCAATACATGGACAAGGGGTTGATAATTCCGTACAAAAAAGAGTCAAACCGGAATTTATTTTCCCAGGTGGATATTCTGAGACTGAAATATATTCATAAGTTGCTGAATGAAGACGGATTAAATATTGCCGGGATCAGATCGTTACTGGCACTTATCCCCTGCTGGGCAATCCGGCAATGCGCGGTTGAGGAACGTGAAAATTGCCATGCCTTTCACAGTGATGCATATCCCTGCTGGGAAGCATCCGAAAAGGGAATAACCTGCAAGAACACCAATTGCAGGGAATGTGAAGTTTATCGCATAGTTGAAGATTACCCTGACATAAAATCATTTCTTAAGACACTTATTTGAAAGAACCTTAAGATTAAATGAAGCATTTGATTGGCGGGCAAATTCAAGACAATTGCCATAACGGATCAAAATAAATTCCGTTCATTAATTAGTTCCGTGTTCAGAAAACTGATGTACACAGTAAGGAACCAAGATTCCTATAACTTCTATAGAAGAATATGTCTTCCAGATATAGAATATAGACTAAAAGATAGCACTACTTACGAAGAATAAGCACAGACGGGGTCTTTTTAAAAAACTCCTGATTTTTCCACCCTTCAGAACTTATAAGTATCAGGTCGAACTGCTGGATTGAGTCAGTTTTTTGGGCAGTTGCAATGAACTTTGGATTTTGCATATCCTGCTCAATGACTTGTATAGAATCTTTTAAAGCTGGGCTATTATTGATTATTCCCCGGGCATCCCAAATGGTCACCTGTACGTCCGAATTAAGGATTAGTTTATTTGCATATTCAAGAAGGAAGGCATCATTTGGGGTAAAGACAGGAATCAATACTTCATTGATTTTTTTTAAACCTTTATTCAAAAGGACGCCCACAGGAATTTTGGTTCTCAATAGGATTTTCCGGGTACGATCGTCAAATAAAACATGATTAAGGGAATTCTTACTCCTGATTTTATTTAGTATCCAATCCGGATTAACAGCGTTAAATGTATATCCCAATATTTTTCCAAGCGTGCTGCCTTCAAATATGGAATGTCCGAATCCCATAAGTAACAGGTCGTAGTCACCATGGTTTGCTTCATTAGTAATATCAACATCTATATTTTCCGAAACCCGGAAAACAGGGGTAATTTTTTTATCTAATATTTTCGATTCCTTCAGGATCGGGACAAAACTTTCCCGTTCATAATCATCTATTTTGTATTTGTTAAATAAATTTCCAGGTGAAAGATGCAATGCGGTGATTGTTGTGCTATTATCTGATTTCGGGGAAAATTTGTGTGCCAATCTGAGTAAGGTGCGTCCCATCTCAGGTTTCCCGAATGAAATGAGTACCCTGTATTTGCCAGGTTGACCTGATACCGGTATAACGGCTTTCTTTTCGGCAAAAAACCTGTCAATCAGATCCAGCGAGGGTGAGGTCATAAATGTTGTTACAAGTGCCATTATAACAAGCATGGCAAAAATTTCTGGTGTCAGCACACCAAGTTCGAAGCCTATGTTTAAGGCAACAAGTTCTACAAGCCCGCGGGTATTCATTAAAGCACCGATGGTGAGACTATTCTTCCAATTCTGTCCGACAAACCGGGCCGCGAGGGCACTGCCGGCGAACTTTCCGGTTATGGCTACAAGTATAATAAAACCACATATCATCCATAAATAAGGATCATTTAATAATCCTATCTGTGTTCTGAGCCCGGTATAAACAAAGAACAAGGGTAAAAGCAAAACAAGCGCAATATCTTCTACTTTCTCAATCAGAAATTGCTTGAACTTCTGGTTATCCGGCATGATGGTACCAGCCATAAAAGCCCCGAAAAGAGCATGAATACCTATTATTTCGGTTGCATAGGATGATATGATCAAAACAAGGAGAAACAGAGCTACAATGGGTTTGCTTAAGTTTTCCCGTGTGGCATGCAAGTCACCAATCCGTTTTAGGAAAGGCCTGAAAATTTTAAGCATTATAAAAAGATAAATCAACGCCATGGCAAGCGTTGGCAAGGCACTGATGAGTGATCCGGCTTTTACAATGGCAATTACGGCAGCAAGGGCTGACCATGCGGTTATATCATCCACTGCGGCGCAGGTTATAACGAGTGCGCCAAGGTGTGTTTTATGAATACCCCTTTCCTGTACCATCCTGGCAAGCACGGGAAAAGCCGTGATACTCATGGATATTCCCATGAAAAGGCTAAAAGACAGGAATTTCACACCCTGCGGGGCAAAAGTGCGGTAGGTAAAAAAAGCAAGGCCCATGCCCAGGGCGAAAGGTATAATAATACTTGCATGGCTCACAACCACAGCCTCATTTGCCTTATTCCTCAATACTTTAAGATCCAGTTCCATGCCAACAACAAACATAAACAGGATCAAACCGATTTGGCTGAGAAACTGAAGATTGGGGAGCGAATTAGCCGGGAATAAGGATGCGGATATTTCAGGAAAAAATCTTCCGATTAATGAAGGACCAAGAACAATTCCGGCAACAATTTCACCAATTACGACAGGCTGATTGATTTTCTTACATAACCAGCTTAATATCCGGGCAGTTATTATAATGGTTATTATTTGTAATAACAGGATGGATAACGGGTGCCCTATGTTCTGCATAAAAGAATCAGTGAAAAGGACCCATGAACTCCTTTCACCTTCCCTGTGAATCACATTCATTCCTGTTTCAAGGTTCTTTCCGGATTTAATAATCCAAACCATCAGCACTGAAAAAACACCGATGGTTGACACATAGAAAAGCAAATTTCTGAACCTTTTAATTTTCATGAAGCAGGTTTAGGATTCTTGCGTTTATGCAAAATTCGCCATAATTCATGATAAATAAAATCCCCGGCAGTTTTTCACCGGGAGTAATATTCCCGGACTCATTTATCGCACGAAAGCAGGCTTACTCAGGGTTGCTTTCGCCTAACAAAATGATAGGAAAATTGTTAGCTCTTTCGGTATGAACTGAATTGGCAAAAGATATCAAATTATTGAAATGATATTCATAATCGGAATTACCATTGCGTTTTTTCTTGAATTTCTGCTTCTGAGCAAAAAGGGTAAGTCCAAAGCAGACATCATCCTCGCGGTTTGGATGTTTTTACTTGGATTTCATTTGTTCCTATTTTACCTTCAATATTCCGGCCTTTTCCTAACATACCCGGTGTCAATCGGTATAATTATTCCACTCCCATTGGTTCACGGCCCATTGCTTTATCTCTACGTTGCAACACTCACCAACCAGTTACCCCGAATGAAAATATTCAGGTATATCCATTTTGCCGCTCCAATCTTAATGTATGTATACCTGATTCATTTTTTCATACTGCCGGGAAACGAAAAAATCGCCATAGTGAATTCAGGAGGAGCAGGGTATGAGGTATTCAACTTTATAAAATTAATCCTGATAATCCTTTCTGGTATAATCTATGTTGCACTTTCTCAAATACTATTATTCAGGCATCGGAGAAATATAAGGGAACAGTTCTCAACTCTCGATAAGATCAATCTGAACTGGCTTCAGTACCTGATTGCAGGAATAAGCTTTATCTGGGCTGTAGTAATATTTGTAAACTGGTTTCCTCCCGATTTTTTAAATCCCGATAAGGTAAATTCTGACATATATATTATGTCGGCCGCAGTAATGTTTGTGTGTTTTCTTGGTTTCTTCGGATTGAAACAAACTACTGTTTTTACTACCCATGATATTCGTGCCCAAAAAATTCCTGATACTACTCCGTCTATACTTCCTGAAAGAAAGGACGTTGAAAAATATGCAAAATCTGGTCTAAAGGATCCGGATGCTGAACAATTGCACAAAAAATTAAATGAATATATGGTTGCTGAAAAACCCTATCTCAACAGTGAATTATCTTTATCAAAGCTTGGTGAGAATTTTGGGGTACATTCAAATTACCTTTCCCAGGTTATCAATGACAGGGAAAACAAAAACTTCTATGATTATGTGAATTATTACCGCATTGATGAATTCAAGCGAATGGTAACTGATCCGAAGAAAAGGAAGCTTACTATTATGGCCCTGGCATTTGAGTGCGGGTTTAATTCCAAATCAGCTTTCAACAACTGCTTTAAAAAATTTACCAATCAAACTCCTTCTGAATTCATGAAAAGAGTGAATGGTGAATAGTGAATGGTGAATAGTGACGGGTGACCACCCAATATTTTAATCCTTCTTTCTTACTGAATTACAATTAATTACATGTACTGTCTTGTAAGGCAGTACATGTGAATGGGACTGCCTTGCACGCAAAGTCGATTGACACATCTGGCCCCTCTACTTTTACACAGGAATTTCAATTTAAAACAAATAAAATAAAACAATATGAAAAAGTTGAACCGTAAATTAGTGACGATGGCCGCTGTCATCATTTCTACAATACCATTCATGGGTTGTGAAAAAGAAGTCTACATGAAAGATGAGGGGAACCTGGTTCCAAAAACTGTTGACCAGGATCCGGGTCTTCCTTCTATAACAGCAAACGGGGCAAGGCTTCACTCAGAAGCTTTCGGGCCTGCCGACAGTGCACTTATTGTTGTTTTGCATGGCGGACCCGGATCAGATTACAGGAGTTTACTAAAATGCAAAGAATTCGCTAACCAGGGATACAGAGTGGTTTTCTATGACCAGAGGGGCTCGGGCCTATCTCAGCGGTTTCCCAAATCATCCTATTCCATACAGGTTATGATTGATGAGCTTGGAGGAATTATAGATCATTACCGGACATCTCCTTCCCAGAAAATATTTCTGCTGGGCCATTCATGGGGCGCAATGCTGGCCACTGCCTATGTAAATGAGTACCCGGAAGCAATCAGCGGGTTAATACTTGGCGAACCAGGAGGTCTTGTCTGGCAGGATGTTGCAGATTACGTACACCGTTCCAGGGAAGCCGAGATAATGAGTGAACTGATGAATGACATTACCTATATGGATCAATTCATCACAGGCAGGGAGACACAGCAGGAAATCCTCGATTATAAATATGGTTTGCTTGCTTTTACTGAAAGCGATAAAGATAATCCCACAGGGAATGAAGCACCAATACCCTTCTGGAGAAGTGGCGCCATTTGCAACCGATCCTTATTTGAAAAAGGCGAGGAAGAAGAACCTGACTTGACTAACAATCTTCATCAGTATTCCACAAAGATCCTGTTCATGTACAGCGAAAATAACAGGGCATATGGCCCCGAATGGGCTCAGAGAGTATCTTCCGCCTATCCGAATGTACAGCTTTTTGAGGTCAAGGGAGCAGGACACGATATGCTCACTTTTGATACCGGATGGGAAAATGCCTACCCGGTGATGATTGAATACCTGAATTCAATGAACAATGAATGATGAATTATGAATTATGAATGATGAATTATGAATTATGAATTTTTTAAAAAAAAAGATATGAAAACTATTATAAAAGCAGCGATTACAGTACTTACCGGTATTGTTGTCAGCAGTAATGGCTTCACGCAAACCATCAACTGGAAGAGCCTTAAAAAAGAGGACAAACATATAATCAATATAAATGCTGAATATGACTATGCATTAGTTTATGGAGCCGGCTATGGCTATCAGATCGGTTCAGCAGTGCCTGCCGTGCTGAATCTGGAATACTCTTTCCCCTCAGGGAAGAATATTACCGATGATTTTAAGTCGAAGATCGGAGGAAAAGTCAGGTTGCTTGAAATAATGAATTTTCAGTTCAGTGCAAATATTTATGGAGTATACAGACGTTATGAAAACGATCTGGTAAGAATGAAAAATTTCGGAAGCGATTTTTCCGGTGTGATCGGCTATTACAAACCGAAGTGGTTCATTGCAGGCGAGGTTGGCTTTGATAAGGCCATTGTTACAAATTTAAAGCATTCACAAACCTACCGGGACGTTTTTCCTGAGGTTACAGACGGCTGGTATAGTCCGCCTTCAGGCGGTAACTTCTACTATGGGGTACAGACCGGGTTTTCCTTTAAGCAGCAGGATATATATCTGAAGGCCGGCAAAGTGATCACCCAGGATTTCGAAACCAAACCTATGGTTCCTTTTTTTGCACAAATAGGAATTAATTTCAGATTCTAAAAAGATGCAAATAGCTAAAACCTCTCACAATGAGCCGAAAGAATAAGCTGGAAGTTTTTTTTCTCTGGGTAATCAGAATAATAAGCCTGATTATACTGAGCATAGCATTCTTCTTATGGAAAAGGAATAGCCTGTAGCAATAATTTCTTCTTCAGCTCAATCAGGGCAATTCTCTAAAACAGGATCTGTCAGTTATTGAAGGTCCTGTTTTAATTTTTTTACTGCAATATCAAGAGGCGTGCCGTTTCCGGTCCCGGATAAATTACACTAACAGGTTAAAACTTTTCAAACCATCCTCAATTAAAGGAATAATCTTAAGCGGATCTGTATCTGATTGAATGCCAACAGAAATATGTCCGTTCCTAACCGGTTTAACAAATTCAAAGAAATTCCCATACCGGATAAGCACAAATTCCGCCCCCCCGCAATCGATGTTGCCACGTTGTGTTACTAGGGTTAATAAAGTCGGGTTAACAATCAGCTCTTCATATTTGTCGGACTCTGAACTGCTGGGATTCGTCAATTCCTGCCGGGAGGAAGAGACTAATTTGCCATCGGTATACACGGCAACATATCGAATACCCGGGGATACCGAGAAAATGAATTCAACGAGATCTTCAATTTTGCCCATTTGATTACGATTGTCAGTAAACAGGAATAACTCGCAAAATCAATCGGCTGGTTTTACAGCCCGAACAAAACCAATAAAAGCAAAGTGTTTTTCCAGCTTGATTGCATCAGTAAAACCGGCTGATTTCAGCGTGGACGGTAAATCTTCAACGCCAAATTTCAGCCCATGATGCCGGGCCACCAGATTAAATAGCGGTTTCAAGAAAAAACTGTTTTGTTTCATTGCATCAGCAATCAATATTCTTCCTCCCGGCCTCAGCACCCGGTAAATCTCGGCAAGCCCCTTCTGCTGAACATCGTATGGCAGATGATGCATCATCAGGCTGGAGGTAACCACATCGAATGACCCATCTGCATATGGAAGGGATTCAATTACCCCAATACGGAAATCGATATCCACCCTGGCTCTTTGAGCTTTTCTGCGGGCAACTGCAATCATCTCCGGGGACGGATCAATACCCGATACAGGCCCGTTTTGCCCGATGCGCTTTTTGGCCGGAATGGTCACGCCCCCCGTGCCGCATCCAACATCAAGAAGTCTATCACCAGGCTTTAGCATAGCCTGATCAATCGTCATCGTCCGCAGACGTTTAGTTTGCCCAAGGGTTAGAAGGTTTACTACGGTGTCATAGAATGCACCCCAGCGAATCAGATAACCCTTCGTTTGGGCAGGGAATTCAATTGTGCTCATATTATTTTTTCCTTAATAGTTTAATTTCAATATAAAATTCGTAATAATAAATAAACCCGACGTTATAAAATTTAGCAAAAGTTTTAGAGATTTTCGACGATCAAAGTTGAGTCCACTTGCCTCGTGACTTTGTGGCATATTAAAAAAAATGGCTTTTTGTAGTAGACTCAAAATTTGATTATTAGGATTTTTATATCGCAATTATGGATTGCTGCAAGACAGTTTCAGACAGATCGGGTCCATACCATTCTGTTACTACTCAAATTCCATCAAAATAAAAGGCATTTTCCAATTTATTGTGGGATTATTCATACTCCACTTCCTTTTTAATTCCCTGATAATTAAATAGTTTTAACTATCATAATTAAATCCCTTTCGCAATGCCGCAGCATATAAAACGCCTTATCCTGGTATTTGTGGTATTTATAATACTGTTCCTGATTGTGCAACATATCTTAAAACCAGCCTCATTCGGTAAGTTGGGACATTACCGGGAATTATCAATTCATGAGAATTCAATAAAACCAGTCCGTTATGCCGGCGCAGTTAACTGTGTAAACTGTCATGATTCAATACATCTGATAAAAGCGGAAGGATTTCATGCCCAGCTAAATTGTGAAGTCTGTCATGGCCCGGGCTTAAAGCATGCACTTTATGCGGGCGGGTTTGCAGGTAAGCAGATCCCTGATTCCCTCATTCTTACAAAACCAGGCGAAAGAAAAGATTGTGCAATTTGCCATGAGATTAATGCAGCACGGATTAAAATACTATTTGATACCATCAACAATACGATGGTCAAGCAGGTAAATGTTATGGAGCATAATCTGATGAGCAAAAAGACCAATACGGAAAAAAAGTGTGTTTTATGTCATAATCCGCATCAGCCATGAAAAAGAGCAAACCGGATATATCCAGAAGAGATTTCTTCAAAACCGGCGCCATAATTGCCGGAGGTGTAGTGGTTGCTTCCGCGCTGAACCCGATTGACGGGTTCCTGTTCGCGGCTGAACCTGCGAAGAAGAAAGGGAAATGGTATGGGATCGGGATCGATATCAATAAATGCATCGGCTGCGGGAAATGCGCCATGGCCTGCAAACTTGAAAACAATGTACCGATGGAACCATTTTATTTCCGTTCGTGGGTTGAACAATACACGATCAAAAACGACGGCTCGATTCTGGTTGAATCGCCGAATGGCGGAATTGACGGGTTTCATCAAAAAGTCCCGGATGAAGAAATATTCAAATCATTTTTTGTTCCAAAAATGTGCAATCATTGTGCCAAATCGCCCTGTACGCAGGTTTGTCCGGTTGGTGCAACCTTTGAAACTCCCGAAGGTATAGTCTTGGTTGATGAGAATTATTGCATTGGATGCAGGTATTGCGTTCAGGCCTGTCCCTATGGATGCAGGTTTGTCAATCCGGAAAAAGGAACTGCAGAAAAATGTACTCTTTGCATTCACCGCCTGGAAAAAGGTCTTCAACCGGCATGTTTCGAAATATGTCCCACAGAGGCAAGAATTTTTGGCGATTTGAATGATCCCGAAAGCAAACTGAATTATTTCCTGAAAAATCATACCTGCATGGTTATTAAACCCAATTTAAATACAGGTTCCAAATTATTCTATAATGCTTTAAGCCCGGAGGTAAGATAATATGGTACATCATCTTCAACATCTGTACGAAGTTCTTTCAAAAGTGGATGGATATATTTATCCCAATGAAATTGAACTTAACTGGAGTATCCTCATTGTTCTTTATCCCTATATTACCGGATTGGTTGCAGGTGCCTTTATTCTTGCCTCCCTTGAACGCATTTTTAAAGTGCACGTTCTTAAACCAACGTATGGTATAGCCCTGCTTACCGCCCTTTCATTTCTGATGGTAGCTACCATGCCGCTGGTCAGCCATCTGGGCAAGCCCTTCAGAGCATACGAAATAATGATTACCCCGCATATAAGCTCTGCCATGGCTATTTTTGGTTTTGTTTATTTGTGGTACCTGATGGTTGTATTGTTACTGGAGATCTGGTTTGATTATCGCCGTGATATGATAGTGTGGGCGGGTGAATCAAAAGGATTCAAACGGTTTCTGTATAGGGCTTTCTCGCTCTGGACAACTGATATCTCGCCAAAATCCGTTGCTCTTGATAACAAGATCGGATATATAATTACTGTAATTGGTGTGCCTTCTGCCTTTTTGCTCCATGGATATGTTGGTTTCATTTTTGGATCCATAAAAGCAAATCCGTGGTGGTCAACCGTTCTGATGCCGGTAATTTTTCTATTCTCGGCCATGGTTTCGGGTATAGCATTGGTTATGTTTATTTATATCCTGCTAACCCGGATTCGAAAAAAAGTCCTTGACATGGAATGCCTGGATATGATCGCAAAATACCTGTTTTATATTCTTATAGTTGATTTTGTGCTTGAAGGACTGGATCAGATTCACCGGATCTATGAAGCGGAAGAATCGTTCGAAGCGTTACATCAGCTGGTGATGGGAAAATTCTTTTTCACCCTGTTCATTATGCAGGGGTTGATTGGAACAATTTTGCCATTGCTTACCCTGGGAACATTTCAGTTTTACAAACCAAAAGAACAGGTGAGGAAAATTGTTTACCTGGTAATATCTGTAATGATCCTGGTCGGGATATTTTTCATGCGGTGGAATGTGGTTATCGGAGGGCAATTGTTTTCGAAGAGTTTCTACGGATATACCACTTTTAAAATAGGCCTTATTGGCTCAGAAGGATATCTAATGGCTGCAGTGTGGGTAATTGTTCCGTTTATTATTTTATCCTTTCTTTTATGGTTGTTGCCACCCTGGAAAAAGAAAGAAGAAGAACATGAAATCCAGGTATCCTGATGGCAGGTCTTAGCCACTAAGGCACAAAGACACAAAGTTTGGGTTTATTAATGCCTTGGATATGAAATAAATAATGAACTTGGTGCCTTTGTGACTTTGTGGCATATCAAAAAAAATGGCTTTTTGTGGTATAGACTCAATCTTTAATTATTTAACATAGGGAGGACCTTATTATGAACGCAGATGATTCGAGGAAGGATGATTTACAGGAAATCTTAAGGCGTTTGGTTTCTCTGGAAAACCGGATTGTGCTTTTGGAGTCGAACAAAACAAATCCTCAGCAAACCAGGCCCGTCAGTGCTGAAGGACAAACCGCGGACGATCTGGGATTTATGAATATAGATTTCTCGTTTAATGCCCCATTTGAAAATAAACTGGGTGAATTTGGTTTGGCATGGCTGGGAAATATTGTATTGTTTTTTGCGATCGCTTTCCTTTGGGAATATTTTAACAATGCCGGCAAACCTTTGATGGCCATGGGAGTTGGTATAACCAGTGCGGCCATTGTCTTCGCAGTATCCTGGTACTTCCGCAAAAGTTATACTTATTTATCCTATACACTGGGCCTTTTCGGGTTCATAATTCTATACTATATCCTTTTGAGACTGCACTATTTTAATTCCAAACCCCTGCTTACAAACCAGGCGGTCGCAACTGCTTTGCTGCTGTTAGTGGTTGGTGTGCAGTTATTCTATGCGCTCAGAAGAAAAATGAGGGTATTGGCCGGCCTGGCTTTTACCATGGCCCTGTTTACGGCTTTCGTCTGTTACCAGGTACATGCCTTCTTTCTGATCTCAATCATTACTACCGGGTTGGCACTCTATTCTTTCTGGCAATATAACTGGTGGAAAAATCTGATTTATGTCTTGTTTGTAAGTCTGTTCATTTACCTGATCTGGCTTCTGAAAAACCCGGTATCCCTTGTTAAAACACCGCAGGATCTTACCTATCATTATGCTTTTATTTATCTTTCTATTATTACTGCCATGTATTCACTTGTGGTATTCCGGAAACCCAATCCGGATTTTCCAGAAAACTCAATACTTGGCATCATCCTGTTTGCAGGATTTACCTATTCCATTTTAATGCTTGTGCTCATAATCCTGCATTTTCCGCAAGCGTTTGTTTCATTTTTCCTGGCTATTTCAGTTTACTGCATTGCCTATTCTGTTATTCTTAAGTTCTATTCACCCTGGAAATACACACCGGCCCTATTTGCCCTGTTCGGATTTGTTGCCATCAGTGTCGCTGTTTTTGGCACCTATCACTTCCCTGATTCATTTTTATTGCTGGTTATACAGAGTTTCCTGGTACTGACGTTAGCGCTCTGGTACAGATCACATATTATTACCCTCATGAATACATTCCTGCTGGTAATCCTTGCCCTGTATTATTATAATACCTCTGGCACCTTGCAGACTGTTAATTTCGCGATACCGGTTGTAGCTCTTCTTTCAGCCCGGATCATTAACTGGCAGAAAAAGCGGTTGAATATCAAAACCGATTTTATACGGAATATTTACCTGATTACCCTGTTCTTTTCCTTGTTGTATGCAACCTATAAGGGGATACCGGGACAATACATAACAGTCTCCTGGCTTTTGATTGCCGGAATCTATTTCGGATTAAGTATAATCCTGAATAATTTCAAGTACCGGTGGATGGCAATGGCCAATCTGCTGGCATCGGCATTCCATCTGGTCCTGGGTGATCTGGCTAAAATCGAATTAGTATATAGAATACTGGCATTCCTTCTTTTTGCCATCATCTCCATCTTTATCTCAACCTATTATGTTAAGAAGCTGAAGAATAAAGAGGCCGACAGCAAGGCTGATTAGAATACCGGTGTGTACAGGCCGGTAAAATTGAGGATGTATTTTGTATTATTTGTTATGCGTAAGAATTTGTTTGATTTTTGTTATGCGGGTTTACTGAAAATGCCTTCTTTTGGCATAGTAAAAAAAGAACGCATATTCCGGCCAGGGTCGCTATACTCATTTTCGTGATTATTTCTTATTTTTTCCTTTTCGCGCATGTTTTATACTTTCTTGCGGTTAAATTAACATATTTGCCTTTTAAATCACATAAACCAGTATCCTATGAAATTTAAGACTTTGTCTCTCATTTTATTCGTATGTATTTCCGGAGTTATCAGGGCGCAGGACATAAGTGAATGGCGTGAGGAAAACCGGACCGGGGTTTCAGCAGAAACCGGTCTTCTTCAATCCTGGCCTGCTGCCGGTCCAACCCTGCTCTGGTCCAATTTATTGCTTACCAAGGGTTACTCCTCAACTTCTTTTGGAAAAAATACAATCTATATAACCGGAACGAAAGATGCAAACGATATCCTTTATGCACTGGACATGAATGGCACCCTGCTCTGGCAAACCGTTATGGGCCGGGCGTGGAATGAATCCTATCCGGAAAGCAGGGCAACACCCACGGTAGAAGGAAACATGGTATATACCTGCAGTGGATATGGTGATCTTGCCTGTATTGACGGGACCACCGGAAAGATTTTGTGGACATATAAGGCCAGCGAACTGAACAAGGGAACCTACGGGGACTGGGGAATTGCCGAAGCATTGCTTATTGACGGGGACAAGCTGTATTTTACACCAGGCGGACCTGAGACTATGACCATAGCCCTTAAAAAATCAACCGGTGAACCTATTTGGAAATCTGCAAGTCTTAATGACAAGCCTGGCTATGTATCGCCCATCCTTATCAGTTATGCAGGCAGGAAAATGATCATAAATGTATCCATGGGAAATGTTTTCGCAGTGGATGCTTCAAATGGCGATATTCTATGGAAAGTTCCTCATTCACAATCAACTGATGCTGATATGAGAAAATGGGAACTTATTAAATGTACAACGCCCCTTTACAAAGATGGTATGGTATATGTAACCGGGGGTTACGATACCGGTGGAATGATGGTAAAAATGGCTGAAGACGGAAAAAGCGCGAAAGTAGCCTGGACCGATCAGGTATTGGATGATCACCATGGCGGTGTGGTCCTGATTAACGGGTATATCTACGGATCAAACTGGGTGAATAACGGCAATGGCAACTGGTGCTGCATTGATTGGAATACCGGGGAGAAAAAGTGGGAACAGCGCTGGAATTGCAAGGGCTCTATTATAGCTGCCGAAGGCATGCTTTATATCTACGATGAAAAGAATGGAAACGTAGGCCTGGTAAAAGCCACTCCTGAAAAGTTTGATCTGGTGAGTAGTTTTAAGGTTAGCCTGGGCAGCTCCGGACCATTCTGGGCGCATCCGGTAATCCATAACGGAGTTCTTTATTTAAGGCACAGTAATGCCTTGATGGCCTATGATATAAAGGCAAAATAAAGCATAATCCAATCAAATCAACAAATAGAAAGGAGTATTTAAAATGAAACATAGTCGTTTGTATTCTTCGGTGATTGTCTTTTTAGCCTGCCTGGCCAGCATCAATGCACAAGACTGGCCGCAGTATCTGGGACCCGGCAGAAACAGTACTTCGCCGCAGAAGGGTATTTTACGTACCTGGCCTGAGAAAGGGCCTGAAGTTCTATGGACGGCTAGTCTGGGTATCGGTTATGGCGGACCTGTGGGCAGGGACGGCAAGGTATATTTGCTCGACAGGGATGACCAGGTTGGCGATATGCTAAAGTGTTTCGACCTTTCAACCGGCAAAGAACTCTGGAATTTCGCGTATAACGCCCCCGGATCGGTAATGTTTCCGGGATCCCGAAGCGTACCGGTTCTGGACGGCAATTATATTTATACCTGCGGCCCTTACGGTGACTTGTACTGCATTGACATCAATACGCATAAGCCCGTCTGGAACAAAAACGTCTGGAAGGATTTCGGTGGTGAAGAAATTCCGAAATGGGCAATTACACAGTGTCCCCTGGTTTACGGCGATTTGCTCATATTGGCTTCGCAGGCACCTCAGGCTGGCGTTGTGGCATACGAAAAGCTTACGGGTAAAGTCAAATGGTCCACCCCTTCCCTTGGTGCTGTTGGTTATGTCACCCCGGAAATTGTAAAAGTCAGCGGAGAGGATCATGTTGTTATGATAACCGCTTCAGCCGGTGGTGGCTATGGAAGAGCCGGCAGCGGTGGAAAGGTCGTTGGAATTGATCCGCGTACAGGGAAAATCCTGTGGGAATATGCGAACTGGCAATGCCGTATTCCTGTTCCCGGGGCAATTGATGCCGGTGATGGACGGATGCTTATAACAGGCGGATACGAAGCCGGTGCTGCCATGATAAAAGTTGAAAAGAAAGCGGACGGCACGTATGGCGTTACAGAACTTTATAAAAATGCGGATTTTGGAGCCCATACGCAACCTCCGGTTTTATATAACGGATTTTTTTATGCCCAGTATACTACAAACGAAAGAAAAGACGGCCTGGTGTGTATGAGTATTGACGGCCAGATTAAATGGAAAACCGGGAAGTCCCCTGCCTTTGACAAGGGAGGCATGATTATCGCGGATGGTTTGCTTCTCAGCACAGATGGCAGCAATAATTTGTACCTTATTGAGCCGGATCCTTCGGCCTTCAAAATGATTGCATCGGCAGGTTTGCTGAAAGAAGGAGGAACCGGTGATGATCCTATGGCATCACGGGTTGGAGGTTCCACTCAAAACTGGGCTCCTATAGCGCTTATCGATGGGAGGCTGCTGATCCGGGATCAAAGCCGGTTACTCTGTGTTAAAGTTGTCCAATGATCCAGATGCAGTAATCAATGAAATCAAGAGTAGAACAAATATCTTTTGTCCTGGCCATTTTTATTGGTTGCTGCGTGTTAATTTATTGGCTGTTTCACAACCCTGTCAAAAATCTTCAGGAAGCGGTTCCCGGACTTGACAACCGGCCTGCAAACGCTGCTTCTTCAAGTGACACTGTGATTATTGGAGAAAAGTTCACTTCCTATGTATCGGCTTTTGAATCCACTCTTACTGGAAAGTGGCCTAATTTCAGGGGAAAGGAATTTGATAACATCAGCAAGGAAAATACCAGGCTCATTGATCACTGGCCGGCAACCGGTCCGAAAATATTGTGGAAAAAGGCTATGGGTGAGGGACATGCGGCTGCAGCCATTTATAACGGCAGGGTTTACGTACTCGATTATGATGAACGAAAGAAAACTGATCTGCTTCACTGCTATTCACTTGTGGATGGTACTGAGCTCTGGCGTCGCTGGTATTCGGTGGATATAAAAAGAAACCATGGTATGTCACGCACCATTCCTGCAGTAAATGATAAATATGTGGTTACGATAGGTCCCCGTTGCCAGGTGATGTGTTGTGACGCCATTACCGGAGATCTGATCTGGGGCATTGACCTTGTGCGGAAATTTAAAACAACCGAACCTCTCTGGTATACAGGACAGTGCCCGGTTATTGACAACAATATTGCGGTAATTGCTTCCGGAGGCAGGGCAATATTGATGGGAGTAGATTGTGCCACCGGAAAGGTTGTATGGCAGACGCCCAATTCCGACAGCCTGAAAATGTCACATTCCTCTGTCGTTCCCATGACAATTGCAGGAAAAAAAATGTACGTGTATAATGCACTGGGCGGCCTTTGCGGAATTTCGGCCGAAGAGAATGACAAAGGACGGCTTTTATGGAAGACCAGGGATTTCAATCCGTCGGTTATTGCCCCCTCTCCCCTGTATGCCGGTGGAAACAGGATATTTGTCACCGCCGGATATGGCGCAGGCGCTGCCCTGTTTCAGATAAACAGATCGGGTGACTCTTATTCGGTGCAAAAACTGCAGGCATTTAAGCCATCCCAGGGCATGTCCTCTGAACAACAAACTCCGATTTACAGGAATGGATTTGTATATAATATTCAGAGTAAAGACGCCGGCACCTCGCGTAATCAGTTTATATGCTGTTCACCCGATAATTTTAAGAATATTTTATGGACAAGTAATACCACAGAGCGCTATGGCCTTGGACCTTATATTATTGCGGACAATAAGTTCTTTATTTTGAGTGACGATGGGGAACTAACCATTGCCAAATACAGTACGTCCAAATTTGAAGTTCTTGACAAGGCTAAAATTATTGAAGAAGGACAGGATGCCTGGGGCCCGCTGGCAATTGCTGACGGCATGCTGGTAATGCGCGACTCAAAGCAAATGGTCTGTATTGATCTTAAAGCTAATTAGGACTATTATGAAGCAGAAAATAATCATCGGATCCTCGGTAGTCTTGCTTCTTCTGGCAGTTTTTCTGATTGGCCGTGACCTGTTCCGTAAATCTGCCATACCGACCGAAGCCTCCTGTTGCGGAGATGATTACACAGTGCTTAAAAAAATTGATTCTTCACTAATCGGATATACCCGGGTGAAAATCATCGAAACAGGGCTGAAAGACCTGTCAGGCATTGCCCTGGACGAAAACCAGGCGATATTTGTGTGCGGCAACAGGCTGGTGGCTGTTTTTGATACCACCGGCAGAAGAACAAATCGTTTTAGCATCGATTCAGCGGCCAGCTGTATTACCCTGAATGGCAATGATCTGTATCTTGGGATGGGTAACAGTATAGCTCATTATAAAAGTTTTGGCAAACGGATATCCCGTTGGAAATCCTCTAACACTTCAGGAATTATCACCTCCATTGCCGTTAACGGCAATACTATTTATGCCGCAGATGCCATCAGCAAGAGGATTTTGAAGTATACCACGGAAGGGATATTTGTACAGGAAATTGGCAAAAAAGACAGCCTGACCAATTCACCCGGATTTATTATCCCCAGTCATTATTTCGATATTGCTTTTGGCGCTTTTAACGATTTATGGGCGGTTAATCCCGGAAGACTGAGCATAGAGAATTTCACCCTGACGGGACACATGCAATCGGCATGGGGAAAGGCATCCTCTGACAACGATGGCTTTACCGGTTGCTGCAATCCCGCACACATGGCTTTATTGCCTGACGGCAGTTTTGTAACTTATGAAAAAGGTATTGACAAGATAAAAGTGTTTGATCCAACCGGTAGTTTCCTTTGCCTGGTAGGCGGTGCAGGCAGTTTTAAAGGCAATACTGATTTTCAGCTGGGCAAAATCAACCTGGTAAAGGACATTGCAACCGGAACGGATGGCAGTATTTACGTTTTGGATTGCTATAACCTGATCAATGTTTTTAGGAAAAAAGATATCTAAAGGGAGAGAAGTTTATGGAGTTTTTGACTTTACATGGAGTATGTAAAAATTTTAACGCAGAGGTCACGGAGGAATACGCAAAGTTCGCAAAGTTTTATTTTGAGACGCTTTGCTTTAATGAGAACGCAGAGTTCAACGACACTGTTTTTACCCTTTGCTTCATCCTTTAAAATCTAATATAAGAGTACGAATATGGACGAGGATAAAAAAATCAAAAGAAGGGACTTTATCAATACCAGCATCAGGCTGGGCATTGGAGCCGGATTGGGAGCCATTGCCATTGGTCTCACCACCCGGTCAGTTTCAGGCGAAACCATATGGCAGCTCGACCCTTCGAAGTGCGTACAATGCGGAAATTGTGCAAAATCCTGTGTATTGCAGACATCTGCCGTAAAGTGCGTGCATGTTACGGATATGTGCGGGTATTGTGATTTATGCAGCGGCTACCTGCATCAGGGTACCAAAGACCTGAATACAGCAGCTGAAAACAGGCTTTGCCCTACCGGTGCCATTGTAAGAACTTATGTG
Source organism: uncultured Bacteroidales bacterium (assembly GCA_963790105.1). Lineage (GTDB taxonomy): Bacteria > Bacteroidota > Bacteroidia > Bacteroidales > UBA10428 > UBA5072. The sequence goes on along the minus strand of CAWBNI010000031.1, from coordinate 95,936 downwards.
GAAGAGCCTTATTTCGAATATAAAATTGTGGAAGAGCTGTGCAATGGTTGCGGTAAATGTGTGAAGGGCTGTGGATCATTTGGCAATGGTTCGCTGCAGCTTCAGATACAGCAAAAGCTTTGCGTGAACTGTAACCAGTGCTCCATAGCCAGGACATGCCCGGCAGAAGCCTTCAGCAGGGTTGATCACAAAACCCCTTACCTGTTGAAAGGTTTTGAAGGGTAAACCAGGAAATTTGAGATTTATGAATAATTCAATCACCTAACTATTAAACAATAACCATGAAGCGTAAAACCCAATTTTTCACGCTGATGATGGTTATTTCACTGCTGACCTTTAATGTGCTCGCTATTCAGAGGTTTCCAAAACCTGAATTTGAAAGCGGGTATAAGGTCCCGGCCACACAGGTTACCAAGGTACAACCAATAGTGTTCGAATACATTGACCTTTTTGTATTCATAGGGTGTATGTCGCTTATAACCTGGCTTGTTCTGAAAAAAAGATCGCGAAAGGCTGTATTCTGGCTTTCGGTGTTTTCCCTGCTTTACTTTGGATTTTATCGAAAAGGTTGTATTTGTCCGGTAGGCTCTGTGCAAAATATCGCCCTGGCTTTATTTAACCCGCAATACAACATTCACTTTACCGCGGTGGCCTTTTTTATTATCCCGCTTGGGTTTACCCTGTTTTTTGGCCGTACATTCTGTGCCGGGGTTTGTCCGCTCGGTGCCTTACAGGATTTGTTTGCCTTTCGTCCGGTCAGCCTGAAACCCTGGATCAGGTACCTCCTGGGTTTAATCCCGTTTCTCTACCTGGGTTTGGCTGTGTTGTTTGCTGCAACCGGAACCGACTTTATTGTCTGCCGCTACGATCCGTTTGTTGGATTTTTCAGGCATAATGCCACCTGGCTGATGTTTACAATAGGCGGGACCCTGTTGCTGGCCGGCGTTTTTATTGCCCGTCCCTATTGCCGGTTTCTTTGTCCCTATGGTGTGCTTCTTAACCTGGTCAGCCGTGTTTCACGCAGGCATTTGTCTATTGCACCCGGCACCTGCATTAACTGCAGATTGTGTGAAAATGTCTGTCCCTACGATGCCATTGATAAACCCACGGGTCTTGGAGTAAAAAACGACAACCGGGAACTTGTGAAAAAACTTATAATCTATTGTTTTGTCACCCCGGTATTAGTTGTCCTGTGTGGATGGACGGTATCGAAATATCATGAGGATTTTGCCCATGTGAATTTCAAAGTCAGACTTGCGCAGGAAATGATGACCCTTGAAAGCAAAGGGGAGACAGCTGTCATTCCTACGGAAGTCACAACTTTCAGATCTTCAGGTCAGATGGTTGAAAATTTGTACAAAGAAGCTGCCGCCATTGTAAAAAGATTTTATACGGGCAGCTGGATTATGGGTGGTTTTATTGGCCTGGTATTCGGATTAACCCTGGCCAGACTGACAATCTTCAGATACCGGAATGAATACCTCGCTAATAAGGGAAATTGTCTGAGTTGTGCAAGATGTCTGGAGTATTGCCCGGTGAAGAAAAGGTGATTAGGTGACTAGTGATTAAGATGACGAGGAGTGTAAGAAGATGAATTTGAATGATAATTGGGATTGAATATTGGTAGAAAATGAATGATGAATTACGAATAATGAATGATGAATTATTGCGCGGAGCGCGACACAATCGTAAATCGTAAATCGTAAATCATACATTGTAAATCGTAAATACAAATAATGCCTACAGAAGTCAAAAATAGCCAATGGGGAAGTGAACGGTTGTGGAACCGGATCGCTCTTGTTGCAGGAGTTTTTGCGCTGCTCATATGTGTTTTGCTGGTGGCCAATTACATTCAGGTAAAAAAATCTGATCCGGTTAACATGACTGTAATTAACTCCCTGGTGGAAAGGCTATATGCTAATCCGGCAGATTCAGTTTTGAGGAAGGATATCCGAACCCTTGACCTGCTGTCCCGTAAGGCCTATTTTACCAGTCAGTGGCAGATTCGCACCGGGGGCTACCTGTTGCTGGCTCTCATTGCGATCATGGTTATTTCTTTGCAGGTGGTTGAATATCGCAGGAAAATCAATCCGGTCATATCCTCAGCACCCGATGATGAAAGCATGCTCCAACGCCGGAAAGCACGAAAGTGGATTGTAATCGGGGGAAGTTCCATTTTATTGATAGCCGTGGTTTTTGCCATTCTGGCTTCCAATGACATGGCCGTTCAATTTAACAAGCTGAGCAAAGGAGAAGTTGCCGTTACCGAAGATCAGCCCGTCATAAACCAGACGGATAGTGTAACCGAAACCCCGGGAATAATCTCCGACAGCGCAGTGATTCAGGATACCGCTACCGCACCTGCCGTAATTGCTTCTACTGACAACTTCCCAAATTTCAGGGGGAATGCCGGGCTTGCTTCAAAAAGCAATATACCTGTAAGCTGGGATGGGATTTCAGGACAGAATGTAGTATGGAAAACCGCCCTTCCCCTGCCTGGTCAAAACTCACCTGTTATTTGGGGTGACAGGATATTTGTTACCGGCGCCAATGCCAGCAAACAGGAGGTTTATTGCTTTGACCGGAATACCGGCAAAATTCTCTGGACCGTAAAAATTGGAACAACCACTAAAAAGCCGAGGGTTTCGGAAGAAACCGGGTTGGCTGCACCAACTGTCCGTTACAGATGGTATAGGTGTATATGTTATTTTTCCTACCGGGGATGTTGCAGCCATCGACATGAACGGCAAAAAGATCTGGGAAAGAGATCTTGGACTTCCCAATAATCATTATGGCCACTCCTCCTCACTTATGCTGTATAAGGAAAATATTCTTATTCAATATGATCAGACCAGTTCTCCAAAGGTAATGGCCCTGTCGGCAAAAACCGGAAAGACAGTTTGGAGCACGGATCGTCCCGTTAAGGTATCCTGGTCATCGCCGATTGTGGTAAATACAGGTAAAAGGACTGAAATTATTACTGCCTCGGAACCCTATGTGGCAGCCTATAATCCGGCCAACGGGAAGGAATTATGGAAAATCGACTGTATATCCGGGGAGGTTGGCCCTTCGCTCGCCTATGCGAACGGGATTGTTTTTGCTGTGAACGATTATTCCAAACTTAGTGCAATCAAACTGGGTGAACAACCCACCATTTTGTGGGAAAATAATGAATATCTGTCGGATATTCCCAGTCCGGTTGCTAACGATAAATACCTGTTTCTTTCAACGAGTTATGGAACGGTGGTATGTTACGATGCGGTTACAGGGGAGAAATACTGGGAAAAGGACCTGGGTAAAAGCGTATATTCTTCTCCCATGATCGTTGAAAAGAAAGTGTACATCCTCGATGTTACCGGTGTGATGCACATTTTTAATGCCGATAAAGAACTCAAATTGATCGGAGAGCCCAAACTGGGTGAGTATTCGGCATGCACTCCTGCATTTACGAATGGAAGGATTTATATCAAGGGAGAAGCGAACCTTTATTGCATTGGCAAATGACGGATAACCTGATAGATAAAGTAGACAGGCTGGTTAGAAGAAATCGGGACTTCCGCTGACAAGGTAATTCCTATTTTGCAGGCTATTCAGAAGGAGTTCGGTTACCTTCCTGAAGAGGCTCTGAAAAGGGTATGTGAAATTTCTGATATAACAGCGGGTACCCTTCATGGCATTGCCACATTTTATTCCCAGTTCAGGTTAAAACCTGTCGGGAAGCACATCATCAAGGTTTGTATAGGCACGGCATGTCATGTTAAAGGATCCATGCTGGTATACGAAGCTTTTCAGCGGGCGCTGCATCTCGAAAAGGATGAGGATACGGATTCACAACGTTTATTTACGATTGATAAGGTTGCCTGCCTGGGATGCTGCACTCTTGCCCCGGTTGTTCAGATTGATGAGGTTACTTATGGCCATGTGGGAACTGAACAGGCAAATGAAATTCTTCAGGACTTTCTAAACCGGAGGCACCTTTCTGTGGTCACCTCATCGTCAGTTTCTCTTAAAACAAAGGTTTCACAGGGAGAGGTACGAATCGGACTGGGATCATGCTGCATAGCAAGCGGCAGCCAGGCTGTGAAATCAGCGCTGGAGGAGGCTTTAGAGCAGAGTAACATCAACGTGCAGGTAAAACAGGTAGGTTGTGTAGGCATTTGCAACCAGGTACCCATTCTTGAAATACATAAAACAGGGGAACCACCTGCCATTTATGCCAAGATCAAGCCCGAGGAGGTAAGGGAGGTCATTAAACACCACTTCAAACCGGTGAATTTTGCAGACAGGACAAAAGCAGGTATCTATAATTTTTTTGACACGCTGGTAAATAAAGAAATTCCCCGGTCGCTTATTTATTATAACCCCGAAAAGCAGGATACGCTGTTTTCGCAGTTTCTTTCACCCCAGGTAAGCATTGCCACCGAATTCAGGGGTGAATTAAAACCCGGTGACCTGGATGAATACAGGTCCAAAGAAGGTTTCAGCGCATTGACAAAATGCCTGCATAAACTAAGTCCCGACGAAGTAATTGACATCATCAGCAACAGCGGACTGAGAGGCAGGGGCGGTGCAGGTTTCCTTTCGGCATTAAAGTGGAAACTGGTAAGGCATGCGCAATCAGATACAAAGTATATGATCTGCAACGGCGACGAAGGCGATCCGGGTGCCTTTATGGACAGGATGCTTCTGGAGTCCTATCCGTACAGGATTATTGAGGGAATGATGATTGCCGCCTATGCTGCGGGAGCAAGTGAAGGTATTTTTTATATACGTGCCGAATATCCGCTTGCGGTAAAACGGATTCGTGAAGCGATAGCGGTGTGCCAGGAGGAAGGATTATTGGGAACCGGCATTCTGAATAGTTCATTTGCTTTTGATATCAACGTATTTGAAGGAGCAGGCGCATTTGTATGCGGAGAAGAAACAGCCCTGATTGCCTCTATTGAAGGGAAACGGGGATTGCCTACCATGAGGCCGCCCTACCCTGCTGAAAAAGGCTTATGGGGAAAGCCAACCCTGATAAACAATGTGGAAACCCTGTCGCTTGTGTCCTGGATCATACGTCATGGCCATGAAGCATTTCAGAAAATTGGCACCGTCAACAGCAAAGGCACCAAGGTTTTTGCCCTCGCAGGAAAAATAAACCGCGGCGGATTAATTGAAGTTCCAATGGGTATTACCATCCGTAAAATTGTTGAAGAAATCGGCGGAGGTGTTCCCGATGGACAAAAATTCAAGGCTATTCAGATCGGCGGACCCTCCGGAGGCTGCATACCGGCGTCCATGGCCGATATTCCGATTGACTATAATTCACTGAAAGAAGCCGGGGCCATGATGGGATCGGGAGGATTGATTGTTCTCGATGATACGGATTGCATGGTTGACATAGCCCGTTACTTCCTGTCGTTTACACAGAACCAGTCGTGCGGCCGTTGCACTTTTTGCCGGATCGGCACCACACGAATGCTGCAGATTCTGGATAAGATCTGCTCCGGAAAAGGAAGCCCGGCGGATATTGACCTGCTCGAAGAACTGGGACACAGCACAAAATCCGGAAGTATGTGCGGCCTTGGTAAATCAGCGCCAAATCCGGTGCTGACAACCATACGCTATTTCCGCGAGGAATATATGGCACATATTAACGGGCATTGTCCTACCGGAAAATGCAAGAACCTGATAACCTATGCCATAACCGAAGATTGTATAGGATGCACCAAATGTGCCCAGAGGTGTCCTTCCCAGGCAATTGAAGCAAAACCCTACGAAGTTCATGAGGTTGACAATGAAAAATGTATTAAATGTGATATCTGCAGGGAGGTTTGTCCTGTAAATGCTGTAATTACCCGATAAAATGATCCGACTGAAGATAGACCATATAGAAATAGAAGTTCCCGAAGGCACAACCGTCCTGGAAGCAGCAAGGAAGGCGGGTGTCACTATACCCTCCATGTGTAATCTGAAGGGATATGAGAATCATCCTTCATGCATGGTATGCCTTGTAAAGGATAATAAAACAGAGGCCTTCGTTCCCTCCTGCGCGGTGAAGGTGACAAATGGAATGGAGATATCTGCCAGCGATCCTGAAGTAATGGTTGCACGCAGGCAGGCACTGGAATTGCTTTTCAGCGACCATGTAGGTGATTGCGAGGCTCCATGCAGCCTTGCCTGTCCTGCCGGGATGAACATTCCGCTGATGAACAGGCTGATTGGGGAAGGCCGGTTCACGGATGCACTTGCTGTTGTGAAGGAAGAGATTGCCCTGCCCTATGTACTCGGGTATATTTGCCCGGCCCCCTGCGAAAAAGCCTGCCGGCGTAAACAAATTGACGAGGCCGTTTCAGTATGCCTCCTGAAACGATTTTCAGCAGCAGCAGGAACTGACACCAGAGCCTTGTCGGCTGCCGCAAATCTGAATAACATTCCGGCTGCACCACGTAAAAAAGTAGCCGTAATTGGCAGCGGACCTGCAGGCCTGGCTGCAGCTTATTATCTGCAGGACCTCGGCTATTCATGCACAGTGTATGATAAATCTCCGGAACCCGGTGGAACGCTTCGTTATAGTATTCCCGAAGAGAATCTTCCCAAAAACATCATTGACCAGGAAGTGGAAATCATCAGGTCAATGGGAGCAACCTTTCATTTCAATACACTTATTACCGCACAGCAATTTGATACACAAATAAAAAGTGTGTATGATGCTGTAATTGTTGCCACGGGCGATATAGCCACTGACAACCACATGGGAAACCTCCTTAGCCGTGGCAAAATCAGGCTACCAGGTGAATGAAAAAGATATGAGCTCCTCCGTGCCGGGTATTTTTATTTGCGGAAGTGCAATCAGGCCGCATAAAATGGCGGTTCGATCGGTAGCCCAGGGCAAGACAGCTGCCGAATCGGTTCATCATTACCTGCAGCAAAAGCATTTTGAAAAACCTGCAAAGATGTTTAATTCCAGGTTTGAGAAGCTATTGCCAGCGGAATATGGCGAATACCTCAAAGAATCAACCACATCAGGCCGGGTCATTCCTGCCGGAGGATATGCAGAAGGGTTTTCAAAGGATGAGGCCATAAGGGAAGCGCTTCGATGTATGCATTGTGACTGCCGCAAACAGGATAACTGTAAACTGAGAATCTACGCCGACGAATATAAAATTGACCGGAAAAGGTACCAGGTAGATGACCGAAAGACAATGTTCAAACAACTGCAACATGACTGCATAGTCTTTGAACCTGAAAAATGCATTAAATGCGGACTTTGCGTTGAAATCTCTGCTAAAGAAGGGGAAAAATATGGATTGGCTTTTGAAGGCAGGGGATTCGATGTAGTTGTAAATGTCCCGCTCGGTATCAGTTTTAATGACGGCCTGACACACGCCGCAGAAAAGTGCGCTGCAGCCTGTCCCACCGGTGCCCTGGCATTACGTGAAAAACAGGCCGGTTTTTCCCGGCCAGATCAACCAAAATGAAAGATACTATGAGGCAATCAGCAAGGATACTATTTTTATTGGCAATTCTTTTAATCCCTTTCCGGTTATCAGCTCAGGTGAATACGGATTCCTGGCCACTCTTTCACGGCGACCAGGGACTTAGCGGAAATTCGGCGGTAATCATTCCTAAAGCACCAAAATTAGCGTGGACCTTTAAAGCAACGGAGGGCATTAAATCTTCTCCTGTTATTGGCAATAATTGTATTTATATCGGATCAGACGATGGTACATTATATTGTCTTTCGCTTGCCGGAAAACTAATCTGGAAATTTAATGCGGGCAATGCTATTGAAGCACCTCCATTATACTACAACAATACGGTTTATATCGGAACCCTTGAAGGGTATGTATTTGCCCTGGATGCTAAAACAGGTAAGCAGCGGTGGAAGTATACAACAGAGGGACAGATTTCCGGTTCTCCCAATTATTTCCTTTCGGGTACAGCCAGAAAGATTATTGTGGGAAGCTATGATTACTCCCTGCACTGCATCAACGATGCCACAGGGAAACCCGATTGGAAATACACATCGGATAACTATATTAATTGTGCAGCCGCTGTTTCAGGAAAAGTAACCGTTTTTGGCGGATGTGACGGAAACCTTCATGTGGTTGACCTGGTTAAAGGCACAGTGAAAAACAAGATCAATGTAGGCACATATATTGCCTCATCCTGCACCCTTTCGGGCAACCTGGCCTATTTTGGCGATCATGACGGGGGATTTTACTGCGTGGATTATACAACAGGAAAATTAATATGGGAACAATTGGAAGGAGGATCTTATGTTTCATCTCCGGCCGTATCAGGAAACAAAGTGGTTATCGGTTCTGAAAACCGTATCCTTTTTTGCTTTAATAAGGCCGACGGTAAAATTCTCTGGAGGTTCAAAGCCCTGGGGAAATTGGCGGGATCGCCTGTGATTTGCGGCAATAAGGTGGTTGTGGCTGCAGGAGACGGCAGACTATATGTACTTGATCTGCAAACGGGCACCAAAAGCTGGTCCTATGAATTGGGCAGTCCGTCAGCGAGTACGCCGGCTATTATAAAAAACATGCTGGTGATTTCCACACAGGATGGCCGTGTTTTTGGTTTTAACCTTATTCAAAAATAAGATGGCAGAGAATATACATCCGGGGGATTCAAAACATATACTATTCTGCGCCTGCGGAGGAGAAAGAATTCAGCCCGAATTGCTTAACACCGTAAATGAATACCTGAAGGAAATGCAGGTTGATGTTACCCGGCTATCTGACCTTTGCGGGCTTGCCGCAAAAAACAGGGAACTGCTTTCGGATTTGTTCAGTCCGGGTACCGAATACCTGGTTATAGCCTGTTATCCGCGTACTATTAACCTGTTGCTTGACCAGGTAAAGGAACAAGCCGGCAAACCGGAAAGGATCAGTCATATCAACCTGGTTGATCTTACTCCCGGCGAAGCCATTGAAGGAATTAACAGATTTTGCGGTGATTTCAAAGGCAACGCAGTTCATCGTGAGATTTCCGAAAACTCGGGATGGCCATCATGGTATCCGGTGATTGATTACTCGCGTTGTACGGCATGCGGTCAGTGCGCAGATTTCTGTCTTTTCGGGGTTTATGAAAAGACTGAAAACCGGGTAAATGTAGTAAACCCGGCAGGGATGCAAAATTAACTGTCCGGCCTGTGCCCGCATCTGCCCTTCCACGGCCATCATCTTTCCCAAATACAAGAACGGGGGTGCAATCGGCGGTTCGGTTGAAATTGATGAACAGGCAGAGCAGCAACGGCAGGTCCAGGATATGGAAACCATTTTAGGTAATGATCTGTATGTTGCCCTGGAACGACGGAAAGCCAAACGGCGGTCAATTATAAGGGAAGAAGCTATGAACAGGGCATTGTCAGAAAGAGATAATGCAATTCACATCGATTTGAAAAAGTAAAAAAACCAGAAGTGTCGATTTTTAAAAACTTTATAAAGACAGATCGCAAGTGTCGCCGGAAATTCCTGGTCAACATGGTATACCGTGGCATGCTGGGCTTTCGCAAATTCCGGAAACGGAGAAAGAAGGGCTTGCTTTTCCCGGCATTTCAGTTCATTTCTGTCACAAACGATTGTAACCTGAGATGCCAGGGATGCTGGGTTTCAACAGATGGTGCAGGACAGTACATGCCGCCGGATAAAATCAACTCCATCATTGAAGCTGGCAAAAAACAGGGATCCTATTTCTTTGGAATACTGGGAGGAGAACCCCTGATGTATAAACAACTGACAAATATCTTTGAAAACCATAAAGATTGTTATTTTCAGTTATTTACAAACGGAACACTTTTTACCCCTGAAATTGCCTCCCAACTCCGTAAAATGGGCAATGTCACTCCACTAATAAGCCTGGAGGGAGATGAACTTGTGGCTGATATCCGTCGCGGGGGACACAACATCTACAACCGTACGGTGAACGCCATTGCCACAGCCACAGGAGAAGGCCTTATTACAGGTGTTGCCATCAGTGTTTGCAAGTCAAATATTGAAATGGCCCTGTCAGATGAGTTTATTCAAAAACTTCACAGCCTGGGCGTATTGTATGTGTGGTATTACATTTACCGGCCGGCGGGGATCAAGCCTAATTATGACCTGGCTTTGGAAAGTAAGGATATCCTGCGTCTGAGAAAATTCCTGGTTGAAGGCAGAACCAGACTTCCCGTGATATTAATAGATTCATACTGGCGGGCAGACGGTGAGCCTTTTTGTCCGGCTGCTGACGGCCTGAGCCACCACATTAACCCGGCAGGATTTATTGAACCCTGTCCCGTGGTTCAGTTTGCCGGCGACAATATTTCTGATGGCCCCCTTGGAAAAGTCTATGAAAACTCGGATTTTTTGAAAGGATTCAGGAATGAAATTCAACTTAAAACAAACGGGTGCATTTTGATGGAGGACCCGGAGTGGTTAAAAAACATGGCAGGAAAGTACAATGCCATGAATACTTCTAACCGCAAAGAATATCTTGCAGATCTTGAGATGGCACCTGTGGTGGCAAGTCACGGATCATGCCCGGTAATTCCCGAAAAAAACCTGTTTTACCGGTTGGCAAAGAAAACAGCCTTTTTTGGAATGGGCGCTTATGGTTAATTTAAAAACGATAGATGATGTTTGAAACTACATTGTCGCTTGTAGTCCCGATAGACAGGCAAACAAGGGATGACATCCGCCGGAAGGTGGACCACTATTTTTTGCTAAATAAGGCAATACCTCCGGTTTCGTACCATGCAATAGCTGATTTTGCCAGCACTTTGGTGGACCGGTATAAATGGAACCAAAGCTACAAAGCATTTGTAATGGTATGCTGCGGCAATGCCATCTGGAGGTCCATCGTGGGAACCATTCCTTTTAACCGTCGCATGCTTCTTCTTCCACAATGCCTGAAGAACAGCCATATGTGCAAGGCAAGCACCGATGAGCTTGGACTATTATGCACAGAATGCGGTAACTGCAATATATCCGGTTTCCTGCAGGAAGCTGAAAACCTGGGCTACATTACGGTTGTTACGGAAGGCACAACAATAGCCAGAAAACTGATTGAAAGCGGTAAGGTGGATGCCATCATCGGGGTTGGTTGCATGGAAGTGCTGCAGAAAATGTTTGATGCAGTTCATAAATATTCAGTTCCGGCAATCGGAGTACCCCTGCTTTCCTGCGGATGTGTCGACACAAAGGCCGACAGTGAATGGATTAAGGCCGAAATCCGTCATTTTGATCAGCATTCAGGGTTTCGGTTGCTGAATCTGAATAATCTGAATGACAAGACTTCGGCTCTTTTTACCGAAATGCAAATCCACCAGCTTCTGAATTTATCCGGCTCCGCCACTGACAATCTGGTAAAGGACATTATGCTTGCCGGCGGTAAAAGAATTCGTCCGTTGCTGACTGTCCTTGCCTATGAGGCATTCAGCCTGAATCCTGATCAGGAAGTGCTTAAGAGCCTTGCTATGTCGGTTGAATGTTTCCATAAAGCCTCCCTGATCCATGATGATATTGAAGATAACGATTCGTTAAGATACGGGAAAGAAACCCTGCATACCCGTTATGGCATTCCGGTTGCCCTTAATACAGGCGATCTCCTGATCGGCGAGGGTTACCGTCTTTTAGCCGAATGTAACCTTGCACCACAAATCACCAGGGATTGTTTAAAGGTTATTGCACAAGGTCACAAAGCCCTTTCAGTGGGCCAGGGTACCGAACTGATGGCACGGAGGAACAATGAAATCCTGAGCGTTAACGATATCCTGTCCATTTTTGCAAACAAAACTTCTGCTGCTTTTAAAGTATCTCTCCTGGTAGGTGCAATTGCCGCAGGTGCAGACGAAAAAAACCTGGATCTGCTGGATCAGTTCAGTTACCTGGTTGGCCTGGCCTATCAGCTAAAAGACGATCTTGAAGATTTCACAGTCAAAGATGGAGCCGTGTCCTTTGAGAATCCGTCGATCCTTCTCGCCATGCTTGCTGAGAAGGTAAATGAACACGACCGGCTGATCATGAAGGAGGCGTTGCTTCATGGCAACGGTGAAAATCTACAGTTGCTGATCGAAAATTATTCAATCCGTATACTGATAACCAGCCTCCTGAAAGAATACCTGCAAAAGATAGACGACTGCCTGGGAAGTCTGGAGAATATCAGTTTAAAACTGGTTTTACATGAAATTGTTGGAAAAACCTTCAGGGATTATATTTAGGCTGTTCGCAGCGCCTTACCTGCAGACTTTTAAGGAGATCAGCCCGGAACAGGTTCTGAAACGATCTTTGAAAGTAATGGATACTCATGCGATAGAAGAATTAAGGGAGTATGTAGCAGGCAGGCAGACTCCATCCGGCGGATTTATGGACAAAGCAGGCAGGGCCGACATATACTATACACTATTTGGCCATTACCTTGCGGATGCCCTGGAGTTGAAAGCGAGTATCCCGTTCATTAAAAATTACGTTGAATACAGCATCCGGCAGAACAATCCTGCAGGTGTGCATTTATATTGCGCTGCCATTCTATCTGCCAGGTTAGGAAATGATAATCTGCCGGTGAAAATATTGAAGGAAAAGGTCCGGAACAGTATTACGGAACAATTGAGCAAACAACCTGCGTATGGAGCTTTTCTGAACCTGTTGACCTGTTATTACCTGCAGGATTACAGGACTCTTTACCTTATAAGAAAACAATTGGGCAGACTAAGCAGTACCTCTTCGCTGCCGTGCCCGGTTGTTGCAGCCCTGCTGGTGCTTCAGCGAAGTTTTAACAAACCGGTAGAAGAATTAAAAAATGCCGTTCTCTCCTTTTACAGAGGCAACGGTGGTTTTAACGCAACACAGGAGGCACCTGTGCCGGATTTGCTGTCTACGGCGGTGGCATTATATGCCCTGCGTTTTGCAGGTGCTGATTTACGCAAGATAAAACCAGACTGTCTTGATTTTGTAGACTCCCTGTATAAAGATGGCGGGTTTGGGGGAAATGTGATTGACCGGGACACCGACATTGAATATACATTTTATGGATTATTGGCATTGGGGGCTTTAGCTGAATAAGATGACCAGGGCAGAAGCAAATAAAAAATACCTGGCCTTGCGCGAGCAGCTTAAGGCCGAAAGGAACCCCGAAGGGTTCTGGACCGGAAGGCTTTCAACCTCTGCGTTGTCCACCGCAGTGGCCATCGTTGCGTTGAAAACAGCAAACAACGATGATGACCGGGACCGGATTATTTCGGGTTTTGACTGGCTATGCCGGAACATCAATGCCGACGGCGGTTTTGGCGATACGACAGATTCGGTCAGTAACGTAAGCACGACCCTGCTTTGCTATGCTGCCGTTAAGTTCTGTCAGAACGGTGAAAACGGACTCCCCGTAATCAGGGCCATGGAAAATTGGCTGGCCGGAAAAGGAATTGATATTAATTCAGAAACTATCACCAAATCAATATTAAAATTCTACGGAAAGGACTATACCTTTTCCATTCCTATTCTTTCCATGCTCACTCTCTGTGGCGTATTGCCTTCATCATCCCTCGGAAAAATACCAGGGCTGCCTTTTGAACTGACGCTTTTACCTGCTTCGTGGTACCGGTTTTTTAACCTTCGGGTTGTAAGCTATGCCCTACCTGCCCTCATTGGCGTGGGAATATACCTGCATGTGCACCGAAGAAAAGGGATCCTCAGAACCGGACTGATCCGGGACCGGTTTATCAAACCTGCAGTTGAGAAACTGGGCCGGCTCGTACCCCAAAGCGGAGGATTTCTTGAAGCAATCCCTTTAACCGGCTTTGTTACCATGTGCCTTATTGCAAGCGGAATAACGGAAAATAGAACAGTTGACAAAGGTCTGGCTTTTTTGCGTAACCAGCAGCGTGAGGATGGCGGTTGGCCTATTGACACCGATTTATCCACCTGGGTAACCACGCTTTCCATAAAGGCACTTGGCCCTCAGCTAAAAGAGGTATTGGATGAAGGCCAGATCAGCCGGTTGAGAAAGCATCTTTTAAATCTGCAATATAAAACAGCTCATCCATTTAATGGGGCAAAACCCGGTGGGTGGGGCTGGACAAGTTATTCCGGTTCGGTACCAGACGCAGACGATACGCCGGGCGCCATCCTGGCCCTTCTCGAAATGTACACCGGGAACAAAGACGAGCTCATAGCTATTGAAAACGGATGCAAATGGCTGATTGATCTGCAAAATAAAGATGGCGGCTTTCCAACGTTTTGCAAAGGCTGGGGAAAACTGCCCTTCGACAGAAGCTGTGCGGATCTGACGGGACATGCCTTGCTGGCATTATTAAAAACATCAGAAATACTGCAGCCGCAAATTTCGCATCAGTTGATGCCGGAGATTGACCGAAGCATCCATATGGCCATGGGTTATCTTACCAAACACCAGACCGACAATGGTTCCTGGCTACCCTTATGGTTTGGCAACCAGGGCACCCCTGATAAAACAAACCCGGTGTATGGAACATCTAAAGTCTGCATATATCTGGCTGATTGCATGGACATTCAATACCCGGATATTGAATTCATTAAACATCTCGGCAGGCTGGCCGGAAAAGCACGGAACTATCTGCTATTACAACAGAATGATGATGGCAGCTGGGGTGGTAAAAAGGGTGTTCCCGGTACCATCGAAGAAACGTCACTGGCTGTTTCTGCGCTTGCTGGGCATCATGAAGAGGCCTGTCTTAAAGGTATCGGGTGGCTTGGGAAACAGGAAAAGCTTAATCCGTCGCCAATAGGCCTGTATTTTGCCCTTTTGTGGTACGATGAGAAACTGTACCCGCTTATTTATTATACGGAAGCTCTGAGAAGATACATCTTCATCCGGTAATTGTGATTAATGACAAAACGACCAATCATGACTAAATTAATATTCGTTGGCGGTTTTCTGGGTGCCGGCAAAACAACCCTTCTTCATGAAACAACGCGCAGGCTGATTTCAGCAGGCAACCGGGTTGGGCTCATCACCAACGATCAGGCGCCTGACCTTGCAGATACCTCCCTGCTTAAACATAACTATGTAAATGTGGCCGAAGTAGCCGGAAGCTGTTTCTGCTGCGATTTTAAAGCCTTACGCAGGGCTATTGAAAAGGTTGGCGATCATCTGAAAACGGATTTTATTATTGCGGAACCTGTGGGAAGTTGTATGGATTTATCAGCCACTCTCATCAATCCGATTAAAGAAATAATGAAAACTGAGATATCGGTGGGTCCGTTAACCGTTCTTGTTGATCCCGGGCGGTTGAAGGACATCCTGGATGGAAACACGACAGGCCTGCATCCCGCTGCAGCCTATATTATTAAAAAACAACTCGAGGAAAGCGATATAATTGCCATTACCAAATCTGATCTCTATGAACCTTTGGAAATCAAGGACCTGGCCAAAAGGTTAAAAGAGAACTTTCCGGAATGCGAGATCAGGGTAATCAGCACCCTGACTGGTGAAGGCATTGAGGACTGGCTGGAAAGCGTATTGGCTGCTGAAGAAGCAGGCAAACACATTGTGGAAATTGATTATGACAAATATGCAGAGGGTGAAGCCGCACTGGGCTGGCTCAACTGTTCCGCTTCACTGTCAGGTAATGAGATAAACTGGGATGAATTTACCCGTACATTTATGCAGGCCATATCAGCAAAATTTGATGCCATCCATTCACCGGTGGGCCATGTGAAAATGATTCTGGAAAACGGGGATCAGTATGTTTCCGCAAATTTAACAGGCCGTGCAGAAACGCTAAGTTTTCGCTGGTCGGCCGGCAAGAGCAACAACGCTGAAATGATCCTCAATGCCCGGGTGGAAATATCCCCAAAGGAACTGGAACAGCTGTTTTTGGGCACGCTTGAAACGGTTACAAATGGCCTTATAAAAACCCGGATAAACAGGATAAGAAGCCTTAGCCCGGGGTATCCAAAACCGACATACAGATACAAGAAAAAAGTATAATTGATTTATAACTATATTGCATTGAATAAAACCCTAAAACCCGAAAGAAATATGAAGAAATCACAAATTATCAGGGCAGGATTGTTTTGTGCCCTTTCCATTCTATGGATCGGTCAGGTTATTGCGCAGGATTGGCCTCAATGGCGCGGAGAAAACCGTGATGGTATCATTTCGGGATTTAAGGTTCCTGCAACCTGGCCTCAACAATTTACGGCAACCTGGAAAACAACTGTCGGTTTGGGCGATGCAACGCCTGCTCTTGTAAACAACAAACTATATGTATTCACCCGGTTGGATGATCTGGAGAAATTGCAGTGTATTGATGCAATATCCGGAAAGCAATTATGGATTTCCGACGGATATTCAATCCCCGTGCTCGAAGGTGGCGGGGCCAGGCACCCCGGTCCCCGGAGCTCCCCTATTGTAATTGATAACAAAGTGGTGACAATCGGCGTTGCCGGGGTTGTCTCCTGTTTTGATGCAGGTACGGGAAAGGTGATCTGGCAAAACAGGGACTTCACCGCTTCCATTCCTAAGTTTTACTTTGGTGGCTCGCCCCTGGTAGTTGACGGTCTTTGCCTGGTACATTTCGGGGTTGAAAAATCAGGACAATATGTTGCTCTCAATATGACAGATGGCAGCCTGAAATGGAAAACGGAAGGTGATGGCCCGGGATATTCTTCCCCGGTGATAATGACTGTAGATGGAAATAAAATAGTTGTATTTCAAGGCGATACCCGGCTTGTTGGTGTCAATATTCCGAATGGTAAGATCCTTTGGCAGATTGACACACCTGTTCTTACAGGTAGGGGAAATAGCTCTACCAGTCCGAGCCTATGTCACTGAAAATTGCACATATAATTCCGGGCTCGGGCGGGAGCTTTTACTGCGGCAATTGTCTGCGCGACAGTAAATATTTTGATGCCCTTCGTAAAATGGGCCATGACGTGGTAAAAGTCCCCATGTACCTTCCCCTGTTCTCAGATGAACACGATTTGAACGAAGTTCCGGTATTTTACGGAGCGGTGAGTATATATCTGAAACAGATACTGCCTGTATTCCAAAAAGCCCCGGCATGGGTTGACAGGCTGCTGAATTCAAAGCCTATGCTGAAGTTTGCCGCCTCAAAGGCAGGCAGTACAAGGGCAAAAGGATTGGAGGAAATGACGATTTCCATGCTCCTTGGTGCAAAAGGGAAACAGCATGAAGAGCTGGAGCGAATGACCGACTGGATGAAAGATCATTTTAAGCCTGATGTGGTGCACCTGTCCAATGCCTTGCTTTTAGGACTGGCTCAGAAGCTGAAGGAGAAACTGAATGTACCCATTATATGTTCCCTGCAGGATGAAGATGTATGGGTTGACATAATGAGTGATCTCAACAAAAGGAGAGTCTGGGATCTGATGGCCGAAAACGCCGCATATGTCGATCGGTTTATTTCTGTGAGTCAATATTATGCTGCTGTTTCAGCAGAAAAAATGAAAATATCTCCTGATAATATATCCAGTATTCATATTGGAGTGGATCCTTCCGAATATGAATACCGGAACTCGAGGGAAAAGGCCCGGGCAATTGGCTATATCTCAAGGATGTGTCATGAAAACGGTCTTGATATACTGGTAGATGCCTTTATACTGCTAAAAAAGCAAAAGACATTCGACGATCTTACCCTCATAATAACAGGAGGCCAGACGGGTGATGACGCACCTTTCCTGAGACAAATCAGAAAAAAGCTAAGCAAATCCGGCTTGCTTTCTTCAGTGGATTTTCATAAAGAATTCGAGGGTTCCGGTAGAAAAGCGTTTTTCGCGAAAGCGTCTGTAATTTCTGTTCCTGTGCGAAATGGCGAGGCCTTTGGCATATACATAGCCGAATCACTTGCTTCGGGAATTCCGGTTGTGCAGCCTGCTTTGGGTGCATTCCCCGAAGTACTGGCTACCACCGGGGGTGGAATTATTTATGGGGAGAACACTCCCGAAGGCCTGGCATCAGCCCTGAAGAAGCTTCTGGACGATCCTGCAGAACTATCGCATCTAAGTGAAAAGGCCCGGAAAGGAGCCGAACAGCACCTGAGTATTAATGAACTGGTCAAAGAACTTATTGAAGTTTATACCGGAGTAATATCCTTAAAACCCACACCAATTAATCACAATTAAAATTTATAAACATGAAAAACTACCCTGCTATTTTTTCAGATTCCGTATTCTTCATTTTTGAAATATTTCAATCCACTTAAAAGGAGATGTCCGGCAATACTATTGTTTTTAATATGCCTTCATGTTTCCGGCATTGCCACCGTTTACGGCCAGAAAAACTCAAACTGGTATGGTTTTCACGGATCGGACCGGCTAAACAAATCAACTGAAACCGGACTTTTGAATGCCTGGCCGGAAGCCGGACCCCCGCTGGTTTGGAAAGTAAATGGAATTGGAGAGGGGTACAGTTCAATAACAATTGCTGATGGCTTGATGTACACATCAGGAAAATCCGATAATCAAACCTATGTATATGCGTTTGACCTGAACGGAAAACCGGTATGGAAAAAACCAAACGGTGCAGCCTGGGATGTAAAGGTATCCTGGGCAAGTTCTTACAATGGACCCCGAAGCACACCCACCTATGATAATGGGATAATCTATCATCTGAGTGAAGCCGGCAGGCTTTCAGCCTATAAATCGAAAACCGGTGAATTAATATGGGCAAGAGAGCTTACAAAAGACTTTCAGGCAGAAATTCCCATGTATGGATTTTCTGAATCTGTACTGATAGATGGCAATAATCTTTATGTAAGACCGGCAGGTAAAATTGCGCATCAGGTCTGCCTGAATAAAATGACGGGAGAGACCATCTGGGCCAATAATGAAATTCCGGGAAGCATTGGGTACAATTCACTTATAATTAAAGACTTCGGTGGATTTCGCCAGCTAATCGGAGCCAGTTCAAACTGCTATTACAGTGTTGACGCTAAAACAGGAAAACTGCTCTGGAAATATGACTATGAGAATACTCACAGCCTTAACTGTGTAGATGCGATTGCTTTCAATGAATATGTATTTATAACCACGGTGGGCAAAGGATGCACTCTCTTAAAAATGAAACCTCTCGGGGGAAAACTATCCGTTGAAACAGTATGGCAAAATGACCAGGTTATGGACAACTATCATGGTGGGATTTTGCTTCACAACGGATATGTTTTTGGCGCGGGAAACGGTACCCGAAGCTGGTTTTGTATAGAATTTCTCACCGGAAAGGTGATGTGGAAAACACCCGGATTAGGATCTTTGACATTTGCCGATGGTATGGTATACCTGTATGATGAAAATGGCAAAGTGAAACTTGTAAAAGCTTCAGCGGATGGACTGCAAAAAACAGGTGAGTTCAAAGTGCCTTCCAGTGGAAAAGGACCCTATTGGGCACATCCCGTGGTTTGCGGAGGAAGGCTGTACCTGCGTCACAATGATGAGATTTTCGCCTATGATATTAGCAAAAAATAAATTCGATATTTAACTGTAACCCTCGGAGGCTACTCGCCTCTGAGGGAAGCAATTAAAGGTTTTTTCAGGGCGGCTCTCAACGGAAAGTAAATCCACATTAATCCGCTGAGAAATATACCTGCTGTGAGCATGATTAATAACCCTCCCTGTACTTTAAAGGAGGGAGAAAGCAAGGAAGGTAAAATACCAACAATGGCGGTCATAAGTCCGACAAAGAATCCTGTGGCAAGCAGGAAGAAATTTTCAGTAAAAACAATTCTGAATATCTGTTTCCGGCTATAGCCAAGCGAAAGCAGCAAGGCAAGTTCCTGCCTTCTCTCAAAAATGTTGCGCAGCAGTACAATCCCTAATCCAATGGTCCCGATTATAAAGCCAAGTCCGCTTAAGGCCATAAATACAGTAAGATACGTATTTTCCACGCTGTTGAAAGTGGCGAGCCGCTGACTGGTAGGTGTTACTTCTATGCCATAATCCACAAGGCTTTGAGATAATACATTTCCAATTAGCGCTTGTTTTGATGCCGGTGAATCAACAAGGATGGTTTTTGAACCTCCTGAAGAAGGGAACTGACTGCGGAATACCTTATCAGAAACAAGGATATTGCCCTGAAAAACAGAATTGTTAAGAGAACCTGCCAGTATGAGCCTGAATACTTTTCCCGATTCATTCAGGTAAATCAGCGTGTCCCCGATATTTTTTTTCAAACTGTATTGAATGACAGTCTGGTCAGCAAAGGCAGGATAGGTATTGTCATTTAATGAAGTCTCAAGTCCTTTCCAGGGGTGTTCAGGTGAGATTCCGGGGAGAAGCTTTACAAACGAAAATGCCCCTGCCGAGTCAAACACACCCGGGTTTACCGCCAGCAACCGGGGCCGCTGGGCCTGGTTAAGATTGAGGCAGCTTGCATCGTCGCCTTCCAGTCTGTCGAATTGTAAAAAGCGTACACCTTCCAGGTCATCGGACCTGTCTGTTATCAGTCTGCTTTTACCCTCCGTACTGTTGAGATCAACAGGAACCGGGCTGGTAGTTTCAGCCCACAGGGTGTATCCACCGGTACCGGAATTCCGGAGATGCTCCGTACCATAATATGTTTTGCGGTAAGAACCGGTAAGCATGATTGTAAAGGTCCCTGCTGCCAGCAATGCAATAACCGACAGACTCCTGGCAGGATTTCGCATAAGGTTTTTAACAGCCAGTATTCCGATGGAAGGTATTGTGTGGTTTGCAGAGGGAAGAATGTTCCTGAGCATTCCGTTCACCAGGAATATACAGCCTGTAAGAGACAGACCGGCGGCTGACAGATATAATGCGGCGTTATCAATAGCAGAAGTGGCAATTGAGTATATTACGAGGATTAATGAACCCGCCAGCAGTATGTAACCGAATAGATTTGATTTGTTTTTTCTTTGCGAAACAATCAGACTCGTTTTTTCATATCCCTTTAATAAACCGGCAACCGGTTTCTTCAGCTTTTTTGAGGTAACCAGGTAAATGGGTAAAGCAGCAATAAGCAGGCTGAAAACAGAACCTGAAAGCAGGCTTGAAAATCTGACATGCACTAAGAGCATGTCGGTACGCACCATTTCATTCCATACCGTATTTAACCCGGCCAGTAAAGCATAATTATAAAGTATGCCCAGCAGGGAACCCGCTATACTGCCCATCAGCACAACGAGGGATGATTCAGCAAACCTGAGCCGGATTATCGCTTTTGCGCTGAAGCCCAGCCCGCTTAGCAGGGCAGTTTCTCCCGAGCGCCTTGTAAAATGCAACGAGTAGATGAGCACTGTCAGTAAAACACCCGCCAGGATTATAAAAAAGCTCATGCCCAGGAAAAGTTCCGTAAAGTTGACCCCGTTTTTGGCGGCCAGTGCCCCCTCCATTCGAACATCAACCACCTGTAAGCCAATATCTGATGGTTTTATCTTTCGCAATAAAATGGAAGCAAGCCTTTCTTCAGGAACCTGTGATTCCTGAAAGCGAATAGTCGTAAGCGATCCAAACGGATTCTTCCATAATTTCTTACCTGTTTCCAGGGATAACAGCACTTTGGGTGTGCCCCGGTAATCATCCCAATATTTCTCATCCTTGTCGCGGATACGTTTCAGATCGATGGGAACACCCGCATCCCATTCGCTGCAGCTCCCGGCTTCCGAAAGCCCCTGGAAACCGGGGCATCAGAGAACTGTCAATGTGATTGGCTGTAATATCAATAATACTCTTAACCATAAAACTCCGGCTTGTCTCCCGGAGTTTACGCAAGGGACCGATTTCAAAATAAGAAAGCCTCACGGAATCCCCCACCCTTGCACCAAGGTCCTCAGCAGTCCATTTATTTATGACCACCTCCCTGTCATTCAGCCCGATGCCGGAAAAAGAAGAAGAAACCGCTGAGGCAAAAGAATAGGGTGTATGCATCCCCTTCAGGCCAATATCGTTTACCAGGTAGGTAATAACCTCCTCGTGCGGCAATCCGGCCCGAACAATCTCCTGCCGGATAATCGTATCAATAAAAATCCGGTTTGAGGTAAGGTCGTAAATGCCTCTTTCCTGGCGTTTTTCAACTGACAGGCCAAGATCTTTCAGCGACCACAGCAATTGTACCGAATCTTCGATGGCAGATGGGGTAAACTTACCCTGTTCACCGGCAATCAGCATGGTATTTGACAATCCGGCAAGGTCGAGTTTCCGGCCCAGAAAGCGGATCGATAAAAAAACATTGTATACATACGATTGATCATTCCCCAGGTTAAGCCTTCCAAGCTGATCATCCGTTGCAACGGCAATTATCTTTAGCCTGAAAGCAACTGACGGAACAGGTTCGCGGGCTAAAGGAGCATTTACCGGAATAAGGCCGGCACTTTCAACCCTTACCAGCAACTCATTTCCGGCCTTAAGATTCAGCCGGTCGGCTATGCTTTTGCTGATAACCGCTTCATCATCCCCAGGGACGGGAAAAGGTGATCCGGAAATTCCTGAAAAGGAGCTGTCAATACCAATAATTCCGGCCTTGTTTATCCTGGTACCTGAATCCGGGTGAATAACAATTCCCTGAAGCATAAGTACGGGGGAAACAGGCACCTTCAAGGCTTGCGCCAGATTACCGGCGAGACCGGCATCCATGAATCTTGAACCTCCTGCTATAACAAAACGGGTATTTCCAAGCCTTGTATCTGCCACTTTGTTAAGGCTGTACCGGATAGAATCACCGACAATCAGTGCTCCAGTCAATACTGCAGCACTGACAGCCATCCCGAAGAAAAGCGCCAGGTGCTGCCTGCGGTAGTGGATAATGCTGCGGATTATGTATTTAAAATTTGTCATTTTGTTTTCCGCATCATAATATCCAGTTAAAAAAATAACCGACCAGTAAGATACCGGCAAATACAATTCCTGCAAAAATAAGAATAAGCCTTGTTGATAAAACCTTTTTGAGCATTACAAATTCAGGCAAGGACAATCCGGCTACTGCCATGGTAAAAGCCAGTGCAGTACCCAGGGGCATACCCTTGTCCACCAGGGCAAAGGCTACAGGTGCAACCGAGGCGGAACATGCATAAAGCGGAATACCGGTTAGCACGGCCAGGGGCAGGGAGTACCAGGTATCTTTACCCAATAATCTACCCAACAGATCACCAGGAATATACCCATGTATTGCAGCGCCTATTATAATACCTGCAAGTACATAAATCCAGGTACGGGATAAGACCTCACGAACATTTCCGATTGAATCGGACACCCTGGTATCCAGGCTAACCGGTGCGGTCTGAGGTATTTTTTCATTTCTGAAAGTCAGCAACCATTCAGGCAGATATCTTTCCAGTTGCAGCCGGCCAATAATGAAACCGGCCCCAACGGCAACAGATAATCCGGCCACCAGGTAGATTGCCGCCACTTTTAAACCGAATAATCCTGCCAGCATGGCTAAAATCACCTCGTTAACAAGGGGTGAGGCAATCAGAAAGGAGAATGTAATTCCCAGCGGGATACCCGTTTCCAAAAATCCAATAAACATGGGTACTGCCGAGCATGAGCAGAACGGAGTAAGAATACCGAAGAAGCCGGCAAAAACATTTGCCGGAAGCAAAGGCATTGATTTGAGGCGGTTCCTGAACTTATAAACCGGTAACCAGGAACGTATAAGTGCCATCACAAATATGATCAGCACCAGCAACAGATAAATTTTGAGAAAAGTTGTAATAAAGAATGCAAGAGCCTTTGAAATATTCTCACCACGGGCAAAAGAAAAGACCTGGTAAATTAACCAGTCGGCAACCCTTTCCTTAAAATAAAAAAGGATCAGCCAGACGGGAAACAGAAGAAGGACAGCCTGCAGACTGCCTGAGTTTGAATTCAGTTTTAAATCGCGCACAATTTATTCTACTTTGACAGATTCAAAGGATGTAAATTACCCCTGAAAAAACGAGCCTTTCAGGAGCTTCAAAATACAAAGTTTTAATGAATTTCGTCTATGTCAAACACAAGATAAAGATATAAAAGTATAAGTATCAATTACATTTCAAAGGATCTCCCTCACTGATAACGGTAACCTGCACTCTTGAATTTATTTCCTTTTGATCTTCACAATTGAAAGAGATTTCATTCTTTCCAAAAACAAGATTTGGAATACTGCCTTCAATTTTGACGTCCCTTAGAAATTGGCCGTTTGAACCATATAATTTGCAGTCAGAAAGAGATTTGAACTCAAGATACATCCCTGGGTCCATCACAACTGAAAAGATAATCTTTTCATCACCAATAGTGACAGAAGGATTCCTGATTGATAATGCAACCATTGGAAGAGCTTTAACCGGACCGATCAGGCATGAAACTTCCTTTCCGGCCGGAAGGTTATTATACCATAGCTGCAGCTTATCTACACTTTTAAAGTCTATGGCATGCCGGTATGAATCATATACATAAAAACCCGTTGCAGGCCAGATAAAATTGCTGAATTCAGAAGATTCAATCTCAACAAGTTCAAAATATCTCCAACCTGTGAAATCAATCTTCACAAAATGATCGCCCCTGGCACCAAAAGAAATATGTCTGGGACTTTCCAGCCTAAAGTTCAGCAGTTCCCCATTGCCATCTCCCTTAATCCACACACCCAGGGCCTGATTTTTACTAAGGTCAAGCCATGGTTCAAATTTCTTCTCCATTTTAATCCAGGATCCTTCACGGACCGAGGAACCATTGCTCCTGGCAGAGAAAACACCACATGGCTCACTGCCTGGTGTTTTTTCACCGGCTCTCAAAATCTCACCGGAAACCCCTGTTGCACTTGTATCGTTTACAAAATTCATCCGGGCTTGAAAAATCGGTTAAAAGTTTATTTTCCTGGTTATCATAAGGTTTAACCGACATAAGGGATTCAATTCTCAGTTTTACCGGTTGTGAATGGTATTCATTGTTAACAGTCCATTTTGCAGATGGATGATTGCTTCCGGCAACTTTATGTTTTTGGTAAGCAACTGGTTTAAAATTCCATCTGCCGTCAGGTTCCTGAAAGAGGGTGAACTCTTTTCCCGGCTAGCGAAGCAAACTCCGAACTGTATCGCTGAAATAATTTTTGTTCAGCAATTCTTCGTACTGCCTGATTATCGGTATCAGACGGTTTACGCCCGGATTCTCTTTCAGCGATTTCTCATCAACACCGCCAAGCATAGATAAGCCGGCATTATTTCCGATCATTTTGCAGCACAGGTATTCAATGTCATCGGGAAATGTAGGTTCTCCCTGCGGAGAATTCCAGGATCTGAAAACTCCACCAGCCAAAATGAAGAGGCAAAAGAAGCCCTCCATTTTCCATGGCATGCATATTTATCGATCATTGGCGAGTATCCGCTCCATAATCCGTGTTCGTATTCTTTTAATTTTATTGCCGCCGAATGAATGTCAATAAATCGTTTATATCCCCGGATTGGCCTGTCCCATGCCTGCCAGCGTGAACGATAATGCCACCAAAGATGAGACATTGAACTCATCTCCATTCCAACAGGTGTTTTCAAGTTCCTTGCAACTTCCAAAATAAATTTAGTACCGTAATACCAGGTATTCTCTTCTCCATCCAATATGTCGCTTCCATCAATGGCATCAAAGTATAAGCCATCAAAACCACAATCACTAACAATTTCGGCAGTGTTTGTGGCAATATCCCTGAAGAGTTGAGTTTCAGGACCCGGGACAAAACGTCCAAACATTTCTTTAAGGTGGAAAACCTTTTCATTAGATTGATGAAATGAGGCTTGTGTTCCGTTCACACCTCGCTTGCAACCGGTAAATGTATAAGGTGGTGAATTGGTTATGCCGGTGTATTCAATGAGTTCATTTCCGATTCGCAGAGTAACACTATTACGGACAAAAAAACCGGTGGTCATGGAAAGGTTCGCTGTTGTTTCATTTACCACTATCTGGGTGTCATTCATGCTAACAGGCCTGGCTAGTGTAAAGGAATTGAAATACCCAAGATCCTCGCTTGGAACGGGTGTTACATATTTAGTGTTTTTATCAATGAAAAAAGCATATGTATGTAAAATTGAAGAAATACCAGCTGCATGAAGCCTTCTTATTGATCCGGCTATAAGTCTCCCATCCATCAGGCCATTTTTCAGGATCAAGTTCCAAATCGCCAAATTTAAAGAAGCCGGCACCCCCTCCATGGTTATCGATCTGGTTAAAGCCCAGGTTTTTGCACATATCAATCCACTCATCTACAGTTTCTTCGTTCAGGGTTCCAAAATTCATAAGGTACGAACCGTAGCCATCTTTTTGCATTTGAGCCCAGGCTCCGCCTTTATCGGAGAAGGGTATATCCTTTGCATTTTTCATAACCTCCCGGATAGCAGGCAGGATTTGGTTTTGAGGAACTCCAAGAATCGTAACTTCTAGCCCCTTTTATACCGAACCGTTTGTAGCAGGTTGCCCAAGTTTGGTTTGAAGTGCAGGAAGCTGACGAACCCGGGTAAATAAATTCATAGAAAGTGCACATGCTGCAAACGGTTCATAAGGCATCCCTTCAAGGATGAGAGGTATGTTCAGAAATGTCAGGGATTCAGCCGATCCCACAAAATCAATTATTTCAAATACAATATAGTCGATGGCGCTTTCAACATGGATTTCAGCGGTTACCCCGGAATTACCGAATTCAAGTTTCAGCAAATTAGCCTTACGTGATGCAGCACTCACATTAAACTCTTTCCCATTTGAAGTCACTGATGCACAAAAAGAGCTGGCATCCATCTTCAGATAGTCGATTCCAGTTGACTTGTCAATGAAATGCAGGTTTTTGCCCTGGCTGTCAATTTCATACTTAAAACTCCTGCAATCAAAGACAATTTGTCCCTCCAAACCGGATGAATATGAGACACAGATTGTGCTTAGAAGAACTAAAAACATTATTGCAAAACGACCCGATCTTGGATTATTCATTCTTACTGTCAAAGTATAATTAATTGACTGAAATTTTACCGTTAATAAGTTTATAAGTAATTTCCATGCGTTTGGCCAGATCAGCTGAATGGGTAACTGCAACGAGGGTAAAAGGTTGAATTTGCCTGAGTTCCATAAGCAGATCTATTAATATTTCAGCGGAGTCATGATCCAGGGAACCGGTAGGTTCATCGGCCAGGAGCAATTCGGGCTGGTTAATCAGAGCCCGGATGACTGCTACACGCTGGCATTCCCCCACCGACATTTCACCGGGAAACCGGTGTGCCTTGTCAGCCAGACCGACCGAGTCAATCAGGCGGTAAGCTCTTTCCGGTGCGGACTTCTGCTTAATTTTATCCTGTGGTATAACCGGAAGGAGCACATTTTCAAGGACGGTAAGCTGGGGTAACAACAGATGGGTTTGAAAAATGAAGCCAATGTGGTTATTTCGGAGTTTTGCCAGTTCTTCCGATGACAAGGAAGCAGTGCTTTTTCCGTCAATCAGCACCTCACCGGATGTAGGAAAATCGAGGGTGCCCAACAGATTAAGGAGTGTACTTTTACCTGAACCGGAAGGTCCGACAACAGCCAGTGCACTTCCTTCGGATAATTTAAACGAAATATTGTCCAGTACCGGCCTGGGATTGCCATCATATCGTTTCGTAATACTTATCGCAATTCAATATGCATAACAGGATGGTTTTCTTTTAAAATCCTCGATAAAGAACTGACAATAGTAAAGAATATTTTCCATCCCCGATAAAGTACTACTATTCAATTCTTTCGTGATAATTCCCTGTTTTTTCTTTTTGGCGCATCAGTTTCAAACTTACATGCAGTTTTATTTGATAACAAAAACCATTATTCTACTTTTAAAGAAAAGTAAAGCTTCCTGCAGGTATCAATCCCGGGAAAATAAATTAACGGACTCACTAATTATTGAAATACAAAGATTAAAAACCGTAACAATCATTAACCAAAACAAATCAAGTCATTATGAAACAAAGATCCTTTTTTACATCGTTTGGAATAGCCTGGGCTGCTTCGATGCTCATGCTCACATCATGTATGGATGATGCACAAAACTGGCCACAGTTCAGGGGACCAAACAGCAATATGGTTGCTACCGGTAAGAATCTTGCTGACGAGTGGAGTGACAACAAAAATATAAAATGGACCTACGACATTTCAGGCGAAAGTTTTTCATCACCGATTATTTGGGGCAACAAAATTTTTATCACAAGTACATACCCTGAACAAGTATCAGCTAAACCCCAGGATGATGATTTTGGCGGGCCACCCGAAGGCGAATCGGAAGGGGATGATACAACAATGGGAGATGAAGAGGGACATGCTCCGGCCGGAACTCCGGGTAATGAACAGGCACAACCCGGCCCCACTCCTCAGGGAGGCACTCCTGGACAAACGCCAGGCGGACAAGAAAAGGAAGATGAAAGCTATAAGGAGGATGTATACCGTTGGGAAGTTACCTGTATCGACCTGAATAGCGGAAAAGAACTTTGGAAACAAATTGCTTTCAAGGGGCATCCCAGGGTAAAAAAGCATCCAATGGGAACCTATGCCAACGAAACCCCTGTTACCGACGGAAAACGAGTATATGCTTATTTTGGCATGATTGGGCTGTATTGCTATGACATGAATGGTAAATTACTCTGGCAAACTGATCTGGGAGCTTATGAAACAGTAAAGGGTTTTGGAACAGGCTCTTCCCCTGTTATTTTTAAGGATAAAATTTTTGTATTAGTTGACAATGAAGTGAAATCTTTCATTGTTGCCCTTGATGCAAAAACCGGTAAACAAATCTGGAAAACCGATCGTGACGAAAAAACAACCTTCAGCACACCGGTTATATGGAAAAACAATGTTCGGAACGAGTTGATTGCCTGTGGAAAAACTGCCCGATCGTACGATCCTGAAACAGGGAAAGTATTGTGGACACTAAAAATGGGAGGAGATGATCCGGTTTCATCCCCGGTTGCTGACGAAAACCGTCTTTATATTGGAAACAACGATGGTCCCCGCGATAAAATGGGAACTTTGTTTGCTGTTAAAGCAGGAGTATCAGGCGACATCACGCCGGCTCAGGGGCAAACAACAAGCAATGGTGTTGAATGGTCGGTTGTCAATTCGAAAGTCAGCAATCCTTCCGGTCTTTTGTATGACGGATATCTCTATTATGTGAACGAAAGAGGTGGCAAAGTTACCTGTTATGATGTAGCAACCGGGAAATTGGCATACCAGCAAAAAATTGAAAATTTCTTTACTTGCTGGTCCTCACCCTGGGTTCAAAACGACAAGATTTTTATCACCGACGAAAAAGGTGTGACTCAGGCATTTAAACCAGGACCGGCATTCCAGCTGCTTTCAAGAAACAAACTCGACGATAAGATCTGGACTGTCCCCGCTTTTGGTAAAAATTCATTTGTTCTGAAAGGGGCCAAAAAAATGTATTGCATCGGAATTTAACAGATAATTATACAGGCAGGTATAGCGGCTGTGCTGTACTTAAAAAAATAAAGATCTTTGTAAAAATCCTTAATACTCCAGTATTGAGGATTTTTTCTTTGGTAAAAACTCTTAAAATTAATGTCAAGCAGTGTAAACCCGCATTTATTTGGATTTGATGAAATAAGATATTTGAAATTCGTAATTAATTCTTTGAAATCCGTTGTTTAAATAATCACTGGATCAGATTCCTTTGTAGCATGAAAACTATAATCATAAACATAATGAAAAATAAAAAAGGGCTGAGTACAACCGGAAAAGCATTATTTATTTTTTTTCTTTCAGGTCTTTCTTTCCCCTCAATTTCGCAAAAGACAGACAGTACAAAGATCCCGTCCCACTTTGGCGGTGCTGTCACGGTTACAACCAAGGGAATTTCCATAATACCCAACTTAACACTGGGTAAACCAGCGGCCATATTCGACATGTCCGCAGGCCGAAAGCTGAGTTTTGAACCTCAATTCCGGTTTGCACTGGAGGGGAAACCCTGGTCATTTCTTTTCTGGTTTCGGTATGAACTGGTAAATAAGAAAAAGTTCCTGTTTAAGATCGGGGCACATCCGGCAATTGCCTTTAGAACTATCACCGATTCAACAGGCGGAGAATCACAGGAACTCATCAGGGCTACACGCTACCTGGCCGGAGAGCTGGCTCCTACCTATTTTCTCGGTAAAAACATAAGCACCGGCTTTTATTACCTCTATTCCCATGGCATTGAAAAAGACATCACACAGCATACACATTATCTTGCCTACAGAATCAACTTTCTAAATATCAAACTTACTGACAAGGTTTTCATGAGGTTTAATCCTTCCGTCTACTATCTGAACATGGATAAAAAGGATGGATTTTACTTTAACTCGACGTTGACACTGGCTATGCGGAATTTCCCGCTTTCAGTCTCGTCACTGATTAACAAAACCATTCAGACCGATATTCCGATAGGTGATGACTTTCTTTGGAACGTAAGCCTGATTTACACTTTCAATAAAAAATATGCTGCATTGTAAAAGGCTTTCATAAGATATACTAGTTAGTCCTTCCTGATTTTTGTAAGTGTATGATTATGAATATTCCTGAAAAAAATGAAGCTCTTCAAAAGTGTGAATTTGACTGGATGCCGGAAAGCATCTGCAAACAATTGGGGCAATTCAATGTTTTCAGACTAGAGACTCCCGGTACCAGACAGGATAAAGCATGAGCCATATATGCGTCCAGATTTTTATAAAATTATACTGATGATCGGCAATGGTAAAATTCAAAAGAAGTCCCTGGTTTTTTTCAATCCCCGGATACCCTGCAAAGGCGAATACAACGGCGGTATTCCAGGCGGCTATTATTGCACCTTTGGTCCGGATTTCTTCCATCAATACGAAAACTTTAATCAATATGAAGTTTTTCAACCGAACGGAATAAATGTATTTGACTTGTCAGAAGAACAGGCAATCACATTAACAGGTTATTATGAATGCATGTTTAAGGAAATTGATTCCAATTACCTTTTCAAGTTTGATGTATTGAGGAATCTTGTTTTTGAACTGCTGCATTTTGCGATGAAAAATCTAACAATATAAAGCAATGAAAAATGTAATTATCCTGGGTGCCAGGCGCCATTCGGGAGAACCTGGGTATTAATAAGCCTATCGCTACCTCCAGTCGAATGAACAAATCGGCAGGGTAATAATAATATCACCCGGAAGATAATGAGCCGTATAGCAAAATTAATTGAGCCGCAGGGAAAACCTTCTCCTGCGGTTTTTAGTTTATTTTTGTTTTACATATACAGTCAATCATTAATATTCAAAAAGCCCGAAAACAGTAGCATTTTTATGATACATAAATGCTTAAAATACAAGTAAATGATAAAATTGTTTCTATACAACAGATATCCGTTTTTGTTTATGCTGGCTTTAAGTTTTACTTGTATTGCTTATTCCCAAAAGACAGATAGTACAAAGGTTCCCGGCTATTTTGGAGGTTCTGTAACTGTTAACACCAAGGGTATTTCCTCAATTCCCAATTTGACGCTTGGTAAGCCAGCTGCAATATTTTTTATGTCAGTTGGGAGAAAACTCAGGTTTGAACCCGAGTTTCGTTTTGCACTGGAAGGAAAACCGTGGATATTTATTTTGTGGGGGCGTTACGACTTTGTAAATAATGATAAGTTTCTTATCAGAATGCGTGCAAACTATGGACTTGCTTTTAAAACTGTGTCTGCCATCACCGATGATGTTACCAATGAAATTCTTACAGCAAGCCGCTCATTTACCGGAGATCTGACTACAAGTTATTTTCTGACAAAGAATATTGGTATTGGCCCATATTACTTCTATAGATATGGCATTGAAAAATATGCATATAAAGAATACACACTATATTGGATTAAAAGTCTATTTTTCAAACCTTTATATATCTCAAACAATTCTATATAGGGTTTAATCCCCAGGTCTATTATCTTAACATGGATGCAGATCACGGATATTATCTTAACTCAACATTTTCCATTGCCAGGAGGAATTTTCCACTTTCCGTCTCAGCCCTTGTCAACTAAGACCATTCAGACAGAAATTCCTGTTGGCGAGGACTTCCTCTGGAATGTTGGCCTGATTTACACATTTAATAAGAAATATGTTGAACAATAGTAAACTGTTGAGACTAAATGCATCTAACTTTGATAGATGGTCAAATGCATAATTGATAATCAATCGGACCTCAATTTATTAAACAGAAATATAGAAACGATATGCAAAAGGATTACAATGACTCGATGGTATTTAGTTATTCGGATATCTTTTTTGCCCATTATTTTAACGATGAGGTCAGATGTCATAAAATGATTGAAAATCATGCACTTATGTATCTTTATTCGGGAGAACTCCTGGTTGATGAAAATAACAAACAGACAAAAATTCACAGCGGTCAATGCATTTTTATCCGAAAAGATAACCGGGTTACTTTAACGAAAAAACCGAGTGGAGAAGATCAATTCAGGACAATTACCCTGGTTTTAACCCGCAATTTTCTAAGGGAATTTTACCAAACCATGAATAAAAACGAGTTTCCTTCTGAAGTTCAAAAATTTAAGCAAAGCCTGATTAAATTGCCTAAATCTCCGGAAATTGAAAGCCTTTTTCAGTCAATGACTCCCTATTTTGATTCATCCATAAAACCAAGCGAGCAAATAATGAAACTGAAAATGCAGGAAGGAGTTTATTCATTATTGAATATCGACAAGAATTTCTACTCCTGCCTGTTTGATTTTACCGAGCCATGGAAAATAGACATCATGGATTTTATGGATAATAACTACATGTACGACCTTGCCGTTGAAGATATCGCCAATTATACCGGTAGAAGTCTCGCATCATTTAAAAGGGACTTTAAGAAAATAAGTCCTCTGTCTCCCCAAAAATGGTTAATAGAGAAAAGGCTGAAAGTGGCTCATGATAAAATTCGTAGCGAAAAAGTGAAAGTTTCGGATGTTTATCTTGAAGTTGGTTTTAAAAATTTGTCTCATTTTTCCACCGCTTACAAAAAACAATATGGATATTCACCTTCAAAGTGAAACTGAGCCATACAGCAAAAATATATGAGCCGCACGGAAAACCTGCCCTGGCTGCTTTAGGTTACTTTTGTTAAGTTAATATTTGAATTTATAGTGAAACAATTATTCCAGTTCGCTAGCGCACAATTAAATACCTTAAACATGAAAAAAGCCCGTATACCTAACAGTATTGGTTACATCATTAATTTTTTTGCTCATTTCTGGTTTCTAATGGTAAAGCACAAACACCAATAAATGCAGGGGAAGAACAGCAGAAAAACCAGGTTATCCATCTCGCAAAGCTCCGGATTGATTCCTCAGAGCTGAAACCCTATTTAGCTGCACTTAAGGAGGAGATTGAAACCTCTGTTCGAATTGAACCGGGTGTTTTAACCCTCTATGCAACATCGGAAAAAGATAACCCAACCCATATTATTGTCTTTGAAATTTATGCAAATGCAGAGGCCTATAAATCACACCTGGAATCGCCTCATTTCAAGAAATATAAAAGCTCAACAAAGGAAATGGTTAAGTCCCTTGAACTGGTCGATCTTGATCCCGTTATCCTCGGGGCAAAGTCAAAATAAAAAATATTAAAAATTCATATTATGCAAAAACGTAAACTTGGAAAAAGCGGGCTCGAAGTGTCTGCACTCGGACTTGGATGTATGGGAATGAGCCATTCCTATGCACCTTTCCCTGAAAAAAAAGATGTGATTTCACTTATTCGCACTGCTGTTGACAAAGGAGTTACTTTTTTCGATACGGCGGAAGTATATGGTCCTTTCACCAATGAAGAACTTGTTGGTGAAGCGCTGGAGCCTGTCCGGGATAAAGTGGTGATTGCCACCAAATTTGGCTTCAACATTGATCCGGTCACTGGGGCAAATTCTGGAACATATAGTCGTCCCGGGCATATTAAGAAAGTGGTGGAAGCTTCCCTGAAACGACTCAGAACGAATGTAATTGACCTTTATTATCAGCATCGTGTGGATCCGAAAGTACCTATCGAAGATGTGGCCGGAACTGTAAAAGATTTAATCAAGGAAGGAAAGGTAAAGCACTTCGGGCTTTCAGAAGCCGGGGTAAACACCATCCGTCGGGCCCATGCCGTTCAGCCTGTAACCGCCCTTCAAAGTGAGTACTCGATGTGGTACAGGAAACCTGAAATGGAGGTGATTCCTGCACTGGAGGAACTTGGAATCGGATTTGTGCCCTTTAGTCCCCTGGGTAAAGGATTTCTAACCGGAAAAATTACACAAACCACGAAATTTGCTAATTCGGACCTTCGTAATATAATACCGCGATTTACCCCTGAAGCAATCAAGGCCAACCAGGTTTTACTTGACCTGCTCGATCAGATTGCCAGACAGAAGAATGCAACGCCTGCCCAGATAGCCCTGTCCTGGCTTCTTGTTCAAAAACCATGGATCGTTCCTATTCCCGGAACTACAAAATTGAACCGTCTTGAAGAAAATATCGGTGCGGCAAATATTACACTTACCTCTACAGAATTGAATGACATTCAGGTTGCTCTTGAAAAGATCAAGGTAGTCGGTGATCGATATCCTGAAGCATTGGAAAAGAGCACTGGATTATAATATCAAACCGAAGCGAGGCTGAAGGGAAGCTTTCTGATCCGTTTGCCGGTGAGGTCAAAAATCGCATTTGCCAGGGCCGGTGCCAAAGGTGGCAGGCCCGGCTCTCCCACTCCGCCGGGATCGGCATCGTTATCCATGATAAATACCTCAACCTCGGGCATATCAGTTATCCTTGGCATGAGATATGTGTTGAAGTTTTTCTGAACTGTCATACCATCTTTGAAAGTTATTTCATGTATTGTGGCTGCGCCAATTGCCATCAGGACAGATCCTTCCACCTGCGCTTTAATAATATCCGGATTGACATACCAGCCGCAATCCATGACAGCCCATACATTGTCGATCTTTACTTTTCCGTTCTCAAGCCGGGATACCTTTACAACCTCTCCTACGGTAGTTCCAAAGCATTCTGTAATTGCCACCCCATAGCCTTCGTTCTTCTTCCTTGTCTTCCATAAAGAAACTTCCTCTATTTTATCGATGAGTCGCTGCAAACGATCCTCCTTCAGAAAACGCCTTCTGAAATCGAGCGGGTCCGCACCAGCTTCGATGGCCAGTTCATCCATAAAGCTTTCATACGCAAACCCGTTGGTAGAGGCATAAACAGACCGCCACCACATTGTAGGAATCGGCGTTTCAAACGGGATATCGGAAATGCTCAGGTTTTTTATGGTCTCAAAATACGGTTTAAGAAATCCTTCCGAGGCACTGCGGTTAGGCTCCTCTTTGCTTCCGCCCCTCCAATGATTATTATTTTGTCCTGCCATTTTAACTTTAAAGGCACGTATCTCACCATTTGCAACCACTCCCTGGCACCTGTATGAAATACCCGGACGGAACGGGCCCTGGGAAATATCATCTTCACGGGTCCATACTACCTGCACAGGAACTCCCATTTCTTTTGAAATAACAGCCGCTTCGTGTGGGTAATCCATGAATGCTTTTCTTCCGAAACCTCCGCCAAGAAAAGTCATATTCACAATGATCCTGTCTACCGGCAAGCCCATCTCCTTGCTTATATAATCCTGAACCCATTCGGGAGCCTGGATCGGCCCCCAGATTTCAAGTTTATCGCCCTGGTAATGGGCAATGCAATTGAGGGGTTCCATGCAGGCATGCGCCTCATAAGGAGTCTGATAGATCACATCGATCTTTTTTTCAGCCTGTGCCAGAATGGAATCGGGATTTCCCTGGGATTTGAACGAAAGTCCGTCTTTTGTTTTAAGATCTTCCTCCATGCGCCTGTAAATCTCGTCTGTATCCAGGTGTTCAAAGCCACTGTCATCCCATTCTATTTTCAGAGCTTTCTTTCCCTGCATGGCAGCCCAGGTAGAATCGGCCACAACGGCAACACCTTCGCGGTATGTACTGAAAACCCCCATGCGGACCTTGAATACCTTTTTTACTCCACGCACATTCCGGGCAGCAGTGTCATCAATGTTTTTCACCTTGCCACGCAAACGGGGATTGCGCTCCACAGCCGCATAGAGCATTCCGGGAATTTGCTTGTCCAGTCCGAATACAGCGCTGCCATTTGACTTCATTGGCGTATCCTGCCGGGGAAGAGGCTTTCCGATTATTTTGTATTCTGAACGGGTTTTAAGTTTTACATTAACGGGGGTATCCTGTTTCGAAGCATCGGATACCAGCTCACCATAATTCAGCTTTTTACCGGAAGGCTTATGAATTATATATCCTGATTCAGCGTAACATTCTGTGATGGGAACATTCCATTTTTTACCGGCTGCCTGGATGAGCATTTCGCGGGCTGTCGCTCCCAGTTTCAGCAAATTCTTGTAGGATCCACGCACTGATGAGCTTCCACCTGTTACCTGGCTCCCGTATATTTCCCTCTTTCCCTGGGCAAATACAATGTTAACTGTATCCAGGTTGACTTCCAGCTCTTCTGCAATGATTTGAGGAAGGGCCTGGTAAACACCCTGTCCCATTTCGGCGCGGTGACTGAAAAGAGTGACCTTCCCCGATGTGTCGATATGTACCCAGGAATTCAATTCGATTCCATACGTGTCTGCCTCAACCTTTTTTACAATAGCAGCCTTCATTGCACTTGCCGGAAAATAAATGCCCAGCGTGAGGGCAGATCCGGCCATACCGGCAATCTTCAGGAATTTTCTTCGGGATAGGGCTATATCGTTCATCTTAAGGTAATTGAAGTATATGAATATTTTATTTCGATATGTTCGCTAATTATGCTGCTAAAAACACCAGTTTACCGAAATAGTTCATTTGAAAACCGCGTCCGGTCGGATGAAAATTGTTTGATTTTCGTAATTGATTGTTTGCTTTTAATTATATTATATTCTGAAACTGTTTGATCTTTGTACTATAATTTTAAACCTAAGATCATGGATACAAAAATTCCAAAACGCAAATTAGGAAACAGCAACCTCGAGGTCTCCGCCCTGGGGCTTGGCTGCATGGGAATGAGCTTTGGCTACGGAACAATTGCTGATAAGAAGGAGATGATTACACTAATTCATAAGGCAGTTGAAAGCGGGGTTACTTTTTTTGATACTGCCGAAGTTTATGGCCCTTATATTAACGAAGAACTGGTAGGAGAAGCGCTGGCTCCTTTTCGCGACAAAGTGGTGATAGCCACAAAATTTGGCTTCGACACAACCGGGGTTGCTGCACTTAACAGTCGCCCGGAGCATATAAAGCAAGTTGCTGAAGCTTCGCTCAAACGGCTAAGGACAGAAGTTATCGATTTATTCTACCAGCACCGGGTTGACCCGAACGTACCCATTGAAGACGTTGCCGGTGCAGTGAAAGATCTTATTGCGGAAGGGAAAGTGAAACATTTCGGTCTTTCCGAAGCGGGTGTGAAGGTAATCCGTCGGGCTCATGCGGTTCAGCCTGTTACAGCACTTCAAAGCGAATATTCCCTATGGTGGCGTGAACCGGAAGAAGAAATACTACCCGCTCTCGAAGAACTTGGAATTGGCTTTGTGCCGTTTAGTCCGCTTGGCAAGGGTTTCCTTACAGGAAAAATGGATCAGAACACAACTTTCGACAGCAAAGACTTCCGCAGCACTGTTCCCCGTTTATCGCCTGAAAACCTTAAAGCAAATCAGGCATTTGTTGATTTACTGATACAGGTTGCACAACGAAAAAATGCCACACCGGCTCAAATTGCACTTGCCTGGCTGCTTGCACAAAAACCATGGATTGTTCCCATTCCGGGCACGACAAAACTGCATCGATTGGAAGAAAATCTTGGAGCCCTGGCTGTAGAACTCACATCCGGGTGAACTTGAGGAAATTAATATCGCTTCATCAAAAATTAAGGTGCAGGGTGACAGGTATTCGGGAGGCAGTGCAAAACTGATTAATCGCTGAAAATTTAAAGCAAAGCCATGAATTCCAAAACATCTCTCGCAGATCCCGTAGATTTCGCAGAAATTAACGGAGCTTTATATCGCAGATGGATGCTCGCTTTGCTCGCATTTTATCTTTCAGTTATTGATCTTGGGTTAAAATTGTTTAAAGTTAAGGGACTGGATAACAAGAACATTTTTTCGTGATCAGTGCAATTTTTTTCTTTTTAATGACTGAATCAGACAAAATATGATTGATTCAGTCATATTTGTATAATTAACATCGTAACGGATTATCTTTGAATCATTGGCTGTTATTGTAACAATATGAACAATGAAAATTAGAGATGCCGGATAAGTATACAAACTCCTTACAAACTCCTTCTGATCAGCCTGCTCGGTGCAGTTTTCATCATTTATATCAACATTGCGTATTTCCCATGGGAATTCAGGTTTTTGGATGATTCAGAGCATCTTTCCTACATTCTGTTTTTTCATTTACCGGTATTTTTTCTTTTCTATCCTGATTTGGATCTTATTATTATTCAACCTGCGGAAAATAAATTCACCGGTTTTTAAAACACGATTGGGCTACACCTTACTGATAACCGGGACAGGTTATTTGGTATATATCGGCATTTCCTTCCTTTCCAGCTATAAGGCCGATTGTTTTACCGGCACATTGCTCTTTCAGTTTTTTGTCACATGGATACTTGTCACACTTATTGGACATGTTTCGCAGTTATATTCCGAAAAAAGAAGAAAAGAGCTGGAGATCGAACAGTTAAAAATCGAAAACCTGCAAAGCCGCTGTGATGCACTTTCCAATCAGATCAATCCTCATTTTTTCTTTAATTCGCTGAATGGGCTTACTGCATTGATCCGCAAAAAAAATGATGAAAACACACTGGCCTATGTGAATAAATTATCGGATGTTTTCCGGTATATCCTGCAAAGTGAAAAGAAAGGCCTTGTATCATTGGAAGAAGAACTGGAATTTATGCAGTCTTTCCGCTATATGATGGAAGTTCGTTTTGCCAATAAACTTATTTTTACAATCGATGTGGACAAGGACGGACAAACTTTAAGATCCCCGTTCTTTCACTGCTTCCGCTGATCGATAATGTGGTTGTCCATAACATTATTGACAGTGAGCATAAAATGGAGGTCACTATCAGGTTGAACGATCAGACGGAATTGGTTATTTCAAATCCCATATTTTCAAAAATGGCATCTCCCGATACAAACGGAACCGGACTTAAAAATCTTGAAAACCGCTTTTTACTTTTAATGAATAAACGAATCAGAATTGAAAATGACGGGAAGATATTTCGGGTTTATCTTCCGTTAAAATAAAAATAAAGTGAGAATACTGATAGTTGAAGACGAAACTGCCGCTTATGAAAACCTGGTGGACATACTGGCGGAAATTGATCCTTCTATTCAGATTGCCGGAAATACCGAAAGCATAAGCCAGACCATCCACTGGCTGCAAACTAATCCTGTTCCCGATCTGATATTAATGGACATCCATTTATCTGACGGATCTGCCTTTTCCATATTTAAAAGCATTACCCTTGAAACACCTATCATATTTACCACTGCTTATGATGAATATGCCATTGATGCTTTTAAGGTCAACAGCATTGACTATCTTCTGAAACCGATAAAGGTCGAGGAACTGAGGCAGGCACTTGAGAAGTTCAGAAAATGGACACGGCAGGATGTATTGCAGTATTTATCACAAATTGTTCATTTGACAGCCGGCAATTAAATATAGGGATAAGCTGCTGATACCCCTGAGTGATAAATTACTGCCCGTTGGTATAAATGAGATATCCTGCTTTTACACGACGGATAAAAATACCCGGGTATACCTGAAGAATGGCGAGTACTATCCCTATTCCAAGACATTGGATCAAATAGGAGCCAGCTTTAAATCCGGCCGATTTCATCCGTGCCAACAAACAGTTTATTATTGCCCGTAACAGCGTCAAGAATATTACGATCTGGTTTGACAGCCGTTTGCTAATAACTCTTGACATTGATCCTCCTGAAAGGATTTATGTCAGTAAAAACAAAGCCTCTGAGTTTAAGGCCTGGATGATGAGCAATGATTAGTCGGGCCTGCAATCCTAAATCAAAGTGTAATACACCAGATGCTGCAAATGTCTGAGGTAAAGCCTGCCGTTTGCTACAACAGGAACAGTCCAGGCAAACGCTCTGAACCGACTGAGCGGGCAGTTCAGGTTCGGACAATGTTACTAATTAATGGATCTTAATACTTTAATGGCTCAAAATCAATTTCAAGAAAATCGTCCACTTCCTTTATCCATCGGTTTTGCACAAAGGCAACATGGTCGGGATGTGTATTATATTGATCATAGGCATGCTGGTTAGCAAACTCCATGGACACGCCAAACTCAAATTTATTCTTTTTACTGATCTGCTTCATGCATTCGAATTTTTCCACCCCTGGAATTGCCGCAAGTTTCATCAAAGCTTTAAAGAAATCCTGCTCCTCAGCAGATCCCTTTGGGTGTTTCAGTTTAAAAACAA
Organism: uncultured Bacteroidales bacterium; assembly: GCA_963790105.1. Lineage (GTDB taxonomy): Bacteria > Bacteroidota > Bacteroidia > Bacteroidales > UBA10428 > UBA5072. The sequence continues at coordinate 55,504 of CAWBNI010000031.1, read as the reverse complement.
CCGTATGGCGGATACGGGCATTGTCAGTCTGTGTCATCGCAGATGCATTGATTATCAATGATAACAATAAGGTTATGATAAAATTCCTGGTCATAGTCAGTTGAATTGGATTCGTAAATTTAAGATATATCTGTTGATCTTAAAAATAACAATAAAGTCCATTCCCCCCTGGATGAATGAACATTCTATGTTTTGGTATTAAAAACTATTTCATAAACTTCATTTTGCTTCTGCCTGGAGAAAGACAGGAGGAGGATTTTCTGGGTTATATTCACAGTGGAAGAACATACTTGGCCACATTGAAATCAACTGGATTATCCCGGTCGTTTTGATATACCTGTGAAAAAACCGAAGAATTATTTCTTTTCTGATAGCCTTTGTTTAATGTAAAATAAAGCATGGCTTCGATAAAACCGGTTTTAATATTGGGAAAAGAACGATGCAGGATAGATTTGTTAGAATAGAAGTGCCATTTTATTTTGTTATATCGTTCAAGTAATTCTTCAGGAGATATGTTTTCCGGTCTGATAATCACTTTGGAAGCATCAAACCTGCACCAGTCATCTGTAAGGATGCGCCCCTGAGAAAGTAATTTACTGAAAACCGGAGTACCCGGATAAGGCGTCATCACACATGCCTGAAAGAAAGCAGCTTTTGAACGGGTAAGAAAATCATGCGCTAAATCAAACACTTCCGAAGTGTCAGAATCAAGGCCAAAGATGAGTGAAGCCATGGTCATAATGCCGTTATCCTGAAGTTTTTTAACTGCCAGGATGTTTTCATCAATGGTTTTTAAAGTTTTACGATATTTATTAATGCCTGAATCTGACATGGATTCAAAGCCGATAAGCAATGCCCTGCAACCCGATCTGTAAGCAAGTCTGACGAGTTCTTTATCGTTGGCAACCTGTATGGAAGCCTGCCCCACCCACACCTTCTTCAGGGGGATCATTTCCGTGAATAGCTCTTTGGCATAACGTTTATCGCCCGTAATGTTGTCGTCAAGGAAGAAAAGGTTTTTTTCCTTGCAGGATTCAATGTCGGCAATGATATCGGGGATGGGCTTATGCCTTTGGCGGGTGCCAAAAAACCTTGATACGGCGCAAAAGTCGCAATTGTAAGGACAGCCGCGTGTGGTTTCGATGGGTGCAATGGAGAATTTCCCTGAAGAACACTTGATCAGATCCCTCCTGGGTTTTACATGAGTTTGCAAGTCAGGCAACTGGTCAAGCTTATAAAAGGATTTCAGGCGATTATGTTTGATATCTTCCAATAAAATCTCCCAAAGACCCTCTGCCTCACCTATTACTACCGAGTTACCAAAACGGATAGCTTCTTCCGGCATTGCACTGGCATGGATTCCGCCAAAAACAACAATTTTACCACGTTTTTTAAACTCTGTAGCAATCTGGTAGCCTCTTATGCAGGTTTGCGTCATGATAGAAATGCCAATAACATCATAATCGCCATCGTAATTTATCTTCTCACCGTAGGCTTCTTCGACGATTTCTATCTCGTGCTCAGGAGGCGTAAGTGCAGCAATAAGCGAAAGAGTCAGCTGGGGTATATCCATTGTATCTGGACGTTGTTCCCGGGCCAAACAAGCAGATATAAGTAAAATTTTCAAATTGGTGGTTAATTAATACTGATTACACTATAATCAATCGTAAATTGCAGGGTATTGAAGATATCGCCGGATAGGTAGCTTAGGGAGAGTAACTTGGATACCTTCTATATCAATTTTTGATTAAGCCTTTTTATACTGTTTAATAAGATAAATTTAAGCAATAATTTTTGAAATCTGTCAGGGTTACTCATTATACATACTGAATATGAATATTAACGGAAAGCATTTTGAAACAATACAGATTAAAAATGGGGAGAAACCTGTTATTCAGATTATTGACCAGAGGTTACTCCCTTTCAGATTTGAAATCAAGGATCTGCATACGGTAAAGGATATATATTCAGCCATATCAGAAATGGCAGTAAGAGGTGCTCCTCTTATTGGAGCAACAGCAGCAGCCGGCATGTACCTCTCTTTATTTGAATATAAGGGCACCTCTGATGTTGATGAGTATATCGATAATACGGCAAGATACCTGGAAGCGTCACGGCCGACGGCAGTTAACCTGTCTTATGCTGTGAGGACCATGGTAAGGGAAATAAAGAAGGGTACAACACTGAATGCAAAAATCAAAATAGCCAATGACACTGCTCAGCATATCATTGATAAAGAACGCGAAAATTGTCTCCGGATAGGTGAGTATGGGCTGCCTGTTATAGAAGAGATCAGTAAGAAGAAGAAAGGGAAACCGGTAAATATATTAACCCACTGTAACGCAGGCTGGCTCGCCTGCATTGATTATGGCACGGCAACAGCGCCCATATACCTCGCGCATGATAAAGGAATTAATGTTCACGTGTGGGTGGACGAAACCCGGCCGCGCAACCAGGGTTCAAAGCTCACTGCATGGGAGCTGCAGCAGCATGGTGTGCCGTGCACCCTGATTGCCGACAATACCGGAGGGCATCTTATGCAACACGGCATGGTTGATATGGTAATTGTCGGCTGTGACCGGGCCACAACAAACGGGGATGTTGCCAATAAAATAGGAACCTACCTGAAGGCGCTTGCAGCAAAGGATAATGACATTCCTTTCTATGTAGCGCTTCCTTCCTCTTCATTTGACTGGTCAATAGCGGATGGAATAAAAGAAATAGTTATTGAGGAACGGGGTGCGGAAGAAATAAAATATATGGAAGGATTATACAATGACAAAATAATCAGCATGTTAATTACAGATGGAGAAAGCAATGCGGCAAACTTTGCTTTCGACGTTACTCCTGCCCGGCTGATTACCGGATTAATTACGGAAAAAGGAATCTGCAAGGCAAAAAGGGACAGTATTATGAATCTCTTTCCGGATAATAAGATTTTGTAATACGATAAACCAAACGAATATGGGTGAAGGGAATATCAAATTCAATTGTCTGCTAAGCGAGGAATCTTCCGGTCTTACGGATGATAATTATCTCCAGTTAAATAATTGGAGAAACAAACTCTATCAACTGAAATTGATTGGATGCTATCCTGAAAATATAGGGTACGGAAATATCAGCATACGGTGCGGGGCAGGGTTTATCATTACGGGTTCGGCTACAGGATGCAAGGACACGTTAACGAAAGACGATTATGTAAGGGTAGATCGCTACGATTTCCTCAACAATGAAATCCGATGCACCGGAAGAATCAGAGCCTCAGCCGAATCGCTGACTCATGCTGCCGTATATGAAGCAGGCCCGGAAATTATGGCGGTAATTCATATTCACAGCCTTGATCTTTGGGTTAAGTATAAGGGAATAATGCCCACATCACCGGAAACAGCAGAATACGGGACACCCGAAATTGCCCTTGCCGTCAGAAGTTTATGCATGAGCAGTGCAATAAGAGACGATGAAGTCATCATTATGGGCGGTCATAAAGAAGGGATTATTGCCTTCGGAAACGACCTGGAGGCCGCCGGGAATAAGATACTAAAGATTCTAAAACACCCGTAATATATATCCTATCCTTAGAAGACCACCTTACTTTGGAAGCAGATCGGCCAGCTGGTGTTCAAGTTCGTCGTAAACGGCGTCTGGCTCGGCTCCCATCGAATCGAACGTTTTGCTGGCAAAGCTGCGCATTGTTGCTGTCAGCGTAATGTCGAGAATTTCGACGTCTTCAAGTTCCAGCTTCCGCAGTGCATCGATATCTGCCTGAGTTATTTCGTTTGCGTTACGGATAATCTTCTGGGCAAACTTCATCATCTCTACTTCGGCCACTTCCAGTCCTGCTTCATTAAAATCTGTAAGGATCATACGTAACTGATCCAGGCTTACCCCGTTCTTAATCAGGATGGAGCCGTGAGCGAGGAGACAGTAACGGCAATTCAATGCCATTGCAGCGGCCAGTGTGACCAACTCATAGCGCCTCAATCGCAGATTTTTCCGAATACTCCCCTGAAAGGCGCGCCAGGCTTCCAATACTTCAGGACGCAAGCTGAAAACCATAGCATGATTGGGAACGTATCCCAGATTCTTTCGATCTCCTTCGTAGATCTCACGGAGCTTGCCCTCAGCCTCCGTCTCGGATGTAGTTTGAATGAACATATACTTTTCCATTTTAATTTTGTTCAAATAACCGCAGCAGCCTATTCGAAGTTTTATTACAGTCCGCTTTTTGATCTGGAACATAGTAGAAACTAAACAACCTAAAGAAGATATTGTGCGGTCATTCTTCCTATATTCCTGCCAATCCGATGTTTCCTGCTACCGTCTTTCATCCCGATTATAGTTTCTTTTATAATAAAATCAAGGTCCCTGTCCATCATCAGGGCGCCCTTTTCAATTACTTCCCGGTTGACGCCGGCAGCGAAATTCTTCAGATTCCATTTCTTCCTGACTGATTTGACTTCCAGGTCAAAAATTGATTTTGATGGCCGGACCAACACCGAGGTTGTAACCAACCCTGTCAGCTCATCAATGGTAAACAGAACTTTTTCCATGATGTGCACCGGTTCTGTATCGGAGCAAATGCCCCATCCGTGACTCACAACTGACCGGATGTACTCTTCCGGCCATTTTTCTTTTTCAAGGATTTCACGGGTCATTGTACAGTGTTGTTCGGGATATTGCTCGTAATCCAAATCATGAATAAGCCCTATGATCCCCCACTTTTCTTCATCTTCTTTGTATATTGAAGCAAAATGTCTCATTACAGCTTCAACTGACAGCGCATGTTTGACAAGGCTTTCGCTCTGATTATATTGCTTAAGCAATGAAAAAGCATCCTCACGGGTAGGTTTCATAGTTTATCAGTAGGTTACGTTATATGAAATGTCTTTTAATTTAAAAGTTCCATAGGTAAAATCACCTTCCGGATAATTCCAGATTGTTTCACCATAGGTTGGTATTTTTCTTCCATCCCTCTCTTTATAATCACCTACCGGCGTTGACCATCTCGCTCTCTTTATAGTGCCGTCATCCTGCAGGGCATACCTGTCGTCCGAAACGAAATTTATCAGTTCTCCCGTCTCATTGAAATAAAGAATTGCTGATACTTTATAAATGCCATTTTCTATTGTAACCTGGCATGAAAGTGTATCAATCTCCTTCCAGGAGAGCCGCTTATCATAGAGATTCCCGGGCACAAAAATGCACATATCATTTAGTAAGGTAACAGTCTCCGCTGTTGTAAGTTCATCCCCTTCTAAATCAACTATATTAAAAAGATTTGCAACTCTAACAACAAACGTCGCTTTCTGACCAATATAGGAATGAAAGGCATGAAACGGTACAAACATTTTACTGGCTTTCATCAGAAAAAGCCTGGTAAATGATCCATAGAAATTGTATTGCTCAGAAGTGGCATTCATAGGTTTTGCACCGGGTTTGCTTACCATTTTTGCATCAAAAGTAATGCGCACATTTTTAGGTTTGACTCTGACCGATAGCTCCTGAATAACTAATATATTTTCGAACCGGCAAAGGTAAGTGCGCGATGTCATCTTCTCCAAGAATATCTTCAGGTGCAACTGGCTGCAGTCGAATTCATTCTTTACACGGTCGGCATATTCAGCCTGAACCGACTTGCTTTTTTTAAAAACTGAGAAGGAAACCATAAGTACGTCAGAATTGGTAAATGATAGAACGGTGAAACAATAATTTTCTTTAAAGTAAATATAAAAATTGGTGAAAAAGAATCCATCAGATTTTTCCCAACGTTATCGGAAGGTAACAAAACTTTCAACAGGTCTTCTTACACTTACCGGCGAAGGATAATCCATTACGTATCCGATTCGTGCTATAAACATTATTCTGCCCTGATAGCCCAGAAAAGAGTTGGCATTGATTACATTGAAAATATACATTCGGGACCAAACAATTAAAGTCTTTTAGTGAAATCCAGGTGTGGAGATATTGAACTAGTATTTGCGCCATAGCCTGACTCCAATTCTCACAACGGGCGACAATTCAAATGTTGGAATTGTGTATGTTTCATTATTAGAATAAGATACAGTTTGTTCAGCTCTGAAATAACTGTGAATCCCTGGCTGAATATAAAAGGTGTGTCGTTCATAATATCCATAAACTTCCAGATTCTTCCACACATTGTATCCCAGGAAGAATCCCGGTGAAGTTTTGTAATAACGTTTGTATCCATCAGCTTATTTGAATTTCGCACTTTCTTTATCCAGTCTAGCCATATCCTCGTCAGAAAGTCTGAATGACATTGCCCCGGTATTTTCTTTTACATGGATTTCCTTTGTGGCTCCGGGAATGGCAACAACCGTATTGCCGTGATAATTGATCAACCAGTTGAGGGCAATCTGTGAGGGGGTTACATTATATTTGAGTGCAAGCTCTTTAACAAACATCACCAGCGGCCGGCTTTTCTCAAGTCCGTTGGGTTTAAACTGAGAACTATATTTTCTAAATCCAATATTTTTAAGCAGTTCGGGATTGTCATGAAACTTACCGGTAACCAATCCCCTGGGCCAGGGGGGAATAGGCAATGATGGATATGCCCAGTTTCTTTGCCATTTCCATTACTCCGTTTGATTCGATTTTACGATTCAGCAAGTTGTATAATACCTGATTTGAGGCGAGGGGAATTCCTTTTTTATCAAGGGTTTCCCAGGCGTTTTTCATTTGTTGTGCAGAGAAATTACTAACTCCAATATTTTTAATCAACTTCCTATCCAACAATTCAGCCATGGCTGTCATTTCGCTTTTTTCACTTGAAAAGCCCCAGGGATGATGCACCTGATAACAGGTCAATTGGATAGGGTGACAGAGCTTTTATACGCTCATCAATGGTTTTGGACATATTCGAAGCGAAACGGAACATAGGCCACCACTTTGTAGCAATGAAGACTTCACCGGGCTTTTTCCCGGTTGCCTGCAAGGCCCTGGAAAGTGCTCTTTCTGATGCCCCATTACCGTATATTTCAGCTGTATCGAACCAGTTGATGCCTTTTTCAATGGAAAGGGATACGACCTTGTCTATCAGGTCATCTTCGAGGATTGGCCAGAATTTTCCAGCCATGTTTTTTTGTTTGCTGAACTGCCAGCAACCAAGTCCAATTGGGGTAACCATCATATCGGTACGTCCCAAGTGACCGCAGGTTATTCATGGCTATTCATATAGCTATTTATAAATTGGAGTTATAAGGTTCTCAATTCACCTTAGATTTTGTAAAATTCACGGTCAACCACAAATAATAAATATAGCAACTCTTTAAGTGGCATCCAACTGGGAAACCAATGCACCATGCAACCGAGACGGAAGAAACTCGCGAAACGTACGGGAATTAGTTAATGATATCCTCTTTTAGCAACACGTAATTTGATATTTTAGGCAGCCCGAATGGTTATTCAATTGTTTTTTGAAAGAAACTCTAAAACCCTCAGGTTATATTCAGCAGCATTTTGGCAATGAATCAGATGGGATGCCCCGGGTATAACAACCTTTTCGCAATTGGGTAAAAGTTCATAAAGTATATTGAAAATAGAATGAAAAAGCACGGGACAGTATATCCCAGGTTAAATCTTAATTATTTTTCTTTTGAATTGATCCAAATCAGGACCATCAATTTTCAGAATATAGATGCCCTTTTCTAATCCTGTAGGATTAATCATAGTGTTATCAAGATTAAATACATCGGCACTAAATCTGATTCTGCCAGTCATATCAATAATGCTGATTGATGCCTGATTAATTTTACGTTCGAATTGAATCGTAATAAAATCATTGAAAGCGGTTGGATAAATTGAAATTACCAGATTTTGATTTGTATCCGGATTTTCTGAAAATTGAAAATGAGAATCACTATAAATATTTCCATGGATTATCCCATGATGAGAATAACCCTGCAAATTCTTATAATTATAGTTTGCATATGGGCCATTGTGGTTAAAAGTATGGCTGAAATAGATAAGGCCTATTCCGAGACCCGTACCTGTATTGTGTAATATTATCTTTGTAGTATGGATTATATGTACTGTATACAGTATCTCCCATCAAAACTGTTGCATTCGTACTAAAAGATTTTGAAAGGCATTTAAATGTGGTATCGTAGGTAACTTTAACCGGATTTGTATTGGATATATCCTGGAAATTATAATTATCAAGAAACTTAAGGTCAGATTTATAATAACTTAATTTTCCTTGCGAAGACTTATATAAAGTTTCATATGGACTATAATAATCATATTCTATACTTTTTGATAGCATTGCGGTATTTATAATAATTGAGTCTTCGTATTTTTGAATACTTTGTACTGTATGCTTCTGAATCTCCTCAAATGCCGGAAATCTACCTCCAACACTTATTGAATACTGAAAAATATCTCCAACATCGGGATTAATAAAATCTTCAAAATATAGATTTCTCTTTCCATAATATTGACTTGCCCTCGATGCCAATTAAGTTATAATGGTCTCCCTTTAAAGTCAGGAAATTTTATAATTCCGAAGTTTTTTGAGATAATTATTGTATCCTCATTCCCAACTGTAAATATTTTAACTGAATCAATCGTGTTATTAAAAACAGGGACAAACCTTTTCTCCTGGAAGATCGCGTATCGTAAGTTTAATGAGTCAAATAGCCATATACTGTCTGATTCAATAGTTGATTTAATAAGATAATTTGCTGTGTCCCTGAGATTATAATCCCCATTTTCCTTTTTGACTATTCTGCTTTGCAAAAATGTTGGTTGATTCTTTAAATACACCGCGTAAGAACTATTCATTTTTTCACATTTGTCGCATACTGAACTCACCCTGTTGAGTACAAATACCGTATCCTGATTAATCTGATATAGCGAATCGATCCAGATGGTCATACTTATTATTGAATCAAGTGAATAGTTATAATATCTGCCTGGTTCAATGATTTTCCAATCCTGGCACATAATTGAATTAAGGTGAGCCATGTATATTAGTAAAAGGAATGGGATCTTTTTCATATGATTGTGTTTCAATGATTGCGAACGTGCATGTGCAGCCATCATTTCTTTACGAAGCCATTTTTATTTTCCTGATGAGCCAGGTAAAAGGGAATCATAATATTTATTCCATGTTCAAATCTTGTCTGACAATCTTCAATACTCCCGGAATATTTCAATTCTTTTGGAACGCCCAACCTATACAACCCTTTTCCACAAGCCATTCTATCCAATTTATGAAGAGCATCAGGTGATAATTTCTTATATAATGGATCCAGAATGTTGCATTGTTCAATTTGTCCGTATTCCAGGTCCCAGTTATCAGCTTCTTTTCCTTTTATTATTTCTTTGGAATAGTAAACTTCTTTTAAAAGTGGAAATGCAAATTCAAATACCAGCCTAGAACCTTCATTTGCAAATTTCACAACCTCTTTGTTTCTTACAAGAACGAGGCGAATAAAACCATCATCCAATTTCGAAAGTTGACCAGCTGCAATTGCGGCTATTCCTATCCATTTTATCTCACACCCGAGTTTTTCTCTTTCAACGTCAAACCATTGATAAAAATCCCGTATCTGACTGATTGTTTCATACTTTGTACTACCATTTTCTACAGATAGATTAAATACATTGGCTTTCTTCCATACTTCATTTTGCCTCTTTCTGTCTTTTTTTAACCAAAAACCATCCCCAAGGTAAGAGTTCCCTGTTTCTTTAAAATATGATTTTAAATTTCTATGTTCCTGTGCATTGACAATGCTTAAACTAAATAGAAATAGTATCGCTGATATTGCGCGAATTCTTGCTTTCAACTGTATTTAAATTTTGCAGGAACTACAATTTCATTACCTATATATTCTACAAGCACTATAAAGTAATAATTAATGTTGTCTTATTTATCCTGTAATTTTAAAAATCCTCGCCTTTATAAGGTTGCATATACCAGCCTGCTGGTAACTTCTCCGTTGCCACAGATCACTTGCACGCCCTTATAAAAATAGCAAAAAAACGAAACGAAGCCTTTACATTCGTGAAATACTGTGTCAACATATTTCCACATCAGATGTATGAACCTGATTATTTATCTGTAGAAAAATGCAAAAACTCACTTTTATTCAATAATGGAATTTGTAACCACGCATTTCGTGTCACTATGCATGGATATTTGTGGAAAAACAGGATACCAGGAACCGCCTGTATTATAATGAATTGTGGAGCTGTCAATCCGGATATCGCCTGTGTGGTCATTGGTAACAAAAAAGATGGCGGAGCCAAAAGCATTAACTTGATTTTTTTCAATACAGGTTCCCAGAATTGTTAAGGTCATTTTGTTTCCGTCATTATAAATCGCTCCCCCACTACCCCCACCTGGAGTACCTGATTGTGACGGATTCCCTCCGCTACCAATGGCCCGGTTATAGGAAAAAAGACAATTAATAATTGTCCATGAAACACCGATGCTGCTTATTCCGCCGCCGTTAGAACCGAAATTTCCATAACCTGCAGCGCCACCGAAAGTGCTGTTCACCAAATATACCGGTAAATTATTAAACTGACTGAACACCCGGATGGCAGCCCCACCAACGTCGGGACCAAGACTGTCACATGTATTATTAAAAAAGCGGCAGTTAACCACTTTAAATCGCCCTCCCCTTACCCATATTGCACCTCCACCGTCATATTCTTTTTCGCCCCTGGAATTTCCATCAGCAAAAGTGATGTTTTGTACAGTAAGTCTGGGAACATCCTGATTTTGACAATGAGAGGTTGTCCAATGCTGATCAGGATCGCAAGTGTTCATATATAGAATCCTGGTTTTACTCCTACCACTCAGTGTAATTAATCCTGCACCATCAATTACTACATCCGGATTGGCATCATTGAATACCTTGGCGGGTTTGTCAAGAAGTATGGTAACCGGATCTGGTCCACAGTTAAAAACGATCCTGCCCCCCTTTGCCACAGCTTTTACAAAGGCGTCGCAGGTGCAGCTCGCCGGTGTACCATCGCCGATAACCTGATCGGGATTAGAAACATCTTCTGGTCCGGCTTCCAGCGGAACAGGATATTTTCCATCCTGATTTCCGGCTGGAGGTCCATCCTCGGGATTTGCCAGTGGATTAGGAAAATATACTGTCTGTCTGCTATCATCTCCTTCACAACGGATCATCAGGAAAGCAGCCATGATTACCAAATGAAGACTGATTTTATGAACCGTCCTGTTGCCCAAGTATTGACGTTTAAAATAAGCTAAATGGATATACCATACCAAACAATAACTTTGGTACAGGATCATTATTGTGTTAAAAACAGAAAGAGATATCCAAGGCTCCAAAAGTGCAGTTCCGTTTAAATTTTGCATCCGGCCTGTTTAAAAAAAGCAATACTTTATGATAAGTGCTATAATTATAATTAATGGCCTTTATTAAACTACAATCAGTCAATATGTTAATCGATTTTATTATACTTTGCGTATTTTTTACACTAACCATGCACCATTATATTAATTTACTTCTTATATTTGATTTAATATCCAATAAGTTTTACTAACTTAATTGCACTTTGATTGAAAAGTGTTTCAAATAGTGATGTAAGTCTTGTCCTTCGTCTCAAAGAAAATGATGAGGCAGCGTTTGAACTGATTTTCAATAAATTCAGTAAAAAGCTTTATTATTTTACTTTAAGTTATGTGCATTCACAAACCGAAACTGAAGAAATCATTCAGAATGTGTTTGTCTCTTTATGGGAAAACCGTGATATGCTTAGCGAAGCTTTTCCGATTCAGAATTACCTGTATAAAGTTACAATCAATCATATTTATAATTATTTCAAACATCAGTTGGTTCGCCGTCGCTATTTTGAAAAAATGATCCTTGAAGGAAAGGATGAAGACCATGAAGCAATGCAAGGTATCCTTACCAATGATTTAGGGGAAATTATGAATAAAATCATTGGGGAACTTCCCTTAAGGCAACAGGTCATCTTCCGGTTAAGCAGGGCAGAAGGACTTTGTCATGCTGAAATTGCAAAGCAACTCGGGTTGTCTGTCCGTTCAGTTGAAAACCAGATCTATCGCTCCCTTAAATATATAAGGGAAAAGTTAAATAAAGAATCAATACTTACCGAATAACCTTTCCATTTCGGGAAGGAATCAACATTTACCGAATAATCTTTTCATTTCCTGTGAGTAGTTTTTGATGTTGAGTTGTATTAGTAATACAGATTAAAATAACATTAAAAAGCATGCTTCCGGATCTTAAAGAACTACTCAGGAAATACAATGAAAAGACTTGCACGGTAGAGGAGTTGGCCCGGCTCAGGTATTACTTCTCCGCACGAAATCATAAATCCCTCGTTAAGAAAAGTCTATATCAGGAAATTGTAAATTTTGTTCCTTCCCAGCAGACCGTCCCAGAGTCAGATTTCAAAAGGATTTTTGAAAAAGTACAGTCAAATATCACCGATTCATCGCCATCTGAAACAGTAACCCAGATCGCCGAAAAGCGCAGACCTGTTTATCTGCAGATCCTGAAAATCGCCGCAATTGTCATCCCTGTTTTCCTGCTCGGAGGTATCCTCTCGTATTTTATCATGGGAAACAGACCGAAACCCGAAAACATAACTTACACTGAAATCAGGGCGCCATATGGGGCCAGAACGGAAATAGGACTGCCGGATGGTTCAACGGTTTGGCTTAATGCCGGGAGCAGAATTAAATACATGAATGTTTTTAACAGGGATAACCGGGAGATACAACTCCACGGCGAGGCCTATTTCAAAGTGGCCAAAAATGCTGATCTGCCATTCGATGTAAAAACGGGAGATCTGAGTATTCAAGCCCTGGGAACCGAATTCAACGTAAAATCATACGATGATGAGGACATCATTGAAACAACGCTGGTAGAAGGGAAAATTGCCATACACCAGGGCCGGAAGCAAAAAAATATTTACCTGGAACCTCATCAGCAAGCCCTTTATGTAAAATACAACAAGAATCTTTCTGTTAAGGATCTGACAGTAGTGAAAGAGGCTAAACCTGAAGTTCTTAAGTTGCAGAAAGGTATAATATATATTGCTGAGAAGATAGATCCTCAACCGATTGTTGCCTGGAAAGACAACCGGCTGATACTGAAAGGAGAGGAATTAAGCAACCTGGCTATCAAGCTGGAAAGGAAATACGATGTGAAATTTATCTTCGGATCCGAGAAACTCAAACCGTTCAGATTCTCCGGAACCCTTGAAAATGAAACCCTGACGCAGGTTCTTGATGTTATCACTCTTTCAGCACCTCTTGGATACAAACTTCAGGGAAAGACCGTACTGATTTTTGAAAACAAACAAAGGACCGAACAATTCAACGATCATATGAAAAAGAAATAACCATACAGACAGAACTAATTATTAACCTTAAAAAACACTTTATGAGATAAAAAAATTGTACAAAAAAAAGGGAATAGATTTGGCGATCTATTCCCCGATTTATTAAGTCAAACATAAATTATGCCGCTACAATTTGCAGATCGTTCGGCATAAAAATGTCAAACCTAAAAACTACTCAAATTTATGAAAAACAAAACTTCAGACGAAGTTTTCTTTCTAAAAAGAAAACTTAAAAAACTAATCCTAATTATGAAACTATCAGCCCTCTTTTTAACGATTCTATCATTAAACCTTTCTGCTTCAGTGTACTCACAGAACACGAGGTTTACGGTAGATCTGAACGGAAAGTCTGTGCGGGAAGTCTTCCAGTTCATTGAGAAAGAAAGTGAGTTCAGGTTCTTCTATAATGATGATTTTAGTTACATTGATGAGAGTGGTTAACCTCAACGTGAAGGATGAGAACGTAGAACAGATCCTGGCAAAACTTTTCGAATCTTCTGACATTACCTACAAGGTTTTTGACAACAATCTGGTTGTTTTAACCCTGAAACAGGACATGCAGCAGGTTACTATAAAAGGAACCATAACTGATGCAGCCACCTCAGAACCGCTGCCCGGAGCCAATGTCCAGGTAAAAGGAACCACAACAGGAACCACTACTGACATCAACGGGGGATTCAGCATTGAAGCCAAAACAGGAGATGTGCTGATATTCACATTCGTCGGTTACCTGACCCAGGAAGTTACCGTAGGTGCCGAAACAGTTTTAAGTATTTCGCTTGCACCCGATATCACAAACCTTGAGGAGGTTGTTGTTGTTGGTTATGGTACCCAGAAAAGGACCGTAGTAACCGGTGCTATTTCATCAGTTACATCTGATAAAATTACTGCTCTGCCTTCGTCAGGTCTTGACCAGGCTTTGCAGGGACGTGCAGCTGGTGTGACGGTTATCAACAATGGTGCTCCGGGTTTTGAATCCACAATCAGGGTTAGAGGTATCAGTACTGTTAACGATGCTAATCCTTTGTTTGTTGTTGACGGTGTTGTTTCAACCAGTATCAGTAACATCAGTCCTTCAGACATTGAATCCATTGAAGTATTAAAAGACGCTTCCACAGCTGCTATATATGGTTCACTGGGATCAAATGGTGTTATTATGGTTACTACCAAGAAAGGTAAAGCCGGTAGTGTTGTAGTTAATTTGGATAGCTATTACGGAGTTCAATATTCCAATGCAAGATATGATCTGATGAACAGTGCCCAATATAAAGAATATGCTACAAGTGGAGCATTTACAACACCTGCAGTTTATACAGATCCTCAATATGCTGCCCGTAGTACTGCTGCTGAAACCGATTGGCAGGATCAGATATACCAGAATGGTCCTATGCAAAACTATGACCTTTCTCTTTCCGGTGGTAATGAAAACAGCACTTTCAGATTGTCAGCCGGTTATTTGAATCAACGAGGCATTGTTATCAAAACCGGTCTTGAAAGATATAACTTCAGAGTCAACAGTGATTTTAAAAAGGGCAGGCTGAAAATCGGTGAGAACCTCAGCTTATCATACTCAACACAGGATCCGTTGGCTGATAATGGCGGCCGTTCCCTGTTGGAGCATGCCATTAAAATGGCCCCTTACCTGCCGGTTTACAATCCGGATAATCCAGGCGGATTCCAGGGTCCGACCAGCTCCGTTGACGGACAGGATGCTGAAAATCCCGTCAGAATCATGGAGTTGAACAGTCGTGAAGCTGAATACACAGGACATTCTTGGTAATTTATATGGTGAATTGGATCTTGTTAAAGGCCTGAAATTCAGAACTAATCTTGGCCTTCAGGATGAGAGAATAGTTTCCAACCAATTATACCCTTCATACAATGATGATAACCTGGGTGGCAATACGCACTGGCAACTTTTGCAAACATTTTTAAAAACCGGGCCACCTATACTGCATTCCTGTTCACCAACAACTTTACTTATAATCTGACACTTGCTGAAAAACATAATTTTGAGTTATTGGCATTGACTGAATACAGCGCTGTTAACTCAACTATTCTGAATACCAATTCACGCAATAATCTTTCTAACGCTGTTGACGAAGTAAGTAACACCAACGCTTCATTATCCTCAGGAACAATTGATTATTACAGAATTAGTTACCTGGGAAGATTAAACTATAACTATGATTCGAAGTACTTGTTCTCAGCTTCAATAAGAAAAGATGCTTCGTCAAGGTTTGGTGAAAACAAGAGATGGGGTACTTTCCCTTCAGTATCTCTGGGTTGGAATATTGCTAAAGAAGCTTTCTTAAGTCTAGTGTTCCTACTATCAGCAACTTAAAACTAAGAGCAAGCTGGGGTAAAGCCGGTAATGACAAGATTTCAGATTATGCCTATTCTTCCTCCCTAACCTCAAACATGAACTATACTTTTAATAATGCACTTTTAGTTGGAACAACCGCCGCAGGCAGACCAAATGCCGATTTAAAATGGGAGGAAATAACCATGACCAACATTGGATTGGATTTGGGCTTGTTTAAAAACCAATTTACGTTGTCTGCTGAATATTATATGAATAAGAGTAATGACCTTCTGATGCAGGTACCGCTGCCCCTGTCTTCAGGTGACTGGACAGGTACAATCCCCCAGAATGCAGGCTCTATGGAAACAAAAGGTTTTGAATTGCAGCTAGGATACAACGATTTTGAAGGCGATTTTCAATGGTCAGCCAATTTAAATCTGGGTACTTTCAAAAATGAAGTTAAATCCCTGGGTGGTGCTACTTATATTTCCGGATTTGGTTTTGAAGGTGAAGACCTTAACAGATGTCAGGTTGGACAACCTGCTTTCTTCTTCTACGGATGGCATTTCGACGGTATTTTCCAGTCAGATGAAGAAGCTGCATCCTATATGGGTGGTTCGGAAAACGCACTCAATTCTGCAACTGCAGGAGATTTCCGTATTAAAGATACCAATGGTGATGGCAAAATTACTGCAACCGACAGAACCAATATAGGAAACCCCTTCCCGAAGATGACGCTTGGTTTTGACCTCAATGCTTCCTACAAAGGCTTTGATCTGAACGTGTTTATAAGCGGAGTATATGGGAACAAGCTTTATAACACCAACATCTATGACTTAGAGGCTATGCCCAGGTTATTTAATGCCGATGTTCAGGTTCTTGACAGATGGACACCAACCAATCATTCAAACACCATGCCAAGAGCGGGTGCAGTTGCTTCCAATGCCCAGGCATCCAGTCGTTTCGTTGAAGATGGTGCCTATACCAAGCTGAAAAACATCACGCTGGGATACACATTACCTGGAAATCTTTTAAAGAACAAACTCACTAAACTCAGAATATATGTAAGTGCACAAAACATGATTTGCATAACCAAATACTCTGGTTTAGATCCTGAGGTTGGCAGATACCTTTCCAATGGAACTACATTAGGACAAATTGGTGCTCCTCAGACAACAACTCAAAACTATGCCAATGGAATTGATGTAGGTAATTATCCTATACCAAAATCAGTTATTGCTGGTTTTCAAATTACCTTCTAAACTTTAAAAACAGAATTATATTATGAAAAGACTTAAAACATATTTTACACCGGCACTGGTTTTCAGTGCATTGGTTCTATTCTTTTCCTGTAATGCGGATAAGTTAGACCTTACGAATCCTAACAATCTTTCACCTGACACTTTTTTTAAAACTGCAGCTCAGGTGCAGTCAGCTGTAAATGCTATCTACGGAAGTATGCAAACAACCGGAATGTACAACCGTGGTATGTGGTATGGTAATGACAACATGTCTCATGAAAATACATGTAACCCACAGCAGGAAGCTGATAAACGGCAATGGCTGAATTTCACACACGATGCAACACATAGTTTGACGGAAGCTTACTGGAATTCTTGCTACAGAGGCGTTAATAAGGCCAATTTTGTGATCAACAATGCCGATTTAATTAACGAAATCCCCGAAGCTTTTCTGTCCCAGACCATGAAAGACAAGTATATTGGTGAGGCAAAATTCCTGCGGGCTTTGTATTACTTCTGCCTGGTTGACAAATTTGGTGATGTTCCCCTGTATCTCGGCGTTGATCCTGCAGAGAATTTAGGTATTCCCAGAGCTCCTAAAGCACAGGTATGGGCACAAATTGAAGCCGACTGTATAGATGCTGCAGCAAAATGTCGTGCCAAGGCTGATGAAGTCCCCGGAAGGGCTACTAAAGGTTCTGCCTGGGCACTGTTAGGCAAAGCACGTTTATACCAGAAAAACTATTCCGGAGCACTCGAAGCTTTTAATAATATTACCGGTTACAGCCTGGAACCTGCTTATTTTAACAACTTTATGGAAGAAACCGAAAATGGTCCGGAATCCCTCTTCGAAGTCCAGTTTAGCAAGGCCGCTGGTTATTCCAGCCAATGGAGTTCCGACAGAACTGACCAGGGTGTGAATGAAGCTACGTTCAGGGCCCAGGAATATAGTTGCTTAGGATGGTTCAACGTATTCGTTTCAGAGGATCTTTGGAATGAATTCGAAACAGATGCTGTCAATGGTGTAAAAACCGATCCAAGGCGCGGTTACTGTGCTTACCAGACTGGTGATTTGTATAACAACGGTACCGATGACCATGAAACTTAGTCCTTTGATTGAGGTTTTGGATGGTGTTACTACTGAATTACACAAGAAGGGGCTGGAGAAAATACCAGAACTACTATAAACAACCTAGTGAAACGGATAATGCATCCGGAATCAACATGAAAGTGATCCGGTATGCCGATGTTCTCCTGATGATGGCTGAATGCCAGGCAAATCTTAACAATCTTCCCGCAGCAGTAGACCTGATGAACCAGGTAAGAAAGAGACCAGATGTGGATATGCCCATTTATGGAACCGCTGCAATGGATGCTCCATATCCGGTTACTAACCTGGCCGAATTCATGGTAGCTTTGGAGCATGAGCGTAAAGTTGAATTATGCGGTGAACAGGTTCGTTTCTCCGACCTCGTAAGATGGGGCAGACTTGAAGCTTTCCTGACTTCGGATAAATTGCTGAATTCTATTCCTAAAGCTGATAAAACGGCTTTGGTTTTCTCTTCACCTAAAAATTTACTCTGGCCTATTCCTCAGAAGGAAATTGATGTTAACCCTAAAATTGAACAGGCAGATCAGAATCCAGGTTATTAATGGATAGAAAATTATAATGATTCAAAGAAATGGTCCTGCAAAACAGGACCATTTCTTTCTTTGTTTATTTGAAGTACATTCATCCTTCATTCCTTACACTTTATCCCTTATGACTGACCTTTTAAACCCTGAATACCGCAAAAGACTTTACCCGGTAGTTTTGTTGATTGCAATACTTGGCGTCTGTTTTTCATGCAAACCTGAAAAAACGGGGGAAGGTCCCGTCTTCAGAAACTCTCCTCACGAAAAACAAATATTACTTTTCAGAATACACTGACAGAAACCGACACTTTTAACTATTTCCTGTATTCCTACATGTATATGGGCGGTGGAGTATCCGTCGGAGACTTTAATAATGACGGGCTGACGGATATCTATTTTACCGGCAATATGGTCGGCAACCGCTTGTATCTCAATATGGGAAACCTGAAATTTAAAGACGTTACCGAAATTTCCGGGACAGGTGGCGACCATCGCTGGATGCAGGGATCAACCCTATGTGATATAAACGATGATGGATTGCCTGATATTTATGTAAGTGTGTCCGGATTAAAGGGCAATTGCAAAAACATGCTATTTGTAAACCAGGGAAACAATAACGATGGTATACCTGTGTTTACTGAAGAAGCTGGAAAATATGGCATTGATGATAACGGGAAAAGCACTCAGAGTACCTTTTTCGATTATGATAACGACGGTGATCTGGATTTGTATGTTGCCAATTATCCAATCACCCGGTTCAAGGCATCTCCCTATTTTTACCGGCAAATGATGAAAAATGCAAAATAGATGAATCGGGACATTTATACAGAAATAACGGAGATGGCACTTTTACCGATGTCACGGTTGAAGCTGGTCTGTTGACTTTTGGTTTATCGTTAAGCGCTACTGTCTGCGACCTGAACCAGGATGGATATAAAGATCTTTACATTTCAAACGATTTTACAAGCCCTGACTTCTATTTCTTTAACAACGGCAACGGAACATTTACTGACAGGACAAAGGAAGTAATTGGACAAACCTCTTTTTACGGCATGGGTGCTGATATTGCAGATTATAATAACGACGGATTGCCTGATATTATGCAAATTGACATGGCACCTGAAGATAATCAGAGAGCCAAAGAGAATATGTCCAGTATGACCCGGGAGGATTTTGAGGATATGGTGAAAGAAGGACTTCACCATCAATACCGGTATAGCACGCTGCAACTAAACAGGGGAATCAGGGATAATGGCCTGCCATTTTTCAGCAATGCTGCCTGGATTGCAGGAGTAACATCAACAGACTGGAGCTGGGGTGCTTTATTTGCCGATTTTGACCTTGACGGATGGAAAGATCTGTATATAACAAACGGCATCCGAAGGGATATTAATAATATTGATTTTTTCAATAAAATGGAAAAATCGGAATATTTTAACAAGGGTTCGGATAAATCTGAATTGCTGAAGCTTGTAAAAAAAATGCCGGCTAAACCGCTTGTCAATTATATTTTCAGGAACAATGGCGATCTGACCTTTACCCATTACAGCAAGGAATGGGGTATTAATGAAAAAAGTTATTCAAATGGAGCTGCCTATGCCGATCTCGATAATGACGGTGACCTTGAACTGATTGTAAATAATATTGACGAAAAGGCATTGATCTATAAAAACAATGCCAGGGAAGAAAACAGGGGCAATTATATTAAAATTGATTTCAAGGGCCGCCGATGAATAAAATGGGAATCGGATCGGCGGTAACGATATGGATCAATGGAAAAATGCAGATGGCTGAACTGACCCTCTCCAGGGGCTATGAATCTTCCATGGAACCCATTCTGTATTTCGGCACCGGCCGGAATGAGAGTATTGATTCTCTTGTTGTTATCTGGCCCGATGGCAAAAGGCAGGTAATACAAAAGATGAATGTAAATCAGAAACTCACCCTGTCATATGATAAAGCGGCGGACAGCATGTCCCCCGCTGGCCTTGCTTCGCCGAAGCGGCTATCGCGAAGGATTTTTTAAGAAATAACATACATCTGAAATATTGATTTTATTCATAAAGAGAATAATTACAATGATTATGAAAAACAGGTTTTATTGCCTCATAAACTTTCCGCCTCAGGACCCGTTATTGCCAGGGGTGATGTTAACAACGATGGCCTGGATGACTTTTTTATTGGAAATGCCTTGCATAGCAAGGGAGCCTTGTTTCTTCAAAATAAAGATGGCACTTTTACCAGGCAACCGGGACCCTGGGAGAATGATAGCAATTACGAAGATACCGGAACTTTGCTGTTTGATGCTGATTCGGACGGAGATCTTGACCTTTATGTTGCAAGCGGAGGAAATGAATTCCCGGAAGGTTCTGAAAAATATAATGACCGGCTTTATATAAATAAGGGAAAGGTAATTTTTCCAAAAGCTCAAATTCGTTGCCGCTCTTGCCAGTAAGCAAATCATGTGTTAAAGCAATCGATTTTGATAATGATGGTGATCTGGATTTTTTTATTGGAGGAAGACAGGTGCCCGGAAAATATCCATTTCCTGCCAGAAGCTACATTCTGGAAAACAAAACTGTCAATGGAATTGTGAAATTTGAAGATGTTACAAAAGAAGTAGCTCCTGATCTCTTAAATGCAGGTATGGTTACTTCTGCATTTTGCGGTGATATTGATAACGATCAATGGACTGATCTGGTAATCGCAGGAGAATGGATGCCTGTTTGCATATATAAAAATAATAAAGGAAAATTTAAAAAAACCGCTATTGAAGGGACAAAAGGATGGTGGTTTAGCATTGAATGGCGCCGATTTTGATAAGGACGGAGATATCGACCTGGTAGCAGGTAATCTGGGTTTAAATTGCAGGTATAAGGCAAGCAGGGATAAAACTTTTGATGTTTATGCAGGAGATTTTGATAAGGACGGGAAATCGGATATTGTACTATGCTATTATCAGGGAAAACATCAATTCCCGCTAAGAAGCAGAGATGTT
Source organism: uncultured Bacteroidales bacterium (assembly GCA_963790105.1). Taxonomy (GTDB): domain Bacteria; phylum Bacteroidota; class Bacteroidia; order Bacteroidales; family UBA10428; genus UBA5072. The sequence continues at coordinate 33,951 of CAWBNI010000031.1, read as the reverse complement.
TTATCTGGCCCAGAATCCGGGATTGCAATTAAATTCCCTACTTATGAAAGTTTTGCCAAAGCTACAGTTTCAGATATTTATCCAGAAAGCACTGGATTAATCCCTTCATCTTCAGGCTGAAACCTTTGCCAGTTGTTACTTTGAAAATGCCGGGAATGGGAAATTTATGTCAGGCACATTTGCCAAACGAAGCTCAATTATCCTCAATCAATGGAATGATTATTGATGATTTTGACAAAGATGGGAACCTGGATATTTTGGCAGCAGGAAATCTTTTTGATATGGAAATTGTAACACCAAGAAATGACGGGGGAGTTGGTGTTTTTCTGAAAGGAGACGGCAAAGGCAACTTTGCAGTTGTACCGCCCGCATTTCAGGTTTTTTTGCTCCCGGGGATGTTAAATCATTTCACTGATTCACCTGAAAAATGACAATAAAGACAAAGCTGTTCTGGTTGGAAACAATAATGAAAGACTTCAGATTTTTAAGTTAAAATAAACGGCAAATCTGACATACCAATGAGACAGCCAAAATTATTTTATATTTCTGCATCAATTATAATAATCCTGAAACTTATTTGTTGCGATGTTGATAAACTGAATCTGGTAAATCCAAACGAGCTTACTCCCGAAACTTTTTTTAAAACCGAAACCCAGGTTCAACAAGCAGTAAATGCTGTTTATGCCAACTTGCAAACCGACGGGCTTTATCAACGTACTTTGTATTATAGCATGGATTTTATGGCATTCGAGCAATTAAACACTCACTGATCCTATTTATCATGCCTTTTTTCAATTTTACTTTTGATGCCAACAATATTTTCTATCGCTGAATATTGGAAAAGATGCTATGCGGGAATTAACAGAGCCAATTTTGTCATTAATAATGAGGAAGCAATAAACAAAATACCTGAAGGATTGATGTCACAGGTTAAAAAAGACAAGTATCTTGGTGAAGCCAATTTTTAAGGGCATTATATTATTTTCTTCTTGTCACCAGGTTTGGAGATGTTCCACTGATCTTAGAATTCCTGAAGGGGAAAAGGATTAGCCAGAAGTCCAAAAGCCGATGTCTGGGCTCAAATTGAAACAGACTTATCCTTTGCAGCTGAGAAATGCCTTCCGAAAAACATTGAAGAAAAAGGAAGAGCTACTTCCGGAGCTGCCTGGGCTCTTTTAGGCAAGGCTCATCTGTTTCAGGCCAATGAATCCAAAGATCAGGCTGATTTTATTGCAGCCAAAAATGCCTTTCTTAATGTTATTAATGATCATGAAAACTACGATCTTGAAGACAGATATGCCAATAATTTTGAAGAAGAAACAGAACATGGACCTGAATCTATTTTTGAAGTAGAATTCAACCCGGCATTGGGCACTGGTGATATCTGGTCATCTGATGATGGGATCGGATTGAACGAATGTACTTTAAGAGGAGTTGAATATGGCTGTTTCAACTGGTATAACGCTTATCCCTTCCGGGATCTTGTAGAGGAATTTGAAACAGTGGCAGACAATGGTGTAAAAACTGATCCCAGATTGGGTTATTGTATTTATCAGACTGGTGATTTATACAACAACGGGAATGATACAGCTGTTTTATATAGTGATACCATTAGATTTTGGGATGACGGTGTTCTTCATAATGAAGATCAGGTTTAAGTATGGCTGGAAAAAATACCAGAACTATTACAAGCAGAAGTCTGAAAGTTTTTATTCAGGAATCAATACCAAGGTGATCAGATTGGCCGATGTATTGTTAATGATGGCTGAAGTAGAAAATGAACTTGGCAATATTCCTGAAGCCATTGATTATCTTAACCAGGTAAGAAACAGGGCTGATGTAATGATGCCAAATTATGGTACCCCTGCTATGAATACCATATATCCGGTTTCCAATCAGGAGCAGCTTAAGAAAAGCCATTGAACATGAACGTAAAATAGAGCTTTGCAGTGAGCAGGTACGCATTCAACGACCTTATCAGATGGCGTCGTCTTGAGGCATTTATCAGGGAAGTCCTGCCAGGAGTTGCCTTAATTTCAGAAAATGCGTCATTTTGATCCGGCCAAACATTATTTATGGCCCATTCCGCAGTCTGAAATTAATTCAAATCCTGCCATTACCAAAGAAGATCAAAATCCGGGATATTAAAATTATCAATATAATAGCTATATTCAGTCCCTGTATCTTTAAAAATATGTCATGAGATCTTATGCTGGTTTATTTATTGTTTTCCTTTTGTTTTGTTCGTGCGGCAGGTTCTCCGGCGGAAAGTTCAAAAAGCTCTCCCCGTCCCGGTCAGGAATTGATTTCCTGAATGAACTGATCGAAAACGATACCCTGAATTACACCATTTTTCCTTACATGTACATGGGCGGAGGCGTATCCATCGGCGACATAAATAACGACGGACTCGATGATATATTCTTCACCGGGAATCTTGTTCCGAACAAACTATACCTGAACAAAGGCAATATGAAATTTGAGGACATTTCCGACAAAGCGGGTATTACGGGCAATCATCAATGGTTCACGGGTTCCACAATGGCCGATGTAAATAATGACGGCTGGCTCGACATTTATGTTTGTGTTTCCGCCAAATACCAGCCGTCCGATAATTTGCTGTTTATCAACAACCATGACAATACTTTTACCGAAAGTGCAAAGGCATATGGCATCAATGATAAAAGTTCTTCGGTTCAGGCTACTTTTTTTGATTATAATAATGACGGATTGCTGGATCTGTATGTAGCCAATTACCCGATTGTGCTGGTGAGCATGGGCGCAGACTTTTACAGGGATAAAACAAAAGAAAATAAATTTGAAGAATCAGGACATCTTTACAGGAATAACGGGAATCGTACTTTTTCTGACGTGACGGATGAAGCAGGTGTCAGGAATTTCGGGATGTCCATCGGCGTGGTGGCTGCTGACTTTAATAACGACGGCTGGAAAGATCTCTATATCTCAAATGACTTTAATCCGCCTGACTTTTTCTATTTGAACAATGGAAACGGCACCTTCAAAGAAGTGGTTAAAGAATGCACTTTTCAAACATCCATTTTCGGAATGGGCATTGATGCTGCCGATATAAACAACGACGGATTGCTGGATATGTATCAGATTGACATGACACCTCCGGATCACTACAGGCGCACGGTGAATGTGATTCCTATGCGGCAGGAGACATTTGATAACAGCCTGACCTATGGATTTCATTACCAGTATATGCAAAATTCGCTTCAGCTGAATAATGGTGTTTTCGATCATATGCCTGTGTTCAGCAATATTTCGCTTTATGCCGGGGTTGCCTATACCGATTGGAGCTGGGGAGGACTTTTCATGGATATGGATAACGACGGCCTCAAGGATCTGTTTGTCAGCAACGGTGTTTTAAAGGATATCAATAACCAGGATATCCTGCCAGGCCAGAGATCAGATTCCTATTTCAGAAAGCAAAAAACCGAATACCGCCCCGAGCTTTTTCCAAGCACCCCGGTCCCCAATTATGCCTTTCGTAACAATGGAGACCTGACCTTCAGCAATAAATCGCAGCAGTGGGGCTTTGATGAGCCGACCCTGACCAATGGAATTGCCTGCAGTGATCTTGACAACGACGGGGACCTTGACCTGGTGATCAACAACATAAATAAAATTTCCGCTGTTTATGAAAACAGGGTCGCTGATAAGACGGATCATTATCTTAAAATCAAACTTCAGGGACCTGTTCATAATCCATTCGGCCTCGGAAGCATTGTTCTTGCACGGACCGGGAATGAGACCCAGAAACAGGAATTAACCCTCACCCGGGGATATCAGTCCAGTCTTCCCCCGGTGATCCACTTTGGGTTGGGCAAAAACCTGGTAATTGATGAACTCCGGGTGATCTGGCCCGACGGATTGCAGCAGACTCTTCAAAAAGTAAAGGCAGATCAGCTGATCAGTCTCCGGTATGAAGATGCAGCAAAAGCAGACCCTCCACCTGTGGCAGTCAGGCAATTCAGGGATATTACGGCAGGATCAGGAATTGATTTTGTGCACCAGGAGGACGATTTTGATGATTTTAAATCACAGCCCCTGCTCCCCTACCGATATTCCAGGCAGGGGCCGGCACTTGCTGCAGGCGATGTGAATCAGGATGGACTGGATGACTTTTTTGCCGGAAACGGGGCGGGTTTTACAGCGGCACTTTATATTCAAACTCCGCAGGGAACATTCAGGAAACAGGATGGCCCCTGGATTGCCGATTCGAAACAGGAAGACACCGGGGCGCTGATTTTTGATGCCGACGGGGACAACCGGATGGATATCTATGTAGTAAGCGGTGGCGATGACCCCGCAAAGGGAGATGATTTCTATATGGACAGGCTTTACCTGAATACACCCACAGGATTTATAAAAAGTGATGCTCTTCCTGCTATGAAAAAAAGCGGAAAATGTGTACGTGCAGCAGATATTGACGGCGATGGTGACCCGGATCTGTTCGCAGGGGGAAGAATTGTACCGGGCAAATATCCCGATCCTGCCGGCAGTTATATACTCAGAAACAACGGGAAGAAAAACGGTCAGCTGAAATTTGAAGATGTTACCTCCGCCGTGGCACCCGGCCTGAAAAACGCAGGCCTTGTTACCGATGCGGTCTGGCAGGATTTTGACGGGGACGGAGATATCGATCTGATCATTGTGGGTGAATGGATGAAGATCCGGTTTTTTGAAAATAATTCCGGGATATTCACGGAGGTCAGCGACAAATTGGGTTTACAGAATACCACAGGCTGGTGGTACAGCATACATGCCACCGATGTTGATCAGGATGGGGATATCGATTTCATTGCCGGTAATCTCGGACTCAATTACAAATACAGGGAGGATCAGTCATTTGAAATATTCTCAAAAGACTTTGACCTGGATGGTAAGCAGGATATTGTACTGGCTTACCAGGAAAACGGCAAACTTTATCCTGCAAACAGCTTTGATGCCACAGGGCGCCAGATACCGGTTATCGAACAGCGCTATCCGACATTTGATGCCTTTGCCAAGGCTACCCTGGAAGACATTTATGGTAAAAACATACTCAACAGTGCCCTTTCTTATAAGGTAAATACTTTCGCCAGCGTGTGGATTGAAAATAAAGGGAAGGGCAGTTTCGTAATCCACAATTTACCTGGCAGGGCTCAGCTTTCATCCATCAATGATATTGCAGATATTGGTCATTCCTTCGTAGTTGCGGGCAATCTTTATAATACTGAGGTGGAAACGCCCCGGAACGATGCCAGTGTCGGGCTTGTCCTGAAATATGACAAAAATTCGGGAATGTATGCCGTTCCGCCTTCTGAAAGCGGACTCATGGTGAGGGGTGAAGTTCGCCGCATAATACCCATAAAGCTGGCCACCGGAAAAAATGCCCTCTTATTCGGAATAAACAGCAGCGCACTTAAATTAATCGAAGTTGAATGATTATTAAGCGCACTGACTCAACTTCGTAGAAGTTGAATTATTGTAGAATGAATTAGCAGCCCATTTACCCAACCTCGTAGAGGTTGAATTTTTTACCGGACAAAAATGATTTGAAATATCAAATTAAAACAGTGAATCCATGCAAATTAAAAGAAAGGTTTTCGGGAATGGAATAAGAATCATATCCCTGTTGTCATTGGTTTGTCTTTTATCCATGACCATGAACAACATAAATGGCCAGAATCTTCAGCTGAATGACCTGGGATATCTTGAAACCCAGGGTGTTAATGTACTTGTATTCAACAATGAATTCAACGGGTTCTTCTTTGATGAGAAAACAGCAGGCATTGAACTCATCCATCATGGCGTTCGAACCGCTACCGGCGGGGCTGTGAGACTGCAAAACACTCCCGAACAGTGGGACCTTGTACCTTTTATGGCTGATCGAAAGATCAATAAAAGTACAAACACAATTGAAGTGGTTCTTCGGTATAAGGAGTTTAATTTTGAATCTAAAGTGAGTGTTACCCCTTCGAAGGACGGCTTTTTAATAAGCGTTTATCTGGATAAGCCACTTCCGGCAGCGCTTGAAGGTCGTGCAGGGTTTAATATGGAATTTCTACCGGCTTCTTACTTCGAAAAAACGTACATGGCCGATGGAAAACCCGGGATATTTCCATTATATCCCTCAGGTACAACCGTTGTAAAACCGGTTAGTGAAAAAATACCCCAGTTTGAGGGCCATAGTACATTTGATGACAGGGGAAGGGGTGAGTTTATTGAACCCATGCCTCTTAGTTCATGCAAAACCCTTGTCCTGGCACCTGAAGATCCGGAACGACGTGTAACAATACAATCGGAAACAGAACTCATGCTTTTTGACGGCCGTAACCTGGCACAGAATGGTTGGTTCGTTGTGAGGAGCCTTCTGCCTGCCGGCAAAACAGGAAATGTTCTGCAATGGATTGTGAAACCAAATGCAATACCAAATTGGATTAGAACACCTGTAATCGGTTTTTCCCAGGTTGGTTATCATCCCAACCAGGAAAAAATGGCTGTGATTGAATTGGATAAAAACGACACTCCCTTAAAAAAAGCAACCCTTTACAGGGTTACCCCTGAAGGGGAATCGATTGAGGCCCTGTCGGCCGAGTTGAAGCCCTGGGGTAAATACTTGAGATACAACTATGTAAAGTTTGATTTTACATCTGTAAAGGAGTCCGGATTGTACTTTATCCAGTATGGTAACCAGAAAACAAACACCTTTGCTATCGATCCCGGTGTTTTTGATGACATCTGGCATGCAACCATGGATGTATGGTTTCCGGTTCAGATGGATCATATGAAGGTGAACGAAGCATACCGCACCTGGCACGGATTACCCTATATGGATGACGCATTGCAGGCCCCTGTCAATCATCAGCATTTCGATGGATATTTTCAGGGACCCACTACCGAAACCCGTTTTAAACCGCTTGAGCGCATCCCCGGGCTGGCAGTTGGCGGGTGGTTTGATGCAGGTGATTTCGATATACAGACCGGTTCACACAATAGCGTAATTTTAAGTTTTGCCGATGCCTGGGAAAGATTCGGAATCAGCCGGGATGAAACATATATTGATCAGGCAACGCGATATGTGGACATTCACCGGCCCGATGGCAAACCCGATCTGTTGCAGCAATTGGAACACGGTACATTAAATGTTGTTGCCCAATTGCAGAATATAGGGCATCCGGTAAGGGGTATCATTGTGCCGAATCTTCATCAGTACCACCACCTGGGCGATGCAATCAATGAAACAGACAATCTGCCCTATAACCCCGCACTAAAGCCTTATGAGTCCGACGGAAAATCGAGTGGAACGATGGATGACAGATGGGCCTTTACAAACAGGACATCCACATTGGATTATCATTCAATTGCCGCTCTCGCTGCTGCAAACCGTGTGCTCCAGGATTTCAACAAACCCCTCGCAGATGACTGTCTGACACAGGCCAAACGACTTTATGAGGAAGATAAAACCCGTGTCTTTAAAGAAGATACCATTTTTGGTAAATTCAGGGCAAATACCGAATTGATGGCAGCACTTGCAATTGTTCATAACCACAAAGGATAACCAATATTCAAAGCGCTTTGAAGAAATTGTATGGAAGGCTCTTGGTGCATCGCTAAATAGCAATATACCGGCCGCCTTGCAGGCATATCCTTATTTCGGCGATGAATACAGGAATAAGCTAAAGGATTATGTAATAAAATACAAGGCGCTGAATGATGGATATGATAAGGAAAATCCTTACGGTGTGCCGATTTCTGCCCGGGGATGGGCTGGCAATACAATCATCATCGATTGGGCCATTACAAATTATTATGCCAATAAATATTACCCTGCAATCATGGGACCTGAATATGTTTTTAAAGGGCTGAATTATATCCTGGGTTGCCATCCTTATTCGAATATCTCCTTTGTTTCGGCAGTCGGCACGCGATCCAAGAAAATTACGTATGGAAGCAACAGGGCTGACTTCCGGTTTATTGCCGGAGGCATTGTTCCGGGTGTATTATTATTGAAACCCGATTTTCTTGAAAATAAAGAGGATTGGCCGTTCCTTTGGGGTGAAAATGAATGCGTCATCGACACCGGAGCTGCATGGGTATTTCTGTCCGGTGCGGTAAATGAACTGGTTAAGGAACACGATGCTACTGCCCAAAACAGCAACTTACCATAAGTTGTTTTCAATAAACACAGAAATATAAATAAATTTAAACATATAGTAAATCATCAATGTTCTTAGTATTAAAAGAGAGTAAATTTCAACTTTTCAAATTTTCGGGTCTTAACCCATAAACTGAATAATCAATTGTTAAAAAAACTGAAAACAATGAAAAAGTTATCAATTTTAGCAATGGGCATGCTCCTGTTATTTTTGGCAGCATGCAACTCAAATTCAGAACGAAAGAAATCCATGGAAAACGCAAAAGACCTGGCATCAAATCCATTTATGCATGCCAGCACCCTGCCATTTCAGGCACCTGATTTTACAAAAATCAAGGACAGTGATTTTGCCCCTGCTTTTGAAGAAGGCTTAAAAGAACAGATTTAGCAGAAATTGAAACAGATTGCCAACAATCCGGAGGCCACCTACATTTGAAAACACGCTGGTGGCACTGGAAAAAAGCGGCGCAGCTTCTTCGCCGGGTCAATGGGGTTTTCAACATGCTTTCGGGAGCCAATACCGATTCGGTTTTGCAGAAGTTGAATGAAGATATTGCCCCAAAACTGGCAGCACAGCAGGATGCAATTTATCTGAACGATAAGCTTTACGAAAGAATTAAAACCATCTACCAGAAGAAAGATGAGCTCAACCTGGATAAGGAATCAGCCACGGTTGCTGGAATACTATCATACTCAATTTATACGTGCAGGTGCAAACCTTTCCACAGATGACAAAACCAAATTAAAAAAGCTGAATGAAGAAGAAGCCGGACTAGGCGCCAAATTTACCAATCAATTATTAGCTGCTGCAAAAGCCGGTGCCTTTGTGGTGGACAACAAAGAAGCTCTGAAAGGTCTTTCAGAAGGAGCTTTAAATTCGGCTGCACAGGATGCTGAGGCTGCCGGGAAAAAAGGCAAATGGCTGCTGCCTTTGCAAAACACCACCCAGCAACCTGCCCTGCAATCATTGGAAAACCGGGAAACCCGTCACCAATTATTTGAGGCATCGTGGAACAGGGCTGAAAAAGGGGACAAAAACGATACCCGTGCAACAATCAAACGATTGGCTGAAATCCGGGCTGAAAAAGCAAGTCTCCTGGGATTTCCCAATTTTGCAGCCTGGAACCTGCAGGATCAAATGGCCAAAACACCTGAAGCTGTCCAAACCTTCCTGAAGAAACTGGTACCGGCAGCTATGGCTAAAGCACGCAAAGAAGCTGCCGACCTTCAGGCGGTAATTAATAAAGAAAAAGGCGGATTCCAGCTGGAACCCTGGGACTGGAATTATTATGCTGAAAAAATTCGCAAAACACGATATGACCTGGATGAGAATCAGGTAAAACCCTACTTTGAATTGTTCAATGTGCTGGAGAACGGTGTGTTTTATGCCGCCAACCAGTTGTACGGATTGACATTCAAACGCAGAACAGACATCCCGGTTTACCAGAACGACATGCGCGTTTATACCGTCTATGATAAAGACAGCAGCGAACTCGGTTTATTTTATTGTGACTATTTCAAGCGCGACAACAAATCAGGTGGCGCATGGATGAGCAATGTGGTTGATCAATCAAAACTACTGGGTACAAAACCGGTGATCTACAATGTTTGCAACTTCACCAAACCGGCACCTGGTGAACCTGCACTGATCAGCTATCGATGATGTTACCACCATGTTCCATGAATTTGGGCATGCCCTGCATGGTTTCTTTGCCGACCAGACCTACCCCAGTTTGTCGGGTACCAGCGTGGCCCGGGATTTTGTGGAACTGCCTTCGCAGTTTAATGAGCACTGGGCTCTTGAACCAAAAGTATTCCAGCATTATGCCGTGCATTACAAAACCGGGAAACCAATGCCGCAGGAACTGGTTGATAAGATCAAAAAATCGCAGAAATTTAACCAGGGATATGCATTGACAGAAATACTGGCAGCTGCCGATCTTGATATGGAATGGCATACCATTCCGGCCGGTGATTCGATAAAATCAGTCGACGACTTTGAAACCGCAGCATTGAAACGCACTAATCTTGATCTTCCGCAGGTGCCTCCACGCTATCGTTCCAGCTACTTCCTGCATATCTGGGGCAATGGATATGCTGCCGGTTATTACGCCTATTTGTGGACAGAAATGCTGGATGACGATGCCTACAACTGGTTTAAAGAAAATGGCGGGATGACACTGGCCAACGGACAACGCTTCCGCGACATGATCCTGTCACGCGGAAACACCGAAGACTACAACAAAATGTTTTTCGATTTCCGCGGACATAAACCTGACATACAACCGATGCTGGAAGATATTCTCTTTACCTGGTCCGGCATTATAACAAGGCGGAATACGATATTCCGATGAGGGATGGTGTTAGCCTGTTTACAGTGATCTATACACCTAAAGACCAATCCGTAAAATATCCCATTCTTTTTAACCGTACACCTTACAATGTGGCTCCGTATGGGAAAGACATGGGATTTGTATTCAGGCGCGGTTTATTCCCTCAATTCCTTCATGAAGGCTATATTTTTGTTTTCCAGGATGTTCGTGGCAGATTTATGTCTGAAGGGCAGTTCAGGCATATGCCGCCTTTTATCGACAAGAAGAAGTCGGACACCGACACTGATGAAGGCTCAGATGCCTATGATACGATTGACTGGCTAATCAAAAACATAACAAATAATAATGGCAAAGTTGGCATGTGGGGTATTTCATATCCCGGGTATTATGCCTCCTGCGCCGCCATTGATGCACATCCTGCCTTGGTGTGCGTTTCTCCCCAGGCACCTATCGCCGATTGGTTCTTTGATGATATGCACCATCACGGTGCTTTCTTTCTGGCGGCCAATTTCAGTTTCCTGTCGGTTATGGATTTACCGCGACATGGAAAAACCAAAGAATGGATAAGCCCATACAAATTCGGCACACCTGACGGTTATGGCTTTTACTTAAATCTGGAGCCCCTTTCAAGGGCAAAATCCATGTATTTTGGCGACAGCATCGCTTTCTGGAATGATCTGGTAACCCACCCCAATTACGATGAGTTCTGGCAGAAGCGCAATTTACTTCCGCATCTGGTAAATATTAAACCTGCGATGCTGATTGTGGGCGGCTGGTATGATGCGGAAGATCTTTACGGTACGTTTCAGACTTACAAAGCCGTTGAAAGAAATAATCCCGCCACAAATGTGTCGCTTGTAATCGGACCTTGGATACATGGAGGCTGGGCACGAACTGACGGCTCTTTTTTGGGGAATGTGTCGTTTGGCGGCAAAAATTCCCTTATGTACAGCGATAGCATCGAATTACCTTTTTTTAACTATTATCTGAAAGGAAAAGGAAAACCAAGTTTTGAAGGGGCTGCGATGTTCATGACAGGTGAGAATAAGTGGGAGAAATTGAATAAATGGCCACCCAAAAATATTGTTAGCCACAAATATATATTTATCTGAAAACGGTTTGTTGGCCTTTGATCCGCCGGTCTATTCAAAAAGCTCATTCGATGAATTTGTCAGCGATCCTGAAAAACCGGTTCCCTATACTGAAGATATATCCTTTGAAATGGCAAAGGAGTATATGACCGACGATCAACGCTTTGCGGCCAGGAGACCGGATGTTCTGGTATATTCGACGGGTATCCTTGACCATGAAATCATTCTGGCAGGTCCGATGCAGGCCCAATCTTTATGTGTCCACCACCGGCAGCGATGCCGATTTTATAGTAAAGCTGATCGATGTTTATCCTTCCGATGCACCGGATAATCCTTCAACAAGAAAAGGGATGAGGATGGCCGGGTATGAGCAAATGGTGCGAAGTGAAGTAATAAGGGGACGGTTCAGGAACAGCTATGAACATCCTGTTCCGTTCAGGCCCGGGGAAACAGATTCAATAAACCTGGAATTGCAGGATGTATTTCATTGCTTCAAAAAGGGCATCAGATCATGATTCAGATCCAGAGCACATGGTTCCCCCTGGTAGACATCAATCCTCAGAAATACGTGGATAACATTTTTCTGGCAACTCCGGATGATTTCATCAAAGCCACACACCGGGTATATCATGAAAAGGGGAGAGCGTCCCGTATTTCGGTAGGTATTTTGAAGTAGTGAGGGGAAATGCTTCCATGCACTTACGCGTACACCGCACAAGGCAACATATAAAACTGTTTGACTTGACGCGGTATTATCCATTGCATAGTATCAGTGGTCGGTTTCCGGTTGTTGCTCGCCAGTGGCCACATAGTCGATGGTGCGTTTTTCAAGGGCAAGCTTTTCTTTTTCAATGTTTGCCAATGAATCGAGTATAAGCCTTGTAACCTGAATTTGTCAGGGCCAACCAATACATCATATACCTGGCATCGTGGATTTTATAAAAAGGTTCCAGGGTAAGTTCTGCCGGATTGATCATTTTAACATTGAGCTTGAAATTTAATGGCTTGTCCTTCACCGGCACCAATTTATCTCCAATATTTTGAATATCATCATCAATCAGGATTGGAGCTTTATCAACAGGTAAATATTCTCCGCCTGCATACTGTCCCCAACGGCCATCATCGGCAATCAGGCCTTTTAAATCTTCAGTTCCGGTTTTTGCACCAAGCAAAATAGGGCCATGCATAAAAGCAATATACTCAGGAACATTGGGCAAATGCTCAATGGTATTGTGCATCGGTAGCATAATTTGAACCACATCGCCTTTTTTCCATTTCCTGTCAATGCTTACATAAGATGAAGGAAGGGCAGAATAAGCAACATCCTTTCCGTTAACCGTAATTTTTAAAGCACCTTTGCTTACCCATGCCGGATAACGAATCATTAATTTAAAATTTGAAGAACCTTCTGTTACTGTCAGTTTTGTTTGTTCCTCATAAGGAAAATTTGTTTCCTGTTTGATTTTCACGCCTTTTTCTTTCCAGTTGAGTTCGGAAGCAATAAAAAGGTTCAGGAACAAGGTGTCTTTTGAATGGGTGTAGATAAACTGGTTGTATTTGCTGTGGTTTTCCATACCTGTGCCAACACAACACCACATGGCTTCGTTTGGAGCAGAATAAACCCTGTAATGGCGCGGACGTGCCGGGGTGAAATATACATATCCGCCATGTTCGGGATGCTGGGTGGAAAGAATGTGATTGTAAATGGTACGTTCGTAATAATCGGCATATTTGGCCGATGGATGTACCCTGAACAAATCTTCAGTCAACTTGAGCATGTTGTATGAATTGCACGATTCCGGCCCGTCATTGACATTGATAAAATCGATACATGATGTCTTTAGCTGGGAAATGCTCCCTTCTGCTGTTTCCGCCAAAAGCCAGTGAACGATTGGTTGTAACTGTTTCCCAGAAAAAGCTGCCTGCTTTATCGTATTTTTCATCATGACCAAGTTCTGCAATTCTTTCGAAACCAATAAATTTAGGTATCTGGGTATTTGCATGTTTGTTGTCGAGGTTATCAATTCCCTGCGACAATGGATCGAGAAACATCTTGTGTGAGTATCGTTTTGCAGCTGTCAGGTATTTTTCATCGCCAGTTATCTGATAGGCATCGGCAAACATTTCGTTCATACCGCCATGTTCCGTGTCCAAGCATTTCTTGCATTTGCTCATCGGATAAAGCCAGAAGTAATGTTTATTGCCCCAATCGCAAAATTTAAGAAACATAGTCTTTGGCATCTTCATTACCAGCATATAACCAGGCATCTCTTAGTCCGGCATACATTTTATGCATATTATAAAATGGTGCCCAGATGAATTCCAAATTGCTGCAACATCACCTGTTTTAATATGCAGGCCATAATTCTGTACTATTGGGAACTCCTCCAACATATCCAACACCCCAATCGGGATTATTTCATTGCATTGGCTTCCTGGCAAGCTTTAAGCTCTGAAATCATATATTCCATGCGTTTTTTACATTCGGCATTACCGGTAGCAGCATAATTCATAGCCATTGCCGACAGGTAATGACCACCCACATGACCATCGAGACCTTCCCAGTTGGGATAACATTTTGCCTTTTCAGGTAATCCGGCTTCTTTTCGGTAAGGTGCCAGCAAACGGTCAACATCATACTTTAGGAGTACCTGAATATTCAGGTCGCGGGCATGTTTAAAAGGCCCATCAAGCAATGTTACATCCTCCAAAGGAAATTCGTTGGGATATAATTTATTTTGTGCAAACAAATTAAAACTGTTTCCAGATATACAAGTGACAGTGAATAAAAAAACAATCAGTCGGTTCATATATATATGTTTCTGCAGTTATTCAGCTAAGGCCTCACGCTCTGGTATTCGCCTCTATTCGAAATAGGCATTAATAATGCTGTAATAATTGATTGTTTTTTCATCTTCGAATGATTTAATTTTTGAATAACAGGGGTGCAAACTGATAAAGACTGCGTCTCCAACTCTGCCACTCATGAGCCGTTTGGGGGGAAACATAAAAATGACGTGTTCAATCCGGCTTCTTTTAATTTGTCTGTATTTTCTTTAGCATTGTCACCAAAGCCGGGCCTGGGGTTTTCCAGTTCCCGGCTGCCATAGCTGATGAACACAAGCTTTATTTTTTCCTTAAATCCGGGTGCATTGGCAACATCTTCGGTACTTATACTGCCACCGCTAAACATACCAACATATGCGAAAACACCAGGATTGGCCAGGGTGATAACACGGGTTTGCATACCGCCCATAGATAATCCGGCCATGGCCCGGTGTTGCTGATCGGCCAATGTACGGTAGTTGTCATCAATCATAGGAATGATTTCTTCCAGCAGGGTTTTCATGAAAACGTTAGCCCAGCCTTCCGGCGGCCAGGGCCCGGCAGGACGTTCAGCTCCCTGTTTCCCGGGCGTGCGCCATGTACCGTTATCCATTACAATGATAAAAGGTTGGGCTTTGCCCTCTGCAATCAGGTTATCCATGATCAGATTTGCTCTTCCCTGGGCAGTCCATCCGGTTTCGTCCTCGCCACCGCCATGTTGAAGGTACAGTACGGGGAAACGTTTTTTTGTATCCTTGTCATATTCAGCCGGTGTATATACAAAACAACGGCGCATGCTGTTGTTGATTTTCGAAAAATAAATATGCTCCCGTACCTGTCCATGGGGTATATTTTTAAGCGCATAAAAATCCTGGTCCTTAGCCGGAATTTCAATGCCGCTTCCCCAACGGCTGGCTCCATAATAATACAGGCTTCCCGGATCGGGCACAGAAGCACCGTCGATATTCAGCTGGTAATAATGAAAGCCTTCGTCCTGCGGAGCAGATTCACCTGTCCAGATACCGTTTTCATCTTTGGCTAAATCGTACTTTACAGCGCTGATATCGAGCTGCACCCTTTTTGCCTCCGGTGCAGAAATTTGTACGCGTACCCGGCCTTCTGAATTTACCTGGGGGTATTCTTTTCCGGGCTGGTTTACGGATGAGGGTTTGAAATCTTCAACTATTTTAGACTGGAGACTGTGCAGAACATAATCCTCCAGTCATAAAGGATGCAAATAAAATGCATTGAATAAAATTTTTCATGATATAATAGGATTTAGATGGTGTATTTCTCTTACTTCTTTAGGTTTTCTTTATCTGAAACTGATCCAATCGATTTCCACCTCATTGTCACTTAATGATTCTACTACCAGGTTATGAATTCCGGTCTGATATTGTTTTAATTTGATTTCAATCACCCGCCATCCGGTGTGCTCCGGTACTTCTACCTGCGAAAGGACAGGCCCGTTAGCATCACGAAGGCGGATCTGCAGAGATGCCTCCGTTTTCTGAATGCACTTTAACCTGAATTGTTTTGGCTTTTTGGGTCCCAAAATCCACCGCATTGTATTTAATCCAGGCATTGGATTTTTTCAGGACAGTTTTCCATCCCTGAAAGGTATCCGAGTGTATCGATTAAATTCAACCGATACACCTTCCCCGCTGATTGCACTATACCGATCGATTTGAATTTTCTGTGACGAACTGGTGGTTCCAACACCACGTAAAGTGGGAGTTACCTTTCTGAATAGTCCCATCCTCATTGAAAAACAGGCTGTCAATACAGATTGACCGGTTCTTGTCAAATTTTGGAGAATAAGCATTCTGATGATAGAACAGATACCATTGACCCTTGTATTCGATAAGCGATTGGTGATTTGTCCAGCAATTCATGGGGGATTCATCCATAATGACACCGGCAAATTTAAAAGGGCCCATGGGATTGTCGCCAATCGCATATTCAAGCCTTTCAATTTTATTCTGCACATGGGGGTAGGTCATATAATAAATGCCCTTGCGTTCGAATAAAAAAGGACCTTCCATCAAGCCCTTTTTCAGGCAGGCTCTCAACCACCTGTGGTTCTCGAAGCAAGTTCGAGCATGTTATCCTTTAGCCTGGCAACAAATATCTTCCCCATCGCCCAATATAAGTATGCCTGCCCATCCTTATCGATGAATACATTCGGGTCAATGCCCGAAATCCCCTGATGGGTTCAGGCTGTGGAATGAACGGACCTTCAGGCTTATCCGATATAGCAACACCGATTGAAAAGGTTTTTCTGCCATTGATGATTGTATCCTTATTATTGGCAGGGAAATAAAAGTAGTATTTACCGTTCCTGAAAATACAATCCGGTGCCCACATACTGTATGAAGCAGTGTCGACCCATTTTACATTGTTCTGACTTACTATAACGCCATGATCAGTCCAGTCGGTTAGGTTTTCTGACGAAAAAACATGATAGTCTTCCATGCAGAACCAGCCCGGACGTCCCTTCCCTTCTTTGGCCAGAATGTCATGCGAGGGATATACATATACCCTGCCATTGAAAACCCGTGCCGATGGATCGGCAGTAAACTGATCACGGATGATCGGATTTTGTGCAAATGATTGATTGATGATCAGCAGCCCGATAATAACAGGAAAGAGTCCGTATTTATGCATAAATCATTATTTAAGGTTAATTATCTATAGTATCAAAGGCAAAATGACGAAGAATTGCAGCTCTATTTGAATAAAAGCTGTGCGAAATTGTACAGATCGTTTTTCCAAACCTTAAAGTCATGATAACCAGGCTCGATGAAATATATATGGTCAACATTGTTTTTCATTAAATAGTCGTGGGTTCGACTGCTGAACGAAATCAGGTCATCCTTGTCGCCGCATGAGATCCAAAGCAACTTCAGTTTCTTTTTGGCATCTTCGGGATTAGGGAGTAATTGTTCAGGCACTTTGGTATTGGGTGCAGAAGAGAAACCGCCCACCCAGGCAAATTTATCCAGGTTGCCCAGTCCAAAATTCAAGGCTTGTCCACCTCCCATAGACAAACCCGCAATGGCACGATGTTCACTGTCTTTAATTACGGGGAATTTTTCCTCGATATATGGAACCAGGTCATTCAATAAATCTTTTTCGAATGTTGCAAATGCCTCTACCTTGTCTTTGTCAAAAATATTCCCGGTTGCCCGGTCGTCTTTCATGGCCCTTCCATTCGGCAATACCACAATCATGGGCACAATTTTGTTTTCAGCGTAAAGGTTATCGAGAATCACCTGGGGCTGACCCTGGATCAGCCATTCCTTTTCATCTCCCCCGATACCATGCAACAAATACAGCACAGGGTATTTTTTGTCCTTTGAAAAATCCGGAGGTAAATAAACGAGTGCTTTTCGGTCATTACCTACTGTTTTTGAATAATAGACGACTGAATCTATAATTCCATGTGGAATGTCGGACCGCCGAATGTCAAATCCCAACGGTGCCTGTGTTGGAAAATTCTGTGTTTTGGCTGCTGAGCCAAACACAATAAAAATAAAAGTGACTGCGATTAATTTTCTCATGATTCGTAATAGTTTGGGTGTATGGATTGGCCTATAAGATTGTTATAATGTTCTTCTTCAAATGTTTATCATCAGAACTATTTCCATAAAGAACTTCATATTCTCCGGCAATTACCGACATCTTACCGGTTGCCCGGTCAAAAAACTCAAAAGAGGTGTAAGGAAGGTTGATCACAGCCTTGTCTGATTTTCCGGCAGCAATATCCATCCGCTGAAAATTTCGTAAGGTTTTAATCGGTCCATCATTGTCATTTACTTTGCGTATGTATACCTGGACGATTTCAGTTCCGGCGCGTTTTCCCGTATTGGATACCGGTATGGAAAGCTCAATCGATTCATTGGCCTTAACTGATGTTTTGCTGAAACTCGCATTGCCAATTAAAAAGGAGGTATAGCTTAAGCCAAATCCAAAAGGAAAGAGCGGATCGGACATGAAACGGTAGGTACGGCCTTTCATGGAATAATCTTCAAAATCGGGTAACTGGTTGTATATTCTTATAGAAAGTAATGGGCAATTTTCCGGATGGATTATAATCTCCAAAAAGCACATCGGCAATAGCCTGGCCTCCCGATTCACCTGCATACCAGGCCTGAAGAATGGCATCGCAGCTTTCGGTTTCAGGAACCAATCCAATTGCAGAACCCGAACAATTCACAAAGATCACCTTCTTTCCGGCCTGCTTCAATGCCTTTAGACAATTGCGCTGTACTTCCGGCAGTTCAATGTCAGTGCGGTCGCCGCCCTTGAATCCCGGAAAATTCTACAGGCATTTCTTCTCCTTCGAGCTGGGCGGATATTCCGCCTGCGAAAATAACCACATCAATGCCTTTCAGTTTTTCAATCAGCGCATCATACTTAACCGGCACTTCCTTGCCAAAATTCAACTCTAAGACTGGCTGTCCAGTTTTCAAGTTGTCTGAAACGGGCTTCGATCTTATATTCTTTGCCTTTTTCCACCTTATATGTCGACACGTCTTGGAAGGGGTCTCCACATACGGATTTTAGTGAGGGTATCTCCATTTACAATAAGTTCAAATCCTCCGCAGGCTTCCATTTTAAATACGATTTCGCCTGATTGTGAGGGTTTATAAACCGTTTCATATTTTGCGGAAAAATTCTCAGGATGAACACCTGTGCTGAATTCATGCTGCCCGAAGGTGGTTAGTTTAATGGGATTAACAATTTGCTCTGTAGCTGCAATTTCACCCTTAAACTCGCGGTTGTTCCAATAAGTGGCTTTCATTCCTTTTTTGCCATCGATAGAACATTCTCCGAATGCGCTTTCAGTAACCATGTTCTCTATTAGGTCGCATCCCTTGTCATAGAAGATCTTGTCTGCAGGAATCTTTGATTTTAATTCCCTCAAGAATGGTTATGGTATTAAAAGGAGTGCCATTATAGTTCCCCCACATGAGCATCTCATCGTCGGCATTCGGACCGATAACAGCAATCTTTTTACCCGATTTTGATAAAGGCAGGATGTTATTTTTGTTTTGCAGAAGCGTCATGGTTTCCCTCGCCATATCCAGCGCCAGTTTTTTGTGCTCTTCGTTATTGACTACCGATACCGGAATTTTTGACCAGGGTACCAGTGCATCATCGTCCATTTCACCCAGATCGAAACGTCCAATCAAAACCCGCATCAGACTCTTATTGATATCTTCTTCGTTAATCAGGCCTTTGTCTACAGCTTCAGGCAATTCTTTAAAAGCATAGTCATACCCGCACTCAATATCTGTTCCGGCCAAAACGCCTTTGGCAGCAGCATGTGATTGCATCGGATGAAACCTTATGGCTTGTATAAAAATCGGATATTGCTCCGCAATCGGAAACAACCAGGTATTTAAAACCCCATTCATCCCGAAGAATTCTCTGGAGCAATCGTGTAGTTGCCGCAGCATGGCTCATCATCCAATCGCTGATATGCGCACATCACCTCACGGACATCTGCCTCCTGAACCAAAGCTTTGAAATGCAGGAAGATAGGTTTCCCACAAATCACGCGGATCGACATTGTTCAGATTGAGGGTATGCCGGCTCCATTCCGGGCCCGAATGAACTGCATAATGTTTGGCACAGGCCAGAAGTTTTTTATACTTTGAATCGGAAGGTCCCTGAAGTCCTTTTACTACGGAAATACCCATACGCGACATCAGATAAGGGTCTTCGCCATAAGTTTCCTGACCACGTCCCCAGCGCGGATCGCGGAAAATGTTAACATTGGGAGTCCAGACCGAAAGACTTAGAAAGCGCCTGTTTTCCAGTCCCATTTGCTCTGGATTCATTATACTTGGCACGGGTTTCGTCAGATACGGCATTGAAAATCCGATACAACCAGTGCATCATCAAACGAGGCGGCCATGCCAATCGGTTCGGGAAAAACCGTCACCTTGTCGTTATTGGCAAGCCCATGCAAGGCTTCGCTCCACCAGTTGAATTTTTTAATACCCAGGCGCGGAATAGCGTCTGAAATATCGCACATCAGGGTGGCCTTTTCAGTCAGTGTCAGGCGGCCTATTAAATCTTTTGCCCTTTCTTCGGAACTCAAATCGGGATTTTGATAAGGATATTGCTGGCCGGATAGATTTAAGCCCAATAAAAGGCAAGTTGCGATTATTAAAAATCTTTTCATTGGCATTAATTTTTCAACTCAATTTTCATTTGAGGAAATGAATGTGCAGGAAATGAGCATGCTGTATATAATCCTTAATGATATCAAGAGACTATTATACATAATTTTAATAAATGTACTTAATACTTTTCTATTTTGCACTTAGTTTTTGCATTTATTTTACCACCCCGACGGGGTCCCCCCCCACCCACCCCGTCGGGGTGTCATGAAAATTGCTAATTTTAATCTATAATCCCATTTAGGTACAAAAATGAACCGTATCCTTTTATTGATTTCCATTCTTCTGGCTGCGTGCAATAGGCCTGAAATAGTGGTAACGGATACAATTTTCTGCGGTCATCAGATTGTTCTTGACGGGGAGGGAAAGATCATTCCATGGTATACTCCCAGGGAAAAGGCCTATGATCATTTTCTTCGCCTGCGGTGGGATTTCATTAAAAACCATGTTCCCATGTCTCCCGGTCCGGATCCGCGTTCAAGATATCCCCAGTACTATTTCTACTGTGCATTCAGGAATAATAATGGCACATCTTGAACCGGATACCTGGATGAATGATATCGGTGAAAAAATCCCGAACTGGTTTGAAAATGCCAGACTCTATTATGCCTATACAGGTGATGAAAGTGTTATGAAGCTAATCACGGATTTTGTTGATTATACCCTGGATTCATGGAACAAGTCCCTCCACATTTGCATGGCCTGGTTTTCCGTATACCACAACCAACGCAGGAGATACTGTGTTCAGGGGTTTTACAAGTGCCGGACGATTTGCACTTGCATGAAATACAGGTTGACCATGCCGGTGAAATGGGACTGACATATTACAGGATGTATCTTTATCATGGTGAGAAAAAATACCTTGCCGCTGCCCTGAATGTTGCCAATGTTCTGGCATCCAAAATACAAGACAGGGAATGAGGAGAATTCAGTCCGGCCCTACCGGGTGGTAATGGATGACGGCCGGATAACTGCACCCTATGGAGCTAACTGGACAGGTTGCTATATGCTGTTTGATAACCTGATAAGGGATAACATTGGAAATGTGAATGAATATATCTGAGCGCCAGGGAAAAGATCAAAAGCTTTCTACTTGAATTATCCCATGAAAACGGGTTACTGGACTGACGGGCATTCGGATACGGATGTTAAAAGCAATACATACAAGAGTAACCTGAGTGCCAGCAATATGACTCTTTGCCTGTTTGATTATCCTGATCTTGATCCCGGATGGAAAAAGGATATTCCCAAACTTATAAAATGGACTGAAGATAATTTTGTATTCCGAACTGCACCAGGTGAACCTTCATCCATGTGGGGAGCCAATATTGTCGGGGAACAGGATTCATTCAATTATAAAATGGATTACCAGACTGCCCGGTATGCTGCTGAATGTGCACGATGGTATAGGGAATCCGGGGATGAATCATACAAGGAGAAGGCCTATCGCTCTCTTAACTGGGTTACCTATTGCAACGATTCCACTTGGTATGGCATTTGAAAGTCCGGTCAGCAAAGGTATTTTAAGCTGGTGGTCCGATTGTTACGGTGAATGTCCGCGAATGTTTTACCAGGCCTTTGCAGCAATTCCTGAATGGGCCCCGCCAGGTGAGGACCATATTTTATATTCCGAAGGGATATTGAGGGAAGTATCCTATGCCAATAAACCAGGTCAAATATACAGCAGCCACAAAGGGAACTGAATATCTCCGGTTATCCTTCAAACCATCCGGGGTAACCCTGGATGGGAAACAGATTTCAGAAAACAGGGACTTAATCCCGGATTCCTGGCAAATCAGAAGCCTGGGGAATGGTGATTATGCCCTCACCATCAGGCATAGTAAAGGCTGCGATGTGATTGTGTCAAAATAAGTAAAGTGAAGTTTTGAAACAGGAAGGACCAGATATGCTGATAAAGAAATTTCTGCTATACGTAATGCTTGTTCTGGCTGCAATTCCCGCGGTAGCCCAGCATTTGGAAACGAATATCAGTTATTGATGCCGGTAAAAGGTACCAATCTGTAGATGGCTTTGGCGTCAACATCAATCCTGCATGGTGGCTGGATGGTGAGTACAGGGATGCAGATATTGTCAGGCCGGCTATTGACATGCTTATTGATTCACTTGGGGCCACCATCTTCAGGGTTGTGATCGAAGAAATGGATTGGGAAACTGTCAACGACGACAATGATCCTGAAAATTTCAACATGGCTTATTACAACCGTGTCTTTACAGGTCCCAGGTTCCGGGGAGTCTGGAATACACTGCACTATCTTAATCAAAGAGGGGTGACCGATCGGTTAATGATCAGCTTCATGGGAGGTCCTCCGGCTGCTGAACCACTGGCTAAGCCGGATCCTGTCAAAAGCTGGATGGGAAATATAAATTTCTCCATTGATCCTTCAAAGGAAGATGAATTTGTCGAAATGATTGCCGCCTTGCTTTTTTATGCCAGGAACATTGAAAAAATAGAGTTTACCCTGGTATCTCCCATGAATGAAACAGATATTGTTTCATCCACAAAGGGCCCTGAACATCCCGATGGAATTGTGGAGGGACCGAATATGCCCGATGCGGTTCAGTTTGTGCGGGTGGTAAAGAAGCTGGCTGAAAAGCTCGACCGCATAGGAATGGGTGATATCCGCCTTGTTGCGCCCGATGCAGCCGGAGATAAATTATTCAACGCCTGCTTTGATGAAATGATAAAAGATCCTTACCTGATGGGAAAACTCTACCGATGGGGCGTCCATCAGTACGGAAAGGATGCCTCAAATTATCTGAATACGATCAGGAAGAATCAAAATCCGGTTAAATCTTTCTGGGTAACAGAAACGGCGGGCATGAAAAATCTTTTGGGCCAGCTGGATGACAGTGCCGCAGCATACCTGTTCTGGGATGGATTTGACTGTGTTTATCAGCACGGCCGAAGAAACGGATACGGCAGCAATCCCCCGAATGACTGGGTATTCTGGGAGGGAGAACAGGGAAAGCCATTATTGGCTTTTAATAAAGCCAACCAAAGCTGGACACCACGCAAACAATTCTATGAATTTTCACAGCTCTTCAAATTTGTAGATCCGGGTGCAGTAAGGATTGACGCATCCGCAAATAATCCTGAGGTTGCTGTTTATGCCTGGCTGAATCCCTCCGGTCAGCTGGTGATTTTTGGAAGGAATAACAGCCCGGATACGGCGACAATTAATGGTTCAACAAAAGGTTTTCCCGCAATTCCGCGGCTGGAAATTTATATCACAAACTCGCAGGAAAGCCTGAAGAAGTATGCAGATATAATACTTTCCGATAATACCTGGAAAGTAGTAATACCTCCGGCAACAATTTTCACCCTGACGGGTCCTTCCGTGGACAAACAGGTTGGAGTTTCCATCAACAAACCTGAGCCCCCGGGCTGGTACCCGGGAGATATGCATGTTCACCGAAATTGCGGTGAAGTGACCCCTGTATGGCCGGAAATCAATCTGACCGAAATGATGGATACAAACCATCTTTCAGTCATTTCATGCTGGCTGATATGGGAAACGGTGAAGTAAAGGACAGTAAATCAGATCTTGCAAAGGTAACTGGACTGGATGCTGCTCAATCAACCCCGGAAAAGATAGTACACTGGGATGCAGAGTGGCATTTCGATCCGGAAGGAGTCACCTTTGAGCATAAGGCCCTCGGAGGCCACCTGGTGATGCTTGGCCTGAAAGAAGCATCCACCATTTGGGATGAATCACCCTATAAAATACTGGAATGGGGAAGAAAACAGGATGCCGTGATGGGTTTTTGTCATATGCAGTATCTGGATGATTCTATTCAGAATCAGCTTAATTGCTGCATCCCGATTGATTTCCCGGTGGAAACCGCACTGGGAACTATTGATTTCCTGGCTGAAGATGTATGGCTAAATGATGCTGCCATCCATGCCTATTATAAACTTCTGAATTGCGGATTCAGACCCGGATGGGCGGCCGGAACTGATTTTCCGTGTAACAACGGGGCTCCGCTGGGATCCTTGCTGACGTATGTTCAGGTAAAGGATCAACCCCTGACTTACAGGAAGTGGATTGAAGGGATAAAAAACGGCAGAACCGTTGTTACAACAAACGGGCATGTTGAATTCCTTGATCTTAAAGTAAATGGATCGTGCAGCCCGGGAGATGAAATAAAACTGGAGAACAAAGGCCAGGTAAATATAAATGTTAAATGGACTTCTATACTTGATCAGGAGGGTTCCATCGAGATCGTTTGCAACGGGAAGGTTGTGGCAAAAAAGCAAGCAACTGTCCGAGCGGACAAATCCCAGGTTTTGAATATGGATCTGCCGATTGGAGAAAGCAGCTGGATATGCGCCAGGCGAATGAATGCCAATGGACATCAATCGCACACAGCGCCGGTATATGTAAAGATTGAGGACAAGCCTGTACGGGCCAGTGCCGAAGATGCCGAATATTTTGCCAGGTGGATTGATAATACCCTGGCAAATATTGAAGATGGCGGACCCTGGCGAAAGTATTTTACAGAAAATATCGAAACGGTCAGGGACAGGTACCGGAGCGCGGCTGATATATACAGGAAAATAGCAGATGATGCACGTAAATAGGGAAAATTATAGTAATTTACTATACAATGTTTTCAAGCTAAAACTTCCTGCTATGAGATCAACACTTTTGTTAATTATGCTGGCCATTGCACTTCCGCCTGATACATCACGGCAACATCAAAGGAGAAAATGGAGTTTGGGAAGATGAGATTCCAAAAAGCAAGTAATTATGCTCGATTATGAAAAATAAAATTCCTGCTTTGGATACAAGGCAAAATCGCCGCAGTTTTTTAAAGTCCCAGGCTGTTCTTGGATTAGGAACCCTTGCAGCCGGAATGGTAATTCCTTCAGCCTACGCATCACCCCACCGGCCTGATCCGGGTAAAAATCCATCACAGGATGAATTACTGTCAAAGTACGAAGAATGCCTTGGGGGTCCATTCCCGGAACCAATACCCTTAAAACCGCAGGTAAGGGAGACATTTCAAAAAGATGGTTACCGCATTGAATCCGTTACCTATGAAGGATTGTCCGGAGAAAGAATCCCGGCACTTGATACTGATACCCGACAAGGCAACTTCCTCCCGCAAGGTCCCGGGTATTGCCGTATGGCACCAGCATAACGGGGAATATCACCTGGGAAAATCAGAGCCGGCTGGCCTGGCAGGCAATCCGATGCATTATACCGCGGTTTCACTGGTTCGGGAAGGGTATGTGGTTTTATGTCCGGATTCCTTGTGTTTTGAAGAAAGGCAGGATCCGACCGGCAAACTGAAAGGCGGAGATTACGAACGTTTTGAATTTCTCCGTGAGGTGGTCAGGGGGCGTTGCCTCGCATGGAGGGATGTCTTCGATATGAAACAATCTGTATCCATGCTCCTTGAACGCCCGGAGGTAAATAAAGATCAGATTGGATGTTATGGTCATTCCATGGGATCAACCCATGCCTGGCTTGTGGGACCCCTGGAACCAAGGATCAAATGTGTAATTGGGAACTGCTGTCTGCCTACATACGAAGCGATAGAACAGAATCATATTCTGCATTGCTTCCCTAATTTTGTACCTGGATGGAAAAGGTACGGCGACACACCGGATATTGCATCCCTGATTGCACCCAGGGCCCTGCATCTGAACTTTGGGGAAAAGGATGATGGAAGTCCGATAGAATCCGTTAAACAGGGATTGAAACGCATTGCAGAAGTATATCAAAAGAAAGGTGTTCCTGAGAATTTTACTTATTTCATCGAGCCCGGGGCAGGTCATATCCTTTCCGAAGCCATGTGGCAACAGGTGAAAACGTGTTTTGCCCGGCATCTCCCTATTAGGGGATAAAAGTACCTGCAATCTTCCTGAGCATTCCTTTAAAAATAAAACCATGGAAAGGCAGTAAACTATACCAGTATAATCTGCCCCATAATCCCAAAGGCCTGAATGTGGCAGTCTGATGTAAAATATTGTTGTTGTCAATTTTAAATTCCAGCCAGGCCTCTCCCGGCAATTTCATCTCGGCAAACAGAAGCAATCTTTTTTCTGTTTTGTCGGCGATTAATACACGCCAGAAGTCAAGCGCATCACCGGGTGAAATTTCAGTCTGATTTTTTCTTCCCCTTCTGAGGCCCACCCCTCCAAAGAGCTTGTCAATAAACCCCCGTATTCCCCAAAGCCAGTTTCCATAATACCACCCGGTTGCGCCTCCGATTGACCATATTTTTTTAAGTGTCTTTTCACTGTCCGCCACGCGAAGTTTCCGGTAGTCAATAAAACATCCATGGACCGGGACTTCTGCATGGATGGATATTCCATCATTTAAAATCCTGGAAGTAAGCGCATCTTTCCAGCTCGAAAGTACCAGATTCATCTCAATATTTTTGAACGCCTCTCTTATAGCTTCTTCATAATTGACCGGAGTAATCCCGAGCAGTTCTTTAAGATTATTTTCCCTGCAAATGACTTCAACCTTCATGCTGTCTACCAAATGCTGTGCAAGTGAATAGGAAGTGGACGTGATGAAGTAGAGCCAATAAGAGGATAATTTAGGAGTCATCACCGGTACAATTCCTATTATACGCTTTAACCCTCTCACACTGGCAAAACGCAACAGCATCTGCTTATAAGTAAGAATGTCGGGACCACCGATATCATAACTGTGGTTGAAGGTCTTTTCATTAAGTAATACTCCTGATAGGAAATCAATAACATCACCTATAGCAATGGGCTGTGAACGGGTATTTAGCCAGCGGGGAGCAATCATTACCGGCAGTTTTTCTACCAGGTCACGGATAATTTCAAAGGAGGCGCTTCCTGAACCAATGATAATTCCCGCCCGCAGGGTAGTTAGTGCAAAGGAACCAGAGGCCAGTATTTCTTCAACATTTTTACGGCTCGCAAGATGGGCAGATAACTGCTGTTCATTTACGATCCCGCTCAGATAGATCACCTGCCTTATTTTCGTTTGCTGAAAATACTCTTTAAAATGAATTGCTGCAGTCTCTTCCATTTTTTTAAAATCGCCAGTTAAGGTCGACATGGAATGAATCAGGTAATAGGCTGCATCAATGTCAACTGGAATTTTTGTAAGCGTTTCCCTTTTTAGGAAATCCACTTCAAGCACCGACAAAGCCAGTGTACGATATTTATCAGTATTAAACCTGTTCCTGTCGCGGACACAACAAATTACTTCATGTCCCTGGCTTAATAATACGGGTATGAGTCTTTGCGCAATATAACCGGTTGCCCCTGTTAACAGTATTTTCATACCAGAGTTATTTGTATCATTGAAATCTTGTGTTTGATTTGATCCCGGGTGTCTGGTCTTCCTGATTTATTGTTCGTTCCATGTTGCCAGGATTACTAAAATTAGGTTAATTTTATAGATATAAAAATCATCAAACAAAATACAGATGTTTATTAAGCTATTTTTAATTGCGCTGCCGGTATTTTTCGCCATTGACATGGTTTGGCTCGCGGTGGTGGCCAAAAACTTCTACCAGCAGCAGATTGGTTTTTTGATGAAGCCAGATATCAACTGGATGGCAGCGATTATTTTCTATTTGCTTTTCATCACCGGACTAATAATCTTTGTCATTACTCCTGCAATGGTCAAACAATCCTGGGTTCATGCCCTGCTGTTTGGAGCCCTGTTTGGACTGGTATCTTATGCGACCTATGATCTGACCAATCTGGCCACGGTAAAAGACTGGCCCTATCTGGTTACTGTGGTTGATTTGATTTGGGGCAGTGTACTGGCAGCCTCTGTTTCGGTGATCACGTTTTTGATTGCGAATAAAATTCAGATACTGAAATAATTACCTGGTGCGAGATTATTTTCACCGCATATGCCATACATGCCAGGATACTCATTCACTGATCCCATCGATTTTTAGAACATGGTTCGCTTACAGAGGATAATTGTTCATGCCAATGTGTAATAATTTGATCCAAAAGTTAAACAAAATTATCCCTGGCGATGTTTTAGTTTAAAAAGTCGCATGCATACAGATATTCGTTTTTGGATCCTTTTTAATGTTTTTGTTTTGGTAATGCTGGCGCTGGACCTGGGTATCTTTAACAGGAAATCTCATGTTATTTCCATAAAGGAAGCATTTACCTGGACTTTCGTGTGGGTATTTCTTGCCCTGATTTTCAATGCAATTATTTATTTCTGGCAGGGGCAGCAGAAGGCACTGGAGTTTTTTACCGGATACCTGGTGGAGAAAGCACTTAGTGTTGACAATATTTTTGTCTTCATTATGATTTTTTCCTATTTCAGCATACCTCCGCGTTTTCAGCATAAAGTGCTCTTCTGGGGCATAACCGGAGCCCTCATCATGCGTGTGATTTTTATCTTTGCCGGTGTTGCCCTGATAGAGAGATTTCATTTCACCATTTATCTTTTTGGGGTATTGCTGATTTATACCGGGTATAAAATGTTTAATCATAATAAGGCAAAGATTGAACCTGATAAGAACCCCTTACTCCGGATTTTTAAAAAGTTTGTGCCTGTCACTCCCGGCCTTCATGATGACAGGTTTTTCGTAAAGCTTGATGGAAAGCGCTTTGCCACACCGTTGTTTCTGGTTTTGATGCTCATTGAAACTTCCGACCTCATTTTTGCTGTGGATAGTATTCCGGCTATACTGGCTATCACACAGGACCAGTTTATTGTTTACACATCGAATGTTTTTGCCATTTTGGGGTTGCGTTCCCTTTATTTTGCCCTGGCCGGCATAGTTAATAATTTTTGGCTGTTAAGCTATGGTCTGGCTGTTGTGCTGATCTTTGTGGGGATAAAAATGCTGATGATCGACATATATAAAATACCTATTGAATGGTCATTGCTTTTCATTATTTCCATAATTGCTGCCAGCATCATTTTATCCCTGAAAATCCATCCTTCAAAAAAAGCCCAATAGTATGATTGTCCTGGATAGCAATTTCTGGAGTTTTATTTTCAATACCCATAAAATCATTGAGGTCGGTGGATTATTGCTGGTTTTAGCTATAATCTATATCGAGACTGGCTTTTTTCTTGGATTTGTTCTGCCGGGCGGTGACTATATGCTATTTGCTGCCGGGATATTCTGCGGATCTCATTATCTGGAAATTTCCATTTTCTGGCTGGTTACCTTGTTAATAATAGCTTCATTTTTGGGAGATCTTACAGGCTACCTAAAAGGAAAATGGCTGGGAAGTAAACTTTTTACTGATAACAAATCCCGTTTTTTCAAGATAGAATACCTGGAACGGGGTAAGAAGTTTTATGAGCATTATGGTGTATGGGCTTTTCTAATGGGCAGGTTTATGCCTGTGATACGGACGCTGGTCCCCATGATTGCCGGTGCGACTGCTATTTCTCTTAAAAGATTTTTGCTCTTTAACATGGCAGGGGCAATTTCCTGGGTTGGTTCCCTTGTTCCTCTGGGATATTTCATTGGAAAGGCATATCCTGGATGTAATCAACTATTCAGTATATATCCTTTTGCTATTTGCTGCTATTGCATCTTTTCCCATGTTAAGAATTATTTTTTCCAGGAAAAAGAAACCATGAAATCTATATACAAAATATCGCAGGAAATAACGAATCATAAAACATTTAAAGTTTTTATACTTCTCCTGATTTTCCTTTCAGCGATCCTTACCGGCATCGAAACCTATCTTGATAGCGCGGAGAGGCATCGTATGATTTTACTATTTCTGGATAATTTCATTGTTTATTGTTTTACTGTAGAAATTCTACTCAAGATTTTAGCATTGGGAAAAAAACCCTTTAGTTTCTTTTCTGATCCCTGGAACGTTTTTGATTTCATCATTGTGGCAATCTGTCTGATTCCTGCTATTGATACCCATTTTGTTGCTGTTATCAGAATTGTACGTGTGCTAAGGATACTGAGAATGGTCAGTTTTTTCCCTAAGTTACGTCTCCTCATCAGTGCTTTATTAAAGAGTATCCCTTCTATGGGATATGTAATAATGCTTTTAGCACTTTTATTCTATGTATATGCTATAATTGGTGTGTTCGTTTTTGGGGGGAACGATCCAATGCATTTTGGGAATTTGCATCATGCCCTGGTAACACTTTTCAAGGTGCTTACCCTTGAGGGCTGGACTGATATTATGAATAATCATTTATATGGAAATAGTTCCAATGGGCAGGATGCAATAACCTCTTTATGGCCTTTTCTTTATTTTGCAAGTTTTATCCTTTTAGGAGCTATGATCATAATGAATTTATTTATTGGGGTTATTATGAACAGCATGGAAGAGAGCCAAAACGAAATCGAGCAGGAACTACGGGAGATAGAATATAAAGGGAAGAATCCGGAAGAACTTTATATGCATATAATATCCCGTTTGGATGAATTGCGAAATGAGATGCAAAATTTTAAAAAAACAAAATAAGATATATGAGATGCTTGATTTAACCATTGCAGGCATTTGCTTAACTTCAAATAAATATAACCTGGTTTAATTCGTAATGAATAAAATGGTAAATTAAAATGATGCTTTTATGAACGGTAATCTCCAAGATCATAAATGGCATTTAGTCACTTACGATAAAGTATTGGAAATGCTCAATACTTCGTCAGAGGGTCTTTCTTCCGCAGAAGCTGCCAAACGTCAAAAAGAATTAGGTCTAAATATCCTGCAGAGTCAAGGAGGAGAAAGTGCTTTTAAAATTTTGTTAAGGCAATTTCTCAATCCACTTTTATTCATTCTGATTGCGGCTACAATTTTGGCCTTTACATGGGCAAGATGACGATGGCATTGTGGTTTTATCAGTAATTGTGATTAATGCTGTTATTGGATTTATTCAGGAGTTTCAAGCTGGAAAGGCTATTCAGGGACTTACTAAATTTTTACCCGAATATGTAACGGTAATGCGGGATGGAGAGCAGATGAACTATTCCTGCTTCGGATCTTGTTCCGGGAGATTATGTTTTGCTTCAGGCTGGAGAAAAGGTATCTGCTGATATACGCCTCACGTTCTTGAAAAACCTGCAATGCAATGAATCAATCCTTACAGGAGAATCATTTCCGGTAGAAAAACACACCAATATTTCAAACGAGATGCAGGAATAGCCGATCGCAGGTGCATGGCTTATAGTGGTACATTGGTTACTTCTGGCACTGCAGAAGGTGTGGTTGTTGCAACAGGAAATAATACGGAGATTGGCACATATTTCTGAACTTCTTCAAACCACAACCACTATAAAATCACCATTGACAAAATCGCTCGAGAAAATTGCACGGACAATTACCTATGCAATTCTGATAGTCTGTATTTTGGTTTTAATAATTGGAATCTTTCGCAATAATAGCCTCATTGATGCCATTATTGTCAGCTATTACAATTGCTGTAGCTGCAATACCTGAGGGTCTGCCTGCCGTTATTACTATTTCGGCAGCAATTGGTATTATGAGAATGGCCAAAAGAAATGCGATTATCAGGCATTTACCTGCTGTAGAAACCCTGGGCAGCACCACAGTTATTTGCTCCGATAAAACCGGTACGCTTACCCTGAATGAAATGACCGTTAAAGTAATTTGGAATGGCAAACAAAAATTTCATACTACAGGTTCAGGCATTAATCCTGAAGGTAAAATTCTAAGAAGCGATACCGGCGCTGAGGCAAAAAAAGATGAAATTGGTGAACTTATGCTGGCTTCGGTACTTTGCAATGATGCAAGTCTTAGTTATAACGATGGACAATGGGATTGCCGTTGGAGATCCTACAGAAGTATCGCTGATTGTTGCAGGCGACAAATTTGGATTAAATAGAAGATGAAATAAGCAAGAATTGGCCAAGGTTAGACGAAATGCCTTTTGATTCGGATAAAAAAATTATGGCTACCCTTCATACTTCACCCGAAGGAAAAAAATTATTTACCTTAAAGGAGCTCCCGAATCCGTTATCCCGATTTTAAAAAACCACGATATATCATCTGATGACATTGAGCCTGGACAATTGAGAACAGAGGTGTTTGCAACTCGCTGAAACAGGGATGAGGGTATTGGCTATTGCCTCCAAATGTTGCCTGATGAACATGCCGGCACTCATTGCCGAAGAAGATCTTTGCAATTTCGATTTTGTTGGAATCCAGGCCATGAGCGACCCTCCGCGAATGGAAGTTAAAAAAGCCATTGAGACTTGTCATAATGCAGGCATAACCGTAAAAATGATCACAGGTGACCATCCTGCAACTGCTTCAATAATAGCAAGAGAACTTGGGTTTAAAAATGCCGGTCAGGTTATTACCGGAAAGGAACTTCAGCAGATGAGTCCTGAACAATTGTCGGAAGCAGTTAAAATCACAAATATTTTCGCACGGGTATCGCCCGAAGACAAGCTAAATATTGTAAAGGCATTGCAGGCGCATGGAGAAGTTGTTGCCATGACCGGCGATGGCGTAAACGATGCACCTGCCCTCAAACGCGCAGATATAGGAGTTGCAATGGGTATTACAGGCACTGCCGTGGCCAAAGAAGCTGCCGACATGGTTTTGGTTAATGATAACTTTGAGAGCATTGAAGCTGCTGTTGAAGAAGGACGCAGGGTATTCGACAACCTTTTAAAATCCATTATTTTTCTTTTGCCTACCAGTATAGGTTTAGGTTTGGTTGTATTTTTAGCTGTGTTGTTTTTCCCTTCAAAAGATGGGGTTGTACTTCTTCCTATGTTACCTGTTCAGGTATTATGGATTAACCTTATCACTGCTGTAGCTCTGGCACTGCCTCTGGCAATGGAAGCAATGGAACCTGATATAATGAAACGCCCTCCAAGAATACCAGGCAAATCCATATTTACTCCCTTTGTCACTTTCCGGATAATATTGGTATCCCTTATAATGGCGGGTGGAACAATTGGACTATTTCTTTGGGAATACAATATTGAACTTGCCAGGGGAACGGATAAAGCCCTGGCTCTATCGGAAGCACAAACAATGGCTGTAACTGCAATGGTTTTATTCCAGGTGTTTTATCTTATCGAATGCCGCTCTTTAAAATACTCAGCAAATAATATAGGCCTGTTTTCCAATCTTTCCATATACCTGGGAATAGCAATAGTATTGCTCGTTCAGGTTTCCTTTGTTTATCTCCCTTTTATGAACCAGGTATTTAAATCGTCTCCTTTATATTTTGATGCATGGGGTTTATCAGCTTGCTGTAGCTTTCTCAATTCTGATCATTATAGGTTTTGAGAAATGGGTGAGGCGAAAAT
Source organism: uncultured Bacteroidales bacterium (assembly GCA_963790105.1). Lineage (GTDB taxonomy): Bacteria > Bacteroidota > Bacteroidia > Bacteroidales > UBA10428 > UBA5072. Next base: position 77 of record CAWBNI010000031.1, on the reverse strand, counting down.
ATTTTATAATGCTAAAATGTAAATCCTGTGCACACAATACGAATTGAGCGAATTAACTGACAAAATCACTATTATTA
>CAWBNI010000030.1:0-288502 GCA_963790105.1 uncultured Bacteroidales bacterium | reverse complement strand
TTGATAGTTGATGGTTGATGGCAGGAATTATGAATGAAGAGTTATGAAGTATGAATTATGAATTTGAGATAATAGCATTGAAGTTTGAAGTTTTCCCGAAGGGATGCCTTCGGCAGAGGTTTGTGGTTTGGTGGCAAAGCCGCAGAACCGTAAAGCTGCAAAACTGCAGTTCATTGTTGTCCGGTTAATTTCATAATTCAACCTCTACGAGGTTGGATGGCTTTTGATATAAGATTGTGCTAAAATAATATATCCTCTACAAGGACATAATCAACTTCGTAGAAGTTGAATTATTGTAGAAAAATAATGCCCCTCCTTTATAGCAACCTCGTAGAGGTTGAATTATTTCAAGGCTCTGCTGATATCCTATAAACTTTACCAGACTGCAGTGAACCGCAGAATTAAATCAACTGCACGATCCCTATTTCTTAATTTCTACCAGCAGGAACTCTATCGGTTTGTCACCTACATTTTCATCGCCATGCACAGTAGTTGGTTTGCCTTGTATGTGCATTCCGGATTGAACAGGAATATCCACGTATTTTCCATCCTCTTCAATATGACGCAAAGTTCCCCCGGATAACACATAGAACATCCAGGTAGGATGGATATGCATAGGAAGCTTTTCACCGGGTTTAAGTGTAACCTGCAGGAGGGATACGCCCAGTGTATCGTTTAATAATTTGCAGTGAACAGGATCCGTCTTAACAAGATCCTGCGCATAAAGGTTTGTTGCAGCATATAGCATAAATGTTCCATACACAAGTGTTAAGATAATTTTTTTCATTTTATTCTATGTTTATATTAGCACTTTATGAGAGTGGATCTGGAATATATTGCAGGTAATCATTTTATACGAATGGAATTCCTGTTCTATTTATAAAAAGTTTCAACCTGTAATAACCTTTGAGTGAATGATATGGGTTGAAAATTTCCAGATAAACACAATATCTAAAATAAAGTTTAACTGAAATGTTTGAAAATTTAAAAGTTTTCAATAGCGTTAAGTTTTCTTTGCGAACTTTACAAAGCATTGGGAGTCTTTACTTTAAAATATATTGTAACTTTAAATCGTCAGACTTCAGTCCGGCGCCTGAAAATAAAAATGTGCATGTATCAGAGAGTCCGCAAACCGATTGTCATTTCAACAGCGATTCTTTTTCATTTGCTATTGATCTTTCATTTGCTGTTTTCGCCGGTTATCATTGTAATTGCGTCTTATAAGGGTATCATAAATGCAAGCTTTATTGCTTTTATAGTTCTTTTCCTTCTTTCGCTTTATTTTGGCAGGGCCTATTGTTCATGGTTTTGTCCGGGCTGCGGAATCCAGGAGATCATATCTGTTTTTATCAAAAAGAAATCAAAGAATTCAAAGGCCATTTACATTAAGTATGTAATATTTGCTGTTTGGGCAGGAAGTATTATAAGCGGTTATGTGTTCAACGGCATTCATTCGGTTGATCTTTCGTATGGCATGTCAGATGTTCCTGTTACCCGAAAGATAATACTGACAATCGGTGCCGTTCTGATTATTGTTCCGTTAACAGCCGTTTTTGGGCGGTTTGCCTCCTGTAAATATATCTGCTGGCAGGTACCGTTTATGATTGCGGGGACGAAAATCAGGGACTTTTTACACTTAAGGGGATTGCGTTTAAATTCAAATTCAGGGAAATGCAAAAGCTGCAAAATTTGTAACTTTAAATGCCCAATGAATATTGATGTAATGGCAAATGTTAAACGAAGCAATATGATTCATGCGGAATGCATTTTATGCGGAAATTGTGTTGAAAGTTGCAGGCATGAGGCGATTCGATTCTCATGGCTTTCTGAAAAAAAGCATAATAATGAATAAGGACCTGTATCTGTTGTTGCTGATTTCAGTACTAACCGCCGGAGGCTGCAAACTGGAATCGCCGAATGAGGTTGTAATAGACAACAAGGTGGATATTTATTATATAAATAGTCTGCATGAGGATTTATTGGATACTGCCGTCAATGGAAGTTTTACGACCGATAGCATTCACCTTTATAATGTGGTAAGGGGAGTTAAAAAGGAGGTAATTAATCGTGCCGATTATCCTCATAATTTCTTTATATACAAAAATGAGGAATTTAAGAAATATGTTTTACGGGTATTCCTGGAGACTGATACCACACTCCTTGAGTTGAACAGGAACATAACAGATACAATTACCTGTGTGTTCGAAAGATCAGAAGACAATTTTATTATAAGGAAGGTATGGTATAACGGGAATGTAAAATGGGATGATTATGCAACGAGTCGTGAGTTTACAATCATGAAATAGGCGGGACTGTAAAACTCGCTATAGGTAAGAAGATTTTTTAGCGCCATGAAGGAAATATCCGGATTAATTCAAGCCCAGGATATGGTTCCACTTTCATTTTCAAAATCCCAAAGAATTAGTTGTTTAAAATCTTCGGGGGAATAACCTACCCGTTTTCTGAACTGGTTCTCAAATTCCTCTGCACTTGCATAATTTAGCTGGTAGGCTATTTCAATCGACGTCAGATTGTAATGAACAAGTAGTTCAATGGCCTTGTCAATTCTCTTATCTGGAGAGAATAGATTTTTCAGGTGATTTCTCATGTCTTGATTTTATTTAAGCCTAAGGTAGAACAGGAATTACAGGCTCTTCATTAAGCGTGAATTAAGATTGAATTAAGACAAGGTTAAGATTTAACGATTTGTTAAATTTTGTAATATTCATTATCTTAGACCATGCAAAGACTCCGCCGGTCATTTTCAGTAAATTATCAATAACTAGCCATTGGAACAGATTGACATATTGGTTGTTGAAGATAATCCAGGCGATGCCAGGCTTATAGAAGAGGTGTTACGGGGTAATAAAAGCAATTATCAGCTTCACCTGGTGGAGGATGGTGTGGAAGCGATGAGTTTTCTGCATAAGGAAGGAAAATTCTCAAATTCGCCAAGGCCGGATCTGATTTTGCTTGATCTGAACCTTCCAAAAAAAGACGGACGTGAAGTACTGGCTGAAATAAAATCAGATTTACGCTTAAAAATGATCCCGGTTGTCATCATGACTACCTCGCAAGCCGAAGAGGATATCTTTAAAGCATATAGTTTACACGCAAATTGTTTTGTTACCAAGCCGCTTGAATTGGATCAGTTTAATAAAACCATAAAATCCATAGTTGAGTTCTGGTATGCACTGGTAAAACTGCCCCGGAAAGAATATGTCTTAAAAAACACGATCTGAGCGTTGGTATTTTTTGTCTTCAATTCTTGAATCTTATGGAAACATGATACTTTCATGGATGAAAAACATATAAAAATCTTATTGGTAGAGGATAATCCGGGTGATGTATATCTTATACAGGAATTATTAAGGACATCGGGTCTCCAATTCAGTATTGAAAGAGCATCATCGCTGGCTGAGGCCATAAAAATGACGGGCAGTCAGGACTTTGATGTCGTATTGCTTGACCTGGGATTACCTGACAGTTTTGGTTTGGAAACGCTGAGAAAATTTCAGCTATACGAAAATAAAAGCTCCCGTTATTGTTCTCACCGGGCTGGATGATAAGGAGATAGCTATTGCCACTGTAAAGGAAGGTGCACAGGACTATCTTATTAAAAGTAACCTTACAGGGGATACTATTATGCGCGCGATCCGTTACGGTATTGAGCGAAAGAAGCTGTTCAGTGAATTAGCCGTGGCAAAGGAAGCACTTCAAAAACTGAATGAGGAGCTGGACGAGAAGGTACAGGAGCGCACCCAGGAACTTGAAATTTATACAGCCGAATTAAAAGAACTTAATGCTACAAAAGATAAATTTTTTGGGATTATTGCGCATGATTTAAAAAATCCTTTAAGCAGTCTGATCGGAGCATCTGAACTTCTCATCAATTATGTTAACCAGCTGGATAAGGACAATATTTTAAATATCAGTATGCTTTTACACGGTTCTGCACAACAGGGCTATGCATTGCTTGAGAATCTCCTGGAATGGTCGATGACGCAGACCGGAAAACTCGAATTCTCTTCTCAAAAAATGATCCTGAATGAAGTAATTAAGGATACCATTTCAATTTTCAAAACGCAGGCAACAAATAAAAACGTTGATCTGCAATGTAAAATAAATGGAATTCTTGAGGCTGAATTTGATAAAAATCTAATCAGCAGTGTGTTGAGAAATCTGTTAAGCAATGCTATTAAATTCACGCCTAAAAACGGAAAAGTTCTAATTCAGGCCCATAAGGTCCGGGATAATATTGAAATATGTGTAAAGGACACTGGTATTGGTATACCTGAAGACATAGGGAATAATATTTTCAGGATTGATGTTAAATATACCCGTGAAGGCACAGAGCAGGAAAAAGGCACAGGACTGGGCCTTCTGCTTTGCCGGGAATTCATTGAAAGGCACGGGGGAAAGATATGGGTTGAAAGCAAGTTAGGCGAAGGAAGCGAGTTTAAATTTACATTACCCTTAAAAAGTCCGGTTCTGAACTGATCACAGGTTGGTATTTGAACCATCCTGATCGTCAATCGTTATATGTCAAAATAGTAAATATTTATGCTATGGCACGAACTGGCACTTATCTGAATTTTCCGCGGAATACCGAAGAAGTTTTCAATTTTTATAAATCTGTTTTCGGTGGTGACTTTGTCGACGGAAAAATAAACCGGTTTGGGGAAATTCCCCCGCAGCCGGATGCCCCACCTATTCGTGAAGAAGACAAAAACCTTGTAATGCATGTTGCCTTGCCTATCCTTGGCGGACATTTGCTGATGGGTACGGATGCACCTGAATCAATGGGATTTAAAGTGTATCCCGGCAATAACGTATATATTTCTCTTCATCCTGATTCAAGGGAAGAAGCAGACCGTTTGTTTTCAGCTCTTTCAGCCGGCGGTGAGGTTGAAATGCCTATTCAGGATATGTTTTGGGGTGATTATTATGGTTCGCTTACCGATAAATACGGCATCAGGTGGATGGTTAATTACGCAAAACAGTGAAAAGGGACTGGGGACTGGGGACTAGGGACAAGTAGTTGATAGTTGATAGTTGATAGCAGGAATTATGCATGATGAATGATGAATGATGAATTTGAGATAGCAGGTCCGAAGGATGCCTTCGGCATACCATTCACCATTTCCGAAGCATGCCTCGGCATATCACCATTCACCATCACCATTCACCATTTCAGATAGCTTAAAACCATTATCTTTAGCGCGAATTAATCCGCTAAAGCAGCATCCTGATATGAACACAAAACTTATTGAATTCCAGAATTTTGACAAAATTGATTTTACTGTAAAGCCACTTGAAAAAGCAGAATATGATCACTGTAATTTTCTGAACTGCAATTTTTATGAGTCGGATATTTCTGACGTCACCTTTAGTGCCTGCAAGTTTGAAAATTGTGATTTTAGCCTGGCAAGGTGCATGAATGCCGTATTCAATGATGCCAGGTTTATAAACTGCAAACTGCTGGGATTGCATTTTGATAATTGTAATCCCCTGCTTCTTTCAGTTAATTTTGAAAATTGCCTTATCCGGATCTCCTCTTTTTATAAACTCAAGCTTAAAGAAAACGAAATTCATCCGGTGCAATTTACAGGAGGCAGATTTCACGGAAACAGATTTATCTGGCGCATTATTTGACAATTGTGATCTGCAGGGTGCCCTGTTTGAAAATACCAATCTTGAAAGGGCAGATCTATATTCTTCCTATAATTATTCAATCGATCCTGAGAAAAACAGGATCAGAAAAGCCAGGTTCTCCAAGGCTGAAATTACCGGTCTCCTTACCAAATATGATATAGAAATTCTTTAAAACTTTTTCACTGAACTGATGTTTAGGATTTGATTCGGATCATCAATAAATCATTAAAAATTGGTTAGATTGGCGGAAATACTAATTCATGATGAAGGCATTCGCTCCCGGTTGTGCTTTAATGATTTATAAACCTCATTTGGCCGAGAAAATTCTCACGCTCTTGAATGAACATGTTGGCAGTATGGTAATGATCAATACCTGCTGCAAACACGAACCATCCTGCAACAAAAATACATCTGTAATTAACATATGTCCCGGCTGTGACAAGCGGTTCAGAAATGATTATGAAAATATTTCCACGATATCCCTGTGGGAAGTTCTGGCAGAGAGTGACTTTTTTCAATTTCCCGATTACAAGGGGATGGCCATGTCAATTATTGATGCATGCCCCACCCGTGAACAGACCGGAATTCATAAGGCCATCAGGACTTTATTGAAAAAGATGAATATCACCCTGGCTGAACCGGAGAGAACCGGGATACATGGAACCTGTTGCGGAGACACTTTCTATGGTACAATTCCGACCTCCAAGGTAAAGGAATTAATGAAAAAACGGACTGCAGAAATGCCGTCAGAGGATGTAGTAGTTTATTGCATTTCATGTACAAAATCCGTGTTTATTGGTGGCAAGACCCCACATTACCTGGTCGACCTTCTTTTTAATGAAGAAACAATTCCAAAACCCTCGATCCGGATGAATGGCATAAGGAATTGACAGATTATATCGAACTGCATTAATAAACCAATAATGTACAGGCGGGTTTTGAACCCGTCACTACGCGTATTTCATTGAACAATTTCGGTAATTATTCATTTATATTGTTTTGGGAATATTCATTCATTCAGATAATATGCATGAAGCTCCATGAAAAATCCGGGTTTATGTGTCTTGTCCGGCCTGATTGATGTTTCCTATTGTCTGTATTTTGCATGGGATTTTGCAGAGCCTCGAATTTTCGATGCGGTCAAGGCAATTCTGTTGAAAGATGCCCGCCGATCTTTAGGTTAATTCAGGGATTCTCTTTTACCGTCTGAAATCGGCACTCACCAGCCAAACAAATTATTCAGCCGGTAAAATTCATCCGTTTACCGATAAAGTATTTCAAAAATACTGATGTAATTTTACTTTTGATTCTTCATGTTACATAACCCTTTTAAAACTCAATCAATGAAAAAATTTTTACTCTCCTTTACAGCCATCCTTTTGGGATTTACCATTTTTGCCCAAAACGGGACCACCCTGAAACTAAACCTGGAAAAAAATAAGGTATATCGTTTAAAATCCACCTCGGAGCAAACCATTTCGCAAACAATGAATGGGATGCAGCAAAACACAAATGTGACCAGCAATTCAGTAGTTTCAATTAAAATGATGGATGCCTCTGCTGATTTCCTGGTGGCTGAATTTCGCTTTGACACCCTCGTCACCGTTACGAATGCAATGGGTAAGGTAGTCAACATCAATTCCGCAAATGAGGGAAACATAACCTCGGCAGAAGCAGGCGATGTGATGACTGTCATTATGAACCGGCTGAGTAAAAATCCGCTTTATGTGAAAATGGATTACACCGGTAAAGTTATTGAACTGGTGAATGCTAAAATGTTGTCGGACATACTTCTGAAAGATACGGCATCTATTACGGGTGAAAGCGCCCCTGTAATAAAAATGCAAATTGTCAACATGACCAGCCAGAAGGCTTTGATTTCAATGGCTGAGGTGTTTACCCATAATCTACCGGGGAAACCGGTCACCTCAGGCGATAAATGGGATATAACCGAAAATATGAATTCCGGCGGAATGTCGCTTGACATTATCACAACCTATAGCCTCGAAGGAATAAAGGATAACACTGCAAACCTTACGGCTGAGTCAACCATCCAGGCAAGTCCCAATGCCGAACCCTTGTCGTATGGACCCGCCAAGGTCATGTATGACGAATTGAAGGGCATGGGCAAGTCAGAAGTGATATTGGACACCCGCACCGGGTTGCTTATTCAGAATACATCCAAAACCCACCTGGCCGGAAATCTGAATATCAGTGTACAGGGCATGAGCCTGCAGATGCCCATGGAAATGGACGGCACTTCAAAAGTGGTTTCTTTACAATAATCCGATCAGTTAAAAAAAAATGACAAAATTTCTGTTTCTGTTGTTGCTGTTTTGTTCTGTTACAATTCAGGCTCAAAACATCAGGGGAAAAGTTTGTATGGAAAAGGACAAATCTCCTGCACAATTCGCTTCTGTTGGACTCATGCAATTGCCTGATTCAACCCTGATCACCGGTGTCATCACACTGACGGACGGCGGTTATCAGTTCGACAAGGTAAAGCCGGGCAATTACCGGATTAAAGTCAATTTTGTAGGGTATACATCCAATGGAACCAATGTGTCCGTTCAGGGAAGCGGTGATGTTGATGCCGACACGATTTATTTGTCGGAATCAGCCACCACGCTCGATGAGGTAACCGTGGTAGGAGAGCGTCTGAAAGGGAAGGAAATGGTAGACCGCACGGTATATTCCATTCCTGAGGCGATTGCGAAGAGCTCCACCAACGGATATGAAATTTTGAAAAAGATACCCCAGGTGAATGTGGATTTTCAGAACAATATTACAATGAATGGCAGCAGCAATTTTATTATACAGGTGGATGGCAGGCAACGCGACAAGGAATTCCTGGCAAAGCTCCTGCCATCGGATATTGAAAGTATTGAAATTGTCAACAACCCTTCCGGAAAATATGAAGGCAATATAGATGGTGTCATTAACATTATTCTCAAAAAGGAAGCCCGGTATGGAATGAACGGCAATGTCGGGTTTAATATAAAACCATTTAATAAGATCACTACATCCGCCACCGGTAGCCTGGATTATGCAATGGGCAAGATCACCTTTTATATAACAGGTTTTACGTTTGTCCAGAACCTGGATATCAGTTCTGAAAATGTGGATTACTTTAAGACCAATGATTCCACCTCAAGCATGACAGGCAATGGAGGGATTAAGATTTCCAGTTCCTCTGTAAACGCCGGTTTCGATTATTATATGAATGAAAAAAACAACCTGAGTTTTAATATCAGTTATAAGCCGATTGGCCAGGATATCGATATGCTGAGTGAATCATTCCTGTATAAGAACAACAATCCGGAAAACACAATAGCCACGATTACAAGCAATGGAATGCACAGTGATGAGACAACGGTTTCCCTGTTTTATAAAAAAACCTTTAAAAAGCCCATACAGGAATTTACTGCCGATGCCAGCTACTATACTTTCAAATCAAAGGAATCAAATGATTTTACAAATGATCGCTATGTGTATGATACCGATTCAATGCTCAATACCTTTACGCGACTGGAAGATGTAATAAATGAACGTGATTATTTGTCGGTAAAGCTGAATTATGTTCAGCCTCTCGGATTATCCGCCAAACTTGAGGCCGGGTATCAATTATATTATCAGCAGATGAATTATGATTTTACAACCAATCACCTGGAATCGAATAATCTGTTTAAATACCAGGAATTGCGTAATTCAGTATATGCCGGGTTTACATACAATTTAAAGAAGTTCGGTTTTCAGGCCATGTTACGGGTAGAGAACAGCAACATATCTGCAGATTCGGTAACCGAGCCGCAATATGCCTGCCTGTTGCCATCTGTAAATCTCCAGTATAAGATTTCGGCCTCGCATAACCTGAAATTTACATATAACCGGCGCATTAACCGTCCGGGTATTTACGACCTTGATCCTTACTGGAGGGTCGGTTCAAATTATGAGATTTCACAGGGAAATCCAAATTTGCAGCCTGAATATCGTGACCGGCTTCAACTGACCTATACCTGGAATTTTGGAAGCAATTATTTCTCACCATATATATACCATGAATTCTTGTCTGATAAGATAGGACGGCGGTATGCAGTTATAAAATCTCCCGTGGACAGCTTTATGACAACATTCACAAAGCCATTTAACCTGCTCAGTGGATATGAGTATGGTGCAGGGGTAAATGCCATGCTGTGGTTTGTAAATATCAATGCAAGATTCTATAAGGGGCATTTCGATGAATATACAGGTCAGGTGATTCCAATACCGGCCAGGGATTATTTTTCCTACGCCATAACCAGTTATGCATACAAGAACCTGGACAAGGCAAAGAAAATGACGGCATTTGTCTTCTTTTCCTACAATGGGGTAGTGCAGGATGCACAATCCAAAACTTACAGCGTACCGTTTTATGGTTTGGGTGCACAGCGGCAGATGGGAGATCACACCCTGGGAGTATTTTATTTACTTCCTTTTTCAAAGGATATCAAATTCCAGAAAAGGGAGACCGATACACCGACCTATCATAACACCAATACAATCGGCTTTGATGTGTCGTATTACATTCAGTTCATGTATTCCTATAAGTTTAATAAAGGAAAGAATGTGAAGAAGCTCGACCGGAAAATCGAGGTGGAAAGCGACAGCAAAACGCAGGGAATTGGGCAGTAGGGACGAGGGACAAGAGACTAGGGACAAGGGACGAGGTGACGCAACCTTTATGATGTTTTATTCATCCTGACAGAGAACCTACGGACTCCTTTATGAAAATGTTTTTACTCGCCAGTATGCTGCTCCTTTTATGGGCGATTTCGTGTAACAAGGATAAGGAAATATCCGGATTGACCATTGTTGGCGGATCTGCATGCGGATGGTGCGTCGGAATGGATTCTGTGATCATCAGCGAGAAGCTGATTAATTACAGGTATATGAATCCCTGTGATCATAAAGCCTATTCAAAGGTTATCTCATATAGACAAAAGCGAATGGGATAGAATTAACCGGAATCATTGACCTGGATGCATTCAACAGCATCCGTCTGAATACCTGTAATGTATGTGTTGATGGATGCGATCAGTGGATCACAATCAGTAACGGGTCGTATTCCCATACCATCCGGTTTGGTTACAGAGATTCGGCGGCTGTTCTTACCATCAAACCCCTTGTGGAAAAGCTGGATTCCCTCATGGAGGCATTACAGAACCCACTTTGCCAGGTAACCACCCTGACTGGCTGCCCTGATTATTTAGATTCAAAATAAATTGCAGACACATCTTGCACTTTTTTTAATTGCTTTGTAAATTTATTCAATAGCATTTCGGGCACAGGAGTGAGTATTAATGTGCTGTTTGTGGAAATATGATTTACTGTGCAAACCGGCAATCAGGTAAGATTTATCAGCTTAGAGGTATATGGCCTTCAAAACAGGATAAAACTTTTGGATTATGTCAGGTTTGAAATACATATCGCGACTGGAAAGAATTGACCAGTTCATCAGGCAGGAGAGAACCGGCAATGCGCCCGCATTTGCCGGCCGGCTCGAAATCAGCGTAAGGCAGCTGTATAACCTCATCGATGAATTAAAGGACCTGGGATTGCCCGTGGAATACTGCAGGACCAGGCAAACCTATTATTACCGGTATCATTGCAGAATTGTATTCGAGGTACGGGTTGAAGAAATTGATCCGTTAGAATACAATAACATACAAGGTGGATTTTCATGGTTAAGAAAAAGTGACCCTTATGCATTATAATTGCACAAGCACAATTTATATTTGGTATGCAATTTTGCTGTTAGGCCTAATTATCATTATTGCTGGCGGTACCGAAAAGCCAGAAAAGAGTAGGATTATTCCAAATCAACAACCGTTATGAGCAATTATTATGTTGAATTAAGCGAATCTGAATTAAGGCAGATTGAGGGTGGATCCTTTATAGGAACACTGGTCGCCGGTCTGATCATTACATCGTTTGCACAGATCGTCGGGGATTGGGACAATTTCAAGAATGGATTTGCCGGCAGGCCGGAAGTAGCAAAGTAACCTCTAAACTCCCGGACCATGGAAACAACAGTTAATTTCAGTGCACTCACAATGGATGAGGCAATGACCTGCAATGGCGGAGGATTTGCTTACGATGTAGGCTGTGTCCTGGGTTTTTTATACAGATATGCAGGGGGCCTGGCTGGCCAGGCTGAGGCCTATGCTGTATGGATTGCACAGCATCCTAAATAGTTCTGTAAGGCTATATTTTACTGGAATGGATTTTTGCATTACAGTTGGTATAGAAATATGCAAATGAGGTGTTATTTCATGTAAAATATAGCCTTTTAAAGCCTTTACTATTCCGGAATTCAATTCATCATAAAAGGTAACAAAATGAAAAATTCAAAAAAACGTCTGATGGAAACGGTGGTCTTTGTGCTTTCAATTATTGTTTTCTATTTGATTTTCCAAAATTGGGATTCTATCAAGGAATTTATTGGGAATTTGTTTTGAAACCGTTTATTATTCAGGACCTGCCTCCTGATCATGAAATAAGATTCCTTCATGATACGAGGGTCAAATCGGGGACAATCTATATTTCGGTTCTTATAGGTTTTCTGGGATGTATTGTTGCCCTGCCTTTTATAAAGGTTTCCTTATCCGTTCAGGGCAGGGGAATCATCCGCCCGGTTTCGGAACTGGCAGAAGTGAGGGTTATTCCATCAGCGGTTGTTACCGCCGTATTCATAACGGAAGGTCATCATGTTTCAAACGGGGATACGCTGTTCACCCTGTCATCTGTTGAAATTGACCGTCAATTGGACTACAGGAAGCAGGAGTTAAGGAAATATTCAATTTATATCAGTGATTTAAAGTTTCTGACAGGAGAAACTGGTCTGACCATGTGTCAGACCGATTTGTACAAAACGGAACAGGGTAATTTCCGAAAGAAGCTGGCAGAGATAAATTCAAGAATTGAAAGGACAGACAGGGATATAGCCCGGCAGAAGAAATTGTTTGAGAACATGCTTATTTCAAAGAAAGAATTTGAAGATCTGTTATTTTACAGGGATCAGCTTGAAAATGAAAAAAAGATCTTTGAATCATCCAGCTTATATAAATGGGAAGGAGAGTTGACAAAATTAGGCTCGGAAAGGAATGATTGTTTAATGCAAATTGATCTCCTGATAAAGCAAAAGGAACTGTATGTAATTCGGGCACCGGTGACCGGTACTGTAGAATCATTTACCGGAATTTACCCGGGTACCAGTTTACAGTCCGGCCAGGTAGTTGCCATTATCAGTCCGTCAAATAAAATGATTGCTGAGGTATATATCCCTGCGAGAAATGTTGGGATGCTGAGAAACGGCATGCCTGTAAGAATTCAGGTGGATGCCTTCAATTACAATGAATGGGGGATGCTATCCGGGCAGATCAATGGAATTTCTGATGATTATTTCCTTGTAAACAGTGTACCTGTTTTTAAAGTGAAATGTTCCCTCAGTGCAAATACTCTCACACTGAAGAACGGAACTCCGGGAACCATAAAAAAGGGAATGACGCTGAATGCAAGATTCATGATCACAAAACGTTCCCTTTTTCAATTGCTTTATCAAAAGTCGGATGACTGGTTTAATCCTACACGCAATCAGGCATCAGGTTAATAAAAGGATCAACACGTTATTGGCAATTCAACATGACTAATGAAAAAACATATTTATGTAAGGCAACAGGATATTACGGATTGTGGTGCCGCCTGCCTGGCCTCGGTATCTGCCTGGTTCAGGCTTAATCTGCCGGTCGCAAGGATCAGACAGCTGGCAAATACTGACAAACAGGGAACCAACATGCTGGGTATGCTGGAAGCTGCCGAAAAACTGGGCTTTACAGCCAAGGGAATAAAGGGCTCGTACCAATGCCTGTTTGACATACCTAAACCCGCCATTATTCATGTAATTATTGACGGGGGGTATCATCATTACAAGGTATTGTACAGGATAAACAAAAAATGGATAAAACTGATGGATCCACTGGACGGTAAACTGCATTCCATGCATCATGACGCTTTTAAAAAAGAGTGGACCGGGGTTGCCCTGATTTTGGTGCCTTCGCCTGATTTTAAACCGATGAATAAAAGCTGGTCACCGGGCAGAAGATTCATTGCACTGATGTGGCCTCATAAATCCATCATCCTTCAATCTCTTTTCGGGGCAGTTGCATATTCTTTGCTTGGACTCACCACATCCGTGTATGTACAAAAGATCGTGGATCATGTACTTGTGGATGGAAACATCAATCTTCTTAATATGATGAGCCTCCTCATGTTTATCTTCCTGTTTTTAAAAATATTCATCAGCATTTCAAAAAATATTTTTACCCTCCGCACCGGTCAGCAAATTGATGCAACGCTGATCATGGGATATTACAGGCATCTTCTTAAGCTTCCCCAGCGTTTTTTCGATACCATGAGGATTGGGGAAATTATATCCCGCATCAATGATGCAGTGAGGATCCGGACTTTTATTAATAATGTATCACTCGACATAGCCGTTAACCTCATGATTGTGCTTTTTTCATGCACACTCATGTTTATGTTTTCGTGGAAAATGGCAGCGATTGTAATGCTTGCCATTCCTTTTTATATAGGTCTTTACCTGACGTTCAACCTTATAAATAAAAAGATCCTTAGAAGGATCATGGAAAATTCTGCAGAACTTGAATCACACCTTGTAGAATCTATTAATACAATCACTGCCATTAAGGAATTTTCGGTTTCAGAATATACAAATCTTAAGACGGAAACCCGCTTTTTCAGGTTGTTACATTCCGTATATATTGCTTCCAGGAGCAACATCATCATTCAGGGTCTGTCAGAATTGCTGGCAGGAATACTTATTATCTCTGTTTTACAGTTTGGTTCCCTGATGGTTATCAACAACGAATTCACCCCGGGAACCCTTCTTTCTTTTTATGCCTTGCTCGGATATCTACTCGGCCCCATCAGTTATCTTGTGAATGCCAGTAAGTTCATGCAGGATGCCGTTATTGCTGCCGACCGGCTTTTTCAGATCATGGATCTTGAATGTGAAGAATCGCACGTGAACAAAATCATTCTCACCAGGGAAATGATTGGAGACATTCACTTTCAATCATATATACATTCCGCTATGGATCACGATTACAGGTATTCGATAACCTGAATCTTACAATTTCCAAAGGCGAGATTTCCGCCATTGTTGGGGAAAGTGGTTCGGGAAAGACCTCCCTGATCGCTTTGCTTGAAAACCTTTACCCCGTTCAATCGGGTAGCGTTGAAATTGGCAATTACAATCTGCAGCAAATACAACCCGACAGCCTGAGATCATATATCGGTATTGTTCCCCAGCAAATAGAACTGATATCGGCAACTATTGCTGAAAACATCGCTTTCGGAGATGCCGAACCCGATGTACGCCGTATTATTGATATATGCGGAATGCTGAATATGCGTGAATTTATTGAGAAAATACCGGGAGCCTACAATGCTGCGCTTGGAGAACACGGTGTTTCATTGTCAGGAGGAGAACGACAACGTCTCGCAATTGCCAGGGCTCTTTACCGCGATCCGGAGATCCTTATTCTTGACGAGGCCACTTCTGCGCTTGATGCAATGGCTGAGGCTCATGTAAGGCAAATGATAAGGGGATTGAAAACACACGGGAAAACCATATTGATCATTACACATCGTTTCAGAAGCATAATGTATGCTGACAGGATCTTTGTGCTTCATAAGGGCAGACTCGTTGAGGAAGGAAGCCATCAATCGCTGATGGCAGGTAAGGGTTACTATTTTGGACTGTGGAAACAACAATTTCCAATGCTGGAGGAAGTACTTGACTGAATATTTTGCCTATTTTTACTTGTAGCAAGTATTTCTGATGCATGGGCAACGAAGAAGAATATCTTAACCTGGATTCACCTGAAAATGTGCGGGTGTTTGATGAATTGCCCTTATGGTCCGCCCCTTTTGGTTTGAGGTTGTTTGAGCAGATCCGTCTGAAAAAAAACATCGTTGCCCTGGATATTGGATTTGGTGCCGGATTTCCTCTGACCGAACTTTCAATGCGGCTTGGTAAATCATGCACGGTTTACGGCATTGATCCGTGGGAGGCAGCTATTATACGCACCGAAGAAAAGCTCAAACATTACGGGATCAGCAATGTTAAGATTATCCACGGTGTTGCCGAGCAGATACCGTTGGAGGACAGATCAGTGGATCTTATCGTCAGCAATAATGGCATCAATAATGTTTCCGATCTGAAAAGGGTCCTTTCGGAATGCAGCCGGGTTATGAG
Source organism: uncultured Bacteroidales bacterium (assembly GCA_963790105.1). Classification (GTDB taxonomy): domain Bacteria; phylum Bacteroidota; class Bacteroidia; order Bacteroidales; family UBA10428; genus UBA5072. Next base: position 272,529 of record CAWBNI010000030.1, on the reverse strand, counting down.
GATGAACGGGCAGTTTGTATTGTCGGTAAACCTCGATACAACTATGGTTGAATTTTATTCGGTCATGGAACATGTGTTGATGGATCTGGATATGAAAAAAGAAATAAAGAATATCAGGGAACATATATATAGCAAGCGTAGGCCATTATCCGAACTAACATCGCTTTTAAAACAACATGGATTTACAGTCAGAAGTATGGTGGAAGACCAGTTCGACTACCAGTTTACTGACGGAACCACCTTATTACAGCATTTTTTTATACGGCTCGCCTTTTTACCGTCCTGGAAAAATATTGTGCCGGCAGACAGGCAGGATGAGGTATTTGGAAAAATTGAAGCCACGTTGAATGAACAGGCGGCTCGTACAGGTCAATGCAAACTGAGCGTACCTTTTGTAATAATAAACTGTGAAAAGACGGAACCATCCTCACCTCATGCCTGAAAATACGGATATTGTTCCCGGCCCTTCCTCCCAGGAGGTGACCTTTGAAGGCCCCCGGCTCACTTTTGTTTTGCTGGCTATGATCATTCCTTTTTATATAATCGGTGACAGGCTGTTTCATATCATCTGGGTACATCGAATACCGGTGATTTCCCTGTTTATTCCATGGTGGATGAAGGTGGTTTCAATTGTCCTGGCCATCCTTGCTCATGAATTGATCCATGGAATTATATTTGCGCTGTATGCTCCAAAAGGATTCCGGTCCGTTACATTCGGCTTCAATGCAAATATTGGTGCATTTTATTGTCACTGCAAAGAGCCAGTCAGGGTTAAACATTACCGGAGAGCAGGGATAGCCCCTCTTATAATTCTTGGACTTATTCCACTGGCAATCGGATATCTTACGGGTATTCCCTGGTTCAAAACCTTTGGTTTGCTTCTGACAATCGGTGGTTTTGGCGACCTGCTTGTTTACATTAAGTTAATGAAATTCGGAAAAAACAGGTTCATACTGGATCACCCTGATAAACTGGGTTTTATACTCGATCCACCTTCGTCAACTTCAATAATTTTTAACTTGACTTTGGCGTCAAAATGTCTTATCTTTAATAAGGGGAGCATTTCATTTTAATTGGTGATTCACAATATATTAACAAAAATCAAGGACGCCATGAAAAGATTTTATTTTACATCTTGTTCAGCTATTGTGCTGGTAATACTGCTTTTAGGCTGCAATAAAAAAAATGATGTTACCAATGATGAGGAGGCCATTAAATATGTGATCAATGCCGAAACCCAGGCCTGGATTGATAAAAATCCGGAAAAAATGAAGCAGTTTTATATTCAGGATAAATACCAGACCCGCCTGAACATCCAGGATTCTGTTTACTCCTTGACAACAGGTTGGGATAAACGTTCCACTGCAATTGATACACTGGCAAAGTATGCCGACTGGCGTGGTGTTGATCAGTTTCAGGTTAAGAAGGATTTCCTTGTAATTAAGGTCATGGGTAATACGGCATGGGCCATACTCAAGGAGACACAGCATATGATATACAATGGCTCACCTGCAACTGCGGTAAGTATCATTAATATCGTTCTGGAAAAACAGCATAAGGACTGGAAGATATCCTGCTTTGTAAAAAGCAGCATTTAATTCTGGTTGAACATTTGTTTGCGGAAAGCATCCCGGTAATTTTCTCCAACCGGAATCCATTTTTCACCAATCATAACCCGGTTGCGCGAAATGGTTGAAATCCGGTCGATTGCCACGATATAGGATTTGTGTATCCGCAGGAATTTGCTGGCCGGAAGGGTTTCAGCGAGCCCTTTCATTGTAAGCAGGGAAAGTACAGGCTTTTTGCCTTCTGTGTATATCTTCACATAGTCCTTCAAACCCTCAATATATAATATAGAATCAAACAGTATTTTTACTGTCTGATATCCCGATTTGACAAGCATGAAACGATCGGCAGTATTGTTTTTGTCCTGTCCCGTCCTGCTGCGCAACATATATAGTTCATAGGCCTTTGTTACAGCTTTCAGGAACCGTTCAAAAGGAACTGGTTTCATCAGGTAGTCGGTGGCATTCACATTAAATCCCTGCAAAGCATACTCCGAGTAAGCGGTTACCAGGATAAACTGCGGAGGATTATTCAGGCTGCTGATAAAATCAAGACCCGACAGCCTGGGCATATGAATATCGAGGAGGATCAGATCGATGGTTTTGGTCCGCAGAACTTCTATTGCTTCAGTTGCACTGCTGCACTTCCCGGCAACTTCAAGAAAGGGTACCCTTCCCGCGAATTCTTCCATTACCTGCTGGGCCAGGGGCTCATCGTCAACTATCAGACACTTCATTTTCCTTGATTTTTACTACAAGGTCTACAACATAATTCTTATCAACGGGTCCTGCGGTAAAAGTATAATTATCCTGATATGTTAATTTCAGTCGTTTCAAAGTATTGTTCACTCCTATTCCCCTGTGCTTATCTACAATACTGTTAACATCTTTTACCAGGGGATTCACAACATGAAGTTTTAGTTCATTTCCGGTTAGTTTAATATCGATCAGAATGGTTCCCCCCTTTTCGACATCCACGCCATGTTTAAAAGCATTTTCAACAAACGGAAGCAACAGCAGGGGTTCGATAACCGCATCGGCATCGCCAAGGTCAGTTTTCAGTTTCACTTTTACCTCTTCGGGCAGTCTCAGTCGCTGCAGTTCAATATAATTTGCAATATATTCCACTTCCTTTGAAAGGGGAACCAATTTACGTTCTGTATCATAAATAATATATCGCATAATTTCCGACAGCTTCAGCACAGCTTCCGGCGTCCGGCTCGATTTTACAATGGCAAGCGAATAGATGCTGTTAAGGGTATTGAAAAAGAAATGTGGATTGATCTGGGATTTCAGCAGGGATAAGTTCTGCGCCCAGTTTTTGATTTTCCATTTCCTTCTTCTGTTTTTCATTGCTGTACCAGCCTTCAGTTACCCGGATACTGGTGCTTAGTGCGAGTATTGTCAAACAAAACAAAGCCGAAAAATATCCCCTGAACCGGGGTGGGCGATGATGCGGCATGCCCTGCTGATTGTTGTCTGTTCCCCGTTCGAGAGCTTCCATTTTATATCTGTACGTTGTGTACGTCACTGATGCAAAGTAGCAACTCGATAACATCAGAAATATCATCATAAAATAGATCAAAAACCTGCTCTTGCTCAGATAATTGGGTACCAGCCATAAATAGTTGATATAGAAAAAGATAATTACCAGTATCCAGTTCATCAGGTCCCCAAAATTTTCAGGAAGCTTAATATCCGTTTGGGTGATGAGAGGAGGCATCAGATATAATAAAATCCATCCGGCAATATGAAAAAGAACAACAAATATTTTACGGTATTTCATGGGATATGGTTTATTCAATCTGCAAAAGTAAACAATGAAATCATGCGCAGCACCTAAACAAGATGCTAATAGATGTAACATGGAAATTTGACGACAAAATAGGGACAAGAGACGAGGGACGAGGGACAAGGAAGAAAAATCCCTTTAGGGATTAGCTGTCGGTAGAAGAAGGGACAAGGGACAAGGGACAAGGGACAAGGAAGAAAAATCCCTTTAGGGATTATCTGCCGGTAGAAGAAGGATATTCCCAAGGTGGCTGAAAAAAAGAGGCATTGTTCCTGTAAATGCCGGAAAAATGCCCTAATTTTCGGGCAAAATGATTTCACTGTATGAAGAAGATAAGAGTAGCAATTGTATTTGGAGGGCGTTCTGCCGAACATGAAGTTTCCCTGCAATCAGCAAGGAACGTTATCGAATCACTGGATAAGAATAAATATGAACCCGTACTCATCGGAATTGACAAGGAAGGTCGTTGGTTTCTGAATGAAAATTCCATCCAGCTTCTTCATGCGGGTGATCCTAAATTAATCCGGCTTTCCGAAAGTAAAATGGAAATTGCCCTTACCCCAAATGGTTCGGCAAGCAGCCTGATCAGCCTGTCGGATCATGAGCCTATTGGTAAAATTGATGTTATTTTCCCGGTTCTGCATGGACCGTATGGCGAGGATGGCACAATTCAGGGACTGGCAAGGCTTGCCAACCTGCCTTGTGTTGGCGCGGGTATCCTGGGAAGTTCAGTGGGAATGGACAAGGATGTAATGAAACGGCTTTTGCGTGATGCCGGAATTCCCATTGGCCGCTTTGTGACGTTGACAGCGCTTACGCGAAGCTGGTTCACATACGCCGGACTGGCCAAAGAATTAAGCAAGGTGTTGTACGTGAAACCCGCAAATCTTGGATCCTCCGTTGGTATTTCGCGGGTACAGAATGAAGACGAATTCATTAAGGCACTCGATCATGCTTTTTCATATGATCTCAAGGTGATTATTGAAGAAGAAATCAAGGGCAGGGAAATTGAATGTGCAGTGCTCGGAAACGAGGAACCGCGGGCATCAGTTCCCGGAGAGGTCATTCCCCATACTGCATTTTATTCCTACGAAGCAAAATATATTGATGATGACGGCGCCGGACTTGAAATTCCCGCCCGCCTTACACCTGACCAGGTAACAAGAGTACAGGAAATTGCGGTAAATACATTTAAAACCCTGGAATGCCTTGGAATGGCCAGGGTAGATGTGTTTCTTACACCGGATGACAGGATCATCGTGAATGAAATAAATACGATACCCGGATTTACAAGCATCAGCATGTATCCAAAACTCTGGGAGATCAGTGGTGTTCCGTATAAGCAACTGGTGGATGAACTGATCCGGCTGGCTATAGATGATTATGAAAAGCGAAGCCGGCTGAAGGTATCGGTTGAAATTTAGTTTTAGCGCGAAAACCAGTAACTGAACTTGATAAGGAAGACATTCCTGGCCGGTTCATTGAACAAACTACTAAAATTATAACCTATATTGTCATTGGTTATGTTCTCATCCGAAGTACGATTGTGGGTCCATACAAGGTATAATAACCGACCCGGGCCTGTATTCCCACCTTGCAACAAGGTTTGAGCGAAATTCCCTGAAATTGAAATCCGGATTATCGAATGAATAGAGCGGTTCCGGATTGGTACCATCAAATACAAGGTATTTCCTCGTATTTTCATCATATTTTATTTCACTCTCATTAAAGGTATGGAACACCTTGTCGGGATCTTCTGTATTGGGATCTGCAAGGGTCTTAAAAGCTTCATATTCTCCCATTGAAATATAGGGGCTTCCATAATATTGAATGGTAAATTCCGGTGTGAGCGCATAGCTGAACCTGAAAGTGATCATATCGGTTTTTCTTGTGAGCCTACCCATTACATAGTTTCCTGTATGCGGCTATATTATCATCTTCAATAAATTGAAGATCATCGATGCTTTTGTTGAAAGTAAGCTCAGAGGATAATACCATCGATGTGGTAGCCTTCCAGTTCAAATCCAGGGCAATTTCATTGTGATGACTGATCCTGTCATCTGAAAAACTGTTCTCATATTCGATGGCCAGGAATACTTTCCTTGATTCATCTGAACTGATCTCATATTCCTGCTCGGTATATCCGTGCTGATAAACACCGGGTCCTCCCCTCAGTAAACTGGTATTCAGTGTTTTTCCCTGCCGGTTGAAATCAATGTTAAATCCCCACTTGTTGGTAAAAAGAGATGTTCCTTCCAGTTCACAGGGCTGAATACAGGTATTCACCGCCAAAATTCCAGAAATTGATCTCAGACAGTGAAATTTCATAAGTTCGGAAAATGCCCTTTGGTGTATTTTCAACATAACCCACCATCTGGCCTTCCCAAATTTCATCCGCCTTGTTCTGAAATCCAAGGTCGTTCAATTCCATTCCCGGGGAACGCCAATGGGTACCAATTCCATACCGCCATTTTCCGTTTGCTCCTTTCACGAATTCAAGGATTCCTCCGTAACCTGTCAGTTGGGTCAGCGGTTGTATCCACTTTAAGATGCGGGGCATCCGGTCGCTGATAATATCGTGACGACTCCTTCTGCAGTGATGTAATGGCTGTCGGTTGAACCCTGAACCTGGCTGACCAGCGCCTTGAAATCGATATAAAAGGATTTATTCAGCAGGTAATGCCTGAAATCTACCCCGCCGGTGGTAGCTGACTTATTTATGTGATCCAGATAATCATGATCAATATCCCGCAAGGTGGAAGTAAACATTCCCCCGATCATTGTATTGCTCTTATTTATGTCCTTTCTGAACTCGTCCCACGAAATAATTGGTCAGGGGTTCCGCCACCATTTTTCGTTCTCCTTCCGGTGAACTGATTTCAGCATATTCCCGTGAGGTAAGGCTTTCCACAATGCCAACCGACAACCCTTTCCTGGTTTTGCCGGTTAATTTCAATGCACCCAGTATGGACGTATATTCCGGCTGCTTCACATATTCCCCGCTGTCGGGTTCATATTCGTACATGGGGATATGCCCGATCCGCCTGCTGTAGAACAACTGGTTATCATCGAAACTGTAATCGAAAATATTCCTGCCTTCGATAAAAAAGGGTCTTTTTTCTTCATAATAGGTTTCAAATGCAGTAAGATTCAGATCCGAAGGATCGGCCTCAACCTGTCCAAAATCAGGATTGATTGTGTAGTCAACCGTGAAATTACTTCCCAGGCCGAATTTTCCATCCAAACCGATCGCTGCAGACGGATCAAAGCCATCTTTATAGGGATTTCCCTCGTCTTTCGGATAAACTTCCATTTTAGCCAGGGTATAGGGCATAAACTCCATACGGCTGATTTTTGGAAGATTATTCAATCCGTGCAATTCACCGAAATAATATAGCACTCCGGCATTGTCGCGCGGTATGAGATTCCAGTGGTCAGATTCCCTGTTACGGTTTATCCAGCGCCATGCATGAAGTCCCCATACCTGTGACTGCCTGTTTCCCGTAACGCAGCTGGCTCAGGGGTATCTGCATTTCTGCAATCCATCCCGAATCCATTGAGCCTACCTTGCCATCCCATACCGGATTCCAGTTTGTATCAAAGCCATCGTTGGTAACGATCAGGTCAATTTTACATCCTGCTGCTGTAAGATTAAATTCAAATCCTGTGCGGTGATCAAAATAACTGTCAAAATTAACTACCCACAATATCCCCCAAACGTTCATCCCGCCGTGTCATTTGCCTGTCAATCTTATCCGGTTCATTGTCATAAGCCAGAATGGCTACATAAATATTTTCATCGTCAAAAGGATTTTGAATTCTGTTTTTTGGGAAGGTGGAGCACCTTCCGCTGGCATATTTTGCCTGTAATTGCCAGTCCATTCCCCTTCAAGCCAGCAGGCATCATCCAGTACCCCGTCAATCTTGGGTCTGCCGATTTTATATGAACTGTATTGTATATGCGGGTTTCACCGGTAAACGGGGGATCACCGGCAAATACAAGAGCAATGCAGCAGAAAGCCAATAATGAACAGAAACAGACATCTCCCTGTAAAAAAGGCCTTGAGGCAGTTTTGAGACATGGAGTGATTGAATTATATATAAAATTATGAGAAAAGTTAGTTCATCCATGAAAAAATTGATCAACTATAAAAAATAATTGCAAAAAAATTAGGTTTATAAAATAAACTAGTTTATATTTGTGCGTAGTTTATATTCTTATAATGATATTAATGTAAAGACAGGTTTCAAACCTGTCTCAAACGCAATCTAAACATTTAAATAAAAATTAAAACAATGGAAACAAAAAATGAAAGTATGGGATTCAGTCACGAAGACGGTCTGAAGACCATTTATGCAATGATCACTTCCACCAGGAACACTATCGGGGAAAATTATCTTTTCTATCTTTTATGGGGTTACCTGGTTGGGCTGGCCTGTATTTCTGAATACCTTCTCATCCGGGTGGTACATTATGAACGGCATTACATGGTATGGCCGGTTCTGATGGGACTGGGAATGGTAGTTATCCGGCGTTTTAACGCTGCGCAGGCAAAAAACCAGTACACACCAGACTTTTATAGGCAATATCATGAGTTATCTGTGGGGTGGATGGGTAGTCAGTTTGCTGATCATAATGTACTTTGCCACCCAATTGCAGAATTACAGTCTTATTTTGCCACTCACCATGGTCATGTATGGTATGGGAATATTTGTTTCAGGCGGAGTGATCAGTTACCGGCCACTCATCATTGGCGGAATTATTTCCTGGATTGCTGCCCTCGATCGCTTACTTTCAGCCCTATAATATACAGCTTTTGCTGACGACGGTAACAGTAATTGTATCCTATATCATTCCGGGTCATATGTTACGTATCGAAGCTAAAAAGCAGAAGTCATGAGTGCATTTCGGGAACTGGATCCTATATTGCATTCCCAACTGAGGCTTTCCATTGTTTCTCTGCTGATGGGAGTTAAATCTGCAGAATTCACCTACCTGGCAGAAAAGACAGGAGCAACAAAAGGAAATATCAGTGTTCAGCTTAAAAAGCTTGAAGAGGCGGGTTACATAACAATCCGCAAGTCGTTTCGTGACAATTATCCGCTGACCACCTGCAGTATTACGCTCAAGGGCAGAGAGGCGTTTGTAAACTATGTGGACTCACTGAGGGACTATTTGGGCAGGGACAAGTGACAAGGGACAAGGGACGGGGGCCTAATTCGCCCGGGGAAGCTGGACGAATATCCTGGACTTTCGTTTGACGTCGGAGGCCCTGAAAAAGCCGGTCCCGCCATTGCTTACATTTCCCGGGATATTGGCCGGAGGGCCATCCCAGGGACTTCCCCGCCAAACGGTTTCAACCATCAGAGCAGACAGAAATTCATAATATTTCTTGCTGATGGAATACATTTCAAGGGTGACATAGTTGGTCACGTTCTTTCAGATCCGTTTCATGTATCCGGAATACCTGGTAGTCACGTACAAAACTGCCGTTCACAAATTCATCGGAGGCAAAGTTTACTTCGGTGATTGTATCTGTATAGAGCGTGTTGTTGATTAGCAATTCATACATATAATGATTACCGGCAGGTTGCGGTTCATGTCCGTAAAACAGCACATCATATCCGTATCCCAGCCATATAGGAATTGTAATTATCCGATTGACGGATAGAATCGATATCTGCGCAGGCTTCCAGGGAATCCGATGCAGTATATTCACGGCCATCCGGAAGTGTGACATGGAGTGTATATTTTTTTCCGACCTTTCCGGCTACGGAGCCATCGGTAATATAAACACCCGCTTTCGAGTTCCCTGAGGGGAATGATATTCGTTCCGTCTGAAATATAAACAATGGCTCCTGTTGCCATCTCCTGGGCTGAAATTGCAAAATAATCCCCTGTATAGGAAAGTATAATCTGGTGCTGAATGGTATCTGTTGTGATAGCACCATCCACCACCAGGTTTTTGGTTGAATTCACCTGCGAAGTCCACATTCATAATTTCTTCGCATGAAACCAGTATGAATAAAGCGGCAATCAAGAAAAGTCCATCTCATCCATGCCTGGTTTTCGTTCTGATTGATATATATAATTGCTTTTCATGGTTTCTAAAAGCTAATATTATATGTAATAGCCGGGATGATGGGGAAAAGATAAAGCTTCACCACTTCAACCTGGTTATAGGGTGACGGGTTGTCAACTTCAGGTTTCTTTTGCCTGAAGTAAATAGCAAATGCATTGTGCCGGTTGTATAAATTATAAACAGACAAATTGAGGCTGCTTTCCTTTTTGAATGTCTTAAAGTAATAATTTACTGACAGATCCATTCGATGATAGGCTGTACCCGGAATGCGTGTTCCTCCGCGGGTGGAGTAGGAAGGGATCCATGCATTTCCGTAACAGGAGCCCTGTGTAGGCACGGTCACCGGAATGGCAGTGGAATAAACCCAGTTTAACCCCGCATCGAATTTTTTGCTGATTTCATAATTCAGCACCACACTAACATTATGGGGCTTGTCATAGGGGGGCGGAAATTCTTTCCCGTTATTGATTGCCGGAATATGCCTGAATGTACGGATATAGGAATAACTTAACCATCCTGAGAGTTTGCCCGTTTGTTTGCGGAGTAGAAATTCAACGCCATAGGAATGAGCCGTACCAATACGCAGTTCTCCTTCAAGATATTGCTGCGGGACAAGCACTGCATGGTCCTTGAAATCAACAGCATTATAGATCTTCTTATAAAATGTTTCCACCGAGAATTCAATTCCGTTATCAAAAAAATTCCGGAAATATCCTGCGGCCACCTGATCGGCCCGTTGGGGCTTAATATTGGGATTGCTCATAAACCACATGTCGAGGGGGAAAGTGGCTGTAGAATTGGATGCAAGTTGCAGATACTGGGCCGTGCGGTTATAACTGAATTTTATTGAGTTTTTGTCGTTGAAACTGTACCGGAAATTAAAGCGGGGTTCCAGCGAAGAGAAGGTATTAAAGATATGTCCTGATCCATATTGAGTGGAATCGTTCACCTGGTAATTTTCGTTATAATGGTACAAGGTTGTTTTTCCCATATTCTGGAATACGGACAGCCGTAATCCGTACAACAGGGAAATCTTTGATCCCAGTTTCTGCTCATTGCTCAGGAACAGGGCCGTTTCGAGTGCATGATTTTCAGGATAATTCACGGGTTGTACATAGCTTGTCGGAACCGGCCTCTGCTTTTCCAGGCCTGATCGTGTGATATGTCAGCTGCACACCAAATTTCACTGTGTTTGAAGGATTCACATAATAGGTATAATCATTATGCAATCCGTAATCGACAATATTTGACAGCCATTTAAATGCCATGACTGCCATTTGGTACCCCAAGGTTGTAGTTAAAATTGCTGAAAATCAGGGTAAGATTGGAGAAAAGCTTGTCCTTGTAAATATGATTCCAGCGGATTGTTCCTGTTGCATTGCCGTAATTCATACTGAACATGTCTCCAAAATCATTAATGTCCCTTCCGAAATAACCTGAAAGAAAGATCCTGTTATTCTGGTTGATCTGGTAGTTTATTTTTGCATTCAGGTCATAGAAATACAGATTACTTTTCTTTGCCGTGGTATCCGTAATAAACGGGCGTCAACACTTCCATATAAGTGCGCCTGGCGGTAAGAAGGAAAGACATCTTGTCCTTTATGATCGGGCCTTCAATGGTGATCCGGCTGGAGATCATTCCGATTCCTGCACTTCCCTTGATTTTTTGGGTATTGCCCTCATTCATTCTCACATCAAGCACAGATGACAGCCTTCCTCCATATTCTGCCGGAATACCGCCCTTGAATAATTCCACATTTTTAACAGCATCGCCATTGAAAACAGAAAAGAAACCAAATAAGTGGGAGGGATTATAGACTGTGGCACCATCAAGCAAGATGAGGTTTTGATCCGCATTTCCACCACGGACATAAAAACCGCTTGAGCCTTCCACACTCGACTGCACTCCGGGAAGCAGCTGGATGGATTTGATAATATCCACCTCGCCCATAAGATTGGGGATCTTTTTGATGACCGTGGCGGGAAGCTGTACATTACTCATTGTAATGTCTTTCACATTTTCATCTTTCCGCTGGGCTGTTATTGTAACGGCATCGATGGCGGAGGTCTCAGCTTTCAGGCGACTGTTGATTTTGTATTGACAGTGAGGCTGAGCTGTTGCTCTTTCGTTTCGAAACCGATAAAAGAATACCGGATAACATAATTACCGGCCGGAAGAGTAAGGGAATAAAAACCGTATACATTGGTGATTGTTCCATAGGACGAATTAGGAACAATCACATACACTCCGGTAATTGCTTCACCTTGTTCATCTGTTACATAACCGCTAAGGGTAAAACGATTCTGACTTACTGCGGTCAGGGATATCATGACCGCAATCAGTATAACGCCCAGTTTTTTCATAATTTCACAGGGGAAAGAAGTTACATAAGGTAATCTTCAAATCCCCTGCAAATATAGGGTATCTTATCAAAACCTGCCAAATTTAAATGTTACCCCGCCCATGAATCCCCTCAATATATCAGGGTCATACATTATAGTCGGGATTATCAATTTGCACATCCGTTGTGTAGCGGTAATGGGCGCCTATGCAAAATCTGAAGAAATGGGTAATGTTCATTTCCACTTCAATTCCCGGTTCAATGACCATAAAGGCATCGGAAGCTTCTGAATTCCAATGATTATCCCATGAACTGTTGTCATTATTATATAACGCCAATTCCACCACCGCCGATCAGCACAGGAAATGAAACATGCACCGGATATTTGGGAAAGAGGATGGGTTCGAAGAAGAAACCGCCATATCCGCCAGCCAGGTGCTGGTTATAACCTGTAATAGGATCATAATGCTTGTCATTGAAAAAGCCATTAATTGCAAGTCCCATAGCTACCATATGACCCATTAAAATACCGCCTCTTGCCCCGAATACGAAGGCATCCCGATTATTGATCTGGCTGTATTGCATGGAAAGTGCTCCATATCCTCCTACTGAATTATTATGTCCCATAAAGGTCCTGATCTCATTCGGATCACCATTTCCGCCGTCTTTTTGTGCAAAAGTGGCCAGGGTTCCTGCCATAATGAACATCAATACGAATAGTTTTTTCATGATAGATAATTTAACGGTTATTATTATTTAACATTTCAGGTTATTATATACTCCACAAATATTGAACCGATGTTCTGTTATCGTTTAACAATCTTTCCCGATCCGGAAATATAAGAAGTGATTACCGGATTTCCAAAGTAATTAACAATACCGCTGCCGATTATTGTTACATCAAGAGAATTGCTGACATCGGGTATCAATTATTCCCGATCCGGATATATAGGTTATACAAACATCCGTATTCAGCTGATCTGCACCCTTGATGACCTGATCCGATAACCCTGAATTCCGAATCTCAGGGCCGATCCGATTAATTTTTATTTCACCGGAACCTTCAATTCTGTGAAGTATAAATTTTCAACATCGGCCGCGCAGTCAATATTTCCCGAACCTTCCAGATCCAGTGTCACTGAACTGGCCGTCATCCGGGTACATTCTATCTTCCCTGAACCGGATAATCTTAAAATCAGGATCGTCTGCATTCAGGCCGGAACAATATACATTCCCTGATCCATTTAATTCAATATTGTTCAGCCGCAGGCGTGATAACACTGATTTCAATGGGATGGGAAGAATTCAGGCAATCGCCGTGTCTTGATTCAATGATCAGTTTGTCGCCGGACACATAGGTTTTAATCAGATCCTGAAGATTTTCATCTGCTTCCACAATGGCCAGCTGGAGCAGTATCCGTAGTCCACCTGAACCTTAAAATCGCCATTTACCTGTATCTGGGAGAATGGTGGAAGGGTCCGTGTTTCAGTTGAAGTATGACCATTCCCCTCAATGCAATGATGCCACATGTCATCACACGAGGTGAATCAATGCACCTGTCAGGATAAGTCGGTATAAATTTCAGCTTGTTCATATTGTGTCATTTATTCTTTTCATATAGTAATTCGTTGATTAGTTATTTACTGATAAGTGTGAGGTTGCACTTCTTTGGAACATTGATCACAACACTGGAAACAGCTGGTTCAGTTCCGATCACACCGGTTGTCAGAAACTGCTTTTCTTCCACATTGATGACCTTGGTTTTCAATGAGGCGATATTTTTAGGATAGACAAATACAACTTCCTGGTGATGGGTAAGTTCAAGATTATAGGAAGCCGATCTGTCAAAGGCCAGAGTAACTTTGGTAAATTCTGCCGTGAGATTCAGACTGGAAAAAGTTTTGCGGATATTATCCAGATTAATGGCTCCGTAGCGGCTTACAAAATTCATATTCGTTATGCAAAATGCCTCCGGTGATATTTGAGAAATAGCTTTCACCCGAAAAAGATCCCAGTTCATTCAGATAGAGTTTGTCACGTCTTGAATTGATCCGCAGTTCAGCCGATTTATCAATTGTAAGTGTGGAAGACCGTGTTTCGGCAGTCAGTTTGCCTGCATCATGAAGATGCAGATTGCCATAGGACAGGAAAAGCAATCCTTCCCTGATGTATCCGATTTCAGCATTTCCTGAAGTTATTCGTATCTCACTTTTTCCGGATAACCGGTTACAGCTAAAATCGCCGTATGACAAGGTGAGATTAAAATTCTGGTCTAGCATCGTCGAGATATACATTTCCAAACTTGTTATCGATTTTTAAGGAAACATAGTCGGGAACCATAACCGTATAATTGATTGTAACCGTATTGGATGATGAAAGGTAGGTTCCTGCAATATCCTTTATATCCTGAAAAACATCTGATGCATTATCGCCGATTTTTGTCCTGGCATTCAGGAAATATTGGGATGCAGTAAATTCAAAGTCAATATTTTGTTTGAGCTTCTGCATTTTTCCTGCATCTTTTGTCCTGATCCTCAAGTCGATGATAAATTTTACCGAATCATTATTCCATCTGATTACATGTACTTTCCCGTATTTATTCGCCAGATCGAGGGTAACTCCATTGTTTACCCGGAATGATCTCACCACCTGGTGTATATATTCAGGTGTCTGAGCCCGGAGGCTGACAGACAGGATAAGTACAGTTAATATCAGGAATATTTTAGAGCGCATAACCGTCATTTTTGGAGAGGCATTCATCCTCATGTGGTTTAATTTCACTCAATAGTTCTTCCAGAATTCTTATTTTCAAACGGTAATTCTCAATGATGGCTTCAACTACTTCCTGGTTTGCCATGTTATCTTTCAGGTCTTTTTTCAGATCCGTGTAAACGCTGTCGAGTTCTGACATGTCGTAATTCAGTTCTTCTGCCAGGGCCGGACAATTGGCCATCACCGGTTTCAGTTCATCCATTTTCTGATTCAGCAGGGTGGTATAATAGGCCTCGGCTTCTTTCAGTCCCGGTACTGCATTATTTTTTGTGTGCAGCGCGGTCTGCTTTAAGTTCACCATGTGTATACCGGTGAACCATTTCATTCACCACATAAGAGGCTGCAAAAATAACGGCTACAACAGCCACCCGTTGCAGGATATGTTCTCCATCCCGGCTTGCTTTTAAACCGCAGGTTGCTTTCTATTCTTTTCCAGATCTTTGGATCAGGTTCCTGAAATATCGAAAGCTTCCCGGTTTTCCGTAACAAATTTTTCAAACTTGTCTTCCATGGAAGTCGTGTTTAATAATTTCTTTTATTCTTTGTCGCGCTCTTGAATACTGAGATTTGGATGTTTCTTCTGAAATGCCCATGATCTGTGATATTTCAACATGATCATATCCTTCCAGCAGGTAAAGGGAAAAAACCACCCGGTAACCTTCCGGCAGTTTTTCCAGTGCCTGCCGTACATGTTCGACAGTCAGTCCGATCACATTTGTCTCTTCCTCCTCTGCTGGTTTCTCCGGTAAATCTATGACCGGCACCAAATCAGCTTTTCTTTTTTTCAGGGCATTAATGCATTTGTTTACCGTGATCCTTTTCATCCATGCGCCGAATGCGGATTCAAACCTGAAGCTGTCAAGCCGCAAAAAAGCTTCAGTAAATGACTCCTGAAGCTGGTCCTCCGCCTCTTCACGGTTGTTCATCATGCGATAACAAAGATTATACATAGCCTTTGCATATAAATGATAAAGCTTTTGCTGAGCCCTGGAATTGCCGGCTTTACACTGTTCGATTATATCCCTGTGTATTTCCTGGTAATACGCCACCTGGATGATAGTTTAACATTGATTCATATTATTAGAACCGTCAACGGCAATAAACCCTGCGAGTCAGCCAAATTAATCTCACTATATAAAGGACAGAATGAAAATGCAAGGGTTGCATGCTATCTGTTCCGGGCAATAAAATCGTAAATGAAATCGCGGATAAAAGTGGGAATTATTTCAAACAATCCGGCCATTTTCCACAGTCCGCCTTTATTTTTGAGGGCTTTTATGATGGCTGCCGATTTGACGTATATTTTTTGATCACTCAGAAGAATTACGGTTTTATCTGTAAGATCTGCTGGATATATGATGTTGAAGAAGCAATGATTCCGAATCTTCACTGTCAGCGGGAAGAAAAGTCATACCTGACCCGCCTTTACCGGATTTTAAAAACCGGACTGCCTGATTGCATAAATTGCAATTGCTATCGTATATTATTTGCGGGTTTTCAGACATGGTTTATCTGTCTGGTTCTGCAGTTCTGCAGTTCTGCAGTTCTGCAGTTTGCAGTTTCAGTTTTGCCACAAAGGCACAAAGAAACATAGTATTTTATTTAGCAGCATCAGCACATTAGCACATCAGCACATTAGCACATTGGCATATTGCACATTGTCACATTGCCTATTCCTTAGACATGCCTTCATCACATGCAATTCCTTTTCAACGATCTTCAACTGATCAACTATCAACTATCAACTACTAGTCCCTAGTCCCTCGTCCCTTGTCCCTTTCACAAAGCATCCAATGATTTCGCCAATATAGAATTTATGAAAGTCGCTGGCCGGGTAATTCTTTTTGGCTACCTCCATCAGCATGAAATTTTCAGGTTTCAGGGTGTCTGCATAAATCTTCCTGCATTCAAGCACAAGCCGTGCCTGTTCATAGGTAATATTACCCAGGTCTGTTTCAATGGGCCGCAGACCAGTCTGGCTTACCTTATCAATATCCCGGCCGGAATGTGTTCCGCAGAAATCAAGCACTTCGCGGTATTGATAATCAAAGAAACTAAGTGTAAAGCATTCGTTTTTTTCAGCAAACTCATACGTATACCGGTGAGGCCGGATAAAACAGATGGCAATCGGTTTGTTCCATAAAATGCCCATGGTTCCCCAACTGGCAGTCATGGTATTAAAGCTGCCCAGTGTACCTGCCGTAACCAGCATCCAGTCATTCTTGATGAGGTTAAAAAAATTCTCCTGTAATTCTCCGGGTTCAATTGAATCAAATAGAGTATCCATGCTTCATTGGGTATAAACTGCAAAAGTAGTGAATCTGACTATATTATAAAAGAATGGATCTGTACAAGGCTGATCGAAATCCCTCATGCTTGTTGATGCTATCGTTTTTTTATTAATTTTAGTTTTTGATAGAAATAAACAATCCCAGGCATTCTGTCTGCCCGGATTGTCTTTTATCCCTGTAACTGACTAAAACCACTGATATGAAAAACGCTGCTGTGCCGGAAGGATATCTTTTCACAAGACGATATACCAATTACATTTTCATTTTGCTGTTTTTGCTTTATATGTTCGATTATCTCGACAGGATGGTTATTTCTTCCCTGTTCCCGTTTTTGAAAGCGGAATGGCAGCTTACCGACATGCAATGCGGGGGATTGGTTTCTGCTGTATATTTATCCATTGTAATATTCACTTTTCCGGTTTCTATTTTGATTGATCGCTGGAGCCGCAAAAAAACAGTTGGTTTAATGGCTTTGTTATGGGGTTTGGCAACTGGACTGGGTGCTTTTACGAAAACCTTCAGGCAGCTATACAGCACGCGTTCCCTAATCGGTATTGGTGAGGCCGGATATGCACCCGGCGGATCAGCCATGATCTCCGGAATGTATCCTGTGGAAAAACGTTCCTGGATGCTGGGATCTATGGAATGCATCCATTCCCCTGGGCAGCGCAATGGGAGTGGCTATAGGCGGTATTATAGCTACTCATTGGGGATGGCGCCATGCCCTGGGACTCGTGGCAATTCCGGGTATTATTGTTGCTTTCCTGTTCTTTTTTGTAAAAGATTACAAAACGGTGGGTCTTCTAAAGAAGGAACCTTCTGAATCAAAGGCACAGGGGAGTAAATTGGTGAAGGATGTCAATAATTGACATGTTTAAAGAATTGATTCAAAAACCCTCCCTCATTTTTACCTATTTTGGAATTGCAGGGGTTGTTTTTACCACCACGGCACTTCTTGGCCTGGCTGCCAACCTATTTTATCCGTGTGCAGGGAATGGAGGCCAGTCCGGCCGGTGTTAAATCAAGTGCTGTAATGCTTCTGGCCATTGTAGGTGCTCCTTTGGGAGGTTACCTCGTGGACAGGTGGAGAAAAAGGCGCATCAATGCACGGCTTATATTTCCGGCAATTACCACCCTGATATCAGCCATTATCATGTTTTTTGCCTTTAATGTTTTTGCCGGAAAATTGCAGTATTTGCTCCTGCTTTCCGTGGGAATATCGATTACGGCATTTGTTTCTGCGGCCTCTGCTGTTACCCAGGATGTTGTGCATGCGGGATTGAGGGCAATTTCTTATGCAGTAGCCGTTGTAGTTCAAAATCTTCTTGGCGGTTTTCTTGCCCCTCTTGTCATGGGCGCAATTTCAGATGCTACAAATATTCAGACTGCCTTTAATCTGTTGCCCATTTCACTTGTAATTTCCGCCGGGTTGTTTTTTGCCGGTTCCTTTTTCTATGCAAAAGACCTGTCAAAGGTTACCCATATTAAACTGGAAGCGGTGTTAGGGAGGCTATTAGGCTGATTCAGGCTGTCTAAATGTTAGACTGATTTGAATATGAACCTGTCAGACTATAGCCTACTTACAGCCTGAAGCCTAAGCCTATTGATTTTTTTTGTATATTTAGGAATCTTGAGCTTTAGCATACCTTTCATCCAACCCATGAATAAAGCTTTCATTATTCTGTCCTTGTTATTTGGTTATATGGAAAATGCTGTGAGTCAGTCCTTGCAGACTGTTGATCAGTGTTGATCTGGATAAATACCTTGGCCGGTGGTATGATATTGCTTCCTATCCTGCACGCTTTCAGAAAGGATGCCGGTGTACCACGGCAGATTATGAACAGATAGCAGGGAAAAATCATATACGTGTTACCAACCGGTGTATCCGTTTCAGAAACGGAAAATCAAAAATGAGCATAGTTCATGGAAAGGCATTTGTTGTACCCGGCTCAAATAATGCCAAATTGAAAGTTCAGTTTTTCTGGCCGTTCAGGGGAGATTATTATATCATTGGACTGGCGGATGATTATTCCTGGGCAGTGGTCGGACATCCCAACCGCAAATATCTCTGGATATTGAGCCGTGAATCCTTTATGCCCACAGATACATATAATCACATTCTATCACTCATTAAAAGCAAGGGGTACGATCTGAAAATTCTTCAAAAGACGCCACAGGAGTGCGATAATGAGAATTAGCCTTGCTGAAAATCCGAAAAAGCCGTTATTTTTGTAATTCCTGATAATCAAGAATCATTTTGAATAAGCTTATTTATCTATAAACCAAGGTAAAGGCGGAGTAGCAGAAATGCTTGTCATTGCCCTGCCAATGATCGTTTCAACTGCCTGTGACGGGGTGATGACATTTACCGACAGGCTCTTTTTGTCGCGACTCGGTTCGGAACAGATGAATGCTGCCATGGGAGGCGGTGTGGCCATGCAAATGATGATGTTCTTCTTCATTGGCCTCACGGGGTATACAACCGCTCTCGTGGCACAGTATTATGGATCCGGACAAAAGAAAATGAGCGGTGTAGCTGCATTTCAGGCAATTCTGATCGCATTGGTTGCCTATCCCATCATTTTATTATGCAAGCCCCTTTCCCTGCATTTTTTTAGTTTTATGCATGTACCTGAATCGCAACTGCCCTATCAGATCAGCTACTTTAATATTGTTATTTACGGCGTGTTGTTCAGCATCCTCCGGAATTGCCTTAGTTGTTATTTTTCGGGACTTGGCCGCACAAAGGTTGTAATGGTGGCTGCGCTGGTTTCAGTGGTGGTAAATGTAATACTTGACTATGTTCTGATATTTGGCAAACTTGGATTTCCCGTGATGGGTATCAGGGGTGCTGCTATTGCCACCGTTATAGGTGGCTTTGCAGGATTGTGCATCCTGATCATCGTTTACCTGGGCCGCTTCAACAGGGAAAACTTCGCCATTATGAATTCCTTTAAATTCAACTGGGCGGTTATGCGCAAGCTGCTCTATTTCGGATATCCGGCGGGACTCGAATTATTTCTGAATTTCCTGGGCTTTACCGTTATTATTTTTATGTTTCATTCCCGTGGTGATGAAGTTGCCACGGCCACTACCATCATGTTCAGCTGGGACCTGGCAACTTTTATTCCCCTGCTTGGAATTGAAATTGCTGTAACAAGCCTGGTAGGCCGTTACATGGGAGCAGGTGATCCGGAAACTGCTCACAAAGCTGCCATGTCGGGTATCAAAACCGGTATTTATTATTCAGCGGTTGTGCTGGTCCTTTTCGTTTTTATTCCGGAAACACTGGCCAGGGTATTCCGCCCGCAGACGGACAGCCTGGTTTTCGACCAGGCATTACCCATCGCTACTTCCATGATCCGCATAGCCTCCTTGTACGTCCTGGCAGAAGCCATGATGGTTGCCCTCGTTGGTGCACTTCGAGGGGCAGGGGATACCCACTGGACCATGATTGCTTCTGTTACATTTCACTGGACATTCATTCCCTTGCTCTGGGTAATGTTTCATGTGCTGAATGCTTCCGCTGTAATGGGATGGCTTGCCCTGGTTATTCTCTTCCTTGTATTTTGTATTGCTTTGTATCCTGAGATACAGGAGCGGAAAATGGAAAAAGATGCGCGTCATTGAAGTTGAACTGCCTGTGATGGCAAATCCCGGGTATTGATCCGGTATCAGGTCTTTTTTCTCCAGATAAAATATACAGGCAAACCCAGGAGGACGATAATCAGCCCGGGCCAGGTATATAAAGGTTTGTAAACCAGTAACATGACCATAATAAAAGCTACTGCGGCAATATATATCACCGGCAGCACCGGATATCCAAGTGCTTTGTAAGGTCTTTCCTGTTGCGGGTATTTCTTTCTGAAAATGAAAACGGATAATATAGTCAGGATATAAAACAGCAATACGGTAAAAACCACATAATCGAGCAGATTGCTGTAAGTGCCCGACAGACATAAAACAGATGTCCAGACGCTTTGAATGACCAGTGCCCTTGCCGGCACTCCCTTTGTGTTGAGAACTCCGATCTTTTTAAAGAACAGACCGTCCACTGCCATGGCGTAATATACCCGTGCACTGGCCAGGATAATACCATTATTGCAGCCAAAAGTGGAAATGATCACAAGCAGGGCCATGACAACCGCTGCATTTCCGCCAAGTATCCCTTCCATGGCGGCCGTGGCAACACGGTCTTCCGTGGCATATTGTATCCCCCTGGCCGTGGCAGTGATCCCTGCGGCATCTCCTCTTACAGGCAGGGCTTGAACATAGGCCATATTGACAAGAAAGTAAATTATACTTACCAGGATGGTCCCGTAGATTAGACTCAAAGGAAGATTGCGTTTCGGACGAATCACCTCGTCGGAGGCAAATGTGATGTTGTTCCAGGCATCGGAAGAAAAAAGTGAGCCCACCATGGCGGTCGTAAAG
The DNA here is from genome assembly GCA_963790105.1 of uncultured Bacteroidales bacterium. Taxonomy (GTDB): domain Bacteria; phylum Bacteroidota; class Bacteroidia; order Bacteroidales; family UBA10428; genus UBA5072. Next base: position 251,249 of record CAWBNI010000030.1, on the reverse strand, counting down.
GCAACCAGCAGGGCAAATCCACCCAGGCTGGTCATTTGTCCGTTTTCAATCCTGGCTCCCGACCAGAAATACTGCCGGTTCATTTCCAGTGCTTCCGTATTGCGGGCAATAAAGAGACCGATCACAATAAACAACAGGAGGATAAAGACCTTGGTGGATGTGAATATATTCTGAATGATTTTTCCGAAAAGGATACCGCGGGTATTGATAAATGTAAGCACAGGATCGATCCGATCGCGACCAGGTGAACGGTGGAGAACTTTAAAAAATGCCAGGAAAACCAGATATGCGTTTCAGCAACCCACGGAAAAAGCACACCGGTGAACTTTGCAAATCCCATAGCTACTGCTGCGATTGTTCCTCCCTGAATAACAAGAAAAGCCGACCATCCATAAAGGAATCCGACCAGCGGATTATAGGCTTCTTTCAGAAAAACATATTGACCTCCGGCATGAGGCATGAGTGATGCAAGTTCACCATATACAAGGGCAGCCATCACAGTAAGAATACCGGTAACCAGCCACACAAGCAGCAACCATCCGGGAGCCCCCACATTTCGTGAAATGTCGGCGCTCACTATATAAATTCCCGAACCGATCATTGACCCGGCAACGATTGCGGTGGCATCAAACAGCGTCAGCCGTTTCTGAAAAGATCCGGAGGATTTGGTTTCCATTAGGGTAAAATTACATAATTATTGAATGAATCCTTTGGCGGCTAAACCTAAATGAATTATCTTTCGCGCTTCAATTTAAATTAAACCATTATGCTACATTATAAAGATTTAGGGTTAGTCAATTCGAGCGAATTATTTAAAAAAGCAGTGAAAGGTGGCTATGCCATTCCCGCTTTCAATTTTAACAATCTCGAACAACTTCAGGCCATCATCAGCGCCTGTGTTGAAACAAAATCACCTGTCATTCTTCAGGTTTCAAAAGGCGCCCGGAAATATGCCAACCAAACCTTGCTGCAATTCCTCGCAAAAGGAGCTGTAGAATATGCAAAGGAACTTGGATATGCAATTCCTATTGTTCTGCACCTTGACCATGGAGATTCATTCGAGACCTGCAAAGCCTGTATTGAAACCGGTTTTTCATCCGTTATGATTGATGGTTCCCATTTTCCTTATGAAGAAAATGTAAGGCTCACCAAACAGGTTGTTGATTATGCTCATCAGTATCGGTGTTACTGTTGAAGGCGAACTTGGCGTGCTGGCAGGTATTGAAGATGAAGTAAGTTCCGAGCATACTTCTTATACACGACCTGAAGAAGTAGAAGATTTTGTCAAAAAAACAGGGGTTGACTCTCTTGCTATATCCATCGGTACTTCCCATGGTGCTTTCAAATTCAAGGTTAAACCGGGCGAACTTCCTCCTCCTCTTCGTTTTGACATCCTTGAAGAAGTAGAAAAAAGGATACCGGGATTCCCGATCGTTCTTCATGGCGCATCTTCTGTTCCGCAGGATATTGTTGATGAAATTAATAAATATGGCGGAAAAATGGAAAATACAGCCGGTGTTTCCGAAGACCAGCTTCGCAGGGCTGCCAAATCAGCAGTTTGCAAAATCAACATCGACAGCGATGGCCGTTTGGCCATGACTGCAACCATAAGAAAGATTTTCGCAGAGAAACCGGGTGAATTCGATCCCGCGCAATTACCTCGGCCCTGCCAGGGACAGACTGAAGGAACTATACAAGCATAAAGTGAACAATGTGCTGGGTAGTGCCGGCAAGGCTTGATCATTTATTACGGCCAGAACGGTTAATATAACTGGTAAAAAAACCCGGCCTCTGCAAAGGGGCCGGGTTTTTTCTATGAATACTCATAAATGTAATTGAAGGGCTATTTAATTATCCAGTCGGTGTAAGTTCTTTTGCTATCCAGAATATAGTTACCGGCTTCCTGGTTTTGACGAACAAAAAACCCGGCAGGTTGTTGCCGGGTAATTTAATATCGCTTTAAAAACACTAAACAAAAAAAATTCCACGTTGTTAGAGCTTAACGGGCAATTTTAGTAATTTAGGCACGGTGTTTTAATCTAAAGTAGATATTTATAAAACTTCACTGTTTTGTATTTACATTGCTGGTAAGCAAATATGAAAGCGTTAGTCAAGAAAAGTCTGCTGTTATTTCTTTTTACTAGCCTTTGCATCCTGGGCAGTGCTCAGTTCTATAACGGGCACCAGATGAGCTTTGGAAAAAACCGTGTGCAGTATAATGATTTTGTATGGTCATTTTACCGTTATCCGAAGTACGACGTTTATTTTAATGAAGGAGGTACCAACCTGGCTGAATACACTGCTGACCATGCCGCCAAAATTATTTCCCAGGTTGAGGCATTCTTTGATTATACAATTGAAAAAAGAATTCTGTTTGTAGTCTATAACCGGCTCACTGACTACCGTCAAAGCAACCTCGGATTGGTTACCGGCCAGGATGAATACAACATAGGAGGAACAACCAGTGTAATCCGAAATAAAGCCTTCCTTTATTTTGAAGGTGATTATAAAAAATATGATCAGCAGATTACAGCTGGTGATAACACGGCTGGTATCTAAATGAACTTCTGTTTGGTTCCCAGTTGATCGATAATGTAGCCAATTCCACCCTAATTAACATACCCAAATGGTATAGTGATGGCCTGGTGGATTACCTGTCAAAACACTGGGATATTGAAACCGAAAATCATGTGAAAGACGGGATCATCAGTGGCAAATATGAGAAATTCAACCGGCTTACCGGTGATGATGCAACTTATGCCGGTCACGCTTTCTGGAAATATATTGCGGATACGTATGGTGAATCGGTCATTCCCAGTATTATCTATCTTACCAGCGTCAGTAAATCCATCAAAACAGGCTTTTCCAATGTGCTTGGATTTTCCATCAAGGAACTTAGCTATGAATACCTGGGCTATTATACTAATTTGTTTGATGAAGACAAGGCCCTGGCGAGTACCCCTTCCACCGGACAAATGTTCAAAAGAACAAAGAAAGGGGTTGTTTATGAGAAAATTAAGATCAGTCCGAGTGGCAATTATCTCAGTTATGTAACTAACGACAGGGGCCTATACAAAATATGGCTTTTAAATATAAAGACCGGAAAGAAAAAAAGAATTTTAAAACGGGAATACCGGCTTGACCAGGTTATTGATTATTCTTTTCCTGCAGTTGCCTGGCATCCTTCGGGAAGGTATTTTGCTTTTATGACCGAAGAGAAAGGAATGATCAAGCTCTATTATTATAATATCGCGGAAAAGAAACTGACAAAACGCAATTTTCTTTATTTCGATAAGGTTACTGACTTTTCTTTTTCGGCCGAGGGATCAAAATTTGTTTTTGCAGGTACCCGTCTTGGTAAGACGGATATATTTGTTTATGATATTCGCTTCATCCACCAATGAGCAGATAACAAATGATCTTGCCGATGATGCATTTCCTCGCTTCATTGATAATGACAACAAAGATTATTTTCAGTTCCGATCGTATGTCGGATACCCTCAGCAGTGAAATCCTCGAAAACCACCCGGTCTCTGACGTCCGATCTGTTTATTTATGATTATAAAAACAAGAGTGATGTACTGATGCGGCTGAACGACGGTAAATACAACAACAAAACCTTTCCGTCGGAAACAGGCCATAATTCATTTATTGAGCTCGGGGATGTGAATGGTGTCAACAATCGTTATATTGCCAAATTCGACAGCACAATCAGCCAGATCGATACCATGGTCCATTACCGGTATTATGCCAAAACCTTCACCGCTTACCAATTATAACCGCAATATCCTCGAACAGGATTATAATCCTTCCACGGGAAATGTGGCAGATATCTTTTTCAATAAGGGTCGCTATAACATTTATCATAATCCGCTGGATGAAACATCCGTCGCTGACAGAAAAAATTGAAACTACAACCCCTCAAAAGCAAAGACTTAAGAGTCTATGCTGCTACGGACAGCGTTCGCAGCATTGTAAAGGAAGTCATTCCCATTCAGGATGTAATGAACAATACAATTATCAATCATGGTGATACGGTAAGCCTCGGATCCGGCCTGATTGATATCAACAAGTATGTATTCGAGGTAGAAAAGATCAATAGCTATAATGCAAAGCTTGATCCTAAAAAACTGGAAGTAGCCATTGACACTGCCCAGAAAAAAAGACCCAAAATCAGGTTATATGTGCCTGTTTTTTATCAGAACAGCCTTGTCTCACAAATTGATTTTAATTTTCTGAATAATTCATACCAGGCATTTACGGGAGGTGCATTCTATTTTAATCCCGGATTTAATGTACTGTTTAAGATCGGTGCCAACGACCTGTTTGAAGATTATAAGATAACCGGTGGATTCAGGTTATCACCCGATTTTGATGCAAACGAATACCTCCTGAGTTTTGAGAATCTCAAAAAGACGGCTCGACAAACAATTGGTTTTCCACAGGCAAACATTTAAAAACGTAGGGGTTGGGGAATTGGGAGCCTTTGAAATAAAAACTCATACCCATACTTTATCTTACCTGCTTCGTTACCCGATAAACCAGGTAAAGTCAATCGGGGCGACTTTTTCATTTCGCAATGACCGGACTGTATACCTGTCCAGCAATCCGAATTACCTGAATGAGCCAAATATCTATAAGAACTGGCTTGGCTTAAAACTGGAATATATTTTTGATAATACCCAGTCACTTGGAATGAATCTTATACAGGGGTACCCGGTATAAGATATTTGCCGAATTCCAGGAACAGATGTATAAGGATCTTTATGAACTCGTTGTATTTGGAGCAGACATCAGGCATTACACACGGATACACCGTACGCTCATCCTGGCTAACCGGTTTGCATGGAGTACTTCACAGGGATCCAGCCGCATCATTTATTATCTTGGCGGGGTTGATAACTGGATCAACCTTAATCAGAGCAAAACGCCCACGTTTATTCCTTTCAGTGAAATTCCAATCGACAGGAACCAGAATTATGCATTTCAGGCCGTAGGAACCGATATGCGCGGTTTTTCGCAGAATATCAGGAATGGAAACAATTTTGCCATATTTAATACTGAACTGAGATTTCCGGTATTTAAATACCTCGCTAATTATCCGTTGGGACGAAGTTTCTTCGAAAATTTTCAGATTGTAACGTTTTTTGATGTCGGATCGGCCTGGTCGGGTCCGACACCGTGGTCGAGCAAGAATGCCTATGACTCCGATGTCGTCAACCAGGGTCCGATCACCATCACAATCGATGCGAACCGGGATCCTATCGTTGCAGGTTATGGAGTTGGAATCCATACCATGTTGCTTGGATATTTCATGCGTTTCGACTGGGCCTGGGGTATTGAAAACCGTCAGGTGCTGCCTCATGTATTTCTATTTTTCCATGAGTCTGGATTTTTAATTGTATTCATAATTCATAATTCCATCAATCGTAAATCGTAAATCCTAAATCGTAAATTACCTTGTGTCTGTAAACGAAATAATCATACTCATCGCCATTGGTCTTTCGGCAGGCATATTGTCGGGTTTGCTGGGTATTGGCGGTGCCATTCTCATGGTTCCGGCCCTTATTTTTTTCTTTGGCATGACGCAGCATCAGGCACAGGGCACAAGCCTGACCATTCTGTTGTTTCCGGTGGGCTTTCTTGCCTTCTGGAATTATTACAGGCAGGGGTATGTTAATTTCAGGATTGCCATCATTGTGATGCTGGCTTTTTTTGTAGGGGGTTACCTCGGCTCACTGGCCGCCATTCATATGCCGGCCAGGATATTGAAGGTCGGCTTTGGCATCCTGATCGTTGCCCTGGGGATCAGACTTATATTTACCAAATAACAATTTGCGGATGGAAGATTTTCAATTACGTGAGACAATAAAGCAACTTGCGGAACAGCATTTTCAGGATATTGTGGGGATCCGGCGTCATATCCATCAGCATCCCGAACTGTCTTATGAAGAAGTGGAAACTTCCCTGTATATACAGGATCAGCTTAATTCTACAGGGATCCCGTTTAAAAAAGGATTTGTCGGTACAGGAATTGCCGGATGGATTAACGGCCGCACTGAAAAAGGGATGACCGTCGCTTTACGTGCAGATATGGATGGTCTTCCGGTTCATGAGAAGAATGATCTTCCGTTCAAATCCCTAAATGAAGGCAAGATGCATGCCTGCGGACATGATTTGCATATGTCCGCATTGTTGGGAGCCTCACGTATACTTCATTCCCTTCGCGGTGAATTTGATGGTAAAATACTCCTGATTTTTCAGCCTGCCGAGGAGAAATTGCCAGGGGGAGCAAACCTGATGCTTAAGGAAGATGTATTTGCAGATGGTCTGCCTGATGTGATTATCGGGCAGCATGTAATGCCTCTTCTTGAGTCAGGAAAGATCGGGTACCGGCCCGGCAAATACATGGCTTCAACCGATGAGATATATATTACTGTAAAAGGAAGCGGGGGACATGCCGCCATGCCATGGCAGTTGACTGATCCTGTGTTGATTGCCGCCCATATTATTGTTGCTTTACAGCAGATTGTAAGCCGGCATGCCAATCCGGCCATACCGTCAGTATTATCTTTCGGCAAGGTGGAAGCCCTGGGCGCTACAAACATTATTCCTTCCGAGGTTAAGATGGCCGGAACATTCAGAACGATGAATGAGGTCTGGCGCAAAGAAGCGCATGAAAAGATTACTCACATGGCCAGATCCATAGCTGCCGGAATGGGCGGTGACTGTGAGGTCGACATTCTGCATGGATATCCTGTGCTATTTAATCACGAGGAATATACCCGCCGGGCGGTTTCCTATTCACAGAAACTGCTGGGCGAAAAGAATGTTGTTGACCTGGAATTACGGATGACAGCAGAAGACTTTGCTTATTTTGCTGAGAAAATACCGGGAGTGTTTTACCGTTTTGGAATAACCGATGCTGCAGGCAAGTATTCTTCTCCTTTGCATTCTTCAGGTTTTATGGCCGATGAAGAGGCACTTAAAACGGCCATGGCCAACATGGCTTATGTTGCTCTGTGCTTTTTGAAAGACGGACCCGCTTAATAGCCATATAGCAGGATTATTTGAGCGTCATTTATTTAAAATATTTTTTTCTTTTGTGATTTCAATTAAAACATTATTTTTGACGCTCAATAATTAAACTTCCAGATATGGCTTATATAATTAGTAATGAGTGCACTGCTTGTGGTACTTGTCTACCTGAATGTCCTTCGGAAGCAATTTCTGAAGGTGACATTTATAAAATAGATCCCGACAAATGCATCGATTGTGGTGCTTGTGCTGATGTTTGTCCGACAGAAGCAATCAGTCCCGCTTAAACGAGCTAGCTGCATAAAAAATTCAGGTCCATCCGCAGGGATGGACTTTTTTATTTAGCTGAATAAATTTCTGCAAGAAGCATGCATACCCAGTCATACACTCCAGTTTGGCGCGAAAAATTCCAGGTACGGTCTTCGGATATCGGCTATCATGGAATCATGCGGGTGAGCAATCTGTGCAGTTATTTTCAGGAAGTAGCCAGCCGGCATGCCGAGCATCTGAATGTAGGCTATACCCGCATGCGTGCGATGGGAATGGCATGGGTGCTTTCAAAGCTTGCTATTGAAATTAAGAAATTTCCTGCCTGGGGCGAAGATTTTTACCTCGAAACATGGCCCCTGGGCAATGAACGTATTTTTTACAGGCGTGATTACCGGCTGGATGACGGGAAGGAAACCATGGTCTCCGCCTCTTCCTATTGGATACCTCTTGACCTGCATAATAAGCGTCCAAAGATGATTCCCATTGACGAAACTGTGCTCAGGGCTAACCAGGGACGTTTTGGCTTGAACAGGTCCTTTGAATCCATACCCGCAGTAAATGCAAACAACATGTCAGAACCGGTTACAGCCCGCTACAGCGATCTTGACCAGAACAGGCATGTGAACCAGGCCCGGTATGTGGAATGGATATTTGATTATTTATGGCCGGATATTCCGGGAAACGGAATGCCCCGGTTTTTTGAAATTGAATACAAACAGGAAGTAAAACCAGGCGATGTGGTTCACTTCAATAAAAGTACGTCCGAAAACATGAACAAATACCTATCTTGTAGAAGGAACCATTGAGGGCTCATCCCAGGTATGTCTGAGGTCAAGGATCACCTTCTGACAGTTTACCGCATCATAGCACCTGTAGGCATCATGTCATCCGAGGGAGCAACCCCTATCCGGTTTCTGTACTGAAGCCTTTTACAGTGAATCATCATATCTCCCTTGCAGTATTTTTCAATAAATTCCTGGCAGTCGATTTCACCGGAGCAGTTATATTTATTGAAAAAACCGCATTTTTCAAGAAGGTAACATTCTTTCATCTGTACCCGGTATTTCAAGATAAGATACGAAATATTTGTAAAAAATGCAATTTCTTCACGGCTTCAGTGAGAAGTTCTTGAATGAAAGCAATCTGGACTTAGAGCGATTGCCAAAAGCTTTAACGCAGAGGTTTTACGCAAAGTGCGCTAAGATTCACTCATAGCGCGCTTTTTGAGGTCGCAAAGATATCTCATTGCATTCGATCAACCGATTGAGCTAATGGATTCAGGTATAGAAAGACGCTAACAGCCTTAGCCCCTAAGCCTAGCCCTAAGCCTAAGCCGCCTCACTTCAGCTTCTCAATAATCTTCTTTTCAATTTCCAGCGTGAGTTCCGGATTATCAGCCAGCAGCAGCTTCACTGCATCGCGACCCTGACCCAGGCGGGTTTCACCATAACTGAACCAGGAACCGCTTTTTTTGATGATTTCCTGTTCAACAGCCAAATCGATTACTTCCCCAAGGCGGGAAATGCCTTCACCATAAAGAAGGTCAAATTCAGCCTTGCGGAATGGCGGTGCCAGTTTGTTTTTCACAACCTTCACCTTGGTGCGGTTTCCGAATATTTCTTCGCCTTCCTTGATCTGGTTTACCTTGCGGATATCCAGCCTTATCGAGGCATAAAATTTAAGTGCATTTCCTCCGGTGGTAGTTTCAGGATTTCCAAACATCACACCGATCTTTTCACGAAGCTGGTTGATGAATACGCAGCAGGTATTTGTTTTGCTGATTGTTGCGGTAAGTTTGCGCAGGGCCTGCGACATCAGCCTGGCCTGAAGTCCCATTTTGGAATCGCCCATCTCACCTTCAATTTCAGCTTTTGGTGTAAGGGCAGCCACAGAGTCGATCACAATGATATCGATGGCGCCGGAACGGATCAGGTGTTCCGTAATTTCGAGCGCCTGTTCGCCGTTGTCGGGTTGTGAGATCAGCAGGTTTTCGATGTCAACACCCAGCTTTTGGGCATAGGAGCTGTCAAATGCATGCTCTGCATCAATAAAGGCCGCAATTCCACCGGCTTTTTGAGCCTGGGCAATGGCATGAATGGCCAGGGTTGTTTTTCCGGATGATTCAGGGCCGAATATTTCCACTACCCTGCCGCGTGGATAACCTCCAACACCGAGTGCAATATCCAGTGCAAGTGAACCCGAGGGGATAACACCTACATTAACGACTGCATGGTCGCCAAGTTTCATGATGGCTCCCTTGCCAAAGTCCTTTTCAATTTTACCTAACGTTGTTTCAAGCGATTTTAGCTTTTCTCTTTTAACGTCATCGATGGTTGGTTCTTTTGCCATGATATAATTGTTTAATTGATACCCAATAATTCCAAAATCTGCTTTGTATGATCGCCTGTATTCACTTTATTGATGATCTTCTGAATTTTACCCGATTCATCGATGACAAAGGTGGTGCGCAGAACACCCTCGTAAGTCTTACCGTACATGCTCTTTTCTCCCCAGGCACCATACGCTTTGATAATGGTTTTTTCCGGGTCGGCAATCAGGCTGAAGGGCAGGTCAAATTTGGCCCTGAATTTTCCATGTGATTTTTCATCATCAGGACTAACACCGATAATTGCAAATCCCCTTGACAGAAGATCATCGTAATTATCCCTCAGGTTGCATGCCTCGGCCGTACAACCCGGAGTGTCGTCCTTGGGATAAAAATACAAGATCACTTTTTTGCCCTTAAAATCCTTCAGGCCTACTATTATGCCATCCTGATCCTTGCCTGTAAACTGCGGCGCCATTGCGCCTTCTGTTAATTGTGCCATATATTTCTGATTTAGTAAAAATACTAATTAAGCATTGAATTGCAATTGAAATTTGAGGAATAAATATGAGAAGAATATGAACAATGTGCGAAGGCATCATTTCGGGAAACAATGAAAAATTAAAAGTGACTGGTGACTGGTGACTGGTGACTGGTGCAATGGTGAATGGTGAATGGTGACGCTGACGCCACTTTGACATGCATGGACTGCACGACTGCACGACTTATTTATCCTTTATTCGTGGTATATATACCACCTTCTTCGTCTCAAAGTATTCCTCTGAAAAAAAATCCCTGATATTAAACACTTTCACCCCGAATCCCATGGGGAGGAGTTCTTCCTCCAGGTCACCTCCCTTGAGGGCAAGCAGGCCATTAGGGAGGTCATTGGTCCCACCCGGGATAATGTTTTTCTTTACCCACCCGAAAAGGCGGGGGATATCGGTAACAGCCCGGCACACAACAAAATCCGCCTTGTCGCGGAGATCTTCAAGTCGCAGGTTTTTGGCAATGCAGTTCGATAGTCCGGTTTCCTTTATAATAGCCTCCGTAACTTTGATCTTTTTGGCGATAGAATCTACCAGGATGAATTGCGATTCAGGAAAAAGAATAGCCAGCGGAATCCCCGGAAAACCGCCCCCGGTGCCCGCGTCAATAATCCGCGTTCCCGGTTTGAAACGGATTATGCGGTCAATGGCAAGGGAATGCAGAACATGGTGTTCATACAGGTTTTCAATGTCTTTTCTCGAAATCACATTGATCCGCTCGTTCCACAATTTATACAGAGATCCGAGTTCCGAAAACTGTTTCACCTGGTGTGGCGTCAGGGACGGAAAGTATTTTTGAATGATTTGCATCAGAACCGTATCCGGTACCGGAACTTACATCTTGCCTGAAGTATTTTTCAGGATGTTATAGAGTAACTCCCTTGCACGGAATAACTGGGCTTTCACTGTTCCAATCGGCAATTCAAGCTCTTCAGCAATTTCTTCATAGGAGAGCTCACTGAAATACCGTAATTCGATCAGCTTGCGATAGCGTGGTTTAAGCTTGGATACCAGGGAACGCATCAGTTTTATTTTCTGATCATTGATCAGGGATTCCTCCGGATCGAGCACCGGGGCCTGAATATCCTTTGTTGCCTTTTCATGTTCCTCATCGGTATGATCGAGTGAAACATGATTTGCTTTTTTCTTCCTGATAAAATCGATACAATTATTGGTAGCAATTTTAAAAAGCCAGGTACTGAAAGCGTAATTGGGAGCGTATTGGGTAATATTCTTAAATGCCTTGCCAAATGCTTCGATGGTTAAATCTTCTGCATCACTGGCATTGTTTACCATTTTTAACAACATATAATAAATGGCATCACGGTACCGTCCCATTAATTCGGCGTAAGCACGCTGGTCCCCTTCGGTTGCACGCTGAACCAGCATGTAATCGCGCTGCGCTTTTTCGGATAAATTTGCGTTTACTTCCATTGATAATTTGCAGGTCTGAACTGACTTGACAGGTACAAGCCAATATTTATGAAAAGTGAAAAAAGGTCAAACAGCAACGAAATTACTAATAAATTCTTCTCATTCAACCGGCTCATGGTTTTTTTAATAACATACAACTGAATGATCAGCCTTACGACAAATGCCCCTAATATGATCATTCTGAGAGGACCGTAAAACATCATGATAACAAAGGAAGTATAAAAGAGCAGGCGGGAAACGGGTTCCAATCCAAGCATAATTTTATGGAATGGCTTGTATAATTTGGCTGTTGAAAAATGTCTTTTTTTCTGAAATGACCAACGGTCAAATGACTGTTTTGGAGCTGATCGGGTATGACTTTCCCGGGAACAGACAATGGCCGTATTTGATTTTGTGGCATGTTCATTTACAAACAGGTCATCATCTCCTGATGCCAGGTGAAAATGGCTTGAAAACCCTTTTCCCTTATAAAACAAAGTACGATTATAGGCCAGGTTTCTGCCTACACCCATATACGGCATACGACATAGTGCGAAACTAAAATACTGGAGGGCAATCATCATCGTATCGTACCGGATATACTTATTCAGGATTCCAGGGATCGGAAAATAACCCCCGTAACCCAGTATGATGGAAATCTTGTCGGAAAACTGTTCCGTCATCAGCCTCAGCCACTGATTGCTTTCGGGCTGACAATCTGCATCAATAAATAATAAACGATCATATTTGGCCGCCTTAAGTCCGATGGTGACGGCCAGCTTTTTGCCATGGGCAAATTTTTTGTCCTCCTTGATCACACTTGTCCTTAACCGCGGATATTTGGCCAGGTATCGTTTCATCACCATATCCGTGTCATCCGTGGAACAGTCATCCACCAGAATAACTTCATAATCGGGATAATCCTGTGTTAAAATAACCGGTAAATATTGTTCCAGATTTTCGGCTTCATTTCTGGCACATATGATCACTGAAACAGGTTCGGCTGAAGGGGTAATATTCTTTGGTTTGTAAATAATAAACCGTAAATATATCCCCAGATAGTATATAAGCTGAATAAGGATGGCAAACACAAATACTATAAAAACGATAAACCATTGTTTATCAGCAAGCAAATTAGAAATTATTGACATCTTTCCTGTATAATCCGTGACGGCAATTTTATTAAAGTTTTTGATGTAAAGCAAATTTGCAGGCATAAGTAATTTATTTTATACGAAATAACTCAGTACAAGACAAAAATTAACAACACTCATTAAAATTATCTATATCGTTGATAAAAAGTAAGTTAGAGATATAAATAAGCCTGGGATACTGATTCACGCCAGATTCATTTATCACCAAAGAATCTGATAATGTGTTCGATAAAATGTTATTTTTGTTTTCAGCATTGATGTTTATGGTCGAAAATTGTATTGGAAACACAACTACAATTAATTGCTGAAATCTTAAAAGAAGGAAATTATAAGACCTCTGCCAATTAAAGGAGAAACACAATACTGACTCATAGTGACTGTCATGAATTCCAGACTAAAAATTATTTTCTCATTGTCTCTGGCAGCATTCCTTAGCGCTTGTTCAGGAGGAAGTAAAAAGGAACCAGTAAAAGCTGATACAACAAAGCCCAATATTGTATATATCCTGGCCGATGATTTAGGATATGGTGATTTAAGTTGTTATGGTCAAAAACGATTTGAAACACCCAATATCAGCCGAATGGCCCGGGAAGGGATGGTTTTTACCCAACATTATGCCGGATGTTCGGTTTGTGCACCTTCCCGTTCATCATTAATGACCGGACTTAATACGGGTCACACGCCCATTCGTGGTAACAAAGAGTGGGACCCCGAAGGACAGTGGCCGATGCCTGCAGCAACTTTTACCCTGGCCAAAATGCTTAAAGAAGCTGGTTACGAGACAGGAGGTTTCGGTAAATGGGGATTGGGGTACCCTGGCTCATCAGGTGATGCCAACATGCAGGGCTTTGATGAGTTTTACGGGTATAACTGTCAACGAATGGCGCACAATTATTTTCCGTCCCACCTCTGGGAAAACCAGCAGAAAATAATGCTCGCTGGAAATGAAGGAGACAAGTTTGGTGAATATGCTCCTGAGCTGATCCATCAACATGCATTGCAGTTTATTGAAAAGAACAAGGATAGGCCATTCTTTCTGTATTATCCAACAACAATTCCTCATGCCGAATTATTGCTTCCGGAGAAAAACCTTAAGGAATTTAAGGGAAGACTTTTACCTGAAAAAAGTTTCAAAGGCGCTGAGCCCGGAGATAAGGATTTCAGAACCGGGGCATATGGATCCCAGCCGGAAGCACATGCTGCCTTTGCGGCTATGGTAACATTGCTTGACAAGCAGGTGGGCGAAATACTTGATAAATTAAAAGAACTCGGACTGGACAAAAATACAATTGTGATTTTCAGTTCAGACAATGGGCCGCATATGGAGGGCGGAGCTGATCCCGTCTATTTTGACAGCAACGGACCATTGAAAGGGTATAAACGCGATCTGTATGAAGGTGGAATTCGTGAGCCAATGATTGCCTGGTGGCCTGGCAAAATTGATCCTGAAACAAGAACTGATCTAATCTCTGCATTTTGGGATGTAATGCCCACCATAGCCGATCTTGCAGGAGTGAGGGCCCCCGAAAATATTGACGGCGTCTCCTTTCTCCCGACTCTGTTGGGTAAGGAAGGACAAAGAAAGCATGCATACATGTATTGGGAATTCCATGAGCTGGGAGGTCGTCAGGCTATTCGCAAAGGAAACTGGAAAATGGTAAGGAATAATGTTATGATTGCAGAAAAGACAACCACCGAATTATATGATCTAAATGGCGACCCCGGGGAGGAAACCAATGTGGCAGCACAATATCCCGGAGTAGTAAAAGAACTGCTGGATCTTATTCGAACCAGCCGCGTTGAAAATCCGGATTTCCCGTTCATTGAGAAGATCTTGAAATAAATTCTAATTACCTGATTATGCATAAAAACCTCCTTATTGCCATTGCCTTGGTTGGCTTTTCGCTTGATGGCTTATCACAGTCTAAGCCAAAGGAAGAGCCCTTTAATATTTTATGGCTGAGTTGCGAGGATATCGATCCTATTCTTGGATGCTATGGCGCCAGTGATATTAAAACCCCTAATATAGATCAATTAGCGAAAGATGGAATCAGGTATACCCATGCATATTCAACGGTTGGCGTTTGCGCGCCCAGCCGCTCATCCATCATTACCGGAATGTACCCTGTAACTATTGGTTCACATAATATGAGAACATCCGGAACCAATATCTTTTACAACGGAGTGGCAGGGGAAAATTATGTATCTCATCAGGCAGTTACCAGTAAAAGCGGAATAAATATTCCTGCTTATTCAGCAGTACCCGATGCCCAGGTGAAATGCTTTACAGAATACCTCCGTAACGCGGGTTATTTTTGCACCAACAATGCAAAATGCGATTACCAGTTTTATCCTCCGTTCACAGCCTGGGATGAGAATAGCAGAACTGCGGACTATAGTCACCGGCCTGAAGGAATGCCATTTTTTGCAGTATATAATCACGAGGTAACTCATGAATCGAGAATATGGATGAATGCCGGTCATCCCATGTTAGTAGATACCACTTCAATACCCATCCCGGGCTATTACCCTGAAATACCGGTCGTAAGAAAAGATGTTGGACGAAAATATTCCAATATCGAAGAACTGGATACCCAAATTGGAGATTGGCTGAAAAGATTGGAAAAAGAGGGATTGCTGGATAAAACCATCATTATTTTCTGGAGCGATCATGGAGGACCCTTGCTTCGTCAAAAAAGAGCGGTTGGGAATACCGGGCTTCATGTGCCGTTAATTGTGCGTTTTCCTGATAAGCGAATGGCCGGAACAGTGGTTGATGATGTCGTTTCACTAATGGACCTGGGACCGACCATGATGTCTCTCATGGGTATTAAACCTCCGGAATACATGCAGGGTAAAGCCTTCCTGGGAGAATACAAAGCACTGGAAAAGAGAGAAGTAAACTACGGCAGTGCTGACCGTTTTGATGAAACGTACGATTTTTCCCGTTCGGTAATTGACGGGAAGTTTTCCTATATCCGGAATTTTGAACCGGGACTTCCCTACATCTATCGCAACCAATACCGTGAGCAAATTGATATGACCCGCAAATTGATAGAAATGCATAAAAATGGGGAATTGGAGGGAGGAGCTGCCTATATTTTCAGGGACAGCCGTGATGTGGAGGAACTTTATGATTTAGAAAAGGATCCGGACGAAATTCATAATCTGGCTGCTTTTCCGGAGTACCGGGAGCAACTTCTTAAAATGCGAAAACAACTAGCCGACTGGCAATTGAAAGTACATGACAAAGGACTAATTGATGAATACAATCTGGTACAACTATTTTGGCCCGGACTGATTCAACCTGCAACAGAACAGGTTGTCGTAAATGAAGAAAAAGGGCTTGTGAGCTTATCATGTGCCACAGAAGGCTCTTCGATCGGCTATCAGCTTGATGATCAAATTGGCTCTGAGCGATGGATGCTTTACCATGAACCTTTGAAGCTAAAAAAAGGTCAGAAGATCATAGTGCGGGCAAAACGAATTGGATATAAGATCAGCGAACCTGTAGATCTTCAATTGTGACTTCTATCGGATATTTGCTGAAATGCGGGAAGAGATGAAACGGCATGTGATCCTGCAAGCTAAGGAATCAACCCTAACATCGGCATCAATAAAATGCTATATTTGCGGCCAAAATAAATGGCTATGATTTTCACCGTGGTGGGCAAGGATAATTCATCAGCAGCAAGGACCGGCCGGTTGATGACATCGCACGGGGAAATTGAAACGCCTGTATTTATGCCGGTTGGAACAGCCGGAACCGTAAAGGCCGTGCATCAGCGGGAACTGAAGGATGACCTCAGGGCGCAAATAATCCTTGGAAATACATACCATCTCTATCTCAGGCCCGGACTGGAGATATTAAGCAAGGCCGGCGGCCTGCATAAATTTATGAACTGGGACGGCCCGATCCTGACCGACAGTGGGGGATACCAGGTCTTTTCATTGTCGCATATCCGGAAATTTACGCCCGAAGGAGTGATGTTCAATTCTCATATTGACGGATCAAAACACCTGTTTACTCCTGAAAATATTGTTGAAATTCAAAGGATCATTGGCGCCGACATCATCATGGCACTCGATGAATGCACCGCCTATCCAAGTGAACATACAGATGCCCGTAAATCGATGGAAATGACACACCGGTGGCTGTCGCGCGGCATAAAGCACTTTGAACTTACTTCGCCTTTGTATGGGCATGAGCAGTTATTCTTTCCCGATTGTGCAGGGAAGTGTTTATCCCGATCTGAGGAAACTCTCAGCCACAGAGATATGTTCATATCCCGCAGCAGGCTATGCCATTGGTGGCCTGTCCGTTGGTGAGCCTGAAGAGGTGATGTATGAGATGATCGACATTGTGACTTCAGTTCTTCCCCGGGATAAGCCCCGCTATCTCATGGGTGTCGGAACGCCTGTAAATCTGCTTGAAGCCATTTCAAGGGGAATTGATATGTTTGATTGCGTGATGCCTACCCGCAACGCCCGCAATGGCATGCTGTTTACCCGCAAGGGTATCATGAACATGCGCAATAACAAATGGAAGGATGATTTTAGCCCGCTTGATCCGGAAGGTACCTGTTTTGTTGATTTGCAGTATTCCAAAGCCTATCTCCGGCACCTGATCATCTCAAAAGAAATTCTGGGAGCCCAGATTGCTACATTGCATAATTTAAGTTTTTATCTTTGGTTAATGGAAGAAGCCCGCAATAAGATCAATGATGGTACTTTCAGCAGCTGGAAAGAGGAAATGATATCGCAAATTTCAGAACGACTGTGAAGAAATTCCAACTACATACGCTCGATTGGTATATCATCCGGAAATTCCTTGGAACCTTCTTCTTTACCATTGCTCTTATTGTAGCCATTGCCGTGATTTTCGACCTTTCGGAAAAGATTGACGACTTTCTTGAAAACAATGCCCCCTTCAGCAAAATCATTTTTGATTATTACCTGAATTTCATTCCCTACTTTGCCGTGCTGTTCAGCCCGCTGATCATCTTCATTTCGGTCATCTACTTTACATCACGCATGGCCTATACTTCTGAAATAATAGCCATTCTCAGCAGTGGTGTCAGCTTTAACCGGTTGCTGTATCCCTATTTTGTATCCGCGTTTTCATTGACTGTTTTTATTTTTACCCTCAATAACTTTGTGATCCCGCATGCCAATGCCCGAAAACTCATCTTTGAGGAAGCCTATTACCACAATTCGCCCAAGGTGGTGCGCGAGCGGAATATCCATAAACAGATAGAGCCGGGTATATATGTGTACCTCGAAAATTTCAATACAATTACAAACAGCGGACGGAAGTTTTCAATTGAAAAATTCAGTGATGGAAAGCTGGTGTCGAAATTAATGTCGGATGAGATCCGCTGGGACTCCACAAAAAATAAATGGCATATCCGGAATTATTACATCCGTGATTTTATAGATGATGATCAGCGGATACATTCCGGACATGGATCTGGATACCACAATCAGTCTCACTCCTCAGGAGTTCAGACGACGTGACAATGCAGTGGAAGCCATGAACCTCGGCGAACTGAATGCCTTCATCCGGGAGCAGAAACTTCAGGGTGCATCTGATATTGACCTGTACCTGATTGAAAAGCACAGGAGGTTTTCGTTTCCTTTTTCAACATTCATTTTAACCCTCATTGGCGTGTCGGTTTCTTCAAAGAAGGTGAAGGGAGGTATTGGTATGCAGCTGGGTATCGGGTTGCTGATCAGCTTTTCCTACATTGTTTTCATGCAGTTTTCTTCCCAGTTTGCCATAAGCGGGGCCTTAAGCCCGTTCATTGCAGTGTGGATACCCAATGTTATTTTTGCTTTCATAGCTATCTTTATATACCGCCTGGCCCCCAAATAGTTAAATCCCTATTGTTCATAAGGCAACTTTATCTGTTTGCATTTGATTAATTTGAACTTATATTTGTTTCCTTCAATTTTAAACTAAACAAAATGGCAATTAAGAAGCAAATTCAGGAACTTCAGAAAAGACGTGAGGAAGTCCGGATGGGCGGTGGTGAAAAAGCCATCGAAAAGCAGGAGGCTATGGGCAAAATGACTGCCCGTAACCGTATTAAGGCCCTGCTCGATCCGAATTCTTTCCAGGAATATGACATGTTTGCCCAACATGAAGCCAGGGATTTTGATATGGCCAAAAAAGTATTGCATGGTGATGGTGTAGTGATTGGTTCAGGGACCATGTCGGGACAAGCCCGTCTGTATTTTTGCCCAGGATTTTACAGTTGCCGGCGGATCACTTGGACTGATGCATTCAAGGAAGATCGTAAAGATCATGGAACATGCCCTGAAAATGAAGGTTCCCCTTATCGGGATCAACGATTCAGGTGGTGCCAGGATACAGGAAGGCGTAAATTCACTTGCCGGTTATGGTGAGATTTTTTTCAGAAATACATTGTCCTCCGGTGTAATCCCTCAGATATCTGTGATTCTTGGGCCCTGTGCAGGAGGAGCTGTTTATTCACCCGCACTGACTGACTTTGTTTTTGTTGTTGAAAATATATCCAAAATGTTCATTACCGGTCCGGAGGTGATCAAAACCGTTCTGGGAGAGGAAATTTCAATGGAAGACCTGGGTGGTGCACGCGTTCACAGTGAAATCACCGGGAATGCACACTTCTTTGCAAAAACCGAAAATGAATGCTTTGACCAGATCAAGAAGCTTCTGACCATGGTGCCTGCCAATAATGACCGAAAGGCAGTCAAGGTGGATGTGAAAGTCCCCAAAGCAAGTTTCCGCATCGAGGAAATAGTTCCCGATGATCCGTCCATGCCTTATGACGTTCGGAATGTAGTCAGGGCCATTGTTGACAATTCGGATTTTCTTGAAATACAGGAGAACTGGGCTGCCAACCTGGTAATTGGATTTGGAAGACTGAACGGGGAAACCTGCGGATTTGTCTGCAACCAGCCCCTGGTTCTGGCCGGTGTGCTTGATGTGGATTCTTCCGACAAAGCTGCCCGGTTCATACGGTATTGCGATGCATTCAATATTCCCATCATTACCCTCGTTGACCTTCCCGGATATCTGCCGGGAATTGACCAGGAGCATGCCGGGGTGATCACGGCACGGAGCCAAAATATTATATGCCTACAGTGAGGCCACTGTTCCCAAAATTACTGTCATCCTGCGTAAAGCATACGGTGGTGGATATATAGCCATGGGTTCACGCCATTTGCGTGCTGATTTTGTATTTGCCTGGCCGCTGGCTGAAATAGCCGTGATGGGTCCTGAAGGTGCTGCCAATATTATTTTCCGCAAGGAAATTATGGAGGCTGAAAATCCGGATGAGATGCGCCAGCAGAAAGTTAAGGAATACAAGGAGAAATTTGCCAATCCTTATGTTGCTGCTTCAAAAGGATATATCGATTCAGTGATCGCACCCGAAGAAACCAGGAATATACTGCTGCATGCCCTCGAAGTGTCAGTTGAAAAGGCTGTAAGCCTTCCACGCAAGAAACATGGTATTCCCCCATTTTAATAATTTGAGAAAAATGACAGAAAAAAAAGCCGAGTCCTGTTCAGGACAAGAAAGATGACCTTAAAAAACTGACGGTTCAGGGAGATACCTATCATACTACATATAACAAAAAGTATGAAAACAGGAAGATATGGATCAAACCCAATAAGAAAGAGGTGATTTCCGTGATTCCGGGTACCATCAGGGAAGTGCTTGTGAAGGAAGGAGATAAGGTAAATATTTCCGATAAGCTGCTGGTGCTTGAAGCCATGAAAATGATGAACACAATCTATGCACCCGTGAAGGGAAAAATAAAATCGCTGCACGTGAGTGTGGGCGACTGTATACCCAAGGGTACGCTGATGATTGAAATTGAGTAATCCGTTATACAGGTCCCGGCCAGCAAAAGAAATCAGGAAACTGATCGCTTATGGCCGGGGCTTTTTCATTGAACAGGCCATAAACCGAGGAACCGCTGCCCGACATGGAAGCATAAACGGCTCCCAGGTCATATAACCGGTCCTTGATTTCACCAATGACAGGAAACCTGGTAATCATGGCCGGCTCAAAATCATTGATGATCTGGTTTTTCCACCGGTTAACCGGCAGGCGGATTAATTCCTCCAGCGGTTGGGCTGGCTTATGGGGAGTGGTTCCTGCATAAGCCTCTGCCGTACTGATATGAATTCCGGGATTTACGATGACCATGTGCAGGTTTTGCGGGAAAGAAGACAGTTCCCTGAACAGGTTTCCCCGGTCATAACCAAACATCGGCCTGTTCCTGATAAAAAATGCACAATCACTTCCCAGTTGGGATGCCAGGGTACTCAACTTATTTTCGCCAAGTTTCAGGCCAAACTGAAGGTCGAGATATTTAAGCATGAAGGCAGCATCCGACGATCCGCCGCCCAATCCGGCGCCCGGAGGAATTATCTTGTGCAGGTGGATGTGTACGGCCGGAAGATTGAACTGGTCATACAGCAGGTGATAGGCCCTGACACAGAGGTTTTTTTCATCCGGTCCGTCAATTGCAATGCCAGTGGAATCGAAAATGCAGGTACCGGGGGGAAGGGCCGGTTCAGGAACAAATTCAAGGATATCGGATAATCCTGCGGGACAAAATACCGTTTCTATAGAATGGAATCCATCCTCCCGCTTTTCAATGATATTCAGGCCCAGGTTGATTTTGGCATTGGGAAAACAAAGCATAATGGCATAAAAATTTAATAAGTACTTGGCCTGTAAAATATAGGTATAATTCAGGAATAAGCCATTTTGGCCACCTGAATATTTTATCAACAAAAAAAATGAGCTGTGGTTTGTAACCTGTTTATAAAGAACCATCGATTCAATAGCTAAATGGGGTAGTCATGCCTATTTTTGGATAGCCGGATACGAATATTTATAACACAATAAATCAATCAATTATGGCTCAGAAAAGAGCACCTTTGCCAACACAGTCCGTTGCTTCAGTAGGTTTGGATCACGGTAAGGTACCGCCGCAGGCCCTGGATTTTGAAGAAGCAGTACTCGGGGCTATCATGCTTGAAAAGGAGGCCATACTCCAGGTTATTGATATTCTTAAGCCTGAAAGTTTTTATAAAGATCAGCATCAGAAAATATACCAGGCCATTGTTGATCTCACAACGGCCAACAAAGCGATCGACCTGCTGACAGTCACCGAAGAACTTCGCCGGAAAAAGCAACTCGAAGAAGTCGGGGGGCCCGTATACATCTCCCAGCTTACCTCGAGGATTGCATCCACCGCTCATCTTGAGTTCCATGGCCGTATTGTGGCGCAAAAGCACATACAGCGTGAGCTCATCCGTGTTTCATCTGAAATTCTTCAAAGGGCGTTTGATGAAAGCGCCGATGTGGATGACCTGCTTGATTTCTCTGAAGCAGAGCTGTTCAACATAGCCCAGGGAAACATCAAAAAGGAGTCGCAGAAGGTAAGTGTGCTGATCAAGGAAGCCATCCTTCAGATAGAGGAGGCAAGCAAGCGGGCTGACAGCCTTATTGGCATTCCTTCGGGATTTACAAAACTCGACCGCCTGACGAACGGATGGCAGAATTCCGACCTGGTGATCATCGCTGCCCGTCCTTCCATGGGAAAAACCGCCTTTGTGCTCAGCATGGCACGCAATGTGGCTGTTGAACACAACAGGGCAGTGGCCTTGTTCTCCCTGGAAATGGCTTCGATGCAGCTGGTGAACCGGTTAATTGTGGCTGAAACGGAATTGCCCTCCAACCGGATCCGCAATGGAAAGCTCGCTGATTTTGAATGGGAACAACTTGACTATAAAATTAAAAAGCTTGTAGAGGCCCCAATATACATCGACGATACACCCGCCATTTCTGTTTTTGAACTAAGGGCCAAGGCAAGGCGATTGAAACGTCAGTTTAACATTGACCTGCTCATCATCGATTACCTTCAGCTGATGACCGGTACGCCGGATAGCCGGGGTAACCGCGAACAGGAGGTAAGCACCATTTCAAGGGCATTAAAAAGTATCGCCAAGGAGCTGAACATACCGGTGATCGCCCTGTCGCAGCTAAACCGGTCGGTGGAGATCAGAACCGGAACCAAAAGGCCGCAGTTGTCTGACCTTCGTGAATCGGGTGCTATCGAACAGGATGCCGATATGGTGATCTTCATTCACCGGCCTGAAAAATACGGATTACTCGAGGATGAGAATGGCAACTCGCTGCGTGGCCTGGCTGAGATCATCCTGGCCAAGCACCGTAACGGTCCGATCGGGGATGTATTGCTGAAGTTCAAGGATGAATTTGCCAAGTTTACCGACCTTGAAGAAGCCTTTATTGCCCCGCTGGCTTCTGATGCGGATTTACAACCTGTGGCCGTTACCCGCGGATCCAAAATGAACAAGAACATCATTGGTGGCGGCTTCGACCAGGCCGATGCCGATTACAGCGATGAGGTCCCATTTTAGATTATGAATGATGAATGACGAATTACGAGTGACAAGGAATACCATGTCCCTTTAGGGATTGCCTGTCGGTAGAAAACAAGTGACAAGGAATACCAAATCCCTTTAGGGATTGCCTGTCGGTAGAAAAAATATTTTCGATTCACGATTGACTCGTCCCTTGTCCCTCGTTCCTCGTCCCTTTCTTCAATTATTCCGTCTTAAAACACGATGCCGGTAAATTCGCCGCGTTAAACAAATTCGGCGTAGCTGTATTACTCCATGCAAAGCGAACGGAAACGGGGATCCTCACCTGGTCCGACTGAACAATCACCTGGTTGTCCTTCACTTTGGCGGTGGCCGGGTAATAAATCTTGTCCTGACCGGCAATTTCGAAACAGGTCAGCTTGTCGCCCTTAACATGCAATCCCTCTGCATGGTCGAACGAAATGGTTACCTTATTTTTTTCAATTCTCATGTCCTTATACAGTGGACCAGAATCTTCTGTTTTTATCTTGCCGTAATACCGGTTCAGTGCCAGATTGGCAAATCTTAAGGCAGCGTCCTGCTTGTTTTTCGGGTGTATGTTGGTGGTATCGCCGATGTCACTTAATACAACCATGCCGGTATTGGGCACAGCAAGAACCTTTCTCTGGGCCTCTCTTACTTCTACCCCTTCATTCGGACTTCCATATTTATACGGGGCGATCTGGGCATAATAAAACGGAAATTCATAGCCCCAGCTTGTTCTCCAGCTTTGAATCAACGCGGAAAGCAATTCTTTGTAAGCATAGGCATTCACCGTGTTTGCCTCACCCTGGTACCACAATACCCCGGCAATGCGGAATGGTATGAGAGGAGAAATCATGGAATTGTAAATCCTGCCTGGTTCCACGGGTCCCCAGGGCACAGGCTTCTGTTTTGAAGCGGCCTCACGCAGAAAATCATCTTTCTTTATCACATCTTCGGACATCCAGGCCTCGGCCGGTGTGCCTCCCCAGCTTGAATTAATTACCCCTACAGGAACTCCCAGGGCTTCATGCAGTTTTCTGGCATACAGGTACGCCAGCACGCTGAAATTGCGCATGGATTCAGACGTACATGCTGTCCATTCACCCGTGAAATGATCCTGCGGGTACTGTGAGGTGGCATGATACACTGAAAAAAAGCGAATTTCCGGGTAATTGGCGTTTTTAATCTCTTCCTCCGCATTGTTGATGCCCATGGCAGCCGACCATTCCATATTCGATTGGCCTGAGCACAGCCAAACCTCGCCGATAAGAACATTTTTCAACGCCACTTCATTATAACCCTTCAGGAGGATATTGTAAGGACCACCTGCCTCCGGTGTTCTCAGGATCAGTCTCCATTTTCCCTGGCTATCAGCCGTTGTACTAATTTCAGAATTCAGCCAATCGGCTTTCAGCACCACTTTTTCACCCGTCTTTGCCCAGCCCCAGATTGTCACATCCGATTTTTGCTGAAGCACCATGTTATCAGAAAAGATTTCGGGGAGTGAAATATTGCCGTTCGATACCTGGAAGAAAAGGCTCAAAACGAGCAATGTGATTGAAATTCGGGATATACTCACTTTCATATTGTAAGATTCATTGGTTTTCGGAAAAAGAAAATAAAGTTAGAAAAAAAAGAGGATTAAAAAGGGATGCTGTTCAATAGCTGGTCAATATGATCCGGACAATTATGGGCAGGGCCGTTGGCCATTTTAGTATGCCTACACCCCGACGACCAGAATAGGTGTGATTAATTCCTTGTAACTTGCTAAAAATAAATCATAACCCATTATAGAAATTAAAATAATCTGGTTAAATTTAATTCTACCTTAAATCTTTCCAGATGAAAAACGCACTTTTCCTGCTAATCCTCCTGATTGGTGGTAATTGCATGGCACAAAAAAGCCGGTTAACAACTCAAACCAATCATTCATTTTTCAGATCCAAGTTAATCTCAACAAATAGGACGGAAAATGAAAACCCGATGATGGGTCGGCCGAATTCAAACCTGAAGGAAAAAATGGCTGCTGCTTATTCGCACCCAAAACTAAAATCAGGTAATCAATCAATCGATAGTGTTTATATGTGGCGATGGGATACGAACAGCGCAGATTGGGCGCTTGATTATAAATATAGCGTCAGGCAATACGATGCGAAAAATAATCCGCTGGTAGAGCTGGGTCAGATTTGGGATGGCGGTTCCTGGGTAAATTCCGACCAGTCAATTAACACATATGATGACAAAAACAATCTTCTGACCAGTGATATGGCAGATCTGGACCGGAACCGATTGGGAGAACGACCAAA
Source organism: uncultured Bacteroidales bacterium (assembly GCA_963790105.1). Taxonomy (GTDB): domain Bacteria; phylum Bacteroidota; class Bacteroidia; order Bacteroidales; family UBA10428; genus UBA5072. Next base: position 225,759 of record CAWBNI010000030.1, on the reverse strand, counting down.
AAGGCAGCTATGAATACGATGCCAACAATAACATGCTTACTGAATTGGTTCAATACTGGGATGGCAATAACTGGTTTAATTCAATGCATGATCAAAAGATCGTATGATGCAAACAGCAATAACACTTCTTATTTGCACCAGAATTGGAATGGTACGGATTGGGAGAATTACTGGCAGGAAACTTATACTTACGATGTAAACAATAATATGATCAGCTCAACGCACCAGGATTGGATCGATAACCAATGGGTGGATAATGGTCAGAATACGTATGTCTATGATAATAAGGACAACCTGATAAGTTCAGTAACCCAGGTAGATAATGATGCAGAACTGGTTACCTCGGAAGTTGCATATTTCTACAATGCAGATAATAAACTGGTAAGCGACAGTACCCATACCTGGGGCAACTCATGGGAATATAAATTACTTGGGACTTATACCTATGACTCATACGGCAACCTGATAAATTGGCTGTCACAGAGCAAAAACGGCGATATTCTGGAGAATGTAACCCGCGTTATATTTACCTATGATGCCAGCAATAACCCAACCAGCGCATTAAGGCAGGATTGGAAAGATAATTCCTGGGTAACTTTGGATTTTGACCGGCATTCATATAATGAAAACAATCTTTTAACAAACGATGCTTACAAGTATTGGAATAGCTCGGGTACCGAGATCATGGATGGCGATAGTTCTGTTTATTATTATCAGTATGCTGTTACTGGAATAAATGAAATTGAACCTGCAGAGAAAAATATTTGCATTTATCCAAATCCGAGTAATGGTAAATTTACCCTCACAAGCAACAGTATTATACAGTCAATAGTTATATTCAATATAAGCGGGAAGCTTATCTATTCAGATTCCGCATTCATTCAGCAAAAGCAACGGGAGATCGATTTATCAGGTTATAACAAAGGAGTCTACATTTTAAAAATACAGACAAGGAAAGGGATTGACGTTACAAAGTTATTGATACAATAGAAATACTTTTTTAAGTAATTTGAGAATTCGTTGTTTCTTTCTCTTTGTCATCATATTCCAATATGTCACCGGGCTGGCAGTCTAAGGCTTTACAAATAGCGTCCAAAGTGGTAAAACGGATTGCTTTTGCTTTACCTGTCTTTAGTATGGAAAGATTGGACAGCGTCAAATCCACTTTTTCTGAAAGTTCGTTCAGCGACATTTTCCGCCTGGCCATCATCACATCAAGATTTACAATAATCGGCATAGCTTATATCGGTTAATTCGTTTTCAGATTGGATTTCGATTCCTCTTTTAAAAATGTGTGCAATGACTAAAAGTGTAACACCCATAAACAGCCACACATCAGCGCCACCTAAACGTAAATGTTGTATATCGGGCATTTTCACCCCTTGCTTAACCATCCACCGGGTATAATTTGCTCCCCAATAGGAGAACAAGCCAATCCCTAAAGCCAGGTATGATAAATTAAATATAAAACTTCCCATTTCTTTATTGAAAGGCTGAGACATATTTAGTTTTTTGTCGTGTAAAATTTTAACAATCAGATAAAACATCAGGGCTTTCATTACCGCTACAATGCTCATGATCAATAACACTACAAAAAAATAACCGGCATCGTATTTATACAGATCTGACAAATTAAAATAGCTGGCATTATCCGGATTGATCAACAATGTAAAAAAAGCATTGAATATATAGCTGCCCGCTTCAATACACACACCAATAAATATTATCCAGGAAAGGACATACAAAATTTTAAGCATCTGAGTAGTACTGATTTTAAGTTCCATAATTGTTTAATTTTAATAAATTATTACTGCAATAATAATAAATATTTATTGATAAACAATAAAATATGTTTAAATTCAAAAAATGTTTATTGTAAATAGGTTGGAAATTGACAGGTTGAGTTTAAGTGATTCCCGTCCGTCGCTTCGCGCCGGCGGGATAGTAGAGGGTGGGGGATTACTGCGTGATCCCGTTTGGGGGATCCCTGCAACAGTATATAAATCCCGTCCGTCGCTTCGCGCCGGCGGTCTTTTAAATTGATAAGGGGACTTCAAGCAAGCTTGAGTCCCCTTATCAATTTAAAATCCCGGGCTGCGCCACGGGATTTATATACTGTTGCGGAGAGGGGGGGATTCGAACCCCCGGTACCAGTTACCCAGTACGACAGTTTAGCAAACTGTTGGTTTCAGCCACTCACCCACCTCTCCGGATTATTCGGCTGAATTAAAATCAAACGCATCGCCTGATTTCAAAGTGCCACAAAAGTATAAAATATGATCGCAATAGCAAAAGATTACCACTAAAATGTTTGTTTCCCGGATGCCTCGATATGTTTTGACGGGTCATTCAAGGAAGGATCATTTTGAATTTAGACTCCGTGACAACTTAATAAAACAAAAAAGGCCTGAAAAATCAGGCCTTAATTAAAATCTGACTGAGCAGATTACTTGATAAATCAAATTGATTTACATCTTCATTTTTATCATGTTTCATGGTCGCAGTATCCTGATCCATTTTCATATCATCCTGATTCTTGGTCACAGAATCCTTTGCAGGAGGCATATCAACAGTTGACATTGCCGTTTTCTCAACAAGGGCCATACCGCATTTAGGACAGGTCCCAGGAACGTCCTGGACTACTTCCGGGTGGTTAGGACAAGTGTACTTTACACCTTGCTGAATAACTGTTTTATTATCTAATGTCCGGCCATTAAACGGATAAACGGATAAACTGACAAACAATAATCCTGCAAAGAAGACTATCGGAAATAAGATTTTACTTTTCATAACATTATTTTTTAAATTTTTGAATCAATCTTGTGTAAAGCTAGACTATCCATCCACGACAATAGTTATAGAATTCCTTGATCAGATTTATATGATTCACATATACTTTCATGGGGAATAGCTTAAATCGAGGCGGGATTCCTGACGCCGGGTTTCAATTTAATCTTTGCTGGTAAACCAATGCAGAATGTAATCTGAATTATTATTTTCTCCTTCAGAAATAATCCTTCAGAACATATTGCAGGAACTCTAATTTCTACTCCTCATACCTAAAAAAGATAATAATATCTAAATATCCTAAATGTTAAAATTATATTAATATATTTGTAAGAGTCTTATAATCAGTAAACCTAAACTCACCCCTATGAATCGAAGAAACTTTATTTTACTTACTTCGGCTGGAGTTGCTGCGCTTGCGATTCCTACGCTGGTTTATACTTTACATAAAAGCCCGATTGGATGATATTATTGTTCCAGCCGCAATCCCTTGCCAAAATCTGGGATACGGATACAATGAATACCATTGGACTTAATTACATGCTTAAGGTTCCGAAAGAAAACAGGGAACGCATCCTGGTTAAACGCCTGATGGGAAAATCCAACGGGGAATCAGAGAATCTCGCAACTAAACTGGAGAAGCAGATCAGTAACGATTTCACTTCAGGAAATATGGTAATGGTTGACGGATGGATCCTTTCGGTTACCGAAGCCCGTCAATGCGCTCTGTTTTCGTTAACCCTGCAAAAAACCTGAACCATGCATACCGATACACGCCATTTGGAAAATAACTCCCTGATTGAAGGAGACGTATGTATTATTGGTGCCGGTGCTGCAGGAGTCAGCATAGCCCTTGATTGGATGAACACACCCTACAAGGTAATCCTCCTTGAAAGCGGTGGATTTGAATACGATGATAAAGTACAGGATCTGAATGCAGGTAAAACCACCGGTCAGAAATATTTTCCCCTGAAATCAACCCGTCTCCGCTTTTTTGGGCGGTACAACCGGACATTGGGCCGGCATGTGTTCCCCTTATGATAATATTGATTTTATAAAGAGAGATTGGGTTCCCGACAGCGGCTGGCCGATATCCAGAAAGGAACTTGACCCTTTTTACGCCAGGGCCCATGAAAAACTTCATCTGGGTCCCTATAATTATGATTTCAGCTTCTGGAGTAAAGAATTGCCCAACCTGAATCCTTTTCCGCTTGATAAAAATGTGAGTCTGGAATAAGATGTGGCAATTTTCACAGGCCAATTTCAATGTATTTATACAAGGATACCCTGGTTAAATCGAAAAATGTACATCTCTATACCTATGCCACGGCCACAAATTTGCAGGCTGATCCGAATTTATCAGCAGTGACTGAGGTTACAGTAAAGAATTATGCCGGTAAAACGCACCGTGTAAAAGCAAAGCATATTATCCTGGCCTGCGGTGCAATTCAAAATGCAAGGCTGCTTCTTGCATCAAACAGCCAGTCACCCAAGGGACTTGGAAACAACAATGATATGGTAGGGCGTTATTTTATGGAACATATTGAAGTTGCTTCTGCAGAATTATGGTTGCTTAGGCCATTCCCAACTGATCTGTATTCCTGGACTTATGGTGTGACAAAGGCAAGTGCAGAACTGGCTATCACCGAAAAGGTACAGGCTGAAAACAGGATATTAAACGGAACTGCCTCCATGATGCCCCTGGCATTTGCACAGGCACACGAAACAACGCATGGAAACATGGCAGGACGGTGATCCTCGTAAATCTGCCGAACAAATGTTTTCCAATTGGGCGGAAGCAGCAAAGGAAGCAGAAAAGGAAAATAAGGGAAGTATTGAAAGAGCCTATGAGTTTAATACACGGATTGAACAATCGCCAAATGCAAACTCACGTGTTACGCTGAGTGACGAAAAGGATGAACTTGGCGTTCCAAGAGCCGATTTACACTGGGAATTATCTCCTCTCGATAAAAAAAGCATCCGGAGAATTTACCAGCTCATTGCCCAGCAAATGGGGATCGCCGGTTTGGCCAGGGTTAAAATGAAAGACTTTTTAATTGATGAGAATGATAATTCCTTTCCTGACACCACCAATGGCGGCTGGCATCATATGGGTGCAACCAGGATGAGCGATAACCCTAAAGACAGGGGTCGTAGATGCAAATTGCCAGGTTCACGGGATAAATAACCTTTATGTTGCCGGCTCAGGATGCTATACAACAGCCGGAGCACCTAACCCGACACTGACGCATGTTGCGCTTTCCCTGCGGCTATCAGACTACGTTAAGTCAAAACTATGAGGCACGGGAAACAGAGTAATAGCTGTATATGATTGGAACTGAGATCCGGCGATTTCAGGTTATTAAATGAGAAATCGTCGGATTTTGTTCTGATTTATATGATAATATGTTAATTATTCCTGGTTTTGCAGATATATGTCCCTGAATGTTCTTAATGATGAATATAAGGTAAACATATAATTTTTCAGATTTTCCATATTCGCATCCTTATAATAATCAAATTGTGAACGGCTGATGATCTCCTGGTTTGAATAGAATGGAAATAACTCGGCATATGAGTTCTCAAAAACCTTTTTCATAAAAACAGGAGAAAGTTTGTTTAAAACTTCCTTTAAAGTTTTAAGGTAAACTTCATAAAGATATGGATCGTTAGCTATTATTTCATCCAGCTTATCTTCTGAGGAATACAACAGCTTGGTCTCCAATTGCTTCGTGCCTTTGCGCTTTACCTTCATGCGGGGTTATGGCAAAAATATCATCATAATCCCAGGGGATGATCCTGTATTTTTTGATTTCCGGATCGATATAAAAAAAGACTTCATCGGAGTAATCACCATTATGTACCAGAAAATTGAATGCAATCCACTTCATATAAAAGTCCATATCAATCCATTGAGAGATCGTCCTATAGAGTTCTTCACCTTTCTGGTTATCAAGAGATTTGTAAATCTGTCTGTAAAAACTTAAATACTTCTTAGTATAATCCTTGTCAGTTTTATTGTCAGTTTTTGTTTTTTCAATATTATGATTATACCCTCTGCGTAAAACCAGAGGAGAATGTTCCTTCCTTATTGCCCAGTCTTCAGGCTCCTCAATGATCATAAAGATACCTTCACTCGTGCCATTTATCCTCAATTCACAATAAGAATAAAAGAGCTTAAATATTCCAATTTCCTCCATCATTTCAAAGGCAAGGCGATTGCGGCAATAGTATTTATCCATTGAAAGACTGATTAAAGAAAACTTATTCAGAGATTCTGTCCGGTCTGCATGCCTGAACGAGGCTTCTGATTTTAACCTGAAGCCCAAACTTTTTCTCCTGAACATAAGTGATGACTGACCCCTGGTACTTATCTCCCTGGGTTCCAAAGTATCTCCGTTGATTATTAACCTATTGGTCCATAATGTATATTTCTCACCCGTATTCGATTGCAGCGCTTCATATTGTAAGTCAGAAATAGTAAGGCTTATTGTCGTTTTCTATTTTTTTTCCCAAATCCTCAAGATTCAGGCTATAAAAATCATTTTGAATAACCTGACTATAAGAATTGAGGCAGATCATTGAAATAAATGAACAGATCAACCGGTAATATTTCAATTGTTGACACATACCAGAGAGATTTGATCAATACTTCCAAACTATTCTTAATAAACCTAAATTTAAAAATTTTCGTTTAAATTTCAAAAGGGGTCTTCTTAGAACGATGCTAAATAGGCTTGGCCGCTCGGAAAAGGTTTTATTATATGAAATCATCTTTATCCATTTCCCGCAAATTGCAGCCGGTTATGACACTGCTTTTATTACCTGGGTGTTGTTACCTCCGATGGTTCATATTTGAACCGAACCAATGTGGGGGATTTTTTCTTTCCTTCATTTGAAATATAGAGATCTCCGTTTTTCATGAAAGTAATTCCTTCAGGTTGATTAAATAAATCGGGTTTTAACCTTTCCATGTATTCGATTTCGCCTTTCATATTAAATACAAACAAAAGTTTATCAATTGAAGATAATACAAATAATCTTCCTGTTATTGGATGAATTTCAATCGCAGACATTCGAAATTTTATATCAGGTTCCTTCTTTCCACCTTTCTTCTTATCTTTCATAGGTACTTTAATTTTATTTTCAAGTGCAAATCTTTCAATTTCATCAAGATCAAATATTAGTACAGGTTCGTTAATCAGTTTTTTTGAAATCAGGTCAAACCCATAAATAAATCGTTTCTTTTTATTACCCGATTTCTTTTCGGGGGTCGCTTTTGGGAGCAATCAGCAGTCGTTTATTATTCGGGTCAGAACAAATTCCTTCATTATCTTTCCATGGAATGCCTGTTAAATATGTCGTTCTTGCAGGTTGATCAGTTTCAAAATCTGTAATTTCTGATAGTACTCCATCGCTTCTAAGGATATATAATGTTTTATCCACTCTGGCTATCCCTTCATAGTCGCCAATATATCCCAGATTAAATTGCTTAATTACCTGACTCTTATTTATATCAAAAATGTAAACGATCTCCTTTTCGTCTTGAATGCAGGCAAAGGCAGAGGTATCTGTTTCAGCCATTCCTGATATTTCCTGCAGCTCTGTGGGCAAGATATAAACTTTGTAAGGGACGGATAGATTATAACCAATGCTTGGGCCGGGCTTTGTAATTTTATTATCGCGCTGATCATAAAAAGCAAATAGGGTCATGAAAAACAGTAAATACAAAAATGCTTTCATAATAATCAGATTAGATGTTCTTTGAATGAAATTTATGTAAATATTTCATAAAACTCAAGCTAATTCCTTAAATCAATATATTAAATCAAAAAATTGTTAATCGACTGTATAACTGCTCATTTTCAGAATACTGATATGCATAACCGGTAATCATATTTTATTATGAAATATTTCCATATCCATTCCATATCCAGTAAAATTTTGGATAACTGGTTTTTTTCTTCATCCCATAGAGATTTATCAATAAAAAAATTTACTTTTGCGAACCTTGTTAAGATGTTTTTGCTGCATGGGAATCTGCAAGTGGTATAAACCTTCAGCAATAGTTCCCCCCATCAGCGGGATACCTGCTTTAGGTTCTTTAAAATATTAATCGGGGTGTAGCGCAGTTGGTAGCGTACCTGGTTTGGGACCAGGTGGTCGCGTGTTCGAGTCACGCCACCCCGACAGTTTTCAAGGGTGTAGCCCCGCCGTTGGCGGGGTACCTGGTTTGGGACCAGGTGGTCGTCCCGCCTTTTCGGCGGGACCACCCCGACAGTTTTCAAGGGTGTAGCCCCGCCGTTGGCGGGGTACCTGCTTTGGGAGCAGGTGGTCGTCCCGCCTTTTCGGCGGGGCCACCCCGACAGTTTTCAAGGGTGTAGCCCCGCCGTAGGCGGGGTACCTGCTTTGGGAGCAGGTGGTCGTCCCGCCTTTTCGGCGGGACCACCCCGACAATTTTCAAGGGTATAATCCCGCCATGTCGGCGGGACCGCCCCGACAGAGGGTTTGAAGCGATTCAAACCTTTCTTTTTTCTCCCGGTTTGCGTACAACGCAAACTTTATACCTTGCACCGAATTTAGATCTCCAGACAACTTAAGGTAAGTCGGTTCCGAATAAGATCTCATTCCTGGAATCCTGAGAAAACTCATTTAACCAGGATCAAAAAATGCATATAAAGTTTCGTTTTATGCATCCATAAAAATATTGAAGGGACTAATTTTGTTTACCATGGCTTAAATAATTACCTGCCAAAGGTGAAAAGAAAGCTGCTTCCATTTTTACTATTAAAAAACAATCGAATAGAAAATAAATAAACTCAATACATTCATTAAAAGCATGATACGCCTCATTACTCTTTTCGTATTCTATTCTTTTAACTTAGCAGTTTATTCCCAAAACGATTTAAGATTAACTCCCGGCTGGCTATATAATGATGATCCCACCATACACATAATAAATAATGAATTTTGTATATTTCATGCTGTAGACCCCTTTTCAGAGAAAAATCCACATCCCCGGGATTGGACCAACCTTTTAAGCTACAAGGTGGTGACAACCACCGATTTTCAAACCTTTGTTGACCATGGTTCCATCTTTAATTCGCATGAAGTTGGATGGGCAACGGCATCTAAACATGCATCTTCCATATGGGACGGAGATGCCGGTATTTATGCCAATGGCATGTATTACGCGTTTTTGCCGCTTGGCGGTGAAGGAGGATATTATATCGGGGTTTTTGTCAGTGATAATCCGCAAGGTCCTTACACCGATGCGCTTGGGAAACCACTTGTCACTCCTTCCACTCCCGGGGTTGTCATGGGAGATTATGCCGGATTGGTAAGCCCATCTGTAATATTTGATGAAGAGGGAAACCCGTGGCTGTATTTCGGACATTACAATATGAACATGTTAAGGTTGAAAAGCTGCATGACTGAATTGGAAGGCACACATCACATGATTTCATTGCCAAATGATTTTGTTGAAGCCGGAATGATCAAAAAAATCGGGAAAAAGTATTACCTGCTTTATTCAAACGGATCTGTTGACAGAGAACCCTACAGTTCCAATCCCTGGTTTCGGTATTCTATTTCAGACAGCTTGTTTGGTCCCTTCACCGATAAGTACTCCCTGGTGAAACAGAGAACAGATCAGAGCCAGGTTTCGGCTCATGGAGATTTAGCTGAATATAACGGTAAGATATATGTCGCCTACGCTTTAAATGTTACAGCAAACCGTCAGGCGAGGCAGCTTTTTCTGGGAATAACCAGTGTTGATGCTAAAGGGTCATTGACAGAAATCGATTCGCAGAATGGCTCCGGGGTTGGGATTTCCTATCCAAAAACATTCCTGTTGAATGCCTATGCCTGGAAAAGAGAATGCGAGGAGTTTATAAGCAAATCAAATGCCGATGAAACTCCGATCCTGGTTGACACTAATGGAATCAAGTATGATTGGGCATTTAAAATGAAAAACAATTCCTGGTTAAAATATCCGGGCGTTGATTTTGGAGATGGTGCAAAGGGGTTTAAGGTTGAGACAAGCTGTGAGAATCCCAATTTAAAGGATGCTCTGTTGGAATTCAGAATCGACAACCCGGAAGGGAATCGGATCGGCGCTGCCAAAATCAGCTACACAGGGGGCATCAATGACATGGTGACTCAGGCTGGAACTGTCGACTCAATCCAGGCACGCGGAATTCATGACCTGTATTTGGTCGCGAAAGGTTCCTCTACAAGTCCTGAGCGAACATTTGTTTAATGTCAGCTGGTTTACCTTTACCAAAGAATTCCAGGCAATTCACTACGTGTATGACGTCAATTGCGGATCATCCCTGGCTAAGGATGGACTGTCCGCTGATCAGCCCTATATCCCAGGGGGGTGGGGTTACACCGGGAGCACAGATACCTTTGTCGTCAACTCTTTCATATACCCTAGCCTTAGTCTTCCCAACGCATTGAAGACATGTAGATTAGCTGCAGCAGACAAGGGATCATTCATTTATCATTTTACAGTTCCCAACGGGAATTATGAGGTTGAACTCGATTTCGCCGAACCTTTTTTTGAAGGTTATTCATCCCGCGTATTTGATGTCAGCATAAATGGAGAGAAAAAGCTGATGGATTACGATATTTTTCATGCTTCAAAAGGTGGCAATCATCGCGGAGTACAGGAAATATTAACGGATATTAAGGCTACAAACAGAATTATTGAAATCCGGTTCACCTCAAAAATCAACAGGGCAGCGATAAATGCTATTAGAATCAAGTCATTGGACGATCCTGATAATCCTGAATCTCAAGTTCATCATTTGAATATTCACAGAGATTAAAAACCTGATTGAATCTGGCAACGAATTGGAAAATCAATAAATAAAAATATTTATATGAGAAAATGGGGTTCATTCAGTTTTATTAATCGTTTTCTGTTTTTGGTTGTCCTGTTCTGCATTCTTTCTGTTATAGCATGCGTGGCGCAGAAAATTCCTTACCAGCAAAACATTTGCACCGGGAATCCGATAGTCCCGAACATTGGTCTGGATGATGGGCACATGCGTGTTTTTGGTAACCGCATCTATGACTATGCCTGCCATGATTATTCACCGGAAAGCAAGGATTACGTACTGAAAATGTGGTGGGTGTGGTCGTCTGAAGATTTGCGTACCTGGACTTGTGAAGGTTCTCAAAGTCCAACTATTTTGGGTTTCCCTGAAGGCTTTAAGGATTGCTGGGCAACCGATGCCCTCGCCAGAAACGGCAAATATTACTGGTATCTCTGTAATCCGCTGAATACCTTCGTAATTGTTTCCGATTCACCGATTGGACCCTGGAAGTCCCCACTGGGCAATAAACCGCTGATGGAGGGTCGTGACCCGGCGGCTTTCATTGACAATGATGGAAAGGCCTACCTGGTAACCGGCGTATGGGACTACTCGAATTGCCGAATTGGGAGAGAATATGGTCTCACTTGCCGAGGAACCCAAAACAATTAAAATCATCAACCCCCGTGGTCCATATAACCTGGATGGTAAAAACACTGAACAACCCACCGATGATAAGCCCTATCTTCACACACATAACGGCAAGTATTACCTGTCCTGGGGTTGCTACTATGCAATGGCAGACAACGTGTATGGGCCCTATACATATAAAGGTTGTTTCATTGTTGAAGACCGCACGGAACCGGAATTTCGGCAGGCTGAAGCTGGCCTGACTTACGACAGGCATGGTTCATTCTTCGAATTTAACAATCAGACTTATTTCAATTGCAATGATTTGAGCAGTAATGGGGCGAATAAGTTTTGGAGGAATACCATCCTTATGTATATACATTACAGGGAAAATGGTGAAATAGAACCGGCGTACATCAATAAGATTGGGGTGGGACAATATGATGCATCAGCCGGAAGGATAGAGGCCGAAAACTATTTTAGTGCGACAGCTGCGGAAAAGTGCCAGGCAAAGAGCAATGAATTTGAAATGAGAATTCAGGGCAGTGCCAGTAACCTGGTTTACCCGAATGTTCAGAATCTGCCACAAAACTGTGAGGCCTCTTTTCAGGTATCGTCTGAAAAACCTGGTGGCTGCGCCATTGAGATCTGGGGTGGTACAAATGGTAGTGAGTTGCTTGGTACCTGTGATGTACCTGAAACCGGAGGCACTTACAAAACGGTCAGATGTACGTTAAATAATAAGGCTGAAATGCAAAATATCAGGTTGACTTTTAAAGGCATCGGCGACGGATTACTCAGGCTGGATTGGTTGAGTTTTAGATAATGAAACATATACCTGTCAGCGGGTAACAAAAAACCTATTTTTCCAATAAGCAGTCTAATTTTTTAAAGGTACTTCTCCATCCCGCTTCATAATTGTGGGCAGAAACGGTGTCAACATTTGCATGTTCAAATTTCATTAAGGTACCGTTCGGTTCAGATTTTAATTTTACCGTTACAAAAGAAATATGTCCTGGTTCACTTTTCCATGACCAGGTGAATTTATCATTTCTCCCTCCCTTTTTATATTTCTTACAAGTGTGTTTTTTCCCTCCGGTTCAGCCACTTGTTTCCCAGGAAACAAAGGTATGCGGAGCCGGCCCCTATAATCGCTCCGGCAAGCACATCGCTGGGATAGTGCACTCCCAGGTCCATCCGGGAATACGCTACTGCACCTGCCCATGCATAGGACGGAACTATAATATACCATTTTGGATACGCAATACTTACTGAGGTTGCGAAAGCAAATGCATCCGACGTATGTCCGGATGGAAACGAGGGACTTCCCCCGCTGGCCGCCTGTTCTATAAAGGGATATGTAATATAGGGCCTTGGTCTGTTTATGCTATATTTAAATATGTTCGTTATTATTGCTGAGGATAAGACAGAGGCGCCAATATAAATAGAGTTTCTCCGCATAATTGAATCATCCTTCACTAAACTTACTGCGAATAACACCACAGGCGTTCCAAAAGCCACGGGGCCTGCAGTATTTGTAATACCCCTGAATGCATTGTCAAGATCCCTGTTCCGGTTTAAGTTTATTTCGCTCAAAATACGAATATCTGCATTTTGAGAATAAGCCACTGAAAAAAGAAAAAGTAAAACTACCGGCAACAGTTTTTTCATATTTGAGAGTTCATATAGCGATTAACAAAGAATAACGGATTATTACTCAATAGTGTTGCAGTTATTAAGCCAACAAAATAAACATTCCGGGTTAATTGTCCGTCTCAAAAAATTCATTTAGTCAGTCTTTGGGATCATGAACAAAACAAAATCCGGCCTGTTGTCAATTCTGACGGTTCTATGAGATGGCCTGAATCCTCCCTGTTATCATTACCAGCTTTCAAACTTATTGTTCAATATCCGTTCTGTCTGATCATAGTACACGGCATTGATTATCTGCTATATAACTGAAACAGTATGAAGGTTTCTGAAAGCCCGGATTCTCATCTTATCGATGATCTGAAGAAAGAAAATGAAAATCTGCGACGGCAACTGGAAGATCTGAAAGCCAGGTATGATTTGCGGCGTCAGAAAAATACGGCAACTACCGACATAAATCCGGGCAAGGGGAGGAATGAAAAAATCCTTGAAAACGAACAGCGATTGCAGGCGATTTTTGATCATGCCGCAATAGGAATTGTGGAAATGGATATTGAGGACCGGTTTATTATTGTTAACAACCGTGTTTGCGAAATCCTTGAATACTCAAGGGAAGAACTGCTCACAAAAAAAATCACCGATATTACTGCGCCTGATGATGTTTCAAAAACTATTGAATTGAATTCCAGGATGCACCAGGGGGAGTTTGATATATTTGCTTATGAAAAAAGGTATCTTACACGCACCGGCCTGCCTATCTGGGTTTATGTTACCGTTTCTGCCATCAGGGATCCGCATGGAAAATTCTTAAGGTCAATTGGTACAATTGAAAATATCTCAGAACGGAAACTGGCAGAAATCAAACTTCGCGAAAGCGAAGAAATGTTTTCCACCATTTTCCATGCAATACCCGTTGGTATTTCACTGATCGCATTGTCAGACGGTGTAATTTATGACGTAAACAAAGCCTGGCTCGATCTTACAGGGTATTCCGCAAAAGACGAAGTAGTTGGTAAAAATTCACGTGAACTTGGATTGATACCTGATGAAAACCAGTTTAATCACATCATCGCGGAATTCCATCTCCGGGGATCCGTGAGAAATGCTGAAACTTCATTTGTTTCCCGGAAAAAGATCAAACATACAGTGTCTCTCAACCTGGACAGGATTCAGATCAGGAGAGAAAAATATGTGTTTTACACAATTACTGACATAACCGAACTCAAACAATCAGCAGCCAGAATACAGGAACTTCTCAGAATTTCTGACGCCAGGGCAACTGAAATTGAAGCAATTTTAAGTTGTATAGCTGACGGTGTAGTTGTTTATGACAGTCAGGGCAGGATAGTCAGATCCAATTCGGCAGTTGATGCAATACTTCACATTCCTGAAGGTGAAAAAAGACTTACCCTGCTGGAAAGAGTTTCCCGGGGTTATGGGGCATGGACCGAGGATGGCCATCAGCTCAGTTCCGAGGAGATGCCGGCATATCGGGCAACAATACATGGGGAGACTGTTAAAAACAAGGTGCTTCTCATTCATGGGATTTCTGAAAACCGATGGATCAGCATAAGTGCCGCACCGCTTATTGTTTCAGGAAAACATACCGGAGGAGTAGTATCTATGTCGGATATTACCGGGCGCAGAAAGGCTCTGGATGCGCTTAAAGAAAGTGAAGAAAGATTCCGGCTGCTTTTTGAGAACGTTACAGAAGGGGTTGCTCTTCATGAGATGATTTATGAAGAAAATGTTCCGGTTAATTATAAAATTATTGATTGTAATCCGGCCTTCACGGAACATACAGGTATTGACATGAATAAAGCCAGGGGAACCCTGGCGACGGAACTTTACGGTACTAAAACAGCACCCTATCTGAAGGAATATGCTGAAGTAGCAAAATCCAGAATGCCATACCGGTTTGAAACCTTTTTTCCCAACATGAAAAGATTTTTTGTTATTAATGTGGTTTCACCCAAAAAAGGCCAGTTTGCTACCGTATTTGAGGATATTACAGAGCAAAAAAGAATAGAACAGGAGATCAATCAGAAGAATGAGGAGCTTACCCGGTTTATATATTCTGTTTCACATGATCTGAAAAGTCCATTGGTTACAATTCAGGCATTTACATCTTATCTGAAAGAAGACATTGGAAGCGGGGACAAGGATGCACAGAATAAGGACATCAATTATATTCAGAATGCTGCTGACAAGATGGGCAAGTTACTTGATGAACTTCTTGAACTTTCAAGAATAGGCAGAAAAGAAAAGGCAAAAACTGAGGTTCCGCTGAAGACTGTTGTTGAATCAGCCGTTGACCTGGTGGCAGGAAGAATTGACAAAAACAGGATCAGAATAATATTCACCGGTCCGCCTGTCATGCTTTACGGCCATATGCAAAGGTTTGTTCAGTTGTATCAGAACCTGATCGACAATTCGGCAAAATTCATGGGCAGTCAGCCGGAACCCTTCATTGAAATCGGATCTTTTTTGGATGAAGAAAAAAACAATGCCATCATCCTGTATGTGAGGGATAACGGAACTGGGAATTGATCCAAGGTATACCCACAGAATATTTGGTTTATTCGAAAAACTGGATAATAACACGGAAGGAACAGGAATAGGATTAGCCCTCGTAAGGAGAATTGTGGAAGTGCATGGTGGTTCAGTTTGGTTCGTTTCCGAAGGGATTGACAAAGGCACTACCTTTTATTTTACCCTGGAGGGTACCCGGATTATTAAATAAATTTTAAAATGGAAACAGGAGAACCCCTTATTATTCTTTTTATAGAAGATGATCCGGCTCATGCGGATATTGCACTGAGGAATTTTGCGAAGAATCGCATGATGAACAGGATCATACATTTATGGGATGGACAGCAGGCCCTGGATTATTTATTCAGACAGGGAGAATATGCTGATCCCGAATTATCTCCGCTTCCGCATTTGATTCTCCTTGATCTGCGGCTTCCAAAGGTTGATGGATTGGAAGTGCTTGAAAAAATAAGGGCTGTAGAATACCTTAGGCGTATTCCGGCTGTTATTCTTACCACATCAGAGGCTGAAGTAGATATATCAAGAGCTTATGATTTGAATGTAAACAGTTACCTGGTAAAACCAATCGATTTCAATAAATTTTCAAAATTGATCGAAGCCTTTGGCTTTTACTGGATGGTTTGGAATAAATATCCTCCCTGCAATGAAAAATAAGGATAAATATATGCTGGTCATCCTTGAAGATGAACCTGCACATGCCGAAGCGATCCGTCGGTCATTGTCCATTGCCGAATTTGATTGCCATCTTGCCTCCTCTTTGAAGGAATTTGACCGGCTTGTTTCAGACATCACACCTGATCTTGTCATTGCCGATTTAAACCTGCCCGATGGTACTGCATTTGCGTTACTCAGTGGAAATCTGGAAAGCCAGGTATGGCCTGTGCTGGTAATGACATCCTACGGGGATGAGGAAATGGCTGTCAAAGCAATCAAATCAGGAGCCCTGGATTATATAGTAAAATCTCCTGAAGTTTTTAAAAACATTGATCATGTTGTTAAGCGTAATCTGAGAGACTGGACCAACTTTCAGAAAAGCCGTGAAAATGAAAAGAAATTCCGGATACTATTCGAAACCATGGCCCAGGGAGTTGTTTATCAAAATAAACAGGGTGCGATCATTTCTGCTAATCCGGCAGCAGAAAAAATAGTCGGTACTTACGCTTGAACAGATGAAAAAAACCACCTCTTTTGATCCCCAGTGGCAGTCAATTCATGAAGATGGCAGCGCTTTTCCGGGTGAGACACATCCTGCTGTGGTGGCCCTTCGCACCGGTCTGCCGGTAAAGGATACAATCATGGGAGTTTTTCATCCACAAAAAAAAGAATATACCTGGTTGCTGATCAATGCCATTCCCCAGTTCAGGGGAAGCGATACAAAACCATACCAGGTGTTTACTACATTCACGGATATCACAGAATTAAAGCATACTGAAGATGAACTGAAAAAAGCAAAAGAAAAGGCGGAAGAAAGTGACCGGCTTAAATCCGTATTTCTGGCCAATATGAGTCATGAGATCAGAACTCCCATGAACGGGATCCTTGGATTTGCTGATCTGCTTAAAATACCTCAGCTTTCTGAAGAATCCCATAAAAAATACATTGAAGCGATTGAACAAAGCGGAAAACGAATGCTCGACATCATTAATGACCTGATCGATATTTCCAGGATTGAAGCAGGACAGGTAGAAGCCAGAAAGGAACTGGCCGAGGTTAATGCCTTGCTCAATGAATTAGTGTTGTTTTTTACTCCGGAATCAGAAAAAAGAGGAATCAACCTGAGACTAAATGTGGAATTACCATCCGTATGAATTTTTTATTGAAACCGATAAAACAAAACTTGCCCAGGTTCTTGTCAATCTGATAAAAAATGCACTTAAGTTTACAAAGAGCGGGGGTTTCATTGAAGTTGGCTGTAACCTGAAGGACATTTCGCATCTGTATTTTTACGTTAAGGACTCAGGCGTTGGCATTAAAACAGAACTGCAGGAAAAGGTTTTTGAACGCTTCAGACAAGGTGAAAATTCCAGTGAAATTGAAGGCGTCGGTCTCGGACTTTCAATATCAAAGGCCTATGTGGAACTGCTTGGAGGGAAGATAGGTACACATTCAGTACAGGGGAAGGGATCCGTATTCTTTTTCACCCTGCCTTTTAATTCCCATTTTTCCAGGGTTCCGGAAGCCTCTGTTGAATCCCGGGATGTATCCCAGGAAATCCAGGGAATAATTCCCTGCATCAGTGTTCTCATTGCTGAAGATGATGAAATAAGCTATGTACTTTTAAGAGAATCATTGAAATTAAAAAACATAATTACCTACCGGGCACGAAACGGGCAGGAAGCAGTGGATATGATAAAAAATCAATCAAATATCAACCTTGTTTTAATGGATATTAAAATGCCCGTTATGGGCGGCATTGAAGCAACCCGGTTAATTAAACAAATCAGGCCTAAAACGCCCATTATTATCCAATCGGCATTTGCCAATCAATCCGAGATCAGACAGACATACCAGGCCGGTTGCGATGAGTATATGACCAAGCCGGTGAACATAAATGTTTTATTCAATAAGATCTACAACTACTGCAAATTTTAAGGCTGGCAAGAAAGCATTTATTCCTATATTGCTGTATTAAAATTGTGAACCCGCCTCGTTTGAATTATACAATTTTGCCAGATGAATAGCTAAAAATTTATTTATTTGTTCTGTATCATTTCTCCTGACAGGAATGGCAGCATCCTGCTTTGGACAGACTGCTGAAGAAGCACTGAAATTGCACGTTTCAGCATTGGCCGCGGCCAGTGCATCCGTTGAACGCACGAATCTGATCGCAGAACAGGATTCCCTCAGACCTGTCTATCATGTTACTGCCTCGTCGAGGTTTATTAACGATCCGAACGGTCCGGTTTATTTTGCCGGTGAATATCACATTTTCTTCCAGCACCTCCCTTTTTGGGGAGACAGTGTCCATAATAAGCCTGTATGGGGCCATGCAGCCAGCAAGGATATGGTGCACTGGTACCATCTGCCCATTGCACTGGCTCCTATACCGGGAACATATGATTCAGAAGCCATTGCATCAGGATCATGCGTGATTCACAATGGCGTGCCTACTATCATCTATACGGGTGTCAATCCACAAACCCAATGCCTGGCCATGAGTTATGATAGTCTGCGCACCTGGACCAAAGATCCTTCCAATCCGGTTCTCTCTGCACCGCCCTCACTTGAAGGGATGCGTGATGGGATTCCGTGACCCGTTTGTGTGGCGTGAAGGAGACAAATGGCGGATGCTGGTGGGTTCTGCATTTCAAAAAACAGGAGGAACCGTATTGCTGTATGAGTCGGGTGACCTTCACAAATGGGAGTTTCTCGGTCCTCTTTGCACAGGAATGGGAGAACTCTGCATACAATGGGAATGCCCAACGTTCTTTCCGCTCGGAAACAAGCATGTACTGATTGTTTCTCCCTTATATTCCAACCAGCCCGGACTGCGTGCCATGGTTGAATATTCAACCGGCACTTACACTAATAACCGGTTTACACCTGGAGTGTGGAAGCCGGTTGATTTAGGAGGTCCCACAGTATATTATGCACCCAATAGCTTTATGGATCCCAGCCGGACGAAGGATTCTCTGGGGCTGGATCATGGCTGACCGTCCACCACAGGCCGGCTGGTGGGGAAGTCTTTCAATTCCCAGGGTGGTTACACTCGGCGACGATGGTGACCTGCGATATGAACCTATTCCTGAATTAAGGGAATTGCGGTATAATGAACAGGTAAAAAAGGATTTTAAATTGAATCAGGGACAATGAAATAGTAATACAGCCCGCTTTTGGCCTGCATTATGAAATGTTGATGGAAGTGGAAGCGGATAAGCTTTCACAGATTGAGGTGAGAATAGGACGAAGTGAGAATGGTGAGAAATTTATTAAGCTGGGGTATGATGCAGATAAGGGACAACTGATATTTGGCGACAAGGAGGCAGAATTTCATTTAAATCCGGGCGAAAAATCCCTGACAGTCCATCTTTTTGTCGACGGCAACGTTGGAGAAGCATATATAAACGGGAGAGCCTGTTTCAGTAATGTACTGCCATTCAGTATGAATTCCACGGGAATTTCGGTTTTGACTTCCCGGGGCAGTGCAAGGATCAGGAACCTTTCAATATGGAAATTGAATTCAATCTGGGAGGAATAGTTCTGCAGTTCTGCAGTTCTGCGGTTCTGCAGTTCTTGCAGGTAGTCAGCAGTGCAGTCCTGCAGTCATAGCTGCAGTCGTCCTGCAGTCAATCTCACCTGAGTAAATATATCATTAGCTGAATGGATTGTTATTTTTAAAATTATATATCATATCAAAAAAAGTACTTTACATAGAAGAATTCTTTCCTATTATATGTTAGTAGGTGTGAGAATACGTGAAGAAATTAAATTTTAAATGAAACTCGTTATGTACATTGTAGTTTCAATAGCATTCCTATTTTCATTTGTAGCTTTAGTAACCCTGCAACAGGCAAAATTTGGAAAATTGCCTTCTGGTGCCCGTTTGGAACGAATCAGAATGTCGCCAAACTATAAAAAGGGTTCCTTTCAAAATCAAAGTTACACACCGGTGTTAACGGAAGGTGTGGGTTTTATGGAAGTTAGCAGGGAATTCTTTTTTGGCAGAAAAGTAAGGATTACACCAAACGGGGAGATCCCATCGATCAAAACTGATCTCATCCACCTGGAAAGAGACAAGGATATATTGGTTTGGTTTGGGCATTCCTCCTATTTTATGCAGATTGATGGCAAAAGAATCCTGGTGGATCCGGTATTTAGCGGCAATGCCTCACCTTTTTCCAGTTCAGTCAAAGCATTTAAAGGAACTAACCCCTTTACTGCGGATGATATTCCCGCGATAGATTACCTCTTTATTTCGCACGATCACTGGGATCATCTCGATCATGAGACGATCATGAAGCTAAAAGCGAAAATCGGGAAGGTAATCTGTGGTCTTGGCATTGGCGAGGACTTTGAATACTGGGGCTTCGATAAAAATGTCATTACAGAAATGGATTGGAATGAACAGTTGGTGTTGGACAGTGGCTTTGTTGTTAACGCTGTTCCCGCCAGGCACTTTTCGGGGCGCGGTCTGAAGCGAAAT
The DNA here is from genome assembly GCA_963790105.1 of uncultured Bacteroidales bacterium. Classification (GTDB taxonomy): domain Bacteria; phylum Bacteroidota; class Bacteroidia; order Bacteroidales; family UBA10428; genus UBA5072. Next base: position 205,176 of record CAWBNI010000030.1, on the reverse strand, counting down.
CAAACCCTGTGGGTCTCTTTTGCATTTAGAACTCCGACAATGAATATTTATATAGGCGGGGATGGGGGATATGACAAACACTTTTCAGAGATTGGAAAGACATTTGGACCATTTGATCTGGCCATACTGGAAAACGGACAGTACAATAAAAACTGGAGATATATTCACCAACTGCCGGAGGATGTCCTGAAATCTTTCAAGGATTTGAACGCCAAAAGACTTCTGCCTGTCCATTCCTCTAAATTTGCATTGGCGAACCATCCATGGGACGAACCATTGGCAACCATCACGAAAAATTGTGAAAAATCCGGTATTTCCTTAATTACACCCATGATCGGTGAGGCTGTATATCTTAAAGACAACTGATCAGAAATTTTCCCGGTGGTGGGAAAATGTAGATTAAAATTATTAGGCTGTAATTTTACAAATCTGCTTATGAAAAAGGTCCTTTTGTTGTTGGCTGAAGGTTTCGAAACTTTTGAAGCCAGCGTTTTTATTGATGTGATCGGATGGAACCTCGTTGATGGTGATCATTCTACGGAACTATTTAGCTGTGGATTAAAAAAAGTAATTAAAAGTTCATTTAATCAAAGGTTTCATAGTAGATTATCTATTGGATGAGATCGATATACGTTCTTTTGATGCAATTGCCATTCCGGGTGGATTTGAAGAATATGATTTCTACAGGGAGGCCTATGATGAAAGGTTTCTTCATATAATCCGTGAATTTAAAAACGAAAATAAAATAATAGCCTCCATCTGTGTGGGCTCTCTGCCCTTAGGTAAAAGCGGAATTCTAGTGAACAAGAAAGGAACAACCTATAATCTTAAACCAATCCGGCAGCAAACCCTTGGAGGATATGGTGTAAATGTAGTAAACGAACCCATAGTCATCGATGATAACATAATTACTTCCTGGAATCCTTCCACAGCGATGGAAGTAGCCTTTACCCTGCTGGAAATGCTCACAAACAAGGGAAATTCCGATTATATAAGGAAAATTATGGGATTCACAAAACCGGAATCAGTCCCTTGCTGAATCCAGTGATGCATTGTCCTCCCTGCGGTGTTACAATAAAGGTATTTTCGATTCCTACCATTCCGAAGTTCTCGATTCCCTTCTTGGGTTCCAGGGCAAGTACCATGTTTTCCTGCAGGGGAGCATCGAAACCACGCGCAATGACAGGAATTTCATCAATCACAAGTCCAATTCCATGTCCGAGAAATTTGACCTGTCGATTGCCAAATCCCATGAAATTTTTAAGAAAATCGGGATCCAGGCTGCTCATAATATTTTCATATATTGCTGAAGGTATTGCGCCCGGCCTTAATTGCTCTGCCATTCGGTCCTGGATATCCACACAAACCTGGTGTTCCATCGTAACGGCGTGGTTCCGGTTCTTTTCCAAAGACGTAAGTCTCGGTTTTATCTGTGTGATACCCTTCAACGCCAAAGCCAATGTCAATAAATACCAGGTCTCCCTTCCGCAGCAATGCTTTACGATTGCCAATGCCGGGAACGGCGGGTCCCATGCCATAGTTGCCGCCAGGACCGTTGAAACTGGTAGGGTATAAGCTGCTTTCACCAAATGCGATATGTCCCAATACAACTTCTGTATCGAACATTCCAAACCGGGCCACTCCGTGATGACCTGCACGAAGCATTTCAGCATACAAGGCGCCCGCAAGGTCAACTTCGCTCATTCCTTCATGAAGAATGCCGGGTATCCAGTCTTCCAAGATCCTGCGGTGCAATTCTCCTGATTTTTTCATCAGGTCGAGTTCAAACATGCTTTTAACAGCCCTTACGGATGCTATCTGGAAATCAAGTGATAATACGTTCCGGATTGGAAAATACTTTTGGAACCTTTGAAGAAAGGCAATGGGAATAAATTCGGTTTCGATATGAACGGAGGCCGGCATTTTGGGATATTCGGCTGCAGCGTCCTTAAAAGAATCCATGGGTTTGACCAGGGGGAAAAAAGATTCATTTACAGCCCGTTCATAGCTTCTTCTTACCCACAGAACCGCGTCACTTTTCCTGGGAATCACCAGCATACCTTCCTGCATGGTTCCGGTAAAATAATACAGGTTTATTTTACTGAAAACGACAGCCATTTCCCAGTCGGGATTTTGCAAATCCATTATGGACCTGAATTTCTTTAACCGGTTATCAAGCTCGCTGAAAGGTACCTTATTGTACATTCTGATTTAATTTAATATTCTATATTAAAGCATTTCCTGCAACAGAAAGGGATGCAATATCGCCGATCCGGTCTCCCAATTGTGCAGGTACTATTTTACATACTTGAGCTGAAATGGAAAGTGCTTCCTTCCGGATTACTTCCAGCATGGATTCTTTCAGCAATTTCTCAGCACGTTCATAAATGCTGCCAATTACAATGAGTTCAGGATTGAGGATGTCGATGAGAACAGAAAGACCCCTGCCAAGGTAGGTGCCTGACATCCGGTATACCTCCAGGGCCGTTATATCTCCTTCTTCTGCATATCGGGCAACTGTTTGTGCCGTGATGGATGAAAGATCACTGACCGATCGGCAATATCCGACTTTCTCTCCTGACTGTAATTTTTGCAGCGCAAACGCCGATGCCAGTTGGGCAAGTCCGCCACCGCTGCAGAATCCTTCGAAAGAACCTGCTTTGCCATATCCAACGGGTCCAATTTCGGCCAGACGGATATGGCCAATTTCCCCGGCATTGTCATTTGTTCCGGAATACAGCTTTCCATTCAGGATCATCCCTGCACCTAAGCCGGTTCCAAAAGTGATAAAGACCATATTTTTACTTCCCTGCCCGCTCCATATTTCCATTCTGCCAGGGCACATGCATTGGCATCATTCTGGATGGCAACGGGGATCCTATAGTCATTGTTCATCAGTTTTACGATAGGAACCTGATCCCATCCCGGGAGATTGGGCGGTGAAAGAATGACCCCTGAAGTTGCTGTCCAGGGGACCTCCACAGCTGATACCGATTGACTTCAGCGAGGAAAGTTCAATATTATGAAAGGCAAGTAATCTGTTCCAATTCTGATTTTCATCCGATCGATCATTTTATACGGATCGGGATATTCCCTGGTCTGGAGAACAGATTTTCCAATCACCACGGGTTCGGCCTGCAGATCAATTTCCCCCAGTATTATAGTACATTTTGTGCCTCCGATGTCAATACCGGCTACTATCATTGTTTATTAGTTCCTGTTGGGTAAAAGCATTACGGTAAAAATAGGAATAATATTGGAAATGGACTGAAAGTGACCGGGGACAGAGGTGAGAGATGAGAGATGAGAGGGAGAGATGCAGAGGTGAAGTTCCTTGTGCTTTACGGGTTGCCAGGGAGTAATCTTTAATCAATGAAACAGAAGGGGCGGCCATTTATGGACGCCCCAGCTGCAATTGACTAATTAACCTACAACAACCTATTACTTGGTGAGTTCAGGAACGCTGGTATAAATGTAATCAGCATGCTGACCGGTGAAGTATTTGTTTCTTTTGGCAAAATAATCTTTACGGGCTGTCTCATCCGGCCAGGCTGACTTCTCAAGCTGGGTGTCAGCATCCAGGGCCCTTACCACATCCTCAAAAGATTTAACCACAAAAGCCTGTACAAAATCCTGGCTGTTGGCTCCCCAGGCATGTCTTGAAGGATAATAGGCAAGAATATTAGGGTTTTTGTTGATCACCTTGTCCGTATATTCAGCCATTAATTCGCCGGCTTCCTTTTGTGTTCCGCCTTCCGGAAAAGCCTGCTGGCTGACCATTATATAATAAATGAGAGGCTCGGTGGATTTCGCTGCCAGGGGTTTTACATAGGAAAGATTGGAATAAATTTCGTCGGAATGAAAATTGGTATAGTAAGCCGACTGGGTTTTAAAAAATGCCGTGCGCTGATCCTTATCGGGCCATGCCGCTTTGGCCAGTTCGTTGCTGCGCTCTTCAGCCTTTTCAATGTTTTCCCATGAACTATAGGCATTAACAATTTTAAGTTCGGTATTATCTGCTGTGAAATAATGCATCAGCACCAGTGAACCTACTATGTATTCGTTTTTGCTGGTAACCTTGTCAAAGTATTCTTTCTCAACGGCTTTCCATTTGTCCATTGAAAAGTCCTTGTTATTCAGATTCCAATGGACAGTGGTTACGGTAAGATAGCCCGGCTGATCTGCAGGTTGGGCAAAACCTGTTCCGGCAGTAATTGCCAGAATGCATACAAATAAAAGGATTCGGAAGGATGTTTTCATAGAGTTAAAATTTTAATTAAAAATGTGAATAAGGGAATAAAAGAGGTGTTAATCTTATTTAACATTTGATTGTACCTTTTAACATATGAATAACATAAATGTTCTTGAAAATCAAAAAAATAGGAATTATGAATTAGGAATTATGAATTAGGAATTATGAATTAGGAATGATGAATGATGAATGAGGAATGATGTGACGTAGAACTATTGAATGATTGCACGACTGCAGACTTCGACTACACGATTCGCCAGACTACTATTCACTAATCACTATTCACCATTCACCATTCACCATTCACCATTAATAATAGGGTCTTAACATAGAAATAAAACAAAATATAAATCAGAGACCAGGCAAATTGTCCGGCCAGGAGCCAGCCCATGTTTTTCATTTTCAAGCCATAATATTTTACCATAAGGAAAGAACCAAGGGGTATGGATAAAAGAACAGGGCTAAGTATTACAATGCCCCATAGTCCGTATCTCATTTTTATTCTGACAATTCTTCTGTTTCTGGCAGTGAATACCTTCTTTTTCTTTCTTTCCCTCTTCAGACTTTGAGGCCAGTATTTATTCCACATCCTGATAAGAAATTCGGACAAGTACATGGATAAATAGGTTCCCAGAATACCACCTGTGTTTGTATATAGAAGGGTTTCCACAGGAGTCATTTTAACCAGGTAAATGGCCACCGGGAAGGTGGCGGCAAATTTAAACGTGCAGAAGAATATTACGGTTAGTTCTTTCATACAGAGATCAAATATAAGGAAATATTTCTTTCCTAAGCCCCTAAGCCCCTAATCAGCCTAACCTAGCCTAATAGCCTAGAATTCACTATCTTTATACATTCATCCTGGAAATATTCATCATGATAGCATTCCGGTCCTTTAAAATAATATTGTTTTTATTCCTGGCAGTTGTAATTGCGCCTGTATTTGGACAAATGCAGGAACAGCAGGTAACCATCGATGCCGGGGTTGTGGTTTCGCATATGCAAGGTGGCATTGGGGCGTCATGGCATTCGATGAGCAGGGAAATTCCGCTTGATAATGAAAAATATGATTACCCGGTTCGCTACGTAAATCCGCGCGGAAGCGGTTTTGGAGGTAATCCCCCTGTTACGGATACGGCCGCGTGGCATCAGATATGCAATCATGCACGGTGGCTGGGACTGGATTTTCTGCGGGTTGAACTGAGCCAGCGCATGTATGAACCCGACCGTAATGTATTCGACTGGAAGAATGAAGAAATGCAGGCATTGTACAAGATACTTGACTGGTGTGAAGCAAACCATGCTGATGTATTTCTTCAGCAAATGTGGGGAGATGTGGCCTGGAACAGTTATCCCGGAGTGCATCCATTGCTGAGTGCACCCCGTTCACTTGATGATTATGCCGAAGGCATTGCCACCCTCCTTCAATACCTGACGGTTACCCGGAAATACAGCTGCATAAAATACTTTTGCATAACCAATGAACCTCCCGGTGGAACATGGGGGTACTGGTGGAGCTATGGGAGCGGATCAGGGTCGGTGACAAGCGCCTGGAAAAAAGTGCGGGAAACACTGGATGCAAAAGGTATACTCATTCCCCTTTCCGGGCCAGACTGGACCGACCTTCCTCCTTTTGATTCCGCGAAAATTGATTTTAATCCCTATGTGGGCGCCTATGATATACATTCTTACGGGGGAATTGATTACGATGGTGAAGAAATAATTCATAACTGGGCTACCTGGGCTCATCAGCATAATAAACCCTTCTTTCTGTCAGAATTTGGAAACATGAAACTGGGGTGGGGCGGATCAAATCCCGGACCAAAAAGTTTTGCAGCTTCACTTTCCAATGCATCAGATGTTGTGCGGAGCATGAATATGGGAGCCGATGCTTTTAACCGGTGGAGTTTTGTTAACCGCGGTGATCTGGATGGACAGTGGCAGCTAATCCATACCTGGGACAGGGAAAAGAAACAGTACCTCAGGAAAATAGATCCTGAGCCGGCCGCCTATTATGGATTTGCCATGCTGAGCCGTTTCATTGGAAAGTATCCGGATCTGATTTTCTGGCAGACAAATATGTGTATTGACGGGGTTAAGCTCACTGCATTCCGAAACCGGAACGGGAGTATCGGGGTTCTGTTTGTCAATAATGAAAAGCGTCCTATACGCATCTCCCTTTCCTTTTTGGGTGCTGAGGACCATTTGGCTTACAACCTTTACCAGGTGACCGAAATTCTTGCTACAGATCCTGATTTTCAATTAAATCCAAAGGCCATTGAGCATACGGAAAAGCAACCACGAATTATAGTGCTTCCGCCCGAAAGCATCAACCTGATCACCACCCTCACCCTGAGAAATGATGATTGGGGCATTATTGAATAATCAGGCTACCTGCTGATTCAGGTAGCTTACAGCGCCCTGCGGATCGGGTGAATAATAGTCTGCACCGATTTTCTTGCAGAACTCCATATTAACAGGTGCACCACCGATCAGAATCCTTGTATCACTGGGCCATCTTTCTGATTTCCTGCACAATGTTTTCCATGTGCACCATGGTGGTAGTCAGTAAAGCCGACAAGCCAACGGAACTACCCGGTTTTTCCTTCAGGGCTGCCACAAATTTCTCGGCATTTACATCCACTCCCAGGTCAATCACTTCCCAACCTGCACCTTCAAACATCATACCTACCAGATTCTTTCCGATATCATGCAAATCACCTGCTACGGTTCCGATAATAATAGTTCCCTTTCTTTTCACACTACCCGACAGGAAATAGGGTTTGATATGTTGCATGGCAGTGCTCATGGCCTTGGCCGACATCAGCATTTGCGGAACAAACACCTTGTTTTCGGAGAATTTTTTACCCACTTTTTCCATACCGGCTACCATGCCCTCGTTTAATATTTTTCCCGGCATCTTCACCCTGTGCAAGGGCCTTTTTTGTAAGTTCATCGGCACCTTCCTGTCCACGCATATCGGGAGGATATGGAGAAGCAGTATTGATTTTTCCAAATTCGATACAATGGGCAATTTGTTCAATAATTTCACTCATAGGATATTTTTTTAAAGGTTTTGTATTTTATTGGTTTATGTATTTCGTACGATGAGCTTTGGTAAAATAATATGCTGTTCAAATGGACCTGCCTTTTTCCCTTTTTGGATCAGCAGGGCAGTTTGTGCCGCCATATCCTTGTATCCGCAATCGATCACGGTGATGGCAGGATTAAAAAATTCAGTCAGTTCCGTATTGCCATAGCTTACAATGGATATTTCTCCCGGAATGGCTATATGTTGCTTCTGCAAACGGCCAATAACCCTTACTGCATCTGTATCAGAACAGCATAACACGCCTCCGATGGTATTTTTATGTATATATTCCGGACTAAATTCATTCAGGTTTGAAATTACAAATACTTTTCGATTTGGATAATTGGCTGAGATAATATTTGTAAAAGTTTGCTCCATGAATTCATACAGCAGGTTTCTGCCTTTCCAGGTTTCGTTTTTAACCAGCAATAAATTATTCCGGGTAATATCAGCAAGGTAGTCGATTGCTCTTTTTACGCCAAGGTCATAGCTTTGTATCACATACCTGAAATAGGAACCCGACATGGTATTGTCTACAAGCACAACCATGGTGTTTCCGACAAATAGCTTCCGGTAGAATTCTGCAGTGAGGGATTCGTCATTGTTTGGCACAACAATCACAGCTTCATATCCTTCCAGGATCATCGTTCCCACCAGTCTCATTTCTTCTTCCGGATTATTATAGCCGAAAAAATAGGTTAACTGGCGTCCGTTTTTTTGTGCCTCGTCCCCCAGAAAATTAATGAGTTGTTCCATGTTTGAGGAGTAGAAGGGAAGGACCATGCCCCAAATCCTTTTTGTGTCGGCCAGCGGTGCAACATAGGATCCTTTTCCTGCCCTTGAAATGATCAATCTTTCATCGATCAGCATTTTCAGGACAAGTTTGGCAGTTTCCCTGGAAACCTTATGCTTTTGCATGATCCGTGTTATCGAATCAATCTGGTGACCCGGTTTTATTTCCTGGGCTACAATCTTTCCTTTGTAATAATCGAATAGTTTCCTGTAAAGAGGGACGAAAGAGGTATTCATTTATTCCTGTCATAAATGTGAGTACAAGATATAAAATGAATTTCACAAAACATCACATTACAGCATGGCAATTGAATGATTTGTAACCGCCTCAAAAAAGGCGCTGATATTTTCCTTGGGAACACCCGGAGGAGTATCACATCCGGTGGATAAAACAAAATTCGGATGATCTGCTGCAATTTCAAGCAAATCAGATGTCATTTGGCCTAAATCGCCAGGGTTTTGCCATTTTTAAACATGCTGACCGGATCAATATTTCCGAATACCAGGATGTTGTCCGGTACTTCCTTTAGAGCCCGTTTCATATCCATGCTGTTGCCGAAATGCAGTCCCTCCGGCCCCCGTTCTGATCATCGACCGGGTAACATGACCATGGTTTCCGCAATTATGCAGTATGAAGAGGAAATGGTCATCCTGTACTTTTTCTACAATTTGTTTTACAAAGGCTGAAGAAAACCGGTCGCACAAAGATTCATCGAGCAGTCCGGCTGCAGGTTCAGCCATGATGACGCCATTCAACCCGATATTTTTCATTTCCCTGACATAGCTTAGAAGAAAGGTTGTGCATTTTTTAAGCAGGGCCTCGATTGTTTCAGGCACAAGAAAAATCTCCGTCATGATTTCAGTCATGTCGAACAGCCTCCCGGCAAGGGAAAAAGGGCCGATGCAACCGCCAAATACCGGCCTGTCGGTTATTCCTTCCGCGGCAAGTCGGGCTGCCTTTAAATATTGAGGTACCCTTCCCTGGTAAAGTGATGGCACCTTTAATTTGCTGACCGATCCATAATTATTTACCAGTCGGCCTGAAACAGAAGGTACTTCATGATCGGAGAAGTTTATCCGGCATCCGAAAGCCTCCGCCTCCACTGTGAGATCCATGATCATTGTGGATGCGGCTACAGGGTAATTTTCTGCAACAGCCCTGATAGCTTCATATTGAATTTCGCCGTCAGTGACAGCATCAATCACTCTTTTTCCGATCAGTTCAATACCCGGGTGGGTCATAATTGGCATCGCCGGCTTGTTTGCCTGGTTCATCAGCTGATGCTTCCAATCCTGCATGTTGAGTTTTGTCATGTACTTATATTTTAGTGCTTACTTGCCTATATCATCAATGAGTCTGCAAATTTAGAGAATGTAATCAATAAAACATCACATTACATCACAGTGAATGATAAAACTGCACATTGTTTGATTAGCTGAAGACAAATCACCCTTCCTTTCATGTATGTTTAATATATATGATAAATAAATAAACATAAACTGTAATAGGCAATTTTTTCTATTTATATTATGTTTTTAATTATTGATTATAATAAATTAAAAATGTGTTATATAAAATAATTTCTAATCTATATTCTTTATAATATTTTTCGGTTAGATTGTTAAAATGTTTAATAAAAGACATAAAAAAGTTGAACAAAATATTTCTATGTTTGTTTCTATAACAAATGTATAAAACAAAAAACTATGAAAAACGCTAGATTAATTTACCGACTTATGTTTGCCGCATCCCTGGCTCTCTTGTTTGTTGTATCTTCCTGCAGCAAGGATGATGAGTCGAAGGACATAATGCAGACAAAGAATATTGTTGATGTTGCATCTGCTGATCCTAATTTTTCCATATTGGTTGCCGCTCTTAATAAGGCCGGTCTCGCTAATACTCTTCAGGGTGCTGGACCGTTTACCGTCTTTGCTCCGACCAATGCAGCCTTTGCCAGTTTGCTCGCAGATCTTGGGATCTCGAGTCTCGATGATCTTTCAGCCGAAACCCTGAAACCGATCTTGCTTTATCATGTATTAAGCGGAAAGGTTTTATCTACTGATCTGACGGATGGTTATGTGAATACGCTGAGTTCGGGGCCCGATCAAACCAGGATTTCCCTTGAGGTAGATAAGCAAAATGTCAGGCTAAATGGTTCATCATCCGTTACAACAGCAGATATTATGGCAAGTAATGGTGTCATTCATGTTATTGATAAGGTCTTGCTTCCCCCTACCGTGGTTGGGCTCGCCGTGAATAACTCCTCATTTAGCATATTGGTTGAAGCAGTTGTAAAAGCTGACCTTGCAGGAACATTAAGCGGAACAGGTCCATTTACTGTTTTTGCACCGACCAATGCGGCATTTGAAGCATTATTTACACAATTAGGTGTTTCGGGTATAGCAGATCTTACCAAGGAACAACTTACTCCAATTCTTTTATATCATGTTGTAAGTGGTAATGTGCTTTCCACTCAACTTACTACCGGTGATGTAAACACACTGAATGGCTCCCTGTCGGTGAATGTAGGTTCTTCTGTTACGCTTAACGGTTCTACAAAAGTGATTTTAGCTGATGTGCAAGGTACTAACGGTGTTGTTCATGCCATCGATAAAGTACTGTTGCCTGCGTCAAAATAAAATATATTTTGGATACTAATAAAATGCCGGACTGTTAACATGTCCGGCATTTTTTCAATTGTACAAAAGCCTAAAGCGTATCTTAATAGTTTTCTTCCTTCACCTGCATAAAGGCCTTTGGATGCTGGCAGACGGGGCAGACTTCCATGGCTTTTTCTGATTCGTAGATATAGCCGCAGTTCAGGCACTTCCAAAAAACCTTGCCTTTTTTCATGAAGACAAGATCCTCAGAAATATTCTGTAACAGTTTTAAATAACGTTTTTCATGCTCGGTTTCCACCTTTGGCAATCATTTTAAATGCAGTTGAAATTTCAGGGAACCCTTCTTCCCTGGCTATTTCTGCGAATTGCGGGTAAAGCAGTGTCCATTCTTCATTCTCGCCTTCAGCGGCAGCTTTGAGGTTTTCTTTGGTGGTTCCTACTACTCCGGCAGGATAGGCAGCTGTTATTTCAACAACTCCTCCCTTAAGAAAACTGAAGAATTTTTTTGCATGTTCCTTTTCCTGGCTGGCAGTTTCCTGAAAGATATTTGCAATTTGTTCATATCCCTCTTTCCGGGCTGCCGACGCAAAAAATTCATACCGGTTCCTGGCCTGCGATTCACCTGCAAAAGCCTTGAGCAGATTCTGCTCGGTTCTGGTGCCTTTTAAACTTTTTTCCATAATGATATATTTAAATTGTGAGTGTTTTAAAATTTAAACCACGAGGTCACTCGATATTTTTTTGCCACGAAGTCACAAAGACACTAAGTGTTTATAATGTTGAGCTTTATAATCTATTCTTTGTGCCTTTGTGCCTTTGTGGCTATTTATTATTTTTTGCAAAATCAATTTTCTCAGTGCCGCAAACCGGACAAACCCAGTCATCAGGAAGATCCTCAAACCGGGTTCCGGCAGGAACTCCATGTTCGGGATCACCGACTGCCGGATCGTAAATATACCCGCAGGCTGTACAATAATATTTTTCCCAAACCACTTCCTCTGCCTGTTTTTTGAGCTTTTCCGGATCAATATAGGTGGGGGCATTCTTTGGTGCCTTTCCTTTCTTCACCTCCCTGTAATAGGTATATGTCAGGGGTTCCGCCCCTGCGTCGATAACATCCCCGTCAATTACCTTTCCGATAAAGAGGAAATGTGAACCTGCATCAATGGTTTGTTCCACCTCGCATTCAAACCACGCCACCGTATCATCCATCAGGATGGGAGATCCGGTTTTACCCGTCCTGAAATTAAACTTGGCAAACTTATCTATATCTTTTCCCGAGCGGTATCCGAAAGTGCCGATGATATCCGGCCTGGTTTCCTTCTGCAAAACGGAAAAGGCAAATACGCCACTATGCTGTATCATGCCCGGAAGTATGGTTGTTTTTGCTGCAGGTAATGGCAAACCGGGCCGGCTCTGCAGTCACCTGGAAAACAGTATTTGAAACGTAACCATACAATTTATCGTCACTTTTTGTGCTTACTACAAAAAGTCCGTATGTTATTTTATAAAAGGCTTCGACATTCATAAACAGTTCTTTTTAAGGAAGGAATGAATATGCCCGGGGATATTCAGTATAAAAATAGGGGTATTTTGAAGATCAGGCAATGAGATTTTAAAATTTAGAATGCTTATAAATAAGGAATTATGTGCCGAAGGCATCCCTACGAATGGAAATGATAGGAATTATGAATATAGGTGCGGGGATATGAACAGTTGTTCATAAATCCGGTGGATAAGGTGTTTATATCTGCAAAGGGAAAAACTTGCCGACCCTCATGATATGACATATCTTTGGTATACCAGATAAGCGATAAAAGGCTGCTCTTACAATGTGAAAACACCATCATTTTCTTAAGTGAATCTAATGGTGTTTTTATCAAATCTTCGGATTTGCGCATTAAAAGAGCCGGAGTACCCTCAAAAGTACTTCGTTCAGGAAGGTTCCCTCCGGGGGACCGAGTGAACAGTCCCAGAGCAACACTGTAAAAGGTGTTGCAGCAAGACAGGGGTTGTCAGAAGCAGGTCTACGATCCGCCTATGCAACCGGTCATAATAACAGTAGTCTGGCATGGATGGCAACCTCGGTTGCCGGAAGTGAATGGGACCTATTTGTAACGAATAGATCCCATTTTTGTTTTTATAAATACCGTAAGTCCAGATTAAGGCCATAAAGGCACAAAGTCACCATGGTTTCAATTTTCCAATTCTTTTGAACCGCAGAACGTCGCAGAACTGCAGAACTGTATTCCCTATTTCTTTATCATCAGGGCAATATCATCCCTAAAAGCCGGGGTTTCCAATTTGAATTCACCCTCTTCATGTTCCTTTATGTCAAAAGGAATTCGTCTCGCCGGTAAGTGTGTTGATCCATTTTGCGGAATAATCTCCTCTTGGAAGTTTGATTGAAATATATAACGGTTTTTTCATCCCGGTCAAGACTGTCATTATCGGCTTTTTTATTATTGATATAGATGAGGTATTGGTTTCCCTCACTGATCAATGCTCTTGCCGTGGACGGTTTTGCAAATGCATACTGAAGGATTGAATCATTGGGTCTCATTTTCAGAAAATCGATCTCACTTAATACCTGCCTGAGGATCTTGAACTGCAAACGCAGGCTGATCCCTCCGCCTCCCGGCTGTCCTTTCTCAACCTTGAATGTCCCGTTTTCATTCTTCGCCGTAAAAGAGTAATCCAGGTTGTTAAATAAGGCCCCTCCGGCTACAAAGAAATCCCATGCCTCAGTGCGGTATTGTACATCTGAAATGCCGTTGAAACCGGTCTCATTGTCGCCGATGACCTTGTTCAGGTCATAATTCATACCGACCGTAACCGGTGGTTTGGCATAATGAAAATTAAAGATGGAAACTGCCGGATTGGGATTCTTAACTTTGCTGTATCCATTGGCAATATTCTGCGAGATCAGATGTTTGCGTGCAAAATCCTTTTCAGCATCTGCAATCACGGAGGTCATATGTTGTTCCCATTCCTCCAGAGCGGCAGTATCGCCAAAATAGGGTTCGTTGCAGACCTCATAATACAGGTTGTCCATATCCTTCAGTTCAGCAATAATTTTTCTGACCATTTTCTCCTGAACTTCCAGTATATCAGGGTGTCTTCATTGAAAGGATTTCTTTCTGATCTTCCAGATTACCGATCCGGTTAATATTATTTTGAAAATACAGGGGACTCAGTTTCCATTGAAGGGTATCATAGAAATTGGAAAATAAATCGAGTTCAACAACGATATTCCGTTGTCCCGCTTCCCGGATAAAATCTTTCAGTCTGCTGAAATAGGCCGGATCCCATTGATTCAAATCGAATTTATTTCCACCGTTCGCGTATCCGGGTACATTGCTTCGGGCCCATGGACAGATAAGTTTTCCTTTATCCGGAGCCAGTGTATTTTCTGCAATACCAAATGCGCCGGCGGGCTCACTATAAATGCCGGAAAAAGTCCGGGTGATATTTAAGTCCGCAGCCGCCAGTTCATCCAGGTAAGCAACATAATCGAAGTCAAGGTTCAGCACTGCGCCGTAATGTTCAGTAGAACCTATCAGTATGGTCGGCTTTCCCCTGAAAAGAAAATAATGCGGATTTTCAGGATGGAGGCTGATGGGGGCATGGCTGTTAATGCATGAGGACAGCAACAGTATCATGCAAACAACCATCATGGCTGATGGAAATTTCACAAAATTCCGCTTGTTCATCATATAAAGAAAGATTCAATATGATTACAAGCGGAAAGATAACAAAAAACGGAAAACGATCTATACGTGCTGGAACAGCATCTCGGATGACTTCCTGACCTTTTTTGCACGAACAAGATGATCTGTGCTTTCATTTCGATGGCCAAGCATCATCAGTACCACACTGTGCAATCCTTTTTCTTTTAACCCTAAAATCTCATCCATCGCTTCCGGATCAAACCCTTCCATAGGAGTTGCATCGACATCCATATCCGCAGCCGCAGCCAGTCCTATACCAAGAGCAATATATGCCTGCCTGGCCGACCAATTAGAATAATCCTCCGGATTCAATTGTTTGGCAGTTGCGAATCCGTGTATCGTATTTTTAAAACCCGCCAGGGATTCTTCAGGTATCTGCCTTTCAGATGCTATAAGGCTGATGTATTCATTGATTTCATTATCCAATAAAGCTTTGCGGGCAACAAATACAAGCAAATGTGACCCTTCCAGGACCTGCGGCTGGTGGCATGATTTTTCGTAAATCTCCTGCCTCTTTTTTGGATCAGTAACAACCCACACTTTGTAAGGCTGCAGACCCAATGAGGATGGAGAAAGCCGGATGGCTGACAAAATATTCTCAAGTTTTTCGGATGAAATTTTGCTTCCATCCATCCTTTTTGTGGCATAACGCCAGTTCAATTTAGTAAGCAATGTCATATCTATGGAAATATAAGTTGTATAATATAAAACAATTAAAATTAAACAAAATTTAAAGTGCATTCATGCTGAAAACACTTGAAATTCATAAATAAACATATCTCCATGAAAAATGTTCGAAAATATATTGTTTAATTTTAATCTGTATTATATTAAACAAATATATAAGCCTTTAAATTAAAGTGCCAGTCTTTTCCATACCTCATTCCGGTAGGTTTCCCCAATGGGGATGATGGCATCCTTTATCCGGATACGGCCATGTTCAATGGCGTCGATTTTATCCATCGACACAAGATATGACTTATGTACCCTGATGAATTGACCGGAGGGTAATATGTCCACCAGGTTTTTCATTGTCATCAGGGTAAGAATTTTTGTTTGCTTTAAAACAATGTACAAATAGTCACCCCGACTTTCAACGAACAGTATATCATTAAAATTGACCTTTTCGAGCCTGTATTCCGCTTTAATAAAAATGAAATTGTTTGCCTCATTCTGAATAACCGGAGCCGCAGATTTGAACTGGTTATATACTTTCTCCACCGCCTTTAAAAACCGGTCAAAAGAAAAGGGCTTTAAAAGATAATCACATACGTTGAGTTCGTAACCTTTCAGGGCATACTGATCATATGCCGTGGTTAAGATTACCCTTGGTTTTGGCTCCATGATTTCAAGCATCTGGATACCGGTAAGGTTGTCCATTTGTATATCCAGAAAAACCAGGTCGGCAGGGTTTTCTTTCAGGTAGGCCATGGCGTCTATTGCGGATGAAAAAGATGAAACCAGGGTGAGGTAGGGGACCTGTTCAACAAAGCCTTTGATTTTGGCCAGGGACAATGGCTCATCATCTACTGTGATGCATCGCAGGGTCATATGCTGAGTGTTAACGTGGTTATGTACTTTTCTTCAGAACTGCCTGTTTGCAGGTTATAGCGTCCCGGATACTGAATTTCAAGGCGCTTCCTTGCATTTTCAAGCCCGAATCCGCCGGTGCCTGTATTCGAAAACTGGGCCAGGTAATTTGAACAATAGAAATCAATCGAATTCTCATGAATGTCGAAGGTGACAACCAATCCCCTGGCAATGCCTTCCGATGTTGTATGTTTAAAGGCATTTTCGATAAACGGCATGAAAAGTACCGGGGCTATCATTTTTCCGTCAGGGTCGCCGTTTATTTCAAAGGAGATTGAATTGTTCCGGATATAGCGCAACCGCTGAAGATCGATATATCCTTCAATGTGTTCCAGTTCCATCCTGAGGGGAACCTTATCCTTCACAGCATCATAAATTACGTATCGCAAAAGGGATGAAAGTTTTATGAGGGCTTCGGAAGCTTTTGCCTGGTCGGTATGAATAAGTGAATCAATATTGTTGAGGGTGTTGAACAGGAAATGAGGATTTACCTGTGCTTTCAACAGCATCAATTCACTGCGCAATTTTTCCTGTTCGAGAATGCGGGTATTCTGCATTTCATCAAACCAGCCTGTCACAATCCGGAATACGATCCCAAATCCTGCCGCCACGCTCATGGCAATTACCCCTGAAAAGTGCATTTTGAGACTATAAAACAGGTGAAATCCTGTTCCGTCAAATACACTGTGCATCATCTGAAGGATGGTGTATCCGGTAAAAGTCACAACATTGACAAGCAGGAAAACCAGGGCGACAAAGGCAAAGATCTTCTTCCTGGCAAGATATGCAGGTACAATCCAGAAATAACAGGTATAAAATACGATGAGCGGGAAAATCCTTGTAACCGTATAATAAGTAAGTCCGGCGGGTTCTTTCAGTGACGCCAGGGAATGGGGGAGGTCAATGACAATGGCCAGGCTCAGTACAAAAAGGTGGAAAAGCAGATTTATTTTCCTGCTTTTCTTTTTTTGGTAACCGGTTGTTTCCTTCATATCGCAAATTACACAAATCTGTCCTCACACGGTGCTATCTTCCGGTATTATTTATTTTTTGTTGCCGGCATGGTTCTGATACCATTCATACACTACGCGGAACAAGGATCCAAAGGCGGCTGCAAACAGCATGGCGTGCAATCCGGATACGTGCATCGGTAAGCCGTAATGGAAAACATCGGTTGTATCTGCAAGGCCGAGGTGAATAAACTGCAGGATAGAATACCCCGCCAATGTTACGAGGTTCGCTGCAATAAAAGTGATCAGCACAAATAAACCGGTTTTTCGTTCCGCCAGGTAAGCAGGCACAAGCCAGAGAAAACAGACATAAAACATAACCAGAAGAAATGCGAGGGCGAAGAGAAACTGCAGGAAGCCATCAACCGAACCGGTCATTCTTTCAAGCGAGGGAGGATTCAAAAGCAAAGCCAGCAGCAATACACTAATGTGCAATGAAACAGGAAATTTTTGTGTTTTCATGATGTTTGGGATTAATTGATTACACATCAAAAGTGCAAAGTGCACGCTTTGTAACCAATTTTATTCGTTGAACCGGCAAAACACGCCGATAAACAGGATTTATGAGGCCGGATTCGTTTTCTTCAGGTATTCCAGATGCTTCATCACATATCGTAATTCACTCCAGGATATCTGGTCACCCAGGGCGGATTTTACCGGTCCCATGCGAAAATCATTATCATCAATGTTTTCTGCAATGAGGGCCGTTAAATCAGCGGGTACAAAGTCATCTACCGAAAGTTCACCGGTGCCTACGTAATGAGCCAGGTGCCCTTCAATGGTAGAAACAGCCATGTCCCTTTCCCGTGCAATTTGTTCGACAGTTTTACCTTCTTTATATAGATTGTAAGACAACAGCCGTGTATCTTTTTTTTCTCTGGCAACATGACGCTCAACCGGTTGAGGAATAGAGGATGATTCAATTTTATTTTCAGCGCAATAGGCCTTTATTATTTCAAGTAATTCGGGTCCAAACTGTTCTGATTTCTTTTTTCCCATTCCTTTTATCCTGGCCATTGCTTCGGGCGATTGCGGAAGGAATGTCACCAGGGCTGCCATGGTTTTCTGGGGAAGGATAAAGTAAGGGGGCAGTTTTGTTTCGAGCACTTTACGGTCTCTCCAGAATTTCAGCCTGTTAAGCAGTCCGGGATGCCGTAAAAGGCCCGAATCGTCACTGCAGGTTTTGCCGGTTTGGCTTTTACGGGAGGAGTTTCAATGGCTGCCTTTGCTTTGGCTTCAAGATACGTGCGTATAACAAAACCCGTTAGTGCAACTTTGAAGGCACAAATACTTCAGGGCAATTTCGTCCCCAAGCCTTTTCAAGGCTTCTGTAACCGATTTCCGGATTTCCTTGTTGTCACTTTCCCATTTGATTTTTTCAAGCTTTTCCTGGATGGAATCCGCTATTTTTCCGGTAAAAAACGAACAGGCTTTGGAAACCCTTTCCTGGAGGAAGGGATTGGTTTCTGCATTTTCTCCTGATAGTATAAGGTTGTGCAACTGGGGGTAAAATTTATCGGATACGCCGGTCAGGTCATTTCTTATTTGCTCAATAACAGCCAGGAGTTCAGATTCCATATTGCCGAGAATGCTGGCCCGGTGTTCCTTTGCCAGTTTCAGGCAGTAATAAGCCTGTTTCTGAATGGTGCTGAAATCAAAAAGCTCCTTGAGCAAAAAGTGCTGGTATATTTTTCGGGACTTATTCAATACATCCTGGTCAGGATGATTTTTTTCTATTTCGCCTACAAATCCGGATACAGTCGGGTCAGTGATAATACCGCGCTGGGAAACCGGTGTGCTCAGCACAATTCCCTCCAGGGTGCGACAGCGGCTCAGGGCAACATATACCTGTCCATGAGCAAAAGCAGCCCTGGCATCAATAATCACCTTGTCGAATGTAAGTCCCTGGCTTTTATGAATTGTAATAGCCCAGGCCAATTTTAAGGGATACTGGGTGAAGGTGCCGATTACTGTTTCCTGAATTTCCTTTGTTTCATCATCCAGGGTGTATTTCATGTTTTGCCATTCCACCTTTTCCACCTGAATATTATCAGCATCCTCCGGACACTGCACCGTAATGACATCCTCGTCGATGTCCACAATTTTACCGATCTTGCCGTTGAAATACAGTTTCTCTTTTGAAATGTCATTTTTTACAAACATCACCTGAGCCCCGGTTTTAAGGTGCAGTTCAAAAGCAGTAGGATAGGCAAATTCGGGAAAATCATCTTTGATTTTTGCTTTGAACGTCTGTACCTTTCCGGGAAGTTTTGTAAGCCTGGAATCATTGAGCGACTGTGCCTGTGCGTTGTGGGTGGTTAAAGTAATGTATCCCCCGTTGGAATCCGGATCAAATTCAGGATCATACCTCTTATTTAATTCCTGCAAGGCTGCTGAATCAAGCTGATTATCCCTGATCTTGTTCAGCAGGGTAATGAAAGACAGATCTTTTTGCCTGTAAACATGTTGCAGTTCAATTGTAATATAATCAGTTTGCTGCAAGGCCAGGCTGCCGAAAAAAAACGCCGTGTGATAATATTTGCCAAGTATTTCCCAGTCTTCATCCTTTACCACGGGCGCCAGCTGCTGAAGATCGCCGATCATAAGCAACTGAACCCCTCCAAAAGGAAGACTCTGATTTTTATACCTGCGGAGTATGGAATCCACTGCATCAAGCAAATCAGCCCTTACCATGCTGATTTCGTCAATGACCAGCAAATCCAGACTTTTAATAATGTTCACTTTTTCACGGCTCATTTTAAAATTGCCACTGGCCAGGGATCTCCCAATTTGTGATGGTTCTTCATGCGATGAGGGAACATGCGGGTGAAAGGCCAGCTGGAAAAATGAATGGATGGTGACACCCCCGGCATTGATGGCGGCTACTCCTGTGGGTGCCACAACAATCATCCTTTTCGGGGATGATCTTTTCAGATTATGCAAAAAAGTTGTTTTTCCGGTTCCTGCTTTTCCGGTGAGAAAAACATTTCGGTTGGTAAATTGAATAAAGTCGAACGCCAGCTGGAGTTCAGGATTGTGAATTGCTTCCATATTGGGCCTGAAGGTTTGATTAATTCTTAAAATTAAGAAAACCAAGCGAAGTGAACTATTGGAAATGAAAAAAAATAATAGTGACTTGTGACTCGTGACTTGTGACTCGCGTTCTGTCACCAGTCACCAGTCACCAGTCACCATTCACCATCCTCAGTTGCTCCTGTTCAGCTTCCGGTAATCACTGGGAGTGCGGCCGGTTTTCTCCTTGAAGAGCTTGCTGAAATAAAATACAGAGCAGAATCCCAGGTTAAACGAAATCTCCTTAACACTGAGGTCGGTATTGGTAAGCAAATGAACCGCCTGTTTCATCCGCAGGGAAGTGTGATACTGCATGGGTGAAAGTCCGGTATACTTTTTAAAGGCCCTCCGGAACAAGGAATAATTGGTATACAATTCCCGGGCTAGTTCTTCAATATTCAGGTTTCGGGCCGGGTTATCGCGAATGATAAGGCAGGCCTTCTGAATGGCCTTCTCTACCTGGCTGTGCTTGAAATTTTCATTCTTTTTGATAGAGATGATCTGTCCGAGTGTATACATCACCAGTCCCGAGCATATCTGGTGATACCCCGGCTTTTCAGTTTTCACATGATTAAATATCTCCTGGAAGTTGTGTATGATGCTTTCATCAAATCCAATCTGTATCACAGGGGAATTGTTCAGAATCTCAGAGGAATGGATCATTTTTTCAGCGGACTCGCCCACAAAACCAACATAATGTTCCTTCCAGCCCTTTTCCTTAAGCGGTCGGTACCGGTGCCAGAGATTTGGTTTGAGAAGGATCACGGATCCCTCCCGTATAGGAAATGAGCCATCACGGGTTTCCATGATCCCTTCACCCTCGGTAATATAATTTATCTGGTATTCCTGAAGAGTTCTGCCATTATACCAGTTGAAATGGTAACCGGTAGGATGTCCTGATGGGGGATAATCGGCCTCCGGTTCAACTTTGGCTGATCCTGCCACCGTAAGATACAATCCCCAGTCCTTATCG
Organism: uncultured Bacteroidales bacterium; assembly: GCA_963790105.1. Classification (GTDB taxonomy): domain Bacteria; phylum Bacteroidota; class Bacteroidia; order Bacteroidales; family UBA10428; genus UBA5072. The sequence continues at coordinate 184,043 of CAWBNI010000030.1, read as the reverse complement.
TCCGCATTGTGGGTAAGATATTTAAAAGAGTCATTCATAAAACGCTTATCATTTTGTACAAACAATTACTCAGTTTATGTATTGAATAGGCCTAAAATGAATAATATATTTGATCAATTATAAAGGCAATTTAGTAATTATTTTATAAAACTATGAATTCCATTCTCAGTATTCTCCTAATGGCAATCGGCAGTATCTGTGCTGCAAGCTTCTATGTTCCTATTAAAAAAATCAAGGGTTGGTCGTGGGAGTCCTACTGGATCGTCCAGGGAGTATTTTCCTGGCTCCTGGTTCCGGTTCTTTTTGCATGGCTTACCGTTCCGTCAGGTACCCTCGGTTCAATCCTCAGCCAGTCGCCTGCATCCGCAAAGTGGTGGGCCGTTTTTTACGGAGCTTTATGGGGAGTGGGCGGTTTAACTTTTGGACTAAGCATGCGCTACCTGGGTGTTGCTTTGGGTCAGTCGATTGCCCTGGGACTTTGTGCCGGTATCGGTACCCTTGTTCCGCCGCTGGTTAGCGGGCAAAACCTTTTTGGCGACAGGGCCGGGATCCTTATGCTGATCGGCGTTTCCATCAGTCTTGCCGGTATTGCCATTATCGGATATGCAGCCGGACTTAAGAGCAAAAATCTTACGGAAGAGCAGAAAAGAGAAGCCGTAAAAGAATTTGCCCTTAAAAAGGGTATTCTGATCGCTGTGCTGGCCGGTGTAATGAGCGCCTGCTTCAGTTTCGGTCTCACAAAGGGACAGCCTATTAAAGACCTCGCTTTATCCCTGGGCACAAACCCGTTGTTTGCCAAAAACCCGGTTATTATATTTGTTACGCTTGGCGGATTTTTTACCAACCTGATATATTGTGTATTTCTGAATATTAAAAACAGAACCTACCGGGATTATGTGTCGGTTTCTCCCGCTATATTGCTGAACAACCTGTTATTTACAGCTATCGGGGGTACTTTATGGTATTTTCAGTTCTTTTTCATGGGTATGGGCGAAAGCCTTCTGCCAGCCAGCATGGTCGCATTTGCATGGAGTATCCTGATGTCGATGAACATAGCATTCAGCAATATCTGGGGTATTTTCCTGAACGAGTGGAAGGGTGCCGGCAGAAAAACGGTGACTGTCCTGGTGATTGGAATTGTGATCCTGGTGCTGTCGACGTTTGTGATTAAACTTTAGGGGAGGACTTACCCTGAAAACGGAAATCGTAGAGACAAGGCAATGCCTTGTCTCTACGACATCCGATTTATAAACGAATCATCATATGGTAGAAAATCATTCATAATTCATCATTCATAATTCAAAATTTTCCAAATCGTAAATAAATCATTCAATCATAAAATCAATAAATCAATAAATAATATGGACAAGGGTCAAATATTACAAGCATATGAATACGCCCGCGAGCAATATGCTTTGCTGGGGGTAAATACGGATGAAGCGATCAAGACACTTGATCAGATCAAGATTAGTCTTCATTGCTGGCAGACAGATGATGTAGGAGGTTTCGAAACTCCGGATGCCACATTGGGTGGCGGCGGAATAATGGCAACCGGTAATTATCCCGGGAAGGCCCGTACCATTGCACAGCTGCAGCAGGATATCGAAAAAGTCATGAGCCTTCTGCCGGGAAAACAACGGCTGAATCTCCATGCTATTTATGGCGACTTCAAAGGGGTAAAGGTTGACCGTGACCAGATTGAATTAAAACATTTCCAGGGATGGATTGACTGGGCCAAGAAGAACAATACCGGATTCGACTTTAATCCTACACTTTTTTCGCATCCTTATGCTAATGACGGTTTTACCCTGTCGAGCAAAAACGAAAAATACCGTAAATTCTGGATCGAGCATGTGAAACGCACACGGGCCATTGGTGCTGAAATGGGTAAACAGTTGGGGACGCCTACGGTGAACAATATCTGGATTCCTGACGGTTCGAAGGATATGCCGGTTGACCGCGCTACCCATCGTGCTTTGCTAAAGAAATCACTGGATGAAATTTTTACTGTAGAATATCCGAAAGAATACCTGAAAGATGCCATTGAAAGCAAGCTGTTCGGCATAGGTTCAGAAGCGATGGTAGTGGGTTCTCTCGAATTCTACCTTGGCTATGCGATAAAGAATAATAAGCTCATCTGCCTCGATAACGGCCATTATCATCCGACTGAACAGGTAGGGGATAAGATCTCATCCGTACTTCTTTATATTGATGAATTGTTGCTTCATGTCACCAGGGGTATACGATGGGACAGCGACCATGTGGTTACCTTCAATGATGAGATCCAGCTAATTGCCCAGGAAATAGTTCGCTGCAACGCCCTCGGCCGTGTAAACATCGGTCTTGATTATTTCGATGCCAGCATTAACCGCATTGGTGCCTATGTTGTTGGTACAAGAGCTGCCCAGCTTGCCTTTTTGTTTGCCCTTCTCGAACCGAATGCCAAATTGAAAGCCTACGAAGAAGCCGGTCAGAATTTCGAGCGCCTTGCCTTGTTCGAAATATTGAAGACCAAACCTTTTGGCGCTGTATATGATTATTATTGTCTCATCAATAATATTCCGGTAGGTATGGATTACGTGGCCGAAATTCAGAAGTATGAAAAGGATGTTTTGATGAAACGCGGATAAAGAACAATATATGCCAATCAATGTAATAGCCGTATTTGACATCGGGAAAACGAATAAGAAGTTTCTTCTTTTTGATGCCGACCTGAAACTGATTCACCAGGATGAACAGAAGTTTTCTGAAATAATGGATGAAGAGGGATTCAGCTGTGATGAAATCGGAAAGATAGAGACATGGATGAAGGATTGTGTGTCGAATGTAATTCAACAGGGTTCATATAATATTGCAGCGGTCAATTTCACTACCTATGGGGCCAGTCTGATGTACATCGACGCCATGGGACGGGCGCTCACACCGGTTTACAATTATCTTAAACCGATGCCTGCCGAAGTGCTGGAAGGGTTTTATGAATCATACGGCGGATTGGAAGAATTCAGCCGGAAAACAGCATCCCCCTCACTGGGGATGCTGAACTCCGGTCTTCAGGCCCTGTGGCTGAAAAGAAAAAAACCGGAGGTATACAGGAATGTCGACTCCGTATTGCATTTTCCCCAGTACCTGGCTTACCGGTTTACCGGGAGCAAGGTATCTGAGTTTACCTCCATTGGTTGTCATACAGCCATGTGGGATTTTGACAATAACTGCTATCACCCCTGGATGCTGAAGGAACAAATTCCGGTTCCGCAGCCCGTTTCCAATTCATCCACCACGGATGTTGAAATTGGAAAAAAGAAAGTAAAAATCGGCATCGGCATTCACGACAGTTCAGCCTCGCTGGTGCCCTATATCAAGGGAACCACGGAAGAATTCATTCTGATCTCAACAGGCACCTGGTGTATTTTCATGAATCCTTTCAATACCGAACCGCTCACCATGGAGCAACTGAGAAAGGATTGCCTGTGCTATATGAGCGTGAATCAGCAACAGGTTAAATCATCCAGGCTGTTCCTGGGTCATATTCATGATGTGAATGTGGAAAGGCTCAATGCCCATTTTGGTGTGGATGCCAACCTTTATAAAAAAATCAAGCCTGATACGAGCATAGTATCCAGGCTGCTGGCTTCAGATGCACGCGTGTTCTTTAAAAACGCCCTTCCGGCCGATTATATTGACACCACCGTTGATCCGGGAAAATTCGGAACATTTGAAGAAGCCTATCATCAGCTGGTTCATGATGTGGTCAGCCTGGCGATGGAATCACTTGACCTGATTATCCCGGCCAATGACAAGACAAAAGTGGTTTATGTTTCGGGTGGTTTTGCCCGGAGCGAACTTTTTGTGCGGTTTTTAGCCACCCGCTTGCCGGATAAAAAAGTATATACTTCTGAAGTAGATAATGCAACAGCATTGGGCGCCGCCATGGTAGTGTGGGAAAGCGCATTTGGAGGAAAGATGCCCCGGATGGATCTGAGTTTAAAGGCCTGTCTGCCCTTCTGATTTTCTGAACAACGGTTGCGGACTTGTCAACCTGACGTTAAATCTTAATTTAAGGAAATGAACGAGATTCTCGATACACAGCTCATGCACCCGCGTGACCAGATCACCATGATCATCAGCCGGATTTACAAAAGGGGCATGACCACCACATCGGGGGGTAATATATCTGTCATTGATGAAAACGGGGATATCTGGGTTACACCCTCTGCAGTTGACAAAGGCTCACTGAGGCCGTCTGACATAATGTGCGTAAAAGCGGATGGCAGTATCACCGGGCGGCATAAGCCCTCATCGGAATATCCTTTCCATAAGGCGATCTATAAGATGCGTCCCGATATCCGGGCCATCATTCATGCCCATCCGCCGGCACTTGTGTCTTTCAGCATTGTACATGAAATTCCGAATACCAACATAATCAGCCAGGCAAAATATATTTGCGGTCCCATCGGTTATGCCTCCTACGAACTTGCCGGGCAGTGAATTATTGGGCGAAAGGATCGGACAGGAATTCAGCAAGGGATTCAAGGCCATTATAATGGAAAATCATGGAACGGTGCTGGGTGGCTATGACCTGCTGGATGCCTTTCAGCGCTTTGAAACACTCGAATTTTGTGCCCGGACCATCTTATATGGAAGAACAATCGGCATACCACAGTATCTTTCTGATGCGCAGATTGACGATTTTGAAGCACACATGCCCGGTTTACTGCCGGAAATGGATGAGGTAAACTACCCGTCAGATGAACGGGAAAAAAGAGCGGAAATCTGTAAAATTGTGCATCGTGCCTGTGACCAGGGATTGATGATCAGCACCTATGGAACGGTTTCCATGCGGTGGCAAAAGAATGATTTTCTGATCACCCCTACCAACATGCCACGGTGGGATTTGCAGATCGGAGATATCGTTCAGATAAAGGATGGCAAACGCGAACCTGGAAAATTGCCCAGCCGGGCCACCTGGCTTCACCAGGAGATATACAGGAGGAACCCGGGTATCAATTCGATCATCCTTACACAGTCGCCTTACCTGATGGCATTCAGCGTTACCCATTCCCTGCTGGATGTGCGGACTATCCCGGAAAGCTGGATATTTCTGCAGGACATACCTGCCCTGCCTTTTGGCATTCATAAGCGTGAAAGCATGGAAATACCTGATCTGCTTGCCCAGGGGAACCCGGCCGTCATCATACAGAATGACTCCATCCTTGTAACCGGGGATAAGCTTCTGCAGACTTTCGACAGGCTTGAAGTGGCTGAATTCAGCGCAAAATCCCTGGTGATGGCCAAACCTATCGGAGCCCTGATTCCGATCAACAGCCAGCAGGTGGAAGAGCTCAGGAGGGTATTTCTGAAAAAATAGAGAGTGAGAGGTGAGAGGTGAGAGGTGAGTAAGAGTGAGTAAGGAGTAAGGAGTAAGGAGAATCCCGTTAGGGATTATCTGTCGGTAGAAAAGAGAGCTATCCTGTACACCCTTTCCCCTCCGCTGAGCGAAGTTTACTCGATTTCGCTCGTGAGAAAAGTTGTAACTTCGCCTCCGGTGAATGGCAGGCGAAGCTTAATCCGCTTTCGAGATTGTTATAACATTGCATTATAATAAAATCATATGAAAAAATTGATATTTTTTTTATTGTTTATTATAACGGGTGCCGCCGTCCATTCCCAGATCATCATAAAGAAAATCCCCGACAAACTTGTCGTCTTTACTTTTGATGATGCCACAGCAAGCCAGTATTCCATTGTGGCTCCCCTGTTAAAGCAATATGGATTTGGGGGCACCTTTTATATATGTGAATTTCCGCCGAGTTCCGCCGACAGCAATATATATATGAACTGGAGGCAGATCAGGGAACTCGACAGGATGGGATTTGAAATTGCCAATCATACAAAAAGCCATCCGCAATTATCAAAACTTACTCCGGAAGAGATGGATGCCCAGATTGCCTATATTGAGCATAAATGTGATTCCATGCATATCAAAAAGCCGGTGACCTTTGCCTATCCGGGTTATGACCTGGATCAGCGTGTTCTGGATATCCTTCTTAAACGAGGTTACCTGCTTGCACGCGGAGGCGGAAACCATGCCTATGATCCCCTTGTCGATTATCCGCTTCTTATACCAAGCTGGGCAATGACTGCGAATAATAAGGCGGAGATCATGAAAGCCTTCGGTGAGGCCCGGAATGGAAAGATAGTAGTGCTTACCATTCATGGCGTGCCGGATCTCGAACATCCCTGGGTTACCACTCCACCGGAATTGTTTAAAGAATACCTGCAATATTTGTCAGATCAGCACTTCAAAGTTATTTCCCTTAGGGAACTGGATAATTATGTCAACGCGAGAGAAGCCATTAAGAAACTTGTTCCGGACCTTTCCGGGAAATCTAAATACTAGAACATGAAAAATACAGCTCTGATCTTGCTACTGGCCTTCTCAATGAAGGCCAGCCACACAAACAATAATTCCCTTGTATCCCGGTGCTGTGCCAAACAGCAAACCCTACGTCATGAAAGAAATACGGATGGAGGCAAACGGATTGCTGGTCGGATTCCGGAAGATTTCAGAACCAACTCTCGCCATTTATCTTCCGGATGAAAAGATTGCTACCGGGCAGGCAGTTATTATTTGTCCCGGAGGCGGCTATGAAATGGAAAGCTACCGGCTTGAGGGGACAGTAATTGCTGATGCATTCCTGAAGAAGGGTATCGCCGCGTTTATATTAAAATACAGGTTACCGAGTGATTCAATCATGATCGATAAATCCATAGGTCCATTGCAGGATGCACAGCAGGCAATAAAAACGGTACGGATGCGTGCAGCTGAATGGAAAATCAATCCGGCAAAAATAGGCATCATGGGATTTTCGGCCGGGGGAAGTCTGGCTTCCACGGCAGGTACCCATTTCGACAAGTCGTATATTCCCAACGATGAAAAAGTAAGCCTGAGACCGGATTTCATGATCCTTATCTACCCGGTTATCAGCATGACAGACGAACTGACGCACAAGGGATCAAGGAATGCTTTGCTGGGAAAGACGCCCACGAAAGAACTGATTGATCTCTTTTCAAATGAAAAACATGTAAGTGCCAATACCCCGCCCACATGGCTTACCCATACCGGGGATGACAATGTAGTAACAGTCGAGAACAGCATCCGCTTTTACCAGGAATTGGTCCGCAATAAGGTTCCTGCCGAAATGCATCTTTATCCCAAAGGAAATCATGGTTTCGTGCTGTTTCAGCCAACCGATGAGTGGATGCAGCCGCTTTTTAGCTGGATGAAAAAACTATAGAATAGACAGGAATCCTTTATGATTAGGAACTTTATTCCCCCATTTATCTAAATTGGATTACTTATTATGCATTGGGATTGCAAAATTATGTTTTTGTAGTCAAAAAATAAGGATTTGCCGATTATTGATCCGCCTTAATGCTATAAAGGTATATTTAGTTAAAAATCCAAAGAATGCATAAAATCTATCATTATTCTTTTGGCAATTATAGCCCTGTCGGGATCTGTCACTGCCCAGCCGTTTGCCCGGTCTACACCGGCCAGTCGCCTGGTATCGTCAGAGAAAGCGGGTGATGGAAAGTATTATTTTCGCATCTATGCCCCTGAGGCCAAACAGGTTACAATAAGCGGCGATTTTATGCCCTGGGGTGCAAAAATGGATTTTACCAGGGATACTTCGGGAATCTGGACCGGATTGTCACCGGTGATTAACCCCGGGGTTTATCGATATAATTTCGTTGTCGACGGGGTCAGCGTTTCGGATCCTAAAAGCACAAGAGTCACGGAATCAAAAGCCCTGCTTGAAGTGGAAGGACCAAACGGTGAATTCTGGTCTGTCAAAAATGTACCGCATGGTGACGTCAGGGAAGTTACCTATTTCTCCACTACACTGAATAAATTCAGGAGAATGCATATTTATACTCCATACAGTTATGACAAGGGTTCAGATACTTACCCGGTTTTGTATTTGATCCATGGAGGAGGAGACAATGATGCAGCCTGGCCATCGGTGGGCAAGGCCAATTTTATCATGGACAACCTGCTTGCCGACGGGAAAATAATTCCCATGATCGTGGTTATGCCTGATGGTTCGGTAGCGGATGATGTATTTACCAATGATCTGATCAGGGATGTAATACCTTATGTTGAAAGCAAGTACAGGGTGAAAACCGGAAAGGACAACCGGGCGCTGGCCGGACTTTCAATGGGCGGACTGGAAACCCTGAACACGGGTATTGCCTATAATTCCATGTTTTCGTATATCCTGCCCTTAAGCACGGGATGGTTTGCGGACCAGGTGCCGGTGATGGAAAAGGCTGAAAAGCTTGTTAAGGAAAATGCGGAGCAATTCAATAAAAATGTGAAATTGTTCTGGATCTCGATGGGCGGGCAGGAAGACATCGCCTGGAAGAACTGTCAGAACATGCTGAAGCTGTTTGATAAATATGGTATTAAATACAAATATTCAGAAAAACCAGGTGGACATACCTGGTATACCTGGCGCGATAACCTGTATACTTTTGCCCCGATGCTTTTCAAATGAAATTGTTAAATTCATTCCTATGAAGAAATCAGTTTTAACCCTGTTATTCGTATGTGCTGCCTTATCAGGTTATCCACAAAATGTTATCCCCCTGTATAACGGTCAGCGACCTGCCGGTTCCGAAATGCTAACCTTTCCGGAAAAGTCACAGAAGAACGCCAAAGGTGAAGTGGTGTCTGTTTCCGGTGTCTCCATGCCTACGCTAACGGTGTATAAACCCGAATCCGGTATGGCAAACGGAACAGCGGTTATCATCTGCCCGGGCGGGGCATTTCGGTTTCTTTCATTTGAAAATGAGGGGAACGAAGTAGCCAGATGGCTTGTGTCCAAAGGAATCACAGCTTTTATCCTGAAATACAGGCTTGTACCTGATAAGCCGGGAATCAACAATACCCTGTTCCAGGATCTGCAAAAGACCAACTTTGCCCGGATCGATTCGGTTAACGCACCTTTTGTGCCGCTGGCAGTGGCCGATGGGCGTGAGGCTGTAAAATATGTAAGGCAGCATGCAGCTGAGTATGGGATTGATCCGTTACGGATAGGGATGATTGGCTTTTCAGCCGGAGGCACAGTGACAGGGTCGGTCGCGCAAACTTATGATGCTCAAAGCAGACCCGATTTTGTGGCCCCCATTTATGCCTATTGTCCGGCGATGCTGGGTGATAAGGTCCCTGCTGACGCTCCCCCCATGTTCCTTGCCCTGGCTTCAGACGATCCGATCGCGAATGCAAATACAAGACTGTATGAAAAATGGCGGGATGCAGCAAAACCGGTTGAAATGCATATATATGGCAAAGGCGGCCATGGCTTCGGAATACAAAAAAGGGGACAGCCGACGGATGACTGGACGGCTACGTTTCGAGGAATGGATTTCAGAACAGGGATTCCTGAAAAAGTAAGGACCCCAAATAGTTTCACTGATAAACCCGGTTTGGGAATATTTTATTTAAAATGAAACAAGATCGCAGGAGCGGATAACCTTCATAAAAATGCAACCCTTCAATTTTACTAAATAAACCATTATGACCAAAAAAACTACAATCATTCGCAAAACCAGCTTATTCTTTGGTTTATTGGCAGCAATTCTTTGCCTGGTTTTTGTACAATGCAACGGCCCTTCAAAGCAGGGTGCTGATCTTGAAAAAGGTTTTCAAAATCCTCCTGAAAGTGCAAAACCCAGGGTATGGTGGCACTGGATGAACGGAAATATTACCAAAGAAGGTATCCGGGCCGACCTGGAATGGATGCACCGGGTAGGGATAGGCGGATTCCAGAATTTTGATGCAGCCCTGATGACCCCGCAGATTGTTGAAAAGCGGCTGGTTTATATGACTCCTGAATGGAAAGATGCTTTCCGGTTTACTACCCTACTGGCCGATTCACTGGGTTTGGAGATGGCCATCGCCGGTTCACCCGGATGGAGTGAAAGTGGCGGTCCCTGGGTAAAGCCTGAACAGGCCATGAAGAAATTCGTATGGAGCGAAACCCGGATCGAAGGTGGAAAGCCTTTTACGGGCACACTACCCAAACCTCCTTCCGCCACAGGTCCTTTCCAGAATCTATCACTCCGGGAAGCATTCTCTTTAACGGGTCAGAAGGAAATGCCACCGCCTGAATTCTACGCTGATGCCGCCGTAATAGCCTTCCGTGTACCGGAAAGTGATGTGTCTATGGCATCGCTGAACCCCAAAGTCACCTCGAGTGGTGGCAAATTCTCGTTGGCCGATCTTACCGACGGCGACCTGGTGAAATCAACGTTGCTGCCGTATACCAAACCGGGGGAAAACGCCTGGATTCAGTTTGAGTTTAAAGAGCCTGAAACCATGCAGGCGTTGACGATTGTCGGGGGTGGTTATGGCGGGATGTTTGGAATGGGAGCAGATCCCAATAACAGGGCCCTTGAAGTAAGTGATGACGGAAAGAATTTTGCAAAAGTAACTGATATTTCCACCGGAGGTGTGGAACAAAAGACACTTGCGTTTCAGTCCGGTTACCGGTAAATATTTCCGTTTCACCTGGAAAACACCTTTACCGCAGCCGGCTTTAGCCTCGGTGATGTCTTCGGGATTGATCTGAGTTCTATGCCAAAGCCACCGGCAGGTACACAGGTTGCAGAACTTGTTTTGTACAAGGTTGCCCGCGTGAATCGTTTTGAAGAAAAGGCCGCTTTTTCCACAGCAACCGATCTGTATTCCGCAGCCAGTCCTGAAGTGAAAGCTGATGAAGCCTTACGGAAAGCCGACGTAGTTGACCTGACGGCCAAAATGAAGGCTGATGGCACGCTGGAATGGACTCCACCGGCCGGCAACTGGGTTGTGCTTCGCCTGGGATATTCCCTTACCGGGCATAAAAATTCACCGGCATCGCCTGAAGCTACCGGACTGGAAGTCGACAAGCTGAATGCCGGCTATGTAAAGGCCTATTTCAATAACTACCTCGATCAGTACAAAGATGCCACCGGTGGTCTGATGGGTTCAAAGGGTCTGAAATATATGATTACGGACAGCTGGGAAGCAGGAACTCAGAACTGGACGGACAACATGATCAAGGAATTCACTCTTCGCCGCGGCTATGATATGATCCCCTGGTTACCGGTACTTACCGGACACATTGTGGAGAGCGCCGGGGCAAGTGACCGTTTCTTGTGGGATTTCCGGAAAACCCTCGGTGATCTTCTGGTTGAAAACCATTACGACCAGCTGACAGAAATTCTGAAAGAACGGGGTATGGCCCGTTATACCGAATCGCATGAAGGCGGACGGGCTTTTATCGGTGACGGCATGGAGGTAAAACGCAAGGCGGCCATTCCCATGAGTGCAACCTGGACTCCCGGCGGATTTGATCCGGGTACCGAAGTGGCAACCCGTTATAAGGCAGATGTACGCGAATCAGCCTCTGTGGCCCATATTTATGGACAGAACCTGGTGGCGGCAGAATCGATGACTGCCATCGGAAGTGCCTGGGCCTGGTCACCGGAACTGCTGAAACCAACAGCTGACATGGAACTTGCCAATGGATTGAACCGTTTTGTTATACACACTTCTGTTCACCAGCCCGTGAATGATAAAATTCCGGGATTGGGACTGGGGCCATTCGGACAATGGTTTACGCGGCATGAAACCTGGGCGGAGCAGGCCGGTCCGTGGCTGACTTACCTGGCCCGCAGCAGTTACATGCTGCAACAGGGCAAATTCGTTGCTGATATTGTCTATTTCTATGGTGAGGACAATAACATCACTGCCTTATTCGGTGACAAAGCTGCCTGATATTCCGGAAGGCTATAACTATGATTTTGTAAATGCCGATGCCCTGGTTAATGTGCTGTCGGTTAAAAATGGTTCCATCGTAACCCCGAGCGGCATGACGTACCGGGTTCTGGCATTGGATGAGAATAGCAGGTATATGTCATTGCCTGTATTGAAAAAAATCCGCGACCTTGTTATGGATGGAGCAGTTGTTACCGGCCCTCAGCCTGCACAAACGCCCAGCCTGAGCGATAACCAGGATGAATTCAGCAAAATTGTGCATGAATTGTGGACAATTGAAAAAGGGGAGAACAAAGTTGGAAATGGAAAGGTATATGCCGGATATCCTTTGAAAGATGTGTTGAATTCATTGAAGATAAGTCCGGATTTCACCTACAGCCAGCCACTGGAAACCACTAAACTCCTTTATGTGCACCGTAAACTCGGAGATATTGATTTTTACTGGGTAAACAACCGGCAGAACAAGGTTGTGGATTTGGATGCCACTTTCAGAGTGGATGGGCAGGGTAGCCGAAATATGGCACCCTGAGACGGGCAATACAGAATTGGCATCTTATTCAATAAAAGACGGAATTACCCGGGTTCCCCTGCACCTGGAACCAAACGATGCCGTATTTGTGGTATTCCGTAACAAGGCAGTACAAACATCCCACACCATAAATAAGCCTGCCGAAAAGCAACTGGCCGTAATTTCAGGGCCCTGGACCGTTACCTTCCAGCCTGAAAGGGGAGCTCCCGGTCAGGCCGTGCTTGAAACACTGATCCCCTGGAATGAAAACGCAGATCCAGGGAATTAAGTATTTTTCGGGAACCGGAACCTATTCAAAAACCATACAGGTTCCTGCAGAATGGCTTAATCCAGGGCAGCCAGTTATGGCTTGATCTGGGAAGTGTAAAAAACCTGGCTGAAGTCATTGTCAATGGAAAATCACTGGGTATTGTCTGGAAATCCCCATTCCGGGTAAATGTAACAGGAGACCTGAAAGAGGGTGAAAACAAATTCGAAATTAAAGTGACCAACCTTTGGGTGAACAGGCTGATTGGTGATATGCAGCCCGGTGTTACCACAAAGATCACTTATACGACTATGCCATTTTACCGGGCAAATTCTCCACTTCTTCCGTCAGGATTGATTGGACCGGTTACAGTTCAAAGTATCACTCCGAATTAACAGGTAAAACTCCTGCAGGGATTCAGTTTCCTGCAGGAGTTTTTTCGAGGCCTGTTTTACTGCTGATTGCGAAATCCTGGAGGAATTCCGGTATTAAGACGGATCATTAATCTGTCCGTGGATTGCGTTACTCCAAAATTTGCTAATATTGTATTAGTACGACTAATTCATTTCGTTTGCATAATCGAAAATTAATTCAATTATTTTTCCAATGAAAAAGCTTATTTTGTTTTCCCTGGTAGCCCTGCAGTATGGGGTGAATGCGCAGCTCAATCTGGAAAAGCCGCGTGCAAAAACGGTGAATGGAACAGTAGAAGGAATTTCCAGTTCAGGGATCAGCATTTTCAGGGGTATCCCCTTTGCCCAGCCACCTGTTGGTGACCTGCGATGGAAGGCTCCCCAGCCCGTAAAAAACTGGGAAGGCGTTCGCAAAGCCTACCAGTTTGGTGACCGCGCCATGCAAACGGCAGCATTTGGCGACATGGTTTTCAGGTCAGACGTAATAAGCGAGGACTGCCTTTACCTGAATGTCTGGACCCCGGCTAAAAAGGGAACCGAAAAACTGCCCGTGCTGGTTTACTTTTATGGAGGTGGATTTATTGCGGGTGATGGCTCGGAACCGCGATATGATGGAGAAAGTATGGCCAGGAAGGGTATAGTTACGCTTACTGTCAACTATCGGCTTGGTATTTTTGGGTTTTTCTGCCATCCCGAACTTTCGAAGGAAACAACCTATCATGGATCAGGAAATTATGGCCTGATGGATCAATGGGCTGCCCTGCGGTGGGTGCAGCAAAATATAGCTGCTTTTGGCGGTGATCCGAAAAGGGTTACCATTGCCGGTGAATCGGCCGGATCATTGTCAGTGAGTGCCCAGATGGCCTCTCCATTATCGAAAGGCCTGATTGCCGGGGCTATTGGCGAAAGCGGGGCGATTATCAAGCCCACACTTGGTCCTGTGACACTGGCTGAAGGGGAACAAAATGGCGTTAAATTCGCCTCCGGCATAGGTGCCAACACTCTGGCCGAACTTCGCGCAATGCCTGCGCAGAAGTTGCTTGAAGCGGCTGCCAAATTGGGTGTGACGGGATTTACCGCCACCGTGGATGGTTATTTTTTCCCAAAATTACCTCTTGATATTTATCTGGCCGGAGAACAGGCCCATGTTCCCCTCATGCTGGGCTGGAATTCCGAAGAAATGAACTACAGGATGATTCTGGGAGGCAAGGAACTTACAACAGAAAATTATACCAAAGCACTGCAAAACCTTTATGGAGATAAATCGGGCGAAGCCCTGAAATACTATCCGGCTTCCAATCCGGAGGAAATGCTGAAATCGGCCACGGCCCTTTCAGGTGACCGGTTTATCGCTTACAGCACCTGGAAATGGTATGACAGTCATTTGAAAACCGGGGGCAGCGCCGTATATCGGTATTATTATGAACATCCCCGGCCAAACATGCGTGATAACAAGGGAAATGCCCCTGCAACCGGTGCTGTTCATTCAGCTGAAATTGAATATGCCATGGGTAATTTGCACTCGAACATCGTATATGATTGGAAGCCCGAAGATTACCAGGTTTCAGCCGTCATTACAGGAATACTTTGCCAATTTCATTAAAACCGGTAATCCTAATGGCATTGGTCTGCCTGAATGGCCAAAAGCCGTTTATGGAAAGCCTGCCATGATAATGCATATTGATGTTAACACCCGCGCCGAAGCGGATCAGTGGCAGGAACGGTATAAATGGCTGGATGCACAATTTAATCCGGGGAAATAATACGATTTCATCTATCAAATTCCTGTTTTTATATATTATTCTTGCTTTTGGATTTTTTGAATCCTACCTTTCATAATCATGTACCTAATGCACTTAAAATTATGAACAGGGAAAACTCCGATGAAAGAAATCCAAAGGGCAAAAACCTATCCAGGCGGAACTTTTTGGGAACAACTACCGCAGCTGCTGCGGCATTTACAATAATTCCGCGCCACGTATTGGGCGGAAAAGGGTATACTGCACCCAGTGATCTGCTGAATGTAGCGGGTATTGGTGTTGGGAGTCAGGGTGGTGGTGATATTCAGCAAATCGCAACACCCGATGTGCCAATTGTTCGACCGGTAAGGAATATGAACGGCACACCCATGACCAAAGAACAACAGGAGGCCAGGGAAGCCCGTATGGCTGAAATGATGAAAAGGAACCCTCCTCCGGGTGGAGCCGCTGCAAATACAAATGCTATCGTTCAGATGGGAGCGGCCGGAAACGGACACCATTAAACTGGCCAATATTTATGCCTTGTGTGATGTGGATCCGGATTACTCAGGCCATATTTTAAAGGGATATCCAAAGGCAAAGGTGTATTCCGACTGGCGGGAAATGCTCGACAAGGAAAAATCGATTGATGCAGTTGTTATCGGAACCCCCGATCATAATCATGCCATGATTGCCGCTGCTTTTATGCGGGCAAAAAAGCATGTTTACCTCGAAAAACCGATGGCAAAAACCATTTTTGAATGCCGTAAACTGGCGGAAATTGCAAAAGAAACCGGCGTTGTTACACAAATGGGAAACCAGGGTCATGCCACCGAAGGTACACGCAAAACAGTTGAGTGGATACAATCCGGGGTAATCGGACTTGTACGCGAAGTTCAGCTTTCCACCAACCGTCCGATGGGATTCTGGCCACAGGGTGATTTGAAACGTCCGGCCGGAGTGCCTGTTCCCAAAAATGTGAATTATGATGTATGGTTAGGACCTGCTCCCAATAAACCTTTTAATCCCGAGGCATTTCATTTTAACTGGCGCGGCTTGTGGGATTACGGAACCGGTGCGATGGGAGACATGGGAGCACATATATTTGATGCCCCGATATGGGCGCTGAACCTGGGCATGCCAACAAAAATACAGGCTACCAGTTCACCCTACAGTACGGATTACATGCCGCTTTGCGAATTAGTCACCTATGAATTTCCTGCCCGTGGTTATATGCCCCCGGTAAAAGTTACCTGGTGTGACGGCGGACTGAGACCTCCTCGTCCGGATGTATCTGGAGGCAGGCCGTGCCATGAAGGATGCCACCTACTATGGCGACAAGGGGATCATTACCCATGGCAGTCATGGTGCTATGCCGGAATTAATCCCTGCAGATGCCGGTTTTACAGGCCCTGATGCATGGCTTCCCCGTACCGGAAATATCTTCGAGGACTGGATTGATGCCATAAAAAATGGCAAGAAATCATGCAATGATTTTTCCATTTCCTCAAAATTAACAGAGATCATGTTGCTGACAAATATTGCAGTCAGGAGCCAGAAATCAGATATAACCCTGGAATATGATGCGGCCAATATGAAGATTACCAATATTCCGGAAGCAAACAGCCTGTTCCACTATGAATACCGGAGCGGGTGGACTTTGTAGGGGCTTAGGGGCTTAGGGGCTTAGGCTAGGCTGAGGCTTAGGGGCCTAGGGACTTAGGCTGTTAGGCTGTTGGGGCGTCTTCGGAATTCGGCGTTGGGTACGTTATAAGGCAAAATAACACTGAACAAGGAACACTGAATATCGAACTCCGAAGGCACCTGACTGCAGGACTGCAGAACTGCATTTTCTACCGACAGGCAATCCCTGACGGGATTCTCCGACCGCAAAACTGCAAACTCAAAACCGCAAAACTGCAAAACTGTAATAATCTAAAAATGAAATTGATCTGCTGTCTTCTTTTTCTTTTTTTGGGGGATTACTACTGTCTTTATCCCCAGGAAGTTTTTAAGACTGACTTTGAGTCTCAGAGGCCCGGTTCTGCCTATCGTCTGGCAGACTGGGAAACGGATGGCTTTAAAGCATTGTGGGAGGACGGGTTTGATACCCGTTCGCTCATCGATTCCAGCCTTTCTGTATCCGGAAAAAACTCATTAAGAATAACTTATCCAAAGGACAGTGTCGGACCTTCCGGTAACGGGGCACAGGTAAGCATAATCCTCCCTGAACAAAACGAATATTACCTGTCATACAGGCTTCGATTCAGTGATAATTTCAGTTTTCAGCTGGGAGGTAAATTACCCGGACTGGCTGCCGGGGATTTGTGCAGTGGCGGACAGGAGTGTGACGGCACAAACGGCTTTACAGCCCGGTTTATGTGGAGGCGGGGAGGAAAAATTGTTCTGTATCTTTATCATATGGATAAAAAGGGAAAGTGGGGCGATGATATCCCCCTTGTTTATCCATCCGGTGAAGATGTTGCCTTTGAGCGGGGTAAATGGTATCAGATCACAGAACGCGTAAAGATCAATTCAAAAGACACTGCTTTTGACGGGGAGGTTGAAGCATGGGTAAACGGAATCCAGGTTTTGTTGCATAAAGGAATACGATTTACATCAAACGGAGAAGGAGTGGACCGCTTTTACTTTTCCACTTTTCACGGTGGAAGCACGGCTGAATGGGCCCCTGCTGAAACCTGTTTTCTGAACGTTGATGATATACTCATTTCACCCGATGAAAAATATTTTAAAATGATCCCTTCTTCAAGGTAAAACAACTTGATTCACACTTAATTTTTTCTTAGGTTTGATATGGAGAATAGCCACATTTCCCGGTAGTTCTTTATACCCCATATTATTCTAAAACCATGAAAAAATCCATCTGCTTTATCCTTGTTTTTCAATTGTTTTCCTTGCTGGTTTCCGCACAGGTTAGTGTTATAAACCTTCTTACCGAAAACACCCTTAATCCGGTTGGTCTGGACGTTAGTCAACCCCGATTTACGTGGCAGCTTAATTCCGAAAAAAGAAACGTCAGCCAAACAGCTTACGAACTGAAAGTATTCCGTGGAAAAACTGACGTGTGGCAGACCGGCAAGGTAACTTCTTCCCAATCGGTTCATGTTATTTACAATGGTCCGGCCCTCCAGTCGGGAACCAAATACTCATGGCAGGTAAGAGTCTGGGACAATGAAGGAAAAACTTCATCCTGGAGCAAGCCGGCAACTTTTCAGATGGCTTTCCTGAAATCGTCAGACTGGAAAGCAAAATGGATTCAGCCCGGTTATGCAGAGGATCCGGCTATTGCGGCCAAGTCCGCTCATGCGAAAGGATTTTACCGTTTCAAAAAAGGTGGCTTCGGCCACGGCCTATATTACCGCGCATGGAATGTATGATGCACAAATCAACGGACATCGGGTGGGGGATGCCTACCTTACGCCGGGTTGGACGGCTTATAAGAGCCGGTTGCAGTACCAGGTATACGATGTTACATCCCTGCTGAAACCAGGTGCCAATGCCATCGGTGTTATGCTGGGTAATGGCTGGTACAGGGGCATTATCGGATATGCAAATAACATCAATTTTTATGGAAAGGATATTTCCCTGCTTTGCCAGATTGATATTACCTTTAGTGATGGTTCAACTGAAAGCATAATTTCTGATCCTACCTGGAAATCATCAACCGGTGCAGTACAGATATTCTGAAATATACAATGGTGAAACCATTGACGCCAGGATGGATAAATCGGGATGGACCCTTCCCGGATACAATGACAAAGACTGGAGCGGCGTGAAAGAAACCACCTTTCCCTGTGCAAAAACTGGTGGCAACGGTTAATGAGCCGGTGAAAAAGCATGAGACTTTTATTCCGCAAAAAATATTCAGGACTCCCAAAGGAGAAACTGTTATTGACTTTGGACAGAACCTCGTTGGATGGGTACAGGTAAAGGTTACCGGAAAATCAGGAGATAAAATTGTTATCTCACACGCAGAGGCACTGGATAAGGAAGGCAATTTTTATACGGTGAACCTGAGAGCAGCCAGGGCAGCAGGACACGTATATTCTTAAAGGAGGATCCGAGGAAGTGTTTGAGCCTCATTTTACATGGCATGGATTCCGGTATATCCGGATTGAGGGTTATCCCGGTGAAATAAAACCCGAAAATTTTACCGCCGTGGCATTGTATTCCGATATGAAACCCACAGGGACTTTCAATGTCTTCGAATGGCCTGATCAATCAGCTTCAGCACAATATTCAGTGGGGACAAAAAGGAAATTTCCTGGATGTGCCGACCGACTGTCCGCAGCGTGATGAGCGGCTGGGATGGACAGGTGATGCCCAGGTATTTTCGAGGACGGCCACCTTTAATATGAATGTCAACAATTTCTTTTCCAAATGGCTCAGGGATGTTGAGGCAGACCAGGTTGACGGAGCTGTTCCGTTTGTAGTTCCCAATGTGCTGGGTGAAAATGCAACCAACAGCACGGGATGGGCCGATGTTGCCACCATTGTTCCCTGGAACATGTACCTGGCTTATGGAGACAAAAGGATTCTTGAACAACAATACTTGTCCATGAAGACCTATGTTGAAAGCATCCGCCGGATAGCCAGGAATGATTTGTGGAATACCGGTTTTCACTTTGGCGACTGGTTGTTCTACCGCCCTGATGACGACAACGACGGGAGAGCTGCGGTAACAGACAAATATCTGATTGCCCAGTGCTTTTATGCAAATTCAACACAGCTTCTGATCAAGGCTGCAGAAGTGCTGGGTAAAACAGAGGATGTTGCGTTTTATACGGTGCTTGCTGCACAAAATAAAAGATGCATTTGTTAAAGAATATATGACAGCCAATGGCCGGCTGGTTTCAGGAACCCAGACAGCCTACGTGCTGGCCCTGAATTTCGACATGTTACCCGAGGCTTTACGCAAACAGGCAGCCGCCCGGCTGGCGGAAAATGTAAATTCCTATAATAACCATCTCACCACCGGTTTCCTGGGAACACCCTATCTCTGCCATGTGCTGACCCGCTTTGGATATAACGACCTGGCCTATAAATTGCTGCTTCAGGACACCTATCCATCCTGGCTGTATCCTGTGAAAATGGGGGCCACCACTATCTGGGAACGTTGGGATGGTATAAAACCCGACAGTACTTTCCAGACTCCTTCGATGAATTCGCTGAACCATTATGCCTATGGTGCTATAGGCGACTGGATGTACAGGGTTATGGCAGGTCTCGATACCTATGAAGATGGTCCGGGTTACAGGCACTCCATGGTCAAACCCCATGTTGGCGGTGGATTTTCAAGTGCATCGGCCAGTCTGGATACCTACTATGGTACCCTTGCCAGCAAATGGAAGACTGAACCTGAAAGGATTCTGTTCGACATAGATATTCCTGCCAATACAACGTCCACTATTTTCATTCCTGCCATAAATGCCGATGATGTTACTGAAGGCGATAAGGCATTGGCACAGGTTCCCGGAATAAAAGTACTGCCGGTTGAAGAGGGATATGTAGTGCTTGAAGTGGGTTCCGGATCCTGGCATTTTGCTGCTAAAAAACCGATGAATGAACATGCTGATTATGAGGATTATGTCGGAAAATTCAAAGTTGAAGGAGGGATGTCTGACCTGATTGAAGTTTCGGTACAGCAGGGCAAGATTCTTCATTTCCATAAACAGCAACAAGGGTGAATTATTTCCGGTACAGGATGTGAAGGACCGGTTTACAGATTCCAGCAGCCATGTTGTTACCTTTCAAAGGGATAATGAGGCAAGGGTTGTCTCCATTAAGGTGGAGGTGGAGGGGACTGAGATGATTGGAATGAAGGAGTAATGGTATTCGGTGGTCGGTAATCGGTATTCGGTATTCCGTAATCGGTAGGTCGGTAATCGGTGGTGATCGGTAATATTTCAGGGATGATGTAGAGACAGGTTTTAAACCTGTCTCACCCGTCGTCTTATAAATTGTTATCTGTTTTTATGTATTTAAATAATATACAAAATGAAATCCAAATTGCAGAACTCGTTCACTAAACAAGTAGTTTTTAATTCTGTATTGATAATTTTATTGTGTCAGTCCGTCATGACCCAAACCATTAATCCTGACCTTCTCACAAAGCAGTGGAATGCAGCCTGGATCACGGTTCCCGGTGCAACTCCAAACGGATATGGTGTTTATATGTTCAGAAAAGGAATCAGCCTTCCGGCCAAACCTTCTGCTTATGTGGTTCATATTTCTGCCGATAACCGGTACAAGCTTTTTGTAAATGAAAAGCTGGTTTCAGATGGACCTGCCCGGGGAGATTTGTATTACTGGAATTATGAAACCGTTGATCTGGCCCCCTATTTATCAGCAGGCAAAAACATATTATCAGCCCTTGTATGGAATGAAGGAGAACTTCGGCCTGAAGCCCAGATATCCTGGAGAACGGGCTTTATAATGCAGGGGGATACCCCCGCCGAATCGGCCGTAAATACCAATGACACCTGGAAGTGCACCAGCGATAAGGGATACAGTCCGTTAAATTCGCCTGAAGTGATTGGGTATTATGTCACGGGTCCGGGTGAGTGTATTGACATGCGGAAAAGTGTCCGGGGATGGAAAAGGGCAGACTTCGATGATTCATCGTGGAGTGCCGCTACTCTTTCATTTTGGCGCAGCGGATCTCCGAAGGGATTATGCTGACGCCTTCGGATGGATGCTCGTTCCCTCGGTTATACCGCCCAGGGAGCTAAAAACCCAGCGGTTCCTCAGTGTCCGTGAGTCGAATATGGATGTGCCAGGGGAATTTCCTGCCAAACAGGCATCATTTACCGTTGCAGCCAATAGCAAGGCAACTATACTGCTCGACCAGGGATTTCTGACAAATGCCTATATCACCCTTCTGTTCAGCAAAGGCAAAGATGCCGGGATCCTGATCAAGTATACCGAGGCGCTTTTTATCCCTGCCAATTCAGCCTATTATAAGGTGAAAGGCGGAGGGTATATGGGATCCGATAAAATATATGGCAAGGGCAACCGCGATGAGGTGAAGGAAAAAATATTCCTGGGCAAAAAAGACAGCCTTATTTCTGACGGAAGCAAGATGCAGGAGTTCACATCGTTGTATTGGAGAACCTTCCGGTATATTCTTCTTTCCATTGAAACAAAAGATGAACCTCTCGTCATTGATGATTTTTATGGCACATTTACCGGGTACCCGTTCGAGATGAATGCCCGGTTTGAATCGGATAACACTTCCCTTCAAAAAGTTCTTGATATTGGCTGGCGGACAGCCAGGCTCTGCGCCATGGAAACCTATGTGGATTGCCCTTTTTATGAGCAGCTTGAATATATCGGAGATACCCGTATCCAGGCCATGGTAAGCTTCTATAACAGTGGTGATGACCGCCTGGTGAGGAATGCCCTCAACCTGATGGATCATTCGCGGATCGCTGAAGGTGTAACTCTCAGCCGCCATCCTTCCTTTTCACCGCAGCTCATCCCCACTTTTTCCATGTGGTATATCGGAATGCTGCATGATTACTGGATGTATCGACCCGACAGCAGTTTTGTGAAGGACAAAATCCACGGCACCCGGGAGGTTCTGGCATTTTTCAATAAATACCAGCAGCAGGACGGATCCTTAAAAGGAGTTCCTTACTGGTTGTTTACTGATTGGGTTGACAATCAGAAAGGATGGTCGGGTGGGGCCGCACCTTTTGGAAAAGACGGAAGTTCAGCGGTACTGGATTTGCAGCTGTTATGGACGTACCAGCTTGCTGCAGAACTGGAACATAACCTGGGATTGGAAGCGTTCTCAAAAGAATACCTCCAAAGGGCCGCCTTGTTGAAAAAAACAATTCAGCAGAAATACTGGGATGCTTCGAAGGGATTATATGCCGATACACCCGAAAAGGACGTTTTTTCACAACATGCAAATACCCTGGCAATCCTGGCCGGCATGGTTTCAGGGAATGAATGCAGCCTTCTGGCCAAAAAGATGCTTGAGGATCAAACCCTTGCCCCAGCCTCCATTTATTTCAAATACTATTTGCATCTTGCCCTTGTAAAAGCCGGACTGGGCAACGATTATCTTTCCTGGCTGGATAAGTGGTTTGAGAATATTGCCATGGGTATGACCACCTGGGCCGAAGATTCAAATGTAAACGGGGCACGTTCCGATTGTCATGCCTGGGGTGCAAGTCCGAATATTGAATTTTACCGGATTGTGCTGGGTATTGATACGGATGCACCCGGATTTAAACGGGTGAAAATTGAACCCCATCTGGGTAACCTGAAAACGGCTGGTGGCGAAATTCCCCATCCCATGGGGAAGATATCCGTGAGGTATGCATTGGAAAAGGGGAAATGGAATGCAGTGGTGAATTTGCCGGGGAACCTGACCGGATCATTTGTATGGGAAGGGAAAACGTATGAATTGAAATCAGGTGAGAACAACATAACTCTATAGGAAATTCATATCCAATGGGAATGAAAGTCTCAGGATGGATGGTCTGACGTTTGAATACTATTCATAAAAAAGAACAAATGCTAAATATTCCTGTAATCACTGTTTCAGAAAGGTCCCTTGCACAGGCATTCGAAAAGGCACTGGTGGAACTGTACAACCGGGGGATCCGTTTTAAAACGCAGTACGACAAACCCGGAGACCCGGAAAGTATCGATTGCACATTAAACCTCACGATCGAAGAACCGGAGAGCGAGCCCATGATCCATATGGCCTTCCCCGGAGGAATCGAAGACCTCAAGGAATATGTACTGGAGCTGAAAGGATTTAAGGACCACTGGGTAAAGAATATGAACGATCCGGCAGACACACGGTGGGAATACACCTATCATGGCAGACTGGAAAAATACGGTACATGGAAGGAATCCGGACCCGGCGGATCCGGAATCAAGGGTTTTTTCAATATAAACCAGATAGAGGCGGTTATTGATAAATTGTGTAAGCAGCCATTTACCCGGCAGGCACAAATGATCACCTGGATGCCGAATATTGACCTTGACTGTTTTGACCCGCCCTGCCTTCAATCGCTCTGGTACAGGATACTGGAGGACAGTGAAGGCATATACTGGCTCAACTGTAACATCCGTTTCCGGAGCAACGATGCCTGGGGTGCGAGCTTCATGAATATGTTCGGCTTTATTCAGTTCAACAGGGAAATTGTAGCTGCGGAAATTGCCCGTCGCACCGGGAAAATAGTTAAGCTTGGAAGACTGAACTGGCAGGCCGATTCATACCATATCTATGGAAAGGACATTGAGCAGGCGAGGGTCAGACTTTTCGAAAGGATTGACAGTATGCAGCTGGAGGAACGCACCTTCAACTTTTCAGATGATTTTATAAAGGAGATGTATGATGATGCCGAATCCCGGATCCTGGCAAAGATCAGGCAATATGATGCATCCAAAATGAATTATGAATTATGAATGATGAATGATGAATGATTGATCCATTGGAAGGGACATATCGCATTTACGATTGCCTGCGATTGACGAGAGAAATGCCAACACCCCCTGCCCCCGCCAGCGGGGAAATAGTCTAGGTTGTATAATATATTGAAACATTGATTTTAAGCATGAAAAAATTATTTTTCACCTTTATAATTCTAACCATTATCCTTTGCCGGTGGTTATTCACAAAATTCCGCTGTCATGAAACAGACCGACACTCCTCCGATGCAGCAAAACGCCCCGATGATCGGTGCGGAAATATTCATTGAACCGGGTCAGACTGCAGAAGAAATTGATACCTGGTACCGGCTGATGAAAGAAAGCGGGATGACGATCTGCCGGATCCGCATGTTTGAAACCTATATGCACAAGGCGGATGGAACATGGGATTTTTCGCTGTTTGACCTGGCCTACAAGGCGGCAGAAAAATATAATATAAAGGTATGGGGAAACCTTTTTCCGGCTACCGCCTTCACCGATGTCGGAGGATTCAAATTTCCGCATAATGAGGAGCATCTGAAATCCATTGCGGAATACATCAAAAACCTGGTCACCCATTTTAAACAGTTTAAATCCTGCTATGGGTGGGTCCTGATTAATGAACCCGGCAGCGGAAAACTGCCTGATGAAGATTTTACCCGCACGAAGTTTGAGGAATGGAAACAAGTGCAGCCGTCCGAAACATACTCCAGCAAAGGCTATAACATTTTTACCTTTGATGAAGAACGATTCCTCGTGGATTACAACACCTGGTTTTTGAACTGGCTGAAGGAAGAAGTATATAAATAGGATCCGGGAAGTCATTTGCATGTCAACAACCATGCTATTTTTCAAAATGTAGCGGAATACAATTTTCCCGCCTGGAGGCAACTACTGACCTCACTCGGAGGGTCTGCCCATGCCAGCTGGCATTTTGGGTATTTTAAAAGAAGTCAGTATCCGGTGGCCATGTCCGCCAATTGTGAAATTATCCGGTCGGGTGCCGGTCCGCTTACCCTGGCTGATGACCGAGATACAGGGAGGAAATAATACATACAGTGGATTTAATGCCATGTGTCCCACACGCGAGGAAATTGACCAGTGGTTATGGACTGTTATCGGCAGCGGGGGAAAAGGAGCCATATTCTGGACATTTAATCCGCGTGCTTCGGGGTTTGAAGCGGGTGAATGGGCCATGATCGATTTTCAGAATAAACCAAGCGACCGGCTTACGGCTGCTTCATCGGTTGCAGAGGTGATCAGTGCAAATAATTCCTTGTTTGCAGATGCCAAACCGGTTGAATCGGGAATAAACATATTGTATACCCGTGAATCGCTTTGGGTAGAGAAGAAACTCCAGACCGGGGGAGATCATTACGAGGGCCGCGATGTGGGCGGTGTGATGAAATCTGCCCTCAGTTATTTCGAAGCCCTGGGTGAAATGGGAATACAGAGCAATCTGAAAGAAATGGATGAATTTGATTTTACCCGGTCAGACTATAAAGGAACAGTCATTATTCTGGCCCACCAAGTATCAATTCCTTCAAGGTACTGGACGAACCTGGAGGACTTTGTGTCAAAAGGAGGCAAACTGATTGTGGATGGTCTGACGGCCTATTATGATGAACATGCCCATTGCATCATGAAAACAGGATTTCCGCTGGAAAAGCTTTTCGGGGCAGATATCCGGGAATTCAAACTGGAAGGCAATCTCTTTGATGTTTCCCTCAATGATCCGTCCCTCAAATTGCCAGGCCATTGCTGGCGCGGAACTATGGCTGTTACAACAGCCAAGGCGATTGGCTTCAATAACCAGGAAATAGTGGCAACCCGGAATGTATACGGAAAGGGAGAAGTACTTTGGATACCCAGCCTTATAGGTCTGGCAGGAAGGATTCAGGGATATGAAGCCTCTTTCAGCCCTTCTGAATGATGAAGCAAAAGCCAGTATATCTTCAGTGCCTTTCAGGTTTAAGGTGCCGGCAACAGGAATGCTGATGAAAACGCTGCAATCAGGAGACTCCTATATTACTGTTATCATTAATAAAAGCCCTGGCAGCAAGGAGATTGAACTGGTGAACAGCAAAAATCTCAGGCCTTCGGTTTTGTTTTCTGATAAAACAGGCAAAATTGACAATAACAAGGCAACCCTGGCAGCTGAAGAAACCATGGTTATCCAATGGAAATAAATTAGTCTTCATTTACCTGAATAACTCTTTCACATTTTATGAAGATATTGCCCCCTGTCTTACGAATTATACTGGCAGTTTTTTTTGCAGCAGCTTCGGCTTCCGCGCAGGAATTGAATTATCTTGACCATGTATATGATTATATTGAAAACACTTCAGTTTTTGAATTAAACCAGGAACCGGGTCATGTGCCCCTGGTGCCATTTGCTACCGCACAGGAAGCCCTGGCAGGGAGTATGGAAAAATCAGGCAGTTACCTTTCGCTAAATGGTACCTGGAAGTTTTTTTACAGTGAGACTCCCTCAGGAACTCCGGCCGGATTCTATAATGTAAATTTTGACGACAGGGAATGGAGTACAATCGCGGTGCCCGGAAACTGGGAAATGCAGGGATTTGGCGATCCATTGTTCCGGAACGTGACCACCCCGTTCAAACCCACGCCACCCAGGGTGCCTCATGAGTACAATCCCACCGGTTCTTACCGGAAAACTTTTGAATTGCCTGCGAACTGGAAAGGGAAACAGGTATTCCTTCGCCTGGAAAAGACAGCATCAGCTTCTTTTATCTGGGTCAACGGAAAGGAAGCCGGATATAATGAAGGGGGCCAGGAACCGGCTGAGTATAATATTACCCGGTATCTTAAGCCTGGCAAAAATACCCTGGCGGTGAATGTATATAAATATTCTGATGGGTATTATCTTGAAGATCAGGATTATTGGAGACTGGCCGGAATTTTCGACAATGTATGGCTTTTTGCAGTACCCGAAGTGCATATTTCTGACTGGTATGCCACCACGGATTTTGATGCGGATTATAAGGATGCGATACTTTCACTCGCCATTGATGTTATGAATTATGAGGGCCCTGTAAAAGAGAACTATAAGGTAAGGGCTACCTTATATAATAAAAATCAGGCGGTTGATACCTTGATATCAGAACCATTTGAAGTTAAACCCGGTATAAGACAGACAATTAACCTTTCTGAAAAAATTCTCAAACCCGAACAATGGTCAGCTGAATTTCCCAATCTATATACACTTGTCTTTGAACTGATTGATGCCACTGGTAAGAGCAGGGAATATTTGTCCGGGCGGATTGGTTTTAAGGAAACTGAAATACGAAACCAGGTTTTCTACCTGAACGGAAAGCCTGTGAAGCTGAATGCCATTAACAGCCATATGCAGCATCCCGACCTTGGGCATACGATGAATGAAGAAACCATCCGGAAAGATTTCAGCCTTCTCAGGCAATTCAACATAAACTGCGTACGTACCTCGCATTATCCGCCTGTGATCAGATATCTTGAACTGGCCGATGAATATGGGATCTATATTGTAGATGAAACAGGTGATGAATCGCATGCTACGGAATATGTTTCCGGGTTGGCAGAGTGGAGGAATATGTACGTGGAGCGGGTTCAAAAGATGGTGCTGAGGGATCGGAATCACCCCTGCATCCTGTTTTGGAGCGCGGGAAATGAAAGTGGCGAAGGCAATAATATCTGTGCCGTGATTGAGGAAGGTAAGAAACTGGATCCTACCCGGTACTGGATGTATGGTGGCAATGCCTTTGCGCATCCCTGCGAGGACATTATCGGGCCCCGTTATTACACACCATTTGAAATGGTGACCCTGGTAGGTATGGTGCCCGACAGCATAGATCCCAGGCCCTCCTTTATGGATGAGTATCTTAGTGTGGCTGGTAATGGCGGCGGGGGACTGGATGATTACTGGGAAATGATCCGGGCCTATCCAAGAAGCATGGGAGGTGCCATTTGGGATTTTGTAAGCCCGGGACTTCGCGAGAAGGTGATTGCCCTCCAGGATGGTTCAGCGAACCAGGTGCAGGTGAATGTAATGGGCAGGGCCAAACTGGTCAATGGACGGACGGGCAAGGGTATCGATCTGAACGGGCACGACCAGTGGGTGGAAGTATACCGTAATAAAGCCGTTGAGATAAGCGGAAACCAACTGACCCTGTCGATGTGGGTTTACCCCCGGTCATTAAACAGTTCGTCGGGGACATTGATCAATAAAGGCAGTTTTCAATATGGGATCCGGCAGGTGGATGAGGATTCCATTGAATTCTATCTGACAACAAGCCGGAAATTTACAATTCGATGTCCTTTGCCGGATAACTGGAAGAATAGCTGGCACCAGGTAGTGGCTGTTTATAATGGAAGCAAAATGAGCCTTTTCATTGATGGTAAACAGGGTTCGGAAGCCCCCGCAAGCGGTAACATAAGGAATCTTCCTTTCCCGGTAAACATTGGCCGGAATGCTGAAATTCACGGTCAGGAAACTTCTGTTTACCTCTGTGATGCTGTGATTGATATGGTGGGAATTTTTGATCAGGCAATTAAACCTGAACAGTTGATCGCACCCTCCGGAGAATTAAAACGAGAGTCTGCCCTGTGGCTTGATTTTGAAGAAATGAAAGAGCAGGGTGAATTTTTCAGCCTTGGCATCGGTGCAAGATCCTACGGGGCCATATGGCCGGATCGCCGTCCACAGCCCGAATTGTGGCAGATCAAAAAATCGGGCCAGCCTGTTTCAGCGAAACTCCTTGATGCAAAGGAAGGCCAGGTTGAAATCAGCAATCATTACCTGTTCACTAATCTTCGGGACCTGCAAACGGTTTGGATGCTGATGGCAGACGGAGATACTATGGGTAAAGGGGAGCTGATCACGGATATCGAACCGGGCGACAAGGCAGTCGTGAAAATTCCATTTCAGGGATCTGAGGTGAAAATGGTAAATGATTGGAGGCTTCTCCTGAGTTTCCGTCAGAAAGATAGCAAAGTATGGGCGCCATCAGGATATGAGATTGCCTTTGAACAGTTTGAAATTCCCGGCAGGAAACTGGTGCAGGAAAAACAAATTCCGATTAATTCCAGTCTGACCTTAGTGGAAACTGCCGATTCGTTAATAGTGAAGGGTGACAGTTTTGCGTACACTTTTGACAGAAAAGCCGGTGTTTTAAAATCGATGCAATGCTATGGGAAAGAGCTTATTCATAAGGGACCCGGGTTAAATGTCTGGAGGCCCCCACTTGCCAATGAAACGGACCAGTGGGGCAGTAGTTCTTCAGGTACAACGCATTGGGGTGAAGGGTTTGGACATTTTGCGGCTACGGACTGGTATACAACCGGACTGGATAAATTACACCGGGTGCTTGAAAATTTCAGCTATCGAAAAACAGACAATTTGGTCGAGATTGAGATAAAAGATATTGAGACTTTGACCGGGACCATCGGATGGATTTCAGAACAAGTATATCTATACAATCAATGAAGCAGGGGAAATTTCCATCCGGCATACAGTGATTCCAGCCGGTGATATGCCTGCCTGGCTGCCCCGGGTTGGAACAGAATGGATACTCAATAAAAACCTGGACCAGGTTCAGTGGTATGGCCGGGGTCCGCAGGAAAACTATCCCGACAGGAAATCAGGATATAAGATTGGAAAGTATGCATCCTCAGTTGAGGATATGATTGAGCCGTATCTTATTCCACAGGATTACGGATTACGAACGGATAATACCTGGGTTCGTATGATGGATAAGGAAGGCAATGGTCTCGAATTCTCAGGTGATCAGCTTTTTAATTTCAGTGCATGGCCCTATTCGGTTGAGAATCTGACAAAAGCACTGTATACGTTCCAGCTTCAGCCATTTGACGGCATCACTTTCAACTTTGACTATGCCAGCAGCGGTGTAGGGTGCACCGCACGGTCAGTATTTAACCAGTATCGTGTTATGCCGCAGCGGTATGAGTTTGTTATAAACGTAAAGCCATTGAAAAAGCTAAAATAGTTTGCTTAAATTTTAACCTATAATCAAAACACAACTTTAAACTAAGTATATGAAAGCAATAACAATTATTTTATTTGCGGCGATCCTTGTGGTTTCTGGCTGCAAAACGAAACCAGATGCAACAAGCGCGCTAAGCGAAATCACCTGGGGAAAGGAAGGGGACAAAGTGATTAAGCTTTTTACCCTGACGAATAAAAACGGGATGGAAGTGAAAATAACGAACTTCGGTGCCGTCATCAATAGCATAGTGGTTCCTGACAGGAACGGAAACATGGAAAATATAGTCCTTGGATTTGACAGCCTGAAGTCATACCAGGGAACTCATCCCTATTTTGGAAGTCTGGTGGGGAGATACGGAAACCGAATTGCCCTGGGTAAATTCAGTTTGAATGGCAATACTTATACCCTGGCTGTTAATAACGGCGTGAACCATCTGCACGGGGGAATTAAGGGATTCAACAAACAGGTTTTCCGGATTGACACAACTTATTCAACGGCGGATTCGTCAGTGATCAGTCTTTCCTATCTGAGTCCCGACATGGAAGAAGGCTATCCGGGCAACCTGAAGGTAAAGGTGAATTATGTACTGACAAATAATAATGAGATCAAAGATTGAATATGAGGCAGAAACGGATAAGCCTACTGTTTTGAATGTAACCAACCACAGTTATTTTAACCTTACCGGCTGCAAGGAAAATATTTTGAATCATGAACTGGTGCTTATGGCTGATTCCATTACACCTACGGATACCACCCTTATTCCAACGGGCATTCTTGCTCCGGTAGCCGGAACTCCTTTTGATTTCACCGTTGCCCATAAAATCGGGGAAAGAATTGATCAGGTTCCGGGTGGTTATGACATCAATTATAAACTTAGAAATAAAACCGGACAGCTTGTGCAAGCTGCAGAAGTGTATGAGCCTGCTTCCGGAAGAGTTTTACAGGCCTTCACAACCGAACCGGGTGTACAATTTTATACCGGTAATTTTCTCGATGGGAGCCTGACTGGCTTTAACGGCACCAAATACCAGAAACACTATGGATTTTGCCTGGAGGCCCAGCATTTTCCTGATTCACCGAATAAGCCCCAATTTCCCAGCGTGGTGCTGAATCCGGGAGAAAAATACACTCAACTGACTGTGTATAAGTTTTCAGTAAAATAAATAAACCCGAAAAAAACTGTACCCAATTCGATAAAATATTTGTGATATTATTATTAAAAGTAAAAAATACTTTTTATATTTATAGAATAATACACATTTCCAGATCATGCCGGATAGTTCGTACACCCTTCATGAGAAACATTACGTCGCAGTTGACTGCGTTATATTCGGCTATGAAAAGGAGGAACTCAAAGTGTTGCTTTACCGGAGGGGATTTGAGCCATTCTGCAGGCAAATGGTCACTCCTTGGAGGTTTTATAGGATCAGATGAAACACTGGGGGATGCAGCCAGGCGCGTATTATACAAAACCACGGGTCTGCAGAATATTTACCAGGAACAGGTTCATGCTTTTTCAAAGCCGGATCGTGATCCGGCAGGCCGGGTAATCAGTGTGGCGTATTATGCACTGATCCGGATAAATCAACAGGATTCCGATCTGATAAAGGAGCATGGTGCAAAATGGTGGCCTATATCGAACCTTCCAAAACTTATTTTCGATCACCAGGAAATGGTCAATAGTTCCCTGCTAAGTTTGCAAAATAAGGCAAGTTTGGGGCTTGTGGGGAAGGAATTGCTGGGTGACACCTTTACCATAACCAATCTAAAGAAGTTGTATGAGGCCATTTACCAGAAAAATCTGGATTCCGGCAATTTCAGGAAAAAAATTCTATCGCTCTGTATGCTTCAGAATACAGGAGTGAAGGATATGTCGGATTCGAAGAAAGGTGCATTTCTCTACCAGTACCTGGAGGAGAGCCAACATGAACCCAACGATGTTCCGATCTTTCGCACCAACAAAGCCCGAAACCATGATTCTAGATAAATAAACTAATACGCTATAAATCGATGAATTGGAACTCACAGGAATTTATTTGGCTGGACTGGACCATTATGGCGGTCGGGATTCTGGCTATAGTATGGGCCATATGGCATTCGATACAAAAACATAAACGTCAGCTTCAAGGCGCTGACAGCGAGGATTACCTGTTCGGAAAAGGCGAACCATGGTATATTATTGGCGCTGCTATTTTTGCTGCAAATATTGGCTCTGAACACCTGGTAGGGCTTGCCGGCACAGGTGCAAGGGCGGGTGTTGGTATGGCACACTGGGAGATGCAAGGTTGGATGATCCTTATTTTGGGCTGGCTTTTTGTGCCGTTCTATCAATTGATGAACACTAAGCTGGGGAAAATTATCACAATGCCCGACTTCTTGAAAAACCGTTATACGCCTCGTACGGGTTCATGGTTATCTATCATTACACTTATAGCATACGTGCTGACCAAAGTAAGTGTAACCGCGTTTACCGGTGGTATTTTTATGGAGAGTCTTCTTGGCTTACCTTTCTGGTATGGTGCTATCGGATTAATAGTGTTAACGGGTGTATTTACTGTTTTGGGCGGTATGAAGGGGGTGATGACATTATCAGCGATTCAAACGCCTATACTTATCCTTGGTTCATTTCTTGTGCTTTTCCTGGGATTGTCAGCACTCGGCGACGGTAATATATTTCACGGCTGGACAGCAATGATTGACTTTTCCAAAACGCTCAATGTGGGAACAGATGGCGTTGCCTATGGAACCAACCACATGTTCCACTTTGAAAAAGGTGATCCCCTCTATGGAGAGTATCCCGGTTTTTGGGTATTTATAGGGGCTTCAATCATTGGCTTTTGGTACTGGGCTACCGACCAGCACATTGTTCAACGTGTGCTTGGACAACGAAAAGGCGAATCCAGCGATGCAGTAATGAAGCGTGCACGCAGAGGTACTATAGCTGCAGGTTATTTCAAATTATTACCTGTATTTATGTTCCTGATACCCGGTATGATAGCCGCAGCATCTGGCAGCACGTCCCGAAAGCGGTTTTACATTGGAAAATCCTGATACTGCCTTTGGCTCTATGGTTAAGTTTGTTTTGCCTGCCGGTGTGAAAGGTATTGTTACCATCGGCTTTATATCAGCATTGGTTGCTTCCCTGGCTGCATTCTTCAACTCCTGTGCTACACTATATACAGAAGACTTTTATAAGCCAATGTTCAAAGGCAAAACTGAGGCTCAGATACGTTTTGGTAGGACGTATTGCAACAATTGTCGTAGTGTTACTTGGTATTATATGGATACCGGTCATGATGAGTCTTGGCAGTCTTTATTCGTATTTGCAGGGCATTCAATCGCTGCTTGCTCCTGCGATGGTAGCAGTATTCGTTTTGGGTATATTTTCCAAAAGAATTACTCCTAAGGCAGGTGAATATGGTTTAATAGTAGGCTTTCTTATTGGTATGGTACGCTTGCTGACCAACATCCTTACAAATACAGGTAAAGATGTAATGACAGGCTGGTTCTGGGAATCCACCCATTGGTTTTGGCATACCAACTGGCTTATCTTTGAGATATGGTTGCTTGTCTTCATCATGTTGTTTATGGTTGTAGTATCATTCTTTACTCCAAAACCAACCGCTAAACAGGTTGAGTTTATCACTTTCACAGGCGACTATAAGACTCTCATCAGGCAAAGCTGGAACAAGTGGGATGTAATTGCTTCATTGGGTGTGGTACTGTTTTGTGTCTGTATTCTATATTTATTTCTGGTAGACAGTGAGCTATGTCCCCCTTTGGAGGGTTGGCAAGGCTGCGAGGACTTCCCAAAATCCACCCCACTACCCACGCCAGCGGGGGACAAAGCACACTATCAACTATCAACTAACAACTAACAACTAACAACTAACAACTATCAACTAATGAAATACGTCATCGGTGTTGATTATGGAACGGATTCTGTCCGGTCACTTATTGTGGATGCATCAAATGGCAAGGAAGTGGCCAGCGATGTCTTTTATTATCCACGGTGGCAGTCGGGTAAATTCTGCATACCGGCAAAGAACCAGTTCCGGCAGCATCCGCTTGATTATCTTGAAGGACTGGAAACGACAATAAAAAATGCCCTTTCAAAGTGTGACAAAGATGTGGCTGAAAATGTGGTAGCCATATCGGTGGACACAACCGGATCCACTCCGATTGCAGTTGACCGGGAGGGAACACCGCTTTCGCTTACTCCTGGATTTCGAGGATAACCCGAATGCCATGTTTATTTTGTGGAAAGACCATACCGCAGCACAGGAGGCCGATGAGATAAACCGGCTGGTCAAAACCTGGGGGGGTATTGATTATACAAAATATGAAGGTGGAATATATTCAT
This sequence comes from uncultured Bacteroidales bacterium, assembly GCA_963790105.1. GTDB lineage: Bacteria > Bacteroidota > Bacteroidia > Bacteroidales > UBA10428 > UBA5072. Next base: position 149,473 of record CAWBNI010000030.1, on the reverse strand, counting down.
CCGAATGGTTCTGGGCCAAGGTACTGCATACTGTAAGAGTTGATGAACAGGTGAGGAATGCTGCTTTTTCATGGGTAGAGCATTGCGACTGGATCCCGGCTATTCTTACCGGTTATACCAATCCACTCTCACTTGTCCGGAGCCGTTGTGCAGCAGGTCATAAAGCCATGTGGCATCCCGATTTTGACGGACTGCCTTCAGAAGAATTTCTTGTTAAGCTCGATCCGCTGCTGAAAGGCATTCGTGCCAACTTATATGACGAAACCTATACCTGTGATGTAAAAGTTGGAAATCTTTGCGCTGAATGGGCTAAAAAGCTTGGATTACCGGAATCTGTTTCCATTGGTGCAGGTTCCTTCGATGCACACCTGGGAGCAATTGGTGGGGAGATCAAACCTTACTTATATGAGCAAGGTGATGGGAACCTCAACCTGTGATATGCTCGTTGCTCCCATGAACGAAGCCGGGGAAAAACTTGTAAGGGGTATCTGCGGCCAGGTAGATGGCTCAATCCTGCCCGGCATGCTTGGACTGGAAGCCGGGCAATCAGCGTTCGGCGATATATATGCCTGGTTCAGGGACCTGCTCCTCTGGCCGGCGAAAGAGATCCTTGAGAAAACCTCCCTGGTTGATCCAAAAACAAAAGAAAAACTGTTGCTTGAAATGGCCGAGCAAATTATACCGGAATTATCAAAACAGGCTGCAGAAATTCCAATCGGCGAATCAGGAATTGTTGCACTCGACTGGATGAACGGACGCCGCACACCCGATGCAAACCAGGATCTGACAGGCGCTATTCTGGGACTTAAGCTGGGTTCAGATGCTCCCCGGATATTCAGGGCGCTGGTGGAAGCCACTGCATTTGGTGCCAGAAAGATTGTCGACCGGTTTATCAGCGAAGGAGTAAGAATAGACGGTATTGTGGCTTTGGGAGGTGTGGCTAAAAAATCACCTTTTGTAATGCAGGTTGTGGCCGATGTATTGAATATGCCCATCCTGGTTGCCCGAAGTGAGCAGGCATGTGCTCTGGGTACTGCAATGGCGGCTGCTACAGTGGCAGGATTATATCCCACTGTGCAGGATGCGCAGAAAGCCATGGGTAATGGATTTGAAATGGAATACAAGCCGGTTAAAGCCAATTCGGAGGCATATGCCAGGTTATATGAACAATATAGCAGGGCAGGTGAGTTTGTGGAACAAAATCTGAAAAAATCAGGAATATGGGACAGTACGATCAAATCAGGCAGTCAGCCTTTATGAACAATATGCAGATTGCCGCAGTTGGGTCTGGTACTGTTTACATTCGGGAATGTGAGCATAGCTGACCGGAAGATGGGTGTTTTTGCTATCAAACCCAGCGGGGTTCCCTATGAGGAATTAACTCCTGAAAAAATGGTGATTGTAGATTTTGATGGGAAGACAGTCGATGGAAATCTTCGTCCTTCATCAGATACGCCTACCCATGCTGTATTATATAAGAATTGCGAGCAAATCGGGGGTATTGCACATACCCATTCAACCTATGCATCAGCCTGGGCCCAAAGTCTGCGGGATATTCCCATTTATGGTACCACCCATGCGGACCATATTTTCGGGGATATACCCTGTGTTCCGCCCATGGATGATGAAATGATCAGGGGTAATTATGAGTATGAAACCGGAATTCAGATCCTTCAGTTCATGAACGACGCAAACCTCAGGTATGAAGAGGTGGAAATGATCCTGGTTGGAAATCACGGACCATTTACGTGGGGGAAAACCGGTGAAAAGGCGGTTTATAACAGCGCCGTGCTGGAAGAACTGGCCAAAATGGCATTCCTCACTGAAAAAATTAATCCCGATGCAGAACGGATGAAAGATTCCCTGATCCGGAAGCACTATGAAAGGAAGCACGGACCGGATTCCTATTATGGACAATGAAAAGGAAGTTATGCAGTTCATGCGGTTCTGCAGTTGGTAGCAGGTTCAGCTGCAGTTGTGCAGCGACTGATAGACTGCAGCCTATACCGGCATACCACCTGAAATCTATAATTCCTAAATATTATAATCATAAAATACCACCAAAATGATTAATCTGAAAGAGCTGGAAGTGTGGTTCATCACCGGAAGTCAGCATTTATACGGTGAAGAAACCCTGAAACAGGTCGCTGCTGATTCACAGCAAATTGTAATGGCTCTGGATAAAGTTGCCGCCATACCGGTGCACATTGTTTTTAAGCCGGTAGTGAAAACCCCTGAGGAGATATTTTCTGCAATGCAGGCAGCCAATGTTGCTCCCGCTTGCATTGGAGTGATCACCTGGTGTCATACCTTCTCCCCGTCTAAAATGTGGATCAACGGATTGAAGATTCTGCACAAGCCGATCCTTCATCTGCATACACAGTTTAACCGTGATCTTCCCTGGGGTGAAATCGACATGGACTTTATGAACCTGAACCAGGCTGCCCATGGAGACCGCGAACACGGATTTATAATGACCCGGATGAACATTAACCGCAAGGTTGTGGTTGGCCACTGGTCGGAGGATGACGTTCAGTACCAGATCGGGATGTGGACCCGGGCAGCTGCTGCATGGCATGATTTTCAAACCCTTAAGGTTGCCAGGTTTGGGGATAATATGAGAGAGGTAGCTGTAACCGAAGGAGACAAGGTGGAAGCCCAGATCCGGTTCGGACTTTCCGTGAACGGATATGGAGTGGGTGACCTGGTGAAAATTGTGAATGCTGTCAGCGATAAGGACATTGATAACCTTGTAAAAGAATACTTAGATATATTCGAGGTGGCTGAGGCCGGTAAACCGGGAGGTGATTATCATAAGAACGTCAGGTACCAGGCCCGGCTTGAAATTGCCATGAAAGAATTCCTGGTCGCCGGAGGATTTGGAGCCTTTACCACTACTTTTGAAGATTTGCATGGTTTGGCCCAGCTTCCGGGATTGGCAAGCCAGCGTTTGATGTCGGCCGGCTATGGTTTTGGTGCCGAGGGCGACTGGAAGCATTCAGCACTGGTGCGTGCCGTGAAAGTAATGGGAGCCGGATTGCCCGGAGGATGTTCCTTTATGGAAGATTATACTTACCATCTTAATCCGGGTGGAATGAAGGTTCTCGGTGCCCATATGCTTGAGATTTGTCCTTCCATTGGAACCGGGAAACCAAAGCTTGAAGTTCATCCCCTGGGTATCGGTGGAAAGGATGATCCGGCCAGGCTTGTATTTAATGTGCCGGAGGGTCCTGCAATAAATGCCAGCCTGATCGATATGGGAAACCGGTTCAGGATCATTGTAAATTCCGTGGATTGTGTGAAACCCGATGCTGAAATGCCTAAACTGCCAGTTGCCCGTGCATTATGGGTTCCGCAGCCTGACCTGAAAACGGGAGCAGCTGCCTGGATATTGGCCGGAGGTGCACATCATACCGCTTTCAGCCAGGCAGTAAATGCACAATACCTGGAAGATTTTGCAGAAATGGCAGGGGTGGAATTCCTGCATATCGGGAAAAATACTTCCGTAAGTGAGATTAAGAAGGAGCTGCGGTGGAACTCTGTGTATTTTAAGTAGGGACGAGGGACAAGGGACGAGGGACGAGTAGTTCTGCAGTTTTGCAGTTTTGCAGTTCTGCGGTTCTGCGGTTCAGCGGTTCATGATTCGATTCGTGATTCTAGATTCTGCGATTCTGCGATTGAGGTGCCGGAAAATGCGCGTAGCGCATTCCATTGGCGTCAGCGTCACCAGTCACCAGTCACCAGTCACGTCACGTCACCAGTCACCAGTCACTTCCGAATACCGATTACCGAATACCGATACCGATTACCGATTATCCGTCAGTTTCTTCGCGAGAACCTCCGGATCCGGAACCTTGCTTTCATAGGTGGAAATCAGGGTTCCGTCCTTCTTATGCAGTGCGACATAGGGGAATTGACGGATATCATAGAAATACCTCACCACAAAGGTGGTTCCCTCTGTTCCTACCTTAATTCCCGGCTGTTTGCTCACTTCTGAACCTGCCATGTAACTCTTTACCTGATCAAGCGGAACATAGGTGATCATCACAATCTGAACATCCTTGAAAAGATTGATCTGCTTCAGGAGTTCATTGATAAATACATGGCAGTGTTCGCATGTCGGATCAAAATATATAATCATCAGTGGCTGATCCTTTCGTAAATCAGAGGATTTAAGATACTGCCCGTTTACCATCTGAATACTGAAGGGCGGAATTCCTTTTTTATCAGGTTTCGGAACGGATTGTGCATGAAGCGTTCATAAAGGCTGCCATGCTGAATGCAAGGATGAGAATATATTTCATTTGACCGGAATGGATTTATTTAGATTTCAAAATTAGCAAAGTTAAGGAAGTACCCAATACGGTTCCGGAGTTTGTATATAATTGACAGGAACTTCCTTTATAAAGGTTTTTAACCACACGGGCACATTCTTCCATTCCGGCTTCCTCCGAAGGTACATGGCCCAGAATGATCATTGCCTTGTGTTTTCCCTGTTCCACTGCATCACGTGCATATTCAATGGTCTCCCATTCCCTGGATTCGCCGATAAGCAGAACCTCAACATCTTCCCTGGCAAGGGCAGCCATCTGAACTTCCGAACCGGGGGCACCAGGGGCAAAGGCAACCTTCGTAACCTTAAAATCAGGATCACCGATCACTCTTAACATGGATATTCCAAGACTTTTCTTAACCGTTGCGGCAAGCTCCCTGACGCTGGTTTCGGGCAACACAAAATAGCTTATGCCGGGTTTAACCTCGTATTTTTCCCAGCCAAGCCTGTGCACAACACCTGCAATAATTTCATCAGGCTTCATCATATGGATATGGTCATGAAATCGCCAGATAACCAGGTTATGATCTTCAATATACTTTCTTTTTTCTGCATAAATTGGATTATGCGTTCCCACCAGGGCGGTCGTGTCATCCATGTGATTGTAAAATGTGGGTTCATGGGTGATAATCAGGTTGCATCCCTGGGCAACTGCCTGTTTGAGTATGTCCATGGTAGCAAACATGGCGGTTACAATGCCTGTGACTGGTGTATTTGGATCACCTGCTTTAAAAATATCCACCGTTTGACCAGTCCATGATACTTTGCTTTCCTTCTGGATACGCGCAATTATCTCAGCGGCGGTAGGTGCCTTCTGCTGGGAATAGGCAGCGGAGGACAGAATGATGAATACAGTGAGGAGATTCAGGGTTTTGTTTCGAAGCGTTTTCATGGTTGAAGTTATTTTTAGTAATCGGTATTCGGTAATCGGTGAAAAGTGACTGGTGATTGGTGACTGGTGACGCTGACGCCAATAGAGGGGCGCTGTCAACTACACTGCACGACTGAATGACTGCATGACTACACGAATTCACGAAGGCACAAAGAAAATTTATATACAATTAGCACATTTACGCATCTTCACATTTACATATCATCACATTTACACATCATCACATTGGCACATTAGTGCACATTAGCACATTAGCACATTTGCACATTTGCACATTTGCACATTTGCACATTGTTTTTCCGAGGGGATGCCTTCGGCACATTCTTCCTTGTCACTCGTCACTCGTCACTAAATCAATATACACCGGCAAATGATCCGAAAATCCGCCCTGGTACTTATATCCGTTGTAGGTACGGTATGGTTTAAACCCGTTATATTGTTCGTCCGGCACAAGCAAAAATGATTCTCCAAAAATATGGTAATCGTCGGGATGAACATGCAATCCTTTCAAAGATCCCAGCAGGCTGCCTGAAACAATTACCTGGTCGAACAGGGTCCATTCCCCCCTGAATTTAACAGTTCCTTTTAGTTTTCCATTCTCCGGGGCCCTGCTCAGATTGTAAAGATAATCAGATTGTGCATTTCGCGTATCCGTTTTTGCCTGAAGTCTTTGTGACAGGCTCATGTCCCAGGGTTCATCATTAAAATCGCCCATGATCACTATTTTCGACTTTTTGCAATCATGAAAAAGTGAATCCACTATCGATCTTAGCCGTGATGCGGCAGCCAGTCGGTCGGGTTCCGTTTCAAGCTGTCCGGCTGACCTGGAAGGCCAGTGATTTATAAAAAGATGGCAGGTGTCATTCACCCAGTCCGGGCCTTGCAATAAAGAATGTCGCGGGTGAACAGCCCTGCTTTGCCAATTCCGAAATACCGGCTCTGAAGGATGATAACCCGTTTGCTGTTATAAAGTACGGCCACATCAATACCTCTTTTGTCAGGGGAATTGGCATGAATGATCCGGTAATTGTATTTTGAGAGAGGGGTATTGTTTACAAGATCTGTCAGTACCTGTTTATTTTCCACTTCGCAAATGCCGATCAGATCTGGAGGGTTCCAGTTTCCAAGGGCAATGAATGTTTTGTACAGGTTGTTTAATTTGGATTTGTATTTCGGGTAATTCCAATGCCTTCCACCCTCGGGCGTAAATTCATCATCGTGCTGTCAGACTGTCATTCCGGGTATCAAAAAAATTCTCTGTATTATAGAATACGATCCGGTATTGCATTTCATCAACCGGAAGCGGCTGCATTTTCCTGTCCTGTTGCGCGAAGTACGACAGGATAATTGCCAGAAGTCCGGCCGTGGCATAAAAAGATGCCAATATGTTCATTTTATGAACGGTATGATTTACTCCTCTTTTCTTTCATAAGCCCCAAGATCAGGTTTGCCATCCGACAATCTCGACAATCCGGTAATATCATTTTCAAGAAAAGGATAAGTAACCGGAAGCTGGGGATCTCCTGCATCCTTTGCAGGGGAGAGCGTATCCAGACTGAAATCAAGATGATAACGGTCGGAATCATTGGCAAATTCAGGATCCTTATTAAAGATCAGGGCATTATAATGAGTAATATCAGTAACGTCGATGGAATCCTCACTGGCCTTTACAAGGCAATGATCAAACCTGTAATTGAAAAGATTGGTTTGATTGTTGACCAGTTGGAATTCATGGGCGATGTTGCCATATATTATGCAATTTGAAAAAGTAGCTTCCGTAAGATCACCGGTACGTGTAACATATACATAATCGCCTTTGGCCTCATCATATTCGGGATTGTTGAAAAAATTAGTCAGTACAACGGATGGATTGGTGCGGGAAGAGCCGAGAACCCCATTGTTGGATACGGTGCATTGCAGGAAACGGTAACTTCCGCCCCTCAGCAGCGCTGTGGCGGCTCCCGCACAATCTGCAATCACCGTATTGTAGCAGGTAATATTGGCGCCAAAGGCATAAATTCCGGCAAAGGAAACATTCTGAATGATGCTGTTGCTCAGCTCCAGTTCGGGAACGTTGTAATCCGAGGGAAATCCGATCTGTATGCCTGCAATTGAATTTTTTATAATAGCATGGTTGATCACATTTCCGGTACTGATCGGATCAATATAAATTGTGCCCCACTGGCCGGCAATGATGCGGTAAAATTCCTCGAGGCGGTCATTCTGAAATACAACCGGATCTTCGGCAGTGCCATTTACAAGAAGCTTGCCCCACACGATCATGCTTGAATTCCTGTGAAAATAGATCTGTGTTCCGGCTTCAATTGTAAGCGTGCTTGCCGTGTCAACAGCCATTGAATTATAGATCAGGTAGGGCTTGTTTCTTGTCCAGGTTACCGATCCGATGATTTTTCCGTTGATGAGATTGACATCCTGTCCATAGGCGATCAGTTTTACATCGCTGAGCTTGCCATTAATATCAAAAAGAACGGAATCCTTTACAACAAGCGGATTATCCGAATTCAGCGGATCGATAGTTACGGCCACAAAAATGAAAAGGCTGTCATCGGGTGGCACATCCACATTCTGCACGAGCGGGTGGACTCACCGTCAATATTTAAATGGAAAAAGGAATGTTCCGCACCGGCCAGCGAAATGGAACGTATGCGCAGCGTTGAGGAACCACGGTTATAGATTTTGAAACTAAGGGTGGCTGAACCGAGGGTTGTAAAAACAGTATCGAATGTAACCGTATCGCTTGAAAAGCTCAGTTCGCCCTCTTCCGTAACGACATTATCTTTTTTGCATCCTGAAATACACGCCAGGATGACAAGGAAAATATAAAGTAAGAAACCATTGCGGTTCATCAGCACAAGGCTAATTTGTTTATTAACCGAAAGAAGAAAGGAGGCAGACACAGAAATGTAACCATGAAAAATTTTTAATAAGTAAAAAATTCTTTTCACGACAAAAATAATGGAATTATTGGTGTGATTGTTGCAGGTGTTTTTCATTTGTTCTTTATTTCTTATATTTGAACCCGAGGTTTAAATCCATTTATTGAGAAATCCATAATCAATGGAAATTATTCAGGCTAAATCCACTGACCTTGTCGAGATCCTTTACTTGTTAAAGGTATGTACCCGCGATATGAATTCCAAGGGATTACGGCATTGGAGCAGTGCCTTATCCTGCTGCTGAACAGATTGATCGCGATGTTCTTGACGGGCATATTTATCTTGTAAAAGACAAGGGTGTGTGTAAAGGAATGGTCATTCTGGATAGCACTGAACCGGAAGATTATCGCCAGATGAATCTTTCTCCTGATAATTCCAAACCTCTTTTTGTTTATTGCATGGCAGTGCATCCCACATGGCAGGGAAAAGGAATTGCCAGGATGATGATCGACTATGCCCAGGAAATGGCCAAAAAAAACGGGTTTACCTGTATCCGGCTGGATATATATCAAACAAGTGAAGATGCAAGACAACTTTGCGAAAAACTAAGTTTCAAAGAAATTGGCAGTTTTCAAGCCAATTATCAACGCATTCCTTACGTTTGTTATGAAAAGCAACTTTAACCCGGCCATGTATCCTGTCTACGGAAAATCTTCCGCACTAGAATCACCCTGTTACTAAGCTGTTAGTATCTTTTTCCGGCCCGCCGGTGAACACTTATCTTATTTCATTCTACATCGCTCTTTTACAGTATGTTATGAATGAAAATAATGAACAAAATAATTAGTTATTAACAATGATAAGAAATGCTTTCATTTTTTATCATACATCATTAATCTTGTATAAAATTTATTTACCAAACGTTATAAAATAAACTGAAAATTATCCGATGAAACAAAACGGAAATAATGGTTCCCGGCTAAAGAAAAATGGTCAGGCGCCAAATGGATCGTTAGGACCAGTTGAAAACCTGGAGCATTATCTGCAACCCGATTGGTGGCGAAGGATTTTTAATTCCATGTATCTTAAAACAGATGCAGATGTGGTAGAAGATCTGCAAATTACACGGAAAGAAGTGGATCTTTTCACTGATATTCTGGGTCTCGAAAAGAACATGGTAATACTCGATCTGGCATGTGGTCAGGGAAGGCATTCCCTTGAACTGGCCCGCCGTGGCTTTAAAAATGTGAATGGACTCGACCGTTCCCATTATCTTATCAGAAAGGCAAAAAATATTAGTTCGACAGAACAACTTAATACAAGCTTCAGGGAAGGAGATGCACGTAAATTGCCATATCCGGCCGACACATTTGATGTTGTCATGATCCTGGGTAATAGTTTCGGTTATTTTGAAAGTACAGAGGATGATATTAAAATTCTGAAAGAAGTACGCAGGGTACTGAAGCCCTTTGGAAAATTTCTGATTGATGTGGCCGATGGCCATTATTTGCGCGATAATTTCAATCCCAGAAGCTGGGAATGGATTGACAACAAGCATTTTGTATGCCGTGAGCGTTCACTGGCGTCCGACAACCAACGGCTTATTTCCAGGGAGGTGATTTCAAACATTAACAAGGGTGTTATACTCGACCAGTTTTATGCTGAAAGGTTATATAACAAGGAAAGCCTCACCGAAATGTTTGACCGCACCGGATACAGTCAGGTTACCTTTCAGGGCAACCTGGAAACGGATTCCAAGCGGAACCAGGACCTGGGAATGATGGAAAGAAGGATTATTGTTACAGCCCAGGTAGCCAAGGAATGGACGCCTGTGAAAGTAAAAAAGGCCGAACTGAAGAATGTGGTTGTATTGATGGGAGATCCTGAAAAGCCGGATATTGTGAAGCCGGGTGGGTTTTTCGCTGATGCTGATTATGACACAATCCGGCATCTGAAAATTGCCCTCAGCCAGTTGAAGGAATACAGGTTTATTTATATGAATAACCATAATTCCATGCTCAACGACCTGATCAAGTTGAAACCCCGGATTGATTTTGTGTTGAATCTTTGTGACGAGGGTTTTACCAATGAGCCCAGAAAAGAGCTGCATGTACCTGCTTTGCTTGAAATGCTTGGAATACCCTATACAGGCGCTAATCCGCAGGGTCTTGCCTATTGTTATGATAAGTCTCTTGTGAGAGGCATTGCCCGTGAATTGGGCATCCCGGTAGCCGATGCTATTTTTATCAAGGCAGAGGACAATGTTTTTGAAATGAACATTGATTTTCCGGTTATTGCGAAGCCCAATTATGGCGACAGCAGCATTGCCATTACAGCAAACAATGTGGCCAATAACATTGAAGAGCTAAACGATGCCATAATCCGGATCAGGGAAACCCTGGGATACGACAAGCCTATATTAGTGGAGGAATTTCTTCCCGGCAAGGAAGTGACAGTAGGTATTATCGGTAATCCGCCGGAGTCGTATACTTTTCTTCCTTTTGCAGAAGAAGATTATTCCAAATTGCCGCCGAACCTGCCAAAGATATGTGGTTATGAGGCTAAGTGGATCGAAAGCTCCCCCTACTTCAAGCTCTTGCGGTCTATTCCTGTGAATCTTCCTGAGGAAACGGAGAAAATGATTACAGAGCAGTGCCTGAAACTGTTTGAACGGCTCGATTGTCATGATTATGCCCGTTTCGACTGGCGTTTTGACCTCGAGGGCGTTCCCAAGCTGCTTGAAGTAAATCCTAATCCGGGTTGGTGCTGGGATGGTCATATGGCCAAAATGGCCAATCTGAAAGGAATGGACTATGCCGAAATGCTGCACCTGATTCTGCAGACTGCCGAACAACGTTTTGGCGGAAACGGCAACGGAAACGGCAATGGAAACGGAAATGGCAATGGCAACGGTCACAGCAAGGAAGAAAACGGCAAGTATGATGCCACTGTTGAGCTTGACCAGATGATGAATTAGGGACGAGGGACTAGGGACGAGGGACAAGGAAGGCTATTCCAGAAGAACTGACCAGTGAAGAAAGATTCCGAGGGACTGTTCGGTAGATGTACAGTTCTCATTTGTCTAATGAAGTGAAGTCGTGCGGAGTACAATGGACGATTCACAGTGATCTGAGGCGACAAGTGAAACTGCATGATCTAAGCCTAGAAGCTAATCTAGAAGCCTAACCGCCTACACCCTAACCGCCTTTTTCGCAAACAACTTGTTCCACTGCTTTGCTTCTCTCTTTTCCCAGGCCCGGCTGTGGTAAGCGTAACTTACGATCAAAGGGACAACAGTAGTTGCTTCAGCATATACCATCTGTTCATATTTTGTATCCACCTTGCCCCAGGATGAAGCTTCCTGTAAGGTAGATGCTGAGCAGCCCCCGTCACGTACATCGGCAACGGTGATCTGAACAGCATATTTATGCATGGGAACGGATTTTCCAAGGATCTCAGCACAAACCACGGTGTCCTGTGCAAAATTCTTGGGTACTCCTCCACCGATCATGAAAAGACCAGAGGTCTCTGCTTCCATCTTTATCATTGTGAGTTCCCTGAAATCACGCACAGAATCAATGGTGACGTGCTTGTCGGGGTTTTCCCACTGGTGTTTAACAAGGCCAAATCCGGCACTGCTGTCTGAAAAGGCAGGGCAGAAGATGGGCACATTATTTTCAAAGGCGACCTGAACCAGGGAATCTTTTTTCACGGAATGATCAACCAGGTATCTTCCCAGTTCATGAATAAACTCCCGCGATGAATAAGGCCTGCGCTCAAGCTTGTCGGCAACCAGTTTAATGGTGCCGTCACACATCTGAAGATCGTCCTCATCAATAAAGGTATCATAGATGCGGTCAATATAAAAATCACGCAGTTTTTTATCAGGAATATCTGTACGGCCAATATAATGCTTGTATCCAATGGCTTCGAAAAAATCCATATCGATTATGCTGGCTCCTGTGGCAACAATCACATCGATCATGTTGTGTTTGATCATGTCGACATATACCTGCATACATCCACCTGCACTGGTACTTCCGGCAATCGTCAGCATATTTGTGCATTCCTTGTCGCGGATCATTTTTAAAAGAATTTCCGCGGCATTGGCTGTATCACGTGATGAAAAAGACATTTTCTTCATCGATTCAATGATCGGAGTTGAGTCAAACGACTTAATGTCTATATGCTCCACTGTGTCACGTAATAACTCTCTTTTTGTCGTCATTTTATTAGTTTATTCAGTTACATTACAGGTGGCTAAAACAACTGTTCAGCCGGACAAATATAAAAAGATAAAAGATAAAAGATAATAGTTAAAAGATAAAAGATAGAAGTGAAAAGATAATATGGCTAATGTGCTAATGTGCTAATATGCAAATGTGCTAATATGTGAATGGGTTGAAGGCGGAGAGTCTACAGCCTGATAGCCTGCAGCCTAAAGACTAATCTGAAAACACATTGGAACAGGGCATTAGATAATATAACCAAAGAATATTTGGTAAGATGTCTCTAAAACAATTACTTTTGCACCGACTAATTCGACCCAGTATTATGAATAAGTGCAAGTGTATCAAGAAGTTCAGGGATCCCAAGGTGGACTTCTCTGAGAATCTGTTCTATGAATTCGAGTATACCCCGACCATGGCAGAATATCCGGCTTCCTATCGTGTTTATCATAATTTGAGTTGCTACAGAAGTTTCAGTCTGATTGAATTTAAACAGTATTTTCAGAAGTATTAGGCTGTTAGGAAACAGGCTGTTAGGCTGTTAGGCTTGTAGGCTTCTAGGCTTCTAGGCTTCTAGGCTTCTAGGTTTCTAGGCTTCTGGGTTTCGGGGTTTCGGGCTTTTGGGTTTCTGAGCTTTTGGACTTTTGAGTTTCTGGGTTTCTGGGCTATATTCGATATTCGATATTCAGAGTTCTTCCGACAAAGGTCGGAAGAGGCTTTGTTCGGTGTTATTTTAGGTCAATATAATATCGAACAAACGCAGAAGGCATTCCCTCGGGATAACACCGAACAGCGAATTCCGGAGGCTCCAAAACTGCAGATCTGCAGAACTTCTGCTTTCTACCAACAGGCAATCCCTTCGGGATTTTTCACTTTTCACTTTTAGCTTTTCCCCGAAGGAATACCTTCGGCAATCATTCATAATTCCTGCTATCAACTATCAACTGCTTGTCCAACATCCCAGTCACCTTTTTCATTTTTTTTCTCCAATTTCTTTGCGAAGTAAGAATTAAATCCTAAACTTGTATTTACAAGTATTTACCCTTTATTGCAAGGATTTATTCCTTGAGAGAACACATTCCTGAAAATATGATTCAAAAGATGAAAACTTCGATCGTTAACCGCATTAAGCTGGTTGTATTATTTAGCCTCGTCTTCCTTGGTTTTACTGCCCAAAGCGCGCTTTCTCAATGGAAGGCAACGGATAATCCGCTTAGCACAAACTGGACAGCCAGGGTTACTCCTGACAATGTATGGCAGGAATATCCCCGTCCCCAGCTGGTAAGGGAAAAGTGGCTTAACCTGAATGGTTTATGGGACTATGCTATTCGTCCAAAGGACGAAGGAATGCCGTCGAAATATGATGGCAAGTATCCTTGTTCCTTTTCCTGTTGAGTCTGCACTTTCGGGTGTAAAAAAGCCAGTCGGCGAAAATAACAGGCTTTGGTACCGGAGGATTATTCAGATTCCTGAAAACTGGACAGAGCCGCGGATCATCCTTCGTTTTGAAGCCGTCGACTGGGAAACAAAAGTATGGGTAAATGGAAAATCATGTGGGTAACCATTCAGGCGGATACGATCATTTTGCCTTTGACATTTCTCCTTTTCTTACCAAAAGCGGACCCCAGGAGATCGTGGTGTCTGTCTGGGATCCGGTGGACTCGGGAACGCAACCGCGCGGAAAACAGGTAATGAATCCATCTGGAATATGGTATACCTCCGTGACCGGGATATGGCAGTCCGTTTGGCTTGAGCCCCTTCCGATGCAAAATATTGAGACTTTTAAACTGATAACGGATATAGATCAGGATTCCATTAATATGAGGGTAGTCTGTGTGAATAATGACAGGTCTTTACAGTTTGAAATGATCGTTTTGGACGGCAAACAGGTCGTATCCACCGCGAAGGGACTTGCCCGCAAGCCTTTGAAGATGGCAATTCCGAATGCAAAATTATGGTCGCCCGATTCACCTTTCCTGTACGACCTGGTAATGGTCTTGCGCGATAAGGACGGACAATCCCCTGGACTCCGTACGGAGTTATTTTGGCATGCGGAAAATATCGCTTGGAAAAGAACAGGATGGAATCACCCGGATGATGCTGAATAACAAATTTGTTTTTCAGTTCGGATTTCTTGACCAGGGCTGGTGGCCGGACGGGCTGTATACCGCACCCACGGATGACGCCCTGCGTTATGACATTGAAATGACGAAAAAAATGGGATTCAACCTGGCACGAAAACATGTGAAGGTTGAACCTGAACGCTGGTACTACTGGTGCGACAAACTTGGACTCCTGGTATGGCAGGATATGCCCAGCGGCGATAAATTCATTGGTCCGGGAGAAGCGGATATTGAACGGACTGAGGAATCGGCGGATCAGTTTAAAATAGAACTCGATGAGATGATGCGTGAACATTTTAACCACCCAAGTATTATTGTCTGGGTACCGTTTAACGAAGGATGGGGACAGTGGTCTTCCGTTAAAGTGGCTGAATACATAAAGGGTGAAGATCCGACACGACTGGTGGATGCAGCCAGCGGATGGACCGACAGGATCTGCGGTGACATGCACGACATGCATATGTACCCGGGGCCAGGAATGTTTGAGCCTGAACCCAACCGGGCAATAGTCCTGGGAGAATTCGGGGGATTGGGATTACCCATGGAAGGTCACACCTGGCAGTCAAAGAACAACTGGGGTTACAGGAACCTCAAAGATACCACTGACCTGTTAAATGCCTACAGTGATCTGATTGCCCAATTAATGCCATTGAAACGCAAGGGATTGTCCGCTGCTGTTTATACCCAGACCACGGATGTGGAAGGTGAGGTTAACGGCCTGATGACCTACGACCGGAAAGTTACGAAGATAAATCCTTCCGTACTTTTCAGATTAAACAAGGGCTATGTGGCACCCGAAATTGGAAATGAAACCAGCCTGTTCCTGGATTCAATGAAAGTTCAACTTTATAACAATTCCCCTTCGGGAGAGATGCGTTATACAACCAACGGGACCGATCCTCTGAAAACATCTCCTTTATATAAGGCGGCAATTCCAATTAAAAAAACTACCGTTATCAAAGCAAAGATATTTTGGCCCGATGGTTCCGGTAGCAAGGTAAGTGAAAAGAAAATTGAGAAAGCCAAACTGCATAAGGCAAAAAAAGTGGACGGACTTGTTGAAGGAATCGGGTATCAGTATTTTGAAAATACAGGAAAAAGATGGGAGCAGGTCCCTGACTGGAAATCGCTAAAGCCACTGAATACAGGTGTTGCTGCTGCACCAGGAATTGAACTGAAAAAGAGAGAGGATGACTATGGTTTTGTTTTCGAAGGATTTGTAAAAGTGGAAGCAGATGGGATCTATTCTTTTTTCCTTGAAACTGATGATGGCTCAAAACTTTTCCTGGATGGTATTCCCGTCATTGAAAACGACGGAGTACATGGAATGGCAGAGAAAAATGGAGAAATTGCCCTTGTAAAAGGATTCCACCAGATCAGGGTTGAATATTTCCAGGGAACAGGAGGAAGCGGTCTGGCCCTCAGGGTCAGTGGCCCGGGATTAAATAAACAGGTCATACCGGCAAAAATGCTTTTCAGAAAAGAAAAAAAGTAAATACTGTGAAGAAATATAATCGTGGAAGGATTTATGCCCCAATGGCTGTAATCCTTCTTTTTGCTTCCTGCCAGAAAGCACCTTTGCTGAAATCACCGGCACCGGAACCCTATCTTTATACAAATGGCAGTTTTACCGGCACTTCAGTTCCTGAATCGCCTGATCCGCTTGTGGCATACCGCTGGGACAGTACGAAAGCCTCTGATGATCTCCAGATATATATACTGAAACCCAAACAGGTAATCACAAATAAACCGGGTTCATTCGAAAACCTGGGATCGTTGTTAGAAAAATCTACTGATGTTACGGTTAAAGGCACCGGTTCAATCCGCGTTGATTTTGGCCAGGTTAATGCGGCCTGGCTTGAATTCGATTCTGACGACAAGCATGGGAAGGTTGAAATGAGTATAAGTGAATACAATCAGCCGGCCGTTGTAAATGTTGGTGCACAAAATCGTTTTAAAACAAAAGAACCTGTCAGGCACGGCAACACTTATCGCCTTGAACTGAATGACCAGTTGTATGAGGGAGTCCGGTACGGGTGGATCCATGTCCGTTCCTTTGATACAATATGGCATATTAAAAATATCAGGCTTGTTTGCCAGGTAAAGCCAACCAACTATGAAGGAAGTTTTTCATGCAGCGACACCATGTTAACGAGGATCTGGTATACGGGTGCCTACGGTGTTAAACTCAACCTTTTGAAAGATTATTTCGGCGCTATCCTGATGGAAAGGAGTGACCGGTTTTCCTGGACAGGAGATGCCTATACTTCCCAGGCTGCTGCATTGGTTGCATTCGGGAATTATGATTTTATTCTTACCAATATCAGGCATACCGCTGACCAGAACAATGGAATACTAAGCTATTCGCTATATTGGGTGCAAAGCCTGATTGATTATTATATGTATTCAGGCGACAGCGCCACACTCATTCATTTTATCCCGAATGCAACCGGTAAACTGGATGCTGCTTATCAGCATTTCGGTAAAAATCCGGCCCTGGGTTATTATGGATCGGATGAGCGCATCGGTGCTATGTTTGAAAATACGAACTGCGCCGAATCTCAGAATGCATATAAGATGCTGACGATAAAATCATGGATTCATTATGCGGATGCAATGGAAAAGCTTGGCAGGAAGGATCTGTCAGCAAAGTACCGCACCTATGCAAATGAAAAAATGGACATTCTGAAAAAGGATGCAGCCTGGTATAAGACTTTTGGGCTACATGCGGCCGCTGATGCCATCAATACAGGATTTACTTCCGGTGCAGAACAGCAGGAAATGTATGCAGCCGAATTTTCCGACCGTGTAAACCGGATCTCCCTGTCTCCCTTCAACCAGTATTTTATAATAAATGCCCTGTCACAAATGGGCAGATATGATGATGCTTTGAACCTGATTGATGATCATTGGGGAGGCATGATCAGGTATGGAGGCACCGCTTTTTTTGAACTTTACAGGCCTTCCTGGAATAATGTCCTGGGATACAATGACCCGCCCCCGAATAATCAAACAGGCTACACCAGTATGTGCCATCCCTGGGGAGGCGGTGTTATACACTGGCTTACCGGGCAAATCCTTGGAATACGACCTGTATCACCCGGTTTTTCAACCTGTGAGATCATCCCGCACCCCGGAAGAACCCTTACCTGGGTAAAGGGCAGTGTGCCTACTCCCCATGGTACAATTACAGCCAGTTTTGACACGAAAACGGGTAAATGCGCTATTTCCATCCCACAGGGAGTTACCGCCAAAGTTGGAATTCCCAGGGTTGAAAAAACAATCCAATCCATTGAAATTAATGGTAAAATGGCATGGAACGGAAAATATAATCCGGTTAAGGGAATCAGGACTGCGGAAGAGGATAAGGACTTTATCTATTTTGAAAACGTTGAAGCCGGCAACTATGATATAGCGGTTTCTTATTCCGGCGCTACACCTTCCTACCAGGAGCTTCCATGGAAATACGCGGTTAATCAGATCAGCATTGACTCGGTTACCAGCGGCAACTGGGGTGGTAAATACGGGTCGCTCGGATATGTATTGTTTGCATACAACAAAGGCAAAGACATCCGTAATTTACCCGATTTTGTTTCAGGGGTGCATTGCAGGTTGAACGATACAGTTCAATGGGCTGAGAATGTCAGTGATCCGCGTGCACTGGCTTCATCGGTAAAGAATGGATTTCCGAGGAATGTGGCTGCCATCCATACGGGGAACGCCATACCTTGTCTGCAAACCATGACAGTGGATGTGGATGTGAAGAAGGAAAAATCCTACCAGGCAGCACTTTATTTTCTCGACTGGGATAATCAAAACCGGAAAGTGCAGATAGAAATGTTCGATCTGAAAACACTTAAGCTGTTAGCTCCCATACAGGTGGTAAACAATTTCGCCAATGGGAAATACCTGAGGTTTACCTGTAATAAGTCGGTTCGCATCCGGATCAACATGATCAACGAGCCGAATGCTTCGCTGAGCGGAATATTTTTTGATTGATATCTATTGCCGTCGGTTTAAACCGACGGCAATAGATATCAAATAGACTATCATTTTGCACAAAGGATAGGTCAAAATACATATTGATTGGGAAAGTATTGTTTGATATTTTTGATTCTACCTGGAATTCAATTTATTTAAATCCCTGTCCTTTCAATTGAAACATCCTGAATCACAAATTATAAATAAATGACTGCATGGTTAGAAATCTCATTTTTTCGATTCTGCTGACGGGTGTCAGTACAATGCTCAGTGCCCAGCTTCCCCCGGTATTTGGGCCTGAATATGCCGGCAAAGCCTCTAAAAGCGTTCTCGTTAAACAATACATTTCCCCGGTAAAAATAATCTGGCAGTCCGATTTAACAGGCAAGTCAATTGAAAATGCCGGTTCGCTCATGAATCCGGCAAACGGGCAGGCGGATCTCAATACCGGCAAATATTTCACCATGAAAAGTGATAACCATACAAAGCCGGGCATTGTGCTTGATTTTGGAAAGGAATTACATGGCGGCATCAGGTTGGTAACCACCATTGATGATTGCAACCGGCATGTAAAGGTTCGTATCCGCTTCGGTGAATCGGTAAATGAGGCTATGTCGGATATTGGCGAAAAGGATGCCACGAATGACCACGCCATGCGTGATTTTATTGTGGAGCTGCCCTGGCTGGGAAGCCTGGAAACCGGTAACTCGGGATTCCGTTTTGTGCGGATTGACCTTGTGGACTGGAATACCTCCCTGGTTTTGAAAGAAGTGAGCGCATCTTTTATATATCGTGACATTCCCTACCTCGGCTCATTCAAATGCAATGATGATAAACTGAACCGGATTTGGTTAACAGGTGCTTATACGGTGCATCTGAATATGCAGGAATATTTATGGGATGGTATAAAACGCGACCGCCTCGTATGGGTTGGTGATTTGAATCCTGAGATCATGTGCATCAACAACGTTTTCGGATATAATGAGGTGGTACCCAAAAGCCTTGACCTGGCCAGGGAGAGTACACCCCTTCCCGGCTGGATGAACGGGATCAGTTCCTATTCCATGTGGTGGATCATTAATCATCATAACTGGTACAAGTACCAGGGAAATCTCGCCTATTTGCAGGAACAGAAGGACTACATGATGAAACTGCTCAGTCAGCTCATGAGTAAGATAGATCCATCGGGTTCAGAAAAGCTGGACGGGAATAGATTTCTCGACTGGCCTACAAGCGAAAATCCGGAAGCTATTCATGCCGGGCTGCAGGCCATGATGGTAATGACAATGAAGTCCGGCGCAGAACTTTGCACAATTCTGAAGGAGCCTGAAATGAATAAAAAATGCCTGGAGGCATTGCAACTGCTTAAAAAGCATGTACCTCCTGCCAATAATTCCAAACAGGGAGCAGCACTTGCTGGCCCTTGCCGAATTGATGCCGGCTGAAAAGGCCGATAAGGAAGTGTTGTCTGTGGATGGTGCCCACCGGATGTCGACATTCTATGGTTACTATATGCTCCAGGCCATGGCTAAGGCCGGTAATTACACGGGTGCCCTGAATGACATACGCGTATTCTGGGGATCAATGCTCGACCTGGGAGCTACAACATTCTGGGAAGATTTCAACCTCGACTGGGTGAATAATGCAGGGCGGATCGATGAGATTGTTCCGGAAGGAAAAAAAGATATCCATGGTGATTACGGTGCTTATTGCTATCTTGGATTCAGGCACAGTTTCTGTCATGGATGGGCATCCGGCCCCACATCCTGGCTCACCGAGAATGTGCTTGGCATCAGCGTGGTGGATGCAGGCTGTAAAACGCTTAAAATCGTTCCCCACCTGGGAGACCTTCAGTGGGCTGAGGGAACGTTTCCAACTCCTGCCGGTGTTCTTTGGGTTCGGCATGAGAAACAGCCGGATGGTTCCATAAAAACAGTTTATAAAGCACCGAAAGGCATTAAAGTTCTGAAATGATTAAGCCGGTTAAATATCTGATCAGGGAATTGCTCATTCTTGTTTGCGGATTTGGATTTCTTATTCCGAATACCATTCTGGCCAGTGATAAGCCAAATATCATTTTTTTCCTTGTAGATGACATGGGGTGGATGGATTGTTCTGTTTACGGAAGCAAATATTACGAAACACCAAATATTGACCGGCTGGCAGCTATGGGAATGGTCTTCACCAGTGCCTACTCAGCCAGTCCCCTCTGTTCACCTACCCGGGCAAGCATTCTGACAGGACGGTACCCGGAAAGGTTCGGACTTACCACGCCGGCAGGACATCTGCCGCCTAATCCCGATGAGATACTGCTCGATAAAAAAGCCGTGGGATGGAAGAAAATGGTGGATCCAAAATCCAGAACATTTATGCCACTCGGGGAGATTACCCTTGCCGAGTCACTTAAAGAGGCCGGTTATACTACTGCCCACATCGGGAAATGGCACCTGGGATATCCCGAATACTGGCCGGAACACCAGGGGTTTGATATAAATATTGCGGGCGGAGAATATCCCGGACCTCCCAGTTATTTCTCGCCTTATAAGATTAAAACCCTTCAGGATGGCCCCCCCGGTGAATACCTCACCGACAGGTTAACTTCTGAAGCACTTTCCTACATTGAAAATCACAAAGACACCCTGTTTTTTCTGAATTTCTGGCAATATGCTGTTCATGCACCCTACCAGGGACATACCAGCCTAATTGACAAATACAGTAAGAAAACAGATCCACGGGGCATGCAATCCAATGCGATAATGGGTTCCATGATTGAAAGCATGGACGAAAGCCTTGGAAAGATCCTGGATAAACTTGCTGAAACCGGGCTATTGGAAAAAACCATCCTTGTTTTCTTTTCCGACAATGGAGGGAATATGTATGATCTTGTGAACGGCACATTTCCTACCAACAATTCTCCTCTGAATAATGGCAAAGGAAATATACATGAAGGGGGCATCCGGGTTCCGTGCATAGTATTCTGGCCTGGAAAAGCAACGCCCGGGTCTGTTTCCGACGAAGTGATCTGCAGTGTCGATTTTTATCCCACCTTGCTTGAGATGGCAGGGGTAAAACCGAAAAAGGAACAGGAGATCGATGGGGTGTCGCTTGTACCGGTACTGACCGGAGATTCCAGATTCAACCGGGGTCCTGTGTTTTGCCATTTTCCCCATTATATTCCGGCCACCGATAATCTTCCTTCATCATCCATTCGCTTTGGCCAGTGGAAAATGATCAGGGAATACGGAGAGGGCGCTGATCGCACAGATAAGTACTGCCTCTATGACCTGAAAAACGATATCGGAGAACAACATGATCTGTCAGCAACAGCATCCTTCCCTGGTCAGAAAACTGAACAGGAAGATCACGCAGTCATCTAGAACACACCGGCGGTATTATTCCTATACGGAATCCTGATTACAATCCTTCGGCTGAAAGCCCGATGGGTAAGAAGCCTGTATTTCCGATCGCGGATTATCCAAGTTACTGATCTTGAAAATATTTAAATAATTTAACAATAACCAAATAACTACGCCATGAAAAAATTTGCATTTAAAATGATCATGAAACCGGGCATGAAGGAAGAATACAAGAAAAGACACGATGCCATCTGGCCTGAATTAAAAAAAATGATAGAGGATTCAGGAGTTAGTGACTACACGATTTATCTCGACGAGCAAACCAATATTCTTTTTGCAGTTCAGTATATTTCAGGAGAAGGATCATCGCAGGATTTAGGGACCACTGAAATTGTGAAGAAGTGGTGGAAGTACATGGCAGATATAATGGAAACGAATCCTGATAATTCACCTGTCACCATTCCGCTTGAACCCGTATTTCATATGGATTAATGCCATATATATTTTAGTAAACAGGTAAACCTGAGTGACATGAATAAAAATATTTTTACAGGATTGCTTATCCTGTGTGCTCTGTTTTTGTCTTTTCCGGTGGATATCAAAGCTCAGTCTTCCGCTTCGCCATCCCTGATTCCGGCTCATATTGCGAGCAAGGACTATTCAGAAATCGACGGTGCATTTTTACACGGATATACCCATAACATAGTGAGTGAAAATATTGAGGGTGTGAAAATGCCCATTCTCACCATTCAGTGTACCGATGAGAGTATTCACAAGGTAGAGGGTGATCTGGCATCCGGCAGAACACAGTTTTCCGTTTGGACACGCGACCTGTACTGGGGATTTTTGGGATGGGCCCAGGCCGGGGACGATAAGACCCTTGACATGATGAAATCGTCATTAAAGGTGCTTATTGTGGCCAAAAACAGGAACCAGGCCCTGGGACAGAGCGAGGTATGGCCTTTGCATGATGAACGGTTTTACATTCCGCAGGCATTTACTACCGGTCTTCATGTTGCCATGGATTTCTATCCCTGGTGTTCGGAATCACAGGCTGACTTTTTACTGTTAAGTTACAATTACTGGAAGCTGAGCGGTGACAGTGCTTTTATTGCTTCTATATGGAGTGAGATTACCTATGTGACAAAAACGCTTGAGTTACTTGACACCGATGGCAACTCGCTGCCGGATGCGCTATGGGGAAGTTATGATTATATGTGGCTGAAAACAGGCAGTGAAGAACCCCTGATGTGTGCAAAAACAAGCCTGGCCTATACTAAAGGTGGCTCAGCTTGCACGGATGCTTGGAAAGGAGAGCTATGCAGTGAGGCTTGAAAAACTGGCCGCTTCAATAAAAGAAACCATGAATAAACCGGTTGAAGAGGGAGGTCTGTGGAAAAAGGAAGGAAATGGAGGATATTATGTGCAAATGCGGAGTATAGTAAAAGGTTCCGGAGCATATCGAAGAGCAATTTATACCCTATGATAACCTCGTCCCCATGTGGTGCGGTATGACTGATCCTGCAAAGGACGTAGCCATATTTCAGAAACTCGATGATAATTTCGATCAGGATATATGACCTCACCTATGGGCCCATGTATTGCGCACCTGCCGGTCATAACGAGAAGAGCGTCATGGATTGTTCCAGCGTTACCTGGCTTGCCTTCCTGGATATTTACCTGCGGGGAGAAAAAGGATATGAAAAGAACCGCCGGCAGATTTATGATTTGCTGATTAAACACTCGCTCGATGCCGGAGGTATCTTATTTCCCGAAGGGGCCGGTGTATATGGAAGCCTCACCGGGGGTGCCGGCAGAAGCTGGGATAACGGCAACTATTTTCACATGCTGGTTTGCGGATTTTATGGCCTCGAAAAGAGCAAGGACGGGATCATCATTTCCAATCCTGACAAGGTGGAAAATCTTCCGCTTACCGAATTGAAGAATTTTTGCTGGAGGCAGGCAGTTTATAATTTCCAGTGGAAAGGAGAAGGTAAAAAGATCCAAAAAATCATCTGTGACGGAAATCCTCTGAAACAAACCAACGGAGAATGGCTGCTTGATTCCATGAAAGGAACCCACCAGGTGGAGGTGGTGCTTGGAAATTAATTCCCGCATGAGCGGATAACATTTAAAAATCCCTGATATGACATCCAGAGAAAGAGTAATGGGCGCATTTTACAAAAAGGGATATGACAGGATCCCTGTAAAACATGAAGGCACACCTGAAATTAACAAAATGATCATGGATCATTTTGGGCTTAAAAACATGGAGCAGCTGCTCCGTGTGGTGGGTGACGACTTCCGGTATGTTGAACCGGTATATACCGGGCCTGAATTACGCAGTTTTCCCGATGGAAGTGTGGAGGGATACTGGGGAGAAAGATACAAATACGCTGAATTTGAAGGAGGTAAGTACCTGGAAGCAAGTTACCTGCCATTTGCCAATATGTTTAAAACCGAAGATCTCGACAGGTCACATTTTGCCACAGCTGATTGGTTTGATTATTCAACCATCAAAGAACAATGTGTCCGGCTTCGTGAACAGGGATTTGCTGTTTGTTTTGGTACAGCCGGCGATATGGACTTTATCAACGGCATTGCCAGGGCCCGTGGACCCGAACAGGTACTGATAGATCTGATAACGGATGATCCTGTATACCTGGAGATTATGGAAGCACGCTTCCGGTTTTACTATGAAATGCATGAAAGGGCCTTACAGGCAGCAGATGGACTTGTTGATTTCACGCACATCGGTGAGGATCTTGGCACTCAAAACGCCCAGGTCATTGATTTTAATATTTTTGAGAATCATTTTGCCCCCAAGTACCAGCAGTATTTTGAAATGGTACACCGCTACGGGGCCAGGTCCATGATGCATATGTGCGGCTGCAGCAGGGCATTTTTACCGCGTTTGATTGAAATGGGACTGGACGTATATGATGTGGTGCAACCCACAACACCGGAAATGGATATTGCCGTACTTCAGCAGGATTTCGGCAGCCGCCTTACTTTTTGTGGCACCCTTTGCGTTCAGACTACCCTGGCATTTGGCACTGAAAATGATGTTTGCCGGGAAGTGGAACGCCGTAAAAAACTTTTTCCGGACGGCGGATTATTCCTGGGTCCGACCCATGCCATCCAGGTAGGAACTCCTCTGGAAAATATCCTTGCCTTATACCGGACTGCCGGCAGCCTGACTGAAATTGTTCCTGATTCTATCCGGGCAATTCAGGATGGCAATGCAGTGGATAAAATAAATATGTCAAAACTTTTTTAATGATCGTAATCCGCAACAAATTGGATTATGATTAACAACAGGATTTGTTTGAGAAAGGCAATGCTGATAGTTTTTGCTTTTCCTGTATTGTTGGTTGCAGGGTGTGGCCGGGGGAATTCTTTCTCCGAAAAAACCATGGATCAGGAGGCCCTTGTCGCCGGTTTCGAAAATCCGCCCGATTCTATTAAACCCTGGATATACTGGTTTTGGGTGAGCGATAATATTTCAAAGGAAGGGATCACCAAAGACCTTGAAACAATGGCAAATCTGGGTATTGGTGAGGCACTGATCGGCAATGTAGGACTGCCGGAAGTTCCTTACGGGAAAGTTCCGGTGATGGGGGAGGAATGGTGGCAAATGGTGGAGCATGCAATACGCGAAGGTCAAAGACTGGGCGTGAATATCGGCATGTTCAACTGTCCGGGCTGGAGCCAGTCGGGCGGCCCGTGGGTTAAACCGGCTGAATCAATGCGTTACCTTGTCAGCCGGGAAATCCGTGTGGAAGGCGGCAAAAAACTTACAGCGAAACTCCCACGGCCGGAGGGTCAATACCAGGACGTGAGGGTAATTGCTTACCCGGTTCCAAAAGATGACGATCTTTCCATCGGCAGTGTACACCCGGAAATTACCACATTCCCTGCCCTTGGTAGCCGGCAACTGCTCATTGACGGGAATCCTGAAACAGTTTGCAGGTTTAGGGAAATCGGTAAAAACAAAAGACTTATAATTGATTTGGAGACCGAAAGCGTTTTTCAGGTGCGGAGCCTTGTTCTTTATCCTGCCCAAATACCTTTTGCTGCTGATATGGAACTCCAGGTTGAGGATAACGGCAGCTACCGGAGTCTGAAAAAATTCCGGTTCGACCGCAGTAATGCAAGCGTAAACGTGGGTCCTATGCCATATGGCCCGGTATCTGTATCAATTCCTGAAACTTCGGCTAAAAAATACAGACTGGTGATCGACAATTTCAACATGAACAATTTCCTTGTCTCATCGGAAAATGGAATCCAGGATGCGGGGCTGGCAGAAATTGTCCTTTCCGCTGCGCCCAGGCTCGACAGTTATGTTGAGAAGCAGCTTGGAAAAATGTGCCAGACCCCTTTTCCGCTTTGGAAGGAATACCAATGGGAGAGACAACCGGAAAGTGGTTCAGATGATATGAAAATTGATCCGGGAAAGGTCATTGATCTTACCGGCAGGATGGACAGTCGATGGAACCCTCAGCTGGGATCGCACCTGCCGGAAAGTGGATCATCATGCGGATTGGCGTCATGCCCACCGGAACAAGGAATAGTCCGGCCGCTCCTTACGCCACCGGATGGGAAGTAGATAAAATGAACTCGGTTTACCTGAAAAACCACTACGATGCTTTTATTGGTGAACTGTTACGCCGGATGCCTGCTGAGGATCGAACTGCTTTGAAGCATGTGGTGCTGGACAGTTATGAACAGGGTTCTGAAAACTGGACCGAAGGATTTGACCTGGCATTCAGGAACAGGTATGGCTATGATCCTTTTCCGTGGATGCCTGTGTTGACCGGAAGAATTGTCGGTTCAGCCGATCAGTCCGATCGTTTTTTATGGGATATGCGCAGGCTTATTGCTGACCGTGTGGCTTATGAATATGTGGGTGGATTGCGCGACCTGGCGAAAAAAGACGGGCTGAAAATCTGGCTCGAAAATTATGGTCATTGGGGATTCCCTTCGGAGTTCCTTATGTATGGTGGCCAGAGTCCCGAAATAGGAGGAGAATTCTGGAACGAAGGGGAACTGGGAAACATTGAATGCCGGGCTGCCTCCTCTGCAGCACATATTTATGGGAAGCAAAAGGTATATGCCGAATCCTATACAGCTGCCGGATTGCATTTCCAGCGCTTTCCGGCCTTATTGAAAAAGCGGGGCGACTGGTCCTATACCGAAGGGATTAACCATGTTGTGCTGAGTGTGGATATCAGCCAGCCCTGGGACGATAAGGTGCCCGGACTGAATGCTGCCTTTGGAACGGAGTTCAACCGCAATAATACCTGGTTTGGGCATTCCAAAGCCTGGATTGATTACCAGCGGCGTTGTATGTTCATGTTGCAGCAGGGCAAGGTGGTAAATGACGTGTGCTATTTTATTGGTGAAGATGTGCCCAAAATGACCGGCACACGAAATCCCGAAATACCGGATGGTTATTCCTATGACTATATCAACGGAGAAGTGATCATGACACGGGCCCGTGTAAAAGATGGAAAAATTGTGCTGCCGGATGGAATGAGTTATTCTTTGCTTGTACTTCCGCAACTGGAAACCATGCGGCCGGAATTGCTGGAGAAGATCAGGGAATTGGTTGAACAGGGTGCAAATATCCTGGGACCCCCGCCTTCAGCATCGCCGAGTCTGCAGAATTATCCCGAAGCAGACAGGAAAGTAAAAGAATTGGCATCGGCATTATGGGGCGGAGCAGACGGAAAAAAGGAACAATTCCGGAAGGTTGGCAAGGGCATGGTAATGAGCGGTATGGATACAAGAACTGCCCTGACTAAGATCAAGGTAACGCAGGATTTTAATCTGCAGGCGAAAGTTCCCGTTCTATACATTCACAGGCGCCTTGGAGACATGGATATCTATTTTATAACCAACCAGGGGGATGACCGGCTGGAGATCCGGCCTTCCTTCAGGGTTACAGGCAAACGACCGGCCTTGTGGGATGCTGTCAAGTGGAAAAACCAGGGAATTACCGCAGTTCAGTGAATCAGAAGGAAGAACAGACGTACCGCTGGTTATGGAAGCCGGGCAGAGTTTTTTTATTGTTTTTGGTGAACCTGCAACGGGTATCACACCAGCCGGCGGGCGGGTCAATTTTCCGGTGGCGGATACGCTTATCCGGGTAAAGGGACCCTGGCAGGTAAGTTTTGACAAAAGGATGCGTGGCCCGGCGCAGCCTGTTTTATTTGAAAAACTTACAGATTGGTCCGCCAGTAATGAGGAAAGCATCCGGTATTATTCAGGAACTGCAATTTACCGTATTTCCTTTGACTTACCGGAGACCGGTAAATCAAGGAATTTGATGTTGGACCTGGGAAACGTAAAGAGTATGGCCAGGGTAAAATTGAATGGCAAGGAACTTGGCGGGGTCTGGACAAATCCCTGGCAGCTGGATATCACTTCAGCAGCACAAGCCGGAAAAAATGAGCTGGAGGTGGAAGTGGTGAATCTATGGGTCAACCGCCTGATCGGCGATAGCGGGTTACCTGAAAAGTGAGCGGGGGACATGGGCGCCCAACAATCCCTACAAGCCGGGTGACCGGTTGGAACCCTCGGGTCTCCTGGGACCGGTGAATATTTTATCATTTGCCTATTGACCTGAAAACTTAAAAAACATGAAATCTTACCTTATCCCGTTTATTCTGCTGATGTTTGGTCTGACTTGCCTATGCACAGTCAAATGAGATCATCACTTTAAATGGGAATTGGAACTACCGGTTTGACAAGAATGATCTGGGTATATCAGAGAAATGGTATAAGAAAGCTGTTTCCCCTGAGGGACAGGTGCTGTTGCCTGGAACTACGGATACGAGGGGAATCGGACCTGTAAATACAGAAAATTCGGAATTTCATCTCAACCGGGCCTATAAATACCGTGGTGCAGTATGGTTTGAAACAATGGTTACAATTCCGGCATCCTGGAAAAACAAGGCTGTATCACTTGATCTGGAGCGGGTTCAGTGGGAGTCACGGGTGTGGATCGATGGTATTTATGCCGGTATGCAGGAAAGTCTTAGCGTTCCGCACACTTACGATCTGACAGCGCTTCTGGTCCCTGGCATTCACCGCATCACAATTCGCGTTGATAATCGCCTGAAATACCTTATCCATCATTCACTGAGTGACTGGGAGTTTACGCATGCCATCACGGATGAAACACAGGGCAACTGGAATGGGATCATCGGCCGGATGGACCTTGTGGCAAAGCCTTTCATTTCAATTGAAAATATACAGGTTACGGTAAGTGATGATTGTCTTAAAGCCACAGCTTTGGTTACGGTCAGTAACCATACCGGCAAGGATGTTTCATTAGGCCTGGAGGGTTCTGTCGCACCCGGAGGAAGGAATAACGGAACAACGACCATATCAGCAGGCAAAGGCATGAGCAGTCACCGGATTGAATTACCCGTCAGCGAAAATGCTGTAAGATGGGATGAGTTTTCCCCGGTAATGCAAATCGTACATCTTTCATTGAAGGATAAAAAAAAGGAAATAGACAGGGATTCAGCCCGGTTTGGACTGATGAGTTTTAAATCGGATGAAAGACATTTCATTCTTAATGGAAGAACGATATTCCTGCGTGGAAACCTGGAATGTGCCATATGGCCTCTCACCGGACATCCGCCAATGGATGCGGAAGAAGGATGGACAAAACTGATGGCCACTATTAAGGAATATGGCATGAATCATCTTCGGTTTCATTCCTGGTGTCCTCCGGAGGCAGCATTTCGCGCAGCCGATGCAGCCGGAGTCATATTCCATGTTGAGTTGCCGTTGTGGGATGGCTGGGGAAATATTGCCAGCGATTCGGCACGTTGCCGTTTTTTGAGGGAGGAAGCCATCCGCATATTGAAAGCATACGGCAACCATCCCTCCTTCAGGCTTTTGTCCATGGGCAATGAACTGGGAAATACCGATGACTCCTATTTAATTAATCTGGTTCGTGATCTCAAAACACTTGATCCGGGGAGATTTTACACAAGTACCACCCATCCTATGTTTTTGAGCTCTTCCGATGACTATTTTGTAGCTGCTGCATCACCGAGGGGAGCCATCCGGGGGCATCTGATCCGTGAAAATGAGTCTCCCGGATTCAATGAAAACTATTCGGATAATATGGCGGGTATTGACCGGCCGGTCATCGTTCATGAGATAGGGCAATACAGCATGTTTTTTAATCCGGATGAAATTAAAAAATACACGGGATGCATGAAACCTCGCAACCTGGAGATCATGCGCGATGCTATGACAAAAAATGGTTTGATTGACATGGCCGAGCCATTTCGGAGGTCTTCAGCCAGGTTTCAACTTTCCCTGTATAAGAGGGAACTGGAACAAATGCTTGCCACTCCTGAACTGGCAGGATACCAGGCACTGGGCCTGCAGGACTTCAGTGGCCAGGGCACTACCATGTGTGGAGTTCTGGATGCTTTCTGGGAATCAAAAGGTATTGTCCCGGCATCGTCATGGCGACAGTTCTGCTCACCCACCGTTCTCCTTGCGAGGTTTAAAAAGGCTATTTTATGCCGGTCCGATACTTTTAGAGCTGCCATCCAGGTGGCACACTTTGGAGTTTCAGATATCATGAATGCCAATGTAAGGTGGGAAATCCTGAATGGATCAGTGTCCGTTGCATCCGGTACATTCATTCGCGAAATAATACCAACAGGATCAGTAACTAACCTTGGCTTGATGGAACAGGCACTTTCGGTTGTTTCAGGTGCGCCTAAGCAGCTGACTCTAAAAGTATCCATTGAAAACACGGAGGTTGTGAATACGTGGAACTTGTGGGTATACCCCGATGACAACGCACCCCGAAAGCCGGCCAACATATTCCTGGCGGATAAGTGGGATGATACGTGCAAGGAAATACTGTCAAAAGGAGGGACAGTTATGTTGAATCCAATGAAGGGCTCTCTTGAAAAAGGAATCCCGGCCCAGTGGTTACCGGTTGCCTGGAATATGCTGTTGTTTCCCGGTCAACCAAGTACAATTGGCATATATCTTGACAATTCGCTTCCCTTGTTTTCTGAATTCCCTACAGAGTCTCATTCGGACATACAGTGGCAGCAACTTTTCGACGGCGGAATTCAGGGTGTTAACCTTACGGGGACAGATATAAAGCCAATAGTCTGGTTAATTGATGACTTTCATTCTTCCTTCCAGAGAAAACTCGGAGCAGTATTTGAAGCCAGGGTAGGAAAGGGCCGATTGCTTGTTTGTACGTTCAATATTTCGCCCGGGAAGCAGGACAGGCCTGAAGTAAGGCAATTCGTGAAGAGTCTTTATGATTATGTTGGTTCGGAAAAGTTTAACCCGGTCCAGGTTATCAGTATTACTGAACTTGACAGGTTATTACAGGTAGCCGAACCTGAATCAGGCAGTTGATCACCTGAACTGGTCTGCATATTGCGAGGGGGTCAGGTAGGAAGGCCTGGAAAAAGGATTCTTAAAAGCGCCAAATCGCAACAGGCTTAAATTTGCTTTAATGTGGGCAAATCACGACTGGCTGAATATTCAACCAGCTACATTCGATAATTCCCGGGTAAAATTAACTGAAGGAGGAGTTACGTTCGGCTTATGGGATACTATTTCCACGTATATCGTTGAAAAATATTTTAAACAACCCAATTACTGGAAAATAGATGGCAAACCTTATTTTTCAATCTATGAAATTGTGACATTTATAAATGGCCTGGGAGGAATAGACCAGGCCAAAAAAGCCATTCAATTACTTGATGAGAAAACAAAGAAAGCGGGTTTTCCGGGTGTCCATTTCAATATCATGAGCTGGATGGTAAATGATGATCTGGTGAAAAATATAACCGGACCAAATGCCCCGGCCAATGCAAAAGAAATGGTTGCAGCATTGCGTGCGGAAAGTGTTTCTACTTATTGTTACATACACCATTATGGCAATGTTAATACAGATGGATTTCCGACTGTACCTGTTGAAAAAGCCTTTGCGTCAGCCAAAGAGTACTGGAAAAAATTCACTTCAGAATATCCTGATATTTTATATACCCCTAATGTGTCAATGGGATGGGATGCCAGTCCGCGCTGTATGCAAAGTGATAAATTCGAATTAAAAGATTATCCGTGGACACCTGTATTTGTTGGCAACACGCCTGCTTCATTTCAGCAGCAGCTGACTGAAGCTAAAAGCTTTCTGGATAAGTATAATCCCAAACATAAAATCCTTGTCCTTAATTCATGGAATGAATGGACCGAAGGAAGTTACCTGCTGCCTGAGAAAAAATACGGAGATGCCTATCTGAAGGCAATAAAAGAGGTATTTGGCAAATAATAATGCCCGGAGGTTAACTACTCGAATTGGCCTGCATATTGCGTGGGGGTCAGATCCATCACCCGCCTGAATTGCCGGTTGAAATTGGAAAGGTTGGTGTAACCGCATTCATAGCATATCTGTGAAATATTCATTTTCTTTTCTGTTATTAACCGGCATGCGTAGCCGATCTTCACCTCATTCAGAAAAGTAATGAAATTTTTGCGGGTCCGTTCCTTGAAATACTTGCTGAATGCCTGAGGGGTCATGCTGGCGAACTGTGCGACCTTCCCGAGATCAATATCATTTCTGAAATTGTCCAGGATAAATTTATAAATGTTGTTCAATCGTGAAGATTCGTGTTCATTTAGCTGACTGGAATAACCAATACTCGATAAAATACGGTAATTCTTACTCTGCGCCAGGATATTCAGTACATTCAGCAATTCCATTGTTCGCTCGAAATCGGGCATCATCAGCATCTTCCTGATTTTCCGGTGTTACCCTTGTTTTTTCAGGATCAGAAAAGCTCATCCCTCTCGACGACCGGTGAAGCAATTCGCTGATCCTCGAAAAAGCATGCTGATTTAAGAAATCCTTGCCCAGGAAATCATAAGGAAACTGAATGACGATTTGTTTCGATTTGACGGGAGATCCTGTTGCGACGGATCCATACCAGCTGTGCGGAAGGTTTGGGCCAAGCAGCAGTAATTCCTGTCCGGCAATATCAGAAATATGATCCCCTACATTTATTTTTCCCTCACCCTGAAAAATAAATGACAGCTCAAACTCAGGATGAAGATGCCACTGGATGTCAAAACGATTGAAGTGCTCCTCCTTGATCAGAAAAGAAGTTTTTGACAGTAAAACCTTTTCAAACAGTGGTTTCATTGAAAATAAAGAGAGGTAAAGTGGTAAATACAAGTATAATACTTTATTTTATAAAATGGGGTGATGTTAATTAAAATAGTATCAGTATTGATTAAATTTCATGATGCCTTTGTTCGATAATCCTTATATATTTGTTAAGGCCACACTAAAAATCCAGAATTTTGAAATATTCCGATACCACCGATTGCATTCTTGAAATGAGGGCCATATCCAAGTCATTTCCTGGCGTGGTAGCCCTTGATGAGGTCGGGATCTCGGTTTACCGGGGTGAGATTCATACCCTCATGGGGGAAAACGGTGCCGGCAAATCCACGCTGATGAAAATTCTGGCCGGAATTTACCAGAAAGACAGCGGACAGATCATTCTGAAAGGCGCAGCCGATTGAAATCAGGAATGAACGTCATGCCCTTCAATTGGGAATTGCCATGGTTCATCAGGAACTGAACAATTTCCCGGACATGACAGTGGCCGAAAACATTTTTGCTGGTCGTGAACCATCCTCATTTGGCCTCCTCAGCAGGGCCAAAATGAATGCTATGGCACACAAGGTTCTGAGTGATTTCCGGCTTACCACGGACCCTGCTAAGCCAATGAGGGAGCTGAGTATATCGGAAATGCAGCTGGTTGAAATTGCAAAGGCCGTCTCCTGCAATGCAGATCTTCTTATAATGGATGAACCTACCTCGGCCATTTCCTCAAATGATGCCCGGTTTTTATTTGGTGTATTGCAGCGTCTCAAAGAAAGCGGGGTTTCAGTTATTTATATTTCCCATAAAATGGATGAGGTGTTCCGTATCAGTGATCGCATCACCGTTTTGCGGGACGGTAAATGGATTTCCACACACCGGGCGGATAAAATTACCTGGGGTGTACTCATCACCAACATGGTGGGCCGTGAATTAAAGGAGTTATTCCCTCAACGAAAAATAACCGTCGGGGAACCAGTTCTGCAAGTTGAAAAACTGAGCAGGGGGAAGGTTTTTACAGATATCAGTTTCACTGTCAGCCGGGGAGAAGTGCTTGGCCTGGCAGGACTTGTAGGATCAGGCAGAACGGAAATCCTGGAATCAGTTTTTGGGTTCATCCCTGCTGACGCCGGCGAGATTCATGTATGTGGGAAACGGGCTGAAATTAAATCACCGTTTGATGCGATCGGTTATGGGATTGCGTTGGTACCGGAAGACAGGAAATTATCAGGACTGAATCTGGAAGCTTCGGTGTTATTCAACATCACCTTACCAACCCTTTCTGAATTCGCCAACAAGCTTGGAGATCATTAAACGTAAGGAAGAAACCGGTGCTGCAGATAACATTATTCATAAGCTCCGCATCAAAGCACAAAACCTGTACCAGGGTGTTGGCAATCTGAGCGGTGGAAATCAGCAAAAAATAGTAATTGCAAAATGGCTGTTGTCCCATCCGGCGATATTATTGCTGGATGAGCCTACCCGCGGAATCGACATTGGCGCAAAATCTGAAATTTACAGGCTCATGAATGAATTGGTTGCTTCGGGAATATCCATCCTGATGGTTTCATCCGAAATGACTGAACTTATCGGAATGTGTGATCGAATTCTGACTCTCAGGAAGGGTTGCCTGTCGGGTGAATTTAACCGGACTCAATTTAACCAGGAACATATCCTCACCGCTATAATGCCTTGAATATGCTATACCAATTTCAAAAAATAAAGGAAAAGCCGGTTTTTCAATATTTGTCCCGGTACGCGATTTTGATCGCCTTCCTGGTCCTGATCATCATCATGGCAATTTTGTCTCCTGCCTTTCTGAAGCTCACGAATATAATGAATATTCTGCGGCAGACTTCCATTAACGGGATTGTGGCAGTGGGTATGACCTTTGTGATCATCCTTGCAGGAATTGATTTATCTGCCGGTTCAGTTCTGGCTCTTGCAGCTGTGGTGGCAACTTCTTTCGCCCATCCGGGGACTTACCCCGTCATCGTGCCTGTTTTTTTCGGATTGATTACCGGAGCGCTTTGTGGATTTGTGAACGGTATTATTATTGCCAGGAGAAAAATTGCACCTTTCATAGTCACTCTGGGCATGATGACAATCGCGCGGGGTGCTGCCCTTGTCTATACAAACGGAAGGCCGGTCATTGAC
The DNA here is from genome assembly GCA_963790105.1 of uncultured Bacteroidales bacterium. GTDB lineage: Bacteria > Bacteroidota > Bacteroidia > Bacteroidales > UBA10428 > UBA5072. The sequence goes on along the minus strand of CAWBNI010000030.1, from coordinate 114,332 downwards.
CTGAGCGATCAGTATAATACCATCGGGGGAAGTTATATCCTGGGTATTCCGGTTCCGGTTATCGTATTTATCGTGATAGTCGCATTGGGGTGGTTCCTTTTGTCGAGGACAGTTTTTGGACGTCATGTATATGCAACCGGTGGAAATAAAACCGCTGCCGAATTATCCGGTATTATTACAGGCAGGGTAATTGTATGGGTATATACGCTGGCCGGGCTGTTGGCCGGATTGGCAGGTATTGTTTTGTCTTCACGGGTTATGTCGGGATCACCTTCCACCGGGCAGGGGTATGAACTGGATGCCATAGCTGCGGTGGTGATCGGCGGAACAAGGCTAACCGGAGGTGTGGGTACTATTTTCGGAACCATAATCGGGGCCCTTATTATTGGGGTCATGAATAATGGCCTTGACCTGTTGAATGTATCCTCCTACTGGCAGCAGATTGTGAAGGGGATCATCATTGTTGTGGCCGTTGTACTTGAACGAAGATCATCAAAATGAAACCAATGAATACCTTTATATGAGGACTCATGGTTAATGCCTTTGTTTCTTTCCTGATGGGTTCGGCCTGCAAAAGACAACCTTCTCATAAATACGATTATACAATTGGAGTAACCTATCAGAATCTGCAAAATGAATTTGTGATCAATATTCAGGATGCATTGAGAAGGAGGGCGGAAGAATTGAATGTAAGGCTTATTGAGGTTGATGGACAGGGAAGGGCCGAAAATCAGATTTCACAGGTTGAGAATTTTCTGGCCCTTGATGTGGACGCTATAATTCTGAATCCTTTCGATCAGTATGGATCAGCCCCGGTAGTTTCCATAGCCAAAAGGGAAAACAAACCCGTGGTTGTGGTGAATGCCGTGGTTGTGAACCTCAATGAGGCCGGGGCGTATGTAGGTTCAAACGACCAGGAAGCAGGTCGGATTGCTGCAGGATACATTGCGGAATTGCTGAAAGGAAAAGGAAATATAGCGCTTATCCGCGGACCGAACGGACATTCAGCAGAAATACAGCGTACAGAGGGCATCATGGAGGTATTGCGTCAGCATCCTGACATGCATATAATTTTTGACCAGTCGGGAAACTGGGACCGTACCCAGGGTCTGGAACTAATGGAAAACTGGCTGTCAACAGGGAAATCACTGCAGGCGGTGATCGCACAGAACGATGAAATGGCACTAGGGGCGCAAAAAGCCATTGAGGCGGCTGGATTGCAGAAGGATATCCTTGTAATTGGAATTGATGCGATTCCCGATGCACTCACCGCAGTGAAGGAAGGAAAATTATGCGCAACGGTTTTCCAGGATGCAAGGGGCCAGGGAATACTGGCCCTGGACCTGGCAGTGAAACTATGCCAGGGGAAGAAGGTGGATCATATCAATTACATTCCATTTCAGCTGATTACAAAAAAAGAACTGATCAAATAGCAGATTCACTCTCAAAAAATACAAAAATGAAAAAAAGAATCCCGGGGAAGTTTTGCTGGCTTGTATTCCTCCTGCTCTTTCAGATCCCTGTTAAAATCCTGGCCCAGGAATCATTTTACCAGGTGCTGCCCGACCATGTCCCAAACAGTAAAAACCTGGAATTTCATGGGATACCCTTCTACGGTAATTCAAACTGAAAAAGGATTTGCAAACCTCGCATCCACTGCTGATCCGCTTCTTGTAAAGGGCCATGGTGAAGCGGTGCAGGCGGCCTTTTTTCTCGGGATGGTCACTGAAAAAACGGAATGCAGCGCATGGTGGGGACCCACGGAAAGATGGTATGCTTTTAATAACCGCATGTTCATCGGCGACCAGGTAGGTAAAATATTTATTGTATACAGTGATACAACGGCCGACGTCATCCCCATCATTTTCGGGGTGAATCTCTGGAACTATGAACTGTTGAATCAGGTCAAGGCCAAGCGAAAGTTACCTGACATTCTGGGGTTCTTATCCCGAACCATTCAAGTCCGACAGTCATGCCAGGGCGCTGCTTGATTCATCCCTGGTGTTGATGGAAAACGATACGGTAAAGGGCGGAAAATATATCCTGGGTGTAAAAACCCGGCATAAACCCGTGATCAAAATAATCCTGAGCAATGACAATGTCCGTACTGCCGGCTTTTATATTACCGCGGTCACATGCCAGACAGCTTCTTCGGCTCTCGATCCGCACTGGATACTCAGGGATGAACGTTTCTATGCGCAAAAAAAATACTATCCGGCCATGGATAAACTGGCCCGAAGGCTCTACCAGTTCAGGGATGAACTTCCGGCAGCTGATCCCTACCTTCCCCCGAAAGACTATAATGGTCCTGTTGTGAAGTTTTCAGGAACACCGCTCGCCGAGATCTTTACCAATGTATATGCCCACAATATCCATGATATGCGGACGAAAAAAGTGGACGAGAACGGGGGTATGCATACCTCATCGGGAGACCTGGCTGATTTTGGGCTTTATATCGGCATGGGGACTTTCAGGTCTAATGCGCGGTGCTATTATGATCATGTATGGACACGTGATGCGGGCCGGACCATGATGGAAGTGATTGAATCGGGTGAGACAGAAAGGGCGGTCAAAGCGGGCAACGAAGCGATCCGTTTGTTGTATGATCCCTCCAGTAAATTCAGTCAGCCCCACTGGCAGCGCATTGGCAATGCATCCCGGTTAAATAATGATGGTTTGTGGCGCAGCGTGGGAGGAAAGGAAAATGACGGTCATGGGGCCATGATGCTCTTTCTTTATAAGCTTATTGAACATCAATGTGTGGATGGCAAGTGGGTAAAAGACAACTGGAAGGCACTGTGCGATGCTGCTGAATGGTATTGCTGGCAGATGGACCATCCAAAGGAAAGCGGTTTTGACAAGGTATTATCTTCAGAGTCGGAAGCTTCCACACAGCAATATGGCACTTTTGACCTGTTTTCGAATTACAATGCCTATGCCGGCTTAAAGGCATACGCCAGGCTAGCCTCGCAAAACGGGGATCAGATCCATGAAGAAAAGATGGAACCAATATGCCGGTAAGCTCTATTCCGGGATTATGGACATGTTTACCACAATCCATCCCCGCTTTGGAAGAATATTCGTTGATGTAACCAATGATTGCTGGACCTGGGAATACAAGCGTTTTGCCCCCCTGTTTCTGGCCAATGATCTGAACACCTATGATCTTGCGATTCAGGATCCTGAACTTTATGCGATTTGCTATAATACCTACCTGGCCCAGAAGGAGGATTTCTTTTCCTATGCTTCAGGCCGTCAGATGGGATATGGCCAGGGGTATATCACAGAAACTGCCATACTGATGGATGATCCGGTCGACATGAAGGGCTATGTGGAACAGGCTGCCGCATTTTGTTACCATCATTCCGATTACAATTATATTGTTCCGGAAGGCGTAATCATGCATCCGTCAGAAAAATACTGGTTCCGGAATTCTGACCTTGGGAATGCGTGTGCAACAGGGTGAAATTGTAAAGGCCGGCCAGACTGCTGATCGGGCTGGATGACCTGAATCCGGAGAGCGGACTCAATATAATTCCCAGGCTTCCTGCCACATGGAACAGGATTGAGGTGCAGGATTATCCTGTAGTTGCCACGGATCATCAGGGTAAATACTTGAGAACCAAGATAAAATACCAGCTTGATCGCATTGAAAACGGGTACAAATTTCAGCTTGAAACAGGTGATGCCATACGCATGGGCCAGGTAAGAATCGGACCCTTTGATACAAATAAGATCCATCTGACAATGGAAAAATTGAAGGCACGATAGTGGAATTGCATGGAAGGTATTACCTGTACCTGGATCTCTCATGTCCTTAAGGGGAAAAAATTTACATTAGTCAGCAACTTCAGAAAAATCAAATTAAGATGAAAAAATCAAACAGTATGAAAGTGAAAATTATTCTGACCCTTGCACTTTTCCTGGAGGCATGTTTGTATGCCTCGTCAGTTGACTTTTGCCGAAGGACCGGCACCCAATCCGGTATGCGAACAAGCGAATGGCAGGATATCATTTTTCCGTGGTTTGTACCGGAGAATACCAGCCCAGTTCGGCTGTTTTAACCTATCCCGTGAAGAAGGCCGATTACCAGAATTATAATTTCCTTGTAAAGCTGATGCCCTGCCTGTCCGTGAATGGAAAACTTGTCTATCCGTCTGAATTCGAGGATGTCAAGGTAGATGATTTTCCCGGGAGGTGTTGAGGCATCTTTTACCTATGAAAACACCAAAATTATCACCCGCATAACTCCCCTGCTGGTGGGCAGGGGCGCAAAAACCTGGAACGGAGCCGCATTATATGAAGTCAGCACCTCACCTGCCCGCGAAGTGCTTGTACTGCTGGGGAAAGGCACATCCCTGAACCTGTACTGGGAATTTCCCACTTCATTTATGGTGAAGGACAGTACGATTGATATAGGTGATATTTCCCGGATTAATAAGGAGACCATCGGATTTCACAGCGGCAAGGATGACCTGAATGTGCTGGTGAAGAGTTCGGCGCCCCTGGTAACAGGGAATCTGGCCGGCAATAACAGGCAGGCCTATGTGCGCTTCCCGGGCGGTTCGGGATATGTTCTTACGGCATTTTCAGATCATGCTGCAGATATGGCCTCACTGGGTAAACTGAACTTTGAGGCGGAAAAAAACAAGGTAACCAAATATTACAAGGAACTGAACCGGACAGCCCTTGAAACTCCGGAACCGGTGATGAACCAGGCTTTTACTTCAGCACTGTATAACCTTGAATACAGCTGGTTTGAGCCTTTCGGCTGGGGAGAATGTCTCCACCACTGGCTGGCCCTCTGGCACATGCAGGTTGGTGCAGCGGCTGACCTCATCGGCCAGGAGGACAGGTCCAGATCATGCATACTCGAACATGCCCATCACCTGCTGAAAGACGGATCCGTTCCCCAGTTTATGCCCAACAGGGCCACGAAAAAGGATTTTGGGGGATCAAACCAATACTGGGTATGGCAGATCAGGCATTATCTGAATCAAACGGGCGACATGGCCTTTGCCAGGGAGATCATTCCTTATCTTGACACGGTGATCAGTCAAACCCTGAAGGAATATGATCCTGACGGGGATCTGCTTGCCATGTGGGGTTTGCAGATCGGAAACCAGGAGGACTTTGTCGGCAATCCCTACAATGGTTCTGTTCCATCCATGGAGCTTTACAACATGTTCATGACCCGTGCTGAACTGTCCCGCTTTACCGGTGATGCGAAAAGCACTTCTGTATGGATGAACAAAGCGTCCATTGTAAAGACAAGATTATATAAAGAACTATGGATGAATGACCTGGGACGTTTTGCCTATTATAAGGATCCTTCGGGAACAATTATGCCTGACGGACAATACGAGACCTATTTGTATCCTGTGATTTATGATATTGTTGATGAATATGATCAATATTCGGGTTTGCGGCATTTAAGGGACCGGCTGACCGGTGAAAACGGAGCTGTTTTTCTTTCCAACAACTTTGCCTGGCATGCCACCGGAAATGTAAGCACCTGGGGGATGCAAAGCGGATTAGCCCAGCAGCCCTGGGCGGCGGCAGGATTTTCAAAAGCCGGACTGAACAACGAAACCTGGAAGCCGCTTAAAGCAATGGCAGATTGGGCACAGGATATCAATCACCGGGGTTCATGGCCGGAAACGGGACCGGAACCTACCCCGGCCTACTTTACTCCTCCGGCCGGTTTATATATTGTGTGCGTTGCGGAAGACCTTTTTGGCATCCATGGTCATGCACCCGAGGGATATGTTGAGATTTCCCCCTCGTTTCCCGATCAATGGCCCTTTGCCAACCTGAACCTTCCCGGTTATAAAATCAGGTACACCCGAAGCCAGAACGTAATAGACTATTCCATAGAATCGGCAAAGGATATCCCCCTGAAGATCAGGTGGAGGCTTCCTGTTTCCAAAATCCGCAATTGCACGGTGAACGGAAAGCCTGTTCCCTATACAATTGTTCCGGGTGTCAATCATATTGTGCTGTGCATTGATATTCCCGCTCGGACAAATACCAACCTGCATATTGATTTTGAACCTGTGTACCTATAAGATCAATGTGCCACATTCCATTGCTGAAGGAGAACCATTTAACCTGGCCGTTGAGGGTGCCGCTATTTCAAAGATTACCGACCGGTACGGAGTGCTGGAGAACCTGGCTGTAAAATCTGCAACTTCCCTTTCTTCGGCTGTCAGGAGGTCGCTGCTGGAGCCATACCTTGGTTTTAACCAGCTGGGATTGCTGAATTTTTCACGGCGTACTTTTTTCATTGACTGCATTACTGACGGCGGAATTCCCTTTATCGCCGCCGGTGGATCTGAATATTTTGCCCCGGTTTGAAGCCGAGGCTGTCAACATACCCGGCCAGGATAACGGGCAGGATAAATTGCAGGTTAAGATACGGAACAATACTGAAAAGGACCTGGACGGATCAGCCGGCATTACAATTTCCAATAACGATTACCAGTTACAGGTAAATCTTCCCCCGCGGTCAGAGCAAAAAATGGATATTCCAATACCGTCCGGTATTGATCTCACTTCGGGAGATAACCTGGCCATGATCTCCCTTCCGGGTGAAGTGCCCCTGATCGTCCATTTTACAGTCAAAAGAATCAGATCACCAGGCACATTTCGAACCTATAATGCTTCCTGTCCGGGACCTGATTGCCGATACGCTGTGGAACACCCTGCGTGTTATGCCCGGCTTCCCGCACATCTTTTTCACCTTTACCAATTACGGATGGCCCAGGCCGATGGAAGCCCTTAAAAATACAAAGGAAGTTGGATGTACCGCGAAATTCCCGGACTGAAATTCACCCTGGCCGGAAGGCAGTTTCTTCCCGGTTTCCCACCTGGCCGGGAAGGTATCCGCCAGGATACCCCTTGCCAAAAGGAAAATACAAAAAGATATACCTGCTTGTACTGCCCTTTGTGGACAATCATACCATGTTCTGCGCCGGTTGCACGCGTTACTGCATACAGCAACAGGCAGATCATTTATTCACGCACCCTGAATTATCCGGGCGACGTGGATTACTGGGTGCCCGATAAAAATCCCACCAGTTTTGCGTCGTACCGTGAACCCAGGCCTGACCGGTTTGAACTGTCTGCCCTTGCTTCAAGGTGAAATGACCGATTGGAAAGAAGGCATGCCTCCGGCATTTCCGCAGTCGAAATGGTGGTCAACCAGCCTGCCGGTCGTGACCGAATCATGCCTGATGAATGTAATAGAAATTAACCTGGAAAAACCGGGTGAACTCGATTACCTGGTATTTGAGGTGCTCGGCGTTATGCCGGCATTTGGTATTGTGGCTGCAACTGCAGAATTGGAAGAATAGCTAATATTATCATATAAAAATATAAACATATGTCAGCAACTAATTTAATTAAAGAAACCTTTGAAAAAGGAAAAGGTATTCTGCAACTGATACCTGTATTTGTTCCCCGCCGCTTTAGTAAAGCAGGCCTGAGGCTTAAACTGCATCCTCATGATTATTATGCACTGGGAACCAAAAGAGGTTCTATCAAAGAACGCTGGTTTTCATCAGTAATTCCGGCCATGAATGGTGAACTTGCCCCTGCTGATGAAGGAATGAGCTATGTTTTGCCTTTTAGTGGCAAACTGATCCGAAAAATTTACACTCAAGGAATCCCAGGATGTCCTGGGGGCAGAACTTGTTGGTGAGGAATTGATAAAGAAATATGGCGGATGGCCCATGTACTCAAAGTTTTTTGATTACCAGGCTCCCCTCTTTCATCACCTTCATTTAGGTTTTGAAGATGCCAAACGTGTGGGAAGACTGGGTAAACCTGAGGCTTATTATTATCCCCCGCAGTTGAACAATTATCCCGGTGAATTTCCCCATACCTATTTTGGTTTTGACCCGGATGTTACCAAAGAAATGGTCAGAGAAAGATTGCTTGATTATGAAAACGGCGACACACGGATAACAGAATTATCAAGGGCTTACCGGATTGAACTGGGTACCGGCTGGTACACGCCTCCGGGTGTTGTTCATGCCCCGGGTTCATACCTTACTTATGAGCCGCAATGGAACAGCGATGTAAACTCAGTTTATGAAAATATTACTTCAAATGAAGTATATCCCTACGAATTTCTGGTCGAGAATTGCCCGCCTGATAAAAAGAGAGATATTGACTATGTTATCAGCCTCATGGACTGGGAAAAGAACATTGATCCGCATTACAAAAAAACCTATTTCAGGCCTCCGGTTCTGATTCATTCTGATGAGCAATATACCGAAAAATGGATTACCTATGCCAATGAATATATTGCAGCAAAAGAATTGACTGTATATCCCGGACAAACCGTAGTTATAAAAGATAAAGCGGCTTATGGTTGCATTTTTATCCAGGGTCACGGAAAATTTGGTGTGTATGATGCAGAAACTCCTGTAATGCTAAGATTCGGACAGGCAAGCGCCGACGAATATTTTGTCAGTGAACAGGCAGCCAAAGAAGGTGTGAAAATTACCAACAACAGTAAGTTTGACCCGATAGTCATTCTTAAACATTTTGGACCCAATAATCCGGATACGCCGAAGAGTGTTAAATGATGAGCGCCTTGAAAAAAAGAGATTGCAAAATGAAAAATAAACTGCATATTTTTATTTCCTTTTTACTATTTACCACCTCATTGCTGGCACAGGAAGCTACATATGGTTTACATACGCGGTTATGGTCAAACAGGGATAAGGATGATGGAAGTATAATACCTATCGGTAATGGTGTTTTATTGGTATATGAACAGGGGCCCGATATAATAAATGTGTTCGGGCCTCCATACAGCGCTCCCTCATCCTTGCAATTAAAAATGATTGATGAAAAAAACCACTTGAAGGTAAAATCAAGGCGAGAAAAAAATACCGCAATCTGGCACCATAATGTGTATGTAAACGACGTGTTAATAGCCCAAATGATCGATTACATCGTCCCCGATAAGGGTATTTTTATCCGGGACATAGATGCGCAAAAGGAATTGTATTTCAAAGCAGAGGTTCCCACTCAGCTTAATACCCTCTCTGCAGATAACTATTTTAAATACATTGTAACAGATGCCCCAACGGTACTGATAAATATACCCAAAGGAACAACTTATTTTGCAAGTGACCCGATTGCCGAAGAACACAGTTTATTTGTTACAGCCACCGGGAATACTGATATTTCAGAACCCGTAAACGGCGTATTTCAGCTCACGGTCAGGCCTGGTAAGAGCAGGCTTATACTTAGCGGCAGCACATCATACCCCATAACTGTCGAAAACACGGAGAATGTATTAAAAAATCCAGAAAATAATTGGCTGGAACAAAGCCGGAAGTATTGGTATGATTTTTCTTCCCGAAGATTAAATTTCGAATCATTGATACCAGCCGGCCATTCTTTAAGAGACACACTCCTGGATGCAATCGACAATATCTCTATTTTAATTAAAACACAACAATCATCCTGTGGAGGGGTTATGGCCGGTCATTACTACAACATGGCCTATGTGAGGGATCAATCCGGCGTTATGCGGGGGCTCCTTGCGCTTGGATATACCCGGGAAGCAAAAGCCATATTAGATTTCTGGCTGCACAAATTCCAGGTATTCGGCAATATTGTTAACGCAGATGCTATGGGAAACGATGTCTCCCGTTTATTTTTTATAAACGACGAGGTTGAAGTGCCAGCTTACCTTATACTCAATTGTTTTGAATACTATAAGCATACCAAAGATAACGAGTTTCTAAAACAGGCATTCCCAATGATGCAATGGGCATTTGAAATTCAGCTGGGACATCTTGTGGAGGGAATGACAGAGTTTAGCGGGGATGAAACCTATATTGCCGGAGGCACTTTTCCGACAGGAAACATATACCAGGGATCGGCAGAATCTACCTTGTTATTTATTACCGGGGGTGAAAAACTTCTGGATTGGGTTTCCGGGCAAAATTTGTGGACAACCGGAAAAATAGAAAAATATCGCCTGATAGTAGCCGACGCCAAAGAAAAATACAAAGGCAACTTTATGGAATCATCCTTACTGTATGCTAATAACCCTTCAAGAGAAAAAATAGCCGGATCCCCCCGGTTTCGTTATGGATGGTGCCAGGTTCACAGCACTGATCAGAAATATCCGGCTATGACCTGGCTGGAAAGAGAACCAAAAGGCCGTTATATATGCGCCGATTGCAGAAAGAAAGTGCTGCCCGAATTCAATTTAGATCATGAAAAGCGGTACGTGCTGAACTCTGTCAACCTGGTACCCTTATACATTGAAAGTAGCTTATTTACAAAAAACGAAATAGCGAAAATCATAAACCCGGGTATCGAAATCTTTAAGGTGAAAGGAAGTATACCTTCAAACCTTGAAGGAAACAGGTCACTGGGATACGATTACGGATTGTTCCTGTACAATGTGGTTAAACTAAATAATCCGGTTAAAGAACAGGTATTAAAGAAAACTCTTGGCGTGTTAGACCCGACAGGCGCATGGGTGGAATACTATGATAATGACAAACCTTTTAATTGCAGGGCCAGACCATGGGAAAGCGCTATAAATATTGAAGCCATAATTGAATATATTAAAGCGTTATAGATGTATTTATTTATATGGATGCTCAACAAACTTTAATTCAGATGATAATCAGGAGTGGACTCTCATGTTGAAAAAGCTGTTTTTTTTATTTATTATCCTTTCTCTGGCTTTACCCGGTTTTAATCAAAAAGCGCATAAAGGATTAATTTCATATGTGAATTCAATGCTGGGAACCGGAGGTGATGCCAACCTGTTACCAGTGGCATCAGCCCCTTTTGGAATGGTGCAGGTTGGTGCCGACACCCACCTGGATCATGCGGGCTATAAATATGATGCAACCGAGATTATCGGCTTTAGTCACACGCATATGTCAGGCGGGGGTTGCCTGGCTTTTAAAAGTATAATGTTCTTCCCGGTATCTGAAACCTCATGGATTGGGAAAAATCAGTTTCCCGATAAGGTATCGGAAAGGTTCTCACACGATCAGGAACTGGCCCAACCCGGTTATTATAAGGTAAAACTGCTCAATTCGGATATTAATGCGGAAATTACGGCTTCAGAGCGTTGCGGCATTCACCGGTATACGTTTCCAAAAGGTAAACCACAGCAACTGATAATTGATTTAAAATATGGCAACAGGCTGGGATGCACCGTTTGCAAGGAATATAATTATGACACCATCCGCCAGTCGCATATTGAAATTGTGAATTCCACTTCCATCCGGGGGTATCGAATTTCAGACGGATGGCTGAAGGGTGTCCATGTCTTTTTTTATGCTGAATTCTCCAAACCTGTAACAATTTCACAAATTTACGAAAACAAACAGCTGCGGGCAGACAGCAAAGAATTATCAGGCAGGGATATCCGCCTTCTGCTGCAGTTTGAAAATAAGGATGGCAGCGCCCTGATCGCAAGGGTAGGAATATCACCGGTAAGTATGGAAGGAGCAAAAAGAAACCTGCAGGCGGAAGTGAATACCTGGGATTTTGATCAGGAAAAAGAAAAGGTTCAGCAATCATGGGAAAAAGAATTATCTGCATACCAGATTGCTGATACGGACTCCCCTCAAAAGGAAATGTTCTATACCTTTCTTTACCGCTCTCTTTTTTACCCCATGTTATACTCTGATGTGAACGGCGAATTCCGGGGTTCCGATAACAAGGTTCATGCCGGGGATTTCAATTATTACGCAGGGACCCTGAGCCTCTGGGATACCTTCAGGGCACAGAATCCGTTGATTTCAATCCTCCGCCCCGATGTTGCCGGCGATTTAATGAAAACATTCCTGGAACATTACAGGCATTGCGGTCAGTTGCCCCAATGGACGGCTGCCGGGCTTGAAAACCTCCAGATGATCGGATATCCGGCTATGTCAATCATTGCCGATATATATAATAAAGGGATTCGGGATTACGATTTTGCAGGACTTTATGAAGCCATGAAAGTTTCTGCCAATAAGGATACTTTCGGATTTTCTGAAGGTAATTGCGTGTATAAAGGGACAACAAACTATAAACGTTACGGATTCATCCCCTGTGAACTTGAAATAAACGCGGTGGCAAAATCCCTGGAATTTAATTATGGAGACTGGTGCATTGCTCAAATGGCAAAAATGCTGGAGAAGAAGGATGATTATGACTTCTATATGAACAGGGCCGGGGGATACAAGAACTTTTTTGACAAACAAACCCTGCTTTTACGGCCAAAATTTGCGGATGGAAAATGGAGAACTCCCTTCGATCCGGTATTTACCAATCATTACCATGAAGGAGACGATTACTGCGAGGGAACAGCGTATCAGTGGACGTTTTTTGTCCCCCACGATCCCAGGGGACTGGCAGGATTGATGGGTGGCAATGAAATTTTTGCACAGCAGCTTGATTCGTTATTTATCCGCAACCCGGTTATTCATGACGGAGGGAAAGGTGCCCCTGACCTGAATCCCCTGGGGATGATCGGGCAATATGCGCATGCAAATGAACCCAGTCATCACATTATTTATCTTTTCAATAGCATTGGACAGCCCTGGAAAACCCAGGAATGGATCAGCACCGTTATGGATAAACTTTACAAAAATACCCCCAAAGGAATCTGTGGCAATGACGATACCGGCCAGATGTCGGCCTGGTATGTCTTCAGCGCAATGGGATTTTATCCGGTTACACACGGACAAGGGATTTATTACATTGGAACTCCCCTGTTTAAGGATCTGAAGCTGAAACATAAAAATGGAACGCTATCCATAAAAGCCAACCGGGTTTCAAAAGAAAATAAATATATCCGGTCGGTTATACTGAATGGGAAACCTTATTCAAAAAACTGGCTGAGACATGACGATATTTTTGCCGGTGATGCCAGCCTGGTTTTTGAAATGGGCAGCACTCCAAATAAAAACTGGGGAAGCGCCCCACAGGATTTACCTTCATCAATGATCGATGAAAAATATTAACCAAAGAAGCGTCATCTGGGTATTCGTAATAATCATGGGAAGAACTACTATATGAAAAGCGAGAAAATAAGTCTCAATCGCCGGAACTTTTTGGGAATGGCCGCATTGGGGGCAGGAGCGGTCTGTTTGCCAAAGCCTTCCTTTTCCAGCGAATCAAATGAAACCATTCAAAATGATTCTTTAGGTTTTTCTGAACCTGCTCGCCAGTTGTCAGTGATAGACGATGTGGATGTGATTGTATGCGGCGGAGGGCCGGCGGGAGTTTCAGCAGCAATTTCTGCGGCACGCACTGGAGCAAATGTCAGGTTGTTTGAGGTACATGGTTGTTTGGGAGGTGTTTGGACCGCCGGCCTTCTTACATGGGTTTTTGATTTTGACAAGCCAGGATTCACAGGTGAATTAAGAACTAAGCTGGATGAACGTGGCGCCCGCCGGGGCACTGATCCCTGGAATTTTGTTTATGAACCTGATGAGATGAAACTCCTGCTTGAAGATCTTTGTATCGAAGCAGGAGTTCAGATCCGTTTACAAACCCGGTTGGTAGCCGCTTATCGTGATGGCCGCAGGCTCACTACAGTAATCACCGAATCAAGATCCGGACGTGAAGCATGGAGAGCGAAAGTCTTTATTGACGCAACCGGCGACGGCGATCTTGGAGCGCTGGCCGGTTGTGGCTGGGATATAGGACTGGAAAAGGATTGCCCATGCCAGCCGCTTACGATGAATGCACTGGCGGCTGTTCGCGATGTCACCCGGTTACAAAAATACATTTCATTTTATGGAGGTGATGGTATCCACGTTGAGAAAGTGACCAATTTTAAAAAAGAAATTAACCGCGCAGGTATTGATCCTTCCTATGGTATGCCAACACTTTTTAACGTACGCGATAATGTGGTTCTCCTGATGGCAAATCATGAATATGGCATAAAACCATTTGATGCCGATGCAATGACCAAAGCTACAATACGATCGCGCAAGGAGATATTTAAGATAGCACGCGGTTTGCGGCAGTTGGGTGGAGTATGGGAAGGATTTCAAATCATTGCTTCTGCCGAACAAATTGGAATACGCGATGGCCGGCGTATTCATGGGCGATATAAGATGGTAAAAGATGATCTGGTAAAAGGGGCAAGGTTTGATGATGGTGTTTGCAGGGTCACTTTTTGGGTCGACATTCATGCAGATACAAAGGCCAAAAATGATAAGGAAGTCATTTCAAACGGCGGAATTAAATCCCTTCCGTATGATATTCCTCTGCGCGCCCTGATTGCTAAAGATGTGGATGGTTTAATGATGGCCGGACGCTGTATCAGCGGTGATAATATAGCACATGCAAGTTACCGTGTTACCGGCAATGCAGTTGCCATGGGAGAAGCTGCCGGCACAGTGGCGGCAATTGCTTCAAAAAGCAACCGTTTACCCCATGAAGTGGAGTGGAAAGAAGCAAAGGAGAAGCTGAATTGAAAGCTATCAAAGCGGTGTATGGGGAATAAAAAATGCTTATATTGAACTAAGATATTTTATACAATGAGAAAATACATATTTTTAGTGTGCTGGTTGGCAGCCTGCATTTTAGGATTAACAGGTTGCAAAGCAAAGGATAAATCCATTGTCTCTGAAGCTGTTCCACTGCAAACCATTCAATTGCCATCTTCCCGTACCTCTGAATTGAAGCTTCTGAAAACGTGGAATTTCGAAGCGCCCCTCAGGCTTTGGGCCGACTATCTCTATGTTTCCGGAGGAATTGATAACATCGATAAGGGATCCGTGGACTGGGGAACTACCGAACCGAAAAAATTCCGGATGATTGGCGATTATGCAGGGGAATTAAGAATAACCTATGATAATGAAAAGGCAGATACAATCCCTCTTGTTTATGGATATACCTTGTGGTACAGAAATAACTGGAAACAGGGAAAGGAACCTTTCGCCTCCGATACGAATGCGAAAGCACTTCTTGACGAAGCCCTTTACCTCAATCATGTGTATGATGCAAAAAATGAGTATGTTTTGCGAATTAAGTTGAGAAATGCAGCCGTTAAGAGGATTGATTATTATGACAACACCCTGAAGGACGGATTTGTAAAGTTCCATTTTCAAATTCCTGCCGGTGAAAACTCTCTTCCTGTGCCCGACAGTCTGACAGCAATTACTGAATCGGAACAGGACAAAGCGTTTTATGCATCTCATACAATCGATACATTGAATCCCTATCCGGAAAAAGTTAAAGCAAAACCTGAAAAAACTGATGGTGTTGCTGTATTCCTTTAGTTCGGATTATGAAAATGTAAAAGAAGCGGATATCCCTGCGGATTATAAAGGTCCCTCTATCGTGTTTACGGGCAATTCCGAGGCAAACATCATGAGCAATGTATTTTTTCAAAATCTCAGCGACCAGGTAAGCCGGGTTGATACCAGCGGCCTTGTCCATGAGTCGGCCTGGAAATCGCCTTCCTGGTTCTATGATGGTTTTGGCACCTGGACGAACGCGATTGGTACAGGGAATAATGGTTCCTATTACGATTGCTATTATACCCGCAACAAAACCATCATGCTCCTTCCGGATCTGAATTATATTTCGGAAGCGAACCGGGCGCTGGCTTTGCTCGACAAACAGCTGATGTATTTTCCGGAAAACTATCCCAAACTTCAACTGGCAGGGAAGAAAATTCCCGGACACTGGACCGTGATCGCCAATAAGCCGTTGATCTATTCGCAGGTATTAACCGGAGTTGGCTGGCCAACCCAATACACAAAAAAGAAATTCGGCAGTCATTATATGGATTTTGGAAATCCGGAAACAGACGGCCACGGCCACTCCATGATGTCGCACTGGAAAACCTGGCAGAACAGCGGAAGAGACAAACAATGGGTAGCTGACAGGTGGATCTATCTAAAAGAGGCTGCTGATTTCCTGTTATGGAGCCTGGATAATCCCGATCTTTCATTTTCCAAATATGGATTGCTCTATGCCGAGAGTGAAGCCGGTATGAATGATTATACCCTGTACTGCAATTTTCCCTGTTACCTCGGATTGCTTATGTATGCCGAAATGGCCGATGAGGTGGGTGCTGCGAGGATGCCAGGAAATGGAGAGATGCTGCGGTGAAGATGAAAGTCAGCATGAACAAGTATTTCGCCGAAGATGACTCCATATATGGCAAAACCTGGAAAAAGGTGGGATTCTTTCATGAGAACATCCTCATGACATTGAAGGAATATGCAGGATTTGATATTGCCGACAAACTGCCAGCCGAATGGCTGGAGCGTTCCCGAAATACCTATGAGAAGAACAAGGCCGGGAAGCCTGATTATTATGGCCCGGCAGGACTGGGTTATGATCATGACATACTGCTGCAAACCGCCATCCTGCTCGACAAAATGGATGATGTCACCAAATGGATGACCAACCTGGCGCATCTTTGCTACTCTCCCCGTTTACCAAAGCCATTCATAGTTCCGGAATGCGCCAGTGTGGATGTAGAAAGAGGGATCATCAGAAGGCAGGGTGATGTCGGAAACGGATACCAGCAGGCAGAAACAGTGAATTCAATTATTTTGTGCGGCGGCGTTGACGACAATACCCCCGGAACTCTCAATATTATGCCCAGGTTACCTTCAAAATGGGATATGAGAATTTCGAACTACCCGGTGATTGTGTATTTAAACGGCCTGAGCTATACAGCATTTATTGAAATGAACGTAACCTATCCGGTGCAGGGCGGGCAGACTGTATCTCTGAAAGCAGTTTCGGGAGGCAACCTGATGAATGTGCATTTCCGGATGGGCCCCTTTCCGTCAGGTACAAAAAGCATCAGCATAGGAATTAACGGAAAAAATAAGGAATACACCTGTTTTGACAGCGGTGACAGGTCATGGGCATGGGTGGTTATTCCTGAAATAAAAGTGGGATCGGATCTCACTTTGCAAACACATAATTAATGTTTGAAAATCTCATTAATTCCAACAGCATGAATACAAGAGAGCGTTTTCATGAAACAATGAATTTCAATCCCGGTGTTCATTCCCTGAAATGGGAATTCGGGTATTGGGGTGAAACAATTGATAACTGGTATAAAGCGGGTTTGCCCAAAATAAACTACCCCGTGCTTGATCCGGTTATTACTACACCCACCTCTTCCTTATACAGCGCGGCCTGGACGCATGATAAGCGGAATGCCTTACCCAAGGGTATTGCAGTTCTGGGCGGTGGCCTGTACTGGCCATCGCAGGGATTTCCACCGGACCGGGATGTGAGGAGCCATTATAGTATGGACTTTTCACAACGCCTGGTGGATGTGAATCTTCACTTCTGTCCGATGTTTGACGTTGAAATCATCCAGGATGATGCGGATCGGCTTGTTTATGTAGATATAGATGGTGTAAAAAGAGTTTTTCTAAAGGACGAGGCCACTATTCCAACATCACTTGTCTGGCCGATTAAGGATGAGGCAAGCTGGGAGAAGCTGAAATCAGAAAGATTAAACCTGAAGAATCTGAAAGACCGGTTCCCTGCCAACTGGGATGCCCTGCTAAAGGAATACAGGAATCGCGATTACCCGCTGGCCGTGGGCGGATATCCCCAGGGATTTTTTGGTACCCTGGCCCACCTGATCGGATATGAAAATCTGTTTATCTGGTATTGTATGAAGCCGGATTTGATCCACGATATCCTGAATACTTTTACCAATATATGGCTGGCTGTTTTTGAGGAGGTAATTTCACAGGTGGAAATTGATCACTGGCATATATGGGAGGACATCTCTTTCGGCAAGGGATCCATGATCTCAAATGATATGGTGAGGGAATATATGCTGCCCTATATCAAACGGATCGGTGACTTTCTTAAATCAAAGGGTGTCAAAATCCTTTTACTCGATACAGATGGCGATTGTAATGAACTGATCCCTCTTTTTATGGAAGCTGGTGTGACAGGCATGTATCCCTTCGAAACGCATTGCGGAATGGATATCGTAAAGGTTCGCAAACAGTATCCGCAACTTCAGATGTTCGGAGGTATTCCCAAATCCGAAATTCAGCTGGGCAAAAAAAGGATTGATGAAATACTTGAACCGGTAGATGCCGTATTAAAGACAGGAGGGTATGTCCCGTTTGGTGATCACCTGATCCCCCCGGATGTGGATTTTGAAAATTTCACCTACTACAGGACTAAATTGAATCGTCTCATTGACCAATACGGAAGGTAAGATGCGTCCATACCTCGTAATGGTCTGTTTTTCAGCTGCCGTTGGCGGCTTCCTTTTCGGATTTGACACTTCTGTGATCTCTGGAGCAATTGAATTCATTGAAACCCCTCGTGTTTTTGGATTGGACGAAATTCAGAAAGGCTGGGCTGTCAGTTGTATCATCATTGGATGCATGATAGGATGCATCCTTGCCGGAAAACCAAGCCAGCTGTTTGGCCGTAAGAAAATGCTGCTCACCACGGCCTTTCTGTTCCTTGTATCCACCCTGGGATGTTCCCTGGCGCGTAACTTTGACACATTTATTTTTTACAGGATCCTTGCCGGTGTTGCAGTAGGTTCAGCCTCCATGCTCACACCCATGTATATTTCCGAAATAACACCGGCCAGGTGGCGGGGCCGGATGGTATCCTTCAATCAGCTGGCCACCTTCACCGGACAGGCACTGGCTTTTATTACAAACAACTTCCTTTACCGGCTTCATGGGGTGGACAACTGGCGCTATATGCTGGGAATAATGATAATCCCTTCCGGCTTGTTCCTGCTGTTTCTTTTGTTTGTTCCTGAAAGTCCGCGATGGCTTGTGCTGAATAACCGCAGGGAAAAGGCTTTCAAAGTATTGTCGAAGGTGAGCGGACCGGCAACGGCCGAGCATGATTTGAAGGAAATTATTGAATCGGTAGAAAGAACCGTTGTGGGAAAATTCAGTGAGCTGTTTAAAGGCAGAATGCGCAAGGTGATGTTTATCGGGATCCTTCTGGCAGTTTTTCAGCAGGTGACCGGCATCAACGTCATCATGTATTATGCACCGGCCATTTTTAAATCCACCGGACTTGGCAATGAGTCGGCGCTGAATCAGACCATGATCATGGGACTTGTGAATCTCAGTTTTACGATTGCTTCTATTTTGCTGATTGAAAAACTCGGCCGGCGTCTCCTGATGCTTATCGGGTCTGTCGGTATGGGTATATTTCTTTTTGCCATTTCTGCTGCCTACTTTACCCATCATTTCAATGGAGTTATCGTACTGGTTTTCATTATGGGTTACCTGGGTTCCTTTTCATTGTCGCTGGGCCCCATAGTCTGGGTGCTGATCGGTGAAATTTTTCCGAATAACCTGAGAAGCCACGCAGTATCGCTTGCTGTATTCTGTTTATGGGGAGCTAATTTTATTGTTTCATTCAGCTTTCCTTTCCTTTTGAAGCATTTGCAAGGCGGATTTACATTTTTAATTTATGCCGTGATGTGTGTACTATGCTTTGTTTTCGTCCTTGAATACCTGGTTGAGACAAAGGGGAAGACACTGGAACAGATTGAAAAGGAAATGGTCAGATGAAGTCATCCGGATACAAAATTTGCTTTGAAGCTTATATAAAGTCTAACACATGAAAAATCGAACTGGTATTTTCCTGTTGGCATTTTCATTTGCCTTCAATTGCATGGTATTGAATGCCCAGTCCGGGGACAAACTCGTCCTTGAGAACAGCAAGATCAGGTTAGAAGTGGATACCCGGTCAGGAGCTGTTTCTTCATTTTATCTGGTGGAAACAAAATGCCAGATGATCGGGGAACCGGCACTCATCAGTAATTTCAGGATCGGTTTGCCATTGGATGACTACCAGGCCAACTACATCGATGGCATGAAGCAGAAGCCCCAGCGCATTGTGAAAAACGGGAATTCAATCGTAGTGGAGTTCTCGGGAATGTCATCGGATAAGGGAGTATTCCCGATCGATCTGACCTATACCATTACACTTCACGAGGACTATGTCAGTTTCAAATCCCGGCTTACAAATCACTTTAAAAACCCGGTTGCGGAATTCTGGTTTCCCCGGCTTGGAGGCTGGACACAGTTTGGCAACAACCGGAATGCGCTGCTGGCCACTCCCAATTATAACCGGAATTCAAGGCATGAGTTTTCCCTGTTTAAAAATTTTCCGGGTGGACGGGGTCTGGGTGCGGAGGCCGCCGAATGGTCGCAAAGCTATCCCGGCATGGTGATGCCATGGTGGGACATCTATGATGCAGGCCTCAGGAAAAGGACTCTACCTGGGTTATCACGACAGCATTTTCAGGTTCAGCACCTGGCACACCTACCTGATGCCCGACAACAGCGGCGGTAAAGATGCATGGCTTACTCCTGAACAGGCAGCCGGTGAACCGGTAGGACTGGTATTTTCACATATCCGATATCCCTTTATTCAATCGGGTGAAACAATGGATGCCGGCGAATTTATTATCCGCATCCACGACGGTGACTGGCACCAGGGTTCCCAGTTTTACAGGGCCTGGTTCCTGAAACATTTTCCTTTTGACAAGTCCGAAAGCTGGCTCAGGAAAGAATCTTCCTGGTTCACTTCCATCATTTACCAGCCCGAGGATAAGATAATCGCTGATTACAAGCTGTATGACAAATGGACTCAGGATGCCCGCAAATACGGGATCAACTGTTACGAGCTGATTGGCTGGCAGAATGGCGGACTGGAACGGAATTACCCGAATTACACCCCGGAGGAGAAACTGGGAGGCAAGGCCGGATTTAAAGCCCTGCTGAAATCAATTGATTCACGGGGTGGGAAATGCCTTGTATTCAATAATTACAATGTGCTGGATCAAAATACAGAATGGTACAAGACTGAATTATACAAATACAAACAACAGGATGGGTTCGGCCAGCAGAATATATGGATGGGGTGGGGCGAAAGCACATTCCTGGCGCGGTCGGGCATGAATGTACGGTATCATGTACGTTCATCCGTTACTCCTGAAATTGAAAAGATACTTTCTGACCAGTTTGTGGAGCTCGTGCGGGATGGTGCACATGGATTCCAGATGGATAAGGTATGTGTCGGTGCGGCCCTGGACTTCAATCCCCTGAATACCCTGAAGCCCGATGTGGCCCTTTGTGAGGGTCTTGTGCAGGCCATCGACAGGCTTATTAAGGCATGCAGGGAAGTCAACCCTGATTTCAGAAGTGCCTCTGAATTTGGCTATGACCGTCTCATCCCGTATTATGATGTGGGGTATCGCAATTCGTACGGAAATGAAATATCCACACTTAAATATGTATTTCCCGAATGGACATCCTGCAATCACATCAGTGCCCCCCGGGATTTCAACGGTATCAACGGAGCAGTGCTTACGGGCGCGGTTCTCTGCATTGAGCCCGGTTCCTACCAGGGTTCGCTCGACCAGCCTGTATACAGGGATCTGGCGAACTATGTAAAAGAAATCAACAGGATCCGCACCGAATTGAGCGATTATATATTCACCGGGGATTATTTTGATGACCAGGGCGGAAAAATCCAGAATGTTGGATCAGGGGATGCAATAAATGCGACCGGCCTTGCATTTAAGGTTCACGGAAATCATAAAACCGGAAAGCGGGCCATGGTTGTTGTAAATGATGACGCGGAAGCACGGAACTATAAATGGACATTTACGGACAGGAATGTTCGCGAAGTGGTTTTATACAGCCCCTTTAACAGCCCCAGGACGATTAAGGCAGGTGAACCTGTTGAAATCAAGGCCGAAGGTTTACAGATCCTGGTTGAAAAGTAAGGTAAGGATTCACAGGGTAAACAATGATTAAAAACGATTATCTCCTCGGGCTTTACGAAAAATCAATGCCCCATTCCCTTTCAATCCCGGAAAAGCTGGTGCATGCAAAAAAAGCCGGGTTTGATTACCTGGAGATCAGCATTGATGAAACCGATGCAAAGCTTGAACGGCTGAAATGGAGCACGAAGAAAAAGCAGGAACTTGTAAGGGCAGCCTGGGATACCGGTACCCCCATCATCAGCATGTGCCTGAGCGGACACAGAAAATATCCCCTCGGATGTGAAGATAAAGGCACCCGGGAAAAAGGAATGGAAATCATGTACGATGCCATCCGGTTTGCAGCCGATACCGGACTCAGGATAATTCAAATCGCCGGGTATGACGAGTATTACAATCCCTCAAATGAAAATACAAAGCGGTTATTCCTTGAAAATCTAAGGAAGAGCGTTGAAATGGCGGCATCCTGCGGGGTTATCCTGGCATTTGAAACCATGGAAACCGAATTTCTGAATACCGTAGGAAAGGCGATGTATTATATCGATTTAATCGCTTCTCCCTATCTCCAGATATATCCTGACCTGGGTAACATCACCAATGCTGCCTGTCCTTTATGGTCATGCGGTGTTGGATGACCTTCAGTCCGGAAAGGGACACCTGGCGGCCATGCACCTCAAAGAAACAGTTCCCGGCAAATACAGGGAAATTCCATATGGTACCGGCCACGTTGATTTCAACAGTGCAATAAGAATGGCTCGGAATATGGGCGTTGGATTGTTTGTGGGTGAATTCTGGCATATGCCGGATTCAGACTGGCAGCAGCAGTTAACCTTTGCCAGTAAGTTTTTACGATCTAAATTCATTAACTAATTTCAAACAGAGAGGAACATCATGGAAACCTACTTTATGGGAATCGACAACGGGGGCAGCCTTTGCAAAGCAGTAATTTTTGATATCAACGGAAAGGAAATAGCTTCTGCTTCCTCCCGGCTCAGCATGATCACTCCGCAGGCCGGCTTTACCGAACGTGATATGGATGATCTCTGGAAGGTGAATTGCAGGGTGATCAGGGAGGCTATTGAAAATGGCGGGCTAAAGGCGGAAGACATCAGGGGAATTGCCTGCACTGGCCATGGAAAGGGACTGTATTTATGGGGAAAAGATGACAAACCCTGCTATAACGGAATTGTTTCCACCGACAGCCGGGCATGGATGTATCCGGAGAAATGGAACGCGGATGGAACAGCGGACCGGGTATTTGAAAAGACGTTTCAGAAGATCCTTGCCTGCCAGCCTGTTTCACTCCTGGCATGGCTTAAGGACAATAAACCGGAGATCATGTCCGAAATCAAATGGATATTCGAGGTGAAGGATTATATCCGGTTCAAATTAACGGGTCAGGCCTTTGCTGAGGCAACCGATTATTCCGGGTCAAACCTGATGAACATCAAAGATGTTTGTTTTGACCGTGAATTGTTAAAGGAGTATGGACTGGCGGATCTTTACGAGGCATTACCGCCCCTGAAATATTCTACTGATTTTTGTGGGGGTGTAAACAAAAAGGCAGCCGCTGAAACCGGTCTTAAAGAGGGCACCGCCCTGGCGGGTGGAATGTTTGACATTGATGCCTGCGCCATTGCAATGGATATAACGAATGACGAAAAGATCTGCGTAATTGCGGGAACCTGGAGCATCAATGAGTATATTTCCAAAAAACCGGTGCTGAACAAATCGGTGATGATGAATTCGTTGTACTGCATGCCGGGTTATTACCTGATTGAAGAGTGCAGCCCGACTTCTGCCAGCAACTACGAATGGTTTCTTGACATGTTCCTGGCCGAAGAAAAGCAAAAAGCAAAGGAACTGGGCAAAAATGTTTTTGAATATTGTGATGAACTGGCTGAGCAGGTATCCCCTGATGAACAGTCCATTGTTTTCCTGCCCTATATTTTTGGTTCCAATTATAATCCCCAGGCAAAGGCATCCTTCATTGGTATGGACAGCCATCATACAAGGCCGCAGATCATCCGTGCCGTGCTGGAGGGAATCGTTTTCTGTCACATGGTGCATCTGGAGAAGTTATTGGCCAACAGGGCATCCACAGAGGCTGTCCGCCTGGCTGGAGGTGCAGCCAATTCTTTAATCTGGGCGCAGATCTTTGCCGATGTTTTCAAACTTCCGGTGGAAATTGTGGATACAAAAGAATTAGGAACACTGGGTTGTGCAATGGCCGCCGCAGTGGCAGCCGGAGTTTTCAAGGATCTTCAGGAAGCAGCTAAACACATGGTTAACATGAAATGCAGGATCGAACCAAATCCGGCCAATTTCGCAGCGTATGAAAAAAAGTTCGCGCTCTATAAAAAGGTTTCCGGTGCCCTGGATAATTCATGGAAGGATTTTAATTAACAAGCTATAATCGAGAACGGAATGTTTAAAAATCGCGGAATTTCAGTTTTCGTCCTTGCCTGCCTGGTGGCCCTGGTTCAGTGCAACGCTGCTTTTTCTGCCCCGCAAAAGGCATTTGCCTCCTATGACGCGATAGATACCGTGCCTTTTCTTAACCACCGGGAAGAGCCCTATTTTATTGGAAATGGTATCCTGGGTGGAGGAGGTGACAGCCAGGGGAACTGGAATTTCCTAATCGGTCCGGATTACACATCTCCTAATTTTCTTAAATCAGAGATCATTTCAGTAACAGTGAATGGAGTGCAGAAAAGCCTGGTACTTGAAATGCACCGGATCCGGTCTTCGGGAATTTTTTACGACAGGATCGAAGCAGGTGAGGCCACACTCCATGTATTCGAATATGCAACCCCTGGCATGCCGTTGATCACAAGGCACTTTGTTATTGAAAACACTTCTGAAAATCAAACACTGACCGTTCAACTCCGTGCCGAAATCAAAAAAGGGGATGGAATCAGTGACGGTGTTTTCGGCAATGCCTTGTTATTGAAGGCAGACAAGACTTCCCCGCTTTTTGGCAATGGCGATGGCGGATACTGGAAAGAAAGTTTTGCCCTTATCGCATTTAATCCCGGGAACCAATGCGGGATTTCATTATCCTCTGCTGATTTGTCATCTGCAAAAATTACGGTTGCCCCCGGAAAAACGGAACAGGCAGGATTGGTGCATTGCCTTTTTGATAATGATCCGACCCTTACAAAGGATTATTTACAGCGTATTAAGTCACTTGATCTGGATAAAAATCTAAAGACATCGCTGGAAGAGTGGAAATCCTGGATCGAGCAAAGGGAAAAAAATACCCAATGCGGATGCAAGGGTTAATGACATCCTTGAATCCATGCTGGTGGGAATCCGGATGCAACAGAACCGGTGCGGCGGTTTTATTGCCGGTACCCGGAAATATGCATTTTCCTATATCAGGGATTCCTACGGGGCATGCAAAGGATTACTGGCTTGCGGCCATACGGAAGAGGTGAAAAAATACCTGGAAATAACCTTCCATAAGTTTAAAGTTTTCGGTAAAATTCCCAATTCGGTGCAGATGGGAGCCGACAAATTTTCGCATGGAGATGGAAACCAGTTTGCGGAAAGTCCGGCCTATGTCCTCCTACTGGCCAAAGCATATTATGATGCCACCGGGCGATATTGTTTTTCTGAAAAGCCTGGATGAAATGTTGAAATACGCCATGAATATTCAGCTGGATTATGCGAAAAACAATGATTGGCTGCTTCCCTTCAACGGCGATGAAACAGAACAATACTGTGTTAAGGAAGATGGCAAGGAATATGGCGGTTTTCCTGCACTCACCGGCTTTAATAAGGATCAGTGGTCGATGTCGTCGGTTGCAGCCTGTATTGCTTCGCTGAAATTTTACATTGATTATCTGCAACTGGCGAAATCCGGCATTTCAGTGAAAGAATACCAGGACGCGATAAGCCTGATGAAGAAGTCGCTGATGGAACATTTCTATCGGGCTGAAATGGGCGGTATCCAATGGGCGCTGAAAAAAGACGGTACTTATTATCCTTACAACGTCACGAATTTTGTACTGATGCCTGTGTGGTTCGGGGTGTCATTGCCCGATAATGCTGAAAAGGAAGCTGTGAAAAGAACACTTTCCTTTATTAATCCATCAACAGGATTTCATTGCGGATGCTCCGGGTGATGTGGAAGGGTTTTGCGGGCATACACTTGCTTTCCTGCTGTACGACCTAACACGGCTTGATATGCCTGAAAAAAATACTATATACAACACCCTGGTTAATAGCAACATTATTCAGCGATACGGCATGGTGAATGAATATTATGGACCGGGTGGAATTCCAAATCCACATAATCTGCGGGTTTTTGAAAGCGGGGTTGTAATGGATGCGCTGGTTGAATACCTGGAAGGGGCAAAACAGAAGAAATAGTAGCACGCACAATGTTCTAATCTGCGGGATTGGCGGTATCTGCGAGAGAAAATTTTGCGAGAAAACATACCGGTAAACAATGAGATTGCCAAAAATTTTAACGCAGAGCCCGCGGAGTTTTTTTTCGCAAAGCGCGCCAAGAGATCGCTGAGAAATCTCATTGCATTCGATTAACCGTTTTAATAAGATTCAGCTAATCTGCGAGATCTGCGTGCCGAGAGGCATCTCTTTGGCAAAAATTGCGATTCAAATGCCCCGTTCAGCGTTAATAATCCTGCTGAAATCGTGCTTGAAAAATCTGCGAGAAAAAAAGCCCCGAAGAACATAAATTAAATCTGCGAAATCCGCGAGATCTGCGAGAAAAAAAAGCCCAGATCAGAATCAGTTTGTACAAACAATATCCCATTTTGTATATTGATTTTGACCTGCTGGAATCGTTATTTTAATGAGGGATAAACACTTCCCTGTGGATTCAAATAAAAACCAGATCAACCGTGATTTTCTTTTTTGAAAACGCTGATAAATTATAACGATGTCAAAAATTTCAAGAAGGGCAATAGTCAAATTAGCGGGCAGTGTTTCACTGGGAAGTATGATCCCGGTTTTTGGGAAAGCATCTGATTTGGATAGTAAGTCCTTAAAGAACATATCATCGGTAAAGACAGATATTCTTGTTGTAGGTGGAGGAACTGCCGGTGTTATTGCTGCCATTCAGGCTGCCCGGGCAGGATGTTCTACTATACTGGTCGAAAACGGAAGCCAGCTGGGAGGGACAATTACTACAGGAGGAGTTGCTTTTCCCGGTTTGTTTTATGCGTGGGGAAAACAGGTTATCGGGGGCATTGGCTGGGAGTTAGTTACTGAGGCTGTCAAATTAAATGATGATAAACTTCCCGACTTTTCGATCCCTTATGGACAAGACCACTGGAAACATCAAATCCGTTTAAATGGTTATTTGTATGCCCTTCTTGCTGAAGAAAAGTGTCTGAAAGCCGGAGTTCAAATCCGGTATTACGAAACTCCTGTTGATGTTCAGTTCAAGGGCAACAACTGGGAAGTTGAAACCATCGGGAAGGGCACACATACCAAAATCACATGCAATCAGCTGATCGACTGTACCGGAAATGCTGCATTAACTTCTCTGGCCGGTTTTAACGTATTGAGAGAAGAGGAAACCCAGCCGGGTTCTCTGATGTTCAAGATCGGTGGATATGACTTTGGATCGCTTGATTTGGAAATGATCCGCAGCAGATACAACGAAGAAGTAAAGAAAGGCAGACTTAAGGAAGATGATTTCAGAAACAACATTGAACATTTGCTCAGAAGCGCCGGTGATAATACAATGCATGTTGCAGGTGCCGATTCAACTACTTCCGAATCCAATACCATCAGCAATATAAACGGAAGGAATTCCCTGCTGACAACGTTGCGCTTCCTGCGGGAACTTCCCGGTTGCGAAAAGATCCGGCTTTTATCCATGCAACCCGAAACCGGGGTAAGGGAAACCTACCGGATAGACGGGGTTTATCAAATAACCCGTGATGATTATGTCAGCGGAAAAGTTTTTAATGATTCAGTTTCCTATTCTTTCTATCCGATTGATTTGCATGATAAAAATGGGGTGGAACCTAAACAACTGACAGAAGGAATTGTACCGACAATCCCACTGAGCGCATTAATTCCAAAAAACAGTCAGAATTTTTTAGTAGCCGGCCGTTGCATCAGCAGCGATCGTCTGGCAAATTCCGGCACTTCGGGTCCAGGCTTCCTGTATGGGGATGGGACAAGCCGCAGGAGCGGCTGCTGCCCTGGCCCAACAGGTTGAAAACAAGCCCGTTGAAAGTTCCCATCAATCAGATCAAATCATTAATTGCAGATAATAACGGTATTGTTCCGTAACCATTCAAAAATCAGTAATATGAAAAACACTTTACTTCTGGTGTTTCTGTCTCTTATTTGCCAGGGATGGGCACAACAAACAGATCCGGGTATGAAGGCCTTAAGGCTCGAACTGGAAACGGACAGCATAAACGATCTGAAGGCAACCATCCTGCAGGATCGGGTAGTTGAAATAAAAACCCTGGGGAATGATCCCTGGATTTATACAAAACCCCTGCAGCAGGAGTTAAATAAAGAATCCACGGTTCTTTCCTTCGAATACTTTTGTGCCAAGGGTCTGGATCACCTTGAGATCTATTTTTATCCCAAAGGAGGCAAGGTTCATTCAAAGCTGGTAAGCCGCATAGGGCAATCCGAAGGATGGGTTGAATATTCGGTTGATCTGGGAAACGATCTTGCAGGCTGGGGTAACCCGGGGGACCGGCTTCGCCTTGATTTCGGAAGCATTTCAGGAATCAGTCTGCAGGTGCGTAATGTTACACTCACGATCCAGGACCGCCAGGGAACTTGAGCTGGCTGCGTCCTATGCACAAAAAAAGAAGAACGAGGCAATTCTTGAAACAGATTTGAAAGCTTACCTGGCGAAGGAATATACTTCTTCCATCACAAATGTTTCCGTTTCTGAGAATTCAATTTCGATTGCAGGAAAATTGTCAGAAAAAGAAAATCTGTTTTTGTGCGAGGTTCCCCCTTACCAGGATGTGACAGAAGAGCAAGTATTTGCCGCTGTGATACCCGTTTCAGGCAAGGATTTCAAGATAAACACAGCCCCGATATGCTGACAGGGATGGCTCCCGCTATGACCGGCTGCTTTCAAAATGGGTGCTTGCCAAAAAGTCGGGTACAGGCTATACATTGATCTCACACGCCAGGTATGCTGACAATATAAAGGCTAAATACGATCTTCCGTATGAAAAAGCCACGAGCCGGAAAGGACTGGGAGGTTTCAGCACAGGAAGAGGACACGTGGAAGACCTGGAGGAACTTAATATTACAAGTGCCACCGTAAATATATGGATAACCGGGTTTATGTACAGTCAGCCTGCCCCGGGAAGAATTGAGCATCAGTATAACGGGAAGTCGTATTATTTCGATAAGAAGCACGTGGACATGTTCGATTCCACCTTTCGCACCACCGCCAGGCGAAATATTATTACAGCAGCCATTTTGCTGATCGATAAAAAGGAAAATTGTGCTGACACAGTAATTGGGAAATTATTGCAGCATCCCGACTGTGATCCGGCAGGCATTTATGCCATGCCGAATATGACAAATCCGGCGAGTGTAAATTGCTATGCTGCGGCACTCGATTTTCTGGCAAGCCGTTACAGTCGTGCCGATAAAAAGTACGGAAGGTGCAATCACTGGATCATGCATAACGAGGTGGATGCAGGATGGGTATGGACCAATGCCGGTGATAAAACAGCCCTTGTTTTCATGGACACCTACATCAAGTCAATGCGTATGTGTTATAATATTGCCAGGAGTTACAATCCCCATTCCGAAGTTTTTGTAACGCTGACGCATTACTGGGCATGGACTTCCGATCCGAAATTCTATCCTTCAAAGGACCTGATGGAAATCCTGTTGAATTACACCCATACCGAAGGGGATTTTCAATGGGCTATGGCTCAGCATCCTTACCCTGAAGACCTGTTTGAACCGAAAACATGGCTTGATCAGCGGGTGAGCTTTGACTACAACACACAGCTGATCACATTTAAGAACCTGGAAGTATTGAATGCCTGGATCAAAAAGCCGGAAGTTCTTTACCAGGGCAAGTACAAGCGGACGCTCTGGCTTTCAGAAAACGGTACCAATTCCCGTGATTATTCCGATCAGAATCTGAAAGAACAGGCAGCTGGTTTTGCCTATACCTGGAAGAAAATGAAAAAACTGGATGGCATTGACGGGTTCCAGTGGCATAACTGGTTTGACAGCCGGGGCGAAGGCGGATTGCGGATCGGACTGCGCCGTTTTCCCGATGATGAGACGGAGCCGGGCGGAGCCAAGCCGGTATGGTATGTATTCAAAGCAGCGGATACACAAAATGAAGATGCTGTTTTCGATCCGTATAAAAAAATCATTGGCATTACGGATTGGGACGAGGTAAATTATGTGGGTGAAATAGATCCTGCCAAAAAGCAAAGTGCAAGCCGTGATTTAAGGGTGGATGACTGGGTTGCTACCGATGCCCTTGGAAGAAAGCTCCCCACCTATGAGGAATGTGGCCCGGTAAAAGAGGACCGTTTTGTGGGAATGTTTTATTTTATGACACACATCAGTCCGGGTGGCAAGGGGCCTTTTGATGTAACTAAAATCATGAAGGCTAATCCCGATAATCCGCAGTGGGGCGATGGCGACCACTACTGGGGAGAACCGGAAAACGGCTATTACCTTTCGAATGAAAAATGGATGATCCGTCTCCATGCTCAGCAGTTAACAGATGCCGGAGTGGATGTGATTATATTTGACGTGACAAATGACAGGACCTTCCCTGAGGTATACCTCCCTGTTTGTGAAGTATACAGGGAAATGCGGGCCAGGGGAGAGAAGACCCCTGATATAACTTTCCTCGGAAGTGAGATTTCTGTAAACAAACTGTGGAATGAATTTTACCGGAAAGGAATGTATCCGGATCTTTGGTTTCATTGGAAAGGAAAACCCCTTATCCTCTTCGGCCAGCATGAAATACCTTCAAGAAAACTAAACAATGATGTAGTTTTTCCCGAGGAGATCAGGAACTTCTTTTCCATCCGGCAGAGCTGGGCATGGACAACACTTCCATGGTACCAGAGCTGCCCGTGGGGGAAAGACAAATGGCCCTGGGTGGACCATTATCCCCAGGCCATCGGGTGGCACGATTCGCCCTCTGAAAAGGAAATGGTGCCGGTGGCTGTGGGACAACATCCACTGTCCAACATTGGCAGGAGCTTTCATAATTTCAGTGAACCCCCTACCGACAAATATGACCTTACCCCGGTTACCGCCAATGGATTGTGTTTCCAGGAACAATGGAACCGCGCTCTTGAAGTGGATCCCAAATTTGTGTTTGTTACCGGCTGGAATGAATGGAGTGCCGGTGCACAGGTAATGGGTGAGGACAAGGACAAGTCACTCAAGGTATGGTGTTTTTATCCCGGTGCACATCTTGGAAAAGCCGGAAAGGAGTTGAAAACAGGAGATTACTATTTCATCGATCAGTACAACCAGGAATTCAGCAGGGACATAGAGCCCATGACCGGTGGCCATACAGATAATTATTATTATCAGTTGATGGCCAATGCAAGGAAATACAAGGGAATGAAAAAACCAACGGGAGCAGTTCCTCCGCTTGCAATTAACATTGGCGGAGATTTCAGTCAATGGAATAAGGCACTGGCCGTTTATTTTGACCATACTTTGGATACGGAGCACAGAAACAGTGCAGGACAGGGTCAGGCAGGCCCATATGTGAACAACACGGGAAGGAATGACCTGGTGACAATGAAGGCGTCGTATGATGGCAAAAACATCTATTTTTATGCTGAAACACGCGCTGCTTTAACGCCGAGTACCGATCCCAACTGGATGTTGCTTTTCATTGATGCCGACCAGAATAAGGAAACCGGCTGGGAAGGATATGATTATGTAATCAATTCCAGGGTAACGGACAGCAAAAACACCACGCTCATCAGTCTGGGGAAAGACGGTTCTTCAGGAAAAACTGTTTCAGTACCTCTCCAGGTAAAAGACAACAAACTCATGATATCAGTTCCGCGGTCAGCAATTCAGGAGACAAATACCGTGGCCCTTGAATTTCATTGGGCGGATAATATTCAGAAGATCGGGGATATTTCGGAGTTTTTCCTCAACGGCGACAATGCTCCCGAACGAAGAGCGAATTATGTGCTCGAAGAGAAATTATGAATTATGAATGATGAATGATGAATTGCGCGAACCAAATAAGTCGTGCAGTCATGCAGTCCTGCAGTCGTAAGAATATCTTCGGTGTTCAATATTCAGTGTTCGGTGTTCGGTGTTTTTTTGCCCTAAATAACACTGAACATCGAACACCCAACGCCGAACTCCGAAGAACGAGCCCTAAACCCCTAGGCCCCTAAACCCCTAAAAAAATAAACTATGAAAAACAAACTAATTATCCTTCCGGCACTGGCCCTGTTGCTGATGTCGTTCGCCCGTCCCGACAAGGAATTCAAGGTATACCAGTTTCCACAGAATATGACTCCCCGGATTGACGGCGATTTCTCCGACTGGAAATATAATTCCGGATTCATTTACAATAGGGACAAATGAATTGGTCAATACGGAATATGGAGTTGGAAAGGACCAGGATCCCAAAGATTTTGATCTCAATGTAAAGGTTGCCTGGGTAAAGGATCTGAACCGCCTGTATTTTTATATTGATGCATATGACGATTACTGGGATTTCACGGATCCGGTGATGAGGTCGGATATTTTTGAACTGGTTGTGGACGGCGATGTATCAGGAGGTCCCTTCATCGATGATAAAAACGGCAACATCAATAAAATGTCGAAGACCGAATTGTACTTTAAGGGTCATGGCGGCCATGCACAGAATTATCATGTTTTCACACCGGTCAAGGATAAAGACTGGGCCATGATCTGGGGCGCTACCCCTTGGCTAAAGGAATTCCCCTATGCCCAGGTCGCTTACAAGTACAATTTCAAATCGGGTGAAAGCGGAAGGCTCCAGATGGAATTCTATATCACTCCCTGTGATTATGCATCGCATGAAGGATTTGATAAATCGGTTGTTTCGCAATTAAAGGAAAACGAATTAATCGGACTTTCCTGGTCGATGCTAGATTTTGACGGCAAACAATGTGAATCTTTCATGAACCTGTCACATGATATAAGAATGATCAGTGATGCATCCTATCTCTGTGCATTCCGGCTTATGCCGCTGGCTCCTTCCTTTAAAAGCAATCTCGCCGCCAACTGGCGATGGGTTGAGGAGGACCGGGAGCAACGGATTTTCAGGTTTTATGATAAATCAGATGGAGTGGTACAAAAATGGCACTGGGACTTTGGCGATGGTAAATTTTCTGAAGAACAGAATCCGGTACATCAATACAGCAAGGGTGGCGAATGGACAGTGATCCTCACGGTTGAAGGAAAAGAGGGCAAGTCGGTCCGTTCAAAGGTTTGGGATGTTGTCACCAAATAATAATCAACTGACGAATAATTTAAATGAACCTCATTATGAAATTTATTCCTGTCTTTTTGCTTGTGCTGGCATGCCAGTTTTTAACAGGTCAGCAACCGGGGTACAAATATAAAATCGCCATAATCGGAAATCCGGCCAACGCCGATATCCGTTATGATGAAGCCCAGTTGAGTGCTCTCAAAAAGCTGGGATTTAACACTATTCAGCTCAATATTGCCTGGGGAGCCAGGCCTGCTGATGAGCCGCTTAATCTCGAGGATATTTTATATGTCCCGGGTATCGGCGACAGGGATCTTATCAATAAACGCATGGCCAATATTAAGATGCGTGCAAAACTCGCCAAAGCCGCAGGTTTCAGAACGCTTTTCCATTTTGGTGCTCCGAGGGTGGATTCGCTGTATAAATCGCTGCGACCCGATTTAATAGATATTGCCACCGAAAAGAACAGTATTCAGAAAAAGGAAGTGGTGGATAAATATGTCGACCTCTTGAAAAGATTAAAAAAGGAAGTACCTGAACTGGATGATATCCAGGTTTACACCTTTGACCAGGAAGCCTGGATTGCCAATGAATTCGGGAATGGACCTACTGACCGGGAGATACCCCTGAACGAGAGACTTCCTGCCTTTTTGCAGACACTGACAAAAACCTGGGCAGAGCTCAGTCCGCAGGGGATCCTCTGGTGGGAACCCTGGGAATTGTCGGCCGGACAGATTTATGCCTGTATTCTCTCACTTCCCGTTAAGAATTTCGGTATGTTCCTTCATTCCAATATTGCTGAAGTTCAGCTTACAAGGCCCGTTGATTTGTGGTTCAAGAATATGGTGAGACTCCTGGCTGAAAGAAATATCCCGGTGGTGGGTGAGGTGTTCCTGGCAAGTGCAACTGAAGAACTGGAACCCCTGGGCAGAATTGCGGCACCGCGACTGGTCGGGGAGGAATTTGATGCCCTTGCGCAATGCGAACTACTCAGCGGGGTGAAGGAATATTACGGCATCCTGCCGGACAAATATGATCCTGATTTGCAGATGGCCGCCATCAAATTTGCTAACCCGGGAAAATCAAACCAGGAAGCCTTAAAGGAACTGGCCGCGGTTTTCGGCGAAAAATCGGGCATACTTGAAGCCTGGGAAGCGACTGCAATGGGAATATCTCTCTTCCCATGGGACGCAACATGGCGATCCCGGAGTCTGCCCAGAAATGCAGCCGGTTTACAGGTATTTCATCAGTGGGATGTGGCACGCATTATGGGGGAAGTGGCTCCCTCGCCATCCTGGAAATCAACTCGACGCGGTCTTTTTATGGCAACAGAAAATGAAGTGCTTGATCCCTGGTTTTTTGAAGATATTGAACTTCGTTGCCAGGCGTCCGCTTCAAAATTGATGGAAGCGATAGCAGCGTTTGAAAATATCAGTATGAAAACCCAGGTCACCTCTCCCTATCATGATTATATTACCGGGACGATTTTCGATTTAAGGATAATGGAACAATATGTTACGGCCATCCGATGCTACTGCCGTGAGTCAAACCTGGCCTGGATGATGCGCAAATACACAAAAGCAGGAAAAGAAATACCTGCCACCCTGGTTACCCGGTTTGAAGATATAATGAAAACAGATATTGCCAACCAGAAAAAAGGGTATGTAACCAGGGAATCCAGCCAGGTCACTGCCGAAGAAATGCTTGCCCTTTTCAGGAAAAATCCTGCAACCTGGGTAAATGAACATTTGATCTTTCAATAACAAAAAATCCATAAACCGATGATCACAATAAATATGTACAGGCATGTTGTTCCGGTGGCCGTCATGGTCATTTGCTCCATAAATGTTTTGTGCCAGTCTGTATCAAGCGATTCCTGGTCAGCCACGGATGCGCTTGGACGAAAAGTGAGGGAATACAGTCTAACTGATCAAAAGAAAAAGGATAAATATGTGGCCATGTTTTACTGGACCTGGCACCAGGGGAGAGCCGATACGGCCCACGTGAAAAACATTACCGAGATAGTCCGGAAATATCCCGAGGCAATGAAAGATTACAACCATCCGGCCTGGGGCCGGAAGCCGGGATCCTTTTATTGGGAACAGCCGCTCCTGGGATATTATCAAACCACCGACCCCTGGGTATTGCGCAAGCATGCTGAAATGCTGGCCGATGCCAGGGTGGATGCGGTTTTTTTCGACTGCACAAATGCCAGCATGACATGGAAAGAATCCTATGAAGCCTTGCTGAAAACCTGGGACCAGGCCCAAAAGGACGGTGTTCAGGTACCCACCATCGCATTCATGCTTCCTTTTGCTCCGGTTCCCAATTCCCTGGTTTCAATCCGGCAGCTTTACCGCGATCTGTATAAACCGGGCAGGTATAAAAACCTGTGGTTTATGTGGAAAGGAAAGCCCTGTATCATGGCGTATCCCGACAGCCTGACAAATTCTGCTGAAGATCGTGAAATTGCGGGCTTCTTTACCTTCCGTCCGGGCCAACCCGATTATGTCGATGGTCCCAAACGCAATGATCAGTGGGGATGGCTTGAAAATTATCCCCAGCATGGTTATGTAAAACAGCCGGATGGCCGGTTTGAACAGGTAACGGTAGGCGTAGCGCAAAATGCAAGTCCGGCCACCAATGGGCATTGCAGTGCATTTAACCTGCCCGGATCATACGGCCGCAGCTTCAGCATGCAAAACGGATTTGATCCGCGGGTGGATGGCTATTTATACGGGTGGAATTTCCAGGAACAATGGAACCGTGCCTTTGAGCTCGATCCGGAACTGGTTTTCATCACCGGGTGGAATGAATATGTTGCAGGTCAGTGGTTGCCAAAGCATGGCTGGACCGGCAAACCGTTTTCATTTGTGGATGAATTCGACTGGGAACGCAGTCGCGACATTGAACCCAACAAAGGCTGGGGAGACCGGGGCGATGTTTACTATCTCCAGTTAATTGACAATGTCAGAAAATATAAGGGCATGGAGGCTCCTGAAAAACCCTCGGGTCCGAAAACAATCCATATCGGGCAGGCCGATGAATGGGCGGATGTTGCCCCTTATTTCAGGCATTATAAGGGGAACACAATGCACAGGGATCACAGGGGAAGCAGTGACCAGTATTACAAAAACAATACGGGAAGAAATGACATCACCGGGGCAAAAGCAGCCCGGGATGCCAGTAATATCTACTTTTATGTGGAAACGGCTGAAAAGCTCACTCCACCAACTGACCGCAACTGGATGATGCTGTTCCTTGATACGGACCGGAATAAGACAACCGGCTGGAACGGGTATGATTTTGTGGTAAACCGCATCAGTCCCAAAGGCAATAAAGTAATTGTTGAAAAGAACGTTGGTGGCCGCTGGGAATGGGAACCGACCGGCGAGTCTGTATTTGCGGTTAACAACAATAAACTGGAATTTGCCATTCCAAGGCAGATTCTGCTTCTGAATTCCAATGACATCGATATCGAATTCAAATGGAACGATAACATGCAGGAGAACGGGAATATAATGGATTTCTATGTGAACGGCGATACTGCACCAGGTGGGAGATTCAATTTTGTATATTCATCAAAGATAAAACCATGATAATACATTCCGCCAAAATATGCAGGTTGATTTGCTTATCGTTATGTATTCTCTCTTTTGTCAATGTGCCGGCAATCCATGCTATCCAGGTAGGCGGTTCTAGATTTGAAGCTTCATCCGGTGATGGACAGTTCGCCAGCCCGGACCGCAAATGGGAGCGAATGGCAGAATGGGCGATCGATTCAAAGAAGGAATATGCCGATCCTTTTAATGACGTGGAAGTAGATGTCGTTTTTGAACGCGGTGAGGAGACCTGGCGTGTGCCCGCCTTCTGGCGCGGCGGGAATAAATGGACCGTTCGTTTTGCGCCGCCTGCACCTGGGGAATACAGATATCACTACGAAAGCACTGATCGGGCCAATCACGATCTCAACGGTCATCAGGGTATTATCACCATTACCGAATACACCGGCGATAATCCTCTTTTCAAGCACGGGATGTTTCAGATCAGCGCCAGCGGTCACTACTTCGAGCATTCCGACGGCACACCGTTTTACTGGCTGGGAGATACCTGGTGGTCATGCCTTTCCGACCGGATAAGCTGGAAGGGCTTTCAGGAACTGGCAGCGGACCGCAAGGCCAAGGGTTTCACCGTAATTCAGATCTGTGCGGGGTTGGTACCCAGCAACGAGGAGATGGCACCGGTTGATCCGGGCTTTCATAATGAAGGCGGGTACGTCTGGGACCCTGAATTCAGGCGGATCAATCCGGCCTATTTCGATTCTGCTGATCGTCGCATCCGGCACATTCTTGATCAGGGCATGGTTCCGGCCCTTGTCGGCGGATGGCGTCAGGTACTCGCCCAGATGGGCGTGGAAAAAATGAAACAACATTGGCGGTATATCATTGCGCGCTACGGAGCCTACCCCGCGTTCTGGATAGGCGGAGGAGAGTTGTTCGATCCTCCCGAAGAGGCGGTGCAAAGGCTGGGTAATACTGCATTATTCAAATTTTTGTATGCGCCCGGCTGGACAGAAGTGGTGCGCTACCTTCGCGCCACGGATCCTTATCATCATCCCCTCACTGTTCACGAGGTCGATGCACCTTTCGACTATCCTCTCCAGGACGAGTCCCTGACAGACTTTGACCTGTTCCAGGCGGGCCATCGTGGATGGCCCAGTATCGCAACAGAAATAGCCCAACTCAATAAGCATTATGCGCGGACTGCCGTTTCCAAACCTTTGGTGATCGGTGAGATCGGTTACGAAAAAATTTGCGGACAGAATTATGAGGATTATCAGCGCGCAGCATTCTGGCTGGCGATGCTGAATGGCGCCGCAGGTTTTACCTACGGCACCCTTCCGGTGGCAGAGGCATACACGGCAGACAAGCCCATACATCGCTATGGAATCATGTCGCTTCATACCTGGGAGCAGGCGATGACGTTTCCGGGCAATGCACAGGTCGCCATGGCCGCCAGGCTGCTGAGGAAATTTCCGTGGTGGAAGATGGCACCCCATCCGGAATGGGTGGAGCCACATGGAACCACACTCCTGGAGCCCAACAGCCTGGTGAATGGTTTTGATATTGACCTGATCGATGCACTGGGGCGGAAGGAAGTGCCCTCCGATGATGATCTGCCCCTGGGAGAGTGGCACGAAGCTTACGGCAACTGGCGCCTGCCCTATGCTGCAGGAGTGCCGGGAAAATTCCGTATGGTTTATCTTCCTTATTTCCGGTTTGCTGTCAGCCCGACACCGGTGGTACTAAAGCTAGAGCCTGGCATTACCTATGATGCCTATTATTGGGATCCGGTTCTGGGTGTGAAAGTTGACCTCGGAACAGTAGAAGCCGCTTCCGGAACCTCCGAAGGAAAGATCAATACCGAAAACCGGAAAAGTAAACTTTATGACGACAACGGCCAGTATCGTGGGGAGTTGAATAGCAGCGGATGGAATGAATACGGCACCCATCAGCGTATCCATGGAGACACTTATGAACCGGAACGTCCACCGACAATGGGAGACTGGGTTCTTGTGCTGGAGGCAGTAGACCAGTGACTATGGATTTTTAAAACAATTTAAGATTGTTATGATACCATGAAAAAATTGCGACGCAGATTATTTCTGAAAAGTTCAGCCGCTGTTTCAGCCTTTGTTATGGTGAATCCCGGATTTGGAATGCGTTCAGGTGCACCTGCGGGGGGTGACTATTCATCTGATGACAGTGCGGAAATAGCCCTGAACCGCAAATGGGCAGAAGATTCTTTTTCACATCATCTTCCCTTCTCCTTCGTTTACGGAGGTAAGAACTCGGCTGGTTTCCTCCATACGTGGAAAAACCAGGTTAAGGATGAAAAAATTGATTCATCTAAACGCAGGCGGACGCTCATCCTGAATGATCCGGAAACGGGGCTTGAGGTGCGTGCAATTGCAACGATATACACTGACACGGCCGGAGTCGACTGGACACTTCACTTTACTAACAAAGGCAGTAAGGATACGCCGGTTCTGGAACAGGTAAAAGCAGTTGATGTCACGATCGATCCCGGAGATACAGTCAATTCTCCGGTGTTGCAAAGGATCCATGGGGGAGGAGGAGCGGTGGATGACTGGATGCCCTTTAATGAAACTCTTGATACTGGTCGCAAAACCGAATTTGCTCCTACTGCAGGTCGTTCGTCGTTTGGAAATACCCCCTGGTTTAATTTACAGTGGAAGGACGGGGGGGTTATTACCGCCATCGGATGGACCGGACAATGGAAGGCTTCTGTGGAAAATAACAACGGGTCATACCATATTCAGGCAGGGATGCAAAACCTGCACATGAAGCTTCTTCCGGGGGAAACTATCCGAAGTCCCAGGATTATGCAGTTATACTGGACAGGAAATGATGATCTGAGAGCATTCAACCTGTTTCGCCATACCATGTTTGCGCATATTGTTCCCAAAGTGGATGGTAAAACCATTACACCCCCGATCGTTCATCTAAGTTCAGCTTTTTATGAGATGGACAAGGGGACCGAGGCAGATACCCTGTCCCACCTGGCCGCTGTAAAAGATCTCGGTTTTGAATATTTCTGGGTGGATGCCTATTATGGCAAAGACGATTTTCCTACCGTGGGCAACTATGTTTATCCATTGATCCGGGGATTTAATCTTCAACGTTATCCAAATGGCATGAAACCGGTTGGTGAAGCCGTTAAGAACGCCGGTATGAAATTCCTGATGTGGTTTGAGTATGAACGGATCTGTCCCGGTACCCTGATGGCCACTGAACATCCTGACTGGGTGGTATTGCCCGAAGGAGGAGGATGGGGAATGTTCAACCTTGGGATTCCCGCGGCACGCGAATATATTACCCGGTATTTGTCCGATTCAATAAGGGAATACGGGATCAGCTGGCTGCGGATCGACAACGCCGTTTTTTATGAGGGGTTGTGGGCCCAGCTCGATAAGGACCATCCCGACCGGGCAGGCATTTCCGAAATTCGCTATGTGGAAGGACATTACCGCTTGTGGGATGATCTTCTCAAAGAATTTCCTTTCCTGGCAATCGACAATTGCTCCGCCGGGGGACACAGGGTGGACCTGGAAACGTGTTCGCGATCTATTCCCCTGTGGCGAACTGATGGAACCATAACACCGCTGTTTAACAAGGATTTCAACCAGGCTGCCCTTCAGAACCAGGTAATGACCGCAGGTCTCAGCCGGTATTTGCCATTCAGTGCCAGCGGGCAGATGGGTGCAACGCCCTATCTTTTCAGAAGCGGTTTTAACGGCGGGATATCCTTCGCCGAAGATGTACGGCCGGCGGATTATCCGCGGGAATTGCTTAAAAAGGCTATTGCTGAAGGTAAGAGAATACGGAAATTTTATTTCGGAAATTTTTACCCGCTTACGCCGGTGACTTTAGATACCTCGGAATGGTGTGTTTTGCAGTACCATCTAAAAAACGAGAAGGAAGGTATGATAATGGCATTCCGCAGGCCGGATTCTCAAAAGGCTGAATTCGATCTCAGTGGTTTGCGTGAAATTTCCCCGGACAGCAATTACAAGGTAATCATGTACCCGGGCTATGAACCTTTACCGGCAAAGACAATGACGGGGAAGGAACTCCTCCTGTCAAAGGCCGAAATTACAGAACTTCCCGGGTCAGTTCTGATTGAATATAAGAAGGTGAGCATTTAATAATGTTAAACATATAGTGATGGTTAGTAATTTCCTGGTTAAAACAGGCCTTTTCCTTATAGTGATGCTTTGTTTATTGCCCGGCACTTCAACGGGACAAGCTGTTAATAGTGATTCCTGGGCTGCGACGGATGCCCTGGGACGCAAATTGAGATCATATGAAGAAGCCGGAATCAGAAGGAAGGATAAGTATGTAGCCATGTTCTACTGGTCGTGGCATATTTACGACCTGGCACCCGGAAGCAGGGTCAACAACACCACACAGATCCTGAGAGCTCACCCGGAAGCCATCAAATCATTTGACGATCCGGCGTGGGGAGAACCCGGTCGTTATTATTGGGAAGAGCCGCTTTTCGGGTACTACAAAACCACCGATCCCTGGATATTGCGTAAACATGCTGAATTACTGGCGGATGCAGGGATTGATGTTATATTTTTCGATTGTTCCAACCTGACCCTTACCTGGAAGGAATGCTACGACGTGCTGATGGAGGTATGGACACAGGCTCAGAAGGACGGGGTAAACGTACCAAAAATTGCCTTCCTGCTGCCATTCGGATCGCCGGAATACGGGGGTCCTCAATTACGCATGCTTTATGAAGATATTTACAAGCCGGGACGATATAGCAATTTATGGTTTATGTGGAAAGGCAAGCCTTGCATTATGGCGCGTCCTGAGGATCTGACCGGTTCAGCAGAAGATCGTGAGATCGCGGATTTTTTCACCTTCAGGCCAGGCCAGCCCGATTATATAGATGGCCCCCGGCGTAAGGACAACTGGGGCTGGCTGGAGGTTTATCCGCAACATGGGTACGCTCCGCTTGAGAGCGGTGGTTTTGAACAGGTTACCGTGGGCGTGTCACAAAATACTAACCTGGCCAGCGGTGAACACTTTTGCGCCTTCAATGAACCCGGAACCTATGGTCGCAGCTTCAGTAAGAAAAAAGGCTTTGACCCGCGACCGGAAGGCTACTTGTATGGCTGGAATTTCCAGGAACAGTGGGACAGGGCTATGGAAATCGATCCTGAACTGGTGTTTGTCACCGGGTGGAATGAATATGTTGCAGGACGGGTGGCAGACTGGCCTCCCAACAAGCCATATTATATGGCTTTTCCCGATGAATTTGACTGGGATCGCAGTCGGGATATTGAGCCCAACAAGGGATGGGGAGACCGGGGTGACGTGTATTACATGCAACTCGTTGATAACGTAAGGAGATTTAAGGGAATGACAGTGCCTGAGAAACCCTCTCCTGAGGTTACCATTAAGATTGGCAAGGCAGATGGATGGGATAATGTACTTCCTTACTACAAACACTACAAGGGGAATACGCTTCACCGGAACCATAAGGGATATGGTGGTGATTTCTATATCAATAATTCGGGCCGCAATGACATCTCCGGGGCCAAAGTCGCGCGGGATGCTGAATAACCTGTATTTCTACGCGGAAACGGCGGATCCGCTTTCTCCTGCCACTGACCGGAACTGGATGATGCTGTTCCTGGATACAGACCGCGATAAATCCACCGGGTGGAATGGGTATGACTTTGTGATCAACCGGGTGAGTCCAAAAGGGAAATCGGTATTCGTTGAAAAAAATATCGGAGGTCGCTGGGAATGGGAAGTAGCAGGGCAGGCCAGGTTTGCCGTAAAGGATAATAAGCTGGAAGTAATGATTGGAAAACAACTGCTCAATCTCGTCGGTAAAGACATCGATATCGAATTCAAATGGAATGATAATATGCAGGAAAACGGCAACATTATGGATTTTTATGTGAACGGAGATGCTGCGCCCGGCGGTCGTTTCAATTTTGTATACTCGGTCAAATAATATCAGATCTATTACGGTTATCTCGCGGTTATAATTTACGCTTTGGGGCGTTTTTGCTCGCAGATCTCACGGATTTCGCAGATTAGCTCGCAGCTAGAGTTTCGCAAACGAGTTAATCTGAGTTAATTCGCAGATTTCTCAGCGACCTCACTTAGCGTGCTTTGCGTTCAAGGCGTCACTCAGAACAAAACTCCGGGACTCTGCGTTTAAACTTTTGGCAATCTCATTATTTACCGGTATGTTTTCTTGCAAATTGTCTCTCGCAGATCACGCAGATCATTTCCCCCAAAACTGCAAAACCATTTCCGCCCGTTCATTTTATATAAAAAAATTTTGATTTTGTACAAAACAAAATCGATATTAAAAGACTGCAAAATAAAATTATACCATAACTTGTAATGACAACTTTTGCACTTATTATACAAAGGCATTTTGTATTTATTGTATTACTTTTTTTGTCCATATCTATCTGATATTTGTGCATATTAAGCCGTATTTCCTAATACTATTTTCCTGGGTAATTATCCCGGTAATTTCACTGGCATCTGCAGGTCCGTTACCTGACGCCAGTGAAAACAGGATGACCAATATGAACCTGGGAGGCTATGTCGGAAAATTGCTCGAATCGAATGAGCAATCCTGGTTGCAGCATGTTCTGAGCGACAACCCGAACCTGTTTGCCGCCTTTGCCGATCCTGAAGGAAACACCCTGTTCAAGTGCATGTGGCATGGCGAGTTTCCGGGTAAGATACTTACCGGCATGGCCCAGACATACCGTGCCTTCGGGAATCCGGCCACCCTTGAAGCCGGAAATAAGATGGTAAGCATGTTCAAATCAGTCCAGGGAACGGATGGGTACCTGGGACCCTGGTCAAAAAGCACCCGTTTTAACGGGGATACTGCCAAGTGGGACACCTGGAGCCAATATCATTGCATATACGGACTATATCAATGGTATAAAATTACCGGAAACCGGGATGCGTTAAAGATTGCCATTAAATCCGCAGATTGCATCTACAATTATTTTATTGCCGGAAAGCAGACTTTTGTTTCCCAGAACTGGGCAGAATGCAATTTTGCCATAAGCCATGCCTTTGCCATTCTTTACCAGGAAACCCATGACAAAAAATATCTTGAGGCAAGCGAATACATTGTTCAGAAAGAGTGGAAGCTTACCTATGATGATTTTTACACGAAGAAGCCTCTTGCCTGCGATTGGCTTACAGCCGCAGCAGAGGGTAAGGCATTTTATCAGTCCAACCAGCGGCGCTGGGAAAGCCTCCATACACTCATGACCCTTTCCACCCTGTATCAGATTACAGGCAGGCAGGAGTATTACGATGCTTTGGAACACTATTGGCAGAGCATAATTCAATATGACAGGCATAATTTCGGAGGATTCGGAACAGGTGAGGGAGCCACGGGGGATCTGTATGGTTTTGGAAGTGAAACCTGCAGTACGGTGGCCTGGATGGCTTATTCAGTGGAATATCTGAAACTGAGCAAAAATTCCGTTGTAGCTGACGAACTTGAATTATCCTTTTACAATGCCGCCCTGGGCAGTC
Source organism: uncultured Bacteroidales bacterium (assembly GCA_963790105.1). Lineage (GTDB taxonomy): Bacteria > Bacteroidota > Bacteroidia > Bacteroidales > UBA10428 > UBA5072. Next base: position 69,994 of record CAWBNI010000030.1, on the reverse strand, counting down.
TGCTGGGTTCCCACGATTTTGCCTATATGAACTTTTCTGACGGAAAGAGGATTTCATCCCTGGTGGAACTTGCCGGACACGGGTTCGAAGGGGGAAGGCAGCTTAACTGCTGCCAGGCTAACGGGAACCGGGGAATAAGTGAAATAACTGAATGGGCAGTTTTAACCGATAAGGAAAACCTGTATCTCAACTATTACGGCTCCTCAAATGCAGAGACAAAAACACCCGGGGGAAACAGTATTAAAATCCTGCAGAAAACCGATTATCCATTGCACGGAGATGTTAAAATTACCCTGGCACTTGATAAAAGCGAGGCATTTAATCTTAACCTGCGCATACCCCGCTGGTCAGTAAATACCAGGGTTAACGTTAACGGGAAACCCATTGAAAACATAACACCCGGAAAATACCTTGTGATCAGCAGGGCATGGAAATCAGGTGACAGTATTGGGATCAGTTTCGATATGTCGGTCCATTTCTGGGTTGGTGAGGAAAAATGTGCCGGTAAAACTTCGGTTTATTATGGCCCGGTCCTGCTGGCCATGGATACTGTTTCATCGGCTGCCCCCGGATTTAAGCTGGATGCGTCGGCTGTAAGGAAAATGGCTTTTAAGGAAAATGACAATTTCTGGTTTTGCGGATCTGTAAATACAACTGACGGGAAGCAGATAACACTTGTAGATTATGCCAGTGCCGGTGATAAAGGGGAGGATTATACCACCTGGCTTACAGTTACGGGAATCGATTTTGCTACACTCCCGCTAAAAGATGCCTGGATGAGACATCCGGTATTAGGCGACCCTTCATTTGACAATTTTAAAAGATACGCGAAAAATCCCGTTGAACGGGGCACTCCGCCTTTCAACTGGCCGGTAAATGGCTTTTATTTTGAAGATCCGGTTTCCGGAAATGAATACGTTTATGTGGGAGAATACCACACCGGTTATGCCCTGGGTGAAGATAAAAACAAATCAGAAATTGGACAGTTCCTGTGTGGTATATTGTTCGGAAGACAAGGGCAAAACCTGGAAATTCAAGGGACCGGTTTTCAGGGACGAAGAGGTGAAACTTGAGGGGGAAGAAGGAATAATCACATTAGCCCCGGATGTATCAATCGTTTATTCAGACGGGAAATACTATATGGGATTTGATTATGGGACAACCGCATTCACCTGGGATATTAAAGGTCTCATGCACGGAGGGATTGCCGTGGCTGTATCCGATAAGCCCGAAGGGCCTTACAGCATTTACAGCAAACCGGCCATTACAAACAGGTATTTTTATTATAAACCCTATAATGGAAAATACAACAGGTGCTATGCCGCAACCCTGATGAAACTGAAAAATCAATGGGTCATTCTTTTTGATCTGGATTCAGGGCCTTATTTCAGCTGGGGATTGACTGCCATAACTGCCCCGTCACCGGAGGGTCCCTGGTCTGCACCGGTTTTATTGAACAGCACTGAATCCGATCAATACTATCCGTCTTTGCTTGAATATTTTCCGACTTTTCTGCATAACGATACCATATACGCCCCGGCTACTTCAGTGGCAAAGAACCGGAATTTTCAATGCATTTTCAGGGCTGCATCCGAAGATGTAATGAATCCGGAAAAGTGGCAGTTGTGGAAAGAGGGTTCGGTCTGGCACAGTATACATGCTGAAAATGAATATGAAGGTATATGGGGACAAACATTTTCGGGTTTTGTAAACAAGGAAAACGGGCTGAAGGTGATGTATCCCAGCCGGGATAAAGAAAACCAGGGAACGATCAACCTGGCCTCTGCTGACTGGAGCAAATCCGCAAAGAGATACCGGCTTTGTATTTTCAGGTCACGGTTCTCCTTCATTCACGGCAATTTCCGGGTTTTATAACCAGCCTGAAATGAAGGCGTCCTTTTCATATTACGGAACAATTGCTGTTTTCTGGAATTATACAGGCGCCTGTAGGTCCTGACCATCCAAATTCAGATGCTGAGTTGCATCCGCTCATGTTTACGTCACATACCAGGTTGCAGTTTTCTGATAACCAATGGCTTTTACTGGAGGCGTCTCGCAGATGGTCACACCGATACCATTGCCAGAGGAGTTCTTGATAAATCACCTGAAATTCATTTAGATATCCGGCACATCAAATCAGCAAATCAACAAATCAGCAAATCATGCAAATCAGCATATCAATCAATCATAAAATTGCCTGGCAAGGGGATACTGAAAAACAGCAGTATTGGAAAGTGCGGCTTGTTTGCCATGCAACATTCCGGGGTTGAAATGCATTCCTTCCTGGTTAATGGTGACAGTAAGCCTGGTTATACTGACTGGTTATATACGGAGGGTCTGCTGAATTCAGGTTCAAATTTGAAGGATTGGGAAGTCATTGAAAATAAGGAATTATTCACCTATGGAACCGGTTCGGTTTCAAAAACCGATACTGCGCGGGCTAAGTGGAGCTTTACGGGAAGTGGATTTGACCTGTACTGTCCTAAAATGCCTTCCCTGGGAATGGCTGAAATACTGGTAAACGGAAAGGTTGTTGGCAAATATTGATCTTCATGCTGAAAACCAGGTGAAAAGTGCGGTTGTATTTTCAATGCGCTCCCTGGGTGAAAAGAAAAATGCCATTGTCATCAGAGGGAAAAATGGTAAAATTTCCCTGGACTGTCTCAGGGTGTATGAATGAGTTAAATCGATTCTGATATCACATATAATTCTATTAATACAATGAATAAGAGAAATTCTTTTAATCGGTTCCTGATGCTTGTGGTTCTCATTCCGGTGCTGTTCTTTGTGACCGCTGCCGGTTCAGCTAATTGCACAGGTCAGGGATCTGTATTCCGACACCTGGGTCGCCACTGATGCTTTGGGACGTAAAATGCCCCTGATCGGTGAAGCGGGCCCTTTAAAGAATGACCAGCGCAGGGTGGTTGGTATTTTCTATATCACCTGGCACAGTGACAACAACGCTGATCTGAAAAGTCCCTATAGCGGCGATGTGACCCGTGTACTTGCCGAACATCCTGATGCACGGCTCGATGCAAATCACCCGGCCTGGAAGGAAGGATCGTACCATTGGGGTGAGCCTGAAAACGGATATTTCCTCAGCAAGGATGAATTTGTGATCCGAAAGGATATGTCCATGCTGGCCGATGCCGGGGTGGATGTGCTCGTTATGGACGTTACAAATGCCGTCAGATACTGGGATGAATGGGAAGTGCTTTTCAGTACCATGGAAAAGATGAAGGCAGAAGGGAACAAGGTTCCGCAATTCTGCTTCTGGGCATTTAACGGTCCGGTGATCACTGTTGTACAGGATCTGTATGATAAGGTATACAAGGCCAAACGGTTCAGCGATCTCTGGTATTACTGGGATGGCAAACCGTTGTTGCTATATAATGAGACGCCCGAAGTGGATGCCAACGGCCAGGGTGTAAAACATCCCAATCCCCATTATGATGCCGCGGCGAAAACCGATCCAAAAAATCCGCATTACGGTGATCCGGACTATACCGAGGAGTTTTATAAGGATTATACAAAGGAAGTAAAAAGCTATTTCACCCTCCGGAATTTTTGGTGGGGTTATTATGAATGGGCCGGTAAACGATTTGTCGGTACGGAGAATAACTGGAGTTTCGGGTATGATCTGGGAAATGAAAAAGTGAAAGCAATGGATCCCATGGATCTCGTTTCATTGCATAACGGGATCAGGGAAGAAGCGGCAGTTACTCCGGCCCAGCATCCCTCCAGCCTGGTTGGAAAATCATGGACCCGGGAACGGGATGAACCGGCTTTAAACCAGTATGACCTGCCGGATTCAGCCTATGTTCCCTGGCTTGGCAAGGTGGTTAAAAATCCCGAAGGATATGGTATTTATTTCCAGGACAGATGGGATGAAGCGCTTAAAGCAAATCCCCAGTTCCTTTATTTAAATGACTGGAATGAATGGACCGCAGGGAAGTATCCGCCCATGGACGGAGTATCGTTTCCGTTTATGCGCCGGAAGAGTTCCTATTTCTTCGTTGATCAGTACAATGCCGAGTTTAACCGTTGCATCCAGCCCATGAAAGATGGCTATACGGATAACTATTACATGCAAATGGCAGAAAATATCCGGCTTTATAAAGGAATTCGTCCGATTCCTGAATTAAAGGGATATCACACAATCAAGATAGATGGCGATGGCTCCGATTGGAAAATTATAACCACGGAATACAGGGATACAAAGGGAGATGTAATTCACCGTGATTATAAAGGGTATGGCGGTAATCATTATGTAAACAACTACAGGCCGGAATGACATTGTTACCTGCAAGGTTGCCGTGGATGCTGAAAATGCTTTTTTCTATGCCGAAACTGACCAGGCATTGACACCTTCCTCCGGTGATAACTGGATGCTTTTGCTGATTGATGCCGATGCTGATCCGTCTACCGGATGGCATGGATATGATTTTCTGATCAATAAGCATATTGTGGATGACAAAACTACTACCCTCATGGCCTATGATCCCAAAAATGCAGGCAATCCCTGGGTTGAAAAGGCAAGAGTATCCTATAAATACAAGGGTAACCTGGTTGAATTGGCTATTCCCCGCAAGCTGATCGGATTAAGAGGCAATATGTCTACATTCGATTTTAAATGGTGTGATAACCCGGCTGAACTGAAAGATCCCATTTCGCTCTGCGTCGATGGGGATGCAGCGCCAAACCGGAGATTCAATTACAGGTGCATATGGCAGCATTAATAAAGAAAGGAGGGATAAAATATATCTGAAAAAAAGATTAAAATATATAAATAATAGTACAAATAGTATATTGACATTTCATAGCTTTATTCTTAGTATTGTTTTTTGAATAATTGACCTTTAAACTATAACTACAAATGAAAAAACTTTTCGTTTTCCTATTGTTTCTTTTCATCAGTACTTATTCCCTGATTTTTGCACAAAAATCCCAGATAAGGGTTAACGGGAAAATTACTGATGCAACCACCGGGGAAGTTTTGCCGGGAGTGAATATATTGGTGCAGGGAACCCTGACAGGTACCGTATCCGAGGTGGACGGCAGGTATTCAGTTTTGGTAAGTGGTGCTGAATCGGTTCTGGTATATTCCTTTATCGGGTATCAGTCACAAACCGTAACTGTGGGTACACAATCATCCATTGATATTGCGTTGAATCCTGACATACAGACCTTAGGGGAAGTGGTGATCACAGCCCAGGGGAGAGGACAGAAACAGGCTGTTCAGCAGCAGATCAATTCCAACACGATAAAGAATGTGGTAGCACCTGACCGTTTGCAGGAAAATCCCGATGCCAATGCCACAGAAGCCATTGGCCGTTTGCCGGGTATTTCAGTTATACGATCAGGTGGTGAAGGTACCGGCCTTGTAATTCGCGGACTTGAGCCAAGGTATGCCTCTGTATCCCTGAACGGAGTGCAGATGGCCGCCACGAGCGGAGAGGGCCGGGGTACCAACATCAGTGGAATTTCACAGTATGCCTTGCAGGGAGTTGAAGTTTTCAAATCCCTTACCGCCGATATGGAAGGTAATTCAGTGGCAGGATCAGTGAATCTGAAACTGAGGGAAGCACCCCAGCATTTTCATGTTAATTTGATGGCCCAGGGCGGATATAACCAGTTGAACGATTACTGGGGCAATTACAAGCTATTGGGTGAAGTAAGCAACCGTTTCCTGAATGATAAACTCGGGGTACTGGTTTCGGTTAATGCCGAACGGGTAAACCGGAGCATCCAGACTATGAGTGCTCAGTACACTATTGAAGGCTCTGACAAGGAAGGTGACATTATGCTTCAAAATGTATGGCTGAACGATATCTCTTCTATCATATACCGTAAATCAGCCATGGTGTCCCTTGACTATAAGTTATCACCGGGTACCACCCTCATGTTATATGGTATGTATAACACTTCAAAGAATGAATATAACAGCCAGTCGAAAAGCTATAATCTGGTTGGGGCAGGAAATGTGGGATATTCTTTCGACAGCCGACCCGATAATACAAGCGACATTTTCCAGTCTGCGCTGAGTGGTGAATCCAAATTGAAGTTTCTGAACATTAAGACGGATTATGGTATTTCTTATTCCCAGGGATATAGCGGCAATATCGGGGCCAGAAACTGGAGTTGGTCGTTTAATAATGCTTCCACAGCTGACAATACAACCCCGGAGATCCGTAAGATGGATCCAACGGAAGGTTGTCCCCCTGTTTCATGATGATCCGGAAAATTTAATTGATTGCTGGTGGAATGGATTTAGCAGGACCGACAGTAAAACAGAAGATAAAAACTTAACGGGTTACCTGAATGTGACAGTTCCTTTTAAAATAGGAGGTCTGATTGAAGGAAGCGTTAAATTCGGAGGAGTTTACCGGGAGAAGAAGAGGTTCAGGGATGACCAGGTAGGTACCGGAAATCAGAATGCATCGGTCAATGTGATAGGACCGAAATTTTTATCCGATTCAATCGATTGGATCACGTTAAACCAATTTGGTAATATTTCCGCCGTTGGTCTGGAGGATAAAAAGGTAGATAACTTTCTGGGTGGAGATTACAATTTTGGATATAACTTTAACATGGACCGGATGAATCAGATGTACTCTGAATGGATGGATATAACAAAGTATTATTCTGAAATGGATCCCGGCCAGGCCCTGCCCATTATCTTTGACTATAGAAATATCAGCTTTATTCAGGCTTATCCGGCATGTATGATAAATGACCAGGACATAAAGGAAAAATATGCTGCCGCCTATATTATGCCGGAATTCAATATCACCAAGTATGTAATGTTCATGCCCGGTTTACGGTATGAACATACCTCTGCCGACATGAAGGGTTTCTATGCATTGCCTCCGCAATATCCTCCCACGCTTTATGAACCTCTCGCAGGAGATGATACATCGGCTACAAGATCAGATGAGTTTTTCCTGCCGATGATCCACCTGAGGATAAAACCGACCGATAAGTTCTATGCACATTTCTCGTATACGAAAACTCTGAGCCGTCCCGATTTCAATTCCATATCACCAAACACTTACGTAAATACAGGTTGGGCACCGTTTTCATACCAGGCTAACAATCCTAAATTAAAAGCTGAACTATGGACCAGTTACGATGCACAGTTTACGTTTCACGGAGATAAGATCGGACTGTTATCGGTCACCGGTTTTTACAAAACGGTGGAAAATAAGATATGGAGCAGAACCTATCAGCGCATCAAAGGGTGATCCCCTGGTTCCTCCATTCCCGGATAACGCGATGGTTAACATGACCATATGGGAAAATCACCCCTATAAAGCCAATATTGAAGGTATTGAATTTGAATGGCAAACCTCCTTTTTCTATCTGCCAAAGCCTTTTAACTTCTTCACCCTGTATGCGAATTATACCTACTCTCATTCACAAGACCACCTACCCATATACCGATATGAGGACGGTAACCCCTCCCGGAGGCGGCAGACCAGTGAATGTGAGGGTTGATTCAACCATAACCGGTCCGCTGCTGTACCAGCCCCAGAGTATTGCCAATGTTTCACTTGGATTTAACTTCAAGGGTTTTAATGCATGGCTGTCATACCAGTATAATGGTTTGATCTATACCGGGGTAAACTACCATGGTGCTACGAGACTGGATTCAGAAAAGGAACATTTCAACAGATGGGATCTTCAGCTAACCCAGAAATTCAAAATCGCGAAGGTAAGCGGATTCGAGGTGATCGCCAATATTGCAAACCTCACCAATTTTACAGAATCACAAAAACTCAGGGGTGATCCACGGCTCACATACCAGGAGAAATTTGGTTTGACGGCTGACCTCGGTGTGCGATACAGGTTCTGATAAATGATTAATCTCAGATTGTAAACATTTCTGATTAAGTTTTAAAAAGATGAAAAGGAAAATCGGTACCCGTATAATGGGTTTGCTGATTTTCCTTTCTTCTTTTGTCTAAACCGGTAAACCCTGGCTCCCGGCAGACAGGAAGTTTAATTATTTTCCAAAACGAATAAACAGGGGCCAGTCGCCTACCAGAAGATCTTTAATTACAGCTCCGTCATGATCCTGGTGCAGGATGGCAGGTTGTTTAAGTCCATACAGAGCATCTTCGATTGAAGCGGTATTCACCATCTTGCCTTTGACCCGGATATTTATCTTTTCCGGTTTAAAATCATCGCGTGTAAGGCCTGCTATCCAGAGTGCAATGATCCATTCTCCTTTTCCATTCCTGAAACATTTCACATTGAGATCTTTGGGTGCATCTCCCAGGACAATAGCTTCAAACTTGTCTGGTTGGCAGTGCGTCATCGAGTATGGTTGAAACATAGCTGGCCGAATAGTAAGCTGCCCGGGGAGTGAGATCGCGCGATCGCATCACGGCCCACTCCTGGATGTAATTCGCGTTATAAAGCGACCACCAGACTGCACCGCAGTCAAGGGAGGCATTCATTGTAAAAAACCTTGCCAGGTATTTTCCCTGGGATAATTCACTCCCGTCACTGAATTCATTCATGAAGGGTTCGCCGGGAGCCATCCAGTTCATTTCATTCGCCCAGATTTCCATTTTCGGATTATACTGGTGCAATAATTTTCTAAAGGCCTCTATTTCTTCTTCATAGTTTGTAATTTCCGCCGGCCGCGGTTTCCATTCCATCATACCGTTCGTTTCCGTCAGAAAATTCGGGGGTGCTTCTTCCGGTGTAGGCATGACCGTAAGGATGGAAGGCAAACACATCAATAAGGGGACCAGCCCCCTGGTCAAGTGCGATGCGGGCAAAGTCAGGGGAAGAACCCGCCACACCTCCAAAAACAACCACCGCTTCCGGATTTGTTTCTTTTATGGCTTTTGCGGCGGCCAGCAGTGCACGTCCATAATCCTTTACAAGCCTTACCGAATTATTATCAGCCCAGGCATCCATAAACCAGCCGTCCTCCTCGTTCCAGATTTCAAAGTATTTTACGCGACCCCGAAAGTGATTTACCATAAAACGGCAATAGCTGGCAAATCCCTCTATGGCCTCATCCGTAGTGGGGGCACACTGAAGGAATGGATGCCCGCGATGCCAGGTTGGCCCCAGGTCAATAGAATCTCTCATTTTCTGGTACAGAAGATTCCCGTAGTTCAGCCCCATCATGATATTTACACCCTTTTTCACGGATTCGGTAATCGCCTGGTCCATTTCAGGATCAATGGTGTAAACACCCCTGGTCTTTTCAACGGTGGCCCAGTCGGTCTTATCCCCCCATTGTCCTGTCCGGTTCCATTTAACCCCGGAACTAAACAGGTAAGGATACGTCTTGTTTATTGATTCGGGCGAGTTATACCAGGCATGGAAAGTGGACGAGACCTTTGGTGAGCAATTCGTCAGGTTGATTGGATCACCCTTGCTGTTAAGGAGTGCAATTTCAGCCATCCTGAACTGGTATGGATCAATGGGTGAGCAGAAAAAACTTGTATGGCCGGCTACCAGGCGTGAAACAACAATTCTCAGATACCGCGTACGGGTGACAGGCAAGTGGATTCGTTGCCAGCTAAGATTCCTGTAACGCAGCACGTCCCCATCGCCGGCAGCCTGCAAAACGTAATCCGGTTCATCAAATATAGGTGTCCAGTTATTTCCATCCTCGCTGCTTTCGATTCGTATAGCTGCGGGAGCCCCTGCATTCATCCAGGCCGGAAGGAAACGGAATTCCGATATTTCCTTGTTTTCCCCTAAATCCAGTTCTATTGTCTCGGGCATCGAAGGAACTGGAACACGCCACCACCTTGATGCCCATGGTGTTTCCGGATTACCGTCAACCAGGTGCGAGGCATTGAACGGATCCTCTTCATCAACACTGCGCGGCAAATGAGCCGTAATCCCAAACTTGTTGCTTTTCAGTTTGTCGGAAGTGATACGTTACCAGGTTTTCAATTCTGAAAGTATTGTTTTCCTGGAGCGCAGGACGCTCAGGATAGGTTTCCCATGACCCGGTGGCAGTCATGTATTCGTGCCGCGGATCCCTGCGCGGGACAACTTTGAGCCATTGAACAGACGAAGTGGAGTCGGCCTGGGATTTAACTGTAAGTGTTAATTTGAATGAACCTGCCTTTTTTGCAGTTGCCTGCCAGACAAGGCGTTTTACTTCCTGCGGACGAAGATCCAGTTTTTGCGTGAGACTGCCTTCAACCTGAATGCCCTCAGGAACCTTAATGGAAGCCGACAGGCTTTTTATTGGATCTGTGGAAGGATTATAGATGATGGCACTGATTTCTGATGTTTCTCTCGGAAGCACTATTCCGGGACTGGTTTCAAACCAGGGAATTTTAACAGGGTTTGAAGGCGGCGCAGATTGTTCAATACCTTGTGCGGTAATTGGATAAAATGCAGGAAACATTAGGACAAGCAGCAGAAAACGGAGGGGATTTCTTGGTTTTTTCATGGGTTGATTTTCTTGTTTCTATCCTGGGGGTTTTGAGCAAGGGTTCTTATCCTGGAGGGAGATACACCGATTTTTTTCTTAAAAAGGCGACTGAAATAAAATTCTGATTCAAATCCAACTTCATAGCAGATCTCTTTGATTATTTTATCGGTTGACAACAATAATTCCCTGCTGCGGATAATTTTCAGATCAAGATGATACTGCGTCGGAGGAAGCCCGGTATAAATTTTGAACATCCTTCTGAAATAGGAATACGCTATGTTGTTGCATTCAGCATAGTGTTTGAAATCAATTTCCTTTTCCACATTTTCCCGGATCATGAAACAGGCTTTCTGAATGATTTTCTCAATCCTTGATTCGGAGAAGTTGATTTGCTTTTCTGCAGAAATGAGATACCCAAGCAGTTTCATTACCATACCGGCTGAAACCTGCTGAAAACCCGGTTTTTCCTCTTTAACGTACCGATGAATTTTATAGTAGGTATCAATGAATTCTTCACGGCTGCCAATTTCGACAATTGGCTTGGCCGAAGCCAATTGAGGATTGCTGAACATGTGCTCCGCGATGAAGCCATTAAATCCCACGTAGTTTTCAGTCCATCCGGTGTTTATGTCGGGCTTGTAACGATGCCATATACCGGGCTGGATTATAAGCAACGACCCCGGATTTATCGGATATTCCCCGGAACTATCTTCATAGATTCCACTGCCTTCTGTTAAGTAAATAACCTGGTACTCATGAAGTATCCTTCCTTTATTCCAGGTAAAATAATATCCGCTCGGGTGGTTTGGACTCGGATAAACAGTTCCTGGAGGAATGATCGCTTTGCCCGCAACATTCAGGTAAAGCCCCCAGCTCACATCATCCTCTCCGGGTGCCAGGTATTTAAAGAAGTCCTCCATGATTCTTATTGCGTGAATTCATAAAGATAATAAATTTTTGACCACCCCGTCGGGGTGGTACCCGACCACCCCGACGGGGTGGTCAAAAGATGTAAAGGAAAGTCCAGAATGTGAATTGACAGCACGGGTTGATTTCCTTAAATTTGATAACTATCAATAAGTTTATGAAAATGATTACGGACCAAAAAAACCAAAATCGGCTTGTTTTCAAATTATTCCTCATTACTGTATTCATGTTTTCCTGTAATGAAGAAATAAATAAAGTGACAGAACATACCATTGAATATAAGGTCGGAATATTGGGTGCTCCTTCTTTTCCGGATGGTGAATGGAACGATGGGAATATGGAGCGCATGAAGAAACTGGGATTTAACACCCTGCAACTTAACATCGCCTGGGGATACCGGCCCGGAGACAATCCCCTGAATCTGGAGGATGTTTTGGTTTTGCCAAAGAAATTTGAACTGCCCGTGGATATCGATTCTATGCTAAATAAAAATGTTGGTTCAAGTAAAACCTTTATTCGCAACCCGGATAAAATTGCAGATAGAGCTGCAGAACTAAAACAGAGAATAGCGCTGTGCAAAAAGCATGGTTTTAGAAGTATTTTCCATTTTGGAGCACCTTTTGTCGCCTATCCTGCCATTGAACCCCTGTCCCAGTGTATTTCCGATCCCTTAACCGTAGAACGTTATGTTACATTGATAGAAAATTTTAACAGGGAATTTCCCGGAGTTGATGATTTGTTGCTTTATACATACGACCAGAATGCGTGGCTTTGCAGTGAAAATGGTGTTTGCGAAAGATGCAGCGGTGTACCCCTGGACAAACGGGTGGCCAAATTTGTAAATAAGCTGGCACAAACATGGAACAGTCTGAACCCGGATGGCAAGTTATGGTGGGAGCCATGGGAGATTTCAGCAGGACAAACATATCGTATTATTGAACAGCTCGATGCCAAATGTGTCGGGCTTTCGATGCATTCATGCATTACAGAAGCACAAGTAGCTTTACCGGCAGACAGATGGTTTAAAAATATGCTGTCCCTGGCAGAAGAATACAATATTCCGGTAATGGCAGAATTATTTTTGGGGGCGCCGACTGAAGAAGTTGAACCCTATCAATACTTACAAACACCCCTGGCAACATTGAGGGCACTAAGGGCAGTGAATCGTGCCGGAAAACTGAAAGGTATTAAAGAATACTATGGCAATATTCCTGACAGGGAAGATCCAAATCTTCATATTACTTCTATCTTTTTCAATAATCCTGACGTTTCCGATGAGGAGGCCCTTAAATTACTGAGTAAGCCCTATAAAAATGCAGCTGAAAAAATTTCAATGTACTGGAAATATTCATCTGAAGCAATTGAAATATATCCCTGGGATGTATCCTGGAATTCGAGGGAGGTAGGACGAAGCGATCCGCATCATTTAATGACTGCTGCTACTTTAAAAGGAGTAAGCTGGGAAACTCCATCGTGGCAGTCGAACCGCAGGGCTGCATTTATGAGAACAGTAGAAACCGAAACACCTCATTTCTGGATGATGGAGGACGCCCAGCTAAGGTATGAAGCAACTTCTGGAAAGATTGATCAGGCATTAGGTTATGCTAAAGAAGCCCGCGAAAATGTACCCAAAGAATTTCTTACAGAATTTGATATGAGTATAAAAGAACTAGAAGGCTTCCGGCAGAGGGTTTTGTCTTATGCATACCATATCAGGGAAACGAATCTTAGTAATATAATGAGGCGATCAATTGAGAGAACAGGAAAGGTGAATGAGGCTAACCTGGCTGAACTGAGAACAATACTATTAAAAGACCAGCAAAATCAGGGCGGTGAAAATAGCATAGGTCCGGCCATTGATCTCCTTGACAAAGATTATAAAAAGTTTTTGAAGACTTATTTTAATGAGTCGGCACCTTCAGGGTTAAGAAATGTCTGGACTGTCACATCTCAATAAGCGCATGAATATAACTGTTTCATTAAGCAAAAACCAATACAGTCTACTTGCATCTTTGTAAACTATAATTTTCTATATGTGAAAACACTGTTTCAGAATTTTCGAACCAATATATCTTTATTCATGAAGAAGTTACTGATTATTTCATTCCTCGCATCGCTTTCTGGCCTTTCACAAGCGCAGTCCGCTCAAAACCAGGTGCCCGGCGCACAAATGCAAAAGATATACGAAGAGGTAAAAACCCCTTACAAATACGGACTTGTGATGGTGCCTCCGGATGATTCAAAAAAAATGGATTGTCCAAGCGTATTCAGAAAAAACAATACCTGGTACATGACCTATCTTATTTTCGACGGCAGGGGATACGAAACCTGGCTTGCAAAAAGCACAAACCTGCTGCAATGGGAAAGCCTTGGACGTATTCTGTCTTTTTCAGATGACAGCACACAATGGGATGCAGACCAGAAAGCCGGATTCATTTCATTGCAGGATTATACCTGGGGCGGAAGCTATGAATTGCAGAAATATAAGGACAGATATTGGATGTCTTATCTGGGAGGTAAAACCAAAGGCTATGAACTTGGACTTTTGTCGATAGGAATTGCCAGTAATGCCAGTGACCCGATAGATGTACACCAGTGGAAGCCATCTGCCAGTCCGGTTATGATGTCAACTGATAAGGACGTGCGGTGGTGGGAGACTATTAAGCAATTTAAGAGCACGGTGATATGGGATCAGAAAAAGTTGACGGGCCATCCCTTTGTTATGTATTACAATGCTGCCGGTGACAGTTTCAAGACATCTCCCTATGCCGAACGTATCGGTATGGCTGTGTCTGATGATATGGAGCACTGGCAGCGGTTTATGAGGGATCCGGTATTGGACCATCATCGTGGAATTACGGGTGACCCGGTGATTCAGAAAATTGACAATATATGGGTGATGTTTTATTTCGGTGCTTTCTGGCAAAAGGATGGAAAGGATGGCGCCTTTAACCGCTTTGCCTGCTCGTATGACCTGGTGAACTGGACCGACTGGCAGGGTGAAAACCTTGTTGAACCTTCAGAACCTTATGATAACCAGTATGCCCATAAATCCTATGTGGTGAAATGGAATAACGTGGTGTACCATTTCTACTGTGCCGTAAATAAGAAAGACCAGAGAGGTATTGCGGTGGCGACATCAAAGGACCTGGGGGAAAGCAAAATATCTTTTGTCCCGGATATACAAAAGTGAATTCATCGTAAAAACAGTGAAATCTTAAATAGCAGGTTCACATAACCAGGAGACTCGAATGAATAAATATTTTAACCGGTTGATTTACTTCCGCAATTTACATTGGATTCTATTCCTAATGTTTTGCGAAATTCTGTCCGGGATCCGGATGCATGCCCAGGACAACATCAAATATAACGAAGAGGTTCATGCAAGGCAGATACAGGAACAAATGAACTACATGATCTTTGCACCCGCCAGGCGGGATGCCAACGGTCAGCTTTTGCCGCTGCAATCATATGGTGAAACCATAAAACGCGCAGTGAATTTTTTTGTCAATTTGGATACCTGGTTCAAAGGCGACCCCAAAACCCTGCTTGATGAAAACGGTGTCAAACGGCCTGTATATTTCTATTATTCGAATCTGGCCTATAACGGAGAAGTTTTCAGGGAATGCGTTGATAGTTATGTTTCATATCCTGCTTTTCATCACGCTTTATTCATTGAGACCCTGCTTGCCTCTTATGTTTACAGCGGTGATAAGCAGAATCTGCAGTATGCAAAGGACCTTGCCGACTGGAATATTGCTCACAGTACTTCCGTTTCATTTCCTTACGGAGGTATGCCTTACAGCACTTTCAATAAAGGAAAGCCCGGCGGGTTTGTCGATGGATTGGCTATCATGACTGATAAGGCGGCTGTCATGGCCCTTGCATATCTGAGATTATTCATCCTAAGCGGAGAGAAAAAGTATTTTGATGCGTCCTATACTATTGCTAAAAAGCTTTCAGAAAACCAGCTTCCCGAAGGTAACTGGCCTTTTCGGGTGGATCCTGAGACCAGGGTGGTGAAAGAACAATATACCAGCAGCGTCATCTATGCCATTCAACTTTTTGAAGCTATTGACAAAACTGAAGGGAAAAAAACGTTTCAGAAAAGCAGGGACAGGGCATTTGAGTGGCTGATGAAAAATCCGGTGGAAACAATGAAATGGTGTGGTTATTATGAGGATATTCCAGAAAATGCTAATAACAGAACTAACTGGGATTGCATCGATGTGGCGCGTTACCTGGTGGCGCATAGGAAAGAAAACCCGGAATACCTGGGAAAGGCGCTGAAATTGAATGCCTATTTAACGGATTCCATTATCACCAATGGAAAAACATTCATAAGCAAAGACCATCCCTATTTTCCTGGAGAGGGCGTCCGCGAACAGAAAGTTTGCTTCACGCCCATGTGCGCACACAGCGCTCACTGGGCTTTGCTGATGGCTGATCTTTATAATGCAACCGGAGAAGAGCAGTACCGCAGGCGGGCCATTCAAACCATGAATTATGTTACTTACCATTTGCAGCCCAATGGAAGCATGCTCTTAAGTGTCAATTATGAACTTGCGCTCTACCAGTTATGGTTCAGTAATCAAATGGCTCCGGTTTTGTTCCTGATGAATTTTTTGGGCAGTTTTCCTGATCTTGCTCCCGATGGAGAAAACCATCTGTTAAGTTACACATCCTCAATTAATAGTATTTCATATAATCAAGACGATATTTCCTACAAAACTTTGGGAAAAAGTTCGGATGTGCTGAAAATCAATTTTTTGCCAAAGACAGTTACAATTGATGGAAAGTCTTTGCCTGTAACAGATATCAATGGGGAAAAAGGTTGGAATTTTGATCCAAAGACAAATATACTTCGCATTTGTCATGATTCGGGTTTGGTGGTGATAAAGGATCATTGAACTCATTGCTTTCAGGGCAATTACTTTCCCGGAAGGCAGACGAATAGGCACTGAATCAAATTTGGCATTTATGGTATTTACCTTAAAATTGACTTTCATATTCATTGGACCCTTACCTGATTTCAAAATGAAAAAAAATCCGATCCTGATCATTTGCCTTATTGTATTTGTCGTTGGATGTAATTCTCCGGGCAATCTGCGTAAAATTATATCTCTTGACGGGGAATGGAATATTGCAGAATCCATTGACGGAAAAAGTGTTCCGGACTCTTTTAGTGCAGTTGTACCGGTGCCCGGCCTGGTTGATCTTGCAAAGCCCGCCTTTGCCGGTGTTGGCCTTCCTTCTGATAAAAGGAATTTTTTCTGGTACAGGAAGACAATTGATGCGGATGATTTTTATGACAAGGATGTTATACTGCTCAAGTTACACAAAGCGCTTTACAGCCCGCGCATATATATTAATAACCAGCTGGCCGGCGAGAATCCTTTTTGCTTTACGCCGACCATCCTGAACATCAAACCTTTTCTCAAAAGCGGGAAGAATGAGATCGTCATCAGGATATATTCATACAAAGACCTTGTGCCGGATACGATCCCGGTTGGAACGGATATTGAAAAACTCCGATATATTCCGGGTATTTATGACGATGTTGAACTGATTGCCACCAATTATCCTTTGATAAAAAATATTCAGGTGGTCCCTGATGTGGAAAACAGGAAGATTAGAGTTGTTGCATGGATCGGGAATGATTCAAAGCCAAAATCATATAAACCTTCCTATATAATCAGGGAGTCAAAATCGGGCAAAACAATTGTTACCGGCGTGCTTGACAAATTTAACATGAAAGGGAACGGAAACGACTCGCTCGATTTCACCGTTGAAATTCCTGGTTGCAGGCTGTGGAGCCCTGAAGATCCTTTTTTGTATGAGATCGTCCTGTCAACAGGAGGCGATGACATGAAGGTTCGCTTTGGTATGCGCACATTTCGTTTTGATCCGGGCCTGAAGAGGGCCATTCTGAATGGGAAGCCCTATTTTTTAAAGGGAACAAATATTACGATGCATCGGTTCTTTGAGGATTCTCTTCGCGGAACGCTTCCCTGGAACAAAGAATGGGTACGAAAAATGCACCAGGAATTTAAAAACATGAACTGGAATGCATATCGCATGTGTGTGGGCTTTGCTCCTGACATGTGGTACGACATTGCGGATGAAGAAGGCTTTCTGATCCAGGATGAATATGATCTATGGGGAGTATTCCTGAATGATTCAACGAGGTTTTCAACCCGTGAATTCAAACGGCATAAGGCTTCTGTACTGGCCCTTGAGTATGCTGCCTGGATGCGTGAGCGATGGAACCACCCCAGCCTGGCGATCTGGGATGCCCAGAATGAGACATTGTGGGACGAGACAGGCAAAGCCATTCAGATGGTTCGTCATCTTGATCTTTCCAACCGTCCCTGGGATAATGGTTTTTCAGCACCGCAATGTTCAACCGATGTGCTCGAATCTCATCCCTACCAATTCCTTGGATATATCGGAGGAATCGAAAAACCAGGCAAGGATGGCCCACTCAAGGAAAAAATGGCCCGGCATCCGTCCCTGTCAAACGATCCATCGGAGTATGATCCGCCCAAAGACGGTTCGAAATTTCCAAACGCAGTGCTCGTGAATGAGTATTGTGCCCTTTGGCTTTATCGTGACGGATCTCCGACAAAGGTTTGTGAAAAACTGTTTACCCTGTTTCCTGGTACCGATACTCCGGAAAAAAGATTTGAATTGCGATATCGCGTACTGGCTGCAAAAACGGAATACTGGCGCACCTATCCCAGTGTCGCCGGCGTATTGCATTTTTGTGCGCTTACCTGCGACCGAAAAACAGCAATACTCCCTGCAGTTGTTTCAGATGAATGGATGGATCTGGAAAATCTGAAATTTCATCCTCTATTTATTAAATATGTAAAACCTGCATTCTCACCTGTGGCTATGATGGTCGATTTCTGGGAACCAACCGCAAAGCCCGGGCAAAAATTCAACATTCCGGTTTATCTGATCAACGATTTATACGAGGACTGGCAAGGTGTGGTAACACTGGCTGTGGTCAAAGGAGATGAAGTCATCAGCAGCAATCAGAAAAAAATTGTAATTAAAAGTCTTACAAAAAATCCGGAGATTTTCGAAATATCAATGCCGATCCGGAAAGGGGAATATGATGTTCAGGCCTCACTGGTTTTCCGGGGAGACACTGTGATTAGCGTGAGGAATTTTACTGTAAGATAACCTGCATGTGTTCTTTCAAAGATACTTTGCTTGCAAAAAATAAATAATTGTGCGAAGAAATTTTTTTGAAAAACCTGATTCCCCTTAAACCAACCAAAAACAATCCATATGAAATATCTTGTCCTGCCAGTTTTACTTTTGTTCTTTTTTAAAGTCTCATTTGCACAGGAAAAAAAGCTCCCGGAACTGATTTCAGACAAATATTCTGTTTCAAAGAAAACACCTGAAAATGCAAAATCGATCAGTTTATTTATCCGGCTGAAGAATAAGGATTCCAGGAGTCATAAGGGTTCCCTGAAAGTTGAAATTGCAAATTCGGGGGGCGGATTATTTTTTCAGAATGAAAAGAAAATAGTTCTGGATACCGGAAAAGCCAACGAGTTCAGCTATGAACTTGCATTTGAAAAGCCGGATATTTATTCCATACACTACACCTATTCGGATGAATCCGGACAGATCCTGGATAAAAAATTTTCCTGGGAAACAAAGGCGGTGAACTTTTTTTACTCCTTCGCAACGCCCCACAGGCTGACTGTTGCATTACCCGATAACAGCAATAAGACCCTGCTCGATTTATACAAGGGCAAACTCGAAATTTCATGGACCTATGATAATCTTGTCTATTATCCCTTTGATGCTTTCCGGGTTCCCCGGACTGACTGGAAACTCAGTATACAACCGCTTATCAATGATAAGCCTTTCAGTGAAAGTACCTGGGAACGTTCAGAAGGGTACCTTCCGGTTTTAAAGAACAGCTATACTGACAAGGATGTCACTGTGGTATTGGAGGTTTCAGGGGCTGATTCAGCAGCCATTGTAAAAATTATCCTGAACAACAACAGTACTATTTCCCAGCGCATCAAAATACCGGTTGTATGTCCGGGAGGATGGAAGGGATATAATCCCGGGATGGATTGACAATACTTTACCTACGGATTATCTCCTGGCCGGATGGAATGCACCCGCTGATAAAATAATCGTACTGGGAATCGGAGCGGATCGTTTTCCGGTTGATCCCGTCGTTACCACCCAAATGAACATGGAGTGGGAGCTTAAACCGGGTGAAACAAAGACTGCATGGCTCATCCGGCCATACAACAGTTTTGCGCGTGATGCAGCCCGGCTGAAAAAGGCAGACTGGGGAAAGAAATTTGATCAGTCCAAAGAAACCTGGAAAACATTAATTGGCCGTTCAAGCCGCTTGCTGATTCCTGATTCCGGAATTGTGAATGGCTTCTATGCTTCCCTGGCCGATATTTTTATCATGCGTGAACCGATCGGGAAAGGATACATGGGGGTTGTGCCCGGGACAGAAGTCTATCGTTCCTGTCCAAGTGATTTTGAACCGGCAATTGCCACAGTAGCCCTTGATCAGATTGGGTCTTCATAAGGATGCGGAACTGGGATTCCGCGTGAGCTGGGATCTCCAGACTGCCAATGGCGACTGGAGTGAACCGGGCGGATGGGGTCATTTAATGTGGGGTGGTGCAGGCTATAAGGCCTGGGCGCTGATGGAGCATTTTTTTAATACCCGCGACACGGCCTTCCTTAAAAAGCGCTATCCCCAGATGCTTGCCTGTTCAAGATGGCAGGATTCAGAACGTCAAAAAACCAAGCTGCTGGTTCAGGGTGAAAAACCGCTTACCTATGGTCTGATGCCTGCCGGAATGGGAGACGGAGGGTTGATGAACGGCAATTCCTATTACGGGATTTTTTATACACACAACATCTGGGCGGTTTTTGAAGACTCTCTGGCCTATAGTGCTGCATTGATTTTAAACCGGCAGGCAGAGGCAAAAGAGCTTGAAGGATATCTATGAAAGGTCAAAATCGGATTTAATAACCGCCATGGAGCGGGGAGCTATTGTGAGCAGCGATGGCACCCGGAGGCTCTCTTCCTTACCCGGGAAAAATTCGGGAAGTTGCTGGGGCCTGCTTAAGTGCAATCTTTCCGACCGGAATTCTTCCGAAAGATCATGAATTGATGAACAATACCCTTCAATATGTCGAAAAAAGGATGAGCCCCGGCGGAATACCGGTGCATACAGGCTGGATGGCGGACGGAATGTGGGTGGCCATTACACTCAATGATTTTGCGGAGGCACATCTTGTCAGGAACGAAGGGGATGCCGCCAACGCTTTTCTGTATGCAACCCTGAATCATGGCACGCCCTTGTATACCTGGTGCGAAGAACGCGGCCAGGATCCGGGATCAAAAGAAACGTCGGGAGACCTGCAGCATCTATGGACCCCTGAGGCAGTGGTCCGCTGTACCCGCGACATCATGATAATGGAAGAAGGAAATACCCTGCATCTCCTGCGGGGAATTGCCCGGGGATGGCTTACCAGCGGAGAGAATGTGGGGATTGAAAATGCCTCCTCGCATTTTGGAGATATCTCTTTTAAAATTCGCTTTGATAAAAACAAATCCCAATTAAAAGGAGAAATCCATTTCCCGAAACAAAATCAGCATTTTGAAACCATTCTGCATTGTCCGCTTCCCGGTAAAATGAAAATAGTGAAGGCTTCCGGGGCGACTGTCCTGCCGGATGGTTCGGGGATCAGGTTTGATCACTGCACAGGGGATATTTCATTTTCTGCAACCGTCAAATAATAAAAAACATGAAAAAGAAATTTCTGATTATCGGAGTGCTTTTGTCGGGTATATTTTTCACCGCAGGAAGTCAGCCGGTAAAGGTAAAACCTGCGAAGAGCAATGTAGTTCAGTCCTTTGATTTCGGGGATGTTCAACTTTTGCCCGGACTGATGTATGATGAATTCAGGGAAATCAAAGACTATTTTATGAGTCTGTCGAATGACGATATGCTTTACGGGTTGAGGCTTAAGGAGGGTATTCCTAATCCACCGGGGAAGGCTATCGGCGGCTGGTATGAACTGCTCTCGGCACTTACCCTTCCCCAGTGGATTTCATCCTACTGCAGAATGTATGCTGCTACAGGTGATGCAGCCTGCAGGGAAAAAGCCGGGTACCTTTTTGATGAATGGTGGAAGTATTATACCAGGGCCGATAACCGGGGAGATAATGACAAATGGATTATTGCCATATTGGATATGTATCATTATTGCGGGCGCGCGGATGCCCTGGATAAACTGAATGTATATATCATGGGGGCAGCACGGGATACTAATAATCCTGTCCACGAAATGGATGTATATAATACGAGAGCATTAAGAGACACCATCCCTTCCATCCGGAAATTCGGCGATAATTCGAGCGAATGGTATACGGCAGCATGGCCGCTCTACCTGGCCTATATGCAAACCGGCAGACGAGCAGTATAAGGCATTTGCGAACTTTTGGGAATACCATGACTGGTGGGATCTGTTCGCTTCAGATCCTGTTAAACCTTTCGCAAAAACCCCTGTTGCCGGCTTAAATTCCGAATGGGTACATGCCTACAGCCATATAAACTCTTTCAATGCCGCAGCTGAGGCCTACCGTGTTAAAGGGGATGAGTATTACCTCGACGCGATGAAGAATATTTATGACTGGATGCAAAACTATCAGACGTTTGCAACAGGTGGTTATGGTGCTGAACTTGAGCATATAATGCCCATGAACAGGGTTGTGGCAACCCTTACCAGCCGGACAGACCATTTTGAAACACAATGTGGCAGCTGGGGGGCATTAATGCTCAGCCAGAACCTGATCACCCTCACCGGAAATGCGAAATACGGCAACTGGATCGAGCGCCTGGCCTACAATGCAATCAATGCATCCATACCCATGACACCGGAAACAAATGTTATGTACTATTCAAACTATAACATGAACGGTGCCAGCAAACTGAACAGGCCAATTGAAGGAACATGCTGTGCCGGAACAAGGCCCCTGACCGTAATTCAATATTGCATCAACACCTACTATCATGACAATAATAACCTGTATGTAAACCTATTCACACCTTCCACGGTGAACTGGAAACGCAATAACAGTACTGTAAAACTTACTCAAAATACCAACTTTCCCTATTCTGACACAACTGAGTTTAAAATATCCCTGGCAAAAACTGAAAAATTTGGCATCGGGATCAGAATTCCGGAGTGGCTTGCATCTCCTATGGTTGCCACGGTTAACGGGAAGAACGTTGACTGCAAAAAGGAAAACGGATGGCTGATCATTGACCGTCCATGGAGTAATGGCGATAAATTAACAGTAACAATGCCAATGGATTTCTGGCTTAGCGTGCTGGATAAAGGGGAGGGCAGGCCGACAGCAATTATGTATGGTCCGCTCGTCATGGCTTTTACAAGTGCGGATTATACATTGGGTTCATCAAAATACAATGAGTGGTGGACCTATGAAGGATCGTTGTCAAAAAACCCTGACAAGCAAGTACTTGACGGTATCGACCTTAGAAACCTTAAAAATCAGTTGCGTCCGGCCGGGAAAAAACTCGAGTTTCAACTCAGCGGCAATAGCAATATACTGCTAAAGCCTTTTATGAATTACGGGAAGGGTGAGTTGTATTATATGTACCTGGACCGGTGATTGTTTTAAACGCTTTATTATACCCGATTTTGCTATGAATAGAGTTACTTTCCTGTTTTCCATACTGTTGATTTGTGCATCATCGGTTATCGCCCAAAATGTTCAAACTTCAGCTTCTTCGCCGGATTCACTTTACCTGATTCCCTATCCTCAGCAGATCAAAGTGTTAATAAATGGTTTTCGGCCCGATGCGAATACTTTCATCCGTGTTTGTGCTGCCGATGAGGCTGATTACTTTGCAGGGAAACAGCTCCAGGAGGAGTTCAGCAAACTCTATGCAATGAATTTGCCGGTGAAGAAAACAAAGGACGGCGTTAAGAATTCTATTGTTCTCACTCGTCCCGGAATCAACAAACAGGCGGACCTTCGCCTCAGGAATGCCGGTCTGGAGCTTCCTGCCGACTTCAATCCTGAAGGGTATGCATTGCTGGCTGATGAGCAGGGAGTAATCGTATCAGCAAATAGTGCTGCCGGTCTTTATTATGGCGTTCAGACCCTTCGTCAGCTTATCTGCCCGGCACAAACAGGTTGCCGTATTCAGGGGGTAAATATAAAGGATTGGCCTGCTATGCGCTATCGCTGGCAGCAGGATGACTGGAACCGGGGACCTGTTCCTACCCTCGATTACGCCAAAAATCAGGTTAAGATCATCTCTGAATATAAAATGAACGGGTATAGCATTTATTCCGAAAACCTGTATGAATCAAAAAAACATCCGGTCATCAATGATTATGGCAGTACAATTACCGCATCAGAGATTGGCTGAATTAATTGCATACGCCAAACAGTTCCATGTGGAGATCATTCCTCAGCAACAGACCTTCGGACACCTTCATTATATATTGCGTCAGGAGCTTTATGCCAATCTGGGTGAGAAGCACGGCGGTCAGATCCTGAGTCCCATGGAACCCGGATCTTATCGTTTTATCGGGGATTATCTCAGTGAGATTGTGCCGATGTTTGAATCACGGTTTTTTCATATTGGTTGTGATGAGACATTTGAATTGGGCCGGGGAAAGAGTAAAGAACTCGTCGAGCGTACCTCGCATGCAGATGTTTACCTTGGCCATCTGAATAAGGTAGCGGCCTTGCCCGCTTTAGCAGGTAAGCAGTTATTATTCTGGGGTGAGATCGCTGTGGAGAATCCTGAAAAGTTGGATCTGTTACCGCAAAATGTCATTGCAGTAGCCTGGGATTATCTTCCAAGGGACAGTTATGAGTACTTCCTGAAGCCATATGCCGAAAAGAAAATTCCAACTTTTGTGGCACCCTCCGCCTTCTATGGGGGACGTGTTTTTCCCGACTACCTTTCTCACCTGAAGAATATGCGCAATTTTGTGCGTGACGGACAGCGATTCGGATCATTGGGAATGATTAACACTACCTGGGACGATCTGGGAGAGGATCTTTTTGATATGGGCTGGTACGGAGTTTTATTTGGAGCTGCTTGTTCATGGCAATCAGGTGAATCGGGTGAACAACAGTTTCGGAATGCCTTTGACTGGGCTTTCTACCGCAACAACGCCGGGCATCAGTTTGCTGAGGGGATCAATAAGCTCGCTTCTATTCATAAACAAGCCGGTGCCATCAACACGGAAATGGTGACCAGCTCCCCCTTTTCCAGGTTGGGCGTGGCTCAGCAGGATCGACTGACCAAATCGGGAATTTGCCGTGATATGCGCCTTTTGTCGGAAGAGGCCTATACGCTCTTCTATCAGCAGCGTCCTGCCGCACAGATTCACAAGGAGACCATTGATGCCTTGCTTTTTGGAGCACGCCGGATGGATTTTGTATTTCACAAAGCTATTCTTGCTGGCGAGATGTCGAAACTTTATGATGCTGTGGTTCGCAATGATGACAAAGATTATGCTGTCAATACAGCCCTGTATGACCTGATTATGCCCTATGCCAGCCGGCTTGGTTCTTTGCGCGATATGACCAAGGAACTATGCGACTTTCCATGAAGATCTCTGGAAAAGAGAGAATCGTCCCTTTCACTGGAGCGTAATTGAAGCCCGCTATCTGGAGATGTTGATGGAATGGGATAAGGAGTACAACCTGATTCAATACGATTTAATCCAGTTTGGTACTTCAGGCAAGCATTTGCCCCGGGAGGAAGCAGGATTCCTCTTTGAGAATCTTTAGAAAGATGAGATAAGCGTCAGACTGCTTTAATCATTTCGCATACCAGGGCCAATCCTGGTAAAAAAGGGTTAAATAATGTAAAGAAAGGCGCATAATGTGAATTGTATAGGAATACCTTAAACCCTAGATTTACATTACCCTTTAATGGCCAGGGAAAATTAGTTTTTGCTGAAGAAGGAACTTATAAACTTTGATTTTTATGAAGGCATTTCGTATTTGTTTGCAGGCTACAGCTCACGGCTGTGCTTGTATTTTTGTTAACCCATTGTGAAACTGCAATAACACAGCCCGGTTCGATCCCTTCAGGGGAGAATGTGGCACTCCTTGGTCGGATTGCCTCCTTGCGTGACAGCCTTACGCGTGTCCGCATGATTTCTTTTGAAAGTGTTACCCTGGCCAATCAACTTAAGGCTGCCGGCATTATTGAGGAATTATTAAACCGTGCAGAGGGAAAGATCTTTAATATTCTGCCGGCGGGACGGTTTGAATGGAGCTGGGCAGGATTTGATCCGCCTGCAGGTATGGTAGACCAGGCGTCTGGCCTGCTAAAAACTTTGGCTACAGGGAAAGATCCTTTTGAAGGCAAGTTTGCAGAACCGGGTGGTTATGTTGTGGATCATGCCCTGATCAAAAAAGACGGATTGACCCACCTTTTCTATATCCGTGGAACAGCTGCAACCAACTGGCCCGAATACCCGCTATTTAATTTTGGCCATGCCGTAAGCAGTGACCTGAATAACTGGGAAATAAAGCAACCGGTTCTACAGTGCCCGGCAAAAGGATGGGATGTTTACCAGGTATGGGCGCCCTATATACTTGAGCGCAAGGGCGTGTATTATATGTTTTATGCAGGCGAGAATAAAAATGTGGCCCAGGCGATTTGCCTGGCTACCTCATCCGACCTCTATAACTGGAAGCGGTATGATAAAAATCCGGTACTTACAACCGGACCATGGGGGATCTGGGATTCAGCCAGATGGTCCGATTGCCGTGACCCGGTGGTCCTCCAGGACGGCGATAATTATTTTTGTTATTATACAGCTGTCAGGAAAAACGCCGAAAACGGTCAGGCTGAAAGTTGCCTCGGTATTTCGTCTTCTGCCGATCTGCTTCATTGGAAAGATGAGGGTTTTATCCGGCTGGAACAAAGCCTTACCACCCCGCCGGAATCTCCTTTTGTGCTTAAACGCAACGGAACCTATTATCTTTTCTATACAAATTATAAATACGGGACAGTATATCTCACCAGTAAAGATCCTGTTAAGGGATGGAAGGAACTACCCGTGGACAAAATGGTGCTAATGGGAGGCATATCAGCCAGTGAGATATATGAGGATAATGGCAAATGGTATATGTCTTATATATCCCATCAGAAAAACGGTTTGCATTTTTTTGAAATTAAGGAATTGGTTTGGAGTAAGGATGGGGGTGTATCGGTTAAATAGTTTTACAGTCATGCAGTTTTGCAGTCATGCAGTTTTGCAGTCATGCAGTCGTGCAGTCCTGCAGTCATGCAGTCTTGCAGTCAGGGACAGCCTACAGCCGTCAACCGTCAACCGTCAACCGTCAACCTTCAACCTATCAACCTTCAACCTATCAACCTATCAACTATCAACTAACAACTAACAACTAAATACATGATTAAAGTCGGACTTTTTGGAATAGGACTGGATACGTACTGGGAACAATTTAGTGGGTTACTGGATAATCTTACCAATTACCAGGCACAGATAAAAAACAAGATCTCCGGATTCGGGGTTGAAGTGATCGATGCCGGTATGGTGGATAACCCGGAGAAGGCACAGATTGCTGCCACATTTTTAAAAAACAGGGATGTCGAAATTGTTTTTCTTTATGTGTCGACCTATGCTTTGTCTTCCACGGTATTGCCGGTAGCCCAGAAATTAAAAGTGCCGGTTATTATCCTTAACCTGCAGCCTGTGGCGCAGCTCGATTATAAAGCATTCAACGCCCTGGGTGACAGGGGAAAGATGACAGGCGTATGGCTCGAACATTGCCAGGCCTGTTCTGTGCCTGAAATTGCCAGTGTATTTAATCGGGCCGGAATACGTTATGATTTCGTGACCGGTTATCTGAATGAAGCGGAAGCCTGGAAGGACATTGAAAGCTGGGTATCAGCAGCCTGTGTGGCAGCCGGGATGCGCAACAACAGGCTCGGAATACTCGGACACTACTATGGAGGCATGCTTGATGTTTATACGGACGTTACAAAGCAATCCACCGTATTCGGAACGCATATGGAGTTGCTTGAAATGTGCGAGCTTAAACAGTTCCGGGATGAGGTTTCAACATTTGAAATCCGGGAAAAGATCCTGGAATTCCAATAAATCATTTGATGTAGTACCAGAATGTGCTCCGGATGAGATTGAACGGGCAGCACAAACCTCAGTGGCTCTTGACAAAATGGTGAGGGCCCATAACCTGGGTTCCCTGGCATATTACTATGAAGGCATGGCAGGAAATGAATATGAGAATATCGTTACCTCAATTATTGCAGGAAATACGCTCCTTACAGGTAAAAGCATACCTGTGGCCGGTGAGTGCGAAGTGAAAAATGCCCAGGCAATGAAAATCATGTCTCTCTTCGGAACGGGTGGATCCTTCTCGGAATTTTACCTGATGGATTTTAAGGATGATGTGGTATATCTTGGTCATGATGGCCCGGCCCATTTCGCCATTGCAGAGGGCAGTGTGAAACTGGTCCCGCTTCCTGTTTATCACGGAAAACCCGGTCATGGACTTTCCATTCAGATGTCGGTGAAGCATGGTCCGGTTACCCTCCTGTCAGTTGTTGAAGGGAAAGACGGTGTATTTCTCCTTACGGCAGAGGGCGAATCAGTTAAAGGCCCTGTCCTGCAGATCGGCAATACCAACAGCCGGTATCGGTTTTCAATCGGGGCCCGGGAGTTTATGAACCAGTGGTCGAAACAGGGACCTGCACATCATTGTGCGATCGGTAGTAGGACATATCGCCGGCAAAATTCAAAAACTAGGACAGATACTGGGTATTCCGGTTGTGAAAATTGGATAGATTTTTTGTTATTATCTAAGATAAACCTATGATTAACAGATTGATTCTTTTGATCGGCATGGCTTTGTCATTTACATCCGGCATGGCTCAGCAGACACCTGCCGGAACCGAAATCTTCCATGGATATGACATATATGCAACCACAATTTTACGGGAAGACACTGTATGGAAACAATGGTTTGCAGGGTGGCTGAGCGAATCGGATAAACCATGGGACAGGATCTACTATTCTGAATCAGCTGACAGCGGCTCCACCTGGAGTGATCCCCAACTGGCTTTTACAATACAAAATGTTCAGGTCAATGACCCCAGTGTATTGAGATTGTGGGATACCATAAATGAAAGGTATTATTACCGGATGTACTATACCTATTATCCCAGCGGGTTGGGCGATCCCACAAATTACATTGCCACATCGGTGAGTGAGGATGGATTGAACTGGAGTCATGAAGGAGTTTTAATCGGATCCGACAACGGAATTGACCTTGACGGGGCATGGGCACCGTCCGCCATAACATTTGATTCAACAGGAAGATCAGCTTATTTGTATTTTCATAATAATCACCCGGATGGAAGAATTTTCAGAACGACCTTAAACGGGCACGGATCAGTTTTTGAAAAAACAACAACTATTCCGGTTACCCCTGCCGGTGGACTCAGGGCAAATCCTGATGTTTCCTATAATCATGGAAAATGGTGGATGTATTATAACGGATCGAGCTTAACCTCTGACAACAAGGGTAATTTCAATACGTGCAGGATGTATTCGGATGATGGTGTAAACTGGAAAGAAAGCAGCAACAATCCCATCCAGCAGTTTGATACCATGGCAACCTGCACTCCTCATTTAGTCTGGACTGCGGACAGTGCCTACCAGCTTTGGTATGGGTTCGGATCGCCCACCTTTCTCGACTTTTCAGTGTACAGGCAGTTCCTTGCAGACAAGGCCGAAATCACGGAGACTGTTTACGCTTCCTCGCAGGCCCTGGATGTGATGAAGGCTTCAAAAGCAATAGATAATGACAGGTTTACATTCTGGTCTTCCGTTGGATATGTTGGATCGGGTCTTCACACGGAATGGATTTACATCGACCTGGGCAGACCAGACTACCGTTTCACAGGTGAATGTGCTTCCCCGGTTTGTAGTCTCGTTCTGCCATGTGTTTTCCTGTAAATTTCAAATTTCAGAAAAGTGATGACGGGGAAAACTGGTCAGATATTGAGGGACAATCCTATTCTGCATTACCAGTGCAGGGATACAATTGAACAGAAATTCTTTTTCAGCAGTCCGGTTGAAACGCGCTATATACGATTATATGCAACTAAACTCAGCGCTGATTCCTATGGCAATTACTATTGCCAGATTGCTGAAATCAACACGGCAAGTTTGCCTACCGCTATACCAGATGTGAAACATAACGGGGGTTACATGCTTCAAAATTATCCCAACCCTTTTCATACTCGCACAACAATATCTTATTCGCTCATGGGAGAGTCAAACGTCATATTAAAGGTATATGACATCGCGGGAAAAGAGGTGGCGACCCTGGTTCATGAACTGCAGACCGCAGGGACACATCAGCTGGAATGGAGAGGAACAGATTCCAAAGGCACTCAGCTACCTTACGGATACTATATATGCAAACTTTCTGTGAATGGAGTGTCGTCCACCGGAAAGATATTATTTACAGAATAACCTTAAACAACCCTATAATGAAAACAATTATCCTGGCATTGTTATCCCTTTTATGTACAGCCGTTCCGGTGTCAGCGCAAAATTCCGGCACCGATCCGCTATTGCTCTGGCCCTCGGCTGACACAACTTCCAAAGATACCCATGTTGCCTTCCGCGGATTATTTGAAATGCCGGCGGATGGAAATCTTGATATACAATTGTCGGGAGCTTCATGGTATGTAGTTTGGCTCGATGGAAAGTATATTTATGAGGGGCCCGACCGGTATTCTGCAACCTATCCGGAATACCAGTCAAAAAAGGTGGAACTGGCCCGGGGTAAGCATAGTATTGCCATCGAGGTGCACAATGAAGGCATTGAAACGCGAATTCTGGATGCCATCCATCCCTTTCTTTTTTGCCAGATGCTGAACGAGGGGAAAATTATTCCTGTTACATGGAAATGCCTTGTATTGGATGGATATGAACATACCGGCTTCCGGATTAATGCAGAACTGGGTTGGATTGAATGGGCAGATACGCGGAAAATCCCGGAAAACTGGCAGGATATCCATTTTGATGATGGAGCATGGAAGGCTCCGGTTGCTGTTGAACGTGCACTCGGAAAATTTACGGAATCGAAAATTGGCAATGTAAAGGCATTGGAAATTACTCCGAAGATAATGGCGCAGGGAAACCTGGCGGAAGTTTACGGGTATGAAAAAGACAATCCCTCTGCACGGTTTTTTCTCCGCGACCTGGTTTGTGATAAATTACCGCCGCAGGGTGTTTGGAAAAGATATGACCTTGGACGGGTCAGGCTGTCGCGTCCTAAATTCGTGCTTGACCTTCCCGCAGGAGCAGTGGTTGAATTTGCCTACAGCGAATTCCTTAACCATGGACGGGTTTCACCGTGGATCACCCTGTCGACAAGCGATTCCTATAACATGGATCATTTCGTTGCCCGTGGCGGCCGGCAGGAATTCTTTCCACTTCATCCGAAAGGCGGACGTTTTGTGGAGATACATGTCCTGGCACCGTCCGGGAAGATCACATTCGTGGAAGAGAAATTCATTGACCGGACCTACTATGATCTGCCGGAAGGAGATTTTCGGTCCAATGACGAACTGCTCAATAAAATATGGATGACAGGCATCGAAACATACAGGGCCTGTTCCGAAGATGCCCTGATTGATAATCCTACCCGCGAAAGAGGGCAGTGGATCGGGGATATGGGCGTGGGTGGAATGCGGATCGGTGCATCAGGATATTCGGATATACGCATTTGCCGCAGGGGACTTGTGCAGAGTGCCCAATGTGCCCGGGCTGACGGTATGGTGGCCGGTTTGTGCCCCGGGGGAGAGGGATATCTTTCCTCGTTTTCTGCACAATGGGTTCCGGCCTGCGTGAATTATTACCGGCTTACCGGCGACAAGTCCCTTCTTGAGGAATTGTATCCGGCTGCAGAACAAAATATTGCTGCTTTTCAGCATTATATTACACCGGCTGGTATAAGCTACGATGCAGGCTGGGCGTTTATCGACTGGGGTTATGTGCCCAATCCCGAACCATCGGATATGGGATTGAATCTTCACTATTATATGGCCCTGCAGAACATGGTAAAATGGTCGGAACTGATTAACCGGAAAGACAGGATTGCCGAATATGAAAAACTGAAAGCACAGATATTCACCATTATTCAAAAATACTTTACAAAGAATTCGGAAAATGGACGCTATCAGTGGGACAAGATCGGCTATCACCGCATTGTGCTGGGCATGCTGGCCGGATTTATTCCCCCGGATCAGCAAAAAGATGCTGTTGCTTTCGTAAAAAAGCACATCCTGAATTGCTTTCCGAATAATCCCGATGCACCCCGTTTAAGTGATCCGGGCGCCAACAATCCGCAACTGATTACTCCCTATTTTTCCCATTTTGCCTTCCAGGTGCTGATCGAACAGGGAGAAATGGAATTTGTGCTGAACCAGTATCGCAAATGCTGGGGATGGGCTCTCGAGGATGACCGCACCACGTGGGTTGAAGTTTTTGATACCCGCTGGTCGGGTTGTCACCAGTGGGCCGGCAGCCCTACCTGGCAGCTGTCGACTTATGTACTGGGTTTGCAGTCGCGTTTTGATAAGGGCAAAAACAATTTCGACTTGTCTCTCTATACTGGCGATCTCGAGACAGCCAGTGGAAAAATCCCTCTTCCCGATGGCGGTATCATCAGCGTCAGCTGGAAAAAAACAGGCACTTCGGTGGAATATGAGATCATAACACCGGAACCCATAACCCTGAATATTCCGAAAGAAATGCATGCTTCAAAAAAAGGCGTGGTTCCCGTAAAGGACAAGCTTGTAATTTCAATTCCAAATCAATAAATACAGCTGATTCCTTAATTTGGATAAAGGGCTCTGCTTAATCCGGTAATAATGAAAACACTTAATCTGGTTTTATTATGCCTGCTTGTTTTCAGTAACAGTGTCTTTGCACAACTGGAAATTGAGATGGCTTTGTGTGAAAACAGGTCGAATCCGGCTGGCGTTAACTGGAAAGATTTGCGTTTTAGCTGGGAAATGAGCTCTGAAGGCCGCGATGAGGTTCAAACCGCCTATCAGCTGGTTGTGGCAACTTCCAAAGAAAACCTGCAGGAAGAAAGATATGATATTTATAATTCCGGGATCATTAGAACTGAACAAAGTATACAGGTAGAGTACAAGGGTCCGGACCTGGAAGCTGGCAGACAGTATTTCTGGAAAGTCAGGGTCTGGGATAAAAATAACAGTGTATCTGGATGGAGTAGTCTGCAACAATTTACTACAGGCCTGTTTTCAGAAGCAGATTGGGTGAATGCCAGATGGATAGGTTATGAAGAACTGCCTGATTCATTGCGCGTTGTCCCTAGCGTACATGTGTATAATCAGCCGCTGATGAATTCTTTGGGTGATAAATGCAAAAAATGTCCTGTTTCTCCACTGTTTAGAAAGGAATTCACCGTCAACAGAAAGGTAAAATCAGCGTTGCTTTTCATTTCTGGCCTGGGACAGTATGAGGCAAGCATTAACGGGGCAAAAGCAGGCAATTCCTTCATGACCCCAGGATGGACATTCTATGATAAAACAGTATTATATAACATATATGATGTTACCGGACAATTAAGAAAAGGAGAAAACGCAATTGGGGTTATCCTTGGAAATGGATTCTATTTTATTTCAAGGGAAAGATATTTTAAGATGGCACAGGCATTTGGAATGCCCAAAATGAAGTGCAGGCTAAAAATCATCTATGAGGATGGTTCCGTCGGGAATGTAATATCAGATAGTGACTGGAGGACAGTACCGTCTCCCATTACATATAATAATATTTTCGGAGGTGAGGACTATGATGCAAGGTTAGAACAATCGGGCTGGAATAACAGTCATTTCAATGATGCAGCCTGGAGAAAAGCCCTGGAAGTTGAGGCCCCTTTGGGTAAATTACTTCCGGAGCAGGATTATCCTGTCGAATTGTATGATGAGATAAAAGTAGAAAAAGTGTGGCAGCCGAAACCAGGTGTATATATGTTTGATTTCGGTCAGAATGCCTCGGGAATTATACAACTCCGGGTTGCAGGTAAGTCTGGTCACACAATAAAACTTACTCCGGCAGAACTATTGAACAGCGAACAGATGGCAAATCAGGAAGCCTCAGGAAAACCACACTGCTATAACTATACATTGAATGGGAATGGTGATGAGGTATGGCAGCCCAGGTTTACTTATTATGGTTTCAGATATGTTCAGGTAGAGGGTGCTGTACCCGAAAACGCTGATAATCCTTTGAATTTGCCGGTAATTAAAGGTTTACGTTTTCTCCACAACCGGAATTCAAATCCTCAGAATGGTTCATTTACCTGTTCCGATCCGCTTTTTAACCGCATTGATTCACTTATCCTGTGGGCTATAAAGAGTAATATGCAATGTGTAATAACGGATTGTCCGCACAGGGAGAAAATGGGCTGGTCAGAAGTTGTTCATCTGATGGGAAATTCTGTCAACTATAATTATCAGATCTATAATTTATATCGAAGCACGGTGATGAGCACAATTGATGCTCAGCGTGCAGATGGTGGTCTTCCTGAAATGATACCGGGATACCTGGTGGATGCCGAATTTCTTATACCGGAGTGGGAGAGTGCTTCGGTGATCATCCCCTGGCAGCTCTACAAATGGTATGGTGATATGAACACCATGCGGGAGGCCTATGATATGATGAAAAAATACGTGGAGTATCTGCAAGGTCAACCCGGTGGGCCTATTATTTCGTCAGTTCTGGGGGATTGGGTTGATTTGGGACCCAAACCACCCGGTCCGGCACAACTCACCCCAAATTCTTTAACTGCAACAGCGATTTATTACTATGACGTGCAGTTGATGGGTAAAATGGCAGCACTGCTTGGAAAAAAGGATGATGCCTCTCAATATGAAAAGCTGGCTACCCTTATTAAAACTGCGTTCAATAAACAATTTTTTAATGAAACTACCAGGGTATATTCAACCGGCAGCCAGACAGCCATGTCAATGCCCTTATGCGTGGGTTTGGTGGATGAGCAGTATAAAAAGCAGGTAGTCAAAAATCTCGTCGATTCAATATATGCCAATAATAAGGCATTAACAGCAGGTGATATTGGTTTTCATTTTCTGGTGCAGGCCCTGGATGAAGGAGGTGCCTCGCAGCTGATATATGATATGAACCACAGGGATGATGTACCCGGCTATGGCTTTCAATTAAAAAAGGGAGCAACCACATTGACTGAATCATGGCAGGGTCTTGAAGAAGTTTCAAATAACCATATGATGCTTGGGCATATCATGGAATGGTTTTATAGCGGACTTGCCGGCATATCGCAGGAGGAAAATTCAACAGCTTTTAAACATATTAAAATTCGTCCGCAGCCGGTTGGCCATATTACAAGTGCAAAAGGAAGTTTTCATTCCCCATATGGATTGATCACTACTGATTGGGAAAAGGGAACGGGAAATTTTGTTTTGAAATCGCATATTCCGGTTAATACAATAGCAACCGTGTATTTACCTGTAAATGACCTGGCAAATATTTATAAAAACGGGAATCGGATCAAAGACGTAAAGATCATCGATAACACTGCCATGGTTGAGGTAGGCTCGGGGGACTATGTTTTCGAAGTCAGATATGAATAATGTATTTGTACTGTTTGTATAAAAGAATTCACAGAATACATATTGATTTATGATTTTCAGCGATTTAACTTTAGTTGGTGTTTGTACAACTTAACTGTAAAAAAATCAGAAACTGTAAAAAAACTCAACGAAACCAAACCAATATATCATGAAACCAATATGTAAAATCATTATTCCGCTTTTTCTGTCAGCATTTTTGTTTGAGAATGCCCGCAGTTCCGATTGGCCTGTTCTGAAAAGTTATGATCAGGAACATATCTATAAAATTGCCATGCCTGTCGGAGGCATCGGCACAGGAACAGTCTCCCTGGGAGGGAGGGGAAATCTGCAGGATTGGGAAATTATGAGCCGACCCGCCAAGGGGTACAATCCGGGATCAGGACGGGAAAATTCTGCTTTTTTTACCCTCTATACGGAGATTGACGGCAAAAAGGATCTACGGTTATTGGAAGGTCCTCTTCCCTTCTACCTGTATGAAGGTAATTCAGGAGCCATTGGAGCTAATCATGGTCTGCCCCGGTTTAAAGAGGCATCTTTTGATGCAGCCTACCCTTTTGGCCAGGTGAATCTGCAGACTCCGCAATTGCCCATCTCAGTTAAAATAAAAGCATTTAACCCGTTGATCCCCGGAGATATTGACAACAGCAGTATCCCCATGGCAGTTATCGATTTCGAACTGACCAACACATCCGGTAAGGATATCTCATTCAGCATATGCGGGACCCTGCAAAACTTTATCGGAGAAGATGGAACAGGGGGGAAGGCAACTGGCAATAAAAATACTTACCTGACAGATCAGGGCATTCATGGAATACTCTTCTCATCCGGAGGGGCTGACCATTCTGTTGATCAATGGGGAGAGATGGCCCTTGTAAGTACTTCGGATGGTAAAATATCCTATCGGACCGCATGGCTCCCTGAGCGATGGGGGTCGTCATTGCTTGACTTCTGGGATGATCTGTCTGCAGACGGACAACTTGAGAACAGAAAGGACGAGGTTTCCAGCAAACCCATGGCATCTTTGGCAGTTAGTGACATACTTCCAGCCAATGGAAAAAAGACCATCCGATTGCTGCTTACCTGGTATTTTCCGAACAGGACAGCCTGGTCGTCAAAACCCCTCAAA
Source organism: uncultured Bacteroidales bacterium (assembly GCA_963790105.1). Classification (GTDB taxonomy): domain Bacteria; phylum Bacteroidota; class Bacteroidia; order Bacteroidales; family UBA10428; genus UBA5072. The sequence continues at coordinate 33,753 of CAWBNI010000030.1, read as the reverse complement.
AATTATTATGCCACAAAATACGCGGGTGCCTGGGATGTAGCCGGCAAGACTGTCCCGCAATTAAACCAACTGGAAAACAAAACAATTGAATTTGTCAGCGCATTCTGTAAAAGCGATCTTCCTGAAGAAGTAAAGGAGGCGGCTTTGTTTAACGTCAGCACACTGAGGACCCAGACCTGTTTTCGGCTTTCGGACGGAAACCTGTATGCATGGGAAGGATGTGGAGACAAGGAGGGATGTTGCTTCGGAACCTGCACCCATGTGTGGAATTACGAAACAGCTACTGCCTTTCTTTTTGGAGATCTGGCGCGTACATTCCGAAATGTTGAATTTGGTAAGGCTACCACTGAAAAAGGACTGATGAGTTTCCGGGTAAAACTGCCTCTCGATGATATCCCTGGTTTTGCAAAAGTTGCTGCCGACGGTCAGATGGGATGCATAATAAAGTTGTTCAGGGAATGGCAGTTATCCGGTGATGATGCCTTCCTGAAAAAACTGTATCCCAGCGCAAAAAGTGCCTTAAGCTATGCATGGATCAAGGGAGGGTGGGATGGTAACCAGGATGGGGTGATGGAGGGAGTTCAGCACAATACCATGGATGTTGAATATTATGGACCCAACCCGCAAATGACCATTTGGTACCTGGGTGCCCTGCGTGCCATGGAAGAAATGGCAATTTACATGAAAGACCGGGAAATGTCGGCAAAGTGCAGAAAACTCTTTGAATCGGGCAGCCGTTGGACAGATGCAAATCTATTTAACGGGGAATACTACGTTCATAAAATTATTGTGCCTAAAAAAGAGGATATTCCGGAAGAACAATTGGTGGGAATGGGTTCTTCTGATTACGGCAACCCTGATTATCAACTTGGAGAAGGCTGTCTTGTGGATCAACTGGTGGGTCAGTACCTTGCACATGTATGCGGGTTGGGATACCTGGTAAAAAAGGAAAACGTTTCAACAACCCTGAAAAGCATTATGAAATATAATTATCAGCCTGATCTTTCAGACCATTTCAATTGCTTCAGGAGCTATGCGCTGGGAGATGAAGCAGCCCTGCTTATGGCCTCATACCCGCGATCAAGGCCTGCAAATCCTTTTCCCTATTTTACCGAAGTCATGACCGGGTTTGAATATGTCGCCGCCATAGGCATGATCTATGAAGGACAAAAGGAGGACGGACTATTATGCATTAAAAACATCCGGAACCGCTATGACGGAAGAAAAAGAAGTCCTTTTGACGAAGCTGAATGCGGTCACCATTATGGCAGGGCTATGGCAAGCTGGTCGGCGGTGCTTGCACTTACCGGATTTCATTATTCAGGGGTTACCAAAGAAATCACATTTGGCAACATCACGGGTCAATATTTCTGGTCAAACGGGTATGCTTACGGAACCGTCGAAATTTCTCAGAAATGAGGGATCGAAACAAATAAAACTGAATGTGCTGAATGGCAGGCTTGATTTTTCAAAAGTATCTCTTGAAGGATGTGGAACAAAATCCCTGAAAGACTTGAAAACATTGAATTCCGGCGAATCATGGCAGGGTGAGATATGAAAAAGGCATTTTCTACTTCTGATAATTTTGTCCCTGCTGTTCAGCGGATTAATACAGGTTTTGCCCAGGAACCGGTACATGTGGTTATTGATGCAAATTCAACGGGTGAGGTTATTTCGCCCCTGCTGTTTGGCCATAACCTGGAACACACCCGCCGGGCTATATGGCAGGGCATCAGTGCTGAAATGATTGATAACCGGAAGTTTGCTGCCACAGATTGCGGACTGCCGATGGGATGGACGACGCTTACCGGCAGGGGTGTGTCGATCGATGACAAGGTGGCCTATGCCGGCAACCATTCAGTGCGTTTGGAAAACAACGACGGTACATCCTGCGGCATCTGGCAACAGCATAATTGGCTGTCTTTCGGCAAAGATGTGAAATATGCCTTCCGGGTGTGGACGAAATCAGACGTCGATCAGACAGTTCTCCTTCAAATAGTCGACCGGCCGGGTTTCCATGTTGTTTTTTCAGGTGAAACCATAGCCAGATCAGGTGACTGGCAACTCTGGAGCGGTGAATTTGTATCCCCCGTTCCGGTGAAGGGCGGGCGGCTCGAGATTCGTTTAAAAACACCCGGAACCGTTTGGATAGGTGCCGTATCCCTGATGCCGGCCGACAATTTTCACGGCATGCGCCGCGACGTTGTGGAATTGTTTAAAGAACTCAAACCGGGATGCCTGCGATGGCCCGGCGGATGTTTTGCAGAATATTACAACTGGAAGGATGGACTCCTGCCTGTTGACAAGCGGCCTCCGATCGGACCCGGACAATGGGTGGGACTTTTACCCGACTCTCACGGATATGACAATCACGAGATCGGTACTGATGAATATATCGCTCTTTGCCGTGAACTGAATTGTGCACCGGCCATCACTATCCGCTACGGAGAAGGCTCTCCGGAGGAAGCGGCTTCCTGGGTTGAATATTGCAATGGGGGAGTGGATACTTATTGGGGTAAAATCCGTGCTGACCGCGGTCATCCTGAACCCTACCACGTTAAATACTGGTATGTGGGCAATGAAATCTGGGGGATGAGCCTGGTGAAGAATAAGGATCCGGAATTCTGCACAGCCCTGAGTCGCCGGTTTACAGAAGCCATGATGAAAGCGGATCCCGGGATTACCCCCATTCGCTGTGCCCCGTTTTCGGATACTGCCTGGCAACCATGGATCATAAAACAAATGACTGAATCTGCTGAATTTCCTGAATTGATCCAGGACGGCTATTATGGCCCCGATTATGCAGGCATGGTGCAAATGTCAAAAGTGCCTACGATGAATATATTGCCATCGCTGATGTCGGAGCGTCAGTTGCTTGACAACGCAAATGCCGGGAAAAAGCGTGTCGGAATCGTTTTTTACGAATGGAACACGATGTGGGACCGGCCGGGGGATGTGATCAGCGGCGTTTTTGCCGCGGGCATGCTCAATATGTTCTGCAGGGAGGCGGAGAATCTTAAACTGGAACTGACAGGTTATTTCCAGCCGTTCACGGAAGGTGCCATTAAGGTGGATCCGTTGACAAGCGAACTCGAACCGGACGGAGAGGTATTTGCCCTGTTTGCCCCGCACCAGGGCAACAGATTATTGAAGACTTCCTCCCTGGCCGCTGATGCGGACATCGACCTGTGTGCATCATTGGCTCCCGATGGTAAAAGTATCTATGTTACCGTAATCAACCGGAACACTGCCACATGATCGAACATTGGAATTATCGCTGCTCAACTTTACCCCACAGGCAGATGTTCCAGCAAAGTTCCTGATTCCCCTGACACAGGAAACCGGGGGAAAATTTGTCACACAAGATGAGAAATTGGAAGTATCGGACGGGGGTAACCTCAAATTGAAGATTCCGGCATGTACCGTTGTTGGCATGCTTTTCAGTATAAAAAATAATAACTAATTCATAACCCATGAGCACAAGAAAGTTTTTCTTACTCAGTATGATGCTGATTCTTTTCTCAGCATCATGCATTTTCACAGGAACGTTTACAAAACAGGGGAGAGATTCCCATCCTGGCATGGTACAGTATTCCTGCCAGTGAAACCACTGTTCCACGTTACCAGGAAATGAAGGATGCCGGCATAACGCATTCACTCAGTTTTTACAATAATGCTGATGAATTGCAGAAAGCGCTCGATGCTGCTGCCAAGGTTGGAGTCAAAATCATTGCTTCCTGTCCGGAATTGAAAACCGATCCTGACAAAACTGTCCAGCGGTTTATGAATCATCCGGCCCTGGCAGGTTATCACCTGGGCGATGAACCCAATATTAAAATGATCCCTGAATTGGGGGCCTGGGGTAAACAAATACAAAAGATTGACAATAACCATTTTTGTTATGCGAACCTGTTCCCGAATTTTGCAGATTCCAATCAACTGGGTACAAAGAGTTATGAAAAATATGTGGATGAGTATATAAAGGAATTACCCCTGCAATTTATCTCATTTGATTACTATCCGGTATTTAAAGACCATCTTGCTGTCAGCTGGTATCAGAATCTGGAGCAGGTTGCGGGTGCATCAAAGAAATCAGGATTGCCATTCTGGGCATTTGCACTGACAACCAATTACGACGAAGATCATGTGACACCCCAGACCATTGCAGCCATGAGACTTCAGGTATACAGTGACCTTGCCTACGGGGCACAGGGAATTCAATATTTTACCTATTGGTCCGCTACATCTATTGACACACCTCCGGGCGAGGACCAGCGGGGAGCACCTATCAGCGTAACAGGTAAAAGAAGTGTTGTTTACGACAGGGTGAAACTGATGAGCCGGGAGATACAAAACCTTTCCGGTGTTTTCCTGGGATCAAAAGTGGTTTCGGTAAGGCATGCCGGTTTGGGCCGGATACCCATAGGCACAATACGGCTGAGCAGTCTTACCTCCGGCCATCAAGGTCCTGGACTCCAATGGTGCACCCATCCTTGTTTCAGTGCTGGAAAACGGTGCAAATTCCTTTCTCGTCGTAGTAAACAAGAATTTCCTCAACAGTATCAATCTTACTGTTTACGGTGACGAATCAGTAAAAAAAGTGCTGAAAGACGGTACTATCGTCCCTGCCAGCGTGTATGACAGTTCAATGGAACTGGATGCAGGGGATGCAGCCATTTTTATGTTTCCAACCGTTAAATAACCTATGCAGGAACAAAAACTTCATGAAACTTAAAAGCCTGTTCCGAAAGCTATGGCTTCCTCCATAGTCATTTTCAATCCTGTATTCGTTTTATCCGTTTCCCTGGTCAATGATCCTGTTCAGGACATCTCCATCAGGAAAGTGGTAAAAGATGACCTTGCCGGCGGATTTAGGAATCCGCCGGATTCCGCGAAGCCATGGGTATTCATGTGGTGGTACGGTAAAATTACCCCGGAGGATATTACTCAGCATATGGAGGAACTCAAATCGAAAGGAGTCGGAGGTGTGCTGCTGTTTGATCATGGAGGAATGCCCGGTGTGCCTTATGCAGGAGATGCCTGGCGTGTGCTATTCCGGCACACTGTAAAGCGAGGCAGACCGGCTGGGACTGAAAATGGGAGTAAATATCTGTGCAGGCTGGCCGTCTGGCGGACCATGGGTTACGCCGGAAAATTCAAGCTGGATGGTAGTGAGTTCCGATACGGTCATTCGTGGTCCGCAGAATTTTAAAGGAAGACTTACAGAACCTACCGGTAAGGGATCTCTTTATAAAGATATTGCAGTGCAGGCCTTTCCGTATACAGACGGAAAGACTGATCTGTTCCCGGTTATTACGGTAAGCAGCAATCCGAAGGAATTGAGGAATTTGCTGGATGGGAATTATAACACCGTTTGGAACGCTGGAGACAATGGGAGGCAATGGATTCAGGAAGATTTCGGCAAACCTCATACGGTGGATTGGGCCTGGATTGCCATTATGGGCAAGGTGGACATTGAGGCATCGGACGACGGCCTTACTTTCAGGCACATCGCTACACTTGAAGGTCCGTGGCCTCAATGGAACCCTGTATATGAAGCGGTTCCTGCCACCACAGCCCGCTGGTTTCGGATTGGAGTGCCGGTTAAGGCCAGTATCCGTGATTTTGCCCTGGGTACCCATTTGGAAGTAGAACGCGTTGCCAGCCTTGCAGCCAAGCGGGCACTGACGAATCCCCTGGGAATGATGACAACCCGCCAGGCTGATCAGACCCGGTTTATACAGGAAGATCTGAAAAGCCTGCCAGGCGATCATGTTTTACAGGCTTCTGAAATGATTGATCTTACAGCCAGTCTTTCCGACAGCGGGATACTTACATGGAATATACCACCGGGTATCTGGAAGGTGGTTCGGATTGGACGAACCACTACAGGAATAGGTAACGGGGGAGGCGGTTTGCTGACGGATTATCTTAGTACGGCTGCGTCAGAACAGAATTTTGAGAATGCAATGAAACCGCTGATCAGCGATGCCGGCTCATTGGTTGGCAGTACTTTTCAGTATTTCCATGAGGACAATGTGGAAATTGGCGGAGTTTACTCCTGGACACCCAGGCTCGTGGAAGAATTTCAAAAAAGAAGGGGCTATGATCCTTCTCCTTACCTGGCAGCCCTGTCCGGTGAAATCGTTGGCAGTACAGAGATTACGGATCGTTTCCTGGCAGATGTACGGCGAACAATTGCTGATTGTGTGGCAGAAGGACATTATGAACGTTGGGCTGAACTTGCCCATGCCAGCGGCATGAAGGTGAGGGCAGAAGCCGGAGGTCAGAATCTGCCGATTTTGTTTAGTAACGACGGCCTGATGAACCTGGGTAAAATGGATGTGCCGGTTGCAGAATTCTGGGAAAATGAATACTGGAAGGAGAACCAGGAGGCTCCCGCCAATAATCACGCCATCACAACTCCGGGTTGGGATGAAGCAGCACAAAACATAAATGCAAAACAAACTGCCAGTGCAGCCCATTTGTATGGCAAAAAGATAACGGCATCAGAATCATTTACGAGCCTCGGGCGAGCGCGCTCACTGGGGTGTAGCAGCTGCTGATCTTGTGTTGTATGCAAATATCGCTTTTTGCGAGGGTATCAATGCAATGACCATCCATGGTTCGGCCACCTCGGGAACTGAAGATGGAAAACCCGGAAAAGTTTTTGCAGCAGGTACGCATTTCAACCAGAACATCACCTGGTGGAATCAGAGTGAGGGATTCCTGAAGTATTTATCCCGTTGCCAGTATATGCTGCAGCAAGGACTCTTTGTGGCCGATGTGTTATATTACAACGGCGACGGGGTGCCCAACGTTGTTCCGCCCAAGAATATAGATCCATCCAGGGGCTTCGGCTATGATTATGACGTCTGTAATACCGAGATCCTGCTTACCCGTTTGTCGGTTAAAGACGGACGAATTGTTTTACCGGACGGTATGAGTTACAGGGTACTGGTGTTACCTGACCGGCCTGTGATCCCTGTAAACGTTGCCCTGAAAATCAAGGAACTTGTAGCAGCGGGGGCTACCGTGATGGGTCCAAAACCAGTTCGTACTCCCGGACTTGCTGGTTATCCCGAAAGTGAGCAGAAACTCAAAGATATAGTCGATGAGGTGTGGGGAAACGGAGGCGTAATCAATGGTAAAAGTATACGGGAGGTGCTGGCAAAGGCGAAGGTGCCACCCGATTTTTCTTTCCAAAGTAAGGCGGATAATGCGCTGGTTGATTTTATCCATCGCCGCACACCGGAGGAGGATATTTACTTCGTGACGAACCGGAGATCCTCGCAACTTTCTGCTTTGTGTACCTTTCGGGTAGGTGATATGCAGCCGGAACTCTGGAACCCTGTAACCGGTGAACAACAACTGCTGCCGCAGTTTGAATCCGGGAACGGACTTACAGCCATACCGTTGGAATTTGAGCCCTACGGTTCCATGTTTGTTGTTTTCAGGAAAAGCCATCCTTTAGCAAAAGGCGGAAACCGTAAAAATACAGATGTCAACTTTCCTGTGTATTACAATGTCAGGGAAATTGACGGTCCCTGGCAGGTTCAATTCGATACACAATGGTTTTATCCGGTAGATGGACTAAGCGGAGACCAGGCCAGTGGATTATTTGTCTTCGACAAATTGGATGACTGGACGAAACGCCCGGAACCGGCCATCCGATATTTCAGCGGTACTGCCACGTACAGGAATACTTTCAGCATTACACAGTTAAAAGCGGGTCAGCGATTATTTCTGGATTTGGGTACAGTCAAAGAGACTGCCCGGGTACGACTCAACGGAAAAGACCTGGGTGTGTTGTGGTGTCAACCCGGGAGGGTAGAAATAACCGGGACTATCCGGCAAGGAGAAAATAAACTTGAAATAGAGGTGGTGAACCTCTGGCCCAACAGGCTGATTGGCGACATGAGGCTGCCACCGGAAAAGCGCAGAACGCATACCAATGTGGAGTTAAATCCTGCACAGCTCCTGTTAACCTCCGGATTACTGGGCCCGGTGAGAATAGTGACGAGGGACGAGTGACGAGCAGTAATTAATCACCCGAAGACTGATTTCTGGTAGAAGAGATGAGAGATGAGAGATGAGAGGTGAAGATGAGTGCAGGAGTATGGAGTATGGAGTATGGAGTAAGGAGTAAGGAGTACGTAGAGATACGTAAGATGTAAGATTGTAAGACGTAAGATGCAGTAGACTGTCTACGACTGCACGACTGCACGACTGCACGACTGCAAAACGCGCAGAACTCCTCTGTCCCTTGTCCCTAGTCCCTCGTCCCTCTTTTCAATTTGTATAAAAGAATGCCCAGAATACATATTGATAGGATGGTTCCTGCTTCTTAAATTTAATGGAATTTAATCCAATAATTATGAGACTTTTCACGGTTTGCATTCTTGCAGGTTTATTGAATGTTTTGTCAGTTGGTGCACAGGCACCATCATTTGACAGTGATAAACCAGGTGCAACTTATAACACTGAGTACAGCCAGACTTTCAACCCTGCACGGAAGGCTGGAATTATACCAAGTTCTATGGTCAATGGAACGCCATGGAACAGAATATTTTTACTGCCTCCGATATTGCCTCAGGGTATCTGCAGTTTTCCTGGATACACAAGCGCCTGATCTGTTCAAAAATAAAATACAACACACCGTACATTATTCAAACCGAAATAGATTACTCGGCTGGCAGCAACCGGGGAGGAGTGGTCATACGGGCAAATCCTTTCGCACCCGACCAATTGCAGGAGCCGGCTGGCGGCGATCCCGGGTTTCAACAGGGAAGGAATTGCATTTTATCCATCCGCTGATGGGACTTCCATGATAGTTCAGACCTCAGGTGCTTACAACGGAGATGCTACCGCTAGCCACGCGGATTTCCGTGCCGGCACCTTCAGGTGTTGCCAGCATGAGAGACAGGGGAACCTTGCGGATTGAAGATTTTGGAACCACCATCTATGTATATTTTAACAATGCTCCTTATATCCGGATAGATCTTGGAGGTGTAACAGGGAATCTCTATACCTCGGGTACGGTATATAATTCCGACATGCAGGTTGTCGGAACCTTCAGCGATATGGAGGTGGAAATTACCGGTAAGGTCGCCGTTGCCCAGCGGGATGCAGCCCTCAGGCTTTACAGTGCCTTAATTGATTACAACAACGGGGCTGAGCCGCCTATTGACACGGTTGCCGTGGACAGCGCATACCGCGATCTTTTTGCTGACACCTGGGTAGCCACCGATGCCCTCGGACGGAATCTTCCTTCATATGATGAAGTGGGTCCTGTAAAAGATGACAAGAGAAGGGTAGTGAGCATATTCTATATTACCTGGCACACCGAGGGTCATTTTGCCGACGTGACAAGTCCCTATTCTGCCGATGTATCAAAAATTCTGAAGACCGATCCGTCAGCCCGCCTGGATGCTAACAATCCGCTTTGGAAAGATGGATCGTATCATTGGGGAGAACCGGAAACGGGATATTTTCTCAGCCAGGACGAATATGTGATAAGGAAAGATATGGCTATGCTTTCAGAGGCTGGTGTTGATGTTCTTGTTATGGATGTTACCAATGCGGTAAGATACTGGGATGAATGGGAAGTGCTTTTCAAAACCATGCAGAAGATGAAACTGGAAGGTACCAAAGTTCCGAAATTCTGTTTCTGGGCCTTTAACGGACCTGTTATTTCAGTAGTGCAGGATCTTTATGACCAGGTTTATAAAAATGAACGGTTCAAAGATCTTTGGTTTTATTGGGACGGAAAGCCCCTTATCCTGTACAATGGAACGCCTTTGTATACCGGTGGAGGGGAAACCGTGCTGAACCCAAATCCGCACTATGACCCGGATGCGATAACCAATGTAAACAATCCGCACTACGGTGATCCGGATTATACATCGGAATATTACACGGATTATACAAAAGAGGTGAAGAACTTCTTTACGTGTCGGTCAATGTGGTGGGGATATTATGAATGGGCCGGAAAACGGTATGTTGGCACGGAGGATAACTGGAGTTTTGGATATGATCTTGATAATAGCAGCGTAAAGTCGATGAATCCGGATAACCTGGTTTCTACCCATAATGGCATAAAAGAACAGGCAGCTGTTACCCCGGCACAGCATCCATCAAGTCTGGTGGGCAAATCATGGCGCCGCCAGACTGGCGAGCCGGTACTGAATGAATACGACAAGCCTGTAAGTGCTTATGTTCCCTGGCTGGGTAAAACAGTTCAGAATCCCGAAGGATATGGCATTTATTTCCAGGATAGATGGGACGAGGCCTTAAAGACGGATCCGGATATGCTTTATATCAATGACTGGAATGAATGGACGGCAGGAAAATATCCTCCTTCTAGTGGCAGTTCTGTCTCGTTTATGCGTCGAAATAGTACATATTTCTTTGTTGATCAGTATAATGCAGAGTTTAACCGTTGCGTTCAACCCATGAAAGATGGGTACTCCGATAACTATTATATGCAGATGACTCAGAATATCCGGAAATATAAGGGGATCAGACCGGGCATTGAGCCCCAGAGTGCCCATACCATTGCGATTGACGGACAGTTCGGCGACTGGCAGGATGTGAATAATGAATTCCGCGATGTGAAAGGAGATGTATTTCACCGTAATCATAACGGGTACGGCGGACTTCACTATACCAATGAAACAGGGAGAAACGATATCATCACCAGCAGGGTGGCCTTTGATGATCAGAACATCAGTTTCTATGTTGAAACGGCCGCTCCGTTAACCCCCTCCACCGATCCGAACTGGATGCTCCTGTTTTTGGATGTGGACCGGAATAAGGGAACCGGCTGGGAAGGATATGATTACGTTGTCAACTACGGCGTAAAATCAGGCAGTGAAACTACGGTTAAACAATGGGATGGTGTGAACTGGGTCAAATGAAACAGTAATTCCCTACGCAGTATCTGGTGACGAAATGGAAATCAGCATTCCCCGCAGTGCAGTCATGATGGAAACGGGTACCCCCGAATTTTATTTCCACTGGGCCGATAATCCACAACAACTGAATGACATCACCTGCTTCTTTACCGACGGAGAATCAGCCCCTGACAGGCGATTTAACTATAATTTCAGCACATCAAAAATTCCATCAGTTCCGCAGACGGCATTTAAAACACTGAATATTCCGGGCACGGTTGAATTTGAAGATTTTGACAATGGCGGAGCCGGAGTGGCCTATAAGGATGCAACTATCGGAAATTCCGGTAATGCATACAGGACTTCAGAATCGGTTGATATTGAAGCGAAAGACGGCGGGTATGATCTTGGCTGGATCAATTCAGGCGAGTGGCTGGAATATACTGTAAATGTAAATGCAATCGGAAAATTCACTGCTGTGATCCATTATACGGCTGATTCAAATGATAATGAAGCCACTATTTATGTGGATGACGATGATAAATCAGGGGTGATCACGTTTCCGTCAACCGGGAATTCCCAAACCTGGTCTACCCGGGAAGCCGATATAGTGCTAAAGGCGGGCGAGCACCATCTCAGGTTTTTGGTTCAAAAGGAATCGGGCGATTTTAAACTGGATAAAATTGAATTTCTTGAAAAAGAAGTTGCCTTGCCAGGTGACGGAACCGGTCTTTTGAAAAGCTACTGGGCTGGTTCTGCCGGCGGAAGGGAATGGTTTCAGGATTCCATTCATTCGGAGATCGGCACCGTGGTTGATGAAGCATGGGCCGATGTCAGTCCGGGTTTCAGTATCGGTAAGGATTTCTGGAATATCAGGTATGAAGGTCAGATTGAGCCCCTGTTTACCGATATCTATACCTTCTACCTGACGGTGAATGATATGGGACGGTTATGGATTGACAATCAAATTATTGCTGATGGTTGGACTTCCTCGAGCTCAGGAAAGACATTCACAGGAACCATCGCATTAACGGCAGGAGAAAAAGTGCCTATCCGGATTGATTTTGCTGAAAAAACAGGTGACGCCTATGTGAAACTGGAATGGAGTTGCACACTGAATCCCCGGGAAGTGGTTCCCCAGAGCCAGCTTTATCCGTTGAGCCTGCCCACGAATATATCCGACATAAGTAAGGCCGGAATTTCAATCTATCCAAATCCGGCAAGGAATCAGATAACGGTGAACAGTGAAAAACTAACCGTGGAGGAAATAGTAATTTACGATATTCAGGGAAGGTCGGTCTACTCTCTTCATGAAGCGTTTACAGGAATCAAATCGATACCTGTTTCTCTCGAAAAGGGAGTTTATTTCATGAAATTATTATCGGGTGACGTTCAGTTAACCATGCAGAAAATAATGATTGAATAAAATGAAAAACAGGCATTTAATTTTTGTTTTTATATTCTTTGTTCTGATCCTGCACGCATCTGAACTTGGCGCGCAGCAGAAATACCTTTCTCTTTCGGATATTCATATCCGTGATCCTTTTATTGTTGCGGAGAAATCATCCGGGACCTATTATATGTATGCTGCCATTTCCAATCGACTGCATACAATCGATTCAACGCAGGGAGTGGAGGTTTACACAAGTACAGACCTGATTCACTGGAATGAACCCAAACCGGTGTTTATCATTCCCGACAATTTCTGGGCCCACCATTTTGTGTGGGCTCCGGAGGTTCATGCCTTTAATGGCAAATACTATTTGTTTGTCACTTTTACTTCGGTTGACAGTCTGCCCTCCATACCCGGCCGGCCACCCTGCAAAAAAGGGGCACACAGGTGCTGGTGGCTGATAAGCTTACAGGCCCCTTCAAGCCTTTTCAGAACCGATCCCATACGCCAACCGACTGGATGGCGCTGGATGGTACGCTTTGGGTTGAGGACGGCATACCCTATATGGTTTTCTGCCATGAATGGATACAATTAGGCAATGGCACCATTGAACTGGCCAGGTTGAAAAATGACCTTTCCGACCTGGCAGAGGAAACCGAAAACACTCTTCAGGGCCGGTGATGCTCCCTGGGTAACAGGACCTGAAGATGAAAGATGAAAAGGGAAATGCATGCCTGACCCTTGTTACGGATGGGCCTTTCTTATACCGGACTTCCAAAGGAAAATTACTGATGATCTGGTCGAGTTTTGGAGATGAACGACTATTCGGTAGGCATTGCTGAATCGGTAAGCGGAAAAATTGCCGGGCCCTGGAAGCAGCAGGAAAACCCCCTGTTCACGGGTGATGGCGGACATGGCATGATATTCAGGACATTCGACGGAAGGCTCATGCTTTCGCTTCATAAACCAAATAATGATCCGGATGAACGGGCCGGTTTTTATGAACTCACTGATACAGGAGACTCATTGATATTATCTCACCCTGAAAGAAATTTGTCTGTGTCCTTGTGGAGGACAGACTGGACCTATTATCTAAATAAACAACTCACGAAGTTGTAATCTATTCCTGTAGAGGACGTAATTATATGGATCAACCTCATGAGCAATCTGCACAACCTGTAGTTGAAATGCCCTGCCAATAACGTTTTTGCCGTGACAACATTGGTGCATCGAATCGGCAGATGGTGGCTGATTTATCTGCATATAGCAAAGGAATCAGGCACCAAGGGATGCACGATGCAACAATTCATTTTTAAGGTGACATGCCTGTTTCGGGATCTGTAAAAACAGGTGAATCCATTCGCCCGGATAACTACCCTGGTAAAAAATGATCATCAAATAATATTAAGCCATGAAATTCATCACTATCTTTTCATTCTGGTTGCTGTTCTTTTTGTTGCCTCATGCAGCAAATCGCAGGTAACAACCGATGATTACAAACATGTATCCGGACTTTTTAAAAAGCCGACCGCCGAATATACTTCGGCACCCCTTTGGGTTTGGAATGATCTTGTGACAAAGGAGGAGATCAAATCCCAGCTCGATGATTTTCATTCCAAAGGGATCGACCAGGTATTTGTACATCCCCGGCCGGGGCTTGTGACAGAATACCTTTCAGCCGAATGGCTTGATCTTTTTAAGTATGCCGTGACAGTTGGAAAACAGAACGGGATGAAAATCTGGATATATGATGAAAACAGCTACCCATCGGGTTTTGCCGGTGGTCATGTTCCTGCTGAAATGCCCGAATCAAAGGGACGGATGATCAAAATGAGCCAGATGGAAATATTGCCTGCGGATTTCAGGAATCCAATTATTGCTGTTTTCGAATCCGGTAAAGGGGGCATGAAGGATATTACCACCGATACTGCATCCCTGCGCAGCCGGAAAGGAATTTACCTTGTGTTTTACCTGGTTGAGCCAGCTCCCAATCCCTGGTTTGCTGGCTACTACTATGTAGATGTAATGCAAAAGAAGGTAACCGAAAAGTTCCTGGATGTAACCCTCAATGCTTATAAAAAGGTGGCCGGTGATGAATTCGGAAAAACTGTTCCGGGTTCTTTTCAGGATGAGTGCAACATTCTTACGGTTTATGATACACCGCTAATGCCCTATACGCCCGCCTTGTTCGATGCATTTAAAGCAAAATGGGGATATGACCTGAAGGATAAATTGCCGGAGATATTCCTTGATACACTTGATTACAAGGCCGTCCGTCATAATTATTACTCCGTATTGCTCGATTTGTTCATCAATAACTGGGCAGTTCCCTATTACGATTACTGCAAGGCCAATAATCTTGCCTTTACAGGCCATTACTGGGAACATGAATGGCCTAAACCGGCCTCACCGGCCGACAATATGGCGATGGCGATTTATACGGATATCCCGGGAATTGACCTGTTGATGAATAACTGGGGGAACGGCCCCGGTGCCCAGTTTGGAAATGACCGTGCTGTAAAGGAAGTGCGCAGCATTGCCAACCAGCTTGGTAAAAAAAGGATATTATCCGAAACCTATGGTGCCGGCGGATGGGAGCTTTCATTTGCAGACCAGAAACGCATTGTGGATTGGGAAGCAGTGCTGGGCATTAACCTGGTGGACCAGCATCTTCAGTACATGACAATTGCCGGGGCCCGGAAACGTGACCATCCGCAATCGTTTTCATACCATGAACCCTGGTGGGACAACTACAAAGTCATGGCTGATTATATCAGCAGGCTCTGTGTTTTCGGATCAAGCGGGGAACAGGTAAATCCGGTCCTTGTTCTTGAACCTACCACTACCGGATGGATGCATTATTCGAGCAGTAATCTGTCTCATTCACAAAAAATACTGGATTCACTGGCAAATAGTTTTCACCAGTTTGTGCGCCGCCTCGAATTAGCGCAGGTTGAATATGACCTGGGTACCGAATATGCGATGCAACAATTCGGCAAAGTTACTGACAAAGAACTGGTAATTGAAAAGCGAGGCTATAAGCTGGTTGTGCTGCCTCCGTTTACAGAAAACCTGAATTCATCCTCCGTGAAACTTCTGGAGGAATACCTGAAGCAGGGAGGAAAGATCCTTGCCTATACAATACCGTCTTATGTGGATGGAAATGCCAGTGATGCAGTGAAGAAGCTCTCGATGGATTATAAAGATCAGTGGACAACCGCAACCTCGGATGAAGCAGAGATCATTAATGAACTGGTTACCCCGGGCGTAAAATTCACATTTTCCGGTGAGGAGAAGGGTATTTTTTACCATCAGCGGAGGATGCTTAAAGATGCGCAGTTGCTGATGCTGGTAAATACGAGCGATAAGGACTGGTCAACCGGAACGTTGGAAATACCAGGCGAAAACATTGAAAAATGGGATGCTTTCAGTGGTGAGATTTCTGCCCTATGAAAATACTCCCGGGGGGAATTCGGTAAAAGCCTCATTCCATATAGCCCCCAAAGGAAGCCTTATTTTATGTGTGCATGGGAAAAATTCGGGGAATGCTGCTGACCAAAAAGCATCAGAAAAAACTGTGCTGAGTCCGGTTGAAGCCGTAAAGGTTAACCGCACGTCGCCGAATGTGCTTACTGTTGATTATTGCGACCTGAAACTGGGAAACAAGGTGGAAAAGGATGTTTATTTCTATAAGGCCAACCTTAAGGCATATCAGTATAACGGTTTTATTGGTGATCCATGGGATAATGGAGTGCAGTATAAGTCACAAACCATGGATGGAGATACCCTGGGAGCCGGAACCGGGTTTGAAGCCGATTTCTGGATCACCCTCGGGAAAGGGGTTGACACAGCAAACCTGGAAGCAGTCATCGAACAGCCGTCGCTTTTCAAAGTTTTGGTCAATGACCAGCCTGTTGAACCGGTAAAGGGGAAATGGTGGCTCGATGAGAAATTCGGGGTGTATAAAATATCATCCCTTGTTAAGGAAGGAAAAAACAAGATCACCATTATCTCCTCGCCATTCAGGGTGTTAAGCGAACTGGAATCAATCTATATTCTGGGCAATTTCAATGTTGATAAAGCAGCGAAGGGATTTACCATTGTACCGGCAAAGCCAATGACCCTGGGCAGCTGGAATGAGCAGGGGCTCCCCTTTTATGCAAATAAGGTTGGCTATTCCGCATCCTATGATATCGCCGACGCTGGTTCCTCCCTGTATACCGTACGTCTGAACAAATGGAATGGCACTGTGGCCGAGGTGATTGTAAACGGTACCAAGGCAGGTGTTGTCATAAGCGAACCGTATGAGCTCGATGTTACCCGCTTCATGAAAAAGGGTATCAACAATATCTCGGTCAATGTTACCGGAAGTCTCATCAACACACTGGGACCCCATCACAACAATCAACCGCTGGGAATGGCCTGGCCGGGGATGTTTAAAGAGGGCAATCCCAAAGGCTATCCACGCAGGCAAGGAATACCGGTTTGTGGATTATGGTCTGACGGAAAATTTCGAATTGCTGACAGGGAAATAAGGAATTTCATTCAATTTTAAATGAAAAATGGAACGTAAAAATATTTTGAAGATATTTGTCCTTATTTGCCTGCGCACTGCTGTTATTTGGGTGCAATGGTGAAAAGAAGCCTTCAGTTGAAAGACCAAACATCATCTTCATAACCACTGATCAGCAAAGTGCGTCCATGATGTCGTGTGCAGGAAATACCTGGTTGAAAACCCCTGCAATGGATTATATGGCAAAGAACGGCGTGCGATTTACCCGTGCTTATTGCACAGACCCGGTTTGTTCTCCCGCACGGGTGAGCTGGATGACCGGAAGGTTTGCGGGGGCATTCAAGGATGATAAGGGCATGCCGGTTATAGAAAATGACGGATCTATGAGGATACGCGAGATACCGGAAGAGGTAAGGCAGACCACCCTCGCGGCATTTTTAAAGAAGGCAGGATATGAATTGATATATGGCGGCAAGCAGCATCTTCCCCCTCCGCTTGCTGCCGATTCGTTAGGATTCAGGGTAATTACAAATAATGACCGGGATGGTCTTGTTGATCTGGCAATAAAAGAAATCAGGGCCCGGCACGATGAAGCCATATTATATGCAAGTCTCGTTGATCAATCCGCATGATATCTGCTACATGGCAATCCGGCATTTTGCATCCTCTTCCGAAGAAAAGGCCATAATTGAAAACGGCCGTATTGAATGTGCTACACTGGATAAGGCACTTCAAAAACCTGCTGGTGTCAGTGATGATGAATTCTTTGCGAAATACTGTCCTCCGTTGCCACCAAACTTTGAACCCCAGGTGGGAGAGCCGGAAGCAATAAAATCACTGCTCATGCGAAGACCATTCAGGGAGAATGCGCGCGAAAAATTTACGGAGAACGACTGGCGGATGCACCGGTGGGCATACTGCCGGCTGACGGAATCAGTTGATAATCAGATTCAGGCTATTCTGGATGCAATTAAAGAGACAGGTCAGGAGAACAATACGCTGATCATCTTTTCAAGTGATCATGGCGACATGGATGCGGCACACCGGATGGAGCACAAAACTGCACTGTATGAAGAGTCTGCCAATATACCTTTTGTGGTGATGTGGAAGGGTCATATTCCGGGAGGTAAGGTGGACAGCACCCATCTTGTCTCCAACGGAATTGATCTGCTGCCAACGGTTTGTGACTATGCCGGCATACAGGGTACTGCCGATCCAAGGGGCAGAAGCCTGCGTCCGCTTTTGGAAGGAAAGGGAAGCACATGGAGAGAAACGCTTGGCGTTGAGAGTGAGATAGGACGCATGGTTGTTAGCAAGGACAAGCTAAAATATATTAAATATGATGCAGTTGGAATTGAAGAGCAATTGCTTGATCTGAACAGGGATCCGTATGAAAAGACCCAGTTTGCGAATGACCCCGAATATAAGGAGATTCTCGGGAATTTGCGTAAGGCTTTTGAGATGGAATGGTTTCCGGGATATTAAACCGATCCTGGCACTATCAATTACCAATTATCTATTTTCATCATCCATTAAGTTGCCTCATGAAAACAAGAAAAACGCTAATTGCCCTGTGTACTGTTTTTTGTATAAGTATGCTGGTCATGCAGGCTCAGCCTCCCCTGAAGCTTACCAGGGAGAACATTTCCAGGGCTATTGAGGAAACCAGCAGGAATGCACCCTTTGATTCTTCACGACCCGGCTACCATTTAATACCAAAGGCTGGTTTCATGGGTGATCCGAACGGCGGATTATATTACCAGGGGTGGTATAACATATTTTACCTGTACAACCCTTTCAGCAATATGCCCGGACCTTTTTGCTGGGGCCATGCAAGGAGCAGGGATCTGGTGACATGGGAAATCCTTCCGCCTGCCCTATTGCCAGCCTATGATCTTGGCTTGAATGAAATTGGTTCGGGATCAACCATTATTAATGACCAGGGAAAACCGGTTGCCATCTATTCCTCAGTAAAGGATGGCTCGATGAAATTCTGGCGTGCTGTTGGAAGCAGCGACCTGGCGGACTGGCATCATGAAGGCCCGAATCCGGTGATGTCACTGGATCACCCGGGTTTGCCGAAGTTTGACATTTACTGGCGCGATCCCTTTATATTCAGGGCTGGCGGGCGTATTTTCATGATCTGTTGTGCCGACCTGTTTGACGACGCCAATGTTAATGTACCTGTCTTTGAGGCAAAAGATGCCGCACTTACAACATGGATCTATAAAGGCATCCTGTTTTCCTGGCCGAAATATAAATTACGAAACCTTGAGGTACCTGAGCTCAGGCCGCTTGGTAATAAATGGCTGTTGCTGGCTTCCTGTGATGCCCCGGTGGATATGACCTATTGCTTTGTCGGGGATCTGGATCTTCAGAACCTTAAATTCAAAGCTTCTTCAGAGGGTCCCCTGGACTACAGCGGCCATTTTTATGCACAGGAAACCTTACCTGATGATCGGGGCAATCTGAACCTGATAGCCTGGATACCCGGATGGGACAGGGACTGGATGCCAAATTACCAGGGTTCCCAGATAAGGAATACAGGTAAATGGTGGAACGGGTGTTTCTCAATCCCGCGCCAGTTGACCCTTGATGCAAACGGGTACCTGATCCAGCAGCCGGTAAGCTCCATGAAACAATTGCGCACAGCAAGGTATACCCTGGGCCGCACGGAATTGCCCTCCAAAAACGTTATTGCGGGATATGATGTACTTACAGGAATCAGGGGCAACCAATTGGAAATCAATCTCGAACTGGAACTTGGAAGCGCTTCATTTTGCGGGTTGAATGTTCTTTGTGACAGTAAGGGTAGTGGCGGTATGTATATCATGTGGAGCGGTGATGAAATCAACGTGGACGGTATCCGGATACCTGTAAGGGAATGGAATCCGGGCAAACCTTTGCAGTTACAGGTATTTGTTGACAGGGTGTATGTTGAGGTATTCATTAACGGGGGACGGTACTGTGTGACAAGGAAGATCATGGAGAAAAATATCAAAGGCGATTATGTGGCGCTTACCCGCCTGGGTGGTCATGCTGTCCTGAAATCACTGGAAGCATGGAAATTAAAAACTATAAATGCGAATTAGTAATAAGAACGCACTATGAAAACTATTTTTAATCGTATTGCACTGATCATCCTGTTTTTGTCTGGCATTATGGCCCCTGAAATAAAGGCGGGTCATCCCTGTTGTTATGTTTTGATATGTTGCAGGGATAATAACAAGGGGATGACGTTTTTAGTCAATGGCAAGTGGTTGGAGGCACACGATTATCGCGATATTACCCAGGTGAAGGATATACTGCAAAAGATCAGCGATGCCGGGATTAAAACAATTATTGTGGACATGAGCAATGATTCGCAGTGGACCAACTTATGGGCAGAGTTTGAACCCATGTTAAAAAACATTCAACAGGCGTGCCGCGAGAAAAACATGCAGTTTTTTATGCTGATTGGCGCTGCAGGGGAGTTTTCGTTCTGGAATGAAAAGGCGGAGCGGATATGGAATGTATGGTCAAAGGACCCGACATACAGAAGATACGGTTTTGGAGATGACAGGCCTATGCTGGTGGTGTTTCAGCCATCGGATATGTACTGGGAAAGATATAATGCTGCTCCTGACAGCGTAAAAACCTACCTTTCCCGGTTTCACATCGGTACCACCCAGGTAAATGATCCTATTCTTCCCGGGATAACGGATGGCTTCGGATACCGAAATTACTCCCAGAGTGTTGATGGCAAGGTACGCTTTGCCTGTCCGAATGGCGGTGTTCCTCCCCAGGATTGGCGTCGTATCAGTGAAGCCGAATGGAAGAAGAGGGCCGAGTGGGCCAGCCAGGCGGAGCAATACAGCATTTATGGTTCATACGATGATACATGCGATGGCATTCACTGGGGAATAGCCGATACAAAAGGCACCGATGTTAAACGCAACAAATATCCCGGCGACCAGCCCTACTATTATTATGACATCCTGAAGAATATTTTAACCGGAAAAGTCGCATTGCCGGGAAAATAAAACGGTACGACACAATCTACAAAATCATGGGGATACTTAAATTCTTAAGAACAGGACGCGATTAGCAACAAGGGGAATTTTAATCCCTACCCTTGTCCTGCTGGGCACAGCGAACATATTTTTTTAGGCATTTCTCATTTTATATATAAGAATGATCAGAATAGGTATTGATTCTGGTTCTTTGGCTTGATAAATTTAATGGTTTTTAACCCTGAACCGAATCATGAAAATAACCATTAAATTCATTTGGTTTTGCCTGGCAGTTATTACAATCTCTGCCTGTTCAGTAAAACCGGCCCCTGAGGCAAAAGATCTTACCCTGGAAAATCTCACATCAAACTTTAAGAATCCCGGTGCTGAATGGCGGGCAAAACCATTCTGGTCGTGGAACGGTAATCTTGAAAAGGATGAACTTATCCGGCAGATAGAAGTGTTCAAGGAAATGGGCATGGGGGGATTTTTCATGCATTCAAGGGTTGGGCTCCAGACCGAATACCTGGGAGATAAATGGTTTGACCTGATCAATGCCTGTGCCGATACAGCAGAAAAACTGGGAATGGAAGCCTGGCTGTATGATGAGGACAGGTGGCCTTCCGGAATTGCCGGCGGACTGGTAACCAAAAACAAGGAAAACAGAATGCAGTTTTTGACCGGGATACAGGTGCCGGCTGAAAAATTCTCCTGGAGCGATTCCACACTGGCAGCCTTTGCATGCACTGTTGATACAACCAGTTTCACCAATTCTCAGCGGATCACAAAGGATTCCGACTTAAAATCATATGCCGGACAAAAAATATTGGCATTTGTGCGTTCGTATGACAAGCCCGACGATTTTTACAATGGCTATACCTATGCCAATACCATGGACCGGAAGGCGACAGACGAGTTCATCCGGTCTGACCCATGAAAAATATAAGGAAAAATGCGGTGACCGCCTGGGAAAATCGATCAAGGGTATATTTACCGATGAACCCCACCGGGGTGCTGTTTTTGGCAACCCTTCATCGCGGGATGTTCCCTGGACATATGATTTCCCGGAAAAATTCAGAGAAAAATTCGGGTATGATATTCTCGAAAGGCTTCCTGAATTATTCCTGAGAAAAGACGGTGAAAAGGTGAACCAGGTAAAGTGGCATTATATGGAACTTGCCCAGGAACTGTTTATTGAAAACTGGGAAAAACCATATGCCGACTGGTGTAAAAAGAACAACATGATTTTCACCGGACATGTATTGCACGAGGACAATCTCATGGCCCAATCGATAATGCAGGGTTCGCTTATGCGTTTTTATGAATTTCAGGACTATCCCGGAGTGGATGTACTCACGGAAGGAAACAACAATTACTGGATTGTAAAGCAGGTGGCTTCCTCGGCCAGGCAGACGAACAAGAAATTTATCCTTTCGGAATTGTACGGATGCTCGGGATGGCAGATGAATTTTGAAAGCCACAAAGCCACAGGAGACTGGCAGGCACTTTTTGGTGTAAACCTCAGGTGTCCGCATCTATCGTGGTATACAATGCAGGGCGAAGCAAAAAGGGACTATCCCGCCAGCATTTCCTTCCAATCGGGTTGGTACAAAGACTACAATTACGTGGAAAATTACTTTTCCCGGCTTGGCCTGATGCTTTCGCAGGGAAAACCGGTTTGCGACCTGCTGGTCGTAAATCCGATAGAAAGCGACTGGAGTCAGGTTAATGTCGGTTGGGCCAATAACCTTACCGGAAACACACCGGATATCCTCAAGACAGACAGGAATTACAGCAGCCTTTTCTGCTGGCTTCAGAACGCACGCATTGATTTTGACTACGGTGATGAAGAAATGATGAGCAGGCTTTCGCATTTAGGCAAAACGGATGACGGGAAAGCCCTTTTTTATGTGGGGAATGCACCTTACAAGGTAATCCTGGTTGGAAATATGACTACCATCCGGAACTCCACCCTGAAACTCCTTGACCAGTTTGTCAGTGCCGGCGGAAAGGTCATTTTCGCCGGGGATCCGCCCGCATTCGTTGATGCGCTTAAATCGGAAAAAGCCGCTGAACTTGCCTCGAAGGCAGTGAAAGTCGCTTATGAGAAGGATGCGATTGTAAATGAGGCTGGCAAGTATGTTGAACCCTCGGTACAGGTAATTGACAGGACAACCGGTAAGGGTATTGACAGCGTCTACTGCCAGGTCAGGAAAGATTCCTACCGGAAATACGTGGTTCTGATGAATATGAACCGGGTAAAAGGATATTCGGATGTGCTCATCAGGATACCTGGTCAGGGTTCGGTGACTGAATGGAATTGCACCAGCGGCGAACCTGCAAAGGTAAAGGCCGGATTGAAAGACGGTTTCGTTGAAATTACCGCTGACATTCCTCCATCCGGCGAACATGTATTCACCCTTTCGGAGGAACCCCAGAATGACATGAAAGAGGAAGTGAAATTCATCGTCAATAGCAAAACAGATATAAAGGGACCATTCAACTATTCATTGAATGAAAAAAATGTCTGCGTGCTTGATATGGGATCCTATTCCGTAAATGGAGAAAAATTTTCGGGACCCACGGAAATTCTGAGGATCGACAGGGCTATTCGCAGCCGTTTTGCTCTGAAATTCAGGGGAGGAAGCATGCTTCAGCCATGGTTCTCCGCCAAATATGAGAAAAAGCCCGAAGTAAAAGGAAAAGTGGCAATCAGTTTTCCCTTTCAGATTGAAGTTCTTCCTGCTGACAGTGTATTTCTTTGCATGGAAACACCTGAGGCATTTTCGGTAAGCGTGAATGGTTCGGAGGTAAAATATGCTGATAAAGGATGGTGGATTGATCCCTGCATCAAAAAAATATATATACCTGTTAATCTTTTGAAAAAGGGTAAGAACGAAGTGCTGCTCAATATGGATTTTTCAGCCGACAAGAACCTCGAGGCCATGTTCCTGACGGGTAACTTCGGGGTAAAGCTGAACGGCATCAGCCAGGATCATTACAAAGCTGCCTGAAAAACTCAAGTACCGGGGATATTGTTTCCCAGTATCTTCCATTTTATTCCGGTGCAATTACTTATCATATACCTGTAAAGGACGATTGGAAAGGGCAAAAGAATATCTTCCTGGGGGTACCCGGATTTGAAGCTGCCTGTGTTAAAGTTTCCGCTGAGGGTACGCCCGTAAAGATGATAGCCTGGCAACCCTATCAGGCTGATATATCAGATATTGTCAGCACTGGAAAAGAGATACTGGTTGAAGTGGTATTAACACGAAGAAACACTTTCGGGCCGCTTCACCAGCTTCCCTTGCGACCCTGGGCATACGGGCCCTTCAGTTTTGTACCGGAAGGGAAATCCTATTCTGAAAATTATACCCTGATCCCTTCCGGATTACTCGCTGATCCGGTGATAGAATTCTGCAACATCGGTGAAAGGCAGATATCTGCAAATAATTGATTCATGATAAAAGCGTTGTCCTTCTTATTTATTTTGATATTACTGATCTTCCCGGGAAAATACACCGTTGCCCGGAAGTTCAATTTGCATCAGAAAGTGAACAGGAGAGAATAAGATGAGAATATTCTGCATGTTGTTTTTGTTGTCTTTATTGGTTTCAGGGACCGTTGCCAAAGAATACCACGTTTCTGTGATGGGCAATGATATGAATGATGGGTCCGCATCCCTGCCTGATAACGCAGGTTCATTTTATTCGCTATATTTAATAGCCAATTGATCAATTCAACTTATTACTGAAAATATATGATGATCAAATGTAATTTTTATTGCAGAGCAATAAATAGGTTTCTTTTTTGCGTGTTGTTATTGGGCTTTGGAGCCGTTCAGAATTTATCAGCAAACCTCGAATGCGACTGCACATTCCGGGAATCCAGAACAAGGATTTAGCCTGAAGGATAATCCTGCAAACAAAGCTAAATCACCAACTGATCCGGAGGCCCTTAAAACGGAGTTAACCCGTTACATGTCAACACTGGATATAATCGATGCGCATGAGCACTTATGTACGGAGAAACAGCATCTGACCAATTATTATACCTTTTATAACTGGTTCATCCCCTATGTACAGTATGATCTGATGTCGGCCGGCATGCCGGCTGAGAATCTGTGGCGGGCACCTGATTCGGATTCGATGACCATTGAATACTGGAAGCAAATTAAGCCCCTATGGGAGTATGTAAAGCATGGATCCTATGCCGAGCCGGTATTGTTGGCATTGAAGGAGTTCTATGGCATGGATGACATTACGGATGAAAATTATATGAAGTTAGGAGAAAAGATGCGTGCAACCCGTTATGCCGGCCGGTATCAGGAGATCTTACAGGACCGCTGTCATATCAGGTGCATACTCAATCAGGCCAATATATATGGCTATCCCGAAGGAGATATTATGAAGGGGTCAATCTTCGTGTTGAACTTAGTAACTACAACAGCCTTGAGGAAATATAAAAAGGAGCATCCTCAGGCAACGATAGATGATTATTTCGCCTACATGCAGGAGGAATTTCATAAGGCCAGAATTGCCGGTTCGGTGCTGGCCAAGTTTGATGCCAGTTGCTTTATTTTTCCGCCCGACCGGGAAAAGCTGAAGAGGCCTTCGCCAGGTTCGATACCACAAGCCTGTTTTTGAATCAAAGCGATTTGGCAGGATATCTTTTTGACAGGATGATCGACCTTGCGACCAATGAGGGTTTGGTGATCTGCATCCATACCGGGGTATGGGGTAATATCAATATTAAAAATCCGGAGCTGATTTATCCTGTTGTAGAGCGTCACCCGAAATCAACATTCGATATATACCACATGGGAATGCCTTATGTAAATGAGTGCGGATTCCTGGGGAAGAATTACCCTAATGTCTATCTGAACCTTACCTGGAGCCACATAGTATCCTCCAGGATGGCCATAGAGGCGCTGGATCAATGGCTGGATTATATACCTATCAATAAGATAATTGCATTTGGCGGCGATTTTATATCGATGCCCGAACTTGTCTGGGCCCATCTTGAAATAGCAAGACGAAACCTGGCTGAGGTTTTTTCCCGCCGGATCATGCGCGGACAGCTGACCATGGAGCAGTCAAAACAAATACTGAAGATGTGGTTCTACGACAATCCTGCCCGGATTTACGGGTTGGATAAGTGAAACAGAAAGCGCTGCTGGTCATACCGGTATATTAACTAAAAGACGTTAAACAATTGCTTATGAAACATTTTCAACCTATTGCACTTTAGCCTTTTATTTATTTTTTCTGCCTGCACGCATGAGTATCATGTATCAGTAAATGGCAATGATCAAAACTCCGGTTCAGCCTCCAAACCTATTGAAAACTATTTCTGCGGCTGCTACGGCAGCACAGGCCGGTGACGTCATCATAGTGCATCAGGGTATCTACCGGGAACGGATAAATCCGCCCAGGGGAGGTACTTCCGACAGGAAAAGAATAGTCTACCGCGCTGCAAAGGGTGAAGAGGTGTGGATCAAAGGTTCCGAGGTAATAAAGGATTGGGTGCCCGTGGAAAAACCGTCAGTATGGAAGGTAGTAATTCCCAATTCCTTTTTCGGAAATTATAATCCCTACAAGGATACAATTATGGGTGACTGGTTTGACCCGATCCGTCGCCGGCACCATACCGGGGAGGTATATCTAAATGGCAAATCAATGTATGAGGCCGATTCACTTTCAAAAGTTTATAATCCGACAAGGGTAGTCAATCCCATTATGATCACGCCCAAAACCGATCATGTTGGTTCTACCTATGCCTGGTATTGTGAAAGCGATGACAGGCAAACCACCATCTATGCAAACTTCCATGAACATGATCCCAATCGTGAACTGGTTGAGATCAATGTGCGCGAAAGTTGTTTTTACCCATCCGAACCGGGAAGGAATTATATTACGGTGAGCGGATTTCATATCAGCCAGGCAGCAACACAATGGGCAGCCCCCACTGCTGAACAGCCCGGACTTGTCGGTACGCACTGGAGCAAAGGCTGGATAATCGAAAATAATGAGATCAGTGATTCAAAGTGCGTGGGGATTACCCTGGGAAAAGACAGGAAATCGGGCCAGAATGTGTGGATGAAGGATCCGTCAAAGGACGGTTCAATTCATTATAATGAGGTTGTTGTAAAAGCCATACAACAGGGCTGGAACAAAGAAAATATCGGGTCCCACATTGTTCGGAACAATACAATTTACAATTGCGGGGTGGCAGGTATATGCGGCAGTCTGGGCGCCGCCTTTAGCCAGATAACGAATAACCATATTTATGATATATGGACCAAACGCTCAAATGTACAATCGAAGGCAGCTTTCGTCTCTCCCCCCGGTGTATTTAAAAGGTGTAAGAGGGGGAGAGGGTTCTAACAAATCAGAAAATGATGATTTTCCAGAACTGGTTTGAAAAGAGAAATGACAGTGATCTTATAAATGCTACATATAATGGTGTGCGGATAAATGGCGTAAAAAACATCCCGCATGATAAATTACCGTTTGATTATCCTGCAGCCGGAATTACGCGGAAGATCGATGACCTATATAATAAATATATAGATGATAATGATCCCGGCAGAATAAAAAAACTTGAAAAAAGAATTGATGACATGCTCTCCGAAATTGACAGCCTGATCCCGGTACTCGAAAAAGCGGAAGCCTACGCATCTGATCTTTCGGAAATGATAAATTCGGGAAGAGATAAAAGCGACCCGGGCAAGATGTCATTTATCCTGAAAAAACTCTCTGAAACAGATAAATATATTGAATCAATGAAGAAGAGCAAGGGACTCATCAGTTTTTCAATACAGAGGGTTATACATACAATTACTGAAGGCTACGAATTAAACAGCGGTAAAGAAGAAAATGCGGCTGAAAGATCCCTTTTTCTTTACAGGGGACTCCTCGAGGGGTCGCTGTTTAATAAAAAGATACTCCGGAAAATGAAGCTTCTGCTGTAAGAGTTTTTATTTTCCTCAAGACATGAATATCTGATCTGAAAACATTCATTCTTTCAATTGGCGGATCTCCACTACTTCCAGATTGCCGGCATTGTTCTTGCGGTATGTTATGGTTACCTCTTTACCTTTCAGTTTCCAGAGGCTGTCGACATATTTCCCGATCTCCGCGCGCATATCTGTCTGGTTTTTGCCGGAGTTGTAAAAGTTTTTTACAAAAACAGAGGGTCCGTCGTCCGATTCCCCAAAAATCATAACCTGCCCCAGATCGTTAGGAGCAATATCTTTTATTCTGACTTTTGCCTCGTTATTTAAGGAATGCTTTCCCTGCCATCCGGTACAGGTAACTAAAGCCATGCTGAAACCGGCGATAAGAAATGCTGCTGTAAAACAATTTAATTTTTTCTTTATCATCATAATCAATAATTAACTGTTATATTGCGAATAAGTAAAGCTATTTCTTCTCAATATATCCGGAAAGAGGAAATTTAATCTTAGCGGGACCTGTTAAACCTATTGGGCTTTTGCAGGAGTCATATCAACTATTCAATCTACGTTTATTGGACATATTTACTGGAATCATTGAAATAAAAAAATGCTGGAAATCTTTTTATTTCAATCTCTCCGCCAGCTCTTTCTCCAGTACATCGCGTACCATATCCGAATCCGGTTTAACACTAATCGGTTCATTCGCGTGTTTTGATTTTATCCCTTCAAGAGTTTTCTCGTGGTACCCGACTTTAAATTCCGAGAACTTAAGGCCATGTGCAGTGGAAACTATTACTACCCTATCGGTTTTTGAAATCTTCTGTTTCGCAAGAAGCTTGATCAGTACTGCAAGTGCAACTCCGGTGTGAGGGCAGCTGTACATGCCTGTTCTGTCCGCAAGAGCTGCTGCTTCAGCAAGTTCCTCTTCGCTCGCCTGCTCAACTATTCCGTTAAAATTTTTCAGTGTTTTAATCGCTTTCTGTACAGAAACGGGATCACCGATCTGAATAGCTGATGCGAGAGTCTTTTTAGGAGTAATCGGATTGAACTCTTCAAAATTTTTCAGGTACGAGAGATAAAGCGGATTCGCATTCTCTGCCTGGGCCAGAACCAGCATCGGCTTTTTATTGATCAGGCCAAGTTCATACATCATTTCAAATCCATTGCCGAGTGCCGATACATTTCCCAGATTTCCTCCCGGGAATGATCACTACATCCGGGAACCTCCCAGTCGAACTGCTGGGTCATCTCAACGGATATTGTTTTCTGTCCCTCAATCCGGAGAGAATTCATTGAATTCGCAAGGTATATGCTGTTGTCTTTTGTTATATCCTGAACAATTTTCATGCAGCCGTCAAAGTCTGTATCGAGCGAGATAACAATCGAATTATTAGACATTGGCTGTACAAGCTGTGCCGTAGATATTTTATTCTTCGGAAGGAATACTATAGATGGTATTCCCGCGTAAGCCGCATATGCCGCAAGTGCAGCTGATGTGTCTCCGGTTGAGGCGCATGCTACCGCTTTGATCTTTTTACCGCGGCTGATCATGTCGTTTACCATTGAAACAAGAACGGTCATTCCCAGATCTTTAAAAGAACCTGTATGGCTGGTACCGCACATTTTGACCCAAAGATCATTCATTCCGTGCATCGCCCCGAACCGTTTGGCCCAGAACATATTGGTATTTCCCTCGTACATGGAAACTATATTTTCATTATCAATTTCCGGTAAAACCCATTCTTTTTTTCTCCATACTCCGCTGCCGTATGGCCATTTGTTTGTTCCGATTCTTCCGTCGAAAATATTTTTCCATTCAGACGCGGAGGTTTCCTTTAACTTGTCCATATCATGATGCACTTCAAGAAGGTTTCCGCATTTTTTACATTTATATACTATTTCATCAAGAGGATATCTCTCGTCACATCCTGCGATGCATCTGAATTCCGCTCTATATCCCGGCATACAATTTTCTCCTAATTTTTAAAATCTTCAACACGTATCAGAATTGCTTTTTCCGTTATGAAAGGGAAATTTTCAATCTCTTCAATACACTTTAACATATTGCTTTCAACAGCTTCATGGGTAACGATAATCAGCGGCACATAGCCCTCGTTAACTTCTTTCTGCATTACTGATGCGATTGAAATATTATGCACTCCGAGAACCCCTGATATCCGGGAAAGTATCCCGGGACTATCCTCTGTCTGCAGCCTGATGTAGTACCTTGAAACACGCTGTTCCGGAGACATTAATTCGGCTTTGCCGGTGAGTTTCCCATGGTACTCATTTTTGTTCGAGAGCTGGACAATGTCGCTTACGATTGCCGATGCGGTTGGGAGACTCCCAGCCCCTCTGCCGTTGAGTAAAATGGCCCCTGTCATATCTCCATCGAACATAATAGAGTTGAATTCGTTTCTTACTGATGCAAGCGGGTGATCCTTCGGTATCATAGTAGGATGTACTCTTATATCAAGAGTTTCATCTGTAAATTTTGCAATTCCAAGCAGCTTAATAATATAACCCATGTCTTTAGCATGGGCAATATCAAATGGGCTTATGCTGGAAATTCCTTCAATCGGTACAGTTGCGTAATCAATCGATTTTCCGTATGAAAGCATGGCAAGCAGGGAAATTTTATGTCCTGCATCAAACCCTTCAATGTCAAATGTCGGATCGGCTTCAGCAAATCCTTTTTTTTGCGCATCAGCCAATGCTTCCATGAAAGAAATTCCGTCATCCTGCATTCTGGTCAGAATATAATTTGTTGTACCATTTAATATTCCGACTATAGATTTAATATGATTTCCCACAAGTCCGTTTTTTAAAGCAAGAATACAGGGGATCCCGCCTCCGACTGCCGCTTCAAAACCTATTGAATTTCCGGTCTCAGCAATTGCTTCTAGTATAGAGTCACCGCTTTCCGCTAAAAGTTTTTTATTCGCAGTAACTACATTTTTCCCTTTGTGCAGCGAATCTATTAGAATCTCTCATTAGCGGATTTATCCCTCCAATCACTTCGACTACTATATCAATTTCACAGTCACCGGTTATATCATTCCAGTTTTCCGTTACTGCTGTGCCGGGGATCCTGTTTTATATCTCAGACGCTTTAAGATCACATACTGTTTTAACTTTTAAAGTCAATTCCGGATCTTAAAGCAATAGTTTCCGCATTATTCTTAATCAGATGATACACTCCTTCGCCGACTGTACCGAATCCGACTATACCTATATTTACTATTCTTTTCATTTTCCAACCTCGCCCCCCCCGGAATGATTGCGCCTTTTGAAATTTATTTTCTTTAATTATAAAGAAAAAAAATATACCCTGATATATGTGTCAATAAATGTTTTTGTCATTAAATTCCCCTTAATTTTTTCCCTTGAGAATTTCGCCGGTTTTTGCACCGCCCAGGGCTACTGTCATAATAATTGCTATCCTGACAAAATAATAGGAGTAAAAGCTCCTGCCATCATAAGAAGAATAATCTGTGAAATAATAATTTCAATGGAAGCTCCTATCATGGGTTCTTTTATTGAAATTCCGGGAGACATATATGCGGAATATAAGTGTTCCGGAATATATTCCTATAAGTGATCCGATTGATGAAACCAGAATACTTGTTTCAAATTCAATAGTTCAGCTCCCGCTTAAAATAACAAATAACTGGCCGGCAATTGTTGCAAAAATATATTCAAAAATAAAAATTGAAATTATTGAAAATAGAACCCATCGCCAGCTTATTTTTATTTTCTCGGGATAATTTTTTCTGGAATGATGATGCTTGAACCGCAATTGCTGCAGTACCTGCTTTCCTGATCAATAATTGAATCGCACTTCATGCATTTTATAATTATTTCATTCATCGATTGTAATCTCTCTTTTATTATTAATTGAGTATGTTCCTCTTCCGGTTTTACTCTGTATAAGAACTTCATTTTTATCAGCAATAAGGCTTCTTGCCTGCAGAAAAGTTTTATAATCGGATCGTCACTCCGCAGACTTTCACAATTACTGAATCTGCAATACCGGCTCCTCTTACATATATATCCTTATCTCTTTTAAATTTTTCTTCAACAGGTTCATCCTGTTTAATCAGGGAGAATGTCGGAGAGAAAATAATTTTTGCATTATGTTCTTTCATAAATAAAAAGCTTTCATCATGAAATACATCAGCACAGATCAGAATGCCGAAATTAAAACCGTATGCCTTGAAAATTTTCAGTTCATTACCCGGGGTAATTTTGCCGACTTCCGCAAAGAAAAGATTTTTTTTTCTGTATGAGCCTAGTTCTTTACCGTTCTGATAAACATAAGTGGTATTATACATGACTCCATCTGCAAGTTCGGGCATTGTGCCGCCGATAACAACCGTGTTAAGTTCTTTTGATAAAAGTTTAATTCTTTTAATCTGAAGATTCTGATTGTGAATACTCTGTCCGTGATTGCCAAGCCGCTGATTTACAAAAAAATATTCAGGAAAACAGACAAAATGAGGGGAGTATTCTTTCATCTCTTTAATATCAGTCCTTGTAATAGGTATTCCCAGAGATTTCTGATATAATATGATTTTTATTTTTTTCATTTTATTTCCTGTAAATTTTTCTCTGGTACAGTACGGATTTTAATTTCTGAATTCATTGTATTGAAAAAATATTCATATCAAAAGATTTATTTCTGTCATTAAAATGAATTTTAATCACATTGTATTAATATGACCTTTATAAATGAAAATGATAAGTCAAGGAGTAATTTCATTGATAATAATATCAGATCAGAATGTAAAAAAATTATTATCTGTAAAAATTTTTTATCATTTAACAGTTTGTATCGTTGATATAGTAAGATTTTATAATTTTAAACAGGAGGTGCTGTTTTTGAAAAAGGCTTATGATCCGTTTGATGTGGTTTTTGAAGAGATTTATAATAAAAATTATACTTATCTTGTGAAATATCTATATTTACTTGTTTATGATCTTAATATTGCAGAAGATCTGGCGCATGATATTTTTCTGAGAATTTATAAATCAAAGAACAGTGAAATAACAGGTGATAAAATTACGTAATTATTTAAAAAAGCAGCAAAAAATATTGCTATTGATCATTTAAGAAAAATAGCAAGAGAGGATGCGAAAAATAAAAAAATAATTCCGGAATTAAAGGAACTTAATGAACTTTTTTATACAAATCTTGAAAACAGTGTTATTGAAGGTGAGGTTTTGTCTACAGTACATGATGTACTGGAAAATTTTTCCGAAAGAAACAGAAAAATTTTTATTTCCAGAATTATGGAACATAAAACACGGAAACAGGTATCGGAAGAGGAAAAAATTTCATCCTCATGCTGTTAAAAGAATAGAAAATGAAATTCTGTATAAATTAAGAGAAAAATTGAAACAATATCTTTAAATGGTGAAATATAAAATGTTATGATGCGTATATACGATAAAGCCCGTTCCAGTCGCCGGTTATGGGCTTTTATTAATGATAAGTAACAGACATGTCTATGACATGTTGATAATCAGACGAGAAGTAGTTATAGATCGGCGATTAGAAGATGTAGTAGAAAATATTTTATATAGTCAGTGATGATATTTTTTTACGTATAAAAAAAATTACATTGACAGAAGTATGGTTAAAAAACTATGGTCATTTTCGTTGGACAGGGAGACTTGTGCGGCGCGTGAGTACCGGAAGAGCGGAAGTTAAAAAATTTTCTAGAGATTTGAAAAAAATTTAGAAAAAGTTAGCAAAAAGCTTGACGGGAAAAGGGTGGTTGCATAATTTGAAATCAAGACGGGCGAATAGCCTGTCAGAGTAAGAATCTGAAAACTACTAAGCGATTAGTAAAGTGTCGGAATCTCCAGAGAGCCTGAGAGGGTAAGTGGAGATTTTTTTTGCTCATTTTGAACCATCGGGTTTGCTCTTTGAAAACTGAGTAGTATTAGACTAAAAAGAAGCAGAAATGCTAAAGACGTTTTGTTTTGAAATGAAACTA